>NZ_JBFOHK010000001.1:830451-1513642 GCF_040812335.1 Rhodanobacter lycopersici
CGCCGTGGTTTCCAGCGTGCCGCCGTCAAAGGTCAGCCCGCCGCTGGCGCCGCCCAGGTTGCCGTCCGCCGCGACCGACAAGATGCCGGCATCCATCACCGTGCCGCCGCTGTAGGTGTTCGCACCGCTCAAGGTCAGCGTGCCGGCGCTGGTCTTGGTCAGACTGCCGCTGGCGCCGCCGATGACGCCCGTCAGCGTGTCGCTCTGGCCGCTCGCCACGTCCACCGTCGCCGCACCGTTGAGCGTGATGGCGTTGCCCAGCGACAAACCGCTGGCAGCAAAACCCAGCGTGCTGCCGCCCGCCATGGTCAGCGCACCCGTGCCCAGCGCGGCGTCGTTGCCCGCCACGAGCTCGCCGCCACTGATCGTCGTGCCGCCCGTGTACGTGTTCGCGCCCGTCAGCGTTTCCGTGCCGCTCGTCAGCGCCAGGCTGCCGCCCGCGCCGCCGATCACGCCAGCGAAGCTGCCCGACGCATTGCCCAGGGTCAGCGTGTTGGCGCCCAGCGCCACCGTACCGCCCGTCGCGCCGCCCCCGCTCAGCGAACCGATGGTCTGGGCGCCCGCGGCGGAGATATCGAAAACCGCACCGCTGGCGTTGGCGAGCGTGACCGCACCGGTCGCGGCAAGGCTGCCGCCGCTGCCGATCGCCAGCGTGCCCCCATTGATCGTCGTGCCTCCGCCGTAGGTGTCCGCGCCGCTCAAGGTCAGCGTGCCGGCGCTGGTCTTGGTCAGGCTGCCGCTGGCGCCGCTTATGACGCCCGTCAGTGTGTCGCTCTGGCCGCTCGCCACGTCCACCGTCGCCGCACCGTTGAGCGTGACGGTGTTGCCAAGCGACAAACCGCTGGCAGCAAAACCCAGCGTGCTACCGCCCGCCATGGTCAGCGCACCCGTGCCCAGCGCGGCGTCGTTGCCCGCCACGAGCTCGCCGCCATTGATCGCCGTGCCGCCCGTGTACGTGTTCGTGCCCGTCAGCGTCAACGTGCTCGTGCCGGTCTTGGTCAGGCCGGTGCCGCTGATGACCCCCGATACCGTCAGCGCGGCGTCGGTCTGCAGCGTGCCGCCGCCCGTGCCCAGCGTGATAGCTCGACCGGTGCTGAACGCTGCCGTGTTCTCCAGCGTGCCGCCGTTGATCGTCACCCCGGCGGTGGCCGCACCCAGTGCGCTGTCCGAAGCGACCGCCAGCGTGCCGCCATTGATCGTCGTGCCGCCCGTGTACGTGTTCGCGCCCGTCAGCGTTTCCGTGCCGCTCGTCAGTGCCAGGCTGCCGCCCGTGCCGGCGATCACGCCAGCGAAGCTGCCCGACGCATTGCCCAGGGTCAGCGTGTTGGCGCCCAGATCGACGCTGCCCGCCGTACCAGCCAGCGAGCCAATGGTCTGGTCGCCCGCGGCAGAAATATCGAATGTGCCCGTCCCCGCCAGGGTCACGGCGCCAGTTGACGACAGGCTGCCGCCGCTGCCGATCGCCAGCGTGCCGCCATTGATCGTCGTGCCGCCGCCGTAGGTGTTCGCGCCGCTCAAGGTCAGCGTGCCGGCGCTGGTCTTGGTCAGGCTGCCGCTGACGCCGCCGATGATCCCCGTCAGCGTGTCGCTCTGCCCGCTCGCCACGTCCACCGTCGCCGCGCCGTTGAACGTGATGGCGTTGCCCAGCGACAGACTGCTCGCAGCAAAGCCCAGCGTGCTGCCGCCCGCCATGCTCATCGCGCCTGTGCCCAGCGCGGCGTCGTCGCCCGCCACGAGCTCGCCGCCATTGATCGTCGTGCCGCCGCCGTAGGTGTTCGCGCCACTCAAGGTCAGTGTGCCGGCGCTGGTCTTGCTCAGGCTGCCGTTGGCGCCGCTGATGATCCCGGTCAGCGTGTCGCTCTGCCCACTCGCCACGTCCACCGTCGCCGCGCCGTTGAGCGTGATGGCGTTGCCCAGGGACAGACCGCTCGCAGCAAAGCCCAGCGTGCTGCCGCCCGCCATGCTCACCGCGCCCGTGCCCAGCGCGGCGGCGTTGCCCGCCACGAGTTCGCCGCCACTGATCGTCGTGCCGCCCGTGTACGTGTTCGTACCCGTCAGCGTTTCCGTGCCGCTCGTCAGCGTCAGGCTGCCGCCCGTACCGCCGATCACGCCAGCGAAACTGTCCGACGCGTTGCTCAGCGTCAGCGTGTTGGCACCGAGGGACACCGTGCCGCCACCCGCCAGGCTGGTGACCGTGGTTCCAGCGGTCAAGCCCGAGATGTCGAACGTGCCGTTGTCGGTGAGGCTGCCGAGCGCCATGGCGCCGGAGCCGCCGAGAGTCAGGCTTCCGCTGCTGCCGATAATGGTCGTGCCAGCAGTCACGGCGCTTTCTGCGCTGGCCCCGGCACCATTCGCAGTCGCGGGATTCAACGCCAGACCAGCCGTACCGCTGACCGTCATTGCCGCATCGATATTGATGTTGTCGGCAGCCGTGAGGGTGAGCTTGTGGCTGCCCCAGCTCACCGCGTCGTCGACGTTTATGCTGCCGGTGCCGCCAGGGGTTTTCGTGCCCTGGCTGGACAGGATCGTGACGTCTCCGCTCGAAAGATTGGCACTCAACGTGGCACCGGTGATGTCGCCACCGGTGAGCGCGATGGTGAAATCTTCCGGGTCGATCAGCCAGTCGCCGCTCTGCCCACGCGGCGCCAGGGTATTGACCCGTGTACCGTCGGCCACGTGGACGTGCTCGCCCGAAGTCTCGATGCTGCCGCCGTTGCCGTCCAGGGCACCGCCCCGGGCGCTGAAGTTGCCTGCGACATTGCTGGTCTGGTTGCTCCACACGGCGATGGAACCGCCGTTGCCCGACTGCGTGGCGTCGGCGTTCAACGAAGCACCGGCCTCGATCGTGGTGTTGGCGGCTTGCAACAGGCCCTCGCCACCGCCCACGCGGATGCTGCCACCACCCAGCGCACCGGAGGCATCCACGCTGCCGCCGACGTCCACGTCCTGGTCCGAAAGCAGCTGCACGCTGCCGCCGTGCACACCGCTGGCGTCGATGCTGCCGCTGTCGACGGTGTTGCCGCCCGTGCCCACCAGCCGCACCACGCCACCGTCGGTGCTGATGCCGTGCGCGTCGATCACGCCCGTGTTGTTGACCAGGTTGGTGAACAGGTCCTTCGCGGCCGAGGCCTGCAGCACCACGGTGCCGCTGTCGGCCTGCAGGGTGCCGTTGTTCGTCACCGCGGCTTCGTCGGTGTTCAGCCGCTGCTGCAAGGCACCGGTGACCTGCACGCTGATCAGGCCGTCGCCGTCGAAATCCAGTACTGCCTTGTCGGCACCATCGAGGTTGATGTGGCCGTAGTTCGCCACGATCAGGCCGTCGTTCTCCACCTGTCCGCCGATCAGGCTCACCGAGCCGCCGCTGGCGGCCTGGATGGTGCCGTGATTGACGACACCGGCGCTGCCGCCATGGGCGTCGAGGTTGAAATGGTCGGAGAGGAAATCGGTGGGTGTGAGGTCCAGCGTGCTCGCCACCAGGCCGCCTACGTTCAGCTGCGCACCGCTGCCGAAGATGATGCCGTGGGTGTTGATCAGGAACACCTGGCCGTTGGAGTTGATGTGGCCGAAGATCTGGCTGGGGTTCTGGTCGAGGATGCGGTTGAGCGCCACCGCGTTGAACGAGGGCTGCTTGAACAGCACCGAGGCATCCTTGCCCAGGTTGAAGCTCTGCCAGTTCAGCGCCAGCAGCGTGGACTGCTGGTTGACCACGGTGTTGAGCCCGTTCTGCGCGATCGAGCCCGCGCCGCCGACCACCACGCCGCCGATCGGCGTGGTGCCGGGCGCCACGCCGCCGGACCCGGCCAGCGCGCCGCCGCAGAACGACAGCGAGCCGAGCGCCAGCGACAGGCTGAGCACCAGCCGCCGCCGATGCAACCGTTCCAGCGGCGACCGCGCCCCTGCATTTGCCTGTGCACCGGAAACCCGAGTGGTGTTAGCCGTGATCTTGTTCATGATCGTGTCCGTCAGAACGTGAGGCCGAAGCGCCCGTACACGTGGTACCCGTGGTCGTCGGAGGCCTTCTGGCTGCCCAGCGGCACGGCACCGTCGAGGTGGAATTCGAGGTGGTGCCAGAACGGCAGGCGGAAGATGAAGCCTGCGCCGGCGCCGCTGTAGGTCACCGGCGTGAGTCCGCTGGCGCGCTCCTGGGCCACCGGGAAGCCGCGCGCGTAGTCGAGGAAGGTTTCCAATTCCAGCAGCTCGCGCCACGGCCGGCCGCGGAATGGCGACACCTTGTCGCTGAAACCCGGCGCGTCCACGTGATACTCCAGCGAGGTGTAGTAGCCGCGGGCGCTGAGCGAGTCGGCGATCGGGTAGGCGCGCACGCTGTCCGGGCCGCCGATCGCGAACTGCTCCAGCGGCGCCAGCACGTCGTCGCTGTATTGCCCGTTGAACTTGAAGTACAGCCGCTGGGTGCGGGTGAGGAACTGCAGGCGGGTGTACGAGATCCGCTCGGACAGGAAGCTTCTGGAATGGTCGGGACTGACCAGGTCGGGCTGCTTCGAATCGTCGCTGATCGACTTGCGCACATCGACCTGGAGGATGTCCACGCCGTTGAAGCGCTTGTCGATGTGCTGCATCCCGAAACCCAGGTCGGCCACGTCGAAGCGCTCGTCGGACAACGGGAAGTCGAAGCCGCCCAGGTTCAGCTTCGACTCCTCGCGGATGAGATGCAGGGTGCCGGCCATCTTCAGGTCTTCGTCGTTGACGAACTTCCAGTCGGCGCCGCCGAAGTAGGAGGAACTGGGGCCCTCCACGTTGAGCTTGGCGAACTGGCCGGAGTTGATCTGCAGCTCGCTGCGGGTGGCACCCACCACCATGCTGAGTCCGGGCACCACTACCGTCGGCGCGCGATAGGCCACCGAACCGTAGACGTTCTGGCTGGGGTCCATCGCATAGTCGACGTTGGCGGCGAGACTGTCGCCGATGCCCAGCGGGCTGTTCCAGGTGATGCCCGCCTCCGCGCGATAGCGGCCGGTGAGGTCGGTGCCGTAGTCGTTCGCGCCCAGGGTGATGGTGTACGGCCGCGGCGCCTCGCGCGCGACCATGATCAGGTCGGTGTCGCCGGTCTGCTCGCCGGGCTGGAAGGTGGAGGTCACCGACACGCCCGGCAGGTCGCGGTCGTACAGCAGCGCCGTGTCCACGTCGTTCTTCTGCAACGCCTTGCCGCGCAGTTTCTCGGCCGGCGCCGCGATCACGCCAGGGTGGTAGCGCCTGGTGCCCTTGACGATGATGCGACCGATCTTTCCTTCCAGCACCTGGATGCGCACGATGTGGTCGTTGCCCACCGTCTGCGCCGGCAGGAAGGCAAGGGCCACGATGAAGCCGGCCTTGCGGTAGCGATCGGTGATCGTGTCGGCCACGCCCTGCAACTGGTCGAAGCCGAGCTGCGCCGGCTGCCCGTTGCCGCCGCCGAGCTTGTGGAATTGCGCGTCGGCCAGCGACTGGATGCTGGCCGGCGTGATGCCGGTGCCCTTGTGCTCGCCCACGCCGTCCACGTGGAAGCCCAGCACGGCGATCCGCTGCGTCTGCGCACTGCCGACATCGCGCTCCCTGAGCGGCGGCACCACCCGGTCGGGTGGCGCCGCGGGCACGGGCGCGGCAGGCGTTTGTGCAGCGGGCCGGGGCGCGGCGCCCGGCGCCGCCTGCGCCACGACCGATGCCGCCGCGACGGCCGTCTGGCCGGCGCCCGCCGTCGTATGCACCGTATAGGCCATCACCTGATCGGGCAGGTAGGCGTGGGCATCCGGGTAGCCGGCCTTGTGCAAGGCCAGGGTGATCCGGTCGGCCAGCGCCTGCAGTTGCACCGCGGTCAGCGCGGCGGGGTGGCCGTCTGCCGCCAGCGTCTGCTGGTATTCGCGGTCGATGATGGCCTGCACGGCGGACTGCGCTCCGGGTCCGGCGGTGGCCGACACGCCGCTGACCAGGATCTGCGGCGGACTCCCCCCTGCCACTTGCGCCCATGCCTCTCCGGTCCCCAGGACCAGCGCCAACGCTGCTGCCAGACAGACCCTGCGCACGGCAATCCCCTTCCCATGATCGATGACGAACGTGCACGACGCCAATGGCGCTCGTGCCATCCCGCGGTTTGGCCATGGTGGAGGGACGACACGTGCCGGACTGCCTGCCGGGTCCGGATCCACGATCATCGAAACCAGACCGTCCTTGGTACTCAATGCGCAAAGCGGCGGCTTTTTCAGTCACGCCGGACGGACCGGTTGCGCAAACCGGGATGCCGTCGTCAATTTCCCCGCAGCAGCCAGTACAGCAGCAGCGCGCACAGCACCAGGCCGGATGCGAAGGCCAGCAGCTGTTTCCATGCCACGGCGTGGCGGGCGGCGAAGGGGGTCGGCAGGGATTCCGCCGACGCGGTTTGCGCATGGGCGCCGGACGCGCTGCGCCCGCCCTGCTGGGTGATCCTGCCGCGCAAGGTGTTGCGGGCCGTGATGCCGTGGCTGTCGCACAGGGAGCCGAGCAGCTGGCGGCGTCGCAGGCGGTATTCCTCGCGGCTGATCCGCCCGCTGTAATGGGCTTCGTCGAGGACACGAAGCCCTTGATTGACCCGCCGCTCCCGCTCGCTCATTTCAGCTCCCGCAGCACCCGGAACCCGACGTCCTTCTGCGCGCTGCCATTGTCGCTCCGATGGCTGTCCACCGTGCAATCGGACCAGTAGCTGTTGTAGCTGCCGCCGCGCACGATCACGCCGCCGCCGTCGCTCACCCACTCCCAGACATTGCCGGTCATGTTCACCAGCCCCCAGGGGTTGGGTTCGCGGCCCAGTGCGGAAATCGGGCCGCCGCCGCTGTCGTCGCTGGCCGAGGGCGGGATGCAATTGCTGTCCGGCGACTGCTTCCAGCCGCTCCCTGCCTGCGCCGCATGCATCCATTCGGCATCGCTGGGCAGGCGGTAGGTGTAGCCGCTGGCGCTGCTGAGCCACTGCATGTAGGCCCTGGCCTGGGCCAGGCTGATGTTGCTGGCCGGCAACTGGCTGGCATCCCGGTCGCTCGCCGGCAAACCGGCGCAGGCATGACTGGCCTTGCAGTAGCGGTTGAATTCGCCCACGGTGATTTCGGTGCGGGACATCGCATAGGGCTTGCCGCCACCCGCGGCCGGGATCACCACCAGGGCTGGACCGCGCCCGCTGGCGCCCAGGGTGTCCGAACAGGCGCGACCTTTGCCGACCAGGTCCGGGCGGGCACAGGGATCGCTGCCGGCGCCGGCGGCGACCGTGGCCGGTGCGGCCGTGCCGGCGGCTTCCGTCGGAGTCTTGGCCGCGGCGCCGGGGACGGGCCTGGTCGCCGCCGCTTCGTTCGGCGCATGGCCTGGCGTGACGGCAGGCGGTGCGGAGGGTGCGGACGGCACGGGGGCTGCCGGGGACGGCGCCACCGTTGCGGCGGCGGTGCTGGGCTTGAGGCTGTCCAGCCATGCGGCCAGGCTGCCCTGCGGCAGGTGGCCATGCTGCTTCAGGTCGGATTCCAGGTCGTCCAGCCCCTGTGCATCGGCTTTGCGGGCGCCGCTCAGCTGGGTGCCCAGACGCTGGTAGTCGGCTTCGGCCAGGGGCTTGCCGTTGGCCTTCAGCAGCGCGGCGACGAGTTCGTAGCGCTGCTGCGCATTGCGCAGGTCGCTGCGGTTGCCCAGCGCCTTCAGGCCCTGCGCCAACACGTTCGATGCAGCCTGGTACTTGCCGCGCTGGAACTGCTCGTCGGCCTGCCCCAGATAGGCCGAGGCCACCAGTTGCGGGCCTTCCTTGGCGAGGAAGGGATTGTCCGGCTGCAGGGTGCGGATGCGGGCCAGCGATTCCAGCGCCTTGGCGCTGTCGTCGGCGGCCGCCGCCCGCCGCACCGACTCGATGCGCGAGGCCACCTCGGCCGTGGCGGCTTCCTGGTCGAGCTGGGCCTGCGCCTGGCTCTGCAACGCGGCCAGCTTGTCGCGCTGGGCGAGCAGCGGCGCCGACTGCGGCGCGTACTGCAGGCCGAGATTCACCAGCGCCAGATCCTGCGGCAGGTGCACCGGATCGGTCTGCTGCCCCGCGACACCTGCGATGGCAGTGCCCAGCGCCGCCACCAGGCGACGCGTTTCCGGCGACTGGTCGTTGTGCAGCACAACCATCGCACTCGCCACCGACTGCTGCCAGCTGGCGTTCGCCGACGGGCTGGCCACCAGCGCGGCCAGCGCACTGCGTGCCTGCGCGATGCTCTGCACCGGTGCACCTGGCGCCGGTGCAGTCGGCGCGGGGACGGCCAGAGCGGCCAGCTGCGCCGCGCGCTGCTTCAGCCGCGTCGAATCAGGAAACAGCCGGGTGGCAAGCGCCAGCCGCTGGCGCGCCTCGTCCACATGGTCGGCGCTCAGCGACTGGCCGATCGCGATGTCGTACTTCAGCTCCAGCTCGGCGTTGCGCAGCAGCGCGCTGTGCGGATCGATCGCACGGATGCGGTCCAGCGTGGCCACCGCGTTGTCGGGCTGGTTCTCGAAGATCGCGCCGGCGGTGACGCGCTGCGACAGCTCGGTATCCAGCGTGTTGAGCAGGTCGTTCTTCTGCTGGGTCACTTCGGTGCGCCGGCTGTCCAGCTTGGGCGAGTACAGCTTCAACTGGTCGCGCAACTGGAACACGTGCTGGGCACCGGGAAAGTCGTAGTGGCCCTTGGCCGGGTTCCAGTAGGCATCGATGCGCGCGAGCAGGAAGTTCTGAATCGTCTCGCCCTGGTCCAGCACCAGCCGCTTGCGATCGTCCTCGCCGAGGCCGTCCAGCGCCTGCATCGCATCGTTCTCGTTCGCGTAGTGATGCGGGTTGCCGGCCGCGAAGCGCGCGATCACCTGGGACAGGTGATGCTGGTGCAGGTAGCTGACCGTACCCCAGGTGCCGCCGGCGATCACCACCGCGGCGACCGCGCCGTAACCCAGCCATGGCACCAGCCGCTCGCGCAGGCCGATCTCGCGCAGGCCGTCGATCAGCTCGCTCGCGCTCTGCAGGCGCTGCTCGGCATGGAACGCAACGCTGTCGCACAGCGTCTTGTACTGGCGCCGGGTCAGGCCGGGCACCAGCGGCGGCTTGCGGCCCTCCTTCATCGCCACTTCGGCGCTCTGCTTGTCGAACGGGTGCTTGCCGGTGAGCAGCTCGAAGGTCACGCAGCCCAGCGCGTAGATGTCGTCGGACGGCGACGGCTCCTTGCCCTGGATCATCTCCAGGCTGGCGTAGGCCGGCGTCAGCGCGCCCAGCGTGCCGGCGTCGAACACCGTCTCCTCGCCGGTAGCCTCGCTCAGGTGCTTGCCGGCGCGCGCGATGCCGAAGTCGAACACCTTGGGTACGCCCTCGCGCGTCACCATCACGTTGCCGGGCTTGAAGTCCGAGTGCACGATGCCGGCCGCGTGGGCGCGCTTCAGTGCCCAGCCCATGCCCTCGATCAGCGGCCGCGCCTCGGCCAGCGGCATGCCGTGGTACGCGCGTTCGCGGATCAGCGTGCGCAGGTCGGTGCCGTCGATGTACTCCATCGTCATGAAGACGATGGTGCGGTCCTTGTCGAAGTCGTAGACGCGCACGATGTTGTCGTGCGCCAGCAGCTGCGCGCGGCGCGATTCGCGCTGCAGCGCGATCAGCGAGTCGGGATGGCGGCGGAACTCGTCGTTCAGCACCTTCACCGCCACGTAGGGATCGCGGTCGCGTGCCTCCACCTTGCGTTCGTCGCGGGCGAGGTAGACCACGCCCATGCCGCCGCGGCCGATCTCGCGTTCCAGCAGGAAGCGCCCCTTCAGCAGCATGCCGACGGTGGCGTAATCGCCGGTTTCGGCCTCGGCCACCTTTTCCCAGCTGGAACGGTTGAAGCTGCTGCTGGAGGCGGTGCCCTGGGTGCCGGTGACGGCGGTGGCCTGCGGCGTGTCGGCCGCGGGCGGGCGCGAGGCGGGCGCGACCATGGTGGCATCCGCATCGCTGGCGGGCGCCGGTGGGCGCGAGGCGGGCTGCACCATGGTCATCTCGGCATCCGGCGGCGGCGCGGCCGCGCGATCCGACACCCGCACCTTCGTCACGTCCTCGTCCACCGCCGCAGCCGGTGCTGCGAGTGGCGTTGCCGGCGCCGGCGCAGACGGCTGCAGGCTGCGCAGCTTCGCGGCAAGCGCACGCGCCAAGGTCGGCTCGAGCCGGCCGTCGGCCGCCATCGCCTCGAGCAGGGCCTGCTCGTCGCGGCAGGTTTCGTCCGGCAGCGCGCCGCGTGCGGTAAGCGCCTCGAACAGCCCGGGCAGCGAGAGCCGCTTGGCCTGGTAGTCGGCGATCAGTTCGGCAATAGGAGTCATGGGGAGGCTTTGCTCAATCCTGGAGACGCACGATCACGGCGGAAATGTTGTCGCGCGCGGCGCGCTGCAGCGACAGTTCGAACAGGCGGGCCAGCAGTGCCTGCGGCTCGGGCTGGTTGCGGGATTCGACATCGAGTTCCTCGTCGCCCAGCTCCTTGTTGATGCCATCGGAACAGAGCAGGAATTGCGTGCCGGGCCGGTTGCTCGCCACCACCCAGTCCATGAACAGGCGTTCCTCGGCACCGACCGCCCGGCTGAGCACGCCGGCGCCCGCCTGCGCCGTCGCCACGCCGCCGCCGAACTGGGTGATGTCGTCCTTGGTGCCGTGCACGTGGTCGCGGGTGATCTGGCGCAGATGGCCGTCCTCGTTGCAGTAGGCGCGGCTGTCGCCCACCCAGCCGCACAGCATGAAGTCCTTGTCGTGCACCAGCAGCACCACGGTCGAGCCGATGATGTCGCTGCCGCGCTCCAGCGCGGTGGCGATCAGGTCGGCGTTGATCTGCTGCAGGCTGTCCTCGATCGCCTCGATGAAGTCGAACACGCTGCCCTTGCGCGGCAGCGCGCCCAGCCGCTCGACGATCATCTGGCTGGCGTAGTCGCCGGCGGCATGGCCGCCCAGGCCGTCGGCGACCACCCACAGGCCGACGTCGTCGCGCAGCAGGATCGAGTCCTCGTTGTGCCGACGCACCTTGCCGGTCTCGGTACGGCCAGCGGACTGGTAATGCAGGGTCATGGCTGCACCTCGATCACGGCCAGCGGCCAGCCGGCCGCGTTGGAACCCAGTCCCGCCGCGGCGGCGATGTGCGCGCACGCGGCGTCCGGCGACGGCAACGCCAGCGCCTCGGCCAGTAGCAGAGGCTGCAGTTCCGCCAACTTGCGGGTAGCCAGCAGCAGCAGGCGGTCGCCGGTATCGATCTCGCAGACGATCTCGTCGCAGATCGGCTGCGTGGGCGCACCAAGACCCGGTGCCACCGGCGAGGTGCGGCTGAACAGCAGGTCGTCCAGCTCGCCGCCGAGCCCCGCGCCATCGGGCGGCAGCTCGCCGCCGGCGAACACGGGATGCAGCTGGCCCGCGCGCCAGTGCCAGGCACTCGCGGTGCCGATGCGCAGCAGGTCGGCCCAGCGCCCGGTGACGCGCACCGCGATCACCGCGCCATCCTCGTGCACCGGTTCGGCGTGATCCTCGGCCAGCTGGCCCAGGCGCGTGTGCAGCACAAGAAGACGCGTGCGCAGGGCCTGCATGCCGGCGACGAAGTCGCTGGGCACGAAGCGGCCGATCAGCTCGCTGACCGACGCGGCCGCCTGCCGGCGCGGATCGGGTGCGCCGTCGTCCGCCACCACCATGGTCAGCGCGCAATCGTAGCGGTGCAGCACGCGCGCGCCGCCCACGTCGGCGGCGCGCTGCGTGGTTTCCGCCGCACTGGGTTCGACCGCGTCCAGATGCGGCGCCAGGTCGGCGAACAGCTCGGACAAGTCGTCGGGCAGGCGGACCGGCGTCGGCTCTGGCTGCACCGGCGGCGGCGATACCGCCTGTGCGGCTGGCGGCCGGGGCGCGCGCGGTGCTGCGAACGCGCCCGGCGTCTGCCAGGGCATGTCGGCATGCGCCACATCGAGCATGCCGGCATGCGCGGCCGGCTCGGGCAGGCCGCGGGTGACCAGCGCGCTGGCCGGTATCCGCGCCGCACCCGCCGTCCACCACAATGCGTATCCGGGCAAAGCCTGCAACTGCGCCCACAACGCGGACAGGAACACCGTGTCGACAGCCGGCGGCAGCGGCAGACGCCAATGGCCCGCGCTGCGCCAGTCGACCCGTGACACGGCTTCGCGCACCGGATCGGGCGGAGCCAGCGGATCCGGCAACGCAGCGATGCGCGCCTCGAATGCCTCGACACCCTCGCATCGCGCCTGCGCGTCGCGATGCGCGCGCTCGGCGGCGGCGAACCAGGCATCGTTGCGCAGGGCCGCATCGACGGCGGCGGCATCCGCCAGCGGCACGGCGATCACCATCGGAAAGCAGCGCCCGACCCGATCCGTGGCCGGTCCCGTCACGCCGGCCCAGGCCATGTCGCCGCAGATGCCCGGCGCCAGCACGAAGCGCCACACTGCGCCGTCGCGCCATGCCTGCGCCCAGTCGTCGCCCAGCCGCGCACGGCTGGCGCTGACCGCCTGCTCGAAATGGCGGTCCCACACGTCCACGAAGGACGCCGGCAGGCGCCGCTGCACGAAATCCCCGGTACCGGGAAGCTTGCCGAAGAATCCCACCCCTGTCGGATTCGGCATGCGGTCATCCCCCGCACCGGAAACGTTGCACTTCGGTATTGAGGAACGGATTCTTCAGGTTGCTGGCCTGGATCGTCAGCTTCGCCGTCTTGCCGCCGAAGTTGAAGCTGGCGAGGAAGCTCAGGTCCGACTGCTTTTGCAGGTGCGCCGCCTGCAGCGCGCGGAAGAACGCCCAGTCGCCCTGGTAGTCGAAGGTGCTGAGCAGGGTGCCTGAGCTGTCCCATGCGGAGATCGTGACGTGGCCCGGCTGCGGCCCCGGCCACTTCATCGCCATGCTGGTGGCGCCACCGGGCTGGTAGACGTATTTCTGGCCGTCGACGTCGAACTCCAGCTTCCCGATGCCGGGATCGAGCAGCGGCGCCTGCACGGTGAAATCCACTTCGGGCAGGTTACCGCTGCGGAAATACATCTGGCGGATGTCGTCGGCCATCTGCGCCTGCGCCAGCACGCCCGGCGGACCGGCCACCGCGCCTGGACCGGTCTTCCACTGCCAGTTGCGGCCGCTGGCGTCGACCAGCTTGGACAGGGTCTGCTTGTTGAACGTGTCGAAGCTGCCGCCGTTGCCGAACAGCTCGCCGAAGTTCTGCAGCGGGATGTCGGTGCGGCTGTCCGGCGAGAACGGGTAGCGACCACGCACGAAACTGGCGCAGTCCTTGCCCACCACCTGCTGGAACTGGTCGCCCAGCGCGCCCTTGGTGCCGCTGGCCACCAGCGCCTGGCTCTTGCCGGTGACCGCATTGACCCAGCCGGACACCGGCGCCGGCAGCTGCGATGCCTGCTGCTGCGCCAATAGCAGCTGCGGGTTGGGCTGGCCGGCGGCGTTGCTGAAATCGGTCATGGTCAGCAGCGTCTTGCTCAGCTGGTCGAGCACCTGCAGGGTCTGGTCGATCGGCGCGGCACCCGGTGCGCCGGCGCTCAGCTGGTCCAGCGTGGCGAAGTGCGCGCTGATCGCCGCGCCCGGTGGTGCAGCCGCGGGCGCGGCGGCACCACCGCCACTCGAAGCGAGTGCGCGGGCCAGCGCGTTCTGGGTGAGCTTCTGCGCCGCCTTCTTCTCCGCGGCCTGCTCCGCGCCGGCCAGCGCCTTGTCCCCGGCATCCTGCGGCGGCGCCTTCATCATGTCGCTGGTGTTGTCGCGCACCGTGTTGAGCAGTGCCTTCAGCGGCGAGCTGGGCCCCGACAGCTTGGCGGCGATCGCGCTGGCGTCCTGGATGCTGGTGACCGGCTGCAACTGCAGGTCGGCGAGCAGATCGTCCCAGGCCTTGATGTAGTCCTGCTCGTACAAGGCCTGCACCTGCTGCGCGAGGCGTGCCTTCTGCAGGCTGTCGATGGGCGTGGCGCCGAACACCCAGTCGTCCTTGGCGAACTGCTCGACCGCCTGCGCGATGCCCTTGCTCGCCTCGTACTGGAACATCGGCTGGGTATACAGCGCCGGCACCGGCTCGGACAACGCCGTGCCGCTCTTGCGGACGAACACGTTGCCGAGCAGGCCCAGCGCCTTGTCCAGTTGCAGCGGCGGATAGTCCGTGCTGCCGGCGCCGAGCTTGAGGTTGCCGTAGATCAGCGTGGGCAGGTCGGCCGTGCGCAGGGTGTTGCGCGCCTGCTCCACCAGGGTCTTGTCCAGGCCCAGCGCGCGCAGCCGGCCCGGCTCAGCCACCAGCGCATGGAAATGCTTCGCCAGCGCCTGCTGCAGCACCGGGTCGCCGGGGAACACCTTGCGCCACTCGATGTTGGTGAGCGCGACCAGTTCGTCGGCGTTCTGGTGCTGCGGCTCGCCCAGCATCAGGTAGCCCTTGAGGTAGTAGTACAGCGCCTGCGGATCGCTGGCATTGCCGGTGAGCCCGATGCGGAACTGCGCGGCCACGCCCGGCAGCAGCAGGCCGTTCAGTTCGCGCAGGTAGGCATCGTGCACCTCCCCGCCCACCGCGCTGCCCTGGTAGAGGCCGAAGCGCATGCCCATCGGCACGTGGTCCCGGTATTTGTTCGCGGCGTCCTGCACGGCGGACAGGCCTTCCAGGCGCTCGAGCACGCGGGCGAAATACTCCTTCTGGGTGGTCGCGGCGTCGAGGTCGCTCTTGGCCGGGTAGCCCTGCAGCGCGGCCTGCACCTGGGCAAGGTAACCGCGGTTGCGTCCGTAGCTGGTGCCGAAGCCGGCCAGCAGCAGCACGGTTAGCAACAGCACGACCGCGTAGGACGCGGCCTGCAGCAGCACCTTCTGCCGCTCCAGCGCCGGGTTGGTGCCGGCGAAGCCCGACTCGCCGAACAGGACCTCTTTCAGCAGGCGCTCGACGAAGAAGGTGCGTCGCTGCGCGCCGGGCACATGCAACTGCGCCGCGTCCACGCCGAAGGTGCGCGCCACCGCACCCATCATGCGATCGATCGGCGTGCCTTCCTGCGTACCCGAGGTGAGGTAGACGCCGCGCAGCAGCGGCTGCGCGGCATAGGCGTGGCCGCTGAACACGCCTTCCACGAAGCGCCGCGCGATGTCGCGCAGGGCGGACAGCTGCTGCGGGAACGACAGGATCGCCGCGCGCCGGTTGCGGTCGCGCTCGGCGTGCAGGCGATCGAGGATGCGCGTGTCGAGCTGGCGCAGCAGCAGGTCGAACTCCTCGCCGAAGCGCTTGGCGGCGCTGCCGTCCATGGTCGCTTCGAGCGGGAACGAGAAACCCCACACCTGGCTGCGCAGCTCGGGGCTGAGATCGTCGAAGAACTCGCCGAAGCCGGCGACCAGGTCGCACTTGGTAAAGGTGAGGTACACCGGCACGCCGATGCGCAGGTGCGTGGCCAGCTCGTCCAGCCGGCGCCGGATCGCCTGGATGTGTTCCGCGAGCCCCGCCTCGTCCAGCGTGAGCAGGTCGGACATGCTCATCGCGATCACCACGCCGTTGATCGGCCGGCGCTTGCGGTACTTGCGCAGCAGCTTGAGGAACTCCGCCCACGCCGAGGCATCGGCGGCGCGGTCGGAATCCTGCATGGTGTAGCGGCCGGCGGTGTCGAGGAACACCGCCTCGTCGGTGAACCACCAGTCGCAGTTGCGGGTGCCGCCGATGCCGCGCAGCGCCTCCTTGCCGAAGCGCTCGGACAACGGAAAGTTGAGCCCGGAGTTCTGCAGCAGCGTGCTCTTGCCCGAGCCCGGCGGACCGATCACCACGTACCACGGCAGCGCATACAGGTTGCCGCCGCGACGGGTCTTGCGCAGGGTGTCGACCGCCTCCTGGAAGCGCGCCTGCAGCTGGTTGCGCTCGGCCGCGCTGCGATCGTCGCGCTCGCCGGACGCGGCGCCCTGCCCCGCGAGTTCGCCGGACATCTGCTGCGCCTTGCCGCGCGCGCGCCACGCGCGGATCTGCAGGATCGCCAGCCACACCACCACGATCAGCACGATCAGCAACAGCCGCGCCGCCACGCCGGCCAGCGGCTGTGACGCGCCGATGCCCAGGTACGGGCCGCCCAGCCAGATCAGCAGCGCCAGCAGCACGATGCCGACGAGGGTGATGAACCAGCCGGTCTTCAACATGGTCAGGAACTTGGCCACTGGTTCAACCCTCGGGGATGTACATCAGTTCCACGCGCCGGTTGCGCGCACGATTGGCCGGCAGGTTCGGCGGCAGCGCGATCGGCTGCGAGTCGCCCGCGCCGCTGGCTTCGAGCCGGCCGGGGTTGTCCAGGCCTTCGCCGAGCACCTGCTGCACCGCATGCGCGCGTGCCGCGGAGAGCGCGAAGTTGTCCTTGAACTTCAGCGAGCGGATCGGCTGGTCGTCGGTATGCCCCACCACGATCACCCGCCCCGGCACCTGGTTCAGCGCCGCGGTGATCGCGTGCAGCAGCGGCAGTTCGGCATCGCTCACGTCCACGCCGCCGGAGGCGAACATGCCGGTGGCCGACAGCCGCACCAGTTCGCGGCCGTTGCCCTGCTCGATGATGGCGAGCTTGCCGGCCTGCTCCTCGGGCGCCAGCAATTGCTTGAGCGTGGGATGCGCCGGCGGCGGATTGGTCTTGTCCAGTTGCGCCATGGCCGGTGGCGTGGGACTTTCCAGGCCGATCTGCGCCAGCTGCGCGCTGACCGGCGCGGACAGCGTGTTCAGTCGCGCATGGAAGTACAGGTAGGCGCCAAGCAGCACGCAGGCCGCCGCGGCCACGATCACCCACAGCGGCACGTAGCGGATCAGCGGATTGCGCTTGTCCTGGATGCCGCGCCAGTGCGGCGCCAGTTCCTGCGCGGCAGGCGCACGCTGCGCGCGGATGCGCCGGTACAGGTCTTCCTGGATGTCGGCCAGCCTGGCGCGGCCGCCCGCCTCGATCAGGTAACGCCCGCCGAAGCCCAGCGCGAGGCAGATGTACATCAGCTCGATCAGGTCGAGGTGGCGCGAGAAATCCGCGCACAGGCGCTCCAGGATCTGGAAGAACTTCGCGCCGCCATAGGACTCGCCGTGGAAGGTCACCAGCAGGGTCTGCTGCGCCCAGCCGCTCTGCTCGCCCCAGGGCGCGTTGAGTACCGCCTCGTCGAGCATGGTGCACAGCACGTAGCGCGCGGCCACCGCGGTCTGCTGGGGAATGTTCGCCTGCTGCGCGTGGCTCTCGAACTTGCGTACCTGGGCCACCACCTGTTCGCGCAGATGGTGCGCGTCCGGCGGCGTGGCGCTGTGGCGCAGCTGCACCGCCAGCAGCAGCAAGGGACTGGCCGCCTGCACCAGCGGATTCATGCCGCCGCCGAGGAAGGCGCTGATCTCGGCCGGCGTGGCCGCCGCGGCACGCGGCGCAGCTGCCGGCGGTGGTGGCGCGACCGGCGCGGGAGCAGGCACCGGCGCGGGCGCGGCGCCGCGCGGACGCACCACGGTGGCGTCGCGCATCGGATCGTCGTCGTAGGGTCCCTTGGGCGTATTCATCTCTGAACCTGCTTATGGCCTTCAAGCACTCCGCGCCGGAAGCTGTTTGCGCGCAGGCCAAGGAAGAACGAAGGAGTGGACGTCGGTCCACGACTGAGTGATGACGCAGGGATGTGGGCAAACAGCTCCGGCCCTGCGGGTTGCCATCGAGTGGCCGCCATGCGGCAGCGCGCGGCTTGGCCTGACGGCCAGTCAGGCGCTGCGCCACGCACTACCACCTGGCGGCCACTCGATGACAACGCGGTGTGTTTGAAGGCCATAAGCAGGCTCACCCTCCTCGAATCGCCCACAGCTGCAGATCCAGCCCGGCGAAACCGCTGCCGAAGTGGAACGCGATGCCGCCGGACGTCTTCAGCTCGCGCCACATCGCCGCGTGGCGGTCGAACTCGAAATACAGGTAGCCGGCGTTGTACGGGATCTGCCGCGGCGCCACCGGCATCGGCGACACCGGGATGCCCGGCAGCTGCAGGTTCACCAGGTCGCGGATCTTTTCCACCGGGCCGATCTTCGACTGCGCGGGCAATTGCCGGCGCAGCTCCTCGGACTTCACGTCGGCCTTCGCCGCCAGCACGAAGGCGGCGTTGTCCAGCAGGGTGAGGTCGGGCACCACCGCCACCCACACACCGAACTTGCGCTCCTGCAGCGGGATCGGCGTGGCGTTCTGCTCCATCACCGCGCTGAGGCTGGCGCGCAGCGCGGCGATCACCGGCTCGAAGCTCTCGCGCAAGGCCTCGTGGCGATACGGCGGCAACGCGGGCGGCCGCTTGCCCGGTGCGGTGAAGGTGGCCAGTTCGCCGGCCATCGCCACCAGTACCCGGTACAGCTCCTCCGGATGCAGCAGCGGCGCCTCGGCCAGGTGCGCCACCAGCGGCTGGCAGCGGTTCACCACCTGCAGCAGCAGGAAGTCGGCGATTTCCGCCGCGCCGCCGCGGTCGGTCAGTGCCACCCGGCTGGCCAGGGCCTCGCCGCGCTGGTGCAACAGGCCGAGCAGCTCGGTGAGGAAGGTCACCAGTCGTGGCACCGCCTGGCAGGACAGGCCGGTGGGCATGAAGGCATCGTCCAGCATCACCCGGCGATCGGTGCGGCATTCGACGATGCGCGCCAGCGGCATCCGGGTAAGCCCTTCCGTCGGCTGCGACTGCGGCAGCAGGCGGCTGCTCATGCCGCCCACTTCCAGCGGCGTGGCACCGTCGGTGCTGCCGGAGGCATCGCGCACCTCGGCCTCGCGCACGCGGAAACGGAACAGTTTCTCCGCCGGTGCCTCGGGTCGCCCGCTGTCGGGCTGGGTCGGCGAGCGCAGCGGCAAGGTCAGGAACACGGTCTGGTCGCGCCAGTTCGCGTCCACCTCCAGCGGCGGCGGCAGCGGATCGTCGCCCGGCATCGCGAACGGCGTGCCGTCGGGGAAGATGCCGCGGGCGCGCTTGATGCCGAGCTTGCCGATCGCCAGCAGGTCGGCTTCCAGCTCCAGCTCGTGGAAGCCCCAGGCATGGGGGCGCAGGCTGCCGGCCCGAAGCTCGACGAAGCGCTCCAGGTAGCGCTCCTGCTGCTGCATGTGCTGCGGCCGCAGGAACAGCCCCTCGCTCCAGATCACCTTGTTGTTCTGCGTCATGCCTCGCACTCGCTCGTCGTTGGTTTCATGCGCCCTTGCCTGCCGGACGCGATGCCTGCCCTGCCCGCCGCACCGACTTCAGTCGCGCCAGCTGTTCCTCGTAGGCACGTGCGAACTCGTCGCCGAACAGCCGGCGGAAGCACTCGTCGGGGTTGCCCATCAGCTCTTCGAAGTGCTCGCGGTAGCGGTCCCAGTAGCGGCCCTTGCCGCCGAAGGCCGCGCGCTTCGCACCGCCGTCGGCCTCGTGCTCGAAACGGTCGGGATTGAAATGCACCAGCAGCGATTCGAACGCCGCGCGCACGCCAGCGAGCATCGCCATCTGGTGGCAGCGGATGTCCTCGAAGGCGTCCTGGAAGGCGGCGCTGCCGGACAGGAAGGCCGGCCCGGTCGGCGCCAGGATGCGCTGCACCGCCTCGTCCGCGGTGGGCGCGAACTTCAGCGGATTGTTCTCCGAGCGCTGGATGATCGTCACCGGCAGGCGGAAGGTGTTCTTGATCTCGGCGCGCGCGCGCAGCACGTCCATCACGCCATCGGCCACGATCAGCAGGATCTGCTGCAGTTCCGCCGGCAACGCACCCGTCGCCGACGCGGCCGCCGACGGTGCGGCCGCCAGCGGCGCCATGGGCGGTGCAGCCGGTGTGGCCGGCGTCGCCTCGGGCGCGAAATCGCCCATGGTCAGGTCCCAGTTCTCCGGCAGCATCTGCGCCTGGCGCTGCACGTCGGTGACCGGTGGACGGAAATGATCGGCGGTGCCGGACGTGTGGTTCCAGCTGGGAATCGGCTCCGGTTGCGGCACCGCGGGTGCAGGCGCCGGCGTCGCGTAGGGCGCGTCGAGGAAACTCAGCGGATCGAGGTCGGCGCCGGCCGAAGCGGCGTCGGGGATCAGGCTGGAGCTCGCGGCGGCAGCCGAGGGCTTGGCCGGCGACAGCAGGTCGGACAGGCCGAAATCCATCGGGTCGCCCGCGGGCAGGGGCGCGGGCGCGAAAGCCGGCGCGGATGCGGCCGCGGGTGGCGCCTCTGCTGCCTGGTCCTGTGCCTGCAACTGCACCGACATTTCGAACGTGTCGATCTGCAGGCGGTCGCCGTCCTTCAGCGCGGCGGGCTCGCCCTTGGCCAGCGGCGCACTGTTGAGCAGCATGCCGTTGGTGCTGCGGTCCTCGATGAAATAGATGCCGTTGAGGTAGCGCACCATCGCATGGATGCGCGACACGCCCGGCGCGCTGAGCACCCAGTCGCAATCCTCCGAGCGGCCGATGCTGCCGCCGGCACCCAGGAAGGTTTTCTGGCTGCGGCTGCCGAACTGCGCGGCCTGCCGGCCGAGCACTGCAAGCGTCAGTGTCTGCATCGCCACGCTCAAGCTCCCTTGCCGGCCGCTTCGCCGGTGCCGAGCAGGGTCAGGGCGCGGGCGACGAACCCGGCGCGGCGTGCCGCGAAGTGTTCGGCCACCAGCGCCGCCATCAGGTTGGCCGCCGCCACCGTGGCGCAGGCCGTGAGGTGTTCCGGCGGCGGCACCGGCGTCTCCTGCGCGGCCGGCGCCAGGCTGCCGCCCGACCAGCCCGCCGCCGCGGCCATCCATGCACCCAGCGACTTGTAGCCGCCGGAGTTGGCGAACTCGTAGGCGGCGCGGCGATTGCTCTCGGTAGGCTCGCGCACCCACTTCTCCGCCAGCGAGGCGCCGGCCTTGTCCTCCAGCTCCAGCGGCTGGTCGCGCGCGCACTGGCACAGCCATGCCACCGCGTAGCGTTTGGGCAGCAGGCGCGCCAGCAGCTTCAGCGCGTCCTGCGCCTCGCCGGCATCCAGCAGCGACTGCACCGCCGCCTGCGGCGTCATCTCCGGCCGCAGCTGCGCGCTGGCCGCGGGCGACAAGCCCATCTGCACCGACGCTTGAATGATTGCGGACATGGGCCTGCCTCCTCAGCCGATCATGGTGATGCCGCCGCCCAGCTTGGCCATGCCGTCGCCGGTGAGCTGCAGCATCGCCCCCTTCACCGTGGTCATCGCGCCGCCCTCCACGTCCATCATCGCGTCCGAATGCACCTTCACGCTGGCGCCGGAGCCGATGTCCACCGAGGCCTGGCCCGCCACCTTCACCGTGGCGTCGCCGGAAATCGAGATGTTGACGCCCTTGATGTCGATCTCGCCCGAGCTCTTCAGCGTGATGCTGGCGGCGCCGCAGACCAGGTCGATCTCGGTGCCCGCGCTGAGCGAGAACTTCTGGCCGATCGAGGCGGAGCCGTTCTGGCTCACGTTCAACTGGTCGTCGTTCTGCACCGTCACCGTGCGGTTGTGCTTGATCGTCTCGGTCTGGTCGTTATCCACGGTGAGCGTCTGGTTGTTCTTCACCTCCACCGTCTCGTCGTGGTCGATCGTCACCACGTGGTCGTTCTCCACTTCCTCGTGCATGTCCTTCTGTGCGTGGATGATGAAGTCCTCGCTGCCCTGCTTGTCCTCGAAGCGCAGCTCGTTGAAGTCGTCGGTGCCGCCGAGCAGGCTGCGGCTCTTGATGCCGCTCTGGGTCTTGTTGTCGGGCAGGCCGTAGGGCACGGTGTTGGCGGCGTTGTAGACGCTGCCGATGATCAGCGGGCGGTCCGGGTCGCCTTCGAGAAAACTCACCACCACTTCCTGACCCACGCGCGGGATGCTCACCGCGCCCCAGCCCTTGCCGGCCCACGGCGAGGCCACGCGCACCGGGCAGGAGCACTGCGCGTTCGGCTTGTCCGGCATGTTCCAGTGGAAGTTCACCTGCACGCGGCCGTACTGGTCGACCGCGATGTCCTCGTCGGTCTGGCTGCCGGTGACGATGGCGGTCTGCAGGCCGACGATCTTCGGCTTCGCGGTGCGGAACTCCTTGCGGAACGGAATGCTGCTCGGGAGGGCGCGGAACTGGCACTGGAACTCGAGATGGTCGCCGCTGCCCGAGGCATGGCCGCCGCCGCGCAGGTAGCTCTGGGTCGCGGTCAGCAGGTATTCCTGGTTGAGCTCCTTGCGCGAGTAGCCGCTCAGGGTGAACAGGTTGCCGGCCTCCGCGCCGCAGGCATCGGTGGTGCCGTGGTAGCCGGAGCGCGCGGCGGTCAGGGCCTCGGCGCGCACGTTGGCATAGTGCTGGCCCACGCTCGCGTCTGCATGCGCGCCGGGGAAATCGAAGGCGCTGTAGGTCGTCGCCGGCTGGTTGCCGTTGCTGGTCTGCGTCGAGAGCAGCGAGGCCTTGGGCGTGAGCGGGTTGTAGTCGGTCAGCTTGAAGGTAGCGCCATCCACGCCGCGCACCGCCCCGAACGTGGCGATGCTCGCCGCCTTGCCCAGCGCACCGCCGGCGCCGGCGGAGAACGGCACCTTCTTGAACGCGTCGACGGCGGCATGCGCGCCCACGCCGTCGGCCAGCACCATGGTGTGCTTGCTGGTGTCGTGGGTGAAGTAGTAGTAGATGCCTTCCTGTTCCATCAGGCGATGGATGAAGGCCAGGCAATCCTCGCGGTACTGCACGCAGTAGTCGCGCTGCGCGTAGTTGCCGGTGAGGCTGTTCTTCACGTCGGTGTAGCCGGATTCCTCCAGCAGCTGCTGGATGATGTCCGGGGCGGTCATCTCGGTGAAGATGCGGCAGTCGACGATCTGCTCCAGCAGCCACGGCTTGGGCACCAGCGTGACGGCGTACTGCGCGTACACCAGCGTGTCGACGGTGGCGACGCCGGTCTGCGACGCCTCGCAGACCATGCCGTTGAAATGGCGCTCGAAGCCGTCCTGCAGGGACAAGGTCACGGTCATCGACGAGCCCAGCAGCGAGGTCAGGTCGATGTTCGCGTCCTCGCTCTCGAACTGCAGTTCGAACCGGAACAGCTCGCCCAGCTCCTCGTCCGCGCTCATGCCGACGAACAGCAGGTTGTCGCACTGGCTGGATGTGATCGAGATGGGATCACCCATGCGACTACGCTCCTGGGAAATGGCGGGAGCCGGTCATGCCGGCGTTGCTCCCGCAGGGTTCCGCCCCCTGCACGCCCCGGCCGGGCGACCGGCATCGCGGGGGCGCGGGGCAGCGGAAGCGGCCCCGGGACAACGGATGGACGTGCGGACTGGCAAGGCGGGCGACGGGTGGCATAGGAACTCCTCCCCCTGTAATGCGCAATCGAATGGGATTTCGGGTCATGCACCGGAAAAATCGCCGCGGCGGCGATCCAGGCGCTTGACCGGCAGGCCCTTTTCCGGCGCGCCCGGCCCGGGCCACGCGCTTGTGCACGCGGGGCAGCCCTGCGATCAGGCCGCGCCTATCGGCCTTTCCCCGCCATGCCTGCCGGGTGGCATTGCCGGTCCAGCGGCACCCGCCGGCCGCCGATGATGAGGCGGCCATCCCTGAAGCGCGTCGGCCCGTCGAAAGCGCGGCTGCGCCACAACACGCGGCAGCTCGTGGTGTCCACCGCGTAAAGGCGGTTGTTGCTGCCCGAGTAGGTCGGCACATACAGCACACCGTCGCCCATCACCACGGGGTTCTCGACGATGGCCACCTCGTCGCTGACCGTGCAGGCGGGCGCGGTGCCTGTCGTGATCTGCAGGGGCCCCTGCCACGCGCTCGGATGCTGCGCGTCGTCGGCTGCGCCGAACGCCACCGACACGTCGCCCAGCCTGCCCACGCTGCCGACGATGTTCACGGGCGCCAGGCGACAGGTGCCGGCAACGGCAGGGACCGGCACCAGGGCAAGGCACAGCAGGGCACGGACCATGCGCATCAGTGCCCCTCCGGCACGGGCTTCGCGTAATAGTCGACCTTGGGCAGGTCGTGATGATTCCACGACCAGTTGATCCCTGTCTTCTCCCGCCCCACGCCACCCAGGCGCCCCCAGTAACCCACCGGATAGCGGCTGCCCGGCGACGTGGGAACGATCACCACCACATGCCCGTGCCCGGCCGCCTTGAGCCCGGCCACCACGAAGAAGCCGCGGTTGGCGTAACCGATCGCCAGCGCGGGGTCGTGCCCCAGATCGATCCAGCCGCTGGCCTTGGCGTCCATCGCGTCGACCATCGCATTGGCGTTGCCCGACAGGGCGATGCCGAGATCGCCGGCCACCGCGTGCACGAAGCCGCTGCAATCGCTTTTCCAGCGCGGCCATTCCTGCCGCGATGCCGTTTCGATGGCGGAGCCGGGAGGCGTGCTCATGTCGCTAGTCGCCCGCTTGCCGGCATCGCGTCGCCGCCGCGGCGCGCCAGCACCACCCAACTGCGTACCGGCTGGCCGAATTCCTTGCGCAGGCTGTCCTCGGCGATACGGATGTCGCCGAACCCGGCGCGTTCCAGCGCACGCAGCGCGTGGGTGCGCGAGTGGCGGTAGCGGCCGCTGGCAGTGAGCGTCACGCCATCCTCGTCGCCCGCCTCCGCTTCCAGCGAGAAGGCGAGCCAGCCGCCGGGCCGCAGCGCGGCATGGGCGGCGGCCAGCACCGGACCCAGTTCGCCGAAATACACCAGGGTATCGGCCGAGAGCACCACGTCCCAGGCATCGGCCTGCCCCTGCAGGTACGCGGTGAGCTCGGCCACGTCCAGCGCGTCGTAGCCGCCGCGCTGGCGCGCCTTTTCCACCATGCCGCCGGAAAGGTCCACGCCCGCCAGCCGGCGCGCATGCGGGCGCAGCAGCGGCGCGCACAGGCCGGTGCCGCAACCGGCGTCCAGCACGTCGAGCGTGGTGGCGGGCGGCGGCAGCACGGTACCCAATGCATCCGCCAGCACCTGCGGCGCGCGGTAGTCGAGGTTCTGCAGCAACTGTTCGTCGAAGCTGTCGGCGAAGCGGTCGAAGATGTCGCGCACGTAGGCGTCGCCCGCGCGCTGCGGCGCCTCGGCACCGCCGCAGGCGGCCAGCATGTGGCGCGGGATCGGGTTGTCCGGCTCGCGCGCCAGCCAGTCGCGGTACACCTGCACGGCCTCGTCGGTGCGGCCCAGCACGTACAGCGATACGCTCAGCGCCTCCAGCGCCTGCACGAAGCGCGGCTCCAGCGCGTACGCCTGGCGGAAACAGTCCACCGACTGCTCGATGTGCTCGATGCCCTGCGCGTGGTTGCGCAGGAACAGCCCCAGCAGGTAGTGCCCCTGGGCGTAGCGCGGCGCCTGCCGCAGCAGCTTCTCGTACGCCTCGAAGGCTTCCTGCGGGCGCTCCTGCGCCTCGAGCACCACGGCGAGGTTGCTCAACGCGTTGTAATGCTGCGGACCGCATTCCAGCGCCTTGCGGTAGCAGGCTTCCGCCTCGCGCAGGCGACCGCATTCCTTGTGGATGTTGCCGAGGTTGTTGTGCGCGTCCGGGTGTTTCGGCGTGACCTGCAGCGCGGTGCGGATCAGCTCCACGCCTTCGTCGCTGCGCCCGCGCTGGTGGCACAGCACGCCGAGGTAATGCAGTGCGTCGGGCTGCGCCACGCGCAGCTCCAGCACCTCGCGGTAGAGCCGCTCGGCCGTGTCGAGATCCTCGGCCTGGTGCGCCTGCATCGCCTGCTGCAGCGAGGCGCGCCAGTCCGGCGCCGCCGCGCGCGCGGCCGATGGGCGGACGACGACCTGCGCCGGACCCCGGTTCATGCGCCGGCTCACGCGATCAACACGGTGAAGCAGCCCAGCACGATCACCCCGCCGTGCGCCGTACTGTCGCCCATCCGCGCCGCCGGTAGGCCGCCGATCAGCACCGTGGGCGAACCTTTGATGATGCTGTCCGGCGGCCCCACGCACACCGCCATGTCGCTCACGCGCGCCGCCGGCAGGCCGCCGATCAACACGGTGGGCGCGCCGGGCGCGCTGATCGGACCGCCCACGTGCGGCACCGGGCCGGTGCTCATCGGGCAGGTATGCATGTCGGTAAGGCGGGCGGCTGGCTGCATGGGGACTCCTCACTCTTCCCAATGCGCAATCGCCAGGCAATTCGTGTCATGCATCGCCTTGCCCGGCGGCCCATCCCAGCCGCTGGAAGCGGCGCTCAGGACAGGCCCAACTGCTTGATCGCCTTGCTCTTGATGCCGGCGAAGAAGCCTTTCTTGACGTGCGTGCCCTTGTCGGAAGCCAGCCCTTCCAGCTGCAGGCGCGAGCTGTTGATGTTCTTGCTGGCGATCTTCAGCAGCGGGTCCAGTGGTGCACGCACGCGGGTGGCACCGGGCCATGAACGTGCGACATCGATCAGTGTCAGCCTGCGCCCGCGCAACAGGGCTTCAACGGTACGCAGCAATGAGCGTTCGCGCAACGCGTGCATGCCCGACAGAGAGCGGGACAGACACTTCTGCAATACTTGGCTGGCGCGCATGGTCGTCAGTCCTTCTTTGGCTTAGTCACCTTGAAGACTGCGTCATGCGCGCACTTTCTTCCACCCGATCATGCGCCAGATGCTTGATCCGGAAGGAAGAAACGCGGGGAAACCTCAGAACCTGCCCCGTTTTTCGGGCTATTCGATATTCCTGAATCGAAGCAGTCCATCCCGACCGTGGAAGGTGACCGGAATCGACAATTTGACCGGCTTCGCCGGAGAGGTACTGGCTACCACTCGACTGAAGGAGCGAATCGTTGCCGCTTCCTTGGAACTACTTGCCTTCTTGATGCTGGGCGACCACTCCGTGGTCGAATGCTTCTTTATTCCGTGCGCCTTGAGATCGCCTTCTTGGATGGAAGTGACTTCCTTGTGAGACTCATAGGTCTCGGGATCCACGACAAGCTTGACCTTCAGCCAATTTCTATTTCTGTAGCGCCAATATAGATACTGAGCCACGAAGTGCTCGCTCAGCATCCCGACCGGGCCGATCATCAGGTAGTCCATGAGGTACTGCGGGGCCCGGAACGAATTGGACCCGAGCGTTTCCACGCCACCCGGCAGCTTCGTGGCAGCCCCTTTCATATCCTCCGTAAAACAATCGACCAGCCAGCTCCATAGGTAAATGTCCTCTCCATTACCGTTGGTGCATCGAAAATCCACAGACTTCGCGTAGAGATCCGCAGCCGAGTTCCGGGTAATCTCGGCATGAGCAATAGTTAGCCACTGCAAGCTATGGGAGTGCTCTCCGTGCCTTCCATCCATACTGTCCTTCCAGAACAGCTTGTTCCGCACATAGGAACCAAACTTTGGCTCGTCACCGGTGATCAACACGACATTGGTCGGCGTGGAGACTTTAAGATGCGACTGGAACGAGAACCCCATGTCGTTAGCCATGGAACCTATGGCTCTGGTGAATCGATTGCCTTCGCCGTCCGGCAACATGTTATAGATGGACCAAAGATTGGCCGAGACACTATTCAGGTAGCGGGGAAAGCGAACCAGATCGCAAAGAAAGACGGCGATAGCCGCATAGTCCTCCAGATAAGCTCCTGATAGCGCGGCATTCGAGTCCTTGAAATTCTTGAACTTGGCTGCGCGCAAGCTGCGCAGTGCGTCCTCATCGGTTAAGTAAATCGCCATTGCCGCATCCTCGGTTTTATTCCAAATGACCTGGCGCTTTCGACTTAACGAACAACGGGGTCGAACAACGGGGTCAAATTAAGCTATCCGTCGCATCGTCGAAGCATAAGTGGGCCTGACCGGCTCCTGTTGTTTATGCGGCCCATCCAGCTTAGTCCTCGATCAGATATCGATAATCAACTGCAAAACCATGTGATCCGTCAGACAGAACAATTCATCGAACCATTCCGGCATGGCCACCATCAACTTACACGAACCGACGAATTGCTTGCGGACCAGGCAACGATCCAATCCAGTACTGCGCTTGCCCACTCGATCCTCGGTATAGGTCGTCGAACCCTGATGGTTTGCGGGCACGATCTCCTTCATGTAAACCTTATCTTCCAGCCTCGAACTACGCATCGGCGGCGATTTACCGCCAAACACCGGATCCGGTGAAGAGGACGAACTGGAGCTGGCCACCACAGGAACCGCGCTCGAACTACTGGGCACCACACTCGATCCGAAGCTGGTAGTAGGACTGGTGCGCATGGGTGGAACCTTGAAATCCAGCGACTCCACCAGCGAAAAATCATCATCGGTGACATTCAAGCCACCCGAACCAAGCCCTGTGGCGAAGGTTTGAAAATTGAAATCGCCGATGAGAACATCACAAATGTTTACCTGAAGAATTTTCTGGAACAGGTCCTTGGCGGAAACTTTAGCCGGACCGTAGGCGTGCCATGCCGCCACGATCGAACTCTTTCCGGACTTTTCGATCTTCACCGCGGCGGGGCAGCGCTCTCCCGACATCAGTTCCGAGAAAACCGCTGTAGCGGCGGAGTGTGGAGTCACCTGAACACCGCCTTTCCAAACAATGGCGACGTATTCGTCCGTGGCATGGATTTCTTCACCCTTCCAGTGGTTACGCACCTTGTCCAAGGGCAGCTTGGATTCGTACTCGTTCAATGCCTTGGCCAGAGCCGTTCCATTGCCCGTGTGATCCTCATAGATAAAGCAAACGTCGCACCAAACGATGACCTCCCACAGCGTGTGAATGAAGTCGAAGATTTTCTTCTCACGAAAGTGGCGGATGTTCCACGAGATGATCTTCAGCTCCATATCCGTCTCTCGATAAGTGGCCCAAGCGCACCGTCATACCGCACCGACGGTGTCCGTTGTGCAGCAACAACTCGGCAGCCTGCTGTCGCACGCTTCATCGCGTTCATCCAACCGGCGCCGTTAAGCGGCCCAACACCACTACCTCGCCATGCGGCGCGCCCCACAGCGGGCACACCCATGCCTGCCAGACGCGACATCAAACCGCCCGCACCCACCCCCTCTGCAGGGTTTTCTGCAGGCCGTCCTGGTACCGCTCCGGGCTGACCGCGCCGTAGTTGATCGCCGCCTGGACCAGCCGCGTCCCCTTCAACTCGTTGAGAGCGAAGACGGTCTCGCATTTCTGGCTGTCGGCGAAATCGATCATGACGAAGTTGGGCATGAACCGCTTCAGCACGCTGGCGGAACCGTAGGCGTCCCGCATGATGTAGAGCGGCAGGTTGTCGTCGATGTATTCGCCCACGCCATCGAGCCACAGCTTGACCATGCCGTCGCCGAAACCGCCCTTCACCCAGTTGAAGTCGTCGCGCGACTTGATGTTCCGGAACAGTCCGGTGGACGTCCAGTAGATCATCCCCATCACGCGGGGATCGCCGCCGTTGATCTTCCGCCCCGAGTTGACGATCGTCGTCTGCTTCTTGACGTTCTCGTTGATCTTCTTGTCGTCGGACTTGCCGTTCATGGCGCTGGTACCACCCTTGCCGTGGTACTGCAGGCCGACGTAGTTCGGGTCGTAGGCTTTCTGGTTCTCGCCCTTCTCGTACAGGCTCTTGATGCCGATGATGCCCTGCGCAGGCCTGGCGCCGCCGATCTCCCGCAGCCCGGCATTGGTGAACAGCACGACCACCTTGCCGCCCAGCTCGCCGGCCGTTTTCATGTTGAGGTTGCCGCCGCCGGTATAGATCGAATTCCCGAGGACGTCGACGCACATCTCGGCGATCTTGCCCCAGTTCTTGCAATGGTCGAATTTGAGGAAAAGGAATTCGCTGCCCTTGGTCGTCACGAACCGCCTTGCGTCCTGCAGCATGCCCTCCAGCCCCCCGCCCCACGTACCGGCCACCAGGCGGTTGCCGCCGATGGACTTGTGCAGACCCTGGCCGTGATAGGCCTTCAGGACGCCCGAACCGGTGAGGCCCGTGGACTTAGCCGCGATACGCAGGTCGAAGATGCGGGCACCCGCCGTCGCCTGGCCGCCGATGTCCAGATCCTGCGTCTTTTCGTTTCCCGAGCCCTTGTTGATGCCGGCGTCATGCGTACCGGCAAACACCAGCTCGTTGATGCGATGGTCCTGATAGTTTCGATACGACACGGTCACAACCACGTCCTCCAACATTCTTCTTGCCAAACACAGGGGCAAAGCGATGAAAGTTCATGCCTTGGCGGTCGATTCGCCACGCACCCGGGCGCTCAGGCGAACGCGTACGTAAACTCCCCGCTGCCGGCCCCGACCTTCACCCCCGTCACCGGCGCTCCCGCGATCATGCGGTTGAGGAATTCGCGCGAAACGTCGGGCAGCATGGTGTTGGTCAGGATCGCGTCGATCATGCGTCCGCCCGATTCGTTCTCGGTGCAGCGGCCGACCACCAGCTTCACCACGTCGTCGTCGTAGTCGAACGGGATGCGGTAGCGCGCCTCGATGCGCTTCTTGATGCGGCCCAGCTGCAGCTTGACGATCTCGCCCAGCATCGTTTCGCTCAGCGGGTAATACGGGATCGTCACCAGGCGTCCCAGCAACGCGGGCGGGAACACCTTGAGCAGCGGATCGCGCAGTGCCTTGGCGATGCCCTCGGGTTCCGGCATCAGCTCCGGGTCCTTGCACAGGCCGGCGATCAGGTCAGTGCCGGCATTGGTGGTGAGCAGGATCAGGCAATTCTTGAAATTGATGGAGCGGCCTTCGCCGTCCTCCATCACGCCCTTGTCGAACACCTGGAAGAAGATCTCGTGCACGTCGGGGTGGGCCTTCTCCACCTCGTCCAGCAGCACCACGGAGTACGGTTTCCTGCGCACCGCCTCGGTGAGCACGCCACCTTCGCCGTAGCCCACGTAGCCGGGAGGCGCACCCTTGAGCGTGGAAACGGTGTGCGCCTCCTGGAACTCGCTCATGTTGATGGTGATGAGATTCTGTTCGCCGCCGTACAGTGCCTCGGCCAGCGCCAGCGCGGTTTCGGTCTTGCCCACGCCGGAGGTGCCGGCAAGCATGAACACGCCGATCGGCTTGTTGGGGTTGTCCAGGCCCGCGCGGCTGGTCTGGATGCGCTTGGCGATCATCTCCATCGCGTGGTCCTGGCCGATCACGCGCTTGCCCATGATCGAGGCGAGGTTCATCACGGTTTCCAGCTCGCTGCGCACCATGCGGCCGACCGGGATGCCGGTCCAGTCGGCGACCACCGAGCCCACCGCGGTGTAATCCACGGTGGGAAGGATCAACGGGTGCTCGCCCTGCAGTTCGGCCAATTGCGCCTGCAGGCCCTTGAGCTGTTCCAGCGTGGCGGCACGCTCGGCATCGCTCAGGCCGGCGATGGCTGCGGGCGCGTCGCCTCCGCCTTCAGTCACGACCTCCGCGTCGGCGCCGGCGACTGCCTTGGCGTTGGCGGCCGCTTCCAGCTTGCTGCCGGTGCCTTCCACCGGCGCGGCGTCGCCGCGCAGCCTGGCGCGCAAGGCGAGCACCTGTTCGACCAGTGCCTTCTCGGCCTGCCAGTCGGCTTCGAGCTTTTCCAGTCGCGCCTTCTGCGTGGCGAGTTTTTCGCTGGCGCTGGCCTCGCGCTCGGCCACGTCCACGCCGACGGTCTTCTCGCGGCCGATGATGGCCAGTTCGGTTTCCAGCGCCTCGATGCGCTTGCGGGTGTCGTCCACTTCGGGCGGCACGGCGTGCTGGCTGATCGCCACGCGTGCGCAGGCGGTGTCGAGCAGGCTCACCGCCTTGTCGGGCAGCTGGCGCGCGGGGATGTAGCGATGCGACAGCTTCACCGCCGCCTCCAGCGCCTCGTCGAGGATCTGCACGCGGTGGTGCTTCTCCATCACGCTGGCCACGCCGCGCATCATCAGGATGCCTTTCTCCTCGCTGGGCTCTTCCACCAGCACGGTCTGGAAGCGGCGGGTGAGCGCGGGGTCCTTCTCGATGTGCTTCTTGTATTCGGCCCAGGTGGTGGCGCCCACGGTGCGCAGATTGCCGCGCGCCAGCGCGGGCTTCAGCAGGTTGGCGGCGTCGCCGGTGCCGGCCGCGCCGCCCGCGCCGACCAGGGTGTGCGCCTCGTCGATGAACAGGATGATGGGCTTCGGCGAGGACTGCACTTCCTCGATCACCTGGCGCAGGCGGTTCTCGAACTCGCCCTTCATGCTGGCGCCGGCCTGCAGCAGGCCCACGTCCAGCGTACGCAGTTCCACGTCCCTGAGCTGCGGCGGCACGTCGCCGCGCGCGATGCGCAGCGCGAAGCCTTCGACCACCGCGGTCTTGCCCACGCCGGCCTCGCCCACCAGCATCGGGTTGTTCTGGCGACGGCGCATCAGGATGTCCACCACCTGGCGGATCTCTTCGTCGCGGCCCACGATGGGGTCGATCTTGCCGTTGCGCGCCTGCTCGGTGAGGTCGACGGTGAACTGGCGCAGCGCCTCCTGCTTGCCCATCTGCGCGGGACCCATCGCACCGCTGGCCTCGCCCGGCGCGGCGCCGCCGCCCAGCTTGAAGCCGTCGCTGGCGCTCTGGCCGTCCTCGGGCGAACCGGCCACCACCTCGGCGAACTTCTCCACCAGCGCCTCGGGCTTGATCTTCTCGAATTCCTTCGAGACGCCGAGCAACGCATTGCGCAGGTGGCGCATGCGCAGCACGCCCACCATCAGATAACCGGTACGCACCTGCGCCTCGCCGAACATCAAGGTGGCGAACACCCAGCCACGCTCGACGGCTTCCTCCACGTCGCTGGAAAGGTCGGAGATGCTGGTGGAGCCGCGCGGCAGCCGGTCCAGCGCGTCGGTGACGTCGCGCGCGAGGTTCGACGGGTTGAGGTTGAACTGCTTGACGATGCGGTGCAGGTCCGAATCCTGCAGCTGCAGGATCTGGTGGATCCAGTGCACCAGCTCCACGTACGGATTGCCGCGCAACTTGCAGAACACGGTGGCGCTCTCGATGCCCCGGTACGCCAGCTTGTTGAGCTTGCCGAACAGCGCGCTGCGACTGATCTCTGCCATGGATCTACCCCTGAGGTGACGTGGACGGCCGCGAAGCCGCAATTTCGATGGTGGTGATGCCGTCGTGCGGATGCCGACTAGTGAATCCCTCTCCCACCGGGAGAGGGAGCCGGCAGGCGGGAGAGGGTTCGGGCAAGGCAAGGCGTCGCAGCATGGCCGGACCCTCGCCCCAACCCCTCTCCCGGAGGGAGAGGGGCTTTCGACGCATGTAGGTCTGGGTATTCATCGCCTAGCCCACCGGTCTCAGGATCACCTGATCCGCATCGGCATCCCGACGCGGCTCGCCGATCCAGGTGGAGAGCCCCATGCGCCCGGACTGGCCCAGCTTCATGGTCGGCACCTCGGCGCGTCGCAGCACCAGCTGCACGTCCCAGGCCTTCTCCTCGCCCACGTAGGTCTTCACCGCCGCCACCAGCTGGCGCAAGGCTTCGCCGCCGGGCAGGAAGTTGTTGAACTGCGCGCGGGTGAGTGGCCCCAGGCGCAGGCGGAAGCGCTGCTGCGAGCCCCACACGTATTCGCCCAGCACCGCGGTGCGGCCCAGTCCGGCCACCTCGGGCGAGGCGCCCAGGCGCAGGTGCGCCTCGTGCGGCAGGCGCATCCAGCTGGCCACGAACTCCAGCACGCGCACGGGTATGCGGAAGAAGTGTTCCAGCATGCCGCGCAGGCCTTCAGCGTTGCGCGCCTGCATCAGCAGGCGGCCGGCGAAGAAACGCTTGTACTGGTCGGGCAGCGCATCGCGCGCCTCGAGGCCACGCGTGGAAAGCCCGACCAGCGCGCCCATGTACAGGCGGAAGCGATCCTCGCCCGGGCGATCGAGCTGCACGGTGGGTTGCGCGCTGGCCCAGGCGCGGTAGAACAGGCTCAGCATGCGATGGTGGAAGATGTCGGCGAACGCGACCAGGGTGGAGTCCTTCGCGTTGCGCTGGCGATCCATCGCGTATTCGGTGAGGTGCAGCGGCAGCGGCGCATTCGGCCCGAACAGGCCAAGGAACAGGCCGTGCAATCGCGCGGGCCGCCCCTCGGCGGCGGGCTCGTAGCGGTCCACCGCACGCGGCGAGAATGCCAGCGAGGGCGTGTGGCACAGGCGCACGGCATCTTCCGTCGGCTTGGCGGATTCACCCAGCCGCGGCCGCCCGGGATGGGCGCACTCGAGCCGTCGCAGTGCCTCGAAGAACTCGAAGCCCTCCGGCTGCTCCCGCAGCGCGCGCTCGAGCTCCATGCGAGCCGGCGCTACAGGATCTGGCGCTTGCCGAGTCGGGCCGGCCATCGGGCCACCTCGTTGCGTTCCAGGGTGCGCAGCACCGTCTCGGTGAAGGAATTCACCGAGACGTGCCGCGCGAAGAAGTGCTGCATCACTGCGCCAAGCAGGAAGGCGCCGGTGCCCTCGAAGGCGCCGTCGTCGCAGGTCAGCGTGATCTCCAGCCCGCGGCCGAAGCTGATCGGTCCCGGCACCGGAATGCGCCGCACCACCGGCTGTGCGGCCACCGCCTTGACGCCCTCGATCTGGCGACGAGCGCCGGCGTCGAACTCGTCGCTGTACAGCGTCAGCATCTCGCGCAACGCCGACGCGCCTTCCTCGCCGCTGTCGCCCAGCAGCGAGACGTAATTCAGCTGCAGGTGGCTGATCAGCCGCCAGGCGGTTTCGCCGTTGGCCGTCGGCGCGCGCGGCTTGGTGGGGCCGGCCACGCAACGGATCGAGGCCACCGGGGCGCCGGTGTCCAGGGTGAAATCGGTGCGCGACTTGCCCACCGGCATCTGCAGCGGCAGGTCGCGGTTGGTGCACAGCAGGCGCATGCCGATCTGGCGCAGCTGCGTGGCGTAGGGCGCGTCGTTGGCGTCGACCAGCGCAATGAACACCTCGCTGCCCACGTAGCTGGAGCGCGCGCCGTGCAGGCGCTGGCGCGAGGACAGCAGACGCGGCTCGCGGCGGATGGTGTAGAACGCGGCGGCACCGCTGTGCCAGGTGCGCTCGTCGCTGCCGTAGAACGGCTGGAAGCGCTGCTCCGGCTCCTGGCGGTCACCAAAACCTTCCACGTCGGCGACGCTGTGGATCTCGAAATCCATCGGCCGGGTGCGGTCGGCCAGGATGTGGTATTCGGTGCGCCCCTGCTGCAGGTGGATGCGGTCGGCGCGGCGCGGGAACAGGTTGATCGCCGGCGTGCAGAACAACCGGAAGTTGCCCGCGTCCACCGCGTTGTGCAGGCGGCTCACGCTGCGGTCGAACAGCGTCACGATCTCGAACTCGCAGGCCGAAGAGCGCGCCAATACCTGCTTCAGGCCGGTGAACACCGCGAACAGGAAGCGCTCCGGGCAGGCGAAGTATTCCTGCAGCAGGCGGTAGCCGCTGAACGAACGGTCGGTGTACGGCAGCAGGGCCTCGTCGTCGGCGAAGCCCTTGTCGCGGATGCAGCTGCCGTCGAAGAACTCGCTGACCAGGCCGCCCGCCCCGGGCGTGCGCACCAGGTAACCCGCCGCGTTGCCGAGCAGTTGCTCGTACAGGCGCTTGGGCAGTTCGTCGACGCCGGCGATGAACAGCGGCAGCTCGTCCAGCGCCAGCATGTTCGCCTGCGCCCCGGCGGTGACGGTGAACTTCAGCCGCAGGCCGGCGCGCACCACACGATCCGTCGGCAGCGGCACGCCGGCGGCGGCGAGCGCGGCCGGCGTCTCGAAATACTTGGCTTCGGTCAGCTCCAGCGGCCACAGGGCCACATCGTGCGCCGTGCGGTATTCGCAGGCGGTGCGCTCGTCATGGCCGGTGAGGCCGCGCAGCGCGGTCTGCCGCGCCACCACGGGACCGGTGGCGAGCGCGCTTTCCTTCACGTCGGGATTCAGCTGCACCACCGCCATCGAAGGCACCGGTGCGAGGTAGTGCGGGTAGATCATCTCCAGCAGGTGCTGGGTGAACACCGGATGCTGCGCATCGAGCTTGAGCTGGATGCGCGCGGCGAGGAAGGCGAAACCCTCCAGCAGCCGTTCCACGTAGGGGTCGGCGCACTCGAAGCCTTCCATGCCGAGGCGGCCGGCGATCTTGGGATATTCGCGCGCGAACTCGCCGCCCATCTCGCGGACGTGCTGCAATTCGCGGTTGTAGTAGCGGAGCAGGCGCGGGTCCATGGTTAGAGCCTGCCCATGATCCCCAAGCGCCCCGCGCCGGGAGCTGTTTGCGCGCAGGCCAAGGAAGAACGAAGGAGTGGACGTCGGTCCACGACTGAGTGATGACGCAGGGATGCGGGCAAACAGACCCGGCCCTGCGGGTTGCCATCGAGTGGCCGCCATGCGGCAGCGCGCGGCTTGGCCTGCCAGCCAGGCAGGCCGGCGCCACGCCCTACCACCTGACGGCCACTCGATGACAACGCGGGGTGCTTGGGGATCATGGGCAGGCTCTCTTAGCCGAAGCTCTCCGACACGTTGAACCTGCCGGTCTCCAGATCCACCTCGGTCTTGAGGTAGAGATTCAGGGGAATCGGCTGCGCCCACATCTCCGAGGCGATATTGAACATCAGCGACTGGCGGTCCATGCGCTGGATGTCCGCCTTCGCGGTGACCTGCAGGGTGCCGGGTGTCAGCCGCGGTTCGAAGGCGAGGATGGCGTCGCGCACCTGGCGCTGCAGCACGTCGGCCTTGACGCCGGACAACGCCGCACCGGTGAGGTCGGGAATCCCGAAGTTGAGCACCGAGTTCGCCACATCCGGGTAGTCCGCCAGCTCGGTCTCCGCCCCCAAGTTCACGCAGTTGAGCAGCCAGGACATGTCGCGCGTCACGCAGTCGCGCAGGCGCGTGGCCGAGATCACCCGCTTCTCGCGACTCTCGTCGGCCTTGCCCGGCTCGTCGTCGGTGAGCCGGTCGAGCAGCGAGGGCTGCAGCCGCTCCTGGGTGGTCAATTCGGCCATGGCGTACCGGATCCGCTCAGGCCGCGTTGAAGACGATGCTGCGGATATCCAGCAACGGATAGTCGCCGGCATCGGTAGCCAGCATGCGCTGGCCGGAGCCGACGAAGCATTCGCCGCCGAGGTCGGTCCAGTCGGTGCGCCGCGCCAGCACCAGCTCGCTGTCCGGCGCCAGTTCGGAGCCGGGGTAGCGGCACGGCACGAAACCCACCGCTTCGCCGCCGTTGCTCCAGGTCACCTGCACCGGCGCCCATACCTTGTCGCGCAAATCGGTGGGTGCCTCGAACACCAGCTTCTTCAGGCGCGTGAACGGCACCCAGGCGTAGCCGCCGTTGACGATCATCTCCAGGCACGGCCCGAAGCGCGAGTCCGCATCGGCGATCCATTCGAACGGCGTGCCGTCGATCTCGCCGCCCACCGCGTCGGCCTGTTCGAAGGCCTGTTCGCGCAGGGGCTGCGCCTGCGCGTGACGATCCTCGGCCTGCAGCTTCAGTGACTGCAACAGCAGCGCCAGCCACTGCGCGGGCTCGCCGATCACCATCGGCGGGTGCGTGCCGGCCATCACCTGCTGCCGGTCCAGTTCGCCGGCCAGTGCGCGGCTGTAGGCTTCCACCATCAGCGTGTTGAGCGGATCGAGCTCGCCGCTCACCTTGAGCTGGTTGTGCGCCCGCTCCCACTGCCCCAGCACGGCCAGCAGCTGGAACAGGAACACCCGCGCCTTCGCGTCCGCCGGATTGCCGCGCACCTGTGCGGTCAGCCCTTGCAGCGCCTCGTCCAACCGGCCTTCTTTCAGCATGTTCTCTGGGGTCATGCGCACACCCGGCTAGTGGAGGGTTGGTGGAACGAGGAACTGCAAGAAGCCGATCAGCCTCAGGCGCTGGCCACCTGCTGGATGTCGTAGGTGAAGTCCTTGGTACCACCGTCCTTGGCACCCTTGTCGGTCTGCGGCTGGAACGAGTACTTGAACTTGCCGAAGTGCAGGGTGATGTTCTCGGTGAGCTTGTCCTCGCCGCCGCTGCCGCCGGTGGACACCGACGTGATCAGCACGCCTTCGCTCAACTCGATGGTGAGGAAGTCGGTCTGCTCGCCGGTGGCGTTGGTGACGTACAGCCAGGCCTGATCGATGCGGCCGCCGGTGCAGCAGGCATTGAGCAGCGCGTTGGAGCAGCCGTCCACGTACTTGGTGATGGAGATGTCCTGCACGTGCGCCTTGCCGCCGCTGGCCGAGCCCGCGCCGGTATGCAGGTCACCGGTGTTGCTGACACCCCACGACCACGCCAGGATCGGCACGTCGCCCTTGTGCACCTTGTGGTTGGATGCCCCCTTGATCTCGACCTTGCCCGAGCCGAACTTGATGTGCATGTCGAATGCCATGAACCTTCTCCTCGATCACCTGTTGATGAATTGACCTGCCCGGCCGGGCTGCGCCCTGGCCGGTTGTCACGTGTTTGCCGCCACTTCCCCCGCGATGCCACCCAGACGATGCCCTGCGTTCCCGCCGACACCCGACGGCGGCGGCGTCCCTCCTGCCGTCCGGCGCGGGCGCGACCGCCTGCGGCGGCCGCGCCCGGATCCGGCGCTCGTCAGGCCTTGGCTGCCGACGGCAGCCGCGATACCAGTCGCAGCGACACGGTGAGGCCTTCCAGCTGGTAGTGCGGCTTGAGGTAGAACTTCGAGGTGTAGTAACCCGGAGCCCCCTCGACCTCCTCCACCACCACCTCCGCCGCCGACAGCGGCTTGCGCGCCTTGGTCTGTTCGCTGGAGTTGGTCGGATCGCCGTCGACGTACTGCATGATCCAGTTGGTCAGCCAGTTCTGCATCGACTCGCGGCTGCTGAACGAACCGATCTTGTCGCGCACGATGCACTTCAGGTAATGCGCGAAGCGGCAGCAGGCGAACATGTACGGCAGGCGGCAGCTCAGCGCCGCGTTCGCGGTGGCGTCCGGATCGTCGTACTCCTCCGGCTTGGCCAGCGACTGCGCGCCGATGAAGGCGGCCATGTCCGAGTTCTTGCGGTGGACCAGCGGCATCATGCCCATCTTGTCCAGCTCGGCCGAGCGGCGGTCGGTGATCGCGATCTCGGTGGGGCACTTCATGTCCACGCCGCCGTCGTCGCTGGGGAAGGTGTGCACCGGCAGGCCTTCCACCGCGCCGCCCGACTCGATGCCACGGATGCGCGAGCACCAGCCGTATTCCTTGAACGAGCGGTTGATGTTCACCGCCATCGCATAGGCGGCGTTCTGCCAGGTGTACTTGGACGAGTCGGCGCCCGAGGTGTCCTCCTCGAAGTCGAACTCCTCCACCGGATCGGTACCGGCGCCGTACGGCAGGCGCGCCAGCGTGCGCGGCATGGCCAGTGCGAGGTACTTGGCGTCGTCCGACTCGCGCAGCGAACGCCACGCGGCGTATTCGGGCGTGGAGAAGATCTTGGCGAGGTCGCGCGGGTTGGCCAGCTCGCTCCAGCTGTCCATGCCCATCAGGGTGTGGTTGGCCGAGGCGATGAACGGCGCGTGCGCGGCCGCGGCGACTTGCGCGATGCCGCCCAGCAGCTCCACGTCGGGCGGGCTGTGGTCGAAGTAGTAGTCGCCGACCAGGCAGCCGTAGGGTTCGCCGCCCAGCTGGCCGTACTCTTCCTCGTACATCTTCTTGAAGATCGGGCTCTGGTCCCACGCCGTGCCCTTGTAGCGCTTCAGCGTCTTGCCCAGCTCCTTCTTGGAGATGTTCATCACGCGGATCTTCAGCTGCGTGTCGGTCTCGGTGTTGTTGACCAGGTAGTGCAGGCCGCGCCAGGCGCTTTCCAGCTTCTGGAAATCCGCGTGGTGCATGATCAGGTTGAGTTGCTCGCTGATCTTGCGGTCCAGCTCGGCCACATAGGCGTTGATGGTCTGGGTGACGTCGTCAGAGACGATGTCGGCCTTGTTCAGCACCTGCTCGGCGAGCGTGCGGACGGCGGACTCCACCTCTTCCTTCGCACGATCGCTCTTGGGCTTGAACTCCTTGCTCAGCAGCGCGGCAAAATCATCGGGTACCAGGGTCTGGACTTCACCGCCCTGTTCGGCCAGTTTCTCGGTTGCCATGGGCTTACTCCCCGTCCTTGCCGGCGTCGCCGGGCTTGGGTGCGGACACCAGCGACTGCAGCAGCGCCGGGTCGTTGATGGCCTGCGAGATCAGCTTCTCCGCGCCGGCCTTGCCGTCCATGTAGGTGCCGAGGTTGGCGAGCTGGGTACGCGCCTCCAGCAGCTTGGCCACCGAGCTCACCTTGCGGGCCACGGCGGCGGGCGAGAAGTCGTCCATGCTCTCGAAAGTGATGTCCACGCTGAGGTTGCCTTCGCCGGTGAGCGTGTTCGGTACGGCGAAGGAAACCCGCGGTTTCATCGACTGCAGGCGGCTGTCGAAGTTGTCCACGTCGATCTCCAGCGCCTTGCGATCCTCGATCGGCGGCAGCTCGGCATTGTTGGTGCCGGACAGGTCCGACATCACGCCCATCACGAACGGCACCTGCACCTTCTTTTGGGCGCCGTAGACCTCGACGTCGTACTCGATCTGCACCCGCGGCGCGCGGTTTCGCGCGATGAACTTCTGACTGCTCTGCTTGGCCATGCGATGTCTCCCGGGACGTAGGTACTGCCTTGAATGCAAGGTGTCGGCTTGCCGTGCACGCGAACTGCTGCGGGGAGGCCGAAGGCGCGCGATGGCCTCGCGCGCCGCGGTTCCCTGCCGAGCCTGATCCCGGGACGCGCGCCGCACCGGGACGCATGGACGCGTCCGGTACGGCGGGACGAACGCCGCCGAGTTTTCCTCTCACTACCCAATGCGCAATGGCGCGTGAAAGGCAGGCACGCCCGCCAGATTTATTCATCTATCGTTCATGTTTCGGATGCGGTGCAAACTGCCCTCTTGCTGCGTCGCGGCACGGTCCGCGCGGGTCGCCGTACTAGAATGGTCGACTTGGTTCGTCGCCCTGGCCCGTCCGGAGCGACGCATTCGTGTCGTTGCTGTTCCCCGACGGCCATCGCTGCGATGCCGTCATCCTGGATGCCTGCGGGCACCTCTCCATGGAGTCGCCGTACCAATGATTTTCGAAACCATCGCCAACACGGGTCACGAAGAAGTCGTCTTCTGCCACAACAAAGACGCCGGCCTGAAGGCCATCATCGCGATCCACAACACGGTGCTGGGCCCCGCGCTCGGCGGCCTGCGCATGTGGCCGTACAAGACCGAGCAGGAGGCCGTGAACGACGTGCTGCGCCTGTCGCGCGGCATGACCTACAAGAACGCCGTGGCCGGCCTGAACCTGGGCGGCGGCAAGGCGGTGATCATCGGCGATCCCTCCAAGGACAAGTCCGAGGCGCTGTTCCGCGCGTTCGGCCGCTTCGTCAACTCGCTCAACGGCCGCTACATCACGGCCGAGGACGTGGGCATCGACGTCAACGACATGGAATACGTGTTCCGTGAGACCGAGTACGTCACCGGCGTGCACCAGGTGCACGGCGGCTCGGGCGACCCCTCGCCGTTCACCGCGTTCGGCACCCTGCAGGGCCTGATGGCCGCGCTGAACTTCAAGCACGGCAACGAGGACGTGGGCAAGTACAGCTTCGCCGTGCAGGGCTGCGGCCACGTGGGCAGCGAGTTCATCAAGCTGCTGCGCGAGCAGGGCGCCAAGGTGTTCGTCACCGACATCAACAAGGACGCCGTGCAGCGCTGCGTCGACGAGCTGGGCTGCGAGGCCGTGGGCCTGGACGAGATCTACGACGTCGACGCCGACGTCTACAGCCCCTGCGCGCTGGGCGGCACCGTCAACGAGCAGACCATCGACCGCATCAAGGCCAAGATCATCTGCGGCGCGGCCAACAACCAGCTGGCCACCGACGCGATCGGCGACGAACTGACCCGCCGCGGCGTGCTGTACGCGCCGGACTACGCGGTGAACGCCGGCGGCGTGATGAACGTGTCGCTGGAAATCGACGGCTACAACCGCGAGCGCGCGATGCGCATGATGCGCACGATCTACTACAACCTGGGCCGCATCTTCGAGATCAGCAAGACCCAGAACGTGCCCACCTACAAGGCCGCCGACCGTCTCGCCGAAGAGCGCATCAGCGCGATCGGCAAGATCAAGCTGCCGCACATGGGCAACGGCGGTACCCGCTTCCAGGGCCGCATGCGCGGCCAGTGAGCCCGGCCTGCCACGGGGACCCTGGCGGTTTCCAGCACCGGATTCACCCGAGAGGCCGCCGCAAGGCGGCCTCTTTCGCTGTGTCGCCCTGTCGTCCGTCATGCCCGGCCCACGGCGGGGCTCTGCTACACTACCCGCGATAGTGGCGTGCCGGTTCGCCGGCGCGCGCGACAGGGGAACCGCCTCGTCGGGAAGACTGGCATCGCCGATGCCGGCCCGGTCGGGCGTCGCACCGACGCCTGGCCATCCCGTGCGGAACAACCGCCCCGGAAGGCGTCACGACACGCACGGAACTACAAGAGCAGAACGCGACATGAGCACCATCCTGGCAGCCGACATCAGCGACACGGACATCCTTGAGCGCCTGCGCGACGTACTGCGCGACACCTTCGAGATCGATCCGGAGCGCGTCACGCCGTCCGCCCACCTGTTCGCCGACCTCGGCCTGGACAGCATCGACGCGGTGGACCTGGCGATCCAGGTGCAGGAAATGACCGGCATGCGCATCAAGCCGGAGGATTTCAAGAACGTGCGTACCGTGGGCGATGTGGTAGGCACCGTACGCGGCCTGCTCGAACGCTGAGCCCGGCCATGCCGGACGACGCCCACGGCCGCTTCGCCCCCTGCGCGCTGATCCCCATCTACAACCACGGCAGCACCATCGCGGGCACCGTGCAGGCGCTGCGCGCGCACGGCCTGCCCGTGCTGATCGTCGACGACGGCAGCGACGCCGCCACGCGCAGCGTGCTCGACGCGCTGGCGCAGGACACCGATGGCGTGCGCCTGCTGCGGCTGCCGCACAACCAGGGCAAGGGCCGCGCCATCAGCATGGGCCTGCTCGCCGCGCGCGAGGCCGGCCACAGCCACGCGCTGCAGATCGACGCCGACGGCCAGCACGACACCGATGACGTGCCGCGCTTCCTCGACGCGGCGCGCGCGCGCCCACGTGCGCTGATCTGCGGCGCGCCGATCTACGACGCCAGCGTGCCGCGCGCACGGCTGTACGGACGCTACGTCACCCACGCCTGCGTGTGGCTGGAAACGCTGTCGCTGGCGATCCGCGATTCGATGTGCGGCTACCGCCTGTACCCGCTCGCGGCCACCTGCGCCGAGATCGCGCGCAAGCCGCTGCCCGCACGCATGGATTTCGACACCGAGACCGCGGTGCGCCTGGTCTGGCGCGGCATGCCCGTGGTCAACGTGCCGACCCGGGTGATCTATCCGGCGAACGGGTTGTCCCACTTCCGGATGTTTCGCGACAACCTGCGCATCTCGGCGATGCACACGCGGCTGTTGCTTGGCATGCTGCCCCGGGCGCCGCGATTGTTGTGGCGCCGGTTCCGTGGAGAAAACGCATGCGTCGACTGATCGCCCTGCTGCTGCTTTGCTGCCTCGCACCGTTCGCGCGCGCCCAGGCGGACGGCACCCTGCTGCAGGATGTGCTGGCCGAACTGGGCCGCCACGCCGCGGTGCGCGCCGACTTCACCCAGACCCGCAGCAACCCCGCGCTGGACAAGCCGCAGGTGAGCGAAGGCCGGCTGCTGTTCGTGCTGGGCCACGGCATGCTGTGGCAGACCGTCTCGCCCTACCAGGAAACCCTGGCGCTCACCGGCAGCCGCACCGCGCGCATCGACGCGGACGGCAACGCCCGTCCCATGCGCGGCGAGCGCGGCGTCAGCCAGGTCTCGCAGATGCTGCAGGGCATGCTGGGCGGCAAGATGGACGAGGCGCTGCGCCAGTTCAGCGTCGAGGCCAGCGGCACGTCCAGGCAATGGACGCTGCGCTTCGTGCCGAAACAGGAGCGCGTGGCGCGCGTGCTGGGCAGCATCAGCCTGGAAGGCGACAGCTACCTGCAAGGCATCACCATCGCCATGCAGGACGGCTCGCGTACCGAGATCCGCTTCGCCCATACCCGCGACGCCGGTACGCCCGATGCGTTGGAAAAGCGCGCGCTCGGCCTGCCATGACGCCGCGAACGCTCAAGCTGCGCGCCGGTCTGTTCGCGGTCGCCACCCTGCTGGTCGCCGCGCTGGGCGCGTACCTGCTGTTCGGTCGCGGCCCGCTGCCGATCCAGACCGACCTGCTGGCCATGCTGCCCGCCACCGGACAGAACCCGCTGGCCGAAACCGCGGTGGAGCGGCTGGCCCACGCCAACGGCGACCGCATGGTGCTGCTGGTGGAAAACGGCGACGACACCCGCGCCAAGGGCGCCGCCCGCGCGCTGGGCAAGGCACTGGCCGCGCACAAGGTATTCAGCTCGGTAACCGCCGAACTGCCGCCGTTCGACATCGCGCAGATGATCGCGCCGTATCTGGCGCACCGCGACTGGCTGCTCACCGATGCCGACCGCGACGCCCTGGCGCAACCGGGCTACGACCCCGCCCAGGCGCTGGCGCAGCGGCTCAACGAACCCTTCCTCACCGGCGTGGGCGTACCGCTCGCCGACGATCCCTTCGGCTGGCTGCAACACTGGCTGGCGCAGCAGCCGTGGAGCCGCTCGCCGTTGCTGCCGGAGGACGACCTGCTGGTCGCCCATCGCGACAAGGCCACATACGTGCTGGTTACCGCCACGCTGGACGGCTCCTCCTACGACGACGGCGTGCAGCGCCGCGCACTGGACGCCCTGCGCGAGGCGGAAGCGCAAGTCGAACGCGACTACCCCGGCACCCGGATGCTGCGCACCGGCGCGGTGTTCTACGCCGCCGCCGCGCGCACCGGCGCCGAACACGACGTGCACATGGTGGGCTGGATCTCCTCGATCGGCATCGCCCTGCTGCTGCTCGGCGTGTTCCGCTCGCCCGGGCCGCTGCTGCTCGCCTTCCTTTCCACCGCCGTGGGCGTGCTCGCGGCCACCACCCTCGCGCTGCTGGTGTTCGGCAAGATCTATCTGCTGACCCTGGTGTTCGGCGCGGCGCTGCTGGGCGAAGCGGTGGACTACTCGATCCAGTACCTGAGCGCGCGCGCCAACGCCGGCGCGCAGTGGCGGGCCGGCAGCGGGCTGCGCCAGGTGCGTCCCGCCCTGCTGCTGGCGCTGGCCACGTCGCTGCTGGGCTATGCGCTGCTGGGGCTGGTGCCGTTCCCCGCGCTGCGCCAGATGGCAGTGTTCGCGATCGGCGGCATGGGCGCCGCCTGCCTCAGCGTGTTCTGGCTGCTGCCCGCCCTGCTGCAGCGTCCGTCGAAACCGATGACGCCGGCACTGGTGCGTGGCGCGCGCGCCTTGCAACATGGGCTGGCCCGGCCGGCGCACGGCTGGCGCGGTGCGCTGGTAGCGCTGCTGTTGCTTATGGTCGCCCTGCCCGGCTGGATGCGGCTGCGCCACGACGACGACGTGCATCGCCTGATCGCCCAGCCCGCCGCGCTCACCGCGCAGGAAGCGCAGATCCGCGAGATCACCGGGCTGGGCAATGGCAGCCAGTTCTACCTGGTGCAGGGCAAGGACAGCGAGCAGACCCTGCAGCGCGAGGAGGCACTGGAAACACGCCTGCAGGCGTTGGTCGACGACGGCAGGCTGGAAGGCTGGCTGGGCCTGGCGGGCATGGTGCCTTCGCAAGCGCGGCAGGCGGGCGACCACGCCCTGCTCGCCCGCTTGTTCGACGATCCCGCGCACCTGCGCCAGGCGCTGGCCGATGCGGGTTTCCGTGCGACGGCCATCGATGCGTACCTCGCCGCGTGGCCCGGTACGCCGCTGCAATTGGACCACTGGCTGCTGACCCCGCTGTCCACTCCGTTCCGCCAGTTGTGGATGGGCTGCAGCACGCAAGGCTGCGCCTCGCTGGTGCTGCCGCAGGGCAGCGAAAACGATGCGTTGCTCGCGCATGCAGCCACCGGCCTGCCCGGCGTGCAACTGGTGGACAAGCCGGCCAGCGTGTCCGCCCTGTTCGGCCGCTACCGCGGCTACGCCAGCGTGTGGCTGCTCGCCGCGATGCTGCTGATCGTGCCGGTGTTCGGCTGGCGCTACGGTTGGCAGCGCGCACCGCGCGTGCTGGCGCCGCCGGTGCTGGGCATCGCGCTCACGCTCGCCGCACTGGGCTACCTTGGCCAGCCGCTGACCCTGTTCCACTGGATGGCGCTGATGCTGGTGCTGGGCGTGGGTGCGAACTACGCCGTGTTCCTGCACGAGGGCGAGACGCATACCGCCGACCGGCCCGGCGCGATGTACGCCAGCGTGCTGCTTTCCGCGCTCACCGCGCTGCTTTCCTTCGGCCTGCTGGCGCTGAGCTCGCTGCCGGCGCTGCGCGATTTCGGACTCACCCTGCTGCTGGGCATCGGCTTCACCGCGCTGCTGGTGCCGGCGAGCCGGGCCGATGCCTCGACCACCCGTTCCACCACAAGGATGCCGCACGCATGAATCGCGTCGTCGTCACCGGCATGGGCGGCATCACGCCGCTGGGCCACGACTGGACCACGATCACCGCGCGCCTGCGCGCACGTCGCAACGCGGTGCGCCGCATGCACGAATGGGATTACTTCGATGCGCTGAACGGCCGCCTCGGCTGCCCGGTGGACGACTTCGCACCACCGCCCTGGCCGCGCCAGAAGACCCGCTCGATGGGTCGCGTCGCGCAGCTCGCGGTGGCCGCCAGCGAACACGCGCTGCGCGACGCCGGCCTGCTCGACGACGCCTCGATCCGCGACGGCCGCATGGGCGTGGCCTACGGTTCTTCCGGCGGCAGCGTGGAGCCGGTACGCGTGGTGGGGCGCATGCTGGAGACCGGCTCGATGCAGGGCATCACCGCCACCAGCTACATCCAGACCATGGCGCACACCACGGCGGTGAACGTGGGCGTGTTCTTCGGTCTCAGGGGCCGCGTGATCCCCACCTCCAGCGCCTGCACGTCGGGCAGCCAGGCGATCGGCTACGGCTACGAGGCGATCCGCTACGGCCGGCAGAAGCTGATGCTCTGCGGCGGCGCGGAGGAGCTCTCCGGTCCCGGTGCCGCGGTGTTCGACACGCTGTTCGCCACCAGCACGCGCAACGACGAACCCGGGCTCACCCCGCGCCCGTTCGACGCGCGCCGCGACGGCCTGGTGGTGGGCGAAGGCGCCACTACCCTGGTGCTCGAGGAATACGGACACGCGAAGGCGCGCGGCGCCACGATCTACGCGGAGGTGGCCGGCTTCGGCTGCAACTCCGACGGCGCCCACATCACCCAGCCCACGGCCGAAACAATGGCGGTGGCGATGCGCCTCGCGCTGGAAGACGCGCAGCTGCCGGCCAGCGCCATCGGCTACGTCAGCGCCCACGGCACCGCCACCGACCGCGGCGACGTCGCCGAAAGCCACGCCACAGCCGAAGTGCTCGGTGCGCGCGTGCCGGTCGGCGCGGTGAAGAGTTACGTGGGCCACACCCTGGGCGCCTGCGGTGCGCTGGAATCGTGGTGGGCGATCGCGATGATGCGCGAGGGCTGGTTCGCCCCCACGCTCAACCTCGACGAACGCGCGCCCGACTGCGCCGAGCTGGATTACCTCACCGGCACAGGCCGCACCCTCGCCACCGACGTGGTGATGAACAACAACTTCGCGTTCGGCGGCATCAACACCTCGCTGATCTTCAAGGCGGTCGCCTGATGCCATGGCGCGACGCCAACGGCCTGCCGCGCGTGGCGGTCACCGGCATGGGCGCGGTGAGCTGCGTGGGCGCGGGCACCGCCGCGCTGCTAGATGCGCTGCGCACGCGCCGCCACGGCCTGCGCCGCATGGACGCCTTCACGGCGCTGGGCATGCATGGCAGCGTGGGCGGCCCGGTGGACGAGGCCACGTTGCCGCCGGAACCGCCGCGCAAGCTGCGCCGCTTCCTTCCGCCCCCGGCGTTGTACGCCTGGCATGCGGCGAACGAGGCGCTGGCGCAGGCCGGACTGCCGGCCGTGCGCCTCGCCGGGCCCGATTGCGGCCTGGTGCTGGGTGGCGGTGCGGCACTCAGCGAACACGAGGAAGCGCTGGAAGACCATCGCGTCCGTGGCATCGCGAAACTGTCACCCTTCCTGGTGCCGCGCGGCATGAGCAGTGCGCTGTCGGCCGGCCTCGCCCAGGCCTTCGGCATCGGCGGCAGCAGCTACACGATCAGCTCGGCCTGCACCAGTTCGGCCCACGCGATCGGCCACGCGATGGAGCTGATCCAGCTCGGCCGCCAGCACGTGGTGATCGCCGGCGGCGCCGAGGAACTGCACCCCAGTACCGCGATGTGGTTCGACGCGATGGGGGCGCTGTCGCCGCAGGCCGAGCCGGCGCACGCCCTGCGCCCGTTCCATCGCGAGCGCGACGGCTTCGCGCTGGCCGCAGGCGCCGGCGTGCTGGTGCTGGAATCGCTGGAGCACGCGCACGCGCGCGGCGCCCGCGTGCTCGCGGAACTCGCCGGCTACGGCAGCGCCACCGACGCGGCCAACATGGTCGTCGCCGGTGCCGGCGGCATCGCCCGCGCGCTGCGCCAGGCGCTGGAGCGGGCCGGTACGCTGCCCGACTACATCAATGCGCACGCCTGCGGCACGCAGGGCGACCTCGCCGAATGGCAGGCCATCGCCAGCGTGTTCGCCGAACACGGCGCAGCGGTGCCGCCGCTCTCTTCGATCAAGGGCCTGCTCGGCCACGCGCCCAGCGCCGCCGGCGCGCTGGATGCGATCGCCTGCCTGCTGATGCTGGAGCACGATTTCCTCGCCGCCGGCGCGCCGCTGGACGACCCTGACCCCGCCTTCGCCGACGCGCCATTGCTCACGGCGAACCGCGAACACCGCATCGACACGGCGCTCAGCAACAGCTTCGGCTTCGGCGGCAGTTGCGCCACGCTGCTGTTCCGCCGCCACGCGGAGGGCGCCGCATGATCGCGTTCCACCTCGAAGGCTGGCGCGCCTGGGCGCCGGGCCTGGAAAGCGCGGCGGACTGGCAGGCCTGGGCGCAGGCGCCGCATGCCGTGCCCGACGACGCACAGGCGCAGCCGGCCTGCGCCTTCCTGCCCGCCCTGCAGCGGCGCCGGTTGGGCCGGCTGGCGCGGATGACGCTGGAAACCGCGTGGCCGCTGTGCGGCGAGAGCGAGCAGTTGCCCTTCGTATTCGGCTCGCGCCACGGCGAAACGCCGCAGACACTGGCCCTGCTCTCCGACATCGTCGACGGCCAGCCGCTGTCGCCCACCCAGTTCGGCCTGTCGGTGCACAACGCGATCGCGGGCCAGTGGTCGATCCTGCGCGGCCAGCGCGGCGAATCCGCGGCCATCGCCGGCGAGGCCGACACCTTCGAGCATGTGCTGCTGGAAGGCGCGCTGCAGCTGGCCGCCGGTGCGCCGTCGGCCCTGGTGGTGGTGGCCGAGGAACTGCCGCCAGCCGCCTATGCGCAGTGGATCGCGGATGTGCCGTTCTCCTATGCTGTGGCACTGCGACTGGGGAAAACCGACACGGCAACATCCGCAGGCAGCGACTGGCGGCTGGAGCAGGCTCGCGGCGACGGCGCCGAACCCTGCGCCTGGCCGCATGCACTGGATTTCCTGCGCGCCCTGCTCGTGGGCGAGACCACGCTTCAACACACCTGGAAGACCCGCCGATGGAACTGGCAACATATCCGCTGAACCAACGCCGCGACGCCTGGGCCTGGCGCCTGCTGGCGACCGGCGCCAGCTTCGTGCTGTTCGGCCTCGGCGGCCTGCTTTTGCGCGTGCTGATCCTGCCGCTGCTGGCCTGCCTGCCCGGTGACGCCATCGCACGGCGCCGGCGTGCGCGCGCCGCGATCAGCCGCGCCTTCCACCTGCACGTGCAGTTCATGTACCGCACCCGTGTGCTGGACTTCGCGATCGACGGTGCCGAGCGGCTGGGCCGCCCCGGCCAGCTGGTGGTGGCGAACCATCCCTCGCTGATCGACGTGGTGTTCCTGGCCTCGCAGATCCGCGATGCGAACTGCGTGGTGAAGCAGAGCCTGTTCGACAACCCGTGCACGCGCGGCCCGGTGCGCACCGCGCAATACATCGGCAACGACGGCAGCATGGGCATGCTCGAGCGCGCCGCCGGCGTACTGCGCGAGGGGCAATGCCTGATCGTGTTTCCCGAGGGCACGCGCACCGTGCCCGGCCAGCCACCACAGTTCCATCGCGGCGCGGCAGCCATCGCGCTGCGCGGCGCGCGCACGGTGACGCCGGTGTTCATCACCGTCGATCCGCCCACGCTGACCAAGGGGCAGCCGTGGTACCGCATTCCCGACCGCCGCTTCCGGGTGCGGCTGCGCGTGGGCGCGGACATCGATCCGGCCCTGTTCAGCGCCGCCGCCCCGCCGCCGATCGCCTCGCGCCAGCTCAACGACCATCTGCACCAACTCTTCCACAGGGAGCTCGCCGCCTCGTGAACGCACCGACCCATACCGCGCTGGAGCAGGAGATCGCCCAGCTCGTCATCGACACGCTGAACCTGGAAGACCTCGCCGCCACGGACATCCCGCCACAGCAGCCGCTGTTCGGCGACGGGCTGGGGCTGGATTCGGTGGACGCGCTGGAACTGGCGCTGGCGCTGCAGAAGCGCTACGACATCCGCATCGCCTCGGACGACAAGGACGCGCGCCGCCACTTCGCCAGCGTGGCCAGCCTCGCCGCCTTCGTCGCCAGCCAGCGGGCCGCATGCGCAAGCTGATCAACATCCTGCTGCCGCTGGTCGGCGTGCTGTATCCGTTCCTGGTCTATTTCGGCATGGAAACGGTGGCGCCGCCGGTGTTCGCGCTCGCGCTGGCCGCGGTGTGGCTGCTGCGCGCGCCGTTCCTGTGGCGCGAGCCGGGCGGCCGCTGGATGCTGGGCGTGGCGCTGGCCTATTGCGCCATGCTGGCGGTGAGCGGCGAATCCTCGCTGCTGCGCTGGTACCCCACCCTGATCAGCCTGTTCCTGCTGTTCACGTTCGGGCTGAGCCTGGCCTACGGGCCGCCCGTCGTGGAGCGCATCGCCCGCGTGCGCGAACCGGATCTGCCGGCTGCGGCGATTCCCTACACGCGCAAGGTCACCTGGGTGTGGGTGGGTTTCTTCGTGTTCAACGCCGTGGTGTCGGCCGTGCTCACGCTGTATGCGCCGCTGAAATGGTGGACGTTGTACAACGGCCTGATCGTGTATTTCATCATGGGTCCGCTGTTCGTGGGCGAATGGCTGCTGCGCAAGCGGCTGCGGGTGAACGCATGAGCGTGCGGCGCACCAACCCCGTGATCCTGCGCGAACAGCGCGACGACGCCGGCTGCACACTGCAGTTGCGGGTGCCCGCGGATCTCGCGCATTTCCCGGGCCACTTCCCGCAGGCGCCGGTGTTGCCCGGCGCGGTGCAGGTGGCATGGGCGCTGCAGCTGGCTGCGTCGCGCCTCGGCACCTCGCCGCACTGCCGCGAGATGGAGGCGCTGAAGTTCCAGCGCCTGCTGCGGCCGGGCGACCGGGTGACGCTCACGCTGCGCCTCGACGACGCGCGCGGCAAGCTGCACTTCGCCTACCGCGAGGGCGAGCTGGCGTACTCCTCCGGCCGCCTCGTGCTGGAGCCGCGCGCATGAGCGAGGCGCAGCTGGCCACGCAGCAGCACTGGTCCGCGCAACGCGAGCGCGGCAACCTGCTGCTGATGCGCTTCACCGCCTTCGTGGCACGCAGTTGTGGCCGGCGCCTGCTGTCGCCGCTGCTGCACCTGATCGTGCTGTATTTCTTCCTCACCGGGCGCCGCGCACGGCGCAGCATCCGCGAGTACCTGGAGCGCCTCGCCGCCTGGAGCGGCCGCGCCGACCTGCGTCCCGCCCCGCGCCGCGTGTTCGCGCAGTTCATGGCCTTCGCCGACTGTCTGCTGGACCGCCTCGACGTGTGGCGCGGCGCGCTGCGGCTGGAGCAGGTGCGCCTGCTCGACCCCGACGGGCTGCGCGCGCAGCTGCTGGCGACCCGCCAGGGCGGCCGCGGCCAGCTGCTGGTCGGCACGCACCTGGGCAACCTCGATGTCTGCCGCGCGCTGGCCGAGCTGGGCGAGCAGGTGCCGCTGAACGTGCTGGTGCACACGCACCATGTCGCACACCTCAACCGCCTGCTCGGCGAGGCGGGCGAGCAGCGCATGCGGCTGATCCAGGTCAGCGAGCTGGACGCCGCGCTGATGCTCGACCTGTCGCAGCGCCTCGAACGCGGCGAGTGGCTGGCCATGGCCGGCGACCGCGTGCCGCTGCACGACGGCCGCCGCGTCGCGGTGGACTTCCTCGGCCGCCCCGCCGCGTTCGCGCAGGGGCCGTGGCTGCTGGCCGGGCTGCTCGGCTGCCCGGTGAACCTGATGTGCTGCCTGAAGATCGACGGCCGCTACGAGATCCGGCTGGAACGCTTCCTCGACACGCCGACGTGGCAGCGCGGCCAGCGTGATGCCGCCATCGCCGGCTGGGCGCAGCGCTACGCCGACCGCCTCGCGCAGTGGTGCCTGCTGGCACCGCAGCAGTGGTTCAATTTCTATCCGTACTGGGAAAGCACCGATGCGTAGCCGCGGCGTGCTGCAGGTGGATACGGAAGTCACCGTGCCGTTCTTCGACATCGACTCGATGGACGTGGTGTGGCACGGCCACTACGTGAAGTACCTGGAAATCGCCCGCTGCGCCCTGCTCGACCGCATCGGCCACAACTACGCGCAGATGAAGGCGGCCGGCTACGCGTGGCCGGTGATCGACCTGCAGCTGCGCTACGCCCGCGCCGCGCGCTTCGGCCAGCGTCTCGTGGTGCGCGCCGACCTGGTCGAGTGGCAGAACCGCCTGAAGATCCATTACCTCGTCAGCGACGCCGCCAGCGGCGAGCGCCTCACCCGCGCCAGCACCGTGCAGGTGGCGGTGCGCCTTGCCGACGGCGTGATGCAGCTGGTTTCGCCGGCTGTGCTGGTGAACGCTGTGGAGGCGTGTATTTCCGACTGTATTTCCGGCGATCATCCATGATCGCGAAGATCAAACGGGCGGCCATCCATGGCCGCACTCTTCAATAAGAGCCCATGACTTACGCTAGCCCTACCTACGTCGAAGAAACCCGCATCGGTTTCCGCTTCCTCGCCACCCGCACCTGGCAGCATCATGTGCTGCGCGTGGCGATCAACGACCTGAAGCGCCTGCTCGGCGAGCCGCTGCCCCGCGGCGGCGTGCTGCTCGACGCCGGCTGCGGCCAGGGCAAGTCGTTCCGCCTGCTGCAGGCGGCCTTCGCGCCGGACCGGATGATCGGACTGGACGCCGATCCGCACAGCCTGGCGCTGTCGCGCACCGAGGCGCAGCGCGAAGGCATCGCCGCGGAGCTGATCGCCGCCGACTGCGCGCACATCGACCTGCCCGATGCCAGCGTGGACGTGCTGTTCTGCCACCAGACCTTCCATCACCTGGTCGAGCAGGAGCGCGCGCTGGCCGAATTCTGGCGCGTGCTGAAACCCGGCGGCCGGCTGCTGTTCGCGGAATCCACCAAGGCCTACATCGACAGCTGGGTGATCCGCTGGTTCTTCCGCCACCCGATGCATGTGCAGAAGAGCGCCGACGGCTACCTCGCGATGTTGCGCACGCAGGGCTTCGAGTTCACCGATGCCAACGTCTCGCTGCCCTACCTGTGGTGGAGCCGGGCGAAGGACTTCGGCCTGCTCGAACGCTGGGGCCTGCGCGCCCCGCCGCCGCCCGGCCAGCGCGAGGAAACCCTGGTCAACGTGGTCGCCCGCAAACCGCCGCCGGCATGAGCGCGACCTATCTCAACGCGCTGGGCGTGGTCTGCGCGCTGGGCGCGGGCAAGGCCGCGGTATCCGAGGCGCTGTTCGCCGGCGCGGAACACGGCCTGCACGCGGAATCCGGCCGGATTCCGGAACATGCGCCGCCGCTGGGCGCGGTGCGCACGCCGCTGCCCGAGGTCCCCGCTGCGCTGGCGGCCACGCGCGACAACCGCTGCAACCGCCTGCTGCTGGCCGCGGCGCAGGAGATCGAAGCGGACGTCCGCGCCGCCATCGCCACGCATGGCAACGCGCGCGTCGGCGTGGTGCTGGGCACCAGCACCGGCGGCATCGAGGAAGCCACCCATGGCCTCGCCGCGCAACGCCGGGATGGCACGTGGCCGGCGGACTACCGCTACGCACACCAGGAGCTGGCCGGCCCCGCCGAGTTCCTCGCCGAATGGCTGGAGCTGGCCGGCCCCTGCTACGTGATCTCCACCGCCTGCACCGCCGGTGCGCGCGCCATCATCAGCGCGCAGCGGCTGCTGCAGGCCGGTCTCTGCGATGCAGTGATCTGCGGCGGCGTGGACACGCTGGCGCGGCTGCCGCTGAACGGTTTCCATGCCTTGGGCGCCATGGATCCCGCGCGCTGCAATCCATTCTCGCGCGAGCGGCGCGGCATCAACATCGGCGAGGCCGCCGTGCTGTTCCTGCTGGCGCGCGAGCACGGTCCCGTGCAGTTGCTCGGCGCGGGATCGAGCTCGGACGCGTACCACATGTCCTCGCCCGACCCGGAAGGCCTGGGCGCCCGGCAGGCGATGGGTGCCGCACTGGCGCAGGCCGGTCTGGAGCCCGCGCAGATCGACTACCTCAACCTGCACGGCACCGCCACCACGCACAACGACGCGATGGAGGCGCAGGCTGTGGCCGCGCTGTTCCCGCACGGCGTGCCCTGCTCGTCGACCAAGCCGCTCACCGGCCACACGCTGGCCGCCGCCGGCGCGCTGGAAGCGGCGTTCTGCTGGCTCAGCCTGCACGATGGCCGGTTGCCGCCACAGCGGTGGGACGGTCTGGCCGATCCCGAGCTGCCCGCGCTGCGCTTCGTCGAGGCCGGTGCGCGCCTGCCGAATGACAGGCCGCGCCGGCTGATGAGCAGCTCCTTCGCCTTCGGCGGCAACAATGCCTGCCTGATCCTGGGAGATGCCGCATGACGCCGTGGCCCATCGCCGAGCTGCTGCCGCACGCGGGCGAGATGATCCTGCTCGACGCGGTGCTGGAGCATGGCCCCGAGCATGCCGTGTGCAGCCGGCGCATCCCGGCCTCCGGCCTGTTCCACGATGCGGACGGCACGCTGCCCGCGTGGATGGGCGTGGAGCTGATGGCGCAGGCCATCGCCGCCTGGGCCGGCTGCCAGGCGAAGATCGCGGGCGAGCCGGTGCGGCTGGGCTTCCTGCTCGGCACCCGCCACTACGCCTGCAACGTGGCCGCGTTCGCGCCAGGCAGCGAGCTGCGCATCGAGGCGCGGCGCGACTTCCACGACGACGGCGGCATGGGCGTGTTCGCCTGCCGCATCGAGGCGCCCGGCGTGCTGGCCGAGGCACGGCTCACCGTGTTCAGCCCGCCCGACGCGAGCGCCCTGTTCCAAAACGACAAGTCCCCATCACCTGCAACGGAACCAAGCCATGGCTGACACCATCCTGGTCACCGGCTCCAGCCGCGGCATCGGCCGTGCGATCGCGCTGCGGCTGGCGCAGGCCGGCCACGACCTCGTCCTGCATTGCCGCGCGAAGCGCGACGAGGCCGAGGCGGTGCGCACGGACGTCGAGCGCTTGGGCCGCGCCGCGCGCGTGCTGCAGTTCGACATCGCCGACCGCGAAGCGTGCCGCGCCGCACTGGAAGCGGACGTGGAACGGCACGGCGCACCCTACGGCGTGGTGTGCAACGCCGGGCTCACCCGCGACGGCGCGTTTCCCGCGCTCACCGACGAGGACTGGGACCGCGTGCTGCGCACCAACCTCGACGGCTTCTACAACGTGCTGCACCCGCTGGTGATGCCGATGATCCGCCGCCGCGCACCGGGCCGCATCGTCTGCATCACCTCGGTGTCGGGGCTGATCGGCAACCGCGGCCAGGTCAACTACAGCGCATCGAAGGCCGGCGTGATCGGCGCGGCCAAGGCGCTGGCGGTGGAGCTGGCCAAGCGCAGGATCACCGTGAACTGCGTGGCGCCGGGGCTGATCGACACCGACATGCTCGACGTCGACGTGCCGGTGGAGGACATCCTCAAGGCCATCCCCGCGCAGCGCGCCGGCACGCCGGAGGAGGTCGCCGCCGCGGTGGCCTTCCTGGTGAGCCCGGAGGCCGGCTACATCACCCGCCAGGTGCTCGCCGTCAACGGCGGCCTGTGCTGACCCAGCATGCCGGACCGGCGCAGCGTTCGAAGCCGGTACGGCCGTTGCCCATCCAACCGACCACCCAAGGAGACAGAAACGCATGAAAGCACTCACCATCGGCCTCACCGCCTTGCTCCTGGCCGCCCCGGCCGCCGCCATGGCCAGTGACAAGGTGATCCACCTGTCGTTCGAGAACGGCGTGGCGGCCGCCCAGAAGGCCGGCCTGATCGACGGCAGCGTGAAGTTCTACCTGGCCGGCAGCGGCCCGCACGGCAAGGTGGTCAACGACAACGTCACCATCAACCGCAAGACCAACGCCTTCGGCAAGAGCGACGAGGAAACCTGCAACCACGTGCTCGCCACCGATCTCATCTATCTGCAGAACGAGGCCAAGCAGGCCGGTGCCAACGCGGTGACGGATATCGTCAGCAACTACAACGACACCCCATTCAGCGACGGCCAGAACTACGAATGCCACAAGGGTTTCCTGATGTCAGGCGTCGCGCTGAAGGCCAAGCTCGTCAAGCTGCCCTGAGCGTCGGCCCGCCCAAAACCCGATGAACGGAACGCCGGCCATGCGCCGGCGTTTCCGTTTCGTGCCGGAGACTTGATGCGCCGCCGAACCGCCTGCACTGCCGGCACGCTATCATTTACGCCCCGACTCCCCTGGAATGCCGTCCATGCGTCCCTTCCCGCTCGGCGAAGAAATCGACCTGCTGCGCGATACCGTGCACGCCTTCGCCGAGAAGGAAATCGCGCCGCGCGCCACGCAGATCGACCACGACAACCTGTTCCCCGCCGACCTGTGGCGCAAGTTCGGCGAGCTGGGCCTGCTCGGCATGACCATCCCGACCGAGTACGGCGGCACCGGCATGGGCTACCTCGCGCACATGGTGGCGATGGAGGAGATCTCGCGCGCGTCCGGTTCGGTGGGCCTGTCCTACGGCGCGCACTCCAACCTGTGCGTCAACAACATCTTCCACAACGGCAACGAGGCGCAGCGGCAGAAGTACATCCCCAAGCTGTGCTCGGGCGAGTACGTGGGCGCGCTGGCGATGAGCGAGCCGGGCGCCGGCTCCGACGTGGTGGGCTCGATGAGTTGCAAGGCCGAGCTGAAGGGCGGCGTGTGGGTCGCCAACGGCTCGAAGATGTGGATCACCAACGGCCCCGACGCCGACGTGCTGCTGGTCTACATGCGCACCGCACCGCGCCCGGCGGGCAGCCGCTGCATGACCGCCTTCATCGTCGAGAAGGGCATGAAGGGTTTCTCCACCGCGCAGAAGCTGGACAAGCTGGGCATGCGCGGCTCCAACACCTGCGAGCTGGTGTTCGAGGACTGCGAGATCCCCGCCGAGAACATCGTGGGCGAAGTCAACGAAGGCGTGCGCGTGCTGATGAGCGGCCTGGACACCGAGCGCCTGGTGCTCTCCGGCGGCCCGATCGGCCTGATGCAGGCGGCGATGGACCTCACCCTGCCCTACGTGCGCGAGCGCAAGCAGTTCAACGCGCCGATCGGCACCTTCGAGATCATGCAGGCGAAGGTGGCCGACATGTATACCGCACTGCAGTCCTCGCGCGGCTTCGCCTACATGGTGGCGCAGCAGTTCGACGGCGGCGTGAAGTCGCGCATCGATCCCGCCGCCTGCCTGCTCAACGCCTCGGTCAACGCGGTGCAGGTGGCGCTGGAGGCGATCCAGTCGCTGGGCGGCAACGGCTACATCAACGAGTTCCCCGCCGGCCGCCTGCTGCGCGACGCCAAGCTGTACGAGATCGGCGCGGGCACCAACGAGATCCGGCGCATGCTGATCGGCCGCGAGCTGTTCCACGGCAAGGCCTGAGTTCCGCGACGCGGAAGCACTGCGGCGCGTCTACGCCGGCGACACCGGACCGGGATCGCTGGTGCTGGGCCGGCCGTTCTCGACATGGCCGGCGAAGCGGCGCAGGTACAGCGGATCGCCGGGCCGATCGATGATGAGGTCGTACCAGCCCGCGCTGGCGTCGAGCTGCCATGCACTCTCCACGCTGGCGCCGCCGGCCACCTCGCAATCGCGCGGATTTTCGTGGACATAGGCATTGCGTATCCGGCAACGGCAGGCATCCGTTCCGCTGTTGCGCAGTTGCACCACCAGCCGGCCCGACGCCGTGTCGGGCTGCAGCTGCACTTCCAGCGCGGTGGCCTGCCGGGCGGAACCCGCGCCGACGCTCCCCCGGAAATGGCCCAGGTAGCCGTTCGGGCCGCGCACCGTGAGGTCATAGGCGCCGGGCCCGGGCGCGGGGACCCAGTAGTCGGACAGACGGTCGCCAGCCGATACCGTGTAGCGCCGCGGCGCGCGTTCCGGCGCCATGTTGTCGTAGACGTAGAAGGCGGCGCCCGCCCTGCCGGCATTGTCGAAGTCGAGCCAGAACCGCCCGGCGGCACGTTCCTCGCGCCCCTGCACGGCGAATGCATACGGCAAGGCGCGCGCGGGGCGGACGCCCGGCTCCTGCACCGGCATAGCCTGCGCCGCCGGCACCAGGAAAGGCGCGTTGGCACTGTGCAGCGCGGCTGGCGGGTGGAAATGATGGATGCGGCGGTCGGGCGGCCCGGCGAAATCGAACGCAGCGAGCAAGTCGCCGCAGACCGCGCGGCGCCACGCACTGATGTTCGGTTCGGCGACGCCGAAGCGCGCCTCCAGGAACTGCAGCACCGAGGTGTGATCGAAAGTCTGCGAACAGACCCAGCCGCCGGTGGTCCACGGCGACACCACGACCATCGGCACGCGTGGCCCCAGCCCGATCGGTTGCAGGCCGCCCGGATCCGCACCGGGCACCAGCGACGGCTGGTACCCGGGATAACGGTCGAGATCGAGGAACTCGTCGTCGAGGCTGTCGCGCAACCCGTCCGACACCATCCCGTTGCCGTTCGACCAGCTGGTCAGCGGCGGCATCGGCGGCACCACGTGGTCGAACAGGCCGTCGTTCTCGTCGTAGTTGAGGAACAGCACCGTGCGGCTCCACACCGCCGGATTCGCCACCAGCGCCTCCAGCACCTGGTTGATGTAGTCGGCGCCGTCGCTGGGCGAAGCGGACGGATGCTCGCTGTATTTCTTCGGTGGCACGATCCAGGTCACCTGCGGCAGGCGATCGTGCAGCACGTCGTCGCGCAATTCGGCCAGCGTGTGCGTGGATGCGCCCTTGCGCACTAGCGGGCCGAGCGGATCGGCCCCCTCGGCCACCTGGTACCTGGCGAAATACTCCAGCGCGTTGTCCGTGAAATTGTCGGTCGGCGTGCCCGGCTGGCCGCTGCCGCCCTGGTACAGCTTCCACGAGATGCCGTGCGCCTCCAGTCGTTCCGGGTACGTGGTCCAGGTGTAGCCGTTGACGTGCATGCGCTCGTCCATGCCGGGGCCGGTCGGCCGCGTGCCGTAGGCATTGCGCGGATCGCAGGTGCCCGACCACAGGTACATCCGGTTCATCGCCGTGGCCCCGTGGATCGAGCTGTGGTAGCCGTCGCAGACGGTGAACGCGTCGGCCAGCGCGTAATGGAAACGCAGGTCCTCGCGCTTGAGGTAACCCATCGTCAGCGGGTCCTGCTTCTGCTCCACCCACTGGTCGTACCGGCCCTGGTTCCAGGCCAGGTGGCCGCTGTTCCAGCCGTGGTCCAGCCAGTTCTGGTGTTCGGTGGTGGTGCGCGGGTCGAGGTAGAACGGCAGCACGTAGGCGGCATCGTCCGGCACGCCGCGATCGTGGTAGCGCTTCGTTTTGCTCCGCGCCGGCGGCTGGTACCAGACCGGCCTGCCATCGGGAAGCAGATGCGGGCGCGGATCATTGAAGCCGCGCACGCCGCGCAGCGTGCCGAAATAATGATCGAACGAACGGTTCTCCTGCATCAGGATCACCACATGTCCGACGTCCCGGATGCTGCCGCTGGCGCGGTGGGCCGGCGTCGCCAGCGCCTGGCGGATGCTCGGCGGCAACAGCATGCTGCCAGCGGCGGCGCCGGCACTGGTAGCCATCAGACGGAGGAAGCGACGACGACTGGAACCGGTACAACTGGAGCTGGTCATGAAGCGGGAGTCTCGTCCTTCAATGTTTCCGTGCCGCGAATCGACGCCGCCTCGGTACGGTGCAAGTCGAACACCAGCACCTCGTTGTCGCCTGCGCGCAGCCACGAGGCGGGGCAATACAGCCGTTGCTGCGGGCCCAGGTTCCAGTAGCGGCCCAGCAGGCGGCCGTTGACCCACAGGTAGCCCTTGGCCCAGTCCGCCATGTCGAAATAGCAGTCGGTCGGCTTTTGCAGCGCCAGGCCGGCCTTGAAGAACACGCCCGGCCGCGCGGGCTTGCCGCGCAACGGCCGCAATGACGCCAGCCACTTGCCATCCAGCGGCAGGCTCACCGCCTCCCAGCCCTCCAGCGGCTGGCCGCCGAGCCGCACTTCGCCAACGATGCCCTTGCGGTCGGCCATCGCCTGGCCAAAGCCGACATGGCCAAAGCTGTCGACGAGGATTTCCAGCGGCGCCTCGCCGTGGCTTGCCGGCAACTGCAACCGGTTGCCCGCATGCAGCTTCGGATGCTGCACGCGCGACAGGTAATCGACGTAACGCCCACCGTGGAACACCGTGGCGTAATCGCGTACGCCATCGACCGTCAGCTCGCCGCCGCCCTTCAGCGGACGGCGATACAGCACCATGCCGTGGTCCTGGCCGAACAGCAGCTCGTTGGGTTGCGGGCGCCGCACCTGCTTCGCGACTGGCAGGTTGTCCCACAGCGCGGCGTATGGCTGCGGCGTGAACGGCGCGAAGCCGGCCATCGGCGGTGTGACCGGCACCTCGGGCAACGGCTGCGCCGCGTGGGCGGCAAGCATCTTGCGGAAGGTGTGGTAGTCCACCGTGGGTGCGCCGTGCTCGTCGATCGGTGCACCGTAGTCGTAGCTGGTGATCACCGGCTGGAAGTGCGAGTAGTCGCCATTCGCGTTGGCGCCCGCGCCGAAGCCGAAGTTGCTGCCGCCGTGCACCACGTACATGTTGAACGAGCGCCCCTCTGCCAGCAGCTTGCCCAGCGTGCCGGCGAAGTCGCCGCGCGAGAAATCCTTGTCGCCCCAGTGGGTGATCCAGCCGGGATAGCCCTCGCCCATCCACACCGGCATCTCGCCGGCAATGGCCTGCGCGCCCGCGAAATCGGTGTCGCCGTCTAGGCCCAGCGCGGTGCCCGGCAGGTAGGTCTTCGCCTTGCGCACCTGCTCGAGGCCATCGGAAATCGAGAACGGCCCGTGCACGCCGTGCTGCTGCCACAGCGCGTGGATCGCTTCGAGATAGGCGAGATCGTGGCCGAACGAGGCGTATTCGTTCTCCACCTGCACCATCAGGATCGGTCCGCCGTTCTCCGCCAGCAGCGGCTTCACCACCGGCGCGACAGTGGCGATGTAGCGGCGCACCGCGGCCATGTAGTCGGCGTCGTCCTTGTCGCGCACGCGGATGTGCGGATGGCGCAACAGGTACGGCGGCAACCCGCCGAAATCCCACTCGCCACAGATGTAGGGGCCGGGGCGCAGGTACACCCACATGCCTTCTTCCTGGCACAGCCGGATGAACTTCGCGAAGTCGCGATTGCCGGTGGTCAGGTCGAACTCGCCGGGCGCGGATTCCAGCGCGTTCCACATCAGGTAGATGGAAATCGTGTTGAGTCCCATCGCCTTCGCCATGCGGATGCGATGCCGCCAGTATTCGGCCGGGATGCGGATCGGGTGCATCTCGCCGCTGCGGATCTGGAACGGCTTGCCGTCGAGCAGGAAGTGCTGCGCGGAAAGTTCGAAGCGGTGCGGGCGGCCATCGGGCTTGATGCCGGCTGTGGCGGCGGCAGCGGCGCGGAGATTGCCGGCACGCCAGCCTGCGCCCAAGGCCAGTGGAGTCAGCACGCTCAAGCGCAGGAAGGTTCGACGTTGCATGCGGATTCCTCGATGGTTTCGTCAGTGCCGGGCTGCCGGCCAACGCACCTGCAGCGGATGCGACCAGCGCATCGAATAATCATACAAATAGTTTTGCCAGCTGCGGAAATCGGGCATGTCGCCCTGCGACCAGCCGGAGCCGGAGGCGAAGCGGATGCTGTCGCCGTCGGCCACGTCGAACAGCGCCCAGGCCGCGTCGTGCGTGCCTGCGTAGCGCGCGGTTTCGCCGGGCGCCAGCAGCAGCGCGGTGGCGATGCGGCCGGCGCTGGCCTTTTGCGGCGTGTCCCACACGACGATCCGCGGGGCGCCGTCATGCACGAGATCCGCACCGGCATGCACGGCGACGCCCGCGGCCACGGTGGCGCGTGGCGCGCCTACGATGCGCCAGGTCACCACCTGCCGGTTGAGATGCGAACCGGCATCCAGCGTGATGACCTTGTGCTGCTGCAGCGTCACGTCGCCCACGCGCCATGCCGGATAGTCCACCTCGAAACGCAGCCGCACCGGCCCCTGCGCGGTGATGCGCACCTGTGAGGCGTTGCGCGAGGCGACCGGCGCGCCGTCCAGCCAGCCCGCGGTGCCGCCATCGCCGGGTGTGTGGCCCACGTCGTAGCTGTCCAGGCCGTCGCCGTGGTCGATGTGGTAGGACATCGAGGGATCGTTCAGGCGCTGCCCTTCGGCGTCGCGCTTGTACCAGGCATTGACCACGTGCCGCGGCGGCCGCTTCGACCACACGTCGATGCCGGGAAACACCTGGCCGGTCTTTTCCAGCGCGGTGCCGTAGATGCGGTACGCCACCTGCTCGTTTTCCCATGCGAAGTCGTCGTCGCGCTCGGGTACGAGGCGCGCGAACAGCGGATTCGGCGTCGCCGGCATCGAAGCGGGCGCGGGAAGAATCTCCAGTTGCTCGGTGGCCTTTGGCGCGATGTCGAGCTGCACCAGCAACTGGTCCGGCACGGCACCGCCATCGCCGGCATAGGCCTGCACGGGCAGCCACGCGGTACTGCCCTCGACGCGCGCGGCCAAGCTGCGCGAGCGCCATTGCGGTCGGCGTTGCAGCACCTCGGCCATGGGCAGCGACAGCACTTCGCCATGGCGGGCCAGCGCGAGCGGGTTGCTCACCGCCACTTCCAGCGGTGTCGATGAAGCCGGTGCCGCACCTGCCGTGGCCACCCATAGTGCCGCCAGCAGCGCGATGCCGCCCCCGATACCGCGTGTCGCCATCGCCATGCCCGAGCCCACCCGACAGAAAGAAATCGAAAGTTTCAAAAGTTATTGAAACCTTTTGAAACTCTAGCCTAAGCTCGACCCAGCCCACAACATGCCCAGATCACGGATCGCCATGTCGACTGCACGCCCCGTTCCGTCACCATTTTCATCACGCCTGCTGGCCTGCGCGCTGTGCCTGCTGGCCACCGCATTGCTGGCGTTGTCGCCCCCGCCGGCACGCGCCGACGATCCGCAGGCCGGCGATGCGCCAACCAACCCCGGGCCGCGCGCGCAGCTCTCCGGTGCGATGAAGGCCGCCGACATCCGCCGCGCTGCGGCCCTGGTCGCCACATGGCAACTCCCGCGCGTTGACCACCACGACAGCCTGGACTGGACCTTCGCCCCGCTCTACCTCGGCTTCCTCGGCACCAGCGACCTGCTGCACGACCCGCGCTATGCGGACTACGTGCGCGGCGTGGGCGAACACACGCATTGGGGCCTGGGCCCGCGCGTGCACCACGCCGATGACCAGGCGGTGGCACAGGCCTGGCTGGCGCTGTACGCACGCACGCCCGATCCGGCGATGCTGCAACCCTTGCGCGAGCGCTACGACATGCAGATGCGCATTCCCGACGATGCGCAGCATCCACTGTGGTGGTGGTGCGATGCGCTGTTCATGGCACCGGCGACCTGGGCCGGCCTCGCCGATGCCACGCACGACAAGGCGTATCTCGATTACATGGATCGCCAGTGGTGGATCACCAGCGCGTTGCTGTACGACCCGGCGGAACATCTCTACAGCCGCGACGCCTCCTACCTGCAGAAGCGCGAGCGCAACGGGCAAAAGCTGTTCTGGAGCCGCGGCAACGGCTGGGTGATGGCCGGCCTGGCGCGCGTGCTGACGCTGATGCCCGCCAGCTATCCTCAGCGCCCGCGCTACCTGCAGCAGTTCCGCGAAATGGCTGCGCGGCTCGCGCAACTGCAAGGTCGTGATGGCCTGTGGCGTGCTGGCCTGCTCGATGCGGACGCCTATCCGCGCCCTGAAACCTCCGGCTCCGCCTTCATCGTCTACGCGCTGGCCTGGGGCGTGCACCACGGCGTGCTCGACGGCGCGACCTATCGCCCGGTGATCGAACGCGGTTGGCGCGGCCTGGTGGGCGAGATCTACGCCGATGGCCGCCTCGGCGACATCCAGCCGATCGGCGCCGCCCCCGGCGACTACCCACCCGGCGCCAGCTACGTGTATGGCGTGGGCGCCTTCCTGCTTGCCGCCGGCGAAGTGGAAGCCTTGAGCGAGAAAAAATCACGATGAACACACGCCAGCTCCTGCCCGCCGCCCTGCTCACCCTTGCCTGCGCAACGGCGCACGCCGCCGATGCGCCGCGCTGGTGGTGCCCGCTGGCGACGCCAGCGCCTGCCCATGCGAACGCTGCCGTGGTGACCGAGGCATTGGCGCACCTGCACGACCAACCGCAGCCCATGGTCCACGTACACACGCAGGGCCTGCTGCCGCACCAGGGCATCCACGACGCCAGCGCCACGGCCGAACGCGACTGGCCGCTGGCGCTGCGCGCCGCCGTGGCCTGGCGCCTGAGCGGCAAGCCCGAACTTCTGCAACAGGTGACGCGCTACCTCGATGCCTGGGCCAGCACCTACCAGCCCGACTTCAACCCCATCGACGAAACCAACCTCGCCAACCTGTTCCAGGCCTACGCGCTCACCCGCGACGCCCTGCCGGCCTCCACGCGCGACGCGATGGCCGCGCTGATCCGCCGCATCGCCGATGGCTATCTCGCCCACCTGCAGGCCAAGGCCGGCTCCACCTACATCAACGACATCAACAACTGGCAGAGCCATCGCATCAAGCTGCTCGCCACCAGCGCCGCCGCGCTGGGCGATCCGCAGCCGGTCGCCGCCGCACGCGAGCGGCTGCTGACCCAGGTCGCCGCGAATATCCGCCCCGACGGCAGCACGGTGGACTTCGCGCAACGCGACGCCCTGCACTACGTCACCTACGACCTCGAACCGCTGGTGCAGGCCGCGCTGGCGCTCTCGCCCTATGGCAAGGACAACCTGCTCGAAGCGCGCTCGGCCACCGGCAGCTCCCTCGCCGCCGCGCTGGACTGGCTGGCACCGTATGCCGAGGGCAAGCGGCAGCACCAGGAATTCGTGCACACCAGCGAGCCGTTCGACATCGAGCGGCAGAAGGCCGGCTTGAAGGGTTACGGCGGCATCTGGGATCCGCACAACAGCGCCGCGCTATATGCGCAGGCGGCGGTGCTGCTGCCGAAGTACCGGGCTCTGGCCGAACAACTGGGCGGTGCACCGTCCGTGCTGCAAGCCTGTGCGCCATCACTGGAGCACAAGTGATGAAACGTATCGCGCTCGCCGCGTTCACATTCGCCGCCGGCCTGGTCATGCCCCTGTGCAATGCCGCCGACACCACCACCGCGTGGCACGACCAGCGCTTCAACGCGGACGTCGGCGGCGTGGTGAGCCGCTCCGACATCGTGCTGAAGCACGCGAACCTGCGCGCCGACGAGGCGATGCCGCTGGGCAACGGGTGCCTTGGCCTCGCCGTCTGGTCGCAAGACGGCCTGACCCTGCAGCTCAATCGCGCGGACACCTTGCCGGGGCGCCTGTCGCCGGGCCAGGTGGTGTTCGCTGGCCTCAAGCCCTTGGCCAAAGCATCCGACTATGCGGGCCGGCTCGCCCTCCACGATGGCGAGTTCCGCGAGAGCGGCGCAGGCATGCAGGCCATGGTCTACGTGCAACCCGACACCGACGTTGCCGTGGTCGAAGTGCATGGCGCCGATCCAAATGTGCGGCAGTCGGTGCTGCTGCACCTGTGGCAACCGCGCAAGCCACAGACCATCGCGCAACAGGGCGTGGCCGTGCTCGCCGAAACGTGGAAGGACGACAGCGAGGCGGGTGCGTCCGGGCAGACCTTCGGTTCGCTGGCCGCGATCACGGCGCAGGCCCGCGACGTGCATGCGCAGGTGCAAGGGCCGCAGGCCGTGGAGCTGTCGTTCAAGCCCGCGGCTGACGGTTCGTTCCGCATACTGGTCGCCGCGCCGGAGTGGAAAGGCGGCGATGCCCTGCAACGCGCACAATCGTTGCTCGCCGACGCCGGCAGGACTCCCGACGCCGCGCACCGCGACTGGTGGAACGCGTTCTGGCAGCGCGCCGGCCTGATGAAACTCGGCTCCACCGACGGCAGTGCGGAATACATGGAGAACCTGCGCGCCATCGACCTGTACGCCACCGCCGCCGAGAGCCGTGGTCCACTGCCCGGCTCGCAGGCCGGCCTCGCCGACCTGTTCGCCTCCACACGCGATCAGCATCGCTGGGCACCCTCCGCCTACTGGCACTGGAATCTGCGCATGCAGGTCGCCGCCAACCTCGGCGCCGGCCTGTACGCATTGAATGCGCCGTACTTCAACCTCTACCGCAACAACCTCGCCAACATCGAGGCATGGACGCGCGCGCAGATGGATGGCCGCCCCGGCGCCTGCGTGCCGGAAACCATGCGCTTCAACGGCCGCGGCTACGAGAACGAAAGCTGGATGGGCGGGCCACGCATCAACTGCAGCGCGAAGTCGCCGCCGTATTACAACGCGCGCACCCTGACCACCGGCGCCGAAGTGTCGCTGTGGATCTGGCGGCAATACCTCGCCACGCGGGATCGCAGCTTCCTCGCCGCCAACTACCCGGTGATGGCCGCCTCCGCGCGCTTCCTGCTAGCCTACGCCAGACCCGGCGCGGACGGCCGGCTGCACACCTCCCCCTCCAACGCACACGAGACCCAGTGGGACGTGCACGACCCCACCACCGACCTCGCGGCGATGAAAGCGGTGTTCCCCATCATCATCGAGGCGGCGAACACCCTGCACATCGATGCCGAGCTGGTCGCCGAATTGCAGCAGGCGTTGCCGAAGATCCCCGCGTTCCCGCTGCGGCAAACGAGCGCAGGTAGGGTGATCGGCCCGTCGTACGATGCAAATGCAACGATCCAGAACACCGAGAACATCAGCCTCGAACCCGTCTGGCCCTATGGCCTGATCGACGACAGCGGCCCGCTGCACGCGCTCGGCGTGCGCACCTACATGCAACGCCCGAACAAATTCGAGAATGACTGGAGCTATGACCCGCTGCAAGCCGCCCACCTCGGCCTCGCCGACGAGGTGAAAACCGCCCTGCTCACGCTCACCGGCAAATACCAGCAATACCCCTGCGGCTTCGCCAAGTTCACCGGCAACGAGTTCTACGTCGAACAGATCGGCGTGGTCGCCGCCACCCTGCAGGATGCGCTGGTGCAGGACCACGACGGCCTGATCCGCATCGCACCCGCATGGCCGAAAGGCTGGAACGCCGATGCCACGGTCCACATCCGGCAACGCAGCAAGGTCGACCTGCAGATACGCGACGGCGTGCCGGACACGGTGGTGATCGAGGCGGGTGCCGAGGGGCACATGAAGGTGCGCAATCCGTGGCCAGGGAAATCGATCGAAGCCGTCGAGTCAGGTAGCGGCAAGCGCGTTGCCGAGGCCGGCAAGCAGAACGTGCTGAGCTTCGATGCCCAGGCCGGCAAGGCTTACCTGGTCGAACGTGTCGATCTGCCTAACGCGAGTCTTCCCTACGCTGCTATCCGTGGAGCCGCAGCTACCGAGCCGAAATCGCTGGGCAAGAGGCATATCGGCATGCCGTAAGACATCAGCCACCCGGATCGTCATTCCGGCGCAGGCCGGAATCCAGTGGCGGTACGGCTCGAATAAGCCTTGTCGCTGCTAGATCCCAGCCTGCGCCGGGATGACGGGCGAACAGAGCCAGCTTCGACACATGCCTCAACCGTGCAGGCTGGTGGCCCCACCAATCGTCGCACCACGCGTGCGATGGAAATCCAGCACGAGGATCTCGTTGACGCCCTTGCGCCACCACGGCGCGGGGCAATACAGCCGCTGCTGCGGACCCAGGTTCCAGTAGCGCCCGAGCAGATGGCCGTTGACCCACAGGTAGCCCTTGCGCCACGCACTCATGTCCACGTACGCATCGGCTTCGACGTCGCGCGTGACCTCGGCGCGGAAGAACAGGCCCGGCCGGTCGGGTGCCGACGGCGCAGGCGCGTTGCGCATGCGCTGCAGCAGCGCGTCGTCCACCGGCAGGCTGTACACGTCCCAGTCCAGCAGCGTCTGGCCATCCAGTTTCGCGCCGCCGACCAGGCCCTTGCGGTCGTTGTATATCTGCGCGTTGCCGATGTGGCCGAAGCTGTCGATCAGCAGGTCGAGCACGCGCTCCTGCCCGTCCAACGCGAACTTGCCCGAGGTGTGCAGGCGAGGGTCGACGACGCGCGAGACGTAGTCCACGTAGTTGCCGTCCGTGAACACCGTGGCGTAGTCGTGCACGCCGGTGAGCTGCAGCTGCCGGCCGCGCACGCGCTTGCGGTAGAGCACCATGCCCTGGTTCTGCGCGAACAGTTCCTCGTTGGAACGCGGCGCGTGCACCTTCTGCGGCGCCGGGAGAAGATCCCACAACGAGGCCACCGGCTTCGCCTGCACCGGATCGAAACCCGCCATGGGTGGCGTCGCCGGCACTTCGGGCAGGCTGCGCGGGGAGTGTTGCGCGAGCAAGGCGCGGAAGCGGTGGTAGGCCGGCGCGGGCGCGCCGTGTTCGTTGATCGGCGAGCCGTAGTCGTAGCTCGTGGTCACCGACGAGAAACCGCTGCCGTCCGCGCGCGAGATCCCGCTGGAGGTCAGGCCGAAGTTGGTGCCGCCATGCACCACGTAGAGATTGAACGAGCGCCCGGCAGCCAGCAGTTGCTTCAGCGTCGGCTCGAAATCGTCCTTCGGGAAATCCGCATCGCCCCAGGAGGAAATCCAGCCGGGATAGCCCTCGCCCATCCACACCGGATGATCGCCGGCGATCGCCTGCGCCGCGTCGAAATCGGTGTCGCCGTCCAGACCCAGCGCCACGCCCGGCAGGTAGGTGTGCGTGGACTGGATCTGGCTGAGCCCGTCGGAAATCGAGAACGGGCCATTGATGCCACGCTCCAGCCACAACTGGCGCAGCACTTCGAGGTAACCGAGGTCGCGCCCATACGAGGCGTATTCGTTTTCGATCTGCAGCATCAGGATCGGCCCGCCGTTCGCCACCAGCAGCGGCGCGATACGCGGCGCGACGTGGTCGAAATAGCGGCGCACCGCGGCCATGTAACGCGCATCATCCTTGGTGCGCACGACAATGCTCGGGTCGCGCAGCAGGTACGGCGGCAGTCCGCCGAAGTCCCACTCGCCGGCGACGAAGGGACCGGGACGCAGGTACACCCACATGCCCTCCTCCGCGCAGATGCGGATGAAGCGCGCGAAATCGCGCGCGCCCGTGGTCATGTCGAACACGCCGGGCTCGGATTCGTAGGCGTTCCACATCAGGTACAAGCTGACGGTGTTGAGGCCCATCGCCTTCGCCATGCGGATGCGCTGGCGCCAGTACACGGGCGGGATGCGGATCGGGTGCATCTCGCCGCTCTTGATCTGGAACGGCTTGCCATCCAGCAGGAACTGCCGCTTGCCGAAGCTGAAGCGGTGCGGCTTGCCGTCATTGGGCCGCGGCGCGCGCTCGTCCTGCGCGGGAAGCGCATCGGCACGCAGCCGGAAATCCGCGGCGAGCGTGCCGGCCACGCCGAGCGCGCCGAGTTTCAGGAAGTGCCTGCGTTGCATCGGTCCGTCTCCTATGGGTACGGGCAGGCGGCCGGTACACGGATGGGCAACGCAGGTTCGGGCTGGCCGTCCCTTGCACCCGCCGCATCCTGCACCGCCAGCGCCGCTGCCGGCAGCGTTTTCAGGTGGGTGAAGTTGGGTGACCACAGCTTGGTGGGGCCGGGGTTGTGCGGCTTGCCGGCGCCGTCCGTCCAGTTGTCGGTGATGCGCAGGTGGCCGCTCCACGAGGCCCAGGCACTTACCCAGGAACCCAGCACCACGTTGTGCTCGACGTCGAAGTACGTGCTGTGTTCGTCGAGGTAGATGCCGTTGCCTTCGCCGCTGTGGCGCATGTCGGTGACGTTGCGAACCACGCACGAAGTGCCCGGCGTCGATTGCGCCTGCGTGTAGATCGCACCGCCGTCGGCCAGCAGCTGCATCACGCGCTCGATGCGGTTGGCCACGATATGGATGGACGACTGCACCGGCGTCTCGCCCTCGTAATCCCAGCCCCAGCCCACCGAGATGCCGCTGTAAGGCAGATCGCTGATGGTGTTGTGCGCGATCTCGATGCCGTTGACGAAGCCGGCCATGATCGCCACGTTGTCGCGGTAGGCCAGCGCCACGTGGTCGATGCGGTTGTCGTCGATCACGATGCCGGAGGTCTTGCTGGCCGGGTCGGCGGGGTGCCCTTCCGTGTCGCCGGCGAACACGGCACCGCCGCCGATGTCGGTGAAGCGCGAGTTCGTCACCGCCGCGCCGTGCGTGCCGCCCGCCAGGGCGATGCCCGCCGCCGCGAGCTGCCGGAAACTGTCGCGGTCGAACACGATGTCGCGGCCCGCTTCCACATCCACGGCGCTGCCGATGCGCGTCATGCCCTCGCCATTGTCGGGCAGCGCGGTGCGGCTGTCGCCGTCCACCAGGTAGCCCGCCTGCAACGGTACGTAGCCATCGGCGGATTCCGGCTTGCGCCATTCGGTGCCGGCGAAGGTGATGCCGCTGAAGACCAGATCATGCGAGCCTTTCAGCACCAGCAGCTGTTCGAGTGCGGGCAGTTCGATGGAAGGCGCCTGCGCGGCTTCATCGGGCAACGGCCGATAGCGCAGCATGCGGTGCGCAGTATCGATCGTGTAACTGCCGGGCGCGGACGGATCGCCGGCAAGGTTCTCGAACCAGTCCACGCCGGCGTAGTACTTGCCCACGGGGCTGGCCACCGACCAGCCGTTCTTGGCCGAGTCCAGCGTGGCGTTGTGCCAGCACGGCTGCGCGAGGTCGACGCGGCCCTGTCCCAGCGCAACCACGCCGCAACGGAAATCGCGCCAGCGCTCGTGCATCACCGCCAGCGAGCCGACCTGCAGGGTGTGCAGGATGGCTGGCGGCACGTTCGACAAGCCTTTGGCATCCACCACGCAGTGCGGACAGGTCCCGCTGCGGGACGGCCAGCGGCGCTGGCCATCGATGTAGATGCTCGATGGCGCATCGTTCGACGGCAACGCGAAACTCCACAGCGCGCCATCACGCGTGCCCTGCACCAGCCGGTTGCCGGACAGCACCGGATGCGTGCCCGGTGCCGCCTGCCAGCGCACGGGATGGCCGCTTGCGCCGCTGTCCAGGGCATAGAATCGCAATGGCTGTTGCAGGCGATAGGTGCCGTCCTGCAACTGCACGGCGATGTTGTCGTGGTCTTGGGCGCGCAACTTGCGTACCTGCACCTGCGCGGCTTGCAGGGTGCAAGGCGATGCTGTGTCACAAGTGCCGCTGGCCGAACCTGCCGGCGCGACATGCAGGGTCTGCGCTCGGGATGCGAACGGCAACATCACAATCAGCAAAGTTGCGGCAAGTCGGCAGCGTAGAGCCCTTCTCCCCTTGGGAGAGGGGTTGGGGGTGAGGGTTCGGACTTGCCGTAGCGCCTTGCTTCGACCGAACCCTTTCCCGGCTGCTGCCGCCCCCTCCCGGAGGGAGAGGGATTCACTCGGCAACGTCGGTGCAAACAACGTGCGCCCAGCCAAATGCATGAGATATATCTCTTTCAATGACAGGCTCACGGCTTGCATACCCCGAGCCGCTGCGTCACTTTGGACGCCAGCTGCCACGGATCACCCTGCGGCACCGTTGGTTCTGCCGTGCGTGAGACGGCCCACGCATGCTCCATCGCATACCAGTCGATCTTTGCAGGCGGCTTGCCCGTGGCCAGCGACTGTTCCAGCGAGGCGAAGAAACGCCGCCAGCGCGGTTCGTACAAACCGCTCACCAGGCCGGACAGCTCGCGGTTGGCGTAGTCGTGCAGGCCGCCCTCGTCGGCGCCTTCGCGTCCGCCCCACACGGTAATGATCGCGCGCTGGTCGTATTCGAACTGCGATGCTTCGGCCTGGTTGCCCGCCTCCGCACGTGCCGGTGCGAGCCAGTTGCCGAGCAGGAAGTCCGGATCGCTGGCGAGCAGGCGGTCGAGCAGGGCCATGTCGCCCAGCCATTCGGTATCGAGTGCATGCAGACGTGCGGCATCCTTCGCACCGTAGGCTGCCTCGATCTGCGGCAGCAGCACGCGGGCACGGTTGGCCAGCGTCTGTCGCGCCACATCCACCACGTCGTGGCGCCAGGCGCTGGTATCACGCAACGCCGGCGCCACCTGCAGCAGTTCGCAGATGGCCTGCTGGAAATGCCCGGCGTCGTAGCGCATCGCCCTGGGCGACCAGCTCGCCGCCGTGGACACATCCTGCGATGGGCGTGCCTCGAACAGGCTGTCCTGCGGCTCCGAGTCGCCGTTGGACGGCATCGCGTAGGCGGTTTCGCCGAGGATGCGCCACGCGGCTTCGGCATGCGCGTCGGCGCCGCCGTAGCGGCTGTCGGCATACATCTTGAACCATGATGATTCTTCGTACCATTCGGAGCCATCGCTCGGTGGATGCGACCACGCCAGCGCGGTGAACAGCGCGAACGCCGCCGGGTCGATGCCGCTGGCCTCGGGCATCCAGGCGATGCCGCGCAGCTTGCTGCCGGGCTTGTCGCGCCAAGCGGCGAAGCGCTTCAGCCACACGTCCGCATTCGCGCCCAGCGTGGTATGTCCGCCGAAGTTGGGGATGCTGCCGAAGGCATACGGCACGCCGTGCCAGTCCCTCTCGCGATCCAGGTTGCCGTAGCGGTCGGACAGGCCGTCGACGATCAACAGGCGCCGTTTGTCCACCGCATCGAGCACCGCCGGCAGCGGATTGTGCTGCCAGCCCAGCAGCACCCAGCGCGCGCCCGGATGCGCGGCCTGCAGCGCGGCCATCACGCCGCGCGCGGCATCCGCCACCGGTACGTTGCCGGCGCGGCCGCCTTCGTGCAGCAGGTCCATCTTGTACATCGTGCTGTCGCCGAACAGCGCACGCTGCTGGCGGTAGAAATCCGCCGCGACCTTGGCGTAGAGCGGATCGCGCGGATCGAGCCAGTCAGGGCGCGTGAAGCCCGCCCACCTGCCCTGCGGCACCACGTTCGCACCGGGGTGCTTCGCCGCGAAACCCGGCGGCACGGTGCCGAAGTAGCCGGGGAACACTGGCGTGATGCCCAGTTCGCGCAGGCGCGCCACGATCTTCCGCGCCAGCGCCACGCGCCGTGCGTACTGCCGTGGCGACAGCGGCGCGTCGAAGCCGGACATGTTCTGCAGCAGCCACCATGGCTGGTGCGCGGTGGCGGGAATCCACGCGCGCATCTGCGCATCGCTGTAGCCGAAATCCTGGAAGGTGCGGCGGTATACCTCCTCGGTGCCAACCGTTATCAGCACTTCGTCGACGCCGTGCAGGGCGAGCAGGTCGATCTTGTGCTCCCACGCCGGCCAGGCCAGGTAGGCGTTGGAATAGCCGTCGTCGGTATCGTTCAGTGCATAGCGATCCGGCACTACGACCCAGCGCTCTATCGGCGCGTCGGGCGCCGGCAGCATGGCAGGTAGGTGCGAAAGGCTGTCGCCCGGCCAGCCGATGTCAACGTGCGCCACTTCATGCAGATAGGTTTCCACACCAGCAAGAAGCACCGCCGGTGTGGTGCCCGCAATGGCGATGTGTCCGGACGTACCGTGAATCACGAAACGATCCGGCCCTTTCAGGGGATCGAGCGTCTCCAGGGTGAACTGCGTCTGCCAGCGCGGAAGCAGGCGCTGCAACGCCGCACGCGCCGGCGCGGTGTCGAAGGCCGGCTTTGCCGGCTCGCCTGCGAAGGCGACAGGTATGCTGGCACACACCAGCAGCAGGCAGACCAGGTATGGTTGCAGCCATCGTTTCATATCGCGTTGCCTGCTATCACGTCGTGGTAGAACCGCGAACTGAGTTTGGGTGTGCGCTTCTGCGTGGCGAAATCCACCCAGGTGATGCCGAAGCGTTCGGAATAGCCCCGGCTCCATTCGAAGTTGTCCAGCAGGCTCCACAGGAAATAGCCACGCACCGGCGCACCATCGGCAATACCGCGCTGCAGCTCACCGAGGTATTGCTGCAGGAACATCACGCGATCGGTGTCCAGCACGCGCCCCTGGGTGTCCGGTGCTGCCGTACTGGAGGTGCCGTTCTCGGTGATGTAGATGTCGCTGATGCCAAGCGCCTCCGCCATCAGCTTCGGTCCCCAGTAAATGGCACCCGGCGCGAACTGGATCCAACTGCTTTGCATGTTCGGATATGAAGAGGGGAACGGCACTGCCTCGTAGCCGCGCTCGTTGTCGGCCGCGATGTAGTAGTCGCCGGTGTAGATGTTGAGGCCCTGGAAATCGGTCTTGCTGCCGATGATGCGCATCTCCTCGGTGGTGAACTTCGGCGCGTCCGCGCCCAGCGTCTTGAGGTACAGATCGGTGTAGCGACCGGTGTGCATGGCGGTCAGGTAGCCGGCGTTCTCCTCCACCGCGGCCTTGCGCGCGGCAGCCACGTGCTCGGGTTCGTCGAAAGCCGGCATGGCTGCGTTGATGCCTTCGGCCGAACCCACCCTGGTCTTCGCATGGGTGGCCGCGCGTATCGCCTGCACGGCCAGGCCGTGGCCCAGCAAAGCGTAGTGCCGCGCCTGCTCCAAGGCCTGCCCTTTCAGCCCCAGTCCCGGCGCCATCGACGCGCTGCCGTAACCGTTGCCGATGAAGGTGCTGATCTCGTTCATGGTCATGAAGTGCTGCACGCGGCCATCGAGCTGGCCGGCCATGTAGCCGGCGTAGTCGGCGAAGGCCTTGGCGGTGTCCCGATTCTGCCAGCCGCCCTTGCGTTGCAGTGCCTCGGGCAGGTCCCAGTGGTACAGCGTGCAATACGGTTCGATGCCAGCCGTGCGCAGCGCATCGACGAGGCGCTTGTAGTAATCCACACCTTTGGCATTCGGGCGCCCCGTGCCATCGGGAAAGATGCGCGGCCAGGCCACCGAAAACCGGTACGCGCCCACGCCCAACCCGCGCATCAGGGCGATGTCCTCGGGGTAGCGGTGGTAGCTGTCGTCGGCCACGTCGGCGGTGTCGCCATGCACGATCCTGCCCGGCGTGTGCGCGTACACGTCCCAGATCGATTCGCCGCGTCCATCCACCTTGACCGCGCCTTCCACCTGATAGGCCGCCGTGGCGGTGCCCCACACGAAGCCTATGGGGAAAGCACGTTTCGCGGTGCTGCCTTGCGCACCCGCGGCTGCGGCGGTTGTTGCCTGTGCTTTTGCCGCCAGCGGAAGAGTGCATGCCGCCGCAAGGCCGCCGATGGCCTTGGTGAATTGCCGGCGCGTCAGGATGGGATTCATGCGTGGGCCTCTGTGTCTATTTGGTCTTGCGCGCCAGCGTGAACGCGTCGATCAGCTTGCCTCGGTTGTCCGTCACCCTGACCTTCAGCGCGGTGTCGGTGGCCTCCACCCACGCCACCTGGTCCTGCCCGACGACGAGGATGGGGAAGTCGTTGCCCTGCTCGCCGGGCTTGATGTGCTTGAAATAATGCAGGTGACCGGCGATGAACAGGTCGACGTGCGCCTGGTTGGCCAGTTGCGTCCACTTCGCGTTGTCGCCGCCGGTCCAGCCCCAGTCCGGCTGGTGGCCGAGCACCACGGTGAACGGCGCGCTACGCGTGCGCGCATCGGACAGCGCCGCACCGAAGCGGACCAGCCCTTCACGGCGGTAATCGCGCAGATCATTGAGCCCAGCGTAGACGTTGGTGTCATCGGGCTTGTCTTCGCCGGTGTCCACCGCGATCAGGTGCAGCGGGCCGTCGTCGCGCGCATAGTCGTAGCGGCCGTTCTGCGCATGCAGGTAGGGGCCGAGCTGCCGCGCGAACGGGCCGCGGTATTCGTGGTTGCCATGCACGTAGAGCAGCGGCGTGATGCCGCCGAGATCCTCCGCGGTGGGCGCAAGGAACACGTCCTTGAGCTGCTGTTCGCCAGCCGCCCAGTTCACCGTGTCGCCCAGGTGCACCACGAAATCTTCGGGCGTCTTGCGGATCTCGCCGAGCAGGGTATGGATGCGCGAGACCTTTTCGTGCGTGTCGGTGATCACCGCGAAGCGAGCACTGTCACGCGCCGGATCGAGCGTGGTGAAGCGCAGGGTCTCGCCCTGCACGGTGTTGCCGCGCTCGGGCCAGTATGGCTTGACCACCACCACGCGGCGCGAAGCCACCTGGTACTGGTAGCTGTGGCCCGGTTCGAGGCCGTCGATCACCACGCGGTGGAAGGTGCCGACGTCGAGCAGGCCGTCGTGCTCGGCCACTGCGGTGTGGTCCAGCCCGCGCTCGCCATAGCGCACGCAGCCGTCGCTGTCGCTGTCGGTCATCCACTCCACCACCACCGAGGTGCCGGACACGTCGAGCAGCAGCGGCGGCATGGTGATCGCCGGCGTGCTGTTCCACACCTTGTATGGCGCATCCGCCTCGTCATCGTGGAAGGGGGGCGCCTGCTTCGTGGCAGCCAGTGCGGGCAAGGCCAGCAGCAGGCCAATCAGGGCGAAGCCGAAGCGCGGTCGGCGGGATGGTTTCCTCGAACGTGCATGGAACATCGATCTTCATCCTCCATGCGACGGTGCAGCCGCGTGCGCAAGCTCCACGGTTTCAATGGTTGCCGGCAGACGGTCGCCCTTGTGGAATGGCGCCACCGGCGTCAGCTCGACCTGCATCGCATACGGGAAGGCACGCAGGTCGCGGCTCACGCGCAGGCTGGCGTTGCCCTTGCCTGCCGGCAGCGCCAGCGTGCGGGGATGGCCGTCCACCCAGACATCCAGCTGCGCCGGCGCATGTGCGTCGCGGTAATGCACGGTCAGTGTGTAGTCGCCCGCGCCGGCCTGCGCATACCAGCGCAGCTTGTAGAGCGTGGACGGGTCGTCGTAGCCGTAACCGTTGTAGTTGAGGAAATGCCCGGCCTGCGCGGCCGCGAGATCCACGCGGCCATCCGCGCCAGGCGCCACGGCATCGGGCCGCACGTGCAGGGAACCGTCGAACGGAATCGCCACCACCGGCATGTAGCCCGCCTTGGCCAGGGCGCCCACTTTCACGCTCGCACCTGACGCATCGACCGCGACGCTGCCGACGCCCGCCTGCGCATCGTCCAGCACGCGTCCCTGCCCGAAGCGGGTATCGACCACGCCGGGCAAGTGCAGCACGCCGTCTGCCGGCGGCTTCTCCACGAACAGGTACAACGTGTGGTCGCCCAGCGTGGCGTAGCCGAAATCCAGCTTCCGGAACGGCGATGCGTGCGTGCCGTAGATCGCTTCGCTGCGCGGCTTGAGCCATGCGCCGATGTCGCGCAGCACGCCGGCCTCGTACGGCACCACCGAGCCATCGCCCTCCGGGCCGATGTTGAGGATGTAGTTGCCGCCGCCGCTCACCACGCGCACTAACCGTGCGATGTTCTCGCGCACCTTGCCCGGCAGGTCGTCGCGCACCTGCCAGGAGCGGTAGCCCCAGGTCTCGGGGAACATCGACGCGGGCGATTGCCAGGGTTTTTCCATGCCCTCGTCCGGCTCGCTGTTGTCGCCCATCACGCTGAAGTCGCCCTGGTGGTTCCACACGCGGCCGGACACCATGGTCTGCGGCTGCAGCTCGTGCACGGTGCGGGCGAAGCGCGCGCTCTGCGCCGGCGTGGGCTTGCCCATGTCGAACCACACCTCGCTGATCGGGCCGTAATGGCTCATCAGCTCGCGGATCTGCGCCACGTTGAAATCGGCCTGCGCGGGCGTGATCGGGTTGTCGTTGTCGGGACGATACTGGCCGTGCATCCAGTGCCAGTCGATGGTGGAGTAGTACACGCCGAACGGCATGTGCGCCCGCGCGCAGGCGTCGGCCAGCTCCTTCACCACGTCGCGCTTGTATGGCGTGGCGTCGACGATGTCGTAGTCATCCTGCGCGGTGTGGAACATCGCGAAGCCGTCGTGGTGCTTGGCGGTGATCACGATGAACTTCATGCCCGCGGCTTTCGCCAACGCCACGATGGCGTCCGGGTCGAACTTCTCCGGATCGAAACGCTTGGCCAGCGCCTCGTACTGGTCGATCGGCACCGGCGCGAAGGACTGGATCTGCTCGCTGTAGCCCTGCGTGATGCGCTTGCCGTCCCACACGCCGCCGAGTTCCGAATACAGGCCGAAGTGGATGAACAGGCCGAACTTGCGTGCCTGCCAGGCTTGCACGGTGGCGGCGCTGGGGCGCGGTCCTGCCAGGGGCAACGGTCGGTCGGTGACAGCATCCGGGGCGGCCAACAAGGTCACCGGAAGCAGGCACGCCAATGCCAATGCCGTTCGCACGATGATGTTCATTCGTCCTCCTATCCCCATGGGGCCGCTCATGCCCATCGCAGCCACGCGGCGCTGCCCTTCGGTACCGCGATGCGGCACGCACCGCCAGCGTCGGCCGACACATGGCCATCCATCGCAAAACTCACGTCGCGGCGGCTGTCCAGCGCAGGTGCGCGCAGGCGCATCAGTTCGCCCTTCGCGCCATGCGGCAAACCACTCAACGCGACCGCAGCATCGCGCTGCGCATCCTTGTTGATCAGCGCGACCAGCACCGCATCGCCCTGCTTCGCCGCGTAGGCAGTGAGGTTGGCGCCACCGGCATCGAGCCGGCCGGGCAGCATCTGTGCGCCGGCGAAACGCTGCGCCAAGGTGATGCCGTGGAACAGCGGACGCGGCTGGTAACCCAGCGCACGACTGCCGGCGATGGCGGAATAACGCGAGGCCATCGCATCGCGCTGCGCCACGATGTCGCCGCCCGTGGGCGCCTTCGCCACGCGCCCCAGCGAGGCTTCCACCGAGTTCAGCGTACCGCCGTGGAAGTGCATGCCCGCCACGCCGCGCTGCGCCAGCGCCAGCATGAAATCCGCGCCCCACAGCGCGGAGGCGAACACGTTGCTGGTGCCGTCGCGGCCGCCGTTGTAATAGGAATTGCCTTCGGAGATGCGGAACGGCAAGCCGTACTGGTCCGCCGCCCGCATGATCTGCTCGACTTCGCCGAAGAAGCCGGGATCGCCGGCAAGCATGTCCGGGATCGAGCCGTTCTCCGCAGCCTCGCGGTAATAGTGCCGGCTGAGGAATACGTTCTCCCTGGCGTGGCGTTTCGCGTACTCGATCACCCAGTCGGTGTTCGCGCCGGTATCCGGCCCGGCGAGCGGCAGGCCGGCAGCACGCAGCGCCTTGGCATACGGTGTCCACGCGGTATCGAACGCGGTGTAGTCAGGCTCGTAGTTGTTCGCCTCGTTGCCGATCTGGATCGCCAGCAGCTGATCGCCCACCAGGCGCTGCACGGTCTGCGCCAGGTCCAGCGCCATCTCCGGCGAGCCGATGCGCAGGTTCACGCCAAACACCAGCTTCCAGCCGGTGGCGCGCACGAAGCCGGCCAGCGCCTGCAAACCTTCCGGCTTCAACACATGCGGCTGCAGCAGCTTCCCGTGCCTGCGCGGGACGTAGGTCGGCATGCTGCCCTTGTAGCCGCCCCACACGGTGTCGTCGCTGGTGTTGCCGCCGATGCGCAACACGCCATGCGGGTTCATTTCGCGGAACAGGTGCACCAGGCCGTGGTTGTCCGCGGCGAAGAACGTGGGGTCGGACAGCTCCAGCGTTTCATAGCTCAGGCTGGCCAGGCTGGGGTCGACGCGCCGCCCCGGGCGGGTCATGTCCAGCGCGAAGCTGGCCTGCGTCGCAGGTGCACCTGCGCCCCATGCCAGACCACTCCAGGCCAGTCCATCGCAGGCGGCGGCCAGCGGCAGCAGCGCGGCGGCCTTGAGCAGGTTGCGGCGTGACTTGTTCACCATGATCTGCGCACCTCTTTAAGTTTTGCGATCATCCTTGATCGCGGAGATCAAACGGGTGGCTATCCTTGGCCGCACTCTTCAAAGATTCTTTGCGACCATCCTTGATCGCTAAGATCAAATGGGCGGCTATCCTTGGCCGCACTCTTCAGAAGGCTTTTTGCGATCGTCCCTGATCGCGAAGGTCAAACGGGCAGCCACCCTTGGCCGCACTCACGGCGCGATGCTTGCCGCCTCCATGTCCACGTTGCCGCGCAAGGTGAAATCGCGCGACGAATGGCCCACCTCGACCGTATAGCGCCCGGCAGCCACGCGCCAGTGGTCCGCGGCGACATCGAACACTGCAAAAAGCCGCGGATCGATCGTCACCGACACGGTCGCCTGCCCGCCCGGCTTCAGGTCGACCTTGTCGAAACCGGCCAGCCGCCTCGGCGCTTCGCCGTCGGCGGCCGGCATGCCGACGTAAACCTGCGGCGCATCCATGCCGGCGCGTCCGCCCACGTTGCGCACCGTGAAACTCACCGTCACGCGCGGCCCGGTGCTCACCTTGAGATCGGAGTATGCGAAGCGCGTATAGGACAGGCCGTAGCCGAAGGGAAACAGCGGAGCCAGTTTCTGCCGGTCGAACCACTTGTAGCCGACGGCCGCGCCTTCGATGTCGTAATCGACGGAAGCACCGCCGGTGACGAACGGGCGCGGCAATTGTCGTTCGTTGCGCGGAAAGGTGATCGGCAAACGGCCGCTGGGGTTCGTGCGGCCGCTCAATACATCGGCGATGGCCTCGCCGCCGCGTCCCCCCGGATACCAGGCCTCGAGCACTGCCGCTACGTCCGGCAACCATGGCATGCGCACCGCACTGCCGGTTTCCAGCACCACGACGGTATGCGGATTCGCGGCAGCCACGGCGGCGATCAGCGCATCCTGATGATCCGGCAAGGAGAGATTCGGCAGATCGATGCCTTCCGCTTCCCACTGCGTGGCGAACACGATGGCGACATTGGCGGACTTCGCCAGCGCCACTGCGCGTGCGGGATCGTGGCCGTCGGCGAAGTCGATGCGCGCCTGGGGAAGGCGCTGCCGCAAGGCCCGCAATGGCGACGACGGGTCGTAGACGATCCAGGGCGACGCGCTGTCGTGCAGGTCGGGATGCACCGGCTTGATCGCCGGGCCGCCCACCGGCCAAACCTGTGCGGAACCGCCGCCGGAAAGCACGCCAGCGTCGGCATGGCCGCCGATCACCGCGATGCGTCGCACGCGGCCATCCAGCGGCAACTGCGCGGCGCCGTTCTTCAGCAGCACCAGCGCCTGCTCCTCGGCGTCCTGCGCCACCTTGGCGTCGGCGGCGAAATCCACTGGTTTCGGCGGCGGCACGTCAAACAAGCCATTAGCCAGCATCGAGCGCAGGATGCGCCGCGCCATGTCCCGCAGGCGGCTCAGGGGAATCGTGTGGCCGGCGATGGTGTGCATCAGCGGCGCGCCGAAGCTGCCCTTGCCGCTGTCGCTGCCGGTGTAGTCCTGGCCGGACACCTGATCCACGCCAGCCAGCGCGTCCGTCACGCCATGGTCGCCGCCCCAGTCCGTCATCACCCAGCCGGGATAGTGCCAGTCGCGCTTGAGCACGCCGTTGAGCAGGTGCGCGCTGGAGCAGTCGTAGATGCCGTTGACCTTGTTGTAGCCGCACATCACGGCGCCGGGGCGGCCCTGCTCGATCGCCAGCTCGAACGCCAGCAGGTCGGACTCACGCATCGCGCGCTCGCCGATGTCGGAACTGATCGCGAGCCGGTTCGTCTCCTGCGCATTGAGCGCGAAATGCTTGATGGTGGAAATGACGTGTTGCGACTGGATGCCGCGGATCTCCCCAGCGGCCATGGCGCCGGCCAGCCACGGATCCTCGCCGAAGTACTCGAAGGTACGTCCGCTGCGCGGCTCGCGCGTGAGATTGATGCCGCCGGCCAGCAGCACGTTGATGCCCTGCGCGCGCGCTTCGCCGGCGATCATGCGGCCGCCTGCCTCGGCCAGACGCGGATTCCAGGTCGCGGCCAGCGCCAGCGTCGACGGCAACGGCGTGGCGTCGCCCGCCTTGCCGCGCACGCCGACCGGCCAGCCACGCGCGTCGATGCCGACGGGATAGTTGTTCACGCCGATACCGGCGTCGTTCTCCTGCAACGCCGGGATGCCGTAGGCCGGCATGGCCGGCACGTAGCCGGCCGCGCCGATGCTGCCGGGCGGTTGCTTCGCCTGGCCTGCCATGAAGTAGCTCTGCACCAGCTGGTGCAGCGCTTCCGGCGGCATTTCCCGCACGAGGCGTTCGACGCGCGCGTCCACGCCCGATGGCTGCGATGACGACAACGGACGGGCGTACGACAGTCCCGGCAGCAACGCCAGCACGAGTGCACTGGCGCCGCAGCGGAACCGCGATCCCCATGGACGACGCATCGTCATGCCGGATGCGGCGCCATCAGTCCGGCGTCAGTTCCAGCGTCAACACCTCGAACGGCGCCAGCCTGATCGTGCTCGCGTGCCCGGCATCCAGCGTCTTCGGCACGTCGGCGCCGCCGCTCTTCCACACGTCGTGCACGCCGAAGCGGTGCGCCACGCCGGGCGGCAGCTGCAGCTGGCGCTGCAGGTCGACCACCGCCAGTTGCGGCTTGTCGTCCGGGTTGCGGAAGGTGACGATGCCCTTCTTCGGCGACCACGCGGCCCAGCCATAGACGTCCAGGCGGCCGGGATCGCCGCCGATCCAGTGATTGTCGCGCAGCACGTCGGCGTTGGCGCGCGACCACTTCGCCGCGCCCGCCAGCGTGTCCCAGTCCTGCGGCGTGAGCAGCGAGGGTGTGATGTACATCTCCTGCAGCTCGGTGCCTGTGGCGAAGTAGGAGTGCACCTCGTTGGCGAAGTCGTGGCCCGGGTCGGTGTTGAGGCGCGGGTTCTTCTGCGCGTAGATGATGCCGTGGAGCATCAGCGAGTCGATCGGGAACAGCGGACCCTTCAGCACGATGTTCTGGTAGGTCTGCTGGTCGCGGTAGGTGATCCACTTTTCGCGCATCGTGCCCACGCCGGTGTACCAGTCGTCCTCGCCGTCGCGCCAGATGGTGTCGGCGTAGCGCAGCCAGAACGGCGAGGCCCAGGTGCCGGTGGTGAGGTTGATGAAGGTGTCGGGCTTGTCCTTGCGGATGTCGCTGATCAGCTGGATCGCCGCGGCGAAGTCGCTGTCGAAGCGGCTGCCGGGGAATACGCTGCTGACGTTGCCGGTGCCGTCGAACTTGAACTGGTTGATGCCCTGCTTGTCGATCATGTCCATCACGACCTGATGGAAACGCTGGTAGTACTTCGGACCGGACAGCGCGAAGCCGTCGTCGATGATCTCGTAGCCGGCCGCCTTGCCGTTCCTGATGCGTTCGTCGTGCGGCTTGCCGTAGCCGCCCCACGGCGACAGCCAGATGCCCGGCGCTGCGCCATATTTCGCGGCTGCCTCGCGCAGCGGCACGAAGCCGTGCGGGAAGTCCTTGCTGAAGCTCCAGCTGCCGCTGCGGTCGTCCCAGCCGTCGTCGAACAGGAAGGAGTCGAGCTTCACGCCGCGCTTGACATGCAGCTCCTCGCCGAAGGTATTGATGCGGTCCAGCGCCTCCGCCTCGGTGTACGGGGTGAAGTAGCCGATGTCGTACCAGGAGTTGTAGTGCAGGAAGGTGCGGTACGGGTGCGCGCGTTCGCGTTCCACGTAGCTGTTGAAGTCGCGGCGCAGCTGGCCGTCGCGCACCACGCCCACCACGGCCGAATAGACCACCGTCTTGCCTTTCTCCAGCGGCAGCGTGCGCGACAATGTCAACCTCGCTTCGCGGTGGTACGCCGTGCTGTCGGACAACGGGTTCTCGAAGCCCAGGTAGACGTCGCCGTCGACGATCGGCGAACCATTCACCGTGCCCGCCACCTCGGGGGCCTCCACCCTCGACTGCAGCAGCGACACTTTGGCGATCTTCTCGTCCTGCTTCAGCGCGGTGATGCTCACCTCCTCGCGCAGATAGGGCGAGCCGTCGCGCTGCACCAGCTTCCAGTCCACGCGGAAGCGGCCGTCCGCATCGCCGAAGCTGGCCTGCACCGCGTTGCCCGGAATCCGCGAGGAGTAGCGCGAAGCCTGCGCATCCACCGGCAGTGCCACCACCTTCGGCGCCGACAGCAGGTTCATGTCGGAAGCCTTGATCGTGCCGCCGTCGGCCATCACCAGCGCGAACGGCGCCGGCACTGCGAACGTGCGGCGATGTACGCGGTCGGTCACCGTCATGTCGACCAGATGCTTGCCGTCCAGCTTCCACCGCGCCTCGATGGCGGCATTGCCGAAACTCTCCACGCCCTGCTGGTCGGCGAAGGCCGCCGCGCCGGGCTGGAGCACCAGCCTGCCGGTGGCGACGCTGTCCTCGGCATGCGCCGCGCCGAGACCCGCCAGCACGGCCAGCAGACAGGAAGCCAGCACGCTCATGCGCGACGGACGAAGGGGATGCGGACGCGATGCTGCCATGGTTGCCTCTCGTGTTGGTGCACTGGCATCGGCCGGTTGGCGCAAGGACGAGCCCGGCGATGCCATTGAAGTAAAACGCCGCCCGGTACGACCGGGCGGCGCGGGTTGTTGCAGACGTCAGTAGTCGTAGGTGACACCGAACCGCACGTAGCGCGGCTGCTGCAGCACCAGCGGCGTGCCGTAGAGCGCGCTGTACGTGCTGCTGCTGGTCGTGTTGAGCTCGGGCGACAGGTTGAGCGGCACCTGGCCGTTGAACACGTTGAACACGTCCACGCTGAAGGAGAGCTTGTGGTCGGCGAACGCCGGGCGGTAATGGATGCCCAGGTCAAGCTCTTTCATCCAGGGCAGACGCCCATTCGCACCCGGCGGCGACGGCTGGCCGTTGCACCAATGGTAGAGCGAACCGTAGCCGACCGGGTCGGTGCCATTGGGGCCGTAGTAGCCGAGGCAGTACTTCGGTCCACCCGAGGTCAGGTTGAGGTTGGCCGACACCAGCCACTCGGGCGTGATCGCGTAGTAACCGTAGGCCTTGATCACGTTCGTGTGGTCGTTGCCCTGCGGGCCGTCGGCATAGACCATCAGCGGCGGGAAGTCCCAGTCCACGTTCTGCGTACCGCCGATGGCCTTGATGTCGGACTGGCCCTCGCCTTCGCTGTTGCCGTAGCTGCGCGAGAAGGTGTAGCTGATCCTGGCGTACCACTTGCCGTCGAACGGATGCTCCAGGAAGGTGTCCAGGCCGTAGTAGCGGCGCACGGCATGCGGGAACTGCATGTCGGCGTTGGACAGCGTCACGCTGTGGAACACGCCGTTCGGATCCTGCACCGCGAAGGTGTTGGCCTCGCCCGGGTTGATGTAGTAGCAGGTGGCGTTGTTGACGTCGGTGATGCCTTCCGTGGCCGCCTTGGCAACGACGGCCGCCGCATCGCAGTAGTCGTCGATCACGTGGCGCAGGATGCGGCGGGTGAGCTTGGCGCCATAGACCCAGTTCGGGCCGGCGGTCTTCTGGAAGCCCAGCATGAACTCGTCCTGGTCCTCGGCCTTGAGGCTGGTCGCCGTCATGGTGCGCGGGTCGGGCGTCTGGCCGTAGGCGCCGTCCGCCGACACGGGCACCGAGACCTGGGTCAGGCCGGTAGGTGTGCCGTTGGCTGCAATGCCGCCGTAGGTGTAGTACTGCGAGGTGGAGGTGTAGCCGTTGGCGGGGTCGCCCGGGGCGATCGGCGAGCCGAGGTAGTAGCGGCCGGCGTTGCCGAACACCTTGAGCGAGCTGTCGCCGAACACGTCCCAGCTGAAGCCCAGGCGTGGCGCCCACTGCGGCTTGGTCTGCCGCATGTAGGCCATGGCGCTGGCATTGGTGTTGGTGAAACCGTCGTCGCGCAGGCCGATGGAGAGCAGCAGGCGGTCGTTGAACTGCCACTGGTCCTCGATGTACTCGGCGCGCTCGGTGGAGAACAGGTTGCCGCCCTGGTTGAAGATGTTCTTGGTGACGAAATAGCCGCTGGCCCCGTTGGGGTAATCGCCGATGGCGCCCACGCCGAGGGCGGGAACCTGCGGCTGGTTCGGGGTATTCGTCTGGGCGTAGTCCCAGTAGTAGCCCGGTCCGGAGGTCAGCTCGTCCTGCTCCCTGGCCGCCGTGCGCAGGTTGTCGATACCCGCGGTGATCGTGTGGTCGCCCAGCGTATAGGTCAACGCCACCCGCAGGTTGGTCGTCACGAAATTCTGGCCCGGGTTGGTGATTTCGCTGACGTTCTGGTTGTTGGTGATCGGCGTGCCGCCGTTCAGTGCCGGATTCTGGTACGTGTAGCCGGCGATGTAGGTCTCGCTCGGGTCGTAGGCGGGGTTCTCGCTGTAGCTGCGCGTCTTCATGCTGCCGTACATGGCAGTGAGGGTCAGCTTGTCCGTGATGTAGCTGGTGTACTTCGCCAGCCACAGGTCGCCGCCGTGCTTGGTGTCGTTGGCGTAGGACTTGAAGCCCGCGTCGGTGAGGTTGTTGTAGTCGTAGTTGTAGACGGTGCCGGTGTCTTCGCTCTTCTCCGACGCACCCGTCAGCTCCAGCAGGTTGTTGTCGGTGATGTTCCAGTTCACCTTGGCGTACCACTTGGGCAGCTTGTTCTTGTAGTGCGAGTCGGTGCCGGTCTCGACGCTGTTGACCGTGTTGCCCTGCGTGTTGGTCATTTCCGCCGAGGCGAAGAAGAACAGCTTGTCCTTGATGATCGGGCCGCCGACGTAGAGGTCGTACACCGACGACCAGTAGTCGTTCTTGCTGTTGGGCTGGTACAATCGGCCGGCCACGGGCGACGGCGGCAGGCCGTTCGCGTAGTAGACGTTGTCCTGGCTGCCCACCATCGACGACGGCTCGTAGAGGTACTGCCCGCCGAAATGCCACTCGTTGGTGCCGCTCTTGCCGATCATGTTGATCACGCCACCGTCGCTGCGGCCGTACTGCGCGCTGTAGCCGCCGGTGTAGACCTCTTCCTGGTCGATCGAGCCGTACGGCAGGGTGATGCCGCCTTCCGCGTTGTTGGGATCGGTGGTGTTGAAGCCGTTGAGGTAGTACGCATTCTCCGTGGACGACGAGCCGCCGAAGCTGATCAGCGGCTCGCCCGTGGTGCTGGCCGCGCCGCCCGCGCCGAAATTGGCCGCCGGCGCCAGCAGCGCGACCGCTTCCGCGGTATGCCCCAGCGGCAGCTTGGCCAGCTGGTCGGCGGTGAGCACCGTGCGCGAGTCCACCGAACTGACGTCGATCGGCGGCAATGCGTTGGCCGTCACGCTCACGCCCGACAGCTGTTTTGCGTTCGTCGCGCCGCCCGCGGGCGCTTCCTCGCTGAAGGAGACCTCCGAACCGACGCCTACCTTCAGCAGCACATTGGCGCGCTGCTGGATGACCTGGCCGTCGCGCATCAGGCTCACCGTGTACGTGCCGACGGGCAACTGGTTGGCGTTGTACCGGCCCTGGCTGTCGATGCCGACGGTGCGCGTCAGGCCCGAGCCGTTGCTGACCGTCACGCTCTCGCCGGCCTGCGCCGGCACGCGGCCGAAAATGCTGCTGGTGGTTGACTGGCCGTAGGCGGCCGTTGATGCCAGAAGCAGACCCAACGCCGATGCCAGGCTGGTCTGTCTGAGCGAAACGCTTCTGCCGGATTTCATGGATTGCCCCTCTTGCTGGATCGCTTCATTAGGTGGATAGCCGCGAGCCGCTGCACTCCCCGCGCCTCGCTAACTGTTCAAACGCCGACGGCTCATCCTCATCGGCAAGCTGGCTGGCTCCGCCTGCGCTCAGCGTGTCCATTCCCTCACTTGGACCCGGTCGAGCAACGCCTCGACCTGATCCGGACGTACATAACCGGTCTCCACATCCATCGCGTTGGCGGCACCGCAGGCCACTGCCAGGCGCAAGGCCTCGCGCAGCGGCTCACCACGCCTGATCGCCACGGCCATGCCGGCCAGGAAGCAATCACCCGAGCCCACGGTGTTGCGTACCTGCTCGAGCTCGACCGCGGCGTGCCATACACCGCTCCCGTCCATGCCCACCGCACCCAGCGCGCCCAGGCTCAGTACCGGCATCGCCACGCCACGAGCGGACAGCTCCCGCAGCGCGCCGACGGCGGCATCGAGATCGCCGACGGTGCGGCCGAACAGCGCCTCGGCCTCGTCGCGGTTCGGCTTCAGCAGGAACGGCTGCGCCGATACCGCCTGCCGCAACACTTCGCCACTGGCGTCGACGAGGCAACGCTTGCCTGCTGCGTGCACCTGCTGCGCCAGTTCGGCATAGGTATCGGCAGCCAGCCCGCGCGGCAGGCTGCCGGACAGGACCACCAAGTCGCTCTCCGCCAGTGCGCGGCGGAACGCGCGATGCAGTGCCGCGCGGTCGCGTTCGCCCAGTTGCGGCCCCTGCCCCAGCACTTCGGTGATCTGCCCGACCGCGTTCTGCAACGCGATGCAGTGGCGCAGCGGCGCATCGATCTCGACGCCGTGGAACAGCACGCCGCGCTCGCTCATGCGCCGTGCGGTGAGGTTGCGGTGCGCCGCATCGATCAGGCCGATCAGCTGCACCGGCTCGCCCAGCGCGGCGACGGTCTGCGCCACGTGCAGGCCCTTGCCACCCGGCAGCACCTGCTCGTGCAGCGTGCGGTTGACCTCGCCCAGATGCAGCGTGTCCACCCGCATCAGGTGGTCGATCGCGGTGTTGAAGCCGGCCACGGTGATCATGGCGCTGCTTCCAGCAGCGCCTTCGCCTCGGCCGCATCGGCCTGCCGCGCCGTGCCGCCCACGCCGCGCGTGGAGAGCGCGCCGCAGGCGTTGCCCCAGCGCATGGCGTCGACCAGCGGCAGGCCGCGCAGCCACGCATGCAGGAAGCCGGCATCGAAGGAGTCGCCGGCGCCGGTGCTGTCCACTGCGTCCACCGCGAAAGCCGGCGACTCGAGCAACCGGCCGCTACCGTCCAGCGTGGCGCAGCCGTGCCGGCCACGCTTCACCACGATGCGGGTGCGGCCGTTGTCCAGCGCCTGCAGGCCATCAAGTACCGACTCGCAACCACTGAGGCCGGCGAGTTCGACGTCGTTGGGCAGGAACAGGTCGACCTCGGCAAGCAGGCAGGGCCATTCGTTGCCCCAGCGCTGCTCGGGATCGAAGCCCGGATCGAGCGAGGTGCCCAGCCCGAGCGCGCTCGCCCGCGCGAACAGCGACTTGAGCTCCGGGCGCAAGGCGCTCTGCAGGTAATAGGAAGACACGTGCAGGTGATCGGCCTTGCCCAGCAGTGCGTCATCGATGTCCCCGGCGCGCAGCGCGCCGATCGCGCCGGCGAAGGTAACCAGCGCCCGATCGGTGCTGGTGGAGAACGAGGCGGTGATGCCGGTGCGCAGGCTGGAATCGCGCCGCACCGCGGTCACGTCGACGCCGGCGCCTTGCAGCGCCGACACGCAGAAGCCGCCCCAGCCGTCCACGCCCACCTTGCCGGCGAAGGCCACCGGATTGCCCAGCCGCGCCAGCCCCATCGCGCAGATCATCGAGGAACTGCCCGGCACGACCAGGGCGTCCTCGGCCAGCACCTCGCGCCCCGGCGCGGGAAACGCCTGGCAGTCCCGGAACACCAGGTCGACGTTGAGTTCGCCGGCGACGAGGATGCGTTTCACGCGACGCTCTCCTCGCCTTTTTCGGGCCGCCCGGATGGGCCACCCGCGGCATGCAGCGCGAACGACTCGACCACGCGGGTAAGCACGCCCTGGGCAGGCGCGTCCGGCCTGCCGCCCAGGGCCAGGCAGCGGAAGAACGCCAGCGACTGGCCCACCACCACGTCGGCGATGAGCGGCAGCGCGTCGTCGCTGGCCTGCAGGCCCTGCAGATCCACCGCCACGTCCTGCGCGCCGATCACATCGTCGGCAATGCCCTCGCCCACCAGCACGCGCACCATGCCCAGCTGCTTGCGGGAGAGTTCGCGCAGCAGGTCGTACTCGTAGGCACGCACTGCCGGGTCGGGCGAAAGGAAGGCCACCACCAGGGTGTTTTCGCCGAGGCTGGACATCGGGCCATGGCGCAGGCCGAGGAAGGTCTCGGCCATCGTACGCACACGGCCACCGGTCATCTCCAGCATCTTCAGCGCCGCCTCGCGCGCGGCGCCCAGCGCGCCGTTGCTGCCGAGGTACACCGCCTGGTCGAAGCCGTCGTATGCCACCGACGCCAGCGCATCGGCCTGGGTGTCGAACACGCGCTGCACGCAGTCGGCGAGGCGCCGCACGCCATCCGGCCAGCCGGCCTCGTCGGCGCGGCCGCCGAGCCCGCTGCCGGCCAGCACCAGGTTGGTGAAGCTGCTGGTCATCACCAGGCTGCGGTCGTTGGTGCGCTCGTCCAGCACCAGCGTGCGGTAGCGCGATTCAGCACCGTACTGCGTGGCCAGCTTGCCGCTCGCATTGCAGGTGATGGCGAGATGGCGCCAGTCCGGCGCGCCGGCCAGGAGCTGATCCACCACGCCGGCGCTTTCCGGGCTGTCGCCCGAACGCGCGATCGAGATCAGCAGGCCACCGCCCGGCGGCAGCGCACGACGCCAGTGCGTGAGCAGGGTGCCCGCGGCGATCGCCTGCACCGGCACACCCAGCGCCTGCTGCAGGTCGGGCGCGATGCACTCGCCGGCATAGATCGAGCTGCCCGAACCGGTCAGCACGACTTGCGCCGGCCGCGGCGTCAGCACGGCCTGCAGTTGCGCCTGTACCGACGGTTCGCGCAGCAGCGCGGCCGTGGCCTGCCAGGTCGCCGGCTGTTGCAGGATCTCGCGCAAGGTGTCGGCATAGCCGCGCTCGCGTTGCGCCTCCGGTTTTGCCGCCGCCAGCGCGGCAAAACTGTCGAATTCTTTCGTTTTATTTCTAAGTATTGACATTTGACTCATTTCGTTCGAATGTGAAGCCATTCGCCCACCAGACCAGCGTATTCGAAATGAAACAGAACTTACAAGTACCTTCGCAAGCTTCCGAAAAGTTTTCGCAGCTGTCGCTGTCGCAGGGCAAGCGGGCCCGCCTGTGGCGCCTGCTGTACGGCTCCGGTCCGCGCAACGGCAGCCTGCTGGTGCTGCCGCTGGACCAGGGCCTGGAACATGGCCCCACCGACTTCTTTCCCCATCCGCCGGCCGTGGATCCGTCGTACCAGTTCGAACTCGCCGCGGCCGGCGGCTTTTCTGCCATCGCGCTGGGCATCGGCCTGGCCGAGAAGTACATGCGCGAGTACGCCGGCCGCGTGCCGCTGATCCTCAAGCTCAACGGCAAGACCAACATCCCCAGCGACGCCGAGGCCACCTCGCCGCTGTTCGCTTCGGTGGAGGACGCGGTGCGCCTGGGCGCCGATGCGGTGGGCTACACCATGTACGTGGGCTCGCCGCGCCAGCACGACGAATTCCGCCAGTTCGAACAGGTGCGCCGCGACTGCGAGCGCTACGGCATGCCGCTGGTACTGTGGTCCTACCCGCGTGGCAGCGCGGTCAACGCCAAGGGCGGCACCAACACGCTGTACGCGCAGGACTACGCCGCGCGCGTGGCGCTGGAGCTGGGTGCGGACATCGTGAAGCTGCACGAGCCGAACGACAGCGTGGCCAACGTGCCGGCGCCCTACGACAAGCTGCAGGAAGACTCCGCCGCCCGCTGCGCCCGCGTGGTGCGCTCGGCCGGCCGCACGATGGTGCTGTTCTCCGGCGGCGAGAAGAACGACGACGACGCGGCGGTGCTGCGCAAGGTGGAGCACTACATGCAGAGCGGCGCGAACGGCGTGATGTTCGGCCGCAACATGTGGCTGCGCCCGTTCGACCAGGCGGTGAACCTGGTGCGCCAGGTACACGACATCATGGCGAAGCACCCGCGCTAGCTTGACTCCCTCTCCCCTCCGGGGAGAGGGCTGGGGTGAGGGGCCACGTTTGCGATGAGATGGCTTCCGCGCGAGCTTTGATCGAAGATCTCCGCGAGCACCCACCCCTCACCTCAATCCTCTCCCCGGCGGGGAGAGGAGGCGAACGCAAGAAGCGAGTTATTCGATTGAAGCTGAAGCAGCACCAGAAATCCTGCCTCTGCTGCGCCCCGCCCACCGGCGCCGGCACCGTGCGCATCGAGGCCAGCGGCAAGAACCCGCTGCAGACCGCACGCGACGCCAGCAAGGGCGAGCTCAAGCTGAAGGATTTCAAGCCGCGCAGCATGCTGCGCGTGCCGCAGACGCACATCGAACGGCCGCGCTTCCCGGTGATCGACGTGCACGCCCACCTCACCTGGTCGAAGAGCGTGCGCAACGGCGTGTCGGTCGGGGAAGAGATCACCGTGTTCACCACCCCGGAAGCGCTGTTGCCGGTGATGGACCGCAAGGGCGTGCGCACCCTGGTGAACCTCACCGGCGGCGTGGGCAAGGGGCTGGAGGAAAGCATCCGCCTGTTCGACCGCGCCGCGCCGGGCCGCTTCCTCACCCTCACCGAGCCTTCGTTCGCGCTGTTCCCCGAGCCGGACTACCCGCAGCGCCAGGCCGACGCGATCGCGCACGCCAAACGCGCGGGCGCACGCGGGCTGAAGCTGCTGAAGACGCTGGGCCTGTACCTGCGCGAACGCGTCGACGAAGGTCCGTTGGTGGGCGTGGACGACCGCCGCTTCGACCCGATGTGGGAAGCCTGTGCGAGCCTGGACATGCCAGTTTTTCTGCACGTTTCCGACCCGGAGGCGTTCTTCCTGCCCACCGACGGCGGGAACGAGCGCTACGAGGAGCTGGCCAACCACCCGGACTGGTCGTTCTACGGCCCGGAGTTCCCCAGCCACCAGGAACTGATCGACGCGCGCAACCGCATGATCGCGCGCCACCCGGACACCACCTTCGTGCTGCTGCACGTGGGCAACAACGCCGAGAACCTGGCCGCCGTCGAGGCCTGCCTGGCGCGCTTCCCGAACACCCTGGTGGACATCAGCGCGCGCATCGGCGAGCTGGGCCGCCAGCCGCGCATCGCCCAGCGCTTCTTCGACCGCTACCAGGATCGCATCCTGTTCGGCACCGACGCGGTGCCCTCACCCTGGGGCGACGACGTGCCCCAGCAGCTGTTCGGCGACGAACTGTACGAAATCTACTATCGCTTCCTCGAAACCGAGGACGAATACTTCGACTATGCCCCCGCCCCGGTCCCGCCGCAGGGGCGCTGGTCGATCTACGGGCTGAATCTGCCGGACGCCGTGCTGCGCAAGGTCTATCATGACAACGCCGCCCGACTCCTGCATATTCTGCCCGCATGAGCAAAACACAGACCGCCAAGCCCGCCGCCAGACCCCGCCAGCGCCTGCTGCTCGGCGAGCGCCGCCGCCTGATCGTGGAGCACGTGGAGGAACACGGCCGCGCCACGGTGGAGGAACTGGCGAAGAAGTTCGACACTTCCGCCGTCACCATCCGCGCCGACCTCGAGGCGCTGGCGAACGCCTCGGCCATCGTGCGCTCGCACGGCGGCGCACTGCCGGTGATGCCGGTCAGCAGCGACATCCCGCTCAACATCAAGGAAACCCGCCGCCACGCGCAGAAGCTGCGCATCGGCCAGGCGGCGGCGGCGATGATCCGCGACGGCGAGACGATCATCCTCGACTCCGGCTCCACCACGGTGGAGATCGCGCGGCAGATCCGCCAGCGCAAGTTCGAATCGCTCACCGTGATCACCAATGCGCTGAACATCGCGCTGGAACTGTCGGGCATGCCGCACGTCCGCGTGATGATGCTCGGCGGCCTGCTGCGCCAGACCTCCTACTCGCTGGTCGGTCCCGATGCGGAGCAGGCGCTGGCCAAGCTGTCGGCCGACCGGTTGTTCCTCGGCGTGGACGGCCTCGATCCCGAAGTGGGCGTGACCACGCCCGACCCGCTGGAGTCCGCGCTCAACGCGCTGATGATCCGGGTGGCGCGGCAGACCGTGGCCGTGCTGGACGCCAGCAAGCTGGGCCAGCGCAGCCTGTCGGTGATCGCGCCGGTGCGCCAGCTGCACAAGGTGATCAGCGACAACAGCGCGCCGGCCGAGCTCGTCGAGGCGCTGCGCAACGCCGGGGTGCAGGTCGAGCTGGTCTGAGCGCCTGTCTACGATCTCCGCAAGACCTGCGTTGCCTTGTCGCGGCTACCACACGGTGGCAACGCAACGGGCGGATGCCAAACGGAGGGGCGCACCCTGTACGCGAAGGCTTTTGCTCCGATCAGCCCCAGAGCGATCGCGCACAGGGTGCGCTCCTACCCGGCCCGGGCTGCGGGGGATCGTAAACAGGCTCTGGGCGTACGGCGGCGGCGCATGCAACGCGCCGTCGCCATCCGTATCAGAACGTCCACCTGTAGTTGAGCATCGCCATCGTCGCCTGCTGGCCCTGGCCGAAGTACTGCTCGCAGTCGAGCGCGAGGCTGCTGTGCGGGTTCATGCTCCAGTTGAGCGTGGCGCCGGCCAGGCCGCCGTAGCGCGCCAGGCCGATGCCGCCCAGTGGCGCCCACTGGTTCACGCCGGTGAAGCTGGCATCGAACACCTCGCCGCGCAGCCCGAAGGACTGCTGCCACGCCAGTTGCCCCTGCAGGCTGAGGTTGCCGGCGCGCCCGAGCTGCCAGTTGCGGCTGGCGCGCAGGCCCACACCCGCCTGCCAGCGCGCGGTGGTGAGCGCATCGGCTTTCAGGCCGAAGCCGTCGCCGCCCGTTTCGTCGAAGCCGTTGCGCTGGATCTGCGCGTATTCCAGGCTCGCGTAGGGCGTGACTCGGGTATCGCCCAGCATCATGCGATAGCCGCTCTCGCCGTAGGCCACGCCATAACGGCCGCTGTCGTCGCTGCCCACGCCGGTGAACTGGCCACCCAGTTGCACCTGGCGCTGCATGGTTTCCTGGTAGTCGCCGAAGCCGAAGCGACCCATCGCATACCAGTTGCCGCGCATCGTGCCGCCGTAGAGCATGCCCTCCACGGCACGGCTGTAACCCTGGTCCGCGCTTTCGGTCAGTCGGCCCAGGCCCCGGGTGCCGCTCAGCGCAAAACCGGCCACGCCGCTGCCGTCCACGCGGAAGTCCTGCCCCACCATCCAGCCGTTGAGGTCGTAGGCCACGTTGCTGTATCCGCTGCGCGACATGGTGCCCTGGTAGCCCAGGCTCTGTACCCATGCCCCGATCGGCTGCTGCGGCGCGGACAGCAGCTGGTCGAAGTGGCTGGTCAGGGCGCGCGTGCCGGCGTCGATCGCCTCGAAGGTCATCGCCGCGCTGGCCGCGTGCAACTGGCCGGAGAGGCTTTCCAGCGATTGCTGCAGGTTGGCCAGCGTCGCCGTCTGCTGCAGGGTGGCCGCGCCGGCGACGAAACTGCTGGCCACCGGCGAGCCGCTCGCCGCGGCGCCGGCCAATTGCGCGTCGATCTGCCCGAAGGCCGCGTCCACACGCTGTGCCGCAGCATAGGAGGCGACGCTGTAGCTGGTGCCCTGCACCGCACTCACACTCACCTTGCTCACATTGAGCCAGGCGCTGTTGGCGTCGTAACCGAACGTGGCGGTGACCAGCACGTTCGAGGTCTGCTGCACTGGAGAGGCAAACGTGCCGGTGAGTCCCTGCTGGGCAGTAAGCACGGTGGTGTGCGAGTTCATCGTGTAGCCCGCGTTGGTACCGGTCACCAGCACGTTGCCGGCGATCGAGGCCGTGCCGGCCACATTCAACGTTGAACCCAGCGATACCGCCAGCGTGCCGCCGGCTGCCTGCACGTAGTTGCCGCCCACGGCGAGATTGCTGCCTGCAGGGACCGCCAACGTACCGCCGCTGGCCACCGTGACCGCGCCAGCCAGGGACTTGGCGCTCAAGGTGCCCCCTTGCACCTGGGTGAGGCCAGTGTAAGTCGATGGCTGGGTAAGGTTGAGCGTGCCCGTGCCCTGTTTGATCAGGCCGCCCGCGCCGGAGATCGGGTTGTTCCAGTTCGAGCTGCCGCTGAAACTGACGGTGACGTCGCCCCAGTTGAACTGCATCGGTCCGTTCACCGCGCGGCCCACGTCCAGCTCGCCGTAGCCATAGGTGGGGTTGGGTTGCGAGCCGCCGAGCGGGTCGGCAGTGCCAAGCAGGGTCTGCCGCACCAGGTCGTTGCTGAAGTACGGATAGGCCTGCCATACCAGCGCCGCCGCGCCGGATACCTGCGGCGCAGCGAACGAGGTGCCCTCGACGATGTAATAGGAAGGGTTGGTGGTGCTGGCGGTGGTGTTCTTGTCCAGCACGATCACGTCGCCCGGCGCGGCCAGGCAATAGTTCATCGCCGCACCGCACTTGTTCGAATAGCCTTCCAGCTGGGTGGGGTTGTTGCTGTTGACCGCCACCGCCACCAGCCAGCCCTTGGCGAGGTCGGGCGCCACATTGGGCAGGGTCGCGATGGTGCTGGGGTTGGCCCCGGAATCGTTGCCGGCAGCGAATACCACCAGGCCGCCCTGCTGGTTCACGAACGGGCTGTAGGCCTGGTCGAAGGCCTGGTTGATGGTGGTGTTGGTGGTATCCCAGGTGATGCCGCCCCAGGAATTGTTCATCACCTTGACACCGGCGTTGATCAGGTCCGTATTGACCTGGCCGAAGAACTGCGCATCGGTGGTGGTGACCTGCGAGGGCGCCGTGGAGCCGTTGTCATCCGGGGCGTTGTCCGAAATGATCCGCGCCGAGACCAGGTCGGCACCCGGCGCGATGCCACCGGCAAATTTTCCGAACGGCGTGCCGGCGGCAATCTCCGAAACCCAGGTGCCGTGGCCGACCACGTCCTGGATGCTGGTGTTGTTCTGGGTCGGGTCGACGTAGATCAGCTCCTTCTGCACCCGCCCGGCCACGGTCGGGTTGCTCGACATGATGCCGCTGTCCACCACCCCGATGGTCACGCCCGCGCCGGTGTAACCCTGGTCGTGGGCGAGGTAGGTATTGGTGATCGACAGTTGAGCATCCGATGGCGGTGTCGGCGGTGCGGTCGAGGACGACGCCGGTGCCGTGGGCGTCGGCTTGACGTTGCCGCCTCCGCCGCCCCCGCAGGCAGTCAGACTCAGGGCCAGGCCGACGGCACCCGCCAGCCGGCAACAACGCAGGCCGCGCGCGGCCGATTCCCCATGCGGTTTCATGACCTCTCCCCTGCTCCCTGGATACGCCTGCCACCTCGAGATACCGTCGCCCTGGCAACGCCCGCCGACGCGGTTCCGGTGGAAGCGCAGTGTGGCACAGCGCCGACCGCGCCAGAGGCGATTGCAAGGCCCTGCGCGCCCATCCAGCCGGTTTGCCGCACTGCGCCATCGGCTGCGATAATCCACGGGTTGCTTCCCCGGCGCCACGCGCCATTCGTGTTCTGCGGAGATCCCCATGTCGGACGTCAGCGTTGTCATCGCCGGTGCCAAGCGCACTGCCATCGGCTCCTTCCTCGGCCAGTTCACCGGCGTACCCACGCCGAAGCTGGGTGCCACGGCGATCCGCGCCGCGCTGGAGCAATCCGGCGTGGGCGCCGCCGACGTCGGCGAGGTGATCATGGGCTGCGTGCTGCCGGCCAACCTCGGCCAGGCACCGGCCCGCCAGGCTTCGCTGGAAGCCGGCCTGCCGCCGGCCGCCGGCTGCACTACCATCAACAAGGTGTGCGGCTCGGGCATGAAGGCGATCATGCTCGGCCATGACCTGATCAAGGCCGGCTCGGCGGCGGTCGTGGTGGCCGGCGGCATGGAGTCGATGACCAACGCGCCGCACATGGTGCAGGCCCGCACCGGCATCCGCTACGGCGACGGCAAGCTGGTCGACCACATGGCCTGGGACGGCCTCACCAACCCCTATGACGGCAAGGCCATGGGCGTGTTCGGCGAGCTGTGCGCCGACAAGTACCACTTCAGCCGCGAGGACCAGGACGCGTTCGCGACGGAATCGGTGAAGCGCGCCCTGGCGGCGCAACAGTCCGGTGCCTTCGCCGGCGAGATCGTTCCGGTCACCGTGGCCGGCCGCAAGGGCGACGTGGTGGTGGACACCGACGAGCAGCCCGGCCGTTCCGACATCGGCAAGATCCCCACGCTGAAGCCTGCCTTCCGCAAGGAGAACGGCACCATCACCGCCGCCAGCTCGTCCAGCATCTCCGACGGTGCCGCGGCCGTGGTGCTGCTGTCGGCCGACGATGCCAAGGCGCGCGGCCTCAAGCCACTGGCCCGCATCGTGGCGCACGCCACCCACTCGCAGGAGCCGGAATGGTTCACCACCGCCCCGGTGGGTGCGATCCAGAAAGTGCTGGAGAAAGCCGGCTGGAAAGTCAGCGACGTCGACCTGTTCGAGGTCAACGAGGCGTTTGCGGTGGTGGCCATGGCACCCATCAAGGAACTCGGGATTCCGCACGCCAAGCTCAACGTCAACGGCGGCGCCTGCGCCCTGGGCCACCCGATCGGGGCCAGCGGTGCCCGCCTGGTGGTGACCCTGCTCAATGCCCTTAAGACCCGCGGCCTCAAGCGCGGCATCGCCAGCCTGTGCATCGGCGGCGGCGAAGCCACGGCGATCGCGGTGGAGTGCCTGGATTGAATCACGTGGCCATAACGGCCGCGTCTTGATACTGACCCGCTGAAAATGCGTTGAACCGGCTTTCAACAGAGCCTGAAGCGGTACACCGAAAGATATGGCGCACGACACTGGAAAGCGGTATTAATACACGGCCAAACGGCATTCCACGGCAAAGGAGATCCACCATGAAGTTTACGCGTACCCTACTCGCCTCCGCGCTCGTCGCGCTGCTGGCGGCTTGCAGCAACGGCGCGCAGGATTCCGCGCAGAACGCCCAGCAGTCTGCTGACCAGGCGCAGCAGTCCGCTGACCAGGCCCAGAAGGCTGCCGCTGCTCCGGCCGCCACCACCGCCGCTCCTGCGGCTGCTCCGGCTTCCACCGCTGCTGCTCCTGCTGCTCCCGCCGCCGCCCCGGCTTCCACCGCCGCCGCTCCGGCTGCTGCCAGCACCGCGAAGGGCGCGATGAAGGGTCACTGATCCACGCCTTAGTGGTTCGAAAACGGCCGCGAGTAGCGGCCGTTTTTTTGTGTGTGTTTTTCGCCATCGCGACGCAACCGGTATCATCCACGGTTTCATCTCGACGGCAGCCGCACATGAGTGTCATCGTCTCGCAGATCGATCCGCGTTCCCCCGAGTTCCAGGCCAGCAGCGTGCGGCTGCGTGCCGTGACCGAAGATCTGCAGCGCGAACTGGCACATAGCGCCGAAGGTGGTGGCGCCAAGGCCCGCGAGAAGCACGTCGCCCGTGGCAAGCTGCTGCCGCGTGAGCGCATCCGCGCCCTGCTCGACCCCGGCTCGCCGTTCCTGGAGCTGTCGCCGCTGGCCGCGCACGGCATGTACGACGATGCGGCGCCGGCTGCCGGCATCATCACCGGCATCGGCCGGGTACGCGGCACCGAGGTGGTGGTGGTCGCCAACGACGCCACGGTAAAGGGCGGCACCTATTTCCCGATGACGGTGAAGAAACACCTGCGCGCGCAGGAAGTGGCACTGGAAAACCGCCTGCCCTGCGTCTACCTGGTCGATTCCGGCGGCGCCTTCCTGCCACTGCAGGACGAGGTATTCCCGGACAAGGAACACTTCGGCCGCATCTTCTACAACCAGGCACGCATGTCCGGCCTGGGCATTCCGCAGATCGCCGTGGTGATGGGCAGTTGCACTGCCGGCGGCGCCTACGTGCCGGCGATGAGCGACGAGACCATCATCGTGCGCGAACAAGGCACGATCTTCCTCGGCGGCCCGCCGCTGGTGAAGGCCGCCACCGGCGAAGTGGTCGACGCCGAGACGCTGGGCGGCGCGGATGTCCATACCTCCATTTCGGGCGTGGCCGACCACTACGCCGAGAACGACGCGCATGCATTGAGCATCGCGCGCGACATCGTGGCCAGCCTCAACCGCAGGAAGGACATGCCGCTGGCGCTGCGCGAACCGCTGGAGCCGAAGTATCCGGCCGAGGAACTGTATGGAGTGATCCCCGAGGACACCCGCCGCCCGTTCGACATCCGCGAAGTGATCGCGCGCATCGTCGACGGCTCGGAGTTCCACGAGTTCAAGGCGCGCTACGGCAAGACCCTGGTCACGGGCTTCGCGCATATCCACGGCTACCCCGTGGGCATCGTCGCCAACAACGGCATCCTGTTCGCCGAGAGCGCGCTCAAGGGCGCGCACTTCATCGAGCTGTGCAACCAGCGCAACGTGCCGCTGGTGTTCCTGCAGAACATCACCGGCTTCATGGTAGGCAAGAAGTACGAACAGGCCGGCATCGCCAAGGACGGCGCCAAGATGGTCACCGCGGTAGCCTGCTCGCACGTGCCCAAGTTCACCGTGGTGATCGGCGGCAGCTTCGGCGCCGGCAACTACGCGATGTGCGGCCGCGCCTACGGCGCAAGGTTCCTGTGGATGTGGCCGAACGCGCGCATCAGCGTGATGGGCGGCGAACAGGCCGCATCGGTGCTCGCCACGGTGAAGCGCGACGGCATCGAAGCCAGCGGCAAGTCGTGGAGCACCGAAGAAGAAGAAACCTTCAAGGCACCGATCCGCGAGCAGTACGAGCGCCAGGGCCATCCCTACTATGCCAGTGCCCGCCTGTGGGACGACGGCATCATCGATCCGGCCGACACGCGTCGCGTGCTGGGACTGGCAATCTCCGCGTCGATGAATGCGCCGATCGAGCCGCAGCGCTATGGCGTGTTCCGGATGTAGGACGGGGTACGGCTAGCGCGAACGCGGCCGGAAATGCAGCGGCATCGGCTCCACCGCCATGCGCGCGTGACCGGAGGCGCCCGGGCCACGCGAGGCGGCGGGAGCGGGCGCGGCGGCGGCCGGCTTCTTCGAACCGCAGGCACCGCAGGTGGCGCAGCCGTCGGCACAGTTGCCGGTAGCCTGCTTCGGCTGCAGGCGGCGGCTGAGCACCTGGGCGAGGTGCGAATCGCGTCGACGCGCGAGGCGGATCGAAGCTGCTGCCAGCCAACGGTTGGTGAGCTGCGGCGCCAGCTTGCGGAATACCACCAGCACGCTGGCCGCCACGACCAGGCCGAGCACGATGTACTGGATCAGCAGGCCGGTGCTCATGCCAATGCGCTCGCGATCTGGTAGGTAAGGAACGAGGCCACATAGGCCATCACGAACATGTAGCCGAACGAGATCGCCACGTTGCGCCACGAAGCGGTCTCGCGCTTGATGATCGCCAGCGTGGACATGCACTGCGGCGCGTAGGCGAACCACACCAGCAGCGACAGCGCGCTGGCCAGCGAGATATGTGAAGCCAGCGCCGGACCGAGGCCGGCGGCGGTTTCGCCGCCTACCGCATACACCGTGGCCAGTGCGGCCACCGCGGTCTCGCGCGCGGCGAAGGCCGGGATCAGCGCCAGGCTCATCTGCCAGTTGAAGCCGATCGGCGCGAAGATGTGCGCGAAGACGCGGCCGAGATGACCGGCGAAGCTGTAGTCGATCGCCGGCCCGCTGGCGCCCGCCGGCGGTGCGGGAAAGCTGGACAAGGCCCACATCAGCACGGTCAGGGCCAGGATCACGCCGGTCAGCCGCTTCAGGAAGATCATGCTGCGCTCGTACAGGCCGATTGCCACGTCGCGCACCTTGGGCAGGCGATACGAAGGCAGCTCCATCAGCAGCGCATGCTCGCTGCGGTCGCGGCGGATGCGCTTCATCACCCAACCCACCAGCATCGCACCGGCGATGCCGGCCGCATACAGCGCGAACAGCACCAGGCCCTGCAGGTTGAACATGCCGAGCACGGTTCGCGAGGGGATGAAGGCGGCGATCAGCAGTGCATACACCGGCAGCCGCGCCGAGCAGGTCATCAGCGGCGCCACCAGGATCGTGGCGAGGCGGTCGCGCGGATCGGTGATCGAGCGCGTGCCCATGATGCCGGGAATCGCGCAGGCGAAGCTGGAGAGCAACGGGATGAACGAGCGTCCGGTCAAGCCCACAGCCACCATCATGCGGTCGAGCAGGAAGGCCGCGCGCGGCAGGTAACCCGACTCCTCCAGCGTGAGGATGAAGAAGAACAGCACCAGGATTTCGGGCAGGAAGCCCAGCACCGTGCCCAGGCCGCCGCAGAGGCCGTCGGTCACCAGGCCCTGCAGCGGACCCGCCGGCAACCATGTCGCCAGATGCCCGCCCAGCCAGCCGAAACCGTCGCCGATCAGGTCGCTCATCGGCTTGCCGGCGGCATAGACCGCCTGGAACACCAGGAACATCACCACCGCGAGGATGGCGAGGCCGAACACCGGATGCAGCGCCCAGCGGTCCAGTGCGTCGTCCAGTTCCGCGGTCTGGCGCGGCATGCTCACGGTGGCGGCAAGCAGTTCGCGTACCTCGGCATGCAGGTTCGCGCGACTGGCCGGGTCGTCGGCCTGCGCCGGGATGGGCAGCGGCAGCTCGCCGTCCACGCGCTCGACCAGCGCCTGCGCGCCGCCGCGCCGCACCGCGACGGTTTCCACCACCGGCAGGCCCAACCGGCGCGACAGCTCCGGCACGTCGATCACGATGCCGCGCCGGCGTGCCGCATCCATCATGTTCAGCGCCAGCACCACGGGGCGGCCCAGCCGCCGTACCTCCAGCAGGAAGCGCAGGTGCAGGCGCAGGTTGGTGGCGTCGGCCACGCAGACGATCAGGTCGGGCGGCGCCTCGCCGGGGTAGTTGCCCTCCAGCACGTCGCGGGTGATCTGCTCGTCGGGGCTGACCGTGTCGAAGCTGTAGGCACCGGGCAGGTCGAGGATCTGCAGCATGCGCCCGGACGGCGCCAGGAAACGCCCCTCCTTGCGCTCGATGGTGACGCCGGCGTAGTTCGCCACCTTCTGCCGACCGCCGGTAAGCAGGTTGAACAGCGCGGTCTTGCCGCAGTTCGGATTGCCGACCAGGGCGATGCGCAGCGCGTCGGCGCTCATGCCGCCACCGCGGAGCGCACGCTGACCCGGTCCGCCTCGGCGCGGCGCAGGGCAAAGCGGGTGAAGCCGATCTGGATCAGCAGCGGATCGCCGCCCATCGGCGCCACCGCCGCCACCCGCACCGCCTCGCCGTCGACGAAACCGAGGTCGCGCAGGCGTTGCGCGATCGGGTCGTCCGCGTGGGCATCGTCCACGCGATCCACCACGGCGGAAATACCCTTCGGCAAATCGGACAGGCGCACGGCAGATCCGGCTACAAATAAGAATGGTTCGCATTGTAACCACATTTCGCGTTTGCTGCAGCGCCACCCGGGGAGCGTTGCGCGACGATTTAAGATGATGGCCTTTACCCTGCGGGATACGTCGATGACCTCTGCCGTACTGACCACCGACCATGCCGGCGTGCGCACGCTCGCCATGCATCGCCCCGAGGTGCACAACGCCTTCGACGACGCGCTGGTCGCCGAACTCGCCGCCGCCGTCGAGGCGGCCGGCCGCGATCCGGCCGTGCGCGCCGTCGTGCTTACCGGCAGCGGCGCCAGCTTCTCCGCCGGTGCGGACCTGAACTGGATGCGCGGCATGGCCAAGGCCGGCGAGCAGGAGAACCGCGACGACTCGCTGCGCCTGGCGCGGCTGATGCGCAGCCTGCAGTTCTGCCCCAAACCCACCCTCGCCCGCGTCAATGGCGCGGCCTATGGTGGCGGCGTGGGCCTGGTCGCCTGCTGCGACATCGCGATCGGTGCGGACGGCACGAAGTTCGGCCTCACCGAAGTGAAGCTGGGCCTGGTGCCCGCGGTGATCTCGCCCTATGTGGTCGCCGCGATCGGCCTGCGCCAGGCGCGCAGGCTGTTCCTCACCGGCGAGGTGTTCGACGCTGCCGAGGCGCAGCGCATCGGCCTGCTGCACCAGGTGGTCGCACCCGAGGCACTGGATGACGCCGTCGACTTTGCGCTCAGGCTGCTCGCCAAGGCCGGGCCCGAGGCGCAGCGCGAGGCCAAGCAGCTGGCCTTCCGCATGGGCGGCCTCGATGAAACCGCCGCCGCGCGCATCGACCACGACAACGCCGCGCTGATCGCCCGCCTGCGCGTGTCGCCGGAGGGTCAGGAAGGGCTCTCCGCCTTCCTCGACAAGCGCGCACCGGCATGGATCGCCGCACGCTGATCACGCTCCCTGCGCGACTCGTCGCGCCCCGGCAGGCGACTGCCATGCTGCGCCGCGCCTCAGTTCGCGACGCGTGATCTGCTAGTTTTATGGGCTTGGCAAACCCCGGCCGATCGCAAGGATCCCGCATGTTCGAACGCGTACTGATCGCCAACCGCGGCGAGATCGCCTGCCGCGTGATCCGCACCTGCCGCCGGCTCGGCATCCGCAGCATCGCGGTGTACTCGGAAGCGGACCGCGACGCCCGGCACGTGCGCCTCGCCGACGAGGCCTGGCCGATCGGCGGACCGCGCCCGGCCGATTCCTATCTGCGCATCGACGCCATCCTCGATGCCGCGAAAAAGAGCGGCGCGCAGGCGATCCATCCCGGCTACGGTTTCCTCTCCGAAAACACCGCCTTCTCGCGCGCCTGCCAGGAAGCCGGCATCGTGTTCATCGGCCCCGATCCCGAAAGCATCGAGGCGATGGGCTCCAAGGCCGCCGCCAAGCAGCTGATGGCCAGACACGACGTGCCGCTGGTGCCCGGCTACGACGGCGACAACCAGGACAATGCCTTCCTTGCCGAACAGGCGCACAAGATCGGCTACCCGCTGATCATCAAGCCCTCGGCGGGCGGCGGCGGCAAGGGCATGCAGATCGTGCGCAGCGACGCGGAGTTCCCCGAGGCGCTGGCTACCGCGCAACGCGTGGCGCAGGCCGCGTTCGGCGATGCCTCGATGCTGCTGGAACGCTATATCGAGCAGCCACGCCACATCGAATTCCAGGTGTTCGGCGACCGCCACGGCCACGTGATCCACCTCGGTGAGCGCGAATGCTCGGCGCAGCGCCGCTACCAGAAGGTGCTGGAAGAAACGCCCTCGCCCTTCCTCACGAACGAAACGCGAGCAGCGATGGGCGCCGCCGCGGTGGCCGCCGCGCGCGCGGTGAATTACGTGGGCGCAGGCACGGTGGAGTTCATCGTGGGCCCCGCGGGCGATTTCCACTTCATGGAAATGAACACCCGCCTGCAGGTGGAGCACCCCGTCACCGAACTCACCCATGGCGTGGATCTGGTGGAATGGCAGTTGCACGTCGCCGACGGCAAAGCGCTGCCGCTTGCGCAGGAACAGGTGACCTCGCACGGCCACGCCATCGAGGTGCGCCTGTACGCGGAGGATCCCGAACAGAACTTCCTGCCCGGCTCCGGCAAGCTGCAGACGCTGCGCCTGCCAGCGACTTCGCGCCACGTACGCCTCGACGGCGGCGTGGTGCAGGGCGACACAGTGACGATTTTCTACGACCCGATGATCGCCAAGCTGATCGTGTGGGACGAGGATCGCCCGCAAGCCCTCGAGCGCCTGCGCGAGGCACTGGCCGAATGCGAGATCGAGGGTCCGAAGTCCAACATCGCCTTCCTCGAACGGTTGGCGCGGCATCCGACCGTCGTCGAGGCGCGCATCGACACCGGCTACCTGGACCGCCATCTCGACGAATTCGTCACCGGGCACAGCGAACCTGACGCACGCACGCTGTTCGCCGCCGCCACCGCGGCGCTGCTGCACGACGAGACGCACGTGACGGCAAATCCCGCCGATCCGCACTCGCCCTGGGCTCGCGCCGATGCCTGGCGCGTGGGACATGCCGGCAAACGCGTCGTCGCGTTCACGCGCGGGGAGGCCCGTTTCGAGATCGAAGCCCACGGCCATGCCGGCGACTACCGGCTGCACCACGGCGACAGCGTTTGCGAAGTGCACGGCGCACGCCTGGGTGACGCTGCGCTCAGTGCCCGCTTCGACGACGAAGCCGAACGCTTCGACCTGCGCACCAACGCGCATCGCGTGCTGCTGCACGACGCCACCGGCCGCCGCTGGCGCCTCGACCGCGCCGCCGCCTACGCCTGGGCATCGAAGGATGCCGCCGGCGGCAACCAAATCATCGCGCCCATGCCAGGTCGCATCGTGCTGGTGAAGGCCAGGTCCGGCGACAGCGTCGAGGAAGGCCAGGAACTGCTGGTGATGGAAGCCATGAAGATGGAACTGGCCTTGAAGGCCCCGCGCGCCGGCACCATCGAGAGCGTGTCGGCCGCGCAAGGCGACTTCGTCGAGGCCGACGCCATCCTGGTGCGCTTCGCCAGCTGATCCAGCGAGGAGGTTGTCGTGGCCGAACTGTTCTACAGCGATCCCTACCTGCGCGAGTGCGAGACGCAGGTATTGCGCCACGACGAAGCCGGCCTGGTGCTGGCCGACACCGTCTGCTACCCGGTCGGCGGCGGCCAGCCGGGCGACACCGGCACGCTGCGCCTGGCCGATGGCCGCGCCTGGCCCGTCCTCGACACCCGCCGCGACCGCGAGACGCGCGAGATCCTGCACCAGCTTCCCGCCGACGCGCCGATGCTGGCTCCGGGCACGACCGTCACCCTGATGCTGGACTGGGCACGCCGCCATCGACACATGCGCATGCATACCGGCCTGCACCTGCTCGGCTCGCTGATCAAGGCCGGCGTCACCGGCGGCAACCTCACCGACCATGGCGGCCGGCTGGACTTCGACCTCAGCGGCCTGGAGATCACGCTCGATGCCGACGAACTCACCGCAGGCCTGCAGCGCCTGGTGGCCGCCGACGCGCCACTGCACATCAGCCACATCAGCGGCGCCGAACTGGCCGCGCAGCCGGAACTGATCCGCACCATGTCGGTCACCCCGCCGCTGCACCTGCCGCAGATCCGGCTGGTGGAGATAGCGGGTGTCGACCTGCAGCCTTGCGGGGGCACCCACGTGGCACGCACCGGCGAGATCGGCGCGCTGCGCGTGAGCAAGATCGAGAACAAGGGCAGCCACAACAAGCGCGTGGCCGTGACTTTCGCGGATTGAGCCGAACCATGAACACTGACAAGCACGTGCGCATCGTCGAAGTCGGCGCCCGCGATGGTCTGCAGAACGAGAAGACCCTGCTGCCGGCCGAGGTGAAGATCGCGCTGATCGACCGGCTCTCCTCCACCGGCCTCGAGACCATCGAGGCCACCAGCTTCGTCAGCCCGAAATGGGTGCCGCAGCTCGCCGACGCGGCCGCGGTGTTCACCGGCATCCGCAAGGTGCCGGGCGTGAGCTATCCGGTGCTGGTGCCGAACCTGCAGGGTTACGAACGTGCCCGCGAAGTGGGCGCCAGCGCGGTCGCCGTGTTCACCGCCGCCAGCGAGGCATTCAACCGCAAGAACATCAACGCCTCCATCGACGAATCCATCGAACGCTTCGTGCCGGTGCTGGAGCAGGCGAAGGCCGACGGCGTGGCGGTGCGCGGCTACGTCTCCACCGTGCTCGGCTGCCCCTACCAGGGCGAGGTGCCGGTGCGCGACGTGGTGCGCGTTGCCCGGCGTCTGCACGAACTGGGCTGCCACGAGATCTCGCTGGGCGACACCATCGGCGTGGGGACGCCGGGCAAGGCGCGCGCGATGCTGCACGCGGTGGCACAGGAGGTGCCGATGGCCGCGCTGGCCGTGCATTTCCACGACACCTACGGCCAGGCACTGGCGAACATCCTCGCCTGCCTCGAGGAAGGCGTGCGCGTGGTGGACAGCGCGGTCTCCGGCACCGGCGGCTGCCCGTACGCCAAGGGCGCCACCGGCAACGTGGCCAGCGAGGACGTGGCCTACATGCTGCATGGCATGGGCATGCAGACCGGTGTCGACCTAGACCTTCTGGTCGCCACCGGCGCTTGGCTGTCCGCGCAATTGCACAAGGACACCGCCAGCCGCGTCACCCGGGCGCGCACGGCCGCCGGCTGACCTTCCCGCAATCTCTGGCGCGCTCGCTATCATCGGCGTCTTGATTGGCCAGGGGACGAACGATGCGCACAAGCCCGATGATCCGGTGGACGGCAGCCCTCCTGCTGCTCCTACTGTGCTCCGTGGCCGCTGCTGCGACCACACCCAAGGGCGACTGGCTGCTGCTACCCGACAGGGTATGGACCGCCGATGGCGACGCCGCGCACGCCGGCTGGGCCGTGCTGGTGCACGACGGTGTGATCGCCGCGGTCGGCCCGCGCGCCAGCATCCAGGCACCCGCCGATGCACAGCGCGTCGAATTGCCGGGTGCCACCCTCACACCCGGCCTGGTCGACCTGCATTCGCACCTGTTCCTGCATCCGTACAACGAGACATCCTGGAACGACCAGGTGCTCACCGAGCCGCTGGCCTACCGCACGCTGGAAGCCACCGCGCACGCCAAGGCCACGCTGCTGGCCGGCTTCACCGCACTGCGCGACCTGGGTACCGAAGGCGCCGGCTTCGCCGACGTGTCGATCAAGCGCGCCATCGAGGAAGGACTGATTCCCGGACCGCGCATGTTCGTCGCCACCCGCGCCATCGTCGCCACCGCCAGCTACGGGCCGGGACCGCGCGGCTTCCGGCCTGACCTGGACCTGCCGCAGGGCGCGCAGCCGGTGACTGGTGTGGATGCCGCCGTGGCGGCCGTGCGCGAGCAGGCGGCGCGCGGGGCGGACTGGATCAAGCTGTACGCCGACTACCGTGTGGGCGACCACGGCGAGACCATGCCCACCCTGTCCCCGGCCGAGATCAAGGCCATCGTGGCGGCGGCCCACCAGATCGGCCGCCCGGTCGCCGCGCATGCGGCCAGCGCGGACGGCGTGCGCAACGCGGTGGAGGGCGGCGTGGATACCGTCGAGCATGGCTACGGCGCCAGCGAAGCCACCTTCCGCCTGATGAAACAGAAGGGCGTGGCCTACGAGCCCACGCTCACCGCGGTGGAAGCCGTATCGGAATACTTCCAGCACTATGTGCCCGGGCAGTCGGCGCCCACGCCGGCCATGCAGGAATCCGCGCGTGCCTTCCGCACCGCGCTCAAGGTGGGCGTGACCATCGGCAACGGCAGCGACGTGGGCGTGTACGCGCACGGCGAGAACTGGCGCGAGCCGGCTGCAATGGTGGCCGACGGCATGACACCCGTGCAGGCGCTGCATGCCGCCACCGACGTGGCCGCGCGCATCCTGCGCCAGCAGGCCGTATTCGGCCGCGTCGCGTCCGGCCTGCGCGCCGACCTCGTCGCTTTCACGGGCGATCCGAGCACGCACATCGGCGATCTCGCACACCCGGTGTTCGTGATGAAAGACGGCGTGGTGTACCGCACGCCCGCAGGTACGCCATGACCGATGCCTTCCTGATCCGTCCCATCGAACCGCGCGACGACGCGGCGGTCGCCGCGATCATCCGCGCGGTGATGCCCGAGTTCGGCGCCGACGGCCCCGGCTTCGCGATCCACGATGCCGAGGTGGATGCGATGTGCGCGGCCTACGCGCAGCCGCGCTGCAGCTACTTCGTGGTCGAACGCGATGGCGTGGTGGTCGGCGGCGGCGGCGTGGCGCCGCTGGCGGACAGCGAACCGGACGTGTGCGAGTTGCGCAAGATGTACTTCCTGCCGCAAGCACGTGGCATCGGCGCCGGTACGGCAATGATGCAGCGCTGCCTCGATGCAGCACGCGCACACGGCTTCCGTCGCTGCTATCTGGAAACACTCACCGGTATGGATGCAGCGCAGGCGCTGTACCGGCGCAACGGCTTCGCGCCGATCTGCGCCCCGATGGGCGGCACCGGCCACCACGGCTGCGACCGCTGGTTCATCCGTGAACTGTGAGGCGATGCCATGAGCAAGCATGACCCGCGCGTCGACGCCTACATCGCCCGGTCCGCCGAATTCGCCCAGCCGATCCTCGAACAGCTGCGTGCCATCGTGCATGTCACCTGCCCTGGCGTAGAGGAAGGCATCAAGTGGGGCATGCCGTTCTTCAGCTACAAGGACGCACCGATGTGCCACATGGCCGCGTTCAAGCAGCACTGCAGCTTCGGTTTCTGGCTGTCGAAGGAAGTCACCGGCGGCAACGATGGAGACGGCATGGGCCAGTTCGGCAAGCTCGCCGCGCTGAAGGACCTGCCCCCGAAGCAGGAACTGGCCGCCCTGCTCCGCAAGGCGATGGCCCTGAACGAGGCCGGCGTGAAGCACCTGCGCCCCAGAGCAGGCAGCAAGCCGCCGCCGGTGCCGCCCGAGGATCTCGCCGCGCTGCTCGCGAAACGGCAGCACGCTGCCGCGCGCAGGACCTGGGCAGGCTTCCCGCCCGGCGCACGGCGCGAGTACACCGACTGGATTGGCGAAGCCAAGACCGACGCCACCCGCCAGAAGCGCATCGCCACCACGCTGGAATGGCTGGCCGAGGGCAAGCGGCGCAACTGGAAATACCAGAAGTGAAGGCCGACATCCGATGATCCGCATCGCCCAGCCGCGTGACGCCGAGGCGATCCACGCGATCTACGCGCCGCACGTCAGCGACGGCGTTGCCACCTTCGAGAACATCCTTCCCGGCGTGGCAGCGATGCGCGAGCGCCTGCTGGCACGCCTGCCGCACTACCCGTGGCTGGTGTGGGAGGAAAGTGGCGAGGTGCTGGCCTACGCCTACGCCGGCCGCTTCCGCGAGCGCGCCGCCTACGACTGGATCGCCGAGACCTCGATCTACGTGCATCCCGACGCACGGCGCCGCGGGATTGCGCGCCGGCTCTACGCCATCCTGCTCGACGCGATGCGCCTGCAAGGCCTTACCCAGGCCGTGGGCGTGATCACCTTGCCCGGCACGGCCAGCGTGGCGATGCACGAAGCCATGGGCTTCGTCCCGGCCGGCGTGTGGCGCCGGGCAGGATGGAAGCTGGGGCAATGGTGGGACGTGGGCGTATGGCAGAAGGAACTGCAGCCCGGCGCGACGCCACCGTCCGCGCCCATCCCCTTCGCCGCCTTGGTCGTGCTACCCGCATGGACGGCCATGCTCGCGCAGGCTGTCGATCCGGCCTGAACGCCTCGCCGGTCTTCCGGCGCAGTGGCGCGGAAGACCGGCGGGCACAAACGCCAACTCAGTGGCTGGCCGCGATGATGCTGGCGATCACGCCGGTGGTGACCGCCACCAGCAGGAAGTCGCCGTTGTCGCTGCGCACCCAGTGGTAGCCGCGTGGCGGCTGGCGCAGGTGCGCCTGGCGCCAGTTGCTCACCACATAGTGGCCGCCGCGATAGTTGGCCGGCAGGTGGCCGCCCTTCTTGTACCAGCCTTCATGACGCCCCTGGTCGGCCATGCCGTGATACCTGTTCGCCTGCTGATGGCCATACCCCTGGTACGGGGCCGGCACATACGGCTGAGCAAAGGCTATGCCGGCCGAGGCCAGCAGGACACTGCTGAGTGCGAATATGCCCAATGTCTTCTTCATGGAAACCTCCTGGATGATGAATCGAACGGCGCATTGCGTGCACCGCGTGCCGCGCCCGGCAGCCGGCCAGAGGACATGGCCCTGGCAGCGACGCTCACACGATCCGTCCGGCTTCCCCAACCAGGCATGAATTCCGGACGCCGATTCGCGTCGTCACCTCACCATCACGTCCGGCAGGCCCTGCGTTAACATTGCCGACTGCCCTCTCGAGGAAATACCCATGCAGCTCGATCAAGTCAAGGCGATCGTCACCGGCGGCGCCTCCGGTCTCGGCCACGCGGTGGCACAGTACCTCGTCGCCCATGGCGGCCAGGTGACGCTGTTCGACGTCAACGAGGAAAAGGGGCAGGCCGCCGCACAGGCGCTGGGCGCCGCCGCGCGCTTCCACAAGACGGACGTCACCAGCGAGGACGGCGTGACCGCCAACGTGGCCGCCGCGCGTGAGGCCATGGGTGGCCTGAACGTGGTGATGAACTGCGCCGGCATCCTCGGCGCCGGCCGCGTGCTGGGCAAGGAAGGCCCGATGGCGCTCTCTACTTTCGCCACCACGGTGATGGTGAACCTGGTCGGCAGCTTCAATGTGGCCAAAGCCGGCGCTGCGCTGATGCAGTCCAACGAGGCGGGCGAGGACGGTGAACGCGGCGTGATCGTCAACACCGCATCCGTCGCCGCCTACGAAGGCCAGATCGGCCAGGCCGCGTACTCCGCCTCCAAGGGCGGCGTGGTCGGCATGACCCTGCCGATGGCGCGCGAACTCTCGCGCTTCGGCATCCGCGTGGCGACCATCGCCCCGGGCATCTTCTGGACCCCGATGGTGGACGGCATGCCCGAGGCCGTGCAGCAATCGCTCTCCGCCTCGATCCCCTTCCCATCGCGGCTCGGCAAGCCGGAAGAGTTCGCCCAGACCGTGGCCTTCATCCTCGGCAACCGCTACATCAACGGCGAGACGATCCGTCTCGACGGCGCTGTGCGGCTGCAACCGAAATAAACCTCTTTGCCGTCATTCCGGCGAAAGCCGGAATCCAGTGAAATATGTCGTGCGCAGCACTCGAAACTGATCCCGCGTGCTTCGCGCCAGTATTCGACTGGATTCCGGCCTTCGCCGGAATGACGAACCTTCCATCATCCAACACCCGGTTCCAACCCATGAAAGCTTCCGACGTCAAGAAAGGCAACGTGGTCGAGCACGAAGGTACCGTGTACCAGGTACGCGACATCGAGCGCAGCTCGCCCACCGCGCGCGGCGGCAACGTCACCTTCCGTTTCACCCTGTACTCCATCCCCGGCGGTCGCAAGTACGACCTCAGCCTGCGCGCCGACGACGACCTGAAAGAGATGGACCTGGTGCGCCGCGCCGCGAACTTCTCCTACAAGGACGGCGAGGCCTTCGTGTTCATGGACGCGGAGGACTACACCCAGTACCTGCTCGGCCCCGAGCTGGTGGGCGACAACGCCGGCTACATCGTCGAGGACGTGGAGGGTTTCTACGTGCAGCTGATCGACGACGCACCGGTGGGCCTGCAGGTGCCCACCAGCGTGGTGCTCACCGTGGTGGACACCGCACCCGAATTGAAGGGTGCAAGCGCCACCAAGCGCACCAAGCCCGCCAAGCTCAACACCGGGGTGGAAATCCAGGTACCCGAATACATCACCAACGACGAGAAGGTGTGGGTCAACACCCTGACCGGGGAGTTCGCCGGCAGGGCCTGAGCAGGGATGCTCTGATCAATCCGGGAGAGACGCGGGCGGTTTTTGCCATACTCGCCACTCCCCACTCATCCAGTTCGGCCCATGCCCGCCAGCGGTTATTCCCTGCGAGCCCAGCTCGTCGAAAGCCTGACGCTCATCAAGCGGCCCGACGTACCGCTGTGGGTGGTGCTGCGCAATACCCTCGCGGTGGTCCTGCCGCTGGGAGTGGGGCTGGCCACGGGGTATCCGGAAGTCGGCCTGGGCGTGGGCGCCGGTGCGCTGGACACGATGTTCTCCGACCAGCCCGGACCCTATCGCCAGCGCATGCGCCGGCTGCTGCTGGCAGCCCTGGTGGCAGGGCTGGCAGCGCTGCTGGGCTTCACCATCGGCGGCCAGTTGCTGCCGATGCTGCTGGTCACCGCCGCGTTCGGTTTCTGTGGCGGCATGCTGGTGGTGTTCGGTACGGACGCGGCACGCGTGGGCATGACCAGCATGATCCTGCTGGTGATCGCAGCCGCCACGCCGATATCGTCCAGCAACGCCCTGCTCGCTTCCGGCCTGATTGCTTGCGGCGGCCTGCTGCTCACCCTGTTCGCGGTAGCTGCCTGGCCGCTGCAACGCTATCGCCCGGAGCGCCATGCGCTGGCCGGCGTGTACACGGGCCTCGCCACGCTGGCGCGCCAACCGGGCGACGACGAAAACACGAACCCCGCGCTTACCGACGCCATGACTTCGTTGCAGCACACCCTGCTCGGCCGCTATCGCGCGCATGGCCGCGCGATGGAAGCGTTCACCGTGCTGCTGGAACTGGCCGAACGCATCCGGCTGGAACTGACGGCGATTTCCGCGCTGCATGCCGATCCCGCCGCGCATGCGCGCTACCGCGAAAATGCCGCGCGCGTGCTGGAGGCCATCGCACGCGCACTGGAAACCGCCGAACCGCCGCAGCAAGCGGAGCGCGCACTGCGAACCTTGCGCAACGATGCGCGCACCGCGCCCGATGGCCTGGCTCCGTATCTGCGCGCACTGGATGGCCAGCTGGCCGCCGCGGTGCGCAACACGAACTGGGCAGGCAGCCGCGGTGAGCTGCGCGCAGCGGCGGCGGAAACGCAACTGCCGCGCACGCTGCAAAGCAGCTCGGCGTGGGCCATGCTGCGTGCCAATCTCACGCCGCGTTCGGTGGCCTTTCGCCACGCGATACGCACGGCGGTCTGCCTGAGCACGGCGCTGCTGGCATCCCGCCTGCTCAAGCTGCCGCATGGCTACTGGCTGCCGATGACCACGGCTATCGTGCTGCGAGCCGACTTCGCCGCCACCTTCAACTTCGGCCTGCTGCGCGTGGTGGGCACCGTGCTGGGCCTAGTGCTGACTACTGCGCTGCTGCACCTCACGCCGGATTCGCCATGGGCGCATCTCGCGCTGATGGCGTTACTGTGCATGGCGTTCCGCTGGCTGGCCAACGCGCACTACGGCATCGCGGTGGCCGCGCTCACCGGCACCGTGGTGATCCTGCTCGCGTTCGAAGGTGTCAATTCCGGCGTGGCGGTGGCCGATCGCGTGGTCAACACTGCGCTGGGATGCGGCATGGCGATGCTGACCTATCTGGTCTGGCCGACCTGGGAGCGTGGCCGTGCCCGCGACGCGCTCGCCGAAATGCTGGACGCCTATGCCGGCTACCTGCGCGCGCTGGCCGCTCCGGAGCAGCGCGAGGCGCAACGCGAGACGCGCAGCCTGGCGCGCACCGCGCGCAGCAATGCGCTTGCCTCGCTCGAACGCATGCGGGCGGAACCGGGAACTCCGCAGTCACTGCTGGAACTGGCGCGCGCGCTGTTCGCCAACGGCAATCGCCTGGCACGCACCGCGATGGCGCTGGAAGCGCTGGGCGACGAACCGGCGCCGCGGCCTGCTGCCGTGAACAGCTTCGTCGCCACTTGCGCGGATACCGTGCAGGCCATCGCCAACGCCCTCCGCGAGCGGCGCACACCCGACGCCCTGCCCGACCTGCGCGCCCTGCAACAGTCGCTGCTCGTCCCGTTGCAGCAAGACGGCGGCCTCGCCGAAGCCGAGTCGTTGGCCCGCATCAGTGACCGCCTGACGGACAACATCGACACGCTGGCCCACCTGCTGCGACGCGCGCATTCCACAACCGGAAACGCCTGATCCGGGAACCTGTTCAGGCTCCCGGATCAGCTGGCCAGCTCGCGCTGCAGCCAAGCCCGCGCCAGCCGCCATTCGCGCTGCACGGTGCTGGTGGAGATCTCCAGCGCCATCGCGATCTGCTCCGCACTCATGCCCATGAAGAAGCGCATCGCCACGATGTCCGCCTGGCGACGATCCAGCGTGGCCAGCAAGTCCAGGCACTCGACCAGGGCGCTGTAGTCGACCCCGTCGGACAACTCCATGGAGATTTCGGTGATCTGCAGGCGATCGGTTTCGCGCGGCCGCTTGGCGGCATTGCGGCGCCGCGCCGAATCCACCAGCACCTCGCGCATCGCACGCGCCGCCACGCCCAGCAGGTGGCGGCGATTCACCCAGTCCGGCGGCTGCGTGCCGCCGAAGACCTTCAGGTAGGCCTCGTTGACCAGGGCCGTGGCACTCAGCGTGCGCTCCATCTGCTCGTTGCCGAGCTGGGCGCGGGCGATGCCGTGCAGCGCGTCGTACATCTGGCGCAGGGCCTCGTTCAGGGCCTCCGGATCGCCAGCCTGGGCGTCGTGCAGCAACCGGGTCACCTCAACCGTGTCGTTCAATGCTTCGCTCCTGTTCCACCACTTGCCTTCTCGGCGACCACGAGCACCGGATCGTGACACGGCACCGATGACGAATCGACTGCCGAATCGGCCGGCACGAGCGAACGGCCCGGCAGCGGCTGCATGACCTCCTGGCGATGACACCTCCCACCCCGTAGTGACGTCCCGGATGTCGACTCGGCCACGGCAGCCACCTGGGCCGTGCCGCTGGTCGCCTGGCGCAGCTTGGCATCGAGCAGCGTCGCATCGAGTGCACGGGGGTCGGTGGGTGCGGCCTTGCTCACGCGATTGAAGTCGGTCAGCTGGACCAGCCATTGCGCCGCCTGCCCGGGATGGCGATCCAGCAACGCCACCTCACCCAGTCCGGCCAGCATGCGGCCCCACTCATCGGGCATCTCTTGCGGCCCCTGTGCACCCATCTGCACCTGCGCCGCGCTGAAACTGCGCATGGCTGATGCCGCCTCGCCGCGGGCCAGCGCCGCCTCGCCCAGCACGACCAGGGCGCTCGCGCGGTTGTCCCGCGCCCATGCCAGGCCGGTACGCGCCCGCGCGTCCAGCTGTGGCAGCTGCGGCTGCAGCAAGGCGACGGCATCGGCGCCGCGGCCCATCTCCATGTACACCTTCGCCAGCTCGGTCAGCGTGTACAGCTGGAAGTCGGGCGACTCGTGCGCGAAGGAACGCGTCAGCTTCGCAGAGCGCTCCAGCGCGTCGCGCGCGTCCGGGAGGCTGCCGAGCCGGGTCAGCGCCACGCCGAAATAGGTGAGCAGACCGGACATGCCGGGGCCGACCGAACCCACCTGCCGGTCGTAGTCGGCGATGGCGCGACGGAACAGCTGCACCGAGCCAGCGGGGTCCTGCCGCATCGATACCAGCGCCAACACGAAGCGGTAGTAGACCAGCGTGGGATCATCCTTCACGTACAGGTGCTGCGCCTCGGCCAGCGCATTCCGTGCGCTGGCGATCGCGCCGGCGTCGTCGCTCAGCGAGCCCTGCGCCATCGCCAGCACGGCCTCGGCCTGCAGGTGCAGCTCGCGGTCCGGCGAGGAGCGCGCATCGAGCACGGCGAGCACCTGCCGCGCCCCGCGCGCGATCGACTCGGCCGTCCCGGCCGAGCCGCCCAATTCGTTGTACAGCAGGTTGATGCGCACCCGCAGGATCTCGTCGGCGTGGTCGCCGTGCGCCTGCGCCAGCAGCGTCATGGCCTCGCGATCGAGCGGAATCGCCGCGGACAAATTGATCACTGTCGAATAGGCGCGTCCCAGCGCCGCCAGCACCCGGCCGCGCTCCAGCACGCCGGCATCGTAGGAAGCCTGCAGCCTGCGCGCCTCCTGCAGCAGCGGAATCGCCTGGCCGCCCAATCCCAGCTGGTTGTAGGCGCGCCCCATCGACAGCAGCAGACTGACTCGCACCGGCGCCGCGACGTTGTGCCGGGACATCAGCGTCGCCGCGCCGCGGTCGAGCACGTCGCGCACCGTGACCTGGCTGCCGTGTGCATGGGTGGGATCGGCGTTCTCGAACAGGTTCTGCAGGAAGCCGGCGATCGCCGCGGTCTTGTCGCGCTCCAGTTCCAGCCGATGCAGCTGCTGCATCCGCTGCATCGCGAACGACCCCAGCAGCGCCAGCACCAGCACTGCCGCGCTGGCCCCTACCGCGTGGCGGCGCAGGAACAGTCGTGTGCGATACCAGGCCGCCCCGTGCCGGGCACGCACCGGCCGCGCGGCCAGGTAGCGCTGCAGGTCGGCAGCCAGCGCATCCACGCCGGCATAGCGCTCGCACGGATCGCGACGCAATGCCTTCATCACGATGGCATCGATGTCGGCCGGCACCTCGCGCCGCAGCGACGTCGCGCCCGACTTGCGCAGACGCCTGCTCGGCGGCAGCAGCTTGCCGGTATCGATGGCCTGCGACAGGCTCACCGGCGAAACCTCGTCACCGTCGCCGAACGGGCGCGCGCCGCAAACCAGCTGGTACAGCACCACGCCCAGCGACCACACGTCGGCGCCGGTACCCAGCGGCCGGCCACGCAACTGCTCGGGGCTGGCATAGGCCAGGGTGAGGCTGCGCATGTCCGTCTGCGTCTGCGTGGCGGCCACGCCGCCTACATGGTCAAGCAGCCGGGCGATGCCGAAGTCCAGCAGCTTCGGCTCGCCCTCGTCGGTCACCAGGATGTTGCCCGGCTTGAGGTCGCGATGGATCACCAGATGCTGGTGCGCGTAATGCACCGCCGCGCACACCTTGAGGAACAGCACCACCCGCTCGCGCAATGGCAACCCCTGGCGTTCACACCAGCGGTCGATGCGCTCGCCCTGCACATATTCCAGTGCCAGGAACGAATGGCCGTCGCTGGTGGTACCACCATCGATCAGGTGCGCGATGTTGGGGTGGTTCAGCGTGGCGAGGATGCGACGCTCTTCCGCGAAACGCCGCAACGGTTCGCGGCCGGAAATGCCTCCCGTGTGCAGGAACTTGATCGCCACCCGCTGGCGCAATTCATCCGGCGTCCCCTCGCCCAGCGCCCGTTCCGCCAGATAGACCACCCCGCCCCCGCCCTCGCCCAGCCGATGCAGGATGCGGTAGCCGCTGCTGCCGGCCGCGCTGATCGTGGTGCCGACGACTTTTGGCACCACCGCCAGCCGTGGCAAGCTCGTGCTGCCTACGGTCGCCTCGGCAGCCTCCAGCATCCAGCGCACTTCATTGCACAGGGTCTCGTCGTCGCCGCAGTTCGCGGCGACGTAGTGCTCGCGCTCCGTCTCGGCCAGATCCAGCGCCGCCAATGCGATCGGCTTCGCACGGAGGTAACGTAACCGACGCTCCTCGTTCACGGCATTCCCCCTGTGCGCGTCGCTCCCTGACACGCTCTCAGGCTGGCGAGTATAGGCTTCCGCCATCCCCTGCACACGTGCCGCCCCGGGCAGGTCCGGCCCCGTCCCGCCGGGTCGGCAGCATGCCTGCCCGGTGTTGTGCGCTCGCCGCACGACGCATATGCCGCAAGGTCCTAAACTGCGCGGATGCTCAAGATCGACACCCACGCACACATCCTCCCGCGCGACTGGCCCAACCTCGCCGCCAAGCATGGCGACGAGCGCTTCCCGGTGATGACCCACACCGACGGCCGCCACCGCATCTACAAGGACGGCAAGTTCTTTCGCGAGGTGTGGGACTCCGCCTTCGATCCACAGACCCGCATCGACGACTACGCCCGCTTCGGCGTCGATGTGCAGGTGATCTCCACCGTGCCGGTGCTGTTCTCGTACTGGGCGCCGGGGCACCAGGCGCTGGAGCTGCACCGGCATTTGAACGAGCACATGGCCGGCATCTGCCGCGACTTCCCGCGCCATTACGCCGGCATCGGCACAGTGCCGCTGCAGGCGCCGAGTCTCGCCGTGCGCGAACTGGAGCGTTGCATCGACGAGCTGGGCCTGCAGGGTGTGCAGATCGGCTCGCACTGCAACGACTGGAACCTCGATGCGCCGGAGCTGTTCCCGTTCTTCGAGGCCGCCGCCGACCTCGGCGCCGCCGTGCTGGTGCACCCCTGGGACATGATGGGCACGGCCAGCATGCCCAAGTACTGGCTGCCCTGGCTGGTGGGCATGCCGGCCGAGCAGGCGCGCGCGGCCTGCTGCCTCGCCTTCGGCGGCGTGCTGGAGCGGTTGCCGAAGCTGCGCGTGATGCTGGCCCATGGCGGCGGCAGCTTCCCTTGGACGATCGGCCGCATCGAGCACGGCTTCAAGATGCGCCCCGACCTGGTGGCCACCGACAACCCGCGCAACCCGCGCGAATACCTGAAGCGCTTCTATTTCGATTCCTGCGTGCACGACGACCAGGCGCTGCGCTGGTTGCTGGATGTGACCGGCGTCGAGCAGGTGATGCTGGGTACCGACTATCCTTTCCCGCTGGGGGAACAAGAACCCGGCAGCGGCATCGAGGCCCTGGGGCTGGACGATGCCGACCGTGTGCGCCTGTTCCATGGCACCGCGCTGGAATGGCTGGGTCTGCCCAGGCACCGCTTCGCATCCGACACCACCGTCTGAGGACTTTGCATGGCCCTTCTGCGCTCCACCGTCATCGCCGTCGCGCTCGCCGTCGGCCTGCTGGCAACCGCCCCGGCCCCGGCCGCCGATATCAGCATGGCCAACGGCAGCGTGAACTTCAGCACGCCGGACGGCTGGCTGGACATCATGCAAACCGACGGCGACCCGGAAGTGCGCGTGTTCCAGGTGCCCGATCCCTCGCCCACCGGCCACACCACGCTGGCCCGCATCACGGTGACGGTGAAGCAGGAGCCCGACGTCAACGACTTCCACGACTACATGGATCAGGCCACCGCCAAGGCGATGGCGCTGCCCGGCTACCAGGCCGTGGCCAAGGCCCCCGCATCCGGCAGCTTCAGCTACACCGCGCGCGAGGCTGGCGTGGCCTCCAGCTACCGCGAGCGCTACTGGTACCGGGATGGCCTCGCGATCCAGCTGCGCTGCGTGCGCCCCAGTCAGAGCCAGGCTGGTGCCGGCTGGATCGCCGCCTTCGACCGTGGCTGCGATGCGATCGCCGCGCGACTGCAATAAGAGCCCGTAGGAGCGCACCCTGTGCGCGATGGCTCTGGCGCTTGATCGAAGCCAAAAGCATTCGCGCACAGAGTGCGCTCCTACGGCCAGCACGTGTCCATGCAGGAACCCCGATGTCCGACTATCAAGCCACCGCCGCCTGGGCCCAGGCTGCCGATGCCGCCGATCCGCTGCGCGCGTTCCGCGACGAGTTCCTGATCCCGCCGCACGAAGGCCGCGACAGCACCTATTTCTGCGGTAACTCGCTGGGCCTGCAGCCGCGCGCGGTGCGTGCCGCGCTCGCGGCCGAGCTGGACGATTGGGCGCGACTGGGCGTGGAAGGCCACTTCAAGGGCCGCCTGCCGTGGATGGACTACCACGAGTTCGTGCGCGACCACCTGGCCGAAGTCGTGGGCGCGAAGCCTTCCGAAGTGGTGGCGATGAACACGCTGGGCGTGAACCTGCACCTGATGATGGTGAGCTTCTACCGACCCGTGCCCGGGCGGTCCGCCATCCTGATGGAGGCCGGTGCCTTCCCCACCGACCGCTACGCCCTGGAATCGCAGATCCGCTTCCACGGCTTCGACCCGGCCGAGGCACTGATCGAACTGGAAGCCGACGAGCCGAACGGCACGCTCTCGCTGGCCGCCATCGAGCGCGCGCTGGCCGAGCACGGCTCGCGCATCGCGCTGGTGATGCTGCCCGGCGTGCAATACCGCACCGGCCAGGCCTTCGACCTCGAAGCCATCACCGAACTCGGCCACCGGCACGGCTGCACGGTGGGCTTCGACCTTGCCCACGCCGTGGGCAACCTGCCGCTGCGACTGCACGACAGCGGCACCGACTTCGCGATCTGGTGCAGCTACAAGTACCTCAACAGCGGCCCCGGCGCGGTGGGCGGCGCCTTTGTGCACGAGCGCCACGCGCGTGCCGCGCTGCCGCGCTTCGCCGGCTGGTGGGGCCACGACAAGACTACCCGCTTCCGCATGGGCCCCGAGTTCGTGCCCACGCCCGGTGCCGACGGCTGGCAGCTGTCCAATCCGCCGATCCTCGCGCTGGCGCCGCTGCGCGTGTCGCTGGAAATCTTCCATCGCGCCGGCATGGCGCGGCTGCGCGAAAAGTCGCTCAAGCTCACCGGCTACCTGGAGTGGCTGGTACAGAGCCAGCTCGCTGACGTGCTCAAGGTGGTGACCCCCGCCGATCCCGGGCGCCGCGGCGCCCAACTCTCGATCCGCGTGCTCGGCGGCCGCGAGCTGGGCCGCGCGTTGTTCGAGTACCTGATGGAACACGGCGTGGTCGGCGACTGGCGCGAACCCGACGTGATCCGCATCTCGCCCGCACCGCTGTACAACCGCCACGCGGATTGCCTGGCGTTCGCGGAGAGGGTGCGGGCCTGGAGTCCAATCAGCTGAGGCACCGCTGCGTCACAACTGCCCGATCCAGTCGTACCGTGCAGGATGCCCGCCAAGCTGCCTGGGCCAATTGTTGAAACAGGGGGAATGCATGAAGGCACGCGGTACCAGGATGGCAAGCCTCCTCGCGAGCGTCCTCTTCGCACATCCATGTATCGGCCAGGAGGCCGCCAAGCCGCTGGTTACCGACCCCGTCTATACGAAGCCGCAGCAATTGGTGGACGTGGGGCATGGGCGTCGCATGAACATCTATTGTCTCGGTTCCGGCTCGCCGACGGTAATCCTGGATGCGGGCATGGGCGACTCCACGATTTCATGGGCGCTGGTGCAACCAGCCATCGCCACCCGAACGCGCGTCTGCTCCTACGACCGCGCCGGCTTGGGCTTCAGCGACGGTTCGAACCGCCCAAGCACGGCGAGCAACAACGCTGACGATCTGCACAAGCTGCTGAAGGCCGCGCACATCGCTCCTCCCTACGTGCTGGCCGGCCACTCCGCCGCAGGCATGTACATCCGCGTGTATGCCGACCGCTATCCCGGCGAAGTGGTCGGCATGGTCTCGGTCGAAGGCTCGCACGAGGACCAGTGGGTGCGCGGATGGGCCATCGGCGCACCGGGCCAGCAAGCCAAGTGGGACGCATTCCTGAAGGAATACAGCAGTTGCGTGGATGAGGCGAGACGCGGTCTTGTTCCCGGCACGCCGGCCTACAGGAAATGCGTCGGCGATCCCGATCCACGCTTCAGCCCGGCCATCAACGCGGCGCAGGCGCGTTACGCCGCGACCGTGCGCTGGCAGGCCGCGGCCGCCTCCGAACGCCAGGCCGTGGCTTACGCGAGCGCCGACCAGACGCGCGCCACGCGCAAGCATTACGGCGATATGCCGATCATCGTGCTGACCCACTCGCCCTATCCGAAGGCGAAGGACGAGACCCAGGACGAGCGCAACCAGCGCACGTTGCTGTGGGAGTCGCTGCATCTGGACGTAGCTGCAATGTCCACGCGCGGCGTGAACGAGATCGTGCCGAACTCCGGGCACTACATCCAGTACGACCATCCACAGGTCGTGATCGATGCGGTGAATCAGGCAGTGGCTATCGCCAAGGAAGAACGGCCCGGCTCTTCCGCATCGAAATGATCGCCACGCGTGAATGCAAACGGGGCAAGCCCGCGGCTCGGTCGCGGACTTGCGCAGCTCGTGTCCTTGAACAGGCTCTTACGCCTACAACCGCTCCGCCAGCGGATACAACTCCCGGTTCTCGCGCTGCACGCGCAGGTGCAACGCCTTGAACACGCCGTTGGCATCGTCGCGGAACCCTTGCGGGTCCGCGGCAATCTTGCCGGCCAGACTCCAGCGCGCGGCGAATGCCAGGTAGGTGGAGGCCAGCCCGCCCATCTCTTCCTGGAACTGCTGGCCGGTTCGCGCGATCGCCGGATCGGATGCTTTCATCAGGGCCGGGTAGAGCATCCGGTCTTCCGCGGCGAGATGCAGCTTGATCGCGGAATTCATCGCCGACAGCTGCCGGTGGATCGGCTCGGCCCGCTCCCTGACTCCTTGCTGCACCAGCTCGCGCAGGGACGTCATGGCCGCCAACAGGTCCACGTGCTCCTTCTTGAACCTTTCGATATCCACGTCGCGTCTCCCCTTCTGGCCGATATGGCCTCCCGTCTCCATATCGGCGGAGTCGTGGCAACGCTTGAGGGCTGGTTCAAGGTCTCGCCGCAGCCACGGCGGGACCTTGAACAGGCGCCTATGCCGCTCCCTCTGCCAGCAACCCCTGCGCAAATTCGCGCACGTAGTCGAGGAAGCGCGTCTGCACGCCGTTCAATGGACTGTCCGGCCGGTAGACGGCGCGCAGGGTGACATCCAGCTGCAGTTTCAGCGGGCGCATCTGCACCGCCTCCCTGCTGCACCGCGCGGTGAAGGGGTCCACCAGCGCCAGCCCGCCCCCGCGCGCGACCAGCGCGCAGGCCAGCTGGTAGGTCTGCACCCAGACGTTGGCGCGCGGCGCGGGATCGACCTTGGCGAGGTGGCCTTGCAGCATGTTGCCCAGCGCGTCCTGCACGGTGATGCCGATCATCGGCTGGCCGGCCAGCGCAGCGATCGGCAAGGGCTTGTCGAGTTCGCGCGCCGACCACCAGCCCGGCGGGGCGATCACCATGACGTTGCCACCGCATAGCGGATGCTCCAGCAAGCCGTGGTGACTCATGTCCTGCAGGGTGAGGCCGATGTCGCTCTCCCGCAGCATCAGCGATTCGCTCATGGCCGCCGAGTGCTGGGTGTACAGCTCGACGATGGCACCGGGATAGACCTTGCCCAGCCGGGCGATCGCGTCAGGCACCAGCATCTGCGCCATCGTGGGCGTGCAGGTGACGCGCAGCGGATGGCTTTCGGGCCGGGTGATGTTGGCCGAGAGTCGCTGCAGGTCGTACATCTCCCGCATGATGCGGTCGATGTGGTGGCGCATCAGCAACGCCTGCTGCGTGGGCTGCAGACGGCCGCGGACGCGACTGAACAGCGGGAAGCCCAGGTGGTTCTCGGCCTGCTGCAGCGCCTTGCTCGCGGCGGGCTGCGAGATGTTCAGGAGGTTCGCCGCACCGGTCAGGCTGCCAGTGCTCAGCACGGCATGGAACAGTTCGATGTAGCGCAGGCGCATGTCTCTTCCCGTCCGGTTCGCGGCGACAATCCGCGCCGAGTGCAACACATTGTGTTTTTGCAGGCAAACCACGCGGATGACATGAATCTGCCGCGTCGCGCAACATGCCACATCCACAACCACCGGTTATGCCATCTGCCCGTCTTTTCATTGGCGACGCACATCCGCCAATGACTATGCTCGGCGCGCCGCGCGGGGCGGCGCGCAACCCACGGAGCCACGGCCACATGTCGAACCAAGGCGCAGAAACCGCAGTCCGCTGGGGTCCGCCGTATCTGCTGTACCTGGGCAGCGCGACCGACGACCTCTCGATCAAGACGGCACGCGGGCTGGCGCACTGGCGGCCCGGGCATTGCCTTGGCCAGCATCGCCGCCCCGATTGTGCGGTGACGCTGGATCTGCCCGATCTCGGCTTCGCCCAGGCCAAGGCCATGGGTGCCGACACCATGGTGATCGGCGCGGCGAACGCGGGTGGCGTGATGGGCCCGGAGATCGTCGCCGATGCCGTCGCCGCATTGGACGCCGGGCTCAACGTGGTCTCCGGCCTGCACCACAAGCTGCGCGACAACGCCGACATCGTGGCCGCCGCACACCGCAACGGCCGCGCACTGTTCGATGCACGCGCGCCCGGGCCGAACATCCCGGTCGGCAACGGCAAGCCGCGCGCCGGCCGGCGCCTGCTCACGGTGGGCACGGACTGCTCGGTCGGCAAGATGTACACCACGCTGGCGCTGGAGCGCTCGCTGCGCGCACGTGGCCATGCGGCGGATTTCCGCGCCACCGGGCAGACCGGCATCCTGATCGCCGGCGCCGGCATCCCGGTGGATTCGGTGGTGGCGGATTTCATCTCCGGCGCCGCCGAGGCGATCTCGCCTGCGCGTGCCGACGGCGGCTGGGATCTGATCGAAGGCCAGGGCTCGCTGTTCCATCCTTCCTATGCCGGCGTGTCGCTGGGCCTGCTGCATGGCTCGCAGCCCGACGCGATCGTGCTCTGCCACGAGCCGACGCGGCAGCACATGCGCGGCTTGCCGCATTATCCGATCCCGGAGCTGGTGGCCTGCATGGAGGCCAACCTTGCCGCCGCGCGCCTGACCAATCCCGCGGTGCGGCCTGTCGGCATCGCGCTGAACACGTCGAAGATGCCGGCGCACGAAGCGCAGGCCACCTGCGGGCGGGTCGGTGCGCTGTTCGGCCTGCCCTGCCAGGACCCGGTCACCATGGGTGTCGAGGCCATCGTGGACAACCTCGTCGCATGCTTCCCGGGTTGAACATCCGGCATAGTGATCCCTCGCCGGCATGAGCGCCGCTGCCCGGGACAACCGCGTGTGCTGACACTCGATTCGATCCAGACCCTGGCCTGCGGCGGCCTGTTCCTGCTGGTCGGCTACATGGTCCGGCGACGTGTGCCGCTGTTGATGCGTTTCAGCATTCCCGCGCCGGTGATTGGCGGCCTGCTGGTGGCGCTGTTCATGCTCGCGTGCAGGCACTGGGGTGTCACCCCGGTACGCTTCGACACCGCGTGGCAGCAACCGCTGATGATCGCGTTCTTCACCGGCATCGGCTTCAACGCCAGCGCGACCCTGCTCAGGGTCGGCGGCCGCCAGATCCTGCTCTTCCTCACGCTGGCCAGCGTACTCGCGGTGGCGCAGAACCTGCTGGGCATCGCCATGGCCAGGGCCTTCGGCCTGCCGCCGCTGTTCGGCGTGATCACCGGCTCGGTCACGCTCGCGGGCGGTCCTGCCACTGGAATGGCTTTCGCGCCGCTGTTCGAAAAGGTGGGCGTGCACGGCGCACAGAGCGTGGCGCTGGCCAACGCGATGGCCGGCATCGTCCTCGGTTCCATTTTCGGCTCGCCGATCGCGGCGGTGCTGATCAAGCGCTTCAACTTGCGTCCGCCCAATGCGACCGGCGATGCCGGTGTGGATGCGCCTGCAGTGGTCGTGGCGACGGAACCCAGGCGCACCATCGATCCTGCCTACGCAGGACTAAAAAGCCTGGTGTTCATGTTGCTGGCGATGGGCATCGGCGCGTGGATCAGCGGCGGCCTGAGCCGGCTTGGCGTGACCTTGCCCAGCTACATCGGCGCCATGCTGGTCGGCGCAGCCATCCGCAACATCGACGACACCCTGGGCTGGTTTGGCTTGTCGACGCGCAGCATGGAACTGATCGGCAGCATCGCGCTGTCGCTGTTCCTCGTCGTGGCGCTGATGAACCTGCACCTGTGGGATCTGGCCGGGCTGGCGTTGCCGCTGCTGGCGAACCTGGTGGTGCAGTCGATCCTGGTACTGGCGTTCTGCTGCTGGCCGCTGCTGCAGCTGATGGGGCGCGACTACGATGCCGCCGTGATGGCCAGCGGCTTCACCGGTTTCATGCTGGGTACCACCGCGAATGCAGTGGCTTGCATGAGCTCGTTGACCGAGCGCTACGGACCTGCGCCCCGGGCATTTCTGGTGGCACCGGTGGTGGGCGCGTTTCTCATCGACTTCACCAACGCGATCATCATCACGGGGTTCGTGAACGGCTGGCATTGATTGCAGCCTTGCCTTGGGCAAGCAACGTCGATCGTCTGTCGCCAATGACAGAGTCGGTCCGGTCGTGCGGCGAAATCACCCTCTCCCCATTGGGGAGAGAGCTGGATTGAGGGGCGGTGCCCGCGATGAACTTCCGCTTCCGCAGCTTGGCTCGCCTGTGGCGGGCTTTCAGGCGCCGGCAGGCGCACGAAATCGCCTGGTTCCTTGCAAAATCATAAAGCCCCTCTCCCCCAACTCCTCTCCCGCAAGCGGGAGAGGGAGAGGGAAGCAAGACACTCATTTCTTCGCCGCGAGGATCTCGCTCAGGTAATCCGGCGTACCTGGCACGCGCACCAGATGCGGATATTTCAACCCACCGTCGTAGTGCACCGCATACGTGCGGCTGACGCCGTCGATCTCCGCCTGGATCTGGATCGGCTGCCTGTCCTTCTGCGCACGCACGATCGCATCGCGCAGGACGCGCGGTGTGTATGCGTGTCCGTCGACCGCCTGCAGCTTCATGTCCGGTGCGAGCCCGGCCTTGAAGGCCGGCCCTTGCCACAGCACGTCCATGATGCTGCCGTTGTGCCTGATGAACAGGCCCACCGAGAATGTCTCGTCGACACCGGACGCACTGAACTCGCTCTTGCCCACGTTTTCGACGGCGTTCTGGTAGCGCGAAGGTGTATCGGTGTAGACCAGCTTCCAGCCGCTCTGCTCGATGCCCGACAACAGCGGCACCTCGTCGCCCACACCGTCCATCCAGCCATGCAGGAACTTCGCCCAGTCCCAGGGCTGTACCGCGTTCAATCCGGCAACGACATCGTCGAAGGTGTAGGTCCGGGTGACATAGCTGCCATCATCCACGCTGAAGAAGCGTTGCGCGAAATCGTCCAGCGTGTGCTTGTCGTGGCTGAGCGCGCGGATCTTCGTGTCCACCGCAAGCCACAGCAACTGGCCTTCGCGATAGAAGTCGGTGGCGCGGCGCCAGTTCACCCAGCCCGGGTCACCGCCGTACAGCAGCTGCGCGGCGCGGGTGGTGTCCGACAGCGGACGCCATTCGCGGCCGGGGCGATGCGCGAACGTCGCCGCGCGATAGGCCACTGCGTCGCGCCAGTCCTGCGCCGACCATAGGCCGCTGCGCGCGGTCAGCGCGTCGCCCAGGTAGACCGTGAGGCCCTCGTACACCCACAGCCCGTCGGCAATCTCGGGCTGTTCGAAGTCGGGCTGCCACAGGCCTTTCGGGCGCATGAATTTCCCGTTCCACGAATGCGTGTACTCGTGCGGCAGCAACGAGCCGTCGAGCATGAAATGCTCGGGATCGGCGAACATGTGCGAGCCGCCGCGCGCACGATCGTCGCTGGACTGGTGATGTTCCAGTCCGCCGACCGAGGTGTAATCGCTCAGCGTCAGCAGGAAGTGGTAGTTCGTGTAGTGGTGCGAATGGAACAGGTCCTGTGCCTGCACGACCAGGTTGCGGTAACCATCGAGCTGTTCGGGCTTGATCTGCAACGCGGCCTCGCTGTCGCCCACCAGGTCCAGCCAGCGATGCACGCTGGAATTCACCGGGGTGACGTCGATCTGCCGGAAATGCTTGCCGGCGATCACCGGTGCATCGACCAGCGTGTTGAACGGCACCGGCTTGAAGCGGATGCGCCCGCCATCGCGCGCCTCGGTTTCCAGCGCCGTCCCGTAGCCCCAATCCGCCGGCATTTCCAGTGTGGGCTGGAACAGCTGATCCTTGGTCGGTTCGCCCGCGCGATACAGCGCCACGTGATCCCAGGTGAGATCCATCAGGTTCGGCGTGATCCGGTCCGTGTCCGGAAACTGGAAGCGGATGTCGATGCTGTCCACGCCGGCCGGTACATCCAGGTGGAAGGTGAACATGTCCACCGGATCGCGCTGCCACGCAATGCGCTTGCCGCCAGCGCTGATTTCCAGACCCATCATCGTGCCGATGGGCCCGTCGGGCGAGTGGTCGCCCGGAATGTATTTCGGGTAGTACAGCGTGAGCCTGCCAGGCGCGACCGGCATCGTCTCGTGCACGTACAGCACTTTCTGCGCCGGATCGGGCAGGCTCACCGTCAAGGCAACGGATCCGGCGGGAACGCCTGCATCCGCATGCGCGATGCAGGATGCGGACGTGGAGAGGGCAAGCATGCCCAGCAGCAATGGCCAACGTTTCATGTGTTTCCCCGGTGCTCGAACGGAATGCGAGTACGCCGAATGGAACCCCTTGCGGAAAAATTTTCAAGCGCCGAATGGCACGCATAACCCTCAGTTATGGCGCGAGCAAGATTTTTCATTGGCGGGTCTTGCTTGCCGCGGACTACGCTCGCTCAGCATTGTGGGCATGGAGGGTGTCCGCTTGATGCGCGTCGCTGGCAGGCGCGGGCGTCGTCCACGAGACTCCGCCACGCCGCATCCATGCCGCGATGCCGCCGCATTCCGGCCACGCCAAGCCCGCGTTCGATCTGCACCCGCCTCTGTCGGAGCCGGAGCGCAGAGCATCCATGGCTGAAGACATTGCGACTGCTGCGACCATGCGGGTTCCACACGCGATCGCTCCGCACGCAATGCGATGAAACAACGGGCCCCGAGGGGCCGCAAGCTGCCGTACCTGGCGTTTCACCACAGTGGAGTGCATACATGAAGGGCAAATCCCGCAGCGCGCTGCATCGCAACGATGTTCTCAGGCGCAAGGCGCTGCCTCTTGCCATCGGCCTGCTCGCCTGTGGCGCCGCAGGCACGGCTTGGGCACAGGCGACCAATGGCACCATCTATGGATCGGTGCCGTTGGCGCCCGGTGAAATGATCCAGATCACCGGCGGTGGCGGCTTCAACCGCAGCATCCCGGTGAGCGGGTCCGGCAGGTACTCGATCACCTTGCCGGTCGGCACCTACACGGTATCCCTGCTGCAGAACGGCAAGGTCGTGCAGAGCCGCACCGACGTCACACCGGTGGCGGCAGGTGCGGTGGCCGTTGATTTTTCGTCTACGGCGGGCGGCACCGCGAACGCGGTGAACCTCAATGCGATCAACGTCACGGCCAACGCCATCCCGCCGATCGACGTGACCACCACCAACCAGGTCACCACGATCACCTCCAAGCAGTTGCAGCAGCTTCCGCTGGCGCGCACCGCCGAAGACATCGCCCTGCTGGCCCCGGGTGTCAACATGGGCTCGCCCGAACTGGGCACCGGCCCGCTGGGCACGCCGATCAACGTGTTCGGCGGCGCCTCCGCGGCGGAGAACGCGTACTACGTCGACGGCATGAACGTCACCGAGGCGCTCAACAGCATGGGCGGCGTCTCCCTGCCCTACGGCGCCATCGACCAGCAGCAGACCTACATCAGCGGCTACGACGCCCGTTACGGCCGCTCCATCGGCGGCGTGATCAACCAGATCGGCAAGAGCGGCACCAACGACTGGCACTTCGGCGTGCGCGCGCTGTGGCAGCCGGCCAGCCTGCGTGCCGATCCGGACAACCTCTACTATGTCAACCCGCTGATGGCGGGAACGCCCGGCCAGTCGCCTGGCGACATGGCCGTGTACCGCAACGGCAACAGCTCCGAGGAAACGATCTACGACGCCTACGTCAGCGGCCCGCTCATCAAGGACAAGCTGTTCTTCTTCCTGAGCGCGGAGAAGGACAACAGCCAGTACCGCAACACCTCGGAATTCGGCACCAATATCACCACGGTGACCAACGAGCAGGATCCGAAGTTCTACGGCAAGTTGAACTGGAACATCAACGACAGCAACGTGCTGACGCTGAGCTACCTGCAGAACGCGCACGACACGCAGGGCTCCTTCTACGACTTCGACTACGACACGCTGAAGAACGGCGCCTTCAACAGCTACAACCAGAGCTACAAGACCGTGTTCAAGATGGGAGTGCTGAACTACACCTCCTACCTCACCGACGACCTCACGCTGAACGCGACCTACGGCAAGATGCACGGCCAGTACTACTCGATACAGCCCGGCTACAACCCCACGCTGCCGCACATCGCCAGCGCCTCCATGCAGGATCCGGCGTTCGCCCCGCCGGGCGGCATCATCAACTCGCAATTCAATTCGGAACTCTCCGACCCCGACCATCGCGAGTCGATCACCAACTACCGCCTCAGCCTCGACTGGAAGCTGGGCAACCACGACTTCCAGGTCGGCATCGACAACATCAACTCCTGGGACATCGACGACGGCGCGCAGGACACCGGCCCGGGCTACCAGTGGATATACGGCGAGAGCGGTCCTGGCCAGCCGGTGTTCGGTACCGATCCCAGCGTCCCGCCCTATGTCGCGCCGTCCACCCAGTGCGGTATCGGCTACGACGGCAAGGACCATTGCTACTACGTGCAGAAGCACGTCGACCTGAGTGTCGCCACCGTGCGCGTGACACAACGCGCCCAGTACATCATGGACAACTGGCAGGTCACCCCGAACCTGCTGCTGAACCTGGGCCTGCGCAACGACCAGTTCGTGAACTACGACGCCTCCGGCGTGCCCTACATCCGCGAGACCAAGCCGCAATGGGCGCCGCGCCTCGGCTTCAGCTGGGACGTGCACGGCGACTCCAGCATGAAGGTGTTCGGCAATGCCGGCAGGTACTACCTGGCGCTGCCCACCCAGGTCGCCCTGTCCATCGCCGCTCCGGTGACGAATGCCGGCGTGTACGGCACCTATACCGGGATCGATCCGGCGACCGGCGTGCCGACCGGCTTCACGCCCCTGCCACAGAGCCCCTCGACCGGCGTGTCGATCGACAGCGAATACGGCCAGGCGAAGGATCCGCGCGTCTCTGCCGCGCGGAACGCCAGGGCCGAGTTCTCCGACAACTACGTCCTGGGCATGCAGCAGCAGTTCCACATGCTGGGCACGAACTGGGTGTTCAGCGCCACCGGCACCTACCAGCGGATGAGCCGCATCATCGACGACTTCGACGACGAGCAGATCGAGTGCGCGGCCGGTCTCGCGCAGGGTTACTCCTGGATGACGCCGGATGCCTGCTCCAACTACGCGCAGAGCCTGGTACTGATCAACCCGGGCGTGACCAACTACCTCTGGATGAAATCGCCCAGCGGCGGCCTCGTGCCAGTGACGCTCAGCGCTGCCGACCAGCAGTTCCCCAAGGGGCCGGAACGCCGTTACTACTCGCTGGACCTGTCGCTGGAACACGCATGGGACGGCAAGTGGTTCGCCAAGTTCGACTACGTGTTCTCGCGCACCTGGGGCAATACCGAAGGCCCGGTGAGCACGTATTCGCAACAAGGCGGCTCCTACGAATCACTCACCACCGCGTGGGACTTCCCGGAGCGCATGCAATGGTCGGGCGGCGTGCTGCCAAACAGCCGCCAGCACCAGTTCAAGTTCTTCGGCTCCTACGCGCTTAGCCCGGAATGGACGGTCGGCGCCAACCTGTACATCACTTCGGGCACGCCGGTGATGTGCCGCGGCGGCTACGGCCCGGCCCAGTTGGCATTGCACGGCTCGCACACCTACTACTGGTGCGGCGGTGTGCCCGTGCCACCCGGCTCGCTCGGTGACACGCCGTGGGTCCACGACGTCGACCTCAGCCTGGACTACAAGCCGGCCTGGGCACAGCACAAGCTCGACTTCAACCTCGCGGTGTTCAACGTGTTCAACGACCAGACGACGATCTTCTTCAACGACGTCTTCGGCACCACCAGCGGTCCCAACCCCGACTATGGGCGCGTACAGGACACCTACCCGCCACGCAGCGTGCGTCTCTCCGTCGCCTACGACTTCTGAACGATGCGACATCCCCCCCTCGCGCCGGGCTCTGCCCGGCGTTTTTTTGCGACCACCATCCATGGCGGTCGCCCCCGGGGCCATCACTCGCGCGATGTCATGTCGCTCCCGGCGATTTTTGGCGACCACCATCCATGGCAGTCGCCCTTCGGGCCATCGCTGGCGCGATGTCAAAAATCGCTCCCGGCGATTTTTTGCAGCATGGGGGCGACTTGTGTAGCTTGGCGACATGAGCAGCGAAACCATGCATCCGCATCCAATGCCGACCACGGCCGCCCAGTTGCTGGCAAGGGCACGCGGGGAATGGCAGCAACGGCAATTCGACGCCGCCGAACGCTCGGTCCGGCAAGTGCTGGCGCTGGCACCGGACAATGCGGACGCATTGCGCATGCTCGGCATCATGGCCCAGCACCGCGGCGACCATGCCAAGGCCGCCGACTGTTTCCGGCGTGTGCTGCCTGTGTGGCCCGACGATTCCGAGCTGCGCGTGGGGCTGGGCATCGCCCTGCACGAGTGCGGCGAGGTCGAATCCGCCATGGCGCATCTGCAGCGTGCCTGCGAGCTGGCACCCGCTTCCGCGTCGGCCTGGTTCAATTTCGGCGAGGCGTTATGGCGGCAGGCGCGCACGGAAGAGGCGATCTCGGCGTTGCGGCGCGCGCTGGAACTCGCACCCACGCATCTGCCGGCCCGGCTTTCGCTGGCCAAGGCGCAGGCCAGCCTGGGCCAGGTCGAGGACGCGGTGGCCGGCTTTCGCGGGGTACTGCGCCTCGACCCGGGCCATGCCGAAGGCTGGTTCGGCCTGTCCAACCTCAACACCGTGCGCTTCGACGCCACTGACACGGCAAACCTGCGCCAGGCGCTGGCGCGCGACGGGCAATCGCCCCGCCATCGTGAATTGCTCGGCTTCACCCTGGCCAAGGCACAGGAAGACCAGGGCGACTACGCGCAGGCCTTCGAAACGTTCCGCCAGGCCAACGCCTCGCGACGCCAGCGCGTGCGCTGGGACGCCGCGGGCGAGCACCGGCGCGTGGATGCGATCCAGCGCATCTTCGCGCACGATATGCCGATGCCGCTGGATCCTGCCTTGGGCCGTGAAGCCATCCTTATCGTCAGCGTGCCGCGCTCCGGCTCCACCCTGGTCGAGCAGATCCTCGCCTCGCATCCCGAGGTCGAAGGTGCGAACGAGATCAAGGACCTGCCCCAGGTGATCGACGCGGAAACGCGCCGCCGCCACTCCGCCTTCCCAGTGTGGGCGCCGGACGCCAGCGCCGCGGACTGGCAGCGCCTGGGCAAGGAATACCTCGCACGCACCGCGCCATGGCGCAAGACCAGGCCCCGCTTCACCGACAAGAGCCTGGTGACCTGGTATCTGGTAGGCGCGGCGCTGGCGATGCTGCCGGCGGCACGCGTGGTGGTGGTCCGGCGCGATCCGGTGGAAACCTGCCTGGCCTGCTACCGCCAGTGCTTCACCGAGCTGAGCGGCTTCACCTGCGACCTCGACGAGATGGCCGATTACTGCATCGACTTCATTCGCCTGACCCGCTTCTGGCTGGAACGGTATCCGGACAAGGTGTTCGATCTCGAATACGAGACGCTCGTTGCCGAACCGGAGCCGACCATCCGCCGACTGCTGGATTTCTGCAACCTGCCGTTCGATCCCGCCTGCCTGGAATTCCACAAGACCTCGCGCGCCGTGTTGAGCGCGCCCAGCGCGGCGCAGGTACGCCAGCCCATGCGTCGCGACACCGCACGCAGCACGCGTTACGGCGACAAGCTGGACGGCCTGCGCCGGCGCCTGCGCGATGCCGGCATACCGGTGGACTGAGCCGCATCCCCGACCCGCCGCGGAACACGACTCGCATGCCCACAATCGCCGGTTATGCCACATGTGCGTCTTTTCATTGGAGCGGCCGCCGCGCATGTGACTATGCTGCCCCGGGATAGTGTGGAGATCGAACACATGTCCGAGCAAACCCAGGCTGGATCGAACCGCACACCGCGCAGGCATCGCGTCCTTCCGGGACGGCGCTGCCATCTGCTGGCAATCGCCATCGCCGCATGCTGCCTGCCGCTGCACGCCCGCGATGCCGCCCCGAAGGCTCCCGCGATCGCCAGTGCGCCCACCGCCACCCAGGCGGCGCTGGCCAAGGCGAAGCCGATCACCGCGAAACACGGCATGGTGGTCAGCGCGCAGCACCTGGCCAGCATGGTCGGGCTGGATATCCTCAGGCAGGGCGGCAACGCCATCGACGCCGCGGTGGCAGTCGGCTATGCCGAAGCCGTCGTGCACCCCTGCTGCGGCAATATCGGCGGCGGCGGCTTCATGACCATCCACTTCAAGGACGGCCGCAACGTCTTCCTCGACTTCCGCGAGAAGGCCCCGCTGAAGGCCACGCCGACCATGTTCCAGGACGCCAAGGGCAACCTGGTCCCGGGGCTCAGCACCGACAGCTACCTCGGCGTGGGCGTGCCCGGCACGGTGATGGGTCTGGACGAGGCGTTGAAGAAATACGGCACGATGTCGCTGCAGCAGGTCATCGCGCCGGCGATCAAGCTGGCGAAGGATGGTTACGTGCTCGAACAGGGCGACGTGGATTTCCTGGACGACAGCGTCAAGGATTTCGCCAAGTACCCGAACGTGGCGGCCATCTTCCTCGACCACGGCAAGCCCTGGGTGGCCGGGCAGCGCCTGGTGCAGAAGCAGCTGGCGCACACGCTGGAACAGATTGCCCAGGGCGGCACCGACGCGTTCTACAAGGGGTCGATCGCGCGCAGGGTGGTGGAGGCGAGCCAGGCCTACCACGGCATCCTCTCGATGCAGGATTTCGCCAGCTATACCGTGCAGTGGGACAAGCCGGTGCAATGCGACTACCGCGGCTACACCATCGTGTCCGCGCCACCGCCCAGCTCAGGCGGCGTCACGGTCTGCATGATCCTCAAGCTGGTCGAACCCTATCCGCTCGGCCAGTGGGGCTACGGATCGGCCAGGAGCCTGCACTACCTGGTCGAGGCGGAGCGCCGCGCCTTCGCCGACCGCAACACCTACCTCGGCGACCCGGCCTTCGTGCACAACCCGATCGACCGGCTGCTCTCGGCCGGCCACCTGGCCCAGGTGCGCGCCGGCATCCTGCCCGACAAGGCCACGCCCTCGTCCGAGATCAAGGGCAGCCTGGGCCAGCCCGAAGGCACCCATACCACGCACTACTCGGTGGTCGACAAGGACGGCAACGCCGTCGCGGTGACCTACACCATCAACTACCTGTTCGGCATCCGGCAGATCGCCGGCGACACCGGCTTCTTCCTCAACGACGAGATGGACGACCTCACCGGCAAGCCCGGCGTGGCGAACGGCGCCGGGCTGGTGCAGGGCGTGGTCAACCAGGTCGAGCCGGGCAAGCGCCCGCTCAGTTCGATGACGCCCACCATCGTGCTGCGTGGCGGCAAGCCGTTCATGCTCACCGGCAGCCCCGGCAGCGCGACGATCATCTCGACCACAATGGAAAGCATCGTCAACGTGATCGATTTCGGCATGAACGTGCAGCAGGCGATCGACGCGCCGCGCATGCATCACCAGTGGTATCCAGACGTCGTCTATGTCGAACCCGGCCTGCTCACGCCGCAGACCCGGCAGTCGCTGGAATCCATGGGCTACCAGTTCAAGATGCGCAAGGCGATCGGCGACGACGAGGCGATCCTGATCGATCCCCGCACCGGACTGCTGCAAGGTGCCAGCGACCCCAGGACGCCGGCCGGGCTCGCCGCGGGCTATTGATCCGCGGTACCGGGACTGCGGGGAGCGACCCCGCTCCCGCATGTCCCGCCAACTAGCGCATACGGCTTTCCACGTGGCGGATCTGCCCTTCGCCGCGCACCACGAAACGTTCGATGGTGAGCGATTCGGCGCCCATCGGGCCATAGGCATGCAGACGGGTGGTCGAGATGCCGATCTCGGCGCCCAGGCCCAGCTCGCCGCCGTCGCTGAAGCGCGAGGAGGCGTTGACCATCACCACGGCCGAGCGGATCGCCTGCACGAAACGCCGTGCGGCGGCTTCGTCGCGCGTGGCGATGACTTCGGTGTGGTCGGAGCCGTAGCGGCGGATGTGCGCGATGGCCTCCTCCAGGCTGTCCACCACGCGCACGGCGAGGATCAGGTCGAGGAACTCGGCGGCGTAATCGTCGTCGGTCGCCGCGCGCATGTCGGGCAACAGCGCACGACTGGCTGCGTCGCCACGCAACTCCACGCCACGTTCGCGCAACGCCCGTGCCGCCTGCGGCAGGAAATCGGTAGCCGCGTCGCGATGCACCAGCAGGGTTTCCAGCGCATTGCACACGCCGGGGCGCGAGGTCTTGCCGTCGATCAGCAGGTTCAGGGCAAGGTCGAAGTCGGCGGCGCGGTCCACATAGAGATGGCACACGCCTTTGTAGTGCTTGATCACCGGCACGCGTGCATGCTCGGCCACGAAGCGGATCAGCCCCTCACCGCCGCGCGGGATGGCGAGGTCGACGATGTCGGTCAGTTGCAGCAGCTCGACCATGGTTTCGCGGCGCAGGTCTTCCACCAGCGTGACCGCTGCTTCCGGCAGGTCGTGTGCGCGCAGGGCCTCGTGCAGCGCGGCGGCGATGGTGGTGTTGGAATGGATGGCCTCGGAGCCGCCGCGCAGGATCACCGCGTTGCCGGCCTTGAGGCACAGCGCGGCGGCATCCGCGGTGACGTTGGGGCGTGCCTCGTAGATCATCGCCACCATGCCGAGCGGGATGCGCACGCGCTCCACCATGAGACCGCTGGGCCGTGTCTCGCGACGCGTCACCAGGCCGACCGGATCAGGCAGTCCGGCCACCTCGCGCAGGGCGTTGGCGATGCCCGCCACGCGTGCCTCGTCCAGCCGCAGGCGGTCCAGCAGGGCACCCTGCACACCCTTCGCCGCGGCCTGCGCCATGTCACGTGCGTTCGCCGCGAGTACATCGGCACAGTGCGCTTCCAGCGCGGCCGCCATGCCGCGCAACAAGGCGGCCTTGGCGGAACTGTCCAGCGCAGCGATGGCCGGCGCCGCGTCGCGGCAGGCCAGCGCCAGGGTACGGACGTCGCTCATGCCTCGATGCCTCCTGTGGTTTCGGCGATGGCCAGGGTGACCAGATCGTCGCGGTGCACGATCTCGTGTCCATGGGTGTAGCCCAGCACGGCTTCGATGTCGCTGCTGTGCCGCCCGGCGAGCCGGCGCACCTCGGCTGCGGCGTACTGGCTGAGGCCGCGCGCCACGGGCTTGCCGTCGGCATCCACGATTTCCACCAGGTCGCCACGCTGGAACTCGCCCTGTGCGGTGGCGATGCCGCCCGGCAACAGCGATGCGCGGCCACCGGCCAGCGCGCGCGCAGCGCCGGCGTCCACGCGGATGCATCCGGGTGCGGACGGTGCGTGACGCAGCCAGTACTTGCGCGCCTGCATGCGGGTGGCGGCGGCGTCGATCAGGGTGCCATGCAGGCGTCCTTCCGCCAGCGCCGCCACGGTCGCCGCCTCGCGGCCGCTGAACAGCGCGGTGCGAATGCCCGCCGCGGCGGCCTTGGTCGCGGCCTCCAGCTTGGTGTGCATACCGCCGGTGCCGACCATGCTGCCGCTGCCGCCGGCCATGGCAAGGATATCCGGCGTGAGCGCGGCGACATGCGGCAGCGGTACTGCCGCGGGATCGCGCCGCGGGTCGGCGCTGTACAGCGCATCGATGTCCGAGGCGATCAGCAGCAGGTCGGCATCGACCAGGGCGGCGACGATGGCGGCGAGGTTGTCGTTGTCGCCCAGCTTCAGCTCGTCCACCGCCACGGTGTCGTTCTCGTTCACCACCGGCAACACGTCCAGCGCCAGCAGGCCGCGCAGGGTGGCGCGCGCGTTGAGGTAGCGGCGGCGGTTGCGCAGATCGTCGTGGGTGAGCAGTACCTGCGCCACCGGCCGTGCGGACAGCGACTGCCACAGCGCGATCATCGGCGCCTGGCCCAGCGCCGCCAGCGCCTGCCTCGCCGCCAGGTCGCCCGTGGCTGGCGCGTGCTCGCGCAACAGCGCACGCCCTGCGGCCACCGCGCCGGAGGAGACCAGCACCACCTGCCGTCCCACGGCGTGACTGGCGGCCACGAAATCGGCCAGCGTCGACGCGTGGCGTGCGGTGAGACCGCCCCCGTCGGCCGCCAGCAGGTTGCTGCCGACCTTGAGCACGGCGCGCCGCCAATGCGGCAGCGACTGTCCACGCGGCCCGTGTGCGGAAGACGATCTGCTCACGACACGGCATCCATGGGCGCAGAGACACGGTCGTCGTGGCTCTTCGGCGACGACACCACCAGGAAGCGCGTGTCGGCACCGCTCTCGTTGCGCATCTGGTGCGCCGCGCCCGGCGGCACGTGCAGGCCCTCGCCACGGCGCAAGCGGTGCGGCACGCCGTCCATCTCCAGCACGGCCTCGCCGTCCAGCACGTAGAAGAACTGGCGCGCATGCGCATGGCTGTGACGCTGCTCCGTCGTGCCCGGCGGCATGCGCTCCTCGATCACGCTGAGGTCGTCACCGGCCAGCAGGTGCCAGCCGTCGCAGCCTTGCCCCCAGCGGTAGTGCTCGGCGTTCCCCGTACCGATCGCCCCCATGAATCCTCCCGTTCAGCCGTCCAGATGCCCGAGCCTGGCGCGCAGCTCGCCCAGGCGGAGATCGTTGCCTGCGCCTGGCGATACGCGCTGCGCCAGGCTGCCTTCGGGCGTGCGCCCCTGCCCTGCCGAAGCCGCCGTTTCGGCGGCGGCGCGATAGGCATCGCGGAACGGCACGCCGGCCGCGGCCTGCTCGATGGCCACGTCGGTGGCGTACATCGCGGGCTCGATCGCCGCACGCATCGGCGCCTCGTTCCATTGCAGGCGCGCCAGCAGGTCGGGCACCAGTTCCAGCGCCATCAGACCGTGGCGCACGCCGTGGAAAATCGAGCCCTTGGAAAACTGCAGGTCGCGCTGGTAGCCCGAAGGCAGCGAGAGCAGCTGCTCGATCTCGGTGCGCGCGGCGGCCACGCTGGCGTAGCTGGCGCGCAGCAGCTCCACCACGTCGGGGTTGCGCTTGTTCGGCATGATCGAGCTGCCGGTGGTGTACTCGGCCGGCAGCTTCACGAAATCGAATTCGGCGGTGGTGAACAGCGACAGGTCCCAGGCCATGCGGCGCACGTCCAGCATCGCCGCGCCGATCGCCTCCAGCACCGCCATCTCGTACTTGCCGCGCGAGAGCTGGGCGTAGATCGGCGACACCTGCATGCGCATGAAGCCGAGCGCAGCGGTGGTGTGATCGCGGTCCAGCTTCAGGTTCACGCCGTAGCCGGCGGCGGTGCCGAGCGGGTTGGCGTCGATCAGTTCGCGCGTGCCGCGGGCGCGGAAGGCGTTGTCGATGAAGCCCTCGGCGAAGCCGGCGAACCACATCGCGGTGGACGACACCACCGCGCGCTGCAGATGGGTATAGCCCGGCAGCGGAATCGCCGGCTGCGCGGCACGCTCCAGGCACACCCCGGCGATGACGCGACAGTGCGCTTCCAGTGCTTCGAGTTTTTCCTTCAGCCACAGGCGCGTGGCCACCAGGATCTGGTCGTTGCGGCTGCGGCCGGCATGCACGCGGCGGCCGGCATCACCCAGCCGTTCGGTAAGGCGCGCCTCGATGGCCGAGTGGCAATCCTCGTAGCGCTCGTCCAGCACGAAGACACCGCTCTTGAAATCATCGGCCAGCGCATGCAGCTCGCGCTTCAGCGCGGCGGCCTCGTCGGCGCTCACCACGCCGATGTTCGCCAGGCCTTCGACGTGTGCCCTGCTGGCGGCGATGTCGTGCAGGAAGAACTCGCGGTCCAGCACCACGTCGTCGCCGGCGAGGAAACGCATGATCTTCGTATCGATCTGGATGCCGGACTTTTGCCAGAGGGGTTGGGTCATGTTCGCGTCCTGGAGAATGGTCGTGCTGCGCTTTTTTTGTAGGAGCGGCTTCAGCCGCGATGCTCTTTCTTTTGCAACACGGGCGAAAGGCATCGCGGCTGAAGCCGCTCCTACGCTTCGTCGGCTACAGCGGTATCGCGGTGTATTCGTCCACGCCGAGCGCGCGGTTGATGTTCTGCATTGCCTGGGTGGCCGCCCCCTTGAGCAGGTTGTCCAGCGTGGCCACCACCACCACGCGCTTGCCGTCGGCCGACAGCGCGAAGCCGCCGACCTCGGCGTGGTGCCGGTGGGCGATACGACTGACCCAGGGCGCCTCGTCCAGCACCGACACCAGCTTCTCGCCGTCGTAGGCGCGGTGGAAACGCGCCAGCACGTCCTCGCGCTTCAACGGCCTGGCGAGGTAGAGGTTGGTGGTGACGGTGAGGCCGCGGAAATGCGGCGCCACGTGCGGCATGAACTCCACCGGCAGGCCGAGCTGGAAGCTCACTTCCTTCTCATGGGTATGGCCGGTGAGCGCATACGGCATCAGGTTGTCGCGCAGCTTCTCGGGGTCGTTCTTGTCCGAGGGCGTGGTGCCGGCGCCGGAATAGCCGGAGACGCCGAAGCACACCGGCGGCGCGGCGAGCAGGTCCTTCAACGGCGCGATGGAGAGTTCCATCGCGGTGGCGTAGCAGCCGGGGTTGCTGATGCGCTTCTCGCCACGCCACTTGTCGCGGGTAAGTTCGGGCAGGCCGTAGTACCAGGCCTTGTCGAAGCGGTAATCGGCGGAAAGATCGACGACCAGCGTATCGGGCGCGGTCTTGTCGATGGCCTCCACATAGGGCGCCGCCTTGCCGTTGGGGAGGGCCAGGATCACCACGTCGGCGCGCTTGGCCGCCACGGCGGCCGGGTCAAGGTTCTCATAGCGCAACTCGCCTGCGTAGGCGTCGCTGTGCTCGCTTACGCGCTGGCCGTCCAGCTCGCGCGAGGAGACAAAGGCCAGTTCCAGCGCGGGATGCGCCGTGATCAGGCGGATCAGTTCCGCACCGGTGTGGCCGCGCGCGCCGACGATGCCGATGCTTTTTTTCTGCTGCGTCATTTCACTCTCACCCAATCAACGTCGGCTGGCGCTGCGCGCAATGCGCCACGCAACGGGCGATGGTGTCGAAGTTGCCGTCGAGGCCGTACCAGAACACCTTCCACTTCGGCTGCTTGAGGCAACCCTCGGATTCGGCGTAGTAGAAAATGTTGACCTGATTGCCGTGGCGCGAGCGCCAGAACAGTTGCGGGTTTTCCTCGCGCATCACCTGCCACACGGCACGGCCGAGGCCCTCGCCCTGCGCGTCGTCGAGCACGGCGAACTTGTCGAGATAAGGAAGGCCATCCTCCATGGTGAGGATCATCGCGGCGCGATAATTCTCGCTCACGTAGATGCGGTACGGCCTGGTGCGCTCGAAATAATCCGACACCAGTTCGCGGCCGAAGCTGGATTCGATCAGGTCGCGCATGCGCGCCCGGTCGATGCCTTCCCACGACTCGAAGCGCTGCACCTTCTCGCCACGCCGCACCAGGGTGCCCGAACCCTTGTGCGTGAACAGCTCCTTGGCCAGCTCGGCGGGGCGCGTGATCGACACCGACGAGGTAAGCGGCAGGCTGTTCAGCAGGTCGGCGATCTGCTCGATCTTCAGGCGCATGCCACCGTTGATCCATGGCTGTGCCATCAGGTGCTCGTATTCGGTGCTCAGGTTGATCGAGTCGATCACCTTGCCTTCGCCGTCGAGCAGGCCGCCGGTACCGGTGAGGAACACGATCTTGTACGGCTGCAGCACGCGGACCAGCTCGTTGGCGGCGACGTCGGCGTTGATGTTGAGGATCTGCCCCTCGTCGGTCTCGCCAAGGCTGGCGATCACCGGGATCGAATTGGCGCGCAGGCCGGCCTCGATCGGCGCGAGGTTGATGCTCTCCACCTTGCCGACCATGCCCAGGGCGTCGCGATCGAGGTAGCTGGCCATGAACACGCCGGAGGCTACCGAGGTGGCGCGCGTGTCCATCGCCTGCAGCGCCTCGACCAGCTTGAGATTCTGCTGCTGGAACACGCGGCGCACGATGCCCAGTGCCTTCGGCGAGGTGACGCGTAGGCCGTTCACCGTCCGCTTCTCGATGCCGGCGGCGGACAGCTCCTCATCGAGCTGCGGGCCGGCGCCATGCAGCACGATGGGCGTGAGGCCCACCTGCTGCAGGAAGGTGAGCGAGGAAGCGAGATCCTGCAGCTCGTCACGCAGCACCGCGCCGCCCACCTTCACCACGGCGAAGCGTTTGGCGTCCACCTCGGAGAAGCGCTTGAGGTACTGCTGAATTTCCTTGGCGCTGCCCATCGCCGAGAGCAGGCGCACGATGGTCTTGCGGGTGTGCTTGTGCGTTTCCACGGTCATGTCCTTTGCGTTCATCCCTGGACGCGAGAGTCAAAAAGCGGCTGTCCCTGACCGCACTTCTCGATAAGGCGAAAAATCACTTCGGCGTAATGCTGCAACTGGTCGAGTGCCACCCACTCGTCGGCGGTATGCGCCTGGACGATGTCACCGGGGCCATAGACGAAGGCGGTGTAACCGGCGGCAGAGAACAGCGAGGCCTCGGTCCAGAAATCCACCGCATTGCCCACGGGGATATCCAATTCATCGGCAAGGTCGCGTGCCGCCAGCCGGCGTGCCTCGGCGGTGGCGGTGTCGCCCGCCGGCAGCGACGGACCACGGAAGGTCTCGGCGAACTCGGCCGGCATGGGCTCGACCAGGGTGCGGAAACGCTCCAGCAAACCGTCGGGACTCATCGTGGGCAAAGGCCGCATGCCGAAGCGTACCTCGGCGCTGGGCGCGATCATGTTCGCCTTGATGCCACCCTCGATGCGGCCGATGTTGAAGCGCAGGCCGGTGAGCCCGCCGAAACGCTCGTGCGCCTGCGCGGCCACGAAATCCAGCGCGGCATCGCCCCAGCGCACCGCCTGGTGCAACGCACTGTCGCGGGGCTTCTGCTCGCCCGAGGCATGCCCGGCGTGGCCCGCGAAGCGCATCAGCACCGACTGGATGCCGCGATGGGCCAGCACCGCTTCGCCCTTGGTGGGCTCGGCCACGATCACCGCGTCGTAGGCTGGCTTGTCTTTGAGGAAACCGGCAATGCAGCGCGGATCGTTGGCCTCTTCGTCGGTGGTGAACAGCAGCGCCATGTCGCCGCTGCTGGCGTTCGCCACCGCCAGCAGCGCTGCCGCTGCACCCTTGATGTCGCAGGCGCCGAGGCCGATGGCGCGATCCGCCGTCACGCGCAGTTCGTGCGGGCTGGCTGTCCATGCCGGCGAGTCGGGCACCGTGTCCAGGTGCACGTTGAACAGCAGCTTCGGCCGGCCGCGCACCGCATGCAGCCCCACCGCGCCGGCGCCGTGATCGGTCACCGTGATGTCGAAGCCCGGCAACTGCGCGCGGATGTAGTCGAAGATGCCGCCCGTGGTGATCGCCCGCGGCGGGTTGCGGGTGTCGAACGACACCAGCGCCTTGAGGTGTTCCAGGGTGGATTGCAGCAACGGATTCATGGCTGGCCTGATGCTCTCGTGTAGACGTCCTGATCGAGTTTTTCCATCAGGTTCTGCGGCCGCTCGGGCGCGGTGAAACCGAAGCCGGCATACAAGCCATGCGCGTCACCGGTGGCCAGGCTGAAACGCCGCAGCCCCTGCAACTGCGGATGCGCCATCACTACCACCATCAGAGCCTTGGAATGGCCCTGCCCACGATGCTCCGGCAGCACGAACACGTCCGCCAGGTAGGCAAACGTGGCGCCATCGGTGACCACCCGCGCGAACGCCACCTGGCGTCCGTCGACGTAACCGCCGAAGCACAGCGAACCGGCGATGGCCCGCTCCACCGTCTCGCGCGGGATACCGCGGCACCAGTAAGCCTCGGTGGTGAGGAAACGGTGGATCAGCCCGATATCGAGGCTGTCCTTGTCCGTGCTGACCTGCAATGCGCTCATCCGGCAGCGCCTCCCTGTTCGCGGCGCCACGGCTCCGCCGCATGCAGGTAGACGTTGATCGTGTCGGCGGGACGCGGCAGCGACAAGGCATCGAGGATCTGCCCGACCGCGCCGCGGTGATACGCGCCATGCACGATCAGGTGCTGCAGCATTTCGGCACGCGACATCTCGCCCGCCTTGCCATCGGTGAAATGGAAGCGGATGCGTTCGTCCATGCGTTCCGCAGGCAATTCGCGCGCATAGTCGACCAGCCACGCATCGCTGGCGCGGATGCTTGCCGTCAACGCCGGAAGCTCCGGCGTTTCCCCGGTGTTGGTGGCGGTGTACGGATGCGGCTCGCCCAGCAGATGCGCCGCGAAGATCCGGTCCACCACGAACGTGTGGTTCATCACGCGGATGGCCTTGCGGCGCTGCTCCGCATGACGATCACCGTCGATGGCGGTCATGGCTTCCAGCATCTGCGCATTCGCCCACGCCTTGTACGCGAACAGGGAAGCGAACATGTCAGCGGTTGACCTCCGCCCACAGCGTGCTGCTCATGCCGAACAGCTTGATGAAGCCCTCGGCCTCCGCCACGCCCCAGTCGGCGGACTGCGCGTAGGTGGCGCCCTTGGCGTTGAGGATGTGCTTCGATGCAACGGCCACGGCGTTGACCACGCCGCCGTTCGTCTCCAGCGTGACCTCGCCGTTGACGGTGGACTGGCTGGAAGCGAGGAAGGCTTCCAGGTCGGCCTTCAGCGGATCATGGAAGAAGCCTTCGTACACCACTTCCACCCACTTGCGCGCCACGTCCGGCTTGAAGCGGTTCTGCTGCTTGCTCAGCACGGCCTCTTCCAGCGCGCGGTGCGCCGTCAGCAGCGAGATCAGGCCAGGCGCCTCGAAGATGATGCGGCCCTTGAGGCCGATGGTCGTATCGCCGGTGTAGAGACCGCGGCCCACGCCGTAGGGCGCGAACAGCGCGTTGAGCTTCGCCAGGATCTTGTGACCGGCGAGCTTCTCGCCGTCCAGCGACACCGCCTCGCCCTGCTCGAAGCCGATCTTCACGCGCAGCGGCGCAGCCGGCCATTCGGCGCGCGGCTTACACCAGCCGCGCGCGCCCTCGCCCGGGGCTTCCCACTTGTCGATCTCGCCGCCGGACATGGTGACGCCCAGCAGGTTCTCGTTGATGGTGTAGGCCTGCTGCTTGGCGCGCACGCCGAAGCCGCGCTCTTCAAGGAACTTCTGCTCGTAGGCGCGCGTCTGCGTGTGCTCCTTCTGGATCTCGCGGATCGGCGCCACGATCTCGTAGTCGCCCAGCGACTTCACCGCGAGGTCGAAGCGCACCTGGTCGTTGCCCATGCCGGTGCAGCCGTGTGCGATGGCCCGCGTGCCGAGTTCCGCGGCGCGCTTCAGCGCAGCCTCCACGATCAGGTAGCGGTCCGACACCAGCAGCGGATACTGGCCCTGGTAGCCCTCGCCCGCCCACACGAAGGGCTTCACAAAACCGTTCCAGATCGCCGGGCCGCCGTCCACCGTGACATGGCTGGCCACACCCAGCTCCTTCGCGCGGTTCTCGATGAAGGCGCGCTCCTCCGCATCCACGCCGCCGGTATCGGCGAACACGGTATGCACGGCCCAGCCGCGTTCCTTGAGGTAGGGCACGCAGAAGCTGGTGTCGAGGCCGCCGGAAAAGGCGAGGACGATGTCTTTGCTCATGGCTTGCGAATCCTGGTCGGGGAAGATGTCAGTTGGAGGAAACGACGATGCGCGGTTCGCAGCGCACCGGGAAATTCACGGAGTTGGCGATGAAGCAGGCGTGGTGCGCGTCTTCATGCGCGGCCAATGCCTTGCCGGGGTCGCTGTCGGCGCGGATGGTGACCACCGGGCGCAGCACCACTTCGGTGAAACGGCCGCCGTCGCCTTCGGTGGCCATCGTGCCTTCGGCAGCGTCGTCGTAGGCCACGACCACCACGCCGGCCACGGTGGCCATGTGCAGATAGGACAGCATGTGGCAAGCGGACAGCGCAGCCACCAGCATGTCTTCCGGGTTGTGTCTGGTGGCATCGCCGCGGAAGGTGGGATCGGACGAGCCGGCCAGCTCCGGTTTGCCGGGCACGCGGATCACGTGGTTGCGGCTGTAGTTGCGATAGCCGTCGGTGCCGGTGCCACGGTTGCCGGTCCATTCCACGTCGACGCGATAGCGATGCGGGTGGCTCATGCCTTCGACTCCTCCTGCAGGGCCATCAGCGCGGCCAGCTCCGCGTCGCCATCGCCATCGCGGCGACGCAGGCCGGCGATCACGCCGAGGCGGTTGCGTTCCGGGTGGTTCTGGCTGAGCTTGAACTTGCCCTCGATGCGCTCGATGGCGATCTCGATGCCGACGATCGCGTGCAGCATCTTCTCGACATGATCCGTCGGCGCGTCGCCGACGCGCCATGGCTGCGGCTCGGTGGCTTCGTGATGGTCGGTGAGGCGCTCCAGCAAGGCGCGCAGCCAGGCCGCGTCCTCGACCACCTTCAGCCGCCCGTGCACGTGCGCCACCGCGTAGTTCCAGGTGGGCACTTCGCGATGCGTTTCCTGCTTGGTCGGATACCAGTTCGGGCTGACGTAGCCGTCCGGGCCGCGGAAGACCGCCAGCACCTCGGCACCATCCAGCCGCGCCAGTTCGTTGCCGCGCGCCACATGGCCGTGCAGCGCGTTGCCCACCAGCTCGAACGGCAGGTGGTTGGCGGCCAGGCCGTCCGCGGTGTTCACCAGCACGGTGGCGAACGGACAGTCGCGGATCAGCCCGTGCAGGACCTCGACACGCGTTTCGGCGAAATGCTTTGGCACGTACATGGGCGGCTCAGCGCTGGCCGATCAGCGACGCCATCACCGCCTTCTGCACGTGCAGGCGGTTCTCGGCCTCGTCGATGGCGATGCAGTACGGCGCGTCCATCACCGCGTCGGTGGCCTTGACGTTGCGGCGCAGCGGCAGGCAGTGGCTGAACAGGCCGTGGTTGGTCAGCGCCATCTTGGCCTCATCCACGATGAAGTGCTTGTGCGCGTCGCGGATCGGCTTCTCCTGTTCCCACTTGCCGAAGTACGGCAGCGCGCCCCAGCTCTTGGCGTACACCACATCGGCGCCGCTGTAGGCCTCCTCGATGTCGTGGCTGACCTTGAGCGAGCCGCCGTTCTGCTCGGCATTCAGACGTCCGAACTCCATGTAGCGCTCGTCCAGCACGTAGTCGGGCGTGGGGCACAGCAGGGTCACGTCCATACCCATCTTGGTCGCGATCAGCAGCGCGGAGTTCGCCACCGCGGTGTTGAGCGGCTTGGGATGGTAGGTCCAGGTGAGCACGTACTTTTTCTTCGTGAGGTCACCCAGGTGCTCGCGCAGCGCCAACGCGTGGGCCAGCTCCTGGCAGGGATGGGTGATCGTTTCCATGTTGATCACCGGCACCGTGGCGTACTGCGCGAACGCCTTGACGACCTTGTCCTGGCGATCCACCGACCAGTCCTGGAACTTCGGGAAGGCGCGCACGCAGATCAGGTCGGCGTAACGGCTGAGCACGCGTGCCACCTCGGCGATGTGCTCCTCTGTGTCGCCGTCCATCACCGTGCCCACCTCGAATTCGATCGGCCATGCATCCTTGCCGGGCGACAGCACCACCGCGTGCCCACCCAATTGGAACGCGCCCAGTTCGAAGCTGGTGCGGGTGCGCATCGAGGGATTGAAGAACAAGAGCGCCACCGACTTGCCGGCCAGCTGCGTACCCGCGGGCGAACGCTTGAACGCGGCGGCCTGCTCCAGCAGCGCATCGATCTCGGCGCGGCTCCAGTCCTGGGTGGTGAGGAAATGACGAATACTCATGGATGGGATCGCTCTTGGTGAGTAGTCCGGCCATGGATGGCCGGTTTTGCCGTTCGCGGATGGAACCGCGTGAAGTGACTCCAGAAACCAAAAACAAAAAAACCCGGCGCATTGGCCGGGTTTTCGTCGATACGTGATGCAGCAGCGTGCGACAGCCTACCCGGCCGGATGTTCATCCAGCGGTCGGCGCGCGCGCGAGGTCATGCCGGCGGCCATACGGGCGCTGGTCAGGACATTGGCGGTATAGACGGCTGTGGACATGGGGGTTCCAGTCGGGCGAAGCGCCATCATGACGGGATTTTCGCTGCCATGCAACATGCCATTGAAAGTGCGGCCATGGATGGCCGCCCGTTTGATCTTTGCGATCAAGGATGATCGCAAAGGCATAGGCAAAGACGCCGCCCGGAGGCGGCGGCATATCGTCAATCGGCGGGAGTCACACTCACCCGCACGCGCAAACGCTCGCCGGGGTCATAGTTCAGGCGTGACTCGTAGACATCGCCGCGATAGCGGTATTCCACGTCGTAGCCCACGATCTGGCGCTGCTCGCTGACCGCGCTGACCTGACGGCAACTGGTCACTGTCTGCGCGGTCTGGCTGCCGCTGTTTGCCGCCACCTGACCGCCTACCGCACCACCGGCCACGGCACCCACCGCGGTGCTGAGGGTACGGCCGTTGCCCCGCCCGACCGTGCTGCCCAGCACACCGCCCACGACGGCACCCAGGATCGAGCCGGCCGTCGTGTTGCCCGGGTGCTGCTGGACCACGGTCTGATCCTGGCATTCCTGGCGCGGCACCTCGGTACGGACGACACCGTAGACCGGATCGACCCGCAGCACGTCGGCCCAGCCGTAATGGGCATTGTCGTCCTGGCCCGGGGGAGGCTGACTACCCGGGGGCGGCTGGCTCGGGTAACGCGCGTCCTGCGCCTGGGCGCCGGTGGCCACCAGGGCCAGCACCAGTGTGGCAAGGAGAAACTTGGGCATCTCACGGACTCCGGAAGGTGTTTTGGGCGCAACTTCGGCACATGGCTGATTGCAGCAAATGGACACTGAATCGCGGCTTAGAATTCCCGGGGTGCGACGCCATGCCGCCGCACCACTTACACCTTGTTAAGATGTGCGGCTGGCCTGCATCCGCCGCCACCGCCCGGACCCCGACGATGCCGATTTCGCTCTACAACAGCCTGACCCGCCGTACCGAATCGTTTGCTCCGCTCGACTCCGGGCGCGTCACGATGTACGTGTGCGGCCCCACCGTGTACAACTACGTGCATATCGGCAACGCGCGCGGCCCGGTGGTGTTCGACGTGCTGGCCAAGCTGCTGCGCCGGCACTACCCGGACGTGGTCTACGCCCGCAACATCACCGACGTGGACGACAAGATCAACGGCGCCGCGCTGGAACAGGGCGTGGGCATCGAGGCGATCGCCGGCAAATTCACTGCCGCCTACCGCGAGGACATGGCCAGGCTCGGCATCGCCCCGCCCGATGTGGAGCCCTGCGCCACCGCGCACATCGGCCCGATCATCGCGATGATCGGGCGGCTGATTGCCGGTGGCCACGCCTATGCAGCGGAAGGCCACGTACTGTTCGACGTGGGCTCATTCCCCGCCTACGGCCAGCTCTCCGGCCGCGACACCGAGGAGCTGATCGCCGGTGCCCGCGTGGAAGTGGCCCCGTACAAGAAATCGCCCGGCGACTTCGTGCTGTGGAAGCCTTCCACGCCCGAACTGCCGGGCTGGGACAGCCCCTGGGGCCGCGGCCGGCCCGGCTGGCACATCGAGTGCTCGGCGATGGCCGAGAAGCACCTGGGCGAAACCATCGACATCCACGCCGGCGGCAACGACCTGCTGTTTCCCCACCACGAGAACGAGATCGCCCAGTCCACCTGCGCCCATGGCGGCAAGGTCTTCGCACGCTGGTGGCTGCACAACGGCATGCTGACCTTCGACGGTCGCAAGATGTCCAAGTCGCTGGGCAACGTGCTGCAGTTGCACGAGATGCTCAAGCACCATCCGGCCGAGGCACTGCGCCTGCGCCTCATGAGCGGCCACTACCGCCAGCCGCTGGACTGGTCCGACGCCGCGATCGCGCAATCGGTGAGCACGCTCAACGGCTGGTACCGCGTGCTGCGTGACCTCGCCGACCTCGCCGTGGACACCGCGCAGCTGCCGGTGCCGGAAGCGATCGAGGCCGCCCTCTGCGACGACCTCAACACGCCGCAGGCGCTGGCCGAACTGGCCGTGCTGGCCGATGCCGCGCGCGTGCAAGGCACGCCGGAAGCCAAGGCCGCCCTGCTTGGCGGCGGCGCCCTGCTTGGCCTGCTGCAGCAGGATCCGGAAGCGTGGTTCAAGCAGGCCGGCGGTGCCGCGATCGACGCCGCCCAGGTGGAAGCCCTGCTGGAGGAACGCCACACCGCCCGCGCCGCCCGCGACTTCGCCCGTGCCGACGCGATCCGCGCCGAGCTGGCCGCAATGGGCGTGGCGATCGAGGATGGCCCGCAGGGCACGCGCTGGAGCGTGGCCAAGGCGTGACTGCCGTGCCGGGGACATTTCGCGCATCGCCGGCATGCGCGCGATAATGTACGCATGAACGACATCGTCACGAGCACCACCCACAGCGCCGACGAGGCGCAGCGCGAGATCGCCGAGGAATTCGCCTACTTCAACGAGTGGAGCGAGCGTTACCAGTACCTGATCGACCTCGGCAAGCAACTGCCGCCGTTCCCGGAGGCATCCAGGACCGAAGCCTGGCGCGTGCACGGCTGCCAGTCGATGGTATGGCTGGTGCCCAGCGGTGATGCCTCGCGCATGCATTTCGAGGCGGCCAGCGATTCGGCCATCGTCTCGGGCCTGATCGCCCTGGTGCTGCGCGTGTATTCCGACCGCCCGGCCGCCGAGATCGTGGCCACCGAGCCGGACTTCATCCAGGCCATCGGCCTGGCCAAGCACCTCTCGCCGACACGCTCGAACGGCCTGGCCGCGATGCTGGCCAAGCTGAAGGGCTATGCCGCTGCGGCCACAGGTAGCAAGGAATAAGAAAAGAACAGCCCCTTTTCCGTTTCCCGCTCACAAAAAATCGCCGGGAGCGATTTTTGACATCGCGCCAGCGATGGCCCACGGGCAGCAGCCAGGGATGGCGGCCACAAAAAGCCCCGCTCAAGGCGGGGCCTTGATTGAGGAGTCCGGCATGGATGCCGGTTTGATCTTTGCGCTCATGGAGGAGCGCAAAAGAACCGCCATCAATCCCCCATCTGCTTCTGCAGATGTTCGCGGCGCTCCTGCGCATCCAGCGACAGCGTGGCGATCGGGCGCGCATCGAGGCGATCGACGCCGATCTCCTCGTCGGTCTCCTCGCAGTAGCCGTAGCTGCCTTCCTCGATGCGGCGCAACGCCTTGTCGATCTTGGAGATCAGCTTGCGGTAGCGATCGCGGGTGCGCAGTTCCAGCGAGTTCTCGGTCTCGCGGGTGGCCCGCTCGGCCTCGTCGCCCACGTCGCGCACCTCGTCGCGGAGGTTGTCCATGGTCTGGCGCGACTCTTCGACCAGCTGGTCGCGCCAGTCACGCAGCTTGTTGCGGAAATAGGCCAGGTGCATCGGGTTCATGTACTCCTCCTTGCTGGAGGGGCGGTAACCCTTGGGCAATGCGATCTGGGTGGTGGCGGGCAAGGCGTAGCGCCCGTCTTCGCGGGTGACGCCGTTGTCGAGGATCTTTGCAGCCTGTTTATTCATTGATGGCGATGCGTTTTTCGATTGCTTGGGGGATGCGTGAGCCGTGGTGCCCGCGGTACGCGGAAGCACCATGGCCGTGGCACTCGCCACCTTGCCCTTGAACGGCGAGGCAGCGGGCGGGGATGGTTTCTTTTCGACGGGTGTCGCCTTGACCGGCGCTGTCACCGGCCGGGAAGCGGCGGACTTGCCATTGACCGGTTTGGCGACGGCTGCCGGCTTGCTGGCGACTTTTTTCACTGCCGGCTTGGCCGCCGGCTTCGCGACCTTCTTGGCAACCGGCTTCGGCGCCGGCTTGGCCACCGCTTTGCGGGCAGCGGCAGGTTTGACCGCCGCTTTCTTCGCTGCCGGCTTGGCCACCTTTTTCGATGCCGGTTTCGCAACCGGCTTGTGCGCGGGCGCCACTTTCCTTGCCGGGGCCTTCTTCGCCACCGGCTTCTTCACGGCAGGCTTGGCCGCCTTCTTTGCGGCAGCCTTTTTCGCGGGCACTTTCACGGAAGCCTTCGATGCCCGCGCGCCGGCGGCTTTCGCCTTGGCGGACGCAGCATCACGCGACCGGGCCGGCGTTTTCCCTTTCGAAGCCTTGGCGGTGGTCGAACTGCGCGTGGTTTTCGCCATATTCCTTCACCATTTTTGGTCTTGGCGGCCGGGTGTTATAGCCCATGTACCCTACACCGGCAAGCCGGTTTCCGGGATACTTGGCAACACTACCGGCGACGAGTTGTTCCGGCAACGTGAATGTCCTGACCCGATTCCTGCTGTTCCTGCTGCGCCTCTACAAACGCTGGCTCAGCCCCCTCTTGGGACAACGCTGCCGTTTCTACCCCAGTTGCTCCGATTATGCACGGATCGCAGTCACGCGCTTTGGCCCCTGGCGCGGCTGCCTGCTCACTGCCTGGCGCCTGCTGCGATGCCAGCCGCTATGCGAGGGCGGCGAGGATCCCGTGCCCGAGCGCTTCCATTTCCGGCCCTGCCGCCCGCAGGGAGATCACCACGCGCATTAGAAATGCGCGGCATGCGCGGCCACACCGCCGCCGGACCAACGTCCCGCATGGGATGTGGCGCCCCGCGAAGGAAACTGGGAATCAGGCGCCGAAACCGCCGGGCACGCCCTTGCTGGCGTAGGCCACCGCATCGTGGGGATGCAGGCTTTCCTGGTGCTCGACGCGCACGTGGAAATCGGCGAGACGCTCGTCGGCGTCCAGTGCAAGCTGGATGCGGCGCGCGGCGTCCTCGCAGAACATCAGGTTGCCGCCGTTGGCGAGCGCGAAAGCCTGTTCGTCCTCGCGCTTGACCGCGGTCTGCACGGGCGTGCCCAGCGCCTGCTCCACGCGGTCGAGGGTATCGATCAGGTCGAACGGTACGCCTTCCTTCAGGCGCACCAGCAGCCGAGCTACGCTGCGCTGCGCGTGCGGGGTGGCGACGATGCCGCGCTCGCTGCCCAGCCAGGCCAGCACGGCGGCATGGTCGACGGCTTGCGCCGCGTCGAAGTCCCTGGCGAACTGCTCCTGGATCAGCTGGCGCGACAGCGCGGCGGAGGCGGGACAGGTGGAGGAGTAGACCACCTCGGTGCCCAGCTCCAGCCGGAAGCCGTCCGGACCAAGGCTGGCCTCGACCGACACCGGGTAGCTGCGCCAGCCGCTGTGGCCGCTGCGCAGGGCGTTGCGGCGTACCAGGGCGTCGAAGCGGATGCTGAGGCGGGCGTGGTCGGACAAGCCGACGTGTGATTCGAGGAAGGCGCGCAGCAGGTTTTCCAGCATCGCCGCGCTCAGCGGCTGCGTGCCGAGATGGTGGTCGACCAGCAGGTACAGGCGCGACATGTGGATGCCGCGCTTGTCCGGATGCACCAGGTTGACGAAAGCGCCGACCTGGGCGTTGGCGCGCTGCAGCTCGCCGTCGCCGGCGTCGAAGCGCACCGGCACCTCGATGCCGTCCATGCCCACCCAGTCCAGCGCACCACGCAGATGCGGCTGCGCCTGGACGGCGACGTCGGGCATCAGGCGAGCAGTGTTTTCGTGGCTGTGCATGGATGTTCTCGCGAAGCGCTGCGGCGTTGCCGCCGTCGAAGGCATCTATTTTGGGCCGGCCTGCCGCATTGCAACAGCCGATGGTGGGGAAACGCTGCGTTCAGCCCGCTTCGCCGGCACGCCAGCGGCGAGCCGCCTGCCATGCGGCGAGGGTCGCGCCAAAACCACCCTGGCCGCCCTTCTGCAGCACCTCCAGCGGATCGCCCGCACTACGCGCGCGACGCAGCAGGCGTTCGGATTCGCGCGACTCCAGCGCACGGAATACGCTGAGCGGCCCAGGCAGACGCGCCGACTCGCGCCAGGCCGACTGCAGATCGGCCAACTGCGCCTTGACCGCCTCGTCGCGCACCGCGCTGCGCTGGCGCAGGGTGGTGCGGGCAAGGCCGTAGCGGGCCAGTTGTGCCATCGGCAGCGGCAGGCGATCGCGCTCGGCGTCGTCCTCCAGCCGGCGCAGGGCGTACAACAAATGACTGAGTGCAGCCACCCGCGCGGCGCGCTCCGGTACCGCCGTGGTGCCGTACCACCACGCGGTTTCCAGCGTCGCCAGCGCACCGTGCAACTGACCCGCCGCCGCGAGTTGGGCGGAAAAATCCGCTGCCGTGCCCTCCTCCAGCTGCGTCATCGCGGCCAACACCGGGGCCAGCCAGCATTCGGCAGGGATGGCCTGGGCGCGCTCGTCGTCGAACAGCACCTGGGTCAACGGATGGCGGCCACCGCTGGCGGCAGCGGCGGACAGCTCCTCAGCCCACCAGTTGAGCTTGCCCAGCGCCACCTGCGGCTCGCGGATGCCGTAGGCGGCGGAAAGCAGTTCCTGCTCCAGCGCGGCCAGCGCGATGTGGCCTGGATACTTCGCCGGATCGACGAAGACCAGCGCCATGCGCTGGGCCGGCTGCACCGCCAGCCACTTGTCGACGTAGCTCTGCAGCGCGCCGTGCGGGATCGCCAGCTCGCTCACACCGTCACCGGCAGTTTCAGCAGCTCGGCCAGCTGGCGCGGATGGTCGAGCACCGCATCGGCTCCCCAGCTTTCCGGGTTGCCGCCGTCGAGGTAGCCCCAGCGCACCGCCACGGTGTACAGGCCGGCGGCGCGACCAGCCTCGACATCGCGCGCGTCGTCGCCCACGAACACGCAGCGCGCGGGTTCGATCCCGGCCCGCTCACAGGCCAGCAGCACCGGCGCGGGGTCGGGCTTCTTCACCGGCAGGGTGTCGCCGCAGATCACCGCGCTGGCGCGCAGATCCCAGTCCATGCGCTGGATCAGCTCCTCGGTGAGGAAGCCTGGCTTGTTGGTGACGATGCCCCAGCGCAGCTCCTGCGCCTCGATCGCTTCCAGCAATGGCGCGATGCCGTCGAACGGTCGCGTGTGCATCGCCAGCATGCCTTGGTAGATCTCGAGATAGCGCGGCATGCGCGCCATCAGCGCCTCGTCGCTCTCGGCGAACGCGCAACGCAGGATCGCCCGGCTGCCGCGCGAAACCACCTCGCGCATGGCGCCGTAATCCGGCGCGGCCTCGCCGACTTCCGCGCAATAGGCCGCGAGCGCAGCGTAGAGGTCGGGAGCGCTGTCGAGCAGGGTGCCGTCGAGGTCGAACAGCACGCCCTCGAGCTTCGCAGACAACGGTTTCATGCCGGCTTCCTTGCGCAGAGGATGTAATTCACGGCCGTGATACGGCTCAGCCATGCCTTGCGGCTGAGCGGGTTGTAGCCGAGGCCGCTGACGTCCTCCAGTTCCAGGCCCGTGTGGCGCAGCAGGCGTGCCAATTCGGAGGGCTTGAGGAATTGCGCGTAGTGATGGGTGCCGCGCGGCAGCAGGCGCATCAGGTATTCCGCGCCGAGGATGGCCGCGCCGAACGCGGCGGGCGTGCGGTTGAGCGTGGACAGGAACAGCCGGCCGCCCGGCTTGAGCATGGCGGCGAGGTCATGCACCAGCGCGGCGGGGTCGGGCACGTGCTCGATCAGCTCCATGCAGCACACCGCGTCGAACGCTGCCGGCTCGGCCGCGGCCAGCTCGGCCGAGGACTGCTTGCGGTAGTCCACCCTGAGGCCGGATTCGTGCAGGTGCAGGCGCGCGATCTCGATCACCTTGAGGCCCATGTCGATGCCGGTGACCTGGGCGCCAGCGCGTGCCAGCGCCTCGCTCAGCAGGCCACCACCGCAACCCACGTCGGCCACCTTCGCGCCACGCAGGTCCACGCGCGCGGCGACGTAGTCGGCGCGCACGGGATTGAGGTCGTGCAACGGGCGCGACTCGCCGTCAGGATCCCACCAGCGCGCGGCCAGCTGGTCGAAACGGGCGATCTCGGCGGGGCTGACGTTGGCAGCGGTCATGTTCTGGTCCACGGTGAGCACATGAGTTTATTGAAAGTGTGGCCATGCATGGCCGCTTCCCGAATTTCGCGCTCAAGGATGAGCGAAAAGCCTAAGCCACAAGCCATTCATGCACCGTGACGTTCCAGCCGCCACTGGTGTGGGCCGGATCACGATGGGCTATCGCCAGCGCCTCATCCAGCGAGTCGGCATGCAGCAGGTAGGCGCCACCGCTCTTGTCGCCAAACGGACCGGACATTTCATTGCGCCCCTGCGCACGCAGGGTCTCGAGAAAGTCGCGGTGCAGCGGGACGACCGCCGGATCGCACTGTGGCCGGCGCATCAGCATGACGAGATAACGGTTCATCGTGAGAGTCCATTGAAAAGTGTGGCCAGGGATGGCCGCTTCTTGATCCTCGCACCCGGGACCGGGCGCCAGCTCAATGGCTCGCGATGCGCTCGCGCCAGGCGCGTGCGCGGGCAAGGATCGCATCGACGTCCATGTCCACCAGCTCGCGCGCAGCGAGCTTGCGGTGGCCGGCGATCCACACGTCGCTGACCTGGTGGCGGCCAGTGGCATAGGCCAGCTGCGAGGCCACTTGGTACAGCGGCTGGGTTTCCAGATCCGATAGGCGCACCGCCGCGAGGTCGGCCTGCTTGCCCGCTTCGATCGAGCCTATCTTCGCATCCAGCCCCATCGCCCTGGCGCTGCCCAGCGTGGCCGCACGCAGCGCGCTGGCAGCATCGAATGCGGCGGCATCCTGCGCCACCGCCTTGGCCAGCAGCGCAGCGGTGCGCAATTCGCCGAACATGTCCAGGTCGTTGTTGGAGGCGCAACCGTCAGTGCCGATGGCGAGGTTCACGCCGGCCTTGCGCAGCTTCTCCACCGGACAGAAGCCGGAGGCAAGCTTGAGGTTGGATTCCGGGCAGTGCACCACCGACACGCCGGCCTCGGCGCAGGCGGCGATCTCGCCGTCGGTGAGCTGGGTCATGTGCACGGCGATCAGGCGATCGTTGACCAGGCCCAGCTTCTGCAGACGCTGGAACGGGCGCAGGCCGCTCTTCTGCTTCGCTTCCTCGACCTCGTGCGCGGTCTCGTGCAGGTGCAGGTGCACCGGGATGTCGAGCTGGTCGGCCAGCACGCGGATGCGCGCGAAACTTTCGTCGGAGACGGTGTAGGGTGCGTGCGGCGCGAACGCGGTGGAGACCAGCGCGTCGCCGCGGAAGCTGTCGTGCACTTCGCTGGCACGCTCGAAGTATTCGTCCTGCGACTTCGCCCACGCGGTGGGGAACTCGATCACCGGCAGGCCGACCACGGCGCGGAAGCCCAGCTTGCGGTAGGTGGCGCCGATCGCGTCGGGGAAGAAGTAGTTCTCGTTGGCGCAGGTGGTGCCGCCGCGCAGCATCTCGGCCACCGCCAGTTCCACGCCGTCGCGCACGAACTCCGATCCGATCACCTTCGCTTCGGCCGGCCAGATGTGCTGCTGCAGCCACACCATCAGCGGCAGGTCGTCGGCCAGGCCGCGCAGCAGGGTCATCGGGTTGTGCGTATGGGCGTTGACCAAGCCGGGGATCAGCGCGTGCTCGGGCAGGCGGACGGTGTCGCGCGGGGCGTAGTTCGCACGTGCCTGCGCGATGGGCAACAACGCGACGATGCGGTCGCCCTGCACCGCCACTGCATGGTCTTCCAGCACCACGCCATGCGGCTCCACCGGGACGACCCAGCGGGCTTCGATCAGGAGGTCGACGGGTTGGGGCTGCGTGTCGCTCATGAAAAACTCCATCAAGCGGATAAGCGAAGGGCGGCCAACCTTGCGGCGCCGCCCCTTGGCTCGTCATTCCGGCGAAAGCCGGAATCCAGTTTGGTACTCGTGCGAAGCACACGAAATCAATCAGTAATGGGTGCTGCGCACGAGTGTTTTACTGGATCCCGGCTTTCGCCGGGATGACGAACCGGCAAAGGCGCGGGCAGCGCCCGCGCGCCGGTTCGTCACTTGCCGACGCGGCTGACGTATTCGCCGGTGCGGGTATCGACCTTGATCAGCTCGTCTTGGCTCACGAACAGCGGCACGCGCACCACGGCGCCGGTTTCCAGCGTGGCCGGCTTGCCGCCGCCGCCGGAGGTGTCGCCGCGCACGCCGGGGTCGGTCTCGGTGATCTTCAGTTCGACGAAGTTCGGCGCCTGCACCGCGATGATCTCGCCGTTGAACAGCGTGACCACGCACTCCTCTTCGCCCTTCAGCCACTTCGCGGTATCGCCGATACCCGCCTTGGAGGCCTGGTGCTGCTCGAAGCTTTCCTGGTGCATGAAGTGCCAGAACTCGCCGTCGGAGTACAGGTACTGCATGTCGGTGTCGGTGACGTCGGCGACTTCGAAGCTGTCGCTGGACTTCATCGTCTGCTCGGTGGTGCGGCCGGTCTTCAGGTTGCGGATGAAAATGCGGGTGAACGCCTGGCCCTTGCCGGGCTTGATGAACTCGGCTTCGGTGATGATCCACGGATCGTTGTTGTGAAGGATCTTCATGCCCTTCTTGACGTCGTTGAGACCAGCGGTGGCCATGCGGTGAACTCCAGGAGGTGAATGGTCAGGGCCCGAACGGCCCCCTGCGCCGCCGCGGGCGGCTAGAATGGACGGTTCGAGGGTCCGGTACGGCCCGGACAAGGCCACACATGATAACCGCAAGCCCCGGCGCACGCATTACACCTGCCCCCGCCGGGCGTGCCGGCGACTGGCGGCAGCTGTGGCGCGAGGCGGTCACCGACGCGTCCGAGCTGCTCGCCCTGCTGGGCCTGCCGCAACACGCCGCGATACTGCCACCGGCGGACGCCGGTTTCGCCCTGCGCGTGCCTCGCGGCTTCGTGACCCGCATGCGCCACGGCGATCCGCGCGACCCCCTGCTGCTGCAGGTGCTGCCCCAGCTGGCTGAGCTGGACGAGGTGCCCGGCTTCGTCGCCGACGCCGTGGGCGACCTGGCCGCCCGCGAGGCGCAGGGCGTGCTGCACAAGTACCACGGCCGCGCCCTGCTGATCGCCAGCGGCAGCTGCGCGATCAACTGCCGCTACTGCTTCCGCCGGCACTTTCCCTACGGCGAGGAAATGGCCGCCGCCGGCCAATGGCGGCAGGCACTGGAACACGTGCGCCAGGACGCATCGATCGGCGAGCTGATCCTGTCCGGCGGCGATCCGCTGGCACTGTCCACGTCCAAGCTGGAAGAGTTGTCGCGCGGCCTCGCCGACATCCCGCACGTCACCCGCCTGCGCATCCATACCCGCCTGCCGGTGGTGCTGCCCGAGCGCATCGACGACGCCTTCGCCGCCTGGCTGGAGGCCCTGCCGCTGCAGAAGGTGGTGGTGCTGCACGCGAACCACGCGAACGAGTTCGACGCCAAGGTGGATGCCGCCTGCGCGCGCCTGCGCGCGGCGGGCGCCACGCTGCTGAACCAGTCGGTGCTGCTGCGCGGCGTCAACGATGATGCCGCGGCGCTGGCCGCACTGTCCGAGCGCATGTTCGCCGCCGGCGTGCTGCCCTACTACCTGCATCAGCTCGATCGCGTGCAGGGCACCTCGCACTTCGAGGTGGACGACCACCGTGCGCTGGCGCTGCTGGAAGCGATCCGTGCCCGCCTGCCCGGCTACCTGGTGCCGAAGCTGGTGCGCGAAGTCGGCGGCGAGCCGTCCAAACGCCCGCTGTAAACTGGCGACAGGTCACGTCCGTTCGGCCATTCGCTGGCAGTTCCGCCGCCAATCCGTTACAACGAGCCTGCGGATCGTCCCGTCCGGAAGGCGAGCGATCCTTCCAGTTTTCCGCGACACCGGCAGCCCATGAAAAAAGACTTCGTCATCAGGATTCTCTTCATCGAGCACTCGGTCGAGGAGGCGGAGCAGATCATCAGCCTGCTGCGCAATACCGGCATCGCGGTGCGCCCGGCACGCGCCACCACCGGGGAGCAGGTACAGGCCGCGCTGAACGAACTGGAGCCGGACCTGGTGATGTTCGATCCTGCCAACGGCGCCATCACCCTGCCCGAGGTGACGCGCATGCTCGACGCCCTGGGCAGCGACTACTCCCTGCTCGGCCTGGTCGGCTCGGTGGACAACCGGGAGGTGGCGGAGCTGTTCGAACAGGGTGTGCACGGCGTCGCCGCGCGCAGCATGCCGGGTCAGTTGCTGGCCGTGCTGCGGCGCGAGTTCGAGGCCCTGCAGACCCGGCGCCAGCTGCGCCGGCTGGAGGCCACGCAACGCGAACTGGAACGCCGCTGCGACGCCCTGCTCGACTCTTCCCGCGATGCCATCACCTATGTGCACGAAGGCGTGCATGTACGCGCCAACCAGGCCTACCTGGAGACCTTCGGCCACGCCAGCTTCGACGACCTGCTCGGCATGCCGATCCTCGACATGATCGATGCCGCCAACGTCGACGAGTTCAAGAACCTGCTGCGCGGCCACACCCGCCAGGAAAAGCTGCCGAACCAGGTCAGCCTGCGCGCCCGCCGCGCCGACGGCAGTCCGTTCGACGCCACCGTGGAATTCGCCCCCGCCACGTTCGAGGGCGAACCCTGCCTGCAGATCGTGTTCCGCCGCCAGGCGATCGATCCGGCCATGCTCGAGCAGCTGCAGCGCGACCCGGTCACCGGTCTGTACAACCGCGCGCACATGCTGGAAGCCATCGACCACGCCGTGATCGACGCCGCCAAGGGCAAGAAGGGCCAGTCGCTGCTGCTGATCGAACCGGACAACTGGACGGCGCTGGTGAGCAGCATCGGCCTGGCCAAGGCCGACGAACTGCTGGCCGGCTTCTCCGACCGCGTCCGCATGCTGCTGGGCGCCGACGACGTCGCCGGCATGCTGGCCGAGCACACGCTGGGCGTGATCCTCGACTCTCGCCCGGACGAGGCGATCAGGGAATGGATCGCCAGGCTGCAGCACGACATCGGCAGCGGGATCTTCGACGCCGGATCGCGCTCGATCACGGTCACCGCCAGCGTTGGCGGCAGCCTGCTCGGCGAGAAGAACGCCAATACCGAACTGTTGCTCAACCAGGCCAGCCAGACCCTGCGCACCGCCCAGAGCCTGGGCAGCAGCCAGGTCGAGCTGCACGATCCCGCCGCGCGCGAGAAGGCCGACGAGGAGCGCGAGCGCTACTGGCTGGACCTGCTGCGCAAGGCACTCGAAGGTGAGGGCCTGGTGCTCTACCACCAGCAGACCATCAGCCTGCAGGACGCCGAAGGCGATTATTCGGAAATCCTGCTGCGCATGAATGGCCCGCAGGGCGAAGTGCTGCCGGGATTCTTCATGCCGATCGCCGAGAAGCACGGCCTCACCGGTGCGGTCGACCGCTGGGTGCTCGACCATGCCATCAGTGCGTTGCGGCAGCGCGAAGGCCAGGGCCAGCAGACCACGTTCTTCGTCAAGCTCACCGCCGCCTCGCTGCAGGACAACACGCTGCTGAAGTGGTTGGGCGAACGCCTCGGCCAGGCCGGGTTCAAGCGTAGCCGACTGGTGCTGGAGATGACCGAGAGCAAGGTGATGACCCTGCTGCGCCCCGCGCAGGAGTTCGTCACGGCATGGAAGCAGCTCGGCGGCCGTTTCGCGTTGGAACAGTTCGGCTCCGGCCTCAACTCGTTCCAGCTGCTCAACCACATCGACGCGGACTACCTCAAGATCGACCGCAGCTACATGGCCGATCTGCCGCAACATCCCGAGAACCAGAAGAAGGTGGCCGAGCTCTGCCAGCAGGCGCACGCACTGAAGAAGCAGACCATCGCCGAGTGGGTCGAGGACGCGACCAGCACATCCTTGCTGTTCGCTGCCGGCGTGGACTTCGTGCAGGGCAACTTCCTGCAGGTGCCGCAGCGGCTGGATTGATCGCGACGCCTCCAGGCATCCGCCGCAGGTACCAGACAACAAGAAACCCGCGGATCGCTCCGCGGGTTTCTTGTTCTGTGCGACGGCAGCGCCCGCGCTTACTCGGCGCTGGCAGCCGCCTTGTTCGCGGCCTTGATCGCGGCGGCGGCGGCGATGTCTTCCTTGATGCGGGCGGCCTTGCCTTCCAGGCCACGCAGGTAGTACAGCTTGGCGCCGCGCACCTTGCCCTTGCGCTTCACCTCGACCGAGTCGATCGCCGGGCTGTGCGCCTGGAACACGCGCTCCACGCCGGTGCCGTGCGAGATCTTGCGCACGGTGAAGGCCGAATGCAGGCCACGGTTGCGCTTGGCGATGACGATGCCCTCGAAGGCCTGCACGCGCTCGCGATTGCCTTCCTTCACCTTGACGTTGACCACCACGGTGTCGCCGGCGCCGAACTCCGGCAAGGGACGGGTGATCTGCTCGGCTTCGAACTGCTGGATGATCTTGTTCATGGCGACCTCAGTGGTTTGCGACGTTCCATGCCGCGGTAGTTCTGTCAGCGGCCATCCATGACCGCGATTGTTTATTGTCTACCCACCGCGAAATATTCGCGACGGAATTCTTCCAGCAACGCGCGGGATTCCGCATCCAGCGCGCGTTGCGCCAACAGCTCCGGACGCCTGAGCCAAGTCCGGCCCAGCGCCTGTTTCAGGCGCCAGCGGCGGATCGCCGCGTGGTCGCCGGAGAGCAGCACCGCCGGCACCTCGCCGTAGGCATCCCGCACCGGTTTCGCGTAATGCGGGCAGTCCAGCAGGCCGTTCGAGAACGAGTCCTGCTCGGCGGACTGCGCATCGTTCAACGCGCCATCCTGCAACCTGCCCACCGCATCGATCACCACCGCGGCACCCAGCTCGCCGCCGGACAGCACATAGTCGCCGATGGAAAGCTCCTCGTCGACCTCGTGCGCCAGCAGGCGCTCGTCCACGCCCTCGTAACGCCCGCAGAGCAAGGCGATGCGCGGCAGCTTTGCCAGCGCCTCCACCCTGCCCTGCGTCAGCCGCGCTCCCTGCGGACTGAGGTAAATCACGCGCACCGGTTCCGGTGCCGCCTCGCGCATGGCCTTGAGGGCCGTCCGCAAGGGCTCGATCAGCATCACCATGCCAGGGCCGCCGCCGCAGGTGCGGCCGTCCACGGTACGGTAATTGTCGGTGGCGTAGTCGCGCGGGTTCCAGGTTTCCACCTGCAGCAGCTCGCGTTGCTGCGCGCGTCCCACCACACCGACCGCGGCGCACTGGCGCATGAAGTCGGGAAACAGCGTGACGACGTCGATGCGCATGGACCTCAAACTCCAGTCTTCAGAATTCGAGGTCCCAGTCCACCACCATGCGTCCGCCGGACAAGTCCACCGCACGCACGTAATTGCCCTGGACGAAGGGGATCAGCCGCTCGCGCTCGCCGTCCCGCACCACCACCACGTCGTTGGCACCGGTGGCGAACAGGTGGCTGACCCGTCCGAGCACCGCGCCTTCGATGGTGACGACCTCAAGCCCTTCGAGGTCGACCCAGTAATACTCGTCCTTGCCAGGAGGCGGCAGCTGCTCGCGGGCGACGTGGATGTCGCTGCCGACGAGGGCGGCTGCCGTGTCGCGGTCGTCCACGCCGGGCAGGCAGGCCACCAGGCCCTTGCCCTGCGGGCGCCCTTTCGCTCCCGCGATCTCCGTGACCTCGCCCGGCGCCGTTGCCAGCAGCCAGGGGTGGTAGTCGAAGATCTTCGTGCGCGGCTCGGTCCAGGATTCGATCTTGACCCAGCCCTGCACGCCATACAGCCCGACGATGCGCCCGACCGGGACGCGCCGACCGGCTGTCGTCACGTTCAGGCCGCCTGCTGCTTGCCGGCTTCCTTGACGAGCGCGGCAACCTTGTCGCTCAGCTGGGCACCCTTGCCCACCCACTCCTGCACGCGCGCGACGTTCAGCTCGAGGCGCTTGTCCTTGCCCGAGGCAACCGGGTTGTAATAGCCCACGTTCTCGATGTTGCGGCCGTCGCGCTTGTTGCGCTGATCGGTGACCACGACGTGGTAGAACGGGCGGCCCTTGGCGCCACCGCGCGAAAGACGAATCTTGACCATGATGAAAGCTCCAGAGATGCCGGAATCGCCGGCCACACGCACGTGGACGTGCGCGGTAAACGCGGCATTTTAGGGGGATGTGATTGAAAAAGGAAGAGGTTACGCGGTTCGCGACGCAGCTTGGCTCGAAAAGCCAAAGCCTTGCCTGAAAGCCCTGGAAGGGCTTTCCTGCCCTTCCAGGGCTCGCCAAGGCCGGCTCGCCGGCCTTGGCTCCGTTCCCATCGCCATGGCGATGGGAACGCGCGGGCCATCCATGGCCCGCCTCCGCATTCGCGTCAGCGCGGCGGAAGTCCGCCCATGCCACCCATCCCGCCCATGCCCTTCAGCGCGCCGCTCATCTGGCGCAGCAGGCCCTTGCCGCCGCCGCGGGAGAGCTTGGACATCATCTTCTCCATCTGCATGTACTGCTTGAGCAGACGGTTGACGTCGGCGGCCTGGGTGCCCGAGCCCTTGGCCACGCGGGCACGGCGCGAGCCGTTCAGCAGGTCGGGGTGGCGGCGCTCCTTCGGTGTCATCGAGCCGATGATCGCCACCATGCGCTTGATCTCGCCGTCGTTGACCTTGGACTTCACGCTGTCGGGCAGGCCGGAGACGCCGGGCAGCTTGTCCATCAGACCGGCCAGGCCGCCCATGTTATTCATCTGCTCCAGCTGGTCGCGCATGTCCTCGAGGTCGAAGCGCTTGCCCTTCATCACCTTCTGGGCCAGCTTCTGCGCCTTCTCGTGGTCAACCTTGCGCTCGACCTCCTCGACCAGCGACAGCACGTCGCCCATGCCGAGGATGCGCTGCGCCAGGCGGTCCGGATGGAACGGCTCCAGCGCGTCGGTCTTCTCGCCGGCGCCGAGGAACTTGATCGGCCGGCCGGTTATGTAGCGCACCGACAGCGCCGCGCCGCCGCGGGCATCGCCGTCGGTCTTGGTCAGCACCACGCCGGTGAGCGGCAACGCGTCGGCGAAGGCCTTGGCCGTGGTGGCGGCATCCTGGCCGGTCATCGAATCGACCACGAACAGGGTCTCGATCGGCGTGATCGCGGCGTGCAGCGCCTTGATCTCGGCCATCATCGCCTCGTCCACGTGCAGGCGGCCGGCAGTGTCGACCAGCAGCACGTCGACCACCTCGCGGCGGGCCGCGGCGATCGCGTCCTTCGCGATCTGCACCGGATCCTGACCGGCCTCGGACGGGAAGAACTTCACGCCTACCTGCCCGGCCAGCGTGCGCAACTGCTCGATGGCGGCCGGACGATAGACGTCGCAGCTCACCACCATCACCTTTTTCTTCTTGCGCTCGGTCAGCAGGCGCGCCAGCTTGGCCACCGTGGTGGTCTTGCCGGCGCCCTGCAGGCCGGCCATCAGCACCACCGCCGGCGGCGTGGCGGCGAGGTTCAGCTCGCTGTTGGCCGTGCCCATCACCGTGGTCAGCTCGTCGCTGACCACCTTCACCAGCGCCTGGCCCGGCGACAGGCTCCTCATCACGTCCTGGCCCACCGCGCGCACCTTGACGCGCTGGATCAGCGCCTGCACCACCGGCAGCGCCACGTCGGCCTCCAGCAATGCGATGCGCACTTCGCGCAGGGCTTCGCGGATGTTCTCCTCGGTCAACCGGCCGCGGCCGCGCAGGCGGTTGACGGTGGTGGAGAGGCGTTGACTGAGCGATTCGAACATGGGCGCGGCATCGGTATGAGCGAACGGGTGATTATAACCGAGGCCGCCCGGGGCCTGTTCGACGCTCAATGCGCAGGCTGCGCCTTGACCCATGTAGCGATGTCGTCGATCACTTTTGCATCCACATGGGCAGGTACCTTGAAGTCGGCCGCCGTCCCCGTCTTGCCCGCAAGCATGAAGAAGTGACTGAGGCCGGGATACAGGCGGAACGTCGTCTGCGGTCGACCGGCCAGTTCCTGCTGCCAGCGCGCGAAGTCCAATGTGGGCGACACTTGGAAATCGCTACCACCTTGCAGGATCAGCATGGGCATCGACAGCGCCTTCGCCGCTACTACCTGATGGTATTCGTGCAGGCTCAGCCAGTAGGCATGCGGTATGCTCGCAAACGAACCGGCCGGCGGATGCCGCGGATCGGCGCCAGCCAGCAGTTTTTGCTCCGCGGCGATCGCCTGTTCGCGGGCAGCAATCTGCGCCGCCGTAGCGTGATCCCGCTGCCCCAGTACGCGCACCTGCTCGGCCGATACGTCGAGCAAGGATCGGGCCGGCGCCCCCAGCAGCACCAATCCAGCCAGTTGCGGGGCGCGCTGGCCGATGCGTGGCGCCATCATTGCGCTCAAGCTGTGGCCGAGTACGAACACGCGTCTCGGATCGACCGCTTTCTGCTGCGCCAGCAGCCGGGCCGCCGCCACGGCATCGTCGGTCACCTCTGCATCGACCACGAGACCGGCGCCGCTCTTGGGGTGATCGAAAGTGCGCTTGTCGTAGCGCAGCGAGGCTATGCCCGCATGTGCCAGCCCCTCGGCGATGTCCTGGAGCGGCTTGTTCGGTCCAACGGTTTCATCCATGTCGTGCGGGCCGGAGCCTGCCAACAGCACCATGGCGGGAAACGGCCCGCTTCCCGATGGCAGGGTCAATGCGCCGCGCAATGGACCGACCGGCGTCGGCACGTCCAGTGGCAACACCCGCACGCCATCGGCTTCGACGTGCGCCTGCACGGCAGTGGCGTCAAGCTCCTCCACAGGCATGAAGTTGTAACTGACGATCTTGTCCTGCATGTCGCATGCCGCCATGAAGCCCAACTGCATGTTGGCGAAACTCAGCTTCGAGACGGCAACGACATGGCCAGCGAGGACTTTCTGCTGCAGCGGGTCGTGTGAGCGGTAGGCGCCGAGCGTATCCTGAAGCAACTCCCGCCCCTGCTCGAGCTTGGCAGCATCCACCTTGCTGGCGAGCGTGCCGCCGAAATCCTTGCGCGCACCGGCATAATCGCCGTGCACCCAGGCATCCAGCGACGCAGTTGCACGGGCCAGGCAAGCCGGCGAGAGCGCATCGGCGGCGCGAACCACCGGCGTGAACAGGATGGCTGCGACTGCAACAGCCGGCATGATCGAACACAGCTTCATGGCACATCTCCTTCCGACAGATGGCGCCCTTCGAGGCGTCGATAGATGAAGTACGAACACACGTGAGGAAGCAGCGCCAGGATCACCACGACCGCCAGCCCCCAGCCCAACAGGGCGCCTGCCAAGCCGAGGACGGCCATCGCCACGCCGGCCAGTACGTACATCCAGCCGGCCAGCCGATGAGTGCGCTCCCACACTGCCTCGCTGGCCAGCGTCCATGGCGTGCGGATGCCGGCGAAGAAGTTGCGGCGCAGCTTGCCCATGTAATTGCCCAGTACCGTCAGCAGCACGCCGGCTGCCAGCGGCGCGATGGTCGCCATCGGCACGGCATGGCCGGCGCCGGCCAGCAGCATCGCGATGCCGAGCACCAGCACCATGCCCTGGCCTGCCAGCATCAGCACGGCGTAGATGCCGGCGAAGGATTCCATCTCGAAACGCTTCGGCGAGATGCGCGGCAATGCCACCGTGAGCACGGCCATCCCGATGATCACCAGAGGCCACATGGCCGCGACCTGAAACCGCGGGGCGTATCCATCCACCTGTCCGCCAGGACCCCAGTGGAAAGGTATGCGTGCCGGCAAGTGCGGCCAGAGCCAGACCGCCATGCCGACGGCGATGGCCACGAAAATGGCGGAAACGATCAAGGTACGTGCGGGTTTCATCACTTGCCTCCAGCCTTGCCCTTGGCGGGGAACAGATCCATCAGCGTCCGCGCGAGATCCTCGAACACGGTGCTGTTGAGCGAATAGACGATGTGCTGGCCGCGGCGCTCGGTGCGCACCAGGTCGGCTTGCTTGAGCACGGCGAAGTGGTGCGACAGCGACGCCGGTGTGATGTCGAACGCCTCGCCGATTTCGCCGGCGGCGAGCAGGCCGTCCTGCAGGCGCCTGAGGATCGCGCGCCGGGTGGGATCGGCCATGGCCTTGAACACTTCCTGCTGTTTCATCGGATGTATCGCCCGGGGAGATTATCTAGATATTTAGATATCTTTCTAAATATTGTAAATGCCATTGCACCGATGAGAACCACTCCGTCTGCCGGAGGCCGGCGCCAGGCCTTGAGACCACGCAGCACCACCGCTGCCGGCGTGACGGTCCGGATCGCCGCCTCAGGAACTGGCAGGCTGCTCCTTGATCCAGCGGGCGACATCGTCGACCACCCGGGCATCGACATGCCCAGGCTTGTAGAGATCCGCCGGTGATGGCGGCTGGCCGGCGGGCATGAACAGGTGGCTCAGGCCCGGATACTCCTTCAGCCGCACTCTCTGGCTGTGCGCGAAAGCCGCCTGCCAATGGACGAAGTCGCCTTCGGGCGTCACCTGGTAATCGCCGCCGCCCTGCAGCACCAGCATCGGCATGTGCAGGGATTCCGCCGCAGTGACCGCGTTGTAGTCCCGGAGGCTCAGCCAATAGCTGGCCGGCGCATTCAGGAACGAACCTTCCGGCGGCTTGGCGGGATTGGCGCGGGCCATCGCGTCACGGGCGTCGATGACAGGCGCCAGCTCCTTGTCCAGTTCGGCCGTGGGCGTGCCTTGCAGGTGCCCGATGTATCGCATCTGGCGCACCAGCGTATCCAGGCCGAAACTCGCCGGCGTTCCCAGCAGGATCAGGCCGGCGAGGTGCGGGTCACGCTCGCCGATGCGGGGCGCCATCAACCCGCCCAGACTGTGCCCCAGCACGAACACGCGGTGCGGATCGATGCCCGGCTGCCGCGCCAGCAGGCGCGCGGCAGCCAGCGCGTCGTCGGTCACCTCGTCGTCCACGGTGATGGGCTTGCCGGCGACCTGTGCGGCGTAGGCGTAGGTGCGCTTGTCGTAACGCAACGTGGCCACGCCCGCCTTGGCCAGTCCCTCGGCCAGATCACGGAACGGCTTGTTCGGGCCGATCGTCTCGTCCTCGTCGTGCGGCCCGGAGCCGGCCACCAGCAGCACCGCCGGGAACGGCCCCTCGCCTTCGGGCAGGGTCAGCGTGCCCTGCAGCGGTCCCAGCGGCGAAGGCACCGGCAATGCCCGCGACACCGCGCCGGGTATCGCCGGCTCCGGCGCGGCGGCGGCTGGCTCCACCGACGCGGCCGGCACCACCCGGAAACCGTCGATGCGGCCCTGCGCGTCGCAGTGGAGGACCGCCGCCAGCGACGCACTGGAAAACGTCAGCGGCGCGACCAGCACGTCCTGCCCGCCCAGCGACCGTGGCACCAGGGTACCCAACGACTTGAAGCTGCCGGCCTGCACCTGCAGCTGCCCCCAGACCTGGCGCAGCATCTCCGGCGTGAGCTTGGCGGCCATCGCCGGGGCGAAATCCCTGCCGGCCTGGTCGTAGTGTCCCTGCGTCCACGCTTCCAGCGCCGCCTGTCCGTGTGCGCGGCAGGCATCGGCCGGCTTCGCCCCCGCAGGTGCCGCCAGCGTCAGGCCCAGCAGCGCCGTCATCATGCCCTTTGCCCGATTGACCATGTCCCGACCCTCCCGATCAGCGGCTGCCTTCCAGCCGCAGGTGGATGAAATACGAATAACCCGCCGCGATCAGCCACATCGCCGCCAGCACGATCAGCAGCAGCCACGGTGCGGGATCGACCAGGGCGATGAGCACCGTCACCAGGCCGCCCAGCATGAACAGGCGGCCGCCGAAGCGGTGCGTGCGTTCCCACACCGCATCGCTGGCCAGCGTCCATGGCGTGCGGATGCCGATGAAGAAGTTGCGGCGCAGCTTGCCCATGTAATTGCCGAGCAGCAGGTACAACACGCCGGTCGCCAGCATGACGATGGTCGGCATCGACACGGCATAGCCGGCCCCGGCCAGCAACATGCCCAGGCTGGCGACCAGCACGAAACCCTGCATGACCAGCATCAGCACGCCCCACACGTCTCCGAACCGCCTGATCGCAAACTGGCGCGGCGAAGCCGCCGGCAACACCACGGACAGCACTGCCACGGCGAGCACGCCCAGCGTCGGGAAGGCGGCTGCCCAGAAGCGCGACGTGATGCCGTTGACGTGGTTGTGCAGATCCCAATGCGTGGGCACTTCGGCTGGCAACTGCGGATACAGCCACGCACCCGCAGCCACCGCCACCGCGACAAAGACCACGGACACCCACAGATTGCGTTGCAGTTTCATCATTTGCCCCCACGACTCCCGACCGACGGAAACAGATCCAGCACCATGCGCGTGAGATCCTCGAACACGGTGCTGTTGAGCGAATAGACGATGTACTGGCCGCGCCGCTCGGTGCGCACCAGGTCGGCGTGCTTGAGCACGGCGAAGTGGTGCGACAGCGAGGCCGGCGTGATGTCGAACGCCTCGCCGATTTCGCCGGCGGTGAGCGGGCCATCCTGCAGGCGCTTGAGGATCGCGCGCCGGGTGGGATCGGCCATGGCCTTGAACACTTCCTGCTGCTTCATGAGGTACATCGTTCGCGGAACTTGTCTAGATATTTAGATATTTTTCTAAATATGTCAAGCATCGTGTGCCGATGAGAACCATTCCGGCTTGGTGAAGGGCTGTGCGACACTTCCAAGCTATGTCGCTCGCCCTGCTTTCCATCCTCGCCATCGTGTTCTATCTCGGCGGCGCCAGCCTGCTGGCGGCTCCGCTGACCGGCTGCCCGCGCACGCCGCAGCGGCTGGGCCTGTCCATCGCCACGTTGGCCGTGCTGCTGCATATAGCAGTGCTGCTAGGCGCGCACGGCGGGCGGCTGGACCTGCACTTCTTCGCCGCGCTGTCGCTGGTCGCCTGCGTGGTGGCGGCGCTGACCCTGCTGGTGAACCTGTCACGGCCGGTGGCGGGGCTGGGCGTGATCGTGTTCCCGCTGGCGGCGCTATTGTTGGGACTGGACGTGTTCCTCGCGCCGCCCACCACGCCGAACCCGCTGGACTGGCAGATCAGCCTGCACGTGGCGATCGCCCTGCTCGGCTACAGCCTGCTGTCGATCGCCGCGGGGGTGGCGGTGCTGCTGGCGGTGCAGGAGCGCGCGCTGCGCACGCACCGCCCGATCCGGCTGGTACGCGCGCTGCCGCCGCTGACCCAGACCGAATCGCTGCTGTTCCGCCTGATCGGTGGCGGCTTCGCCCTGCTCACGCTCACCCTGCTGAGCGGCGCGCTGTTCATCCAGAACATCCGCGCCCAGCACCTGATCCACACCACGGTGCTCAGCGTGCTTGCCTGGCTGATCTTCGGCGTGCTGCTGTGGGGACGCTGGAAGCACGGCTGGCGCGGGCGCAGCGCGGTGAACCTGTGCCTGGCCGGCATGGCCGTGCTGCTGCTGGCCTTCTTCGGCAGCAAGGCGGTGCTGGAGCTGATCCTGCACCGCAGCGTGTAGGAGCGGCTTCAGCCGCGATTTCCACGCGCAAGGCAATCGCGGCTGAAGCCGCTCCTACGACCCCTACGGCTCGCCGCGCAGGCGCACGTCGCCGGGGGCGATTTCGGCGCGTTCTTCCGCGCGCGCCATGCGCTGTTCCTCGAAGAAGCGCTGCACCTGTTGGCACACCACCATGGTGTTCTCGCGCGCCAGTGCCGAAACCAGGAACCACGGCGCCTTCCAGTCGAGACGACGCACGATGTCCTCCGCCACCTGCTGGCGCTCGTCCTCGGGCAGTGCGTCGGACTTGTTCAGCACCAGCCAGCGCGGCCGTTCCAGCAGTTCCGGATTGAACTTCGCCAGTTCGTGCTCGATCGCGCGCACCTGTTCCACCGGATCGGTGTCGTCGATCGGCGCGCTGTCGACCAGGTGCAGCAGCAGGCTGGTGCGCGACACGTGGCGCAGGAACTGGATGCCAAGGCCGGCGCCGTCGGCCGCGCCTTCGATCAGTCCGGGGATGTCGGCGATCACGAAACTCTGATCGGTGCCCAGGCTCACCACGCCGAGGTTCGGATGCAGGGTGGTGAACGGGTAATCCGCCACCCGCGGCGTGGCCGCCGACACCGCACGGATGAAGGTGGACTTGCCCGCATTGGGAAAACCGAGCAGGCCCACGTCGGCGAGCAGGCGCAGTTCCAGCTTCAACTCGCGCGTTTCGCCCGGCGTGCCCTGGGTGAACTGGCGCGGCGCACGGTTCACCGAGCTCTTGAAATGGATGTTGCCGAGGCCGCCCTTGCCGCCCTGCGCCACCAGCAGGCGCTGGCCGTGCGCGGTGAGGTCGCCGATGGTCTCGTCGGTATCGACGTTGGTGACCACGGTGCCGACCGGCACGCGGATCGTGGTGTCCTCGCCGCCCTTGCCGTACATGTCGCTGCCCATGCCGTTCTGGCCGCGCTGTGCCTTGTAGCTGCGCTGGTGGCGGAAATCGACCAGGGTGTTGAGGCCCTCGTCGGCGGCCAGCCACACCGAACCGCCGCTGCCGCCGTCGCCGCCGTCCGGGCCGCCGAACGGGATGAACTTCTCGCGGCGGAAACTCGCGCAGCCGTTGCCGCCGTCGCCGGCTTGGACCTTGATGATGGCTTCGTCGACGAATTTCATGACATGGGAACCGGGAACGAGGAATCGGAGAGGAACGGATGAAGCGGGGGGAACAAGCTTACTCGGGAAAATCCCGCCCCCGCCTCGCAAAAACAAAAGCCCCGCCGAAGCGGGGCTTTCGCTGCAGCTTCGAGAAGGATCAGCCCTTGACGACGCTGACGAAACGACGGTTCTGCTCGCCGCGGACCTTGAACTCCACCTTGCCGTCCACCAGGGCGAACAGGGTGTGGTCGCGGCCGAGGCCCACGCCGGTGCCGGCATGGAACTGGGTGCCGCGCTGGCGCACGATGATGTTGCCGGCCTCAACGGCCTGGCCGCCGTACACCTTCACGCCCAGGTACTTCGGGTTGGAGTCGCGACCGTTGCGGGACGAACCTACGCCTTTTTTGTGTGCCATGACTGTTTACTCCGGCTGTATCAGGCGTTGATGCCCGTGATCTCGACTTCGGTGAAGTGCTGGCGGTGGCCCTGCTGCCGCTTGTAGTGCTTGCGGCGGCGGAACTTGACGATGCGGATCTTGTCGGCGCGGCCGTGCTTGCGCACGGTGGCGGACACGGTGGCGCCGGCCACGGTGGGCGCACCAACGGTGATCGACTCGCCTTCGCCGACCAGCAGCACCTGGTCGAACTTCACGGCGGCGCCTTCTTCGGCGTCCAGCAGCTCCACGCGCAGGACATCGCCCTGCTGCACGCGGTACTGCTTGCCACCGGTCTTGATGACTGCGTAACTCATGGGATTATCCCTTCTGTCGTTATTCTCTTGGGTGCCGTCACGGCCTTTCGGGCCGGACGAACCGCGGATTGTATCCAGCCGCCAGCACCTTGGTCAATTCCTGACCAGCCCTTGGAAACACCACCTCCGCAGGCAATAAGTAACCTGCCCGGTTTGGTATAGTTCACTTTTCCCCTCGCGACCCCACGCATGGACACCATCCGCATCCGCGGCGCGCGCACGCACAACCTCAAGAACATCGACCTCGACCTGCCGCGCGACAAGCTGATCGTGATCACCGGCCTGTCCGGCTCCGGCAAGAGCTCGCTGGCCTTCGACACCATCTACGCGGAAGGCCAGCGGCGCTACGTGGAATCGCTGTCGGCCTATGCACGGCAGTTCCTGTCGATGATGGAGAAGCCCGACGTCGACCACATCGAGGGTCTGTCGCCGGCGATCTCGATCGAGCAGAAGTCCACCTCGCACAACCCGCGCTCCACCGTGGGCACGATCACCGAGGTCTACGACTACCTGCGCCTGCTCTACGCCCGCGTGGGCACCCCGCGCTGCCCCGACCACGGCATCCCGCTGGAGGCGCAGACGGTGAGCCAGATGGTGGACGCCACGCTCGCACTGGACCCCGGGAAGCGCTGGATGCTGCTGGCCCCGGTGGTGCGCGAGCGCAAGGGCGAGCACGTGCAGGTGTTCGAGCAGCTGCGCGCGCAGGGCTTCGTGCGCGCCCGCGTGGATGGTGCGGTGTACGACCTCGACGCGGTGCCGCCGCTGGGCCTGCGCATCAAACACACCATCGAGGCGGTGATCGACCGCTTCCGCCCGCGCGACGACATCAAGCAGCGCCTGGCCGAATCCTTCGAGACCGCGCTGCGGCTGGGCGATGGGCTGGTGATCCTGGCCGACATGGACGATCCGTCCGCGAAGGAGCAGCTCTACTCCTCGCGCTACTCCTGCCCGGTCTGCGACTACTCGTTGCCGGAGCTGGAGCCGCGGCTGTTCTCGTTCAACTCGCCGGTCGGCGCCTGCCCGAGTTGCGATGGCCTTGGCGTGACCCAGGTGTTCGACCCCGCGCGCGTGGTGGGCCACCCGGAGCTGCCGCTGTCCGGCGGCGCGATCCGCGGCTGGGACCGGCGCAATCCGCACTACTTCCAGATGCTGCAGTCGCTGGCCGCGCACTACGGCTTCGACGTGGACACCCACTGGCAGGATCTGCCCAAGGCCACCCAGCAGGCGATCCTGTACGGCAGCGGCAAGGAGAAGATCGCCTTCCGCTACCTCACCGAGCGCGGCGGCCGGGTGACCCGCGAACACACGTTCGAAGGCATCCTGCCGAACCTGGAACGGCGCTACAAGGAAACCGAATCCACCGCAGTGCGCGAGGAGCTGGCCAAGTACATCAGCGACCATCCCTGCCCCGAGTGCGAAGGCCAGCGCCTGAACCGCTCGGCCCGCAACGTGTTCGTGGCCGACCACGCCCTGCCCGCGCTGACCAACCGCTCCATCGACGATGCGCTGGCGTTCTTCGCCGACCTGACGCTCACCGGCTGGCGCGGCGAGATCGCGGCGAAGATCGTCAAGGAGATCCGCGAGCGCCTCACCTTCCTCAACGACGTGGGCCTCAACTACCTCACGCTGGATCGCCAGGCCGACACGCTGTCCGGCGGCGAGGCGCAACGCATCCGCCTCGCCTCGCAGATCGGCGCCGGCCTGGTCGGCGTGATGTACGTGCTGGACGAACCCTCGATCGGCCTGCACCAGCGCGACAACGAACGACTGCTCGGCACGCTCACCCGCCTGCGCGATCTCGGCAACACGGTGATCGTGGTCGAGCACGACGAGGACGCCATCCGCATGGCCGACCACGTGCTCGACATCGGCCCCGGCGCCGGCGTGCACGGCGGCGAGATCGTGGCGCAGGGCACGGTGAAGGACATCCTTGCCTCGAAGCGCTCCGTCACCGGCCAATTCCTTACCGGCGAGCGCGCCATCGAAGTGCCGAAGCAGCGCCGCCAGCCCAACGACGACTCGTACTGGTTGCATCTGCGCGGCGCCAATGGCAACAACCTGAAGAACGTGGACCTAGCGATTCCGGCCGGCCTGTTCACCTGCGTCACCGGCGTCTCCGGCTCGGGCAAGTCCACCCTGGTCAACGACACCTTGTTCCGCCTCGCCGCCAGCGAACTCAACGGCGCCGGCACGCAGCCCGCGCCGTTCAAGTCGGTGGAGGGCCTGCAGCTGTTCGACAAGGTGGTGGACATCGACCAGTCGCCGATCGGCCGCACGCCGCGTTCCAACCCGGCCACCTATACCGGCCTGTTCACCCCGCTGCGCGAGCTGTTCGCGCAGGTGCCGGAGGCGCGCGCGCGCGGCTACGAGCCGGGCCGTTTCAGCTTCAATGTGCGCGGCGGCCGCTGCGAAGCCTGCGAAGGCGACGGCATGCTGAAGGTGGAAATGCACTTCCTGCCCGACGTCTACGTGCCCTGCGACGTCTGCCACGGCAAGCGCTACAACCGCGAGACGCTGGAGATCCACTACAAGGGCCACACTATCGCCGACGTGCTCGACATGACGGTGGAGGACGCGCTGAAGCTGTTCGAGAACGTGCCCACCATCGCGCGCAAGCTGGACACGCTGCGCGCGGTAGGCCTGGACTACATCAAGCTCGGCCAGAGCGCGACCACGCTGTCCGGCGGCGAGGCGCAGCGCGTGAAGCTGTCCAAGGAGCTCAGCAAGCGCGACACCGGCAACACGCTGTACATCCTCGACGAGCCCACCACCGGCCTGCACTTCCACGACATCGAGCAACTGCTCGACGTGCTGCACCAGCTGGTCGACCAGGGCAACACCGTGGTGGTGATCGAACACAACCTCGACGTGATCAAGACCGCCGACTGGGTGGTCGACCTCGGCCCCGAGGGCGGCGCCGGCGGCGGCCGCATCCTGGTCGCCGGCACGCCGGAAACCGTGGCCGCCACGCCCGGTTCGCACACCGGCCACTTCCTCGCGCCGCACCTGAAATCGGCCAAGCCCGCCGTCGCGAAGCGGACCAAGAACGAACTCAAGCACATCGCCTCGGCCGACAAGCACAAGCCGATGCGCGGAAGAAAGAAGACCCCATGAGCAAGACCGACAACGAGTCACCCAAGCCCAGGCGCCGCGGCAAGAAAACCGAACCCGTCGCCACCACATCGGCAACCATTGAAGTAGCAACAGCCACGCCGCAAGCGCTGTTCACCGCGGACATCGCCGCGCGCTGGCGCGACCTCGACGCCTTCAACCACGTCAACAACTCCAACTACCTCACCTACCTCGAAGAGGCGCGGTTGCAGTGGCTGAGCCACGTGCCCGGCCCGTGGTTCAGCGAACACGCCATGCCGGTGATGGCCGCCGTGCAGCTCAACTACCGCCGCCCGATCGAATGGCCCGCGCAGCTGCATGTGGAGCTCTACTGCGAGCGCATCGGCAACAGCTCGATGACCATCGCCCACCGCATCGTGGACGCACGCGACGGCGAACGCCTGTACTGCGACGGCAACGTGGTGATGGTGTGGATGGATCCGGCCACCGGCAAGCCGGTGCCACTGCCCGAAGCGATCCGCGACGCGGTCGGCTGAGCACCAGCCACACCCGCTGGGATTCAACGAAAGACCCGACCTCCCATCGCTTTCCAGAAGGCTTCGGGCGCCTGCCGGCATCCGGGCAACTGTTCTTTGCCAGCCAAATGAAGCATCCTCGTTTCCCGGATCGGCGGGCCACGTATCCACCGATAATCAGGCAAGGTCACAGGGGGCGTCATGTGGAGGTATTACGTCGCACTGGCGTTGCGGAGTAGTGCACGAAACAAGGCTTTGACGGCGCTGGTGATCGCGCTGCTGGCGTTCGGCGTGTCGGCCTGCATGGTGTCCTACGCGGTGTTCCGCGCGACCACGGGCAATCCCCTGCCCGATAAGTCTTCGCGGCTGTATGTGCCGTTGATCGACAATCTCGGCCCGGATTACAACGATGGTGGCGAACCGTATTGGTCGCTGAGCTACGTCGATGCGATGGCGCTGTGGCAGGCGCACAAGGCAAGCCGGCTGACCGTGCTGTATGCCACGACATGGCAAGTGCAATCGGACAACTCTTCGGTTCCTGCCATGTCGCTGGGTGGCGATGCGGTGACCGCTGACTTCTTCCCGATGTTCGAGGTGCTTTTCCGCTTCGGCGGTGGCTGGACGGCGGATGACGATGCCCGTCACGCCAATGTGGCCGTGATCAGCCAGAGCTTGAACGAGACGCTGTTTGGCGGGCAAGACAGCATCGGGCGAGAGATCCAGTTGGACGGCCAACTCTTTCGGGTCAGTGGCGTGTTGCAGGACTGGAACCCGCGACCGCGCTTTTTCGACCTCGGCAGTCATCACTCGGCATACAACTTCGGCTTCGAGGACACAGGAGATATCTACATCCCGTTCACCCGCGCCACCGACATGAAGAAGAACAGCGAGGCCGTCTTCTGCCCGACTGCATCATGGCGAGCGGACACTACCCACTGGGATGCCTACCTGCACAGCGAATGCGACCGGATCGATGCGTGGGCGGAACTGGATACGCCCGCCGAGGTGAACCGCTTCCGCGAATACCTGCACAACTATGCGGAAGAACAGCAACGCCTCGGGCGCTTCTCGTGGGCACCCAACATACGCCTGCGCAACCTCACGGACTGGCTGGCCTACGAGGTGGGCACACCCGCCGTATCCATCTTGTCCATGCTGGTCTCGGCGAGTTTTCTGCTGATCATTCTGGTCAACGTCGTCGGACTCATGCTGGCCCGATTCATGCGGCGCGCACCAGAAATCGGCATACGTCGTGCCTTGGGTGCTTCACGTACGGCCATCTACCGACAGTTCCTGACCGAGGCAGCCACCATCGGCTTCGTCGGCGGTCTGCTCGGCGTGGCGCTGACGTTGCTGGGCGTGATGGGTGCCAGCGAACTTTTCGCGCCGAACATTGCACGCCTCGTGCATGTGGATGCCTCGCTGATCGCACTGACCGTGCTGCTGGCCGTGCTTGCCACGATGGCTTCCGCCCTGTACCCGACGTGGCGCGCGGCGCAGACGCAGCCCGCGTGGCAGATCAAGATCAACCACTGAGGCATTCGTCATGGCACTCGCCCGAGCCTTCATGCAGCTGTCGCCCATCATCACGGCATTGCGCCGACACAAGGTGGCGACCCTGCTCATCGTGCTGCAGGTGGCGTTGACGCTGGCGGTGGCATCCAATGCCCTGTTCATCGCGGCAACGCGCGTCGTGCATCTGTCCCGCCCCACCGGAACGGACGAAGCCCATACCTTCATCATCCGCAACGGCTGGACGATGGGCCAGAACGCGACCCAGATCAACGCGAACATCAACGCCGATCTGGAGACCCTGCGCCATGTCGCGGGCGTGCGTGACGCATTTTCCAGCCAAGGGTTTCCGCTGGGTGGATACAACGCCGATCTCATCACGCACATCAAGCTCGAACCGGATCAGAAAGCAGACGCGCAAGTGGCTCCGTACTTTGCTTCCGACGAGCACACGATCCATACGTTTGGCATATCGCTGATCGCCGGGCGCAATTTCCGCCCTGATGAAATCGCCGGGATCGGCCCCAACGACAAGATGGCCCCGCCCGACATCATCATCACGCACAGCCTTGCCGACAAACTGTTCCCCGATGGTTCGGCGCTGGGCAAGACGGTTTACCTGCCGGACGGGCCTACCGCCATCATCGGCATCGTCGCCAGCTTGCAAAGCTCATTGTGCTCATTGTGGAACCGCGACGACGCTCTTGACGGCTATACGGTGCTGGTACCGATGCACTATCTCGACCCAGCGGGTGTCGTATATCTGGTGCGCACCGACACCACGGCCATGCAGCCAGTGATCACGGCGGCACTGAAAGCACTGCGAGAACGCAGCGGCGCGCGCATCATCAATCCGAAGAAAGACGTCTTCACGATGGCTTATGTACGCAAACGCGCCTACGCCGATGACCACAGCGTAGCGATGCTGATGAGCATCCTGAGCGCGCTGCTGCTGTTGGCCACCGCAGGCGGCATCGTGGGATTGAGCAGTTTCTGGGTCAGCCAGCGGCGTCGGCAGATCGGCATCCGTCGTTCGCTGGGCGCGACGGCCGGTGACATCCTGCGCTACTTCCACGCCGAGAATTTCCTGATCGTCAGCGGAGGTGTTGCGCTCGGCGCCTTGCTGGCGTTCCTTGCAAACCTCGGCCTGATGCAGTTCTACGAATTGCCGCGCATCCCGCCCTACACTCCCTTGCTGGGCGCGCTGGTGCTGTGGCTGCTCGGCCAGCTCGCCGTCTGGGGGCCAGCACGCTCGGCCGCCAAAGTACCACCCGTGGTCGCGATCCGCACGGAGTGATCTGCCCGAGTCTGCCGGCGCGCGGCGGGGTTGGTCGAGAACTTGATGTCTCGGTAGCAACGTCGGGCAAGGACTGCGCCGGCCCCATGATCTTCGAAGTGCCGCCGGCAAGCCAAGCCTCGCAAGTGAAAGGTTCTCGCGAGCACCCGCCCCTCACCCCAACCCTCTCCCCGAAGGGGAGAGGGGGAAAGGCGTGTTGGCGCTACTTCAGCAGGATCTCGTCCGAGAACAGCCAGGTGTTCGCGGCACCGTTCGGGAAGGCCACGGGCACCGTGGCGTAGCGGTTCGCGACGACACGGACGTAGCGTGCACTCACCGGCTTGCCCGCCTTGAACGCCACATGGAATACGTGCGGGCTGGTGTCCATCAGGTCGGCCTGCGGCTGCTCGGTATCGACCGTGCTCCAGTGCCGGCCATCACTCGAAACCTGGAAGCTCACCTGGTGCGGAGGCAGGATGCGCGAGCCGCTGTCCTGCAGGAAATCCACGGCAATCGAATGGATCGCGGTGGAATGCTGCAGGTCGATGGTGGCGTCCACGTCAGCGTCGTTCCAGCCCGACCATTGCCCGTTGTGGAAGTCGTCACCGCCCAGCACGCCGTCGATCAGCGCGGCGGCGGGCGCGTACTGCTTCGAAGGCGGCTGGGCGAGGCTCAGCGGCTTGCCGGTGGCGAGGTTGTCCACCAGTGTGAAGCAGGTCGGGTTGTCGTAGCGCAGCCCCTTGCGGAACGGCACCACCTGCAGCGTGCCAGCATGGTGCAGCGTCACCGCATCGGTGAACGACGGCGAGCTGGCCGTGGGCGTGCTGCCGTCCAGCGTGTAGCGGTTCACCAGATCATCGAAGCCACGCTGCGCATGCAGCTGCCAGCCGCCCGACGCAGCCGCCGCCAGCGAATACTGGACCACCGCATGGTCCTCGGGGCCGTAGGCCACGTGCCACGCATCCAGCCGCGGGTACTGCGCCTGCAGGCGCTGGTGGAAATCCGCCCAGGCCGCGTTGTCGTGCGCGTTGCCGCGCCACAGGTTCTCGGCGAACGCCAGCACGCGCGGATACAGCTTGGACTCGGCGTTGTACGGGTTCGCGCGCTCGCTCCACAGCGGCGCCTCGCCGCCCAGCAGCTGCGAACGGTGCGCCGCGAACACGGCGGCATCGGTCTTCGCGTCATCCGGGCTGCTGTCGTTGGCGATGTCGGTGTGGAACACGTCCTTCACCGTCAGCGAGTCCAGCGCGCGGTCGATGTAGAACGGCCCGGCGACCACCACGTGGTTGCCGTTCGCCAGCGCCTTGGCCTGCTCGTCCGCGCCGCGCCAGGCTTCGATGACGGCCTGCGTGTCGGCGCCGCCCTCGAGGATCTCGTCCCAGCCGACCAGGGTCTTGCCCTTGCCTTCCAGATAATGCTGGATGCGCTTGATGAAGTAGCTCTGCAGGCCGTCTTCGTCCTTCAGCCCCAGCTTGTGCATCAGTGCCTGGCAGGAAGCGCACTCGTGCCAGGCGACCTTGGGCGTCTCGTCGCCGCCGATGTGCACGTACTTCGACGGGAACAGCGGCAGCACCTCGTCCAGCACGTTCTCCAGGAAGGTGAAGGTGCCCTCGTCGCCGACGCAGTCGATGTTCTTGTGCACGCCCCAGGCGGTGGTCACGGCCACCTGCTGCTTGCTGCACGACAGTTCGGGATAGGCCGCGATCGCCGCCACGCTGTGGCCCGGCATCTCGATCTCGGGGATCACGGTGATGTTGCGCCGGCGCGCGTAGTCCACCACTTCGCGGATCTGCGCCTGCGTGTAGAAGCCGCCGTAGCGCGTGCCGTCCGCCTCGGTGCGCCATGCGCCCACGCTGGTGAGTTTCGGATAGCGCTTGATCTCGACGCGCCAGCCCTGGTCATCGGTGAGATGCCAGTGGAAGGTGTTGATCTTGTAGTAGCTGAGCAGGTCGAGCTGCTTCTCGACGAAGCTCACCGGATAGAAATGCCGGCTGACATCCAGCATCACGCCGCGCCACGGATAGGCCGGCGCGTCCTCGATGCGCACGGCGGGAACCGCCACCTGCGCGGCCTTCGTCAGTGGCAGCAGCTGACGCAGCGTCTGCACACCCCAGAACAGGCCCTTTTCGGTGGAAGCACTGATCGTGACCTGCTCCGGCGTCACCGCGAGCCGGTAAGCCTCGTCGCCCTGCACGGCGGGATCGAGCTTCAGCACGATGGCGTGCGCTCCGGCACCCTCACGCACCGCGATTCCGGTCTGCGCGCGGATCGCGTCGCGCAGGAAGGCGGCGATCTCACGGCCGCGGGCGTCCTTCGGCGCCTCCACGCGGGTGTGCGCATCCAGCCGGTAGCTGCCCTGCTCCAGCTGCAGGCGCTGCGGTTCGGGGATGATCGAGACACCGGTCGCCATGACCAGCGCCGGAAGCAGTGTGGACAGGCCCAGCAGGCACCGTGCAAGGATCTTCGACATCAATGCATCCCTCGTCGTTCGGACAGAGCCGGCTGCCATGGCGCATGTCTGGCGCATGGCAGCGATCGGAAACCGGAACATCCCCGGCCGCCTGCCGATGCCTGGAATTCACGGCGCCGGCACATTTACTCACTTGTAAATCATCGTTTCATATGTGCACACTAACGCGCAAGGCCGACTGCGCAATACCGCGCACGAGTACGCAGCATCGATTCCGCCGACTGGCCGGCAGGTAGTGTCCGGCGACACCACGCAGCGCAGGGTGAAGACATGACGCATGCCAGCGCAGACGCCGCATTGCCCCACTCCACGGGAACACCGGGACGCGAGGCGACCCGCCAGCTGCCGCGGCTGTCCTTCGGCGGCGCACCGATCGGCAATCTGTATGCCGGCGTGGTGGAAGGCGACGCCGTCGACACCGTGCAGCACGCCTGGCGGCTGGGCATCCGCCACTTCGACACGGCGCCCTACTACGGCTACGGCCTCAGCGAATCCCGCCTCGGCACGGCGCTGGCGGGCATTCCGCGCACCGACTACAGCCTGTCGACCAAGGTGGGCCGCCTGCTGCTGGACGCCGACGACAGCCAGCCGGCGCCGGATGACGGCTTCGCGGTGAGCGGGCGGCAGGCCGTGTTCGACTACAGCCGCGACGGCATCCAGCGCTCGGTGGAATCCAGCCTGCGCCGGCTCGGCACCGACCACGTCGAGATCCTGCTGCTGCACGACATCGGCGCGCTGACCCATGGCGCACGACATCCGGCCATCCTGCGCCAGGCCCTGAACGAAGCCCTGCCGACGATGGCCGAACTGCGCAGCCAGGGCGTCTGCGGCGCGATCGGCCTCGGCGTCAACGAACAGGAAGTGTGCCTGCAGGTGATGCCGGCGTTCGCGCTGGACGTGGTCATGCTGGCCGGCCGCTACACCCTGTTCGAGCAGCGCGACAGCGCGCAGCTGATGGCAGAGGCCGTGCAGCGCAACGTCGCCGTGATGGCGGCCGGCCCCTACAACTCCGGCCTGCTGGGTGCCGATGATGCGCCCGGCTCCACCTACAACTACGCCCCGGCCGATGCCGCGACCCGCGCGCGGGCCCAACGCTTCTACGATCTCTGTGACCGGCGCGGCATCGCGGTCGGCGCCGCCGCGCTGCAGTTCCCGCTGGCGCATCCCGCCGTCGCCACCGTGGTATGCGGCCTGCGTTCGCCGGCCGAGGTCGACAGCGCCGTGCAGCGCATGAACACGCCTTTGCCTCCTGCGCTGTGGGACGAACTGCGCCAGGCCGGCCTGCTCGACGCCAGCGCAAACACGCCATGAAGATCGCGCCATGCATCTGATCGACGCCCATCAGCACTACTGGCGCACCGATCGCGGCGATTACGCCTGGCTGCGCGACGCGGATGCCTCGCTGCAGCGCGACTTCCTGCCTGCCGACCTCGCGGCGCAACGCATCGCCGCCGGCGTGGCCGGCAGCGTGCTGGTGCAGGCGGCGGCGACCGAAGCGGAAACGCGCTACCTGTTCGAACTGGCCCGCGCCGACCGCAGCATCCTCGGCGTGGTGGGCTGGGTCGATTTCGAGGCGCCCGATGTGGCTGCACGCATCCGCCCGCTGGTCCGCGACGGCGATGGCCTGCTGCTGGGCCTGCGGCCGATGGCGCAGGACCACCCGGATCCGGACTGGCTGGCGCGTCCGGCGCTGGACGCGGCCTTCGACTGCCTGCAGGAGCATGACCTCGCCTTCGACGCCCTGGTGCGCCCGCCGCAGCTGCCCGCGCTGCAGCAGCGACTGCGGCGCGAACGCGAGCTTCGCGTTGTGCTCGATCACGCGGGCAAGCCGGATATCGCGCACGACCGCTTCGACGACTGGGCGCCACGGATCCGCGAACTGGCCGAGCTGCCCAAGGTCTGCTGCAAGTTCTCCGGCCTGCTCACCGAACTCGCCCCCGGCATGCCGGCCAGGGCGCTCGACCACTGGGTCGACCACCTGTTCGCATGCTTCGGCCCCGGGCGTCTGATCTGGGGCAGCGACTGGCCGGTACTCACGCTGCGCAGCAGCTACGCGCACTGGCTGGAACTCGCCCGCGCCTTCGCGCATCGGCACGCACCCCACGCACTGGAGCGCATCTTCAGCCGCAACGCGCTGGCGTTCTACCGGCCGCGACGCGCACCCGACTTCCTCGATGCCGCAGGAGACATTCCATGACCCCTTCCATCTGTCAGGGACCAAGACCATGAACGGCCGATTGCAAGGCAAGCACGCCCTCGTCACCGCGGCCGGCGCCGGCATCGGTCGCGCCACCGCGCTCGCCTTCGCGCGCGAAGGCGCGCAGGTGCTGGCCACCGACATCGACGCCGCGGCGCTGGCCAGCCTCGCGCAGGAACAGCCGGCCATCACCACGCAGCGGCTGGATGTCACCCGCGCCGAGGACATCCGCGCCCTGATCGAAGGCCAGGACGCGATCGACGTGCTGTTCAACTGCGCCGGCTACGTGCATGCGGGCACCATCCTCGACACCGACGACGACGCCTGGCAGCGCTCGTTCCGCATCAACGTGGACGGCATGTACTGGCTGTGCCGCGCGGTACTGCCGGGCATGCTGGAGCGCGGCCGCGGCAGCATCATCAACATGTCCTCGGTAGCGTCCAGCATCAAGGGCGTGCCCAATCGCTTCGCCTACGGCACCACCAAGGCGGCGGTGATCGGCCTGACCCGCTCCATCGCCGCCGACTACGTGGCGCGCGGCGTGCGCTGCAACGCGATCTGCCCCGGCACGGTGAAGACGCCGTCGCTGGGCGAGCGCGTGCGTGCGCTCGGCGGCGACGAGCAGGCGGTGTGGCGCAGCTTCACCGACCGCCAGCCGATGGGCCGCCTCGGCACGCCGGAGGAGATCGCCACGCTCGCGCTGTATCTCGCCTCCGACGAATCCTCCTTCACCACCGGCACCACCCACGTCGTGGATGGCGGCTGGTCCAACTGAACACGGATACATCACCATGAAACTCGTTCGTTACGGCGCGCCCGGCCAGGAGCGGCCCGGCCTGATCGACGCGCAGGGCAAGCTGCGCGACCTCTCCGCCCACGTCGGCGACATCGATGCCGGCGCACTCGTGCGCACCGGCCGCGCGCGGCTCGCGGTGCTCGATGCCGCCAGCCTGCCGGAAGTGGCCGGCGCGCCACGCTACGGTGCACCGGTGGCGCATACCGGCAAGATGATCTGCGTGGGCCTGAACTACACCGACCACGCTGCCGAAACCGGCGCGACGCCGCCCGAGCAGCCCATCCTTTTCATGAAGGCCACCAACACCATCATGGGCGCGAACGACGACGTCATCATCCCGAAGGATTCGGTGAAAACCGACTGGGAAGTGGAGCTGGGCGTGGTGATAGGCGACACCGCGCGCCACGTGCGCGTCGAAGACGCGCTCAAGCATGTCGCAGGCTACCTGGTGGTGAACGACCTGTCCGAGCGCGCCTTCCAGCTCGAACACGGCGGCCAGTGGGTGAAGGGCAAGAGCTGCGACACCTTCGGCCCGATCGGCCCTTGGCTGCTCACCGCCGACGAAGTGACCGACCCGCAGAATCTGGCGCTGTGGCTGGAGGTCAACGGCCATCGCTACCAGAACGGCAACACGCGCAACATGATCTTCGGCGTGGCCGAGCTGGTGAGCTACATCAGCCGCTACATGACCCTGCAGCCGGGCGACATCATCAGCACCGGCACGCCGGCGGGCGTGGGCCTCGGCCAGAAGCCGCCGCTGTATCTTCGCCCCGGCGACGTGATGGAGCTGGGCATCGACGGCTTGGGCCGGCAACGCCAGCGCACCATCGCCTACGATGCCGCGGTGCCCGCATGAACCAGTCGGCCCCGTCCCTCGACACGCGCGCCGCGCGCATCGTGGCGCTGGACACGCTCGACGTGCGCTTCCCCACCTCGCGCGAGCTGGACGGTTCGGACGCGATGAACCCCGACCCGGACTACTCGGCCGCCTGCGTGACGCTGCGCACCAATCATCCGGACCTGTGCGGCCACGGCTTCGTGTTCACCATCGGCCGTGGCAACGACGTACAGAAGGCCGCGCTGGATGCGCTATCCGAGCACGTGGCAGGCCTCTCCGTCGATGCGGTGGTCAACGATCTCGGCGGCTTCGCCCGCCGCCTCACCGGCGACTCGCAGCTGCGCTGGCTCGGCCCCGAGAAGGGCGTGATGCACATGGCGATCGGCGCGGTGGTCAACGCCGCGTGGGATCTCGCCGCGCGCCTCGCCGGCAAGCCGCTGTGGCGCTACATCGCCGAGTTGTCGCCGGAGGAAATCGTCGCCGCCATCGACTTCCGCTATCTCAGCGACGCGCTCACACGCGACGAGGCGCTGGCCATCCTGCGCGCGGCGGTTCCGCATCGGCAGCAACGCATCGAACAGCTGCTGGCCGAAGGCTATCCCGCCTACACCACGTCGCCCGGCTGGCTGGGCTACAGCGACGAGAAGATGCAGCGGCTGGCGCGCGAAGCGGTCGCCGACGGCTTCCGCACGATCAAGCTCAAGGTGGGCCTCGACGCGGCGGACGACGTGCGGCGCTGCCGCCTCGCCCGCGAAACGGTCGGCCCGGACATCGCCATCGCCATCGACGCCAACCAGCGCTGGGACGTGCCCGACGCCATCGCCTGGCTGAAACAGCTCATCGCCTTCGACATCGCGTGGATCGAGGAGCCGACCAGCCCCGACGACATCCTCGGCCACGCGGCGATCCGCCGCGCCGTCGCGCCCATGCCGATCTCCACCGGCGAGCACACCCATAATCGCGTGATGTTCAAGCAGCTGTTCCAGGCCGGCGCGGTGGACCTGGTGCAGATCGACGCGGCCCGCGTGGGCGGCGTCAACGAGAACCTGGCGATCCTGCTGCTGGCCGCCAAGTTCGGCGTGCGCGTGTTTCCGCACGCCGGCGGCGTGGGCCTGTGCGAACTGGTGCAGCACCTGGCGATGGCCGACTTCGTGGCGATCACCGGCCGGAAGGAAGACCGCGCCATCGAGTTCGTCGACCACCTGCACGAACACTTCATCGATCCGGTGGTGATACGCGAAGGCCGTTACATCGCGCCCACGGCACCAGGCTTTTCCGCGGAGATGAAGCAAACCTCGCTGCGCGATTACGCCTTCCCGCAGGGCGTGGCGTGGCAAACAGATTCCGGCGCGTGAGCACGCCTGCTCCCCTCTCCCTCCGGACGCGGGGAACGGCCATGGATGGCCGCGCTTTCCTCGCTCCCCAAAGCAGAGCACATCCCTGTGCCCTATCCGCGTGGAGGAGCGAGGAAGAGAGGCTGGGGGGGAGGGTTCGGCCGAAGCGTGTTACCGACGTCCTGCGCAAGTTACCAACATCGCGCCCTGCCCGAACCCTCATCCGGCCCTTCGGGCCACCTTCTCCCGAAGGGAGAAGGACTCACTGACAACCATCTCGGTTCGCCGCCCAGACACATGACAACTCCATCCTCCCTGAGGGGAGGACTTCAAGCTGAGTCAGACCAACGGAGCCACGTGATGAACCTGCCGTATCGCCTCGTGAAATCCGCCCTCGCCTGCGCGCTCGCCTCCGCCTGCGCGATGGCGCACGCCGTGACGCCGGCAAACACAGGCATGCATCCGGTGGCGGCGATCCAGTACACCGAAACCCCGGCGCAGCGCGACGCGCGCATGGCCTGGTGGCGCGCGGCGCGCTACGGCATGTTCATCCACTGGGGCGTGTATTCGGTGCCGGCCGGCGTGTGGCACGGCAAGCCGGTGGATGGCGCAGGCGAATGGATCATGCACGACGCGCGCATCCCAGTGGCCGAATACAAACAGCTGCCCGCGCACTTCGACCCGACACAATTCGACGCGCATACCTGGGTCTCGCTGGCCAAGGCCGCAGGCATGAAGTACATCGTGATCACCGCCAAGCACCACGATGGCTTCGCGATGTTCGACTCGAAGGCGAACGCGTTCAACATCGTCGACGCCACGCCGTTCAAGCGCGACCCGCTACGCGAACTGGCTGACGAGGCCAAACGGCAGGGCATCAAGTTCGGCGTCTACTACTCGCAGGACCAGGACTGGACCGCGCCGGGCGGCGCCGCGATCGGCGGTCACTGGGACAAGGCGCAGGACGGCGACTTCGCCACCTACCTGCACACCAAGGCGATCCCGCAGATCAAGGAACTGCTGGCGAAGTACCACCCCGCGGTACTGTGGTTCGACACACCTACCCGCGAGATGACGCCACAACTCGCCGCGGAAATCGTGAAGCTGCTCGACCAGTACCCGCAGCTGATCTGGAACAACCGGCTGGGCGGCGGCTATCCAGGCGACACCGAAACACCCGAGCAGCACATCCCGCCGCAGGGCTTTCCCGGCAAGGACTGGGAAACCTGCATGACGATCAACGACACCTGGGGCTACAAGTCCGCCGACACCGATTTCAAACCGACCACCGTGCTGCTGCACAACCTGGTCGACATCGCCAGCAAGGGCGGCAATTACCTGCTCAACGTCGGACCCGACTCGCACGGCGTGATCCCGGCCCCCGAGGCCGAACGCCTGCGCGCCATCGGTAAGTGGCTCAAACTCAACGGCGAATCGATCTACGGCACCGGCCCTTCGCCATTCGCCGATCCGCACGGCGGCTACTCCGCCACGCAGAAGGACTCCGACGGCAAGCCCGTGTGGGTACCCACCTGGGATTGGCGAGCCACCAGCCGGCCCGGCAAGGTCTACATCCACCTGCTCGAATGGCCCGGAAGCTCGTTCCGCATCGCCGACGCGACCATCCACGCCACCGGCGCCTACCTGCTGGCCGATCCGCAGCACACGCCACTGAAGTTCGCGCAGCACGGCACGCAGCTCGACGTGCAGCTGCCGGCCAAGCCGCTCGACCCGATCGACACGGTGCTGGTCGTCACGACCAAGGGCTGAGTCCGGCTGCCCTTGCCGCCTGCGTCCGCCCCTCCGGCGGGCGCGGATGACAAGGCACGATCAAGCCACTATCGATGCGTGCCCCGCCCCGCCATGTTGCTGGCGGCCAGTGCTTCCTTGAGCGAGAAGATCCCGCGCATCGCCACCCACTTTTCGCCCGCTTTCGCCCACGGCAGGCGCTGCTGGTAACCATCCATCAGCTGCTCCCATTCCTGCACGCGCGGATCGGCCGCATCGGCGGCCTGCTTGCCGGCAGCGTCGTAGTCGTCGGGCACCTGCATCACCATCACCAGCCGGTTGCCGGTACGGAAGATTTCCATGTCCTCGATGCCCGCGGCGCGGATCGAGGCGACGATTTCCGGCCAGATCACCCCGGGCCGGTGCCAGTTCTCGTACTCGGCGATGGCCGCCGCGTCGTCGCGCAGATCCAGGGCGTAGTAGAGGCGCGGCATCAGGCGCCCGCCCTGCCTGCATGCGACAGGCGTCGCCAGGCGAACCACGCCACCACGGCGAAACTCAGCGCCGGCACGCCCAGCGCGCGCGCGATGCCGGCGTGGTCGGACACCGCACCCATCGCCGCGGTGAGCACCGCGCCGCCGATGATGGTCATTACCAGCAAGGCCGAACCCAGCTTGCGCTCGTCGTCGTCCATGCCCTCCACGCCCAGCGCGAAGATGGTCGGGTACATCACCGACATGAAGAAGCTGCAGGCCACCAGCGCGCAGGCGCCGACCAGCCCCGGCTGCAGCAGCGCGAACAGGGTAAGCGCCACGTTGATCGCGGCGAACGCCAGCAGCAGGCGCACCGGCGCCAGGTAATTCATCAATGCCGTGCCGACGAAGCGACCGGCCATGAAGCACACCAGCGAGGCCAGCAGAAAGCTGGCGGCCGCATGCGCCGTGGTGCCCGGCATGCCCGATTGCACGTAGCGTATGGTGTAGCTCCACACCCCGACCTGCGCGCCCACGTAGAAGAACTGCGCCGCCATCGCGCTGGTGAAGCCGCGGTCGCGCAGCAGCCGGGCCAGCGCGCCGGCGCGCCCGGTGGCGCGCGTGGTCAGCGCGTGCGGCGCGGCCACCGCGGGGAAGCGCATCACCAGCACCAGCACGGCCCAGGCCAGCACCACCAGGCCGATGCACAGGTAGGGCCCTTGCACCGCATGCGTCGCCGCCGCGTAGTACGCGGTGCGCTCGGCAGCGCCCATCGCGGCCAGTTGCTGCGGGGTGTGCTCCACGCCCGCCAGGATGAAATGCTTGCCGATCAGCACGCCGGCGATCGAGCCCAGCGGGTTGAACGCCTGCGCGAAGTTGAGCCGGCGCGCCGCGCCCTCGCGCGGCCCCAGCACGGTCATCAGTGGGTTGGCCGAGGTTTCCAGGAAGGCCAGCCCGGTGGCGATCACGAACAGTGCGAACAGGAACATGCCGTAGGTGCGCAGCTGCGCCGCCGGCCAGAACAGCAGCGCGCCCGCGCCGTACAGCACCAGGCCCACCACCACCGCCTCCTTGTAGCCGAAGCGGCGCATGAACATCGCCGCGGGCATCGCCACCAGGAAGTAGCCAAGGTAGAACGCGCTCTGCACCAGGCCCGCCTGGAAATCGTCCAGCACGAAGGCCATCTTGAACTGCGCGATCAGCACGTCGTTGAGGTTGTTCGCGGCGCCCCACAGGAAGAACAGGCCCACGATCAGGAACAGCGGTAGCCAGCGCCGGATGCCCTGCGGTGCAGTGGTTGCCGGCGTGGCCGGGTATTCCGTCGTCATTCGTGCATCCACCCCGGTCTCCCGTTGCTGCCCGCGCATGCCGGACACGGCAGTGCAAATATGAAACAGTTATTCACCAGCGCAAAGACGCACTGCAGCATGCCGCCCTGCATGGCAGTCACACGCCACATGCGGCAAGCTAGCAAGATCATGACGAAGCCTGCTCCCAAATACCGCGCCCCCGCGCTCGACAAGGGCCTGGACATCCTCGAACTGCTGGCCAGTGCCCACAAGCCGCTGAGCATCGTGGAAATCTCCGAGGGCGTGGGCCGCTCGCGCGGCGAGATCTTCCGCATGCTGCAGGTGCTGGAGGAGCGCGACTACCTCGCCCGCGCCGAAGGCGACGGCGGCTACTGCATCACCCCGCGGCTGTTCCGCCTGGCGATGGAGCAGCCACCGGTGAAAAGCGCCATCGAGGCGACCCTGCCGGTGATGCACCGGCTCGCCGAGACCACCGAGCAGGCCTGCCACCTGGTGGTGCCTTCGCGCGACCAGATCGTGGTGATCGCACGCGCCGATCCGCCGGGCGAGATCGCCCTGGTGGTGCGCATCGGCCACCGCCGCCCGATGTCCCAGGCTACTTCCGGACACGTGCTGCTCGCCTTCCAGGACGAGCAGATGCGCGAGCACTGGCTCGACATCATCGCCAGCCAGGAGGCCGACCTCGACCGCAAGAAACTGACCCGCCAGCTGGCGCAGGTGCGCAGCCAGGGTTATGCCTGCGCGCGCAGCCACGTGGTGGATGCGGTCACCGACATCTCGGCCCCGGTGCTCCACCACGGACGCGCCGTGTGCGCGCTCACCGTGCCGTTCATCGAGCAGCGGGCCTCGGCGCAGACACGGCAGCGCACCGTCGAGTCGCTGTGCAAGGCCACGACCGAGATATCCGACATCCTGCAGTATGGCGTCGTCACGCAGCGGCGATGAGCGGATCCGATTGGCGAGCAGGTCTGTCCAGCATGGCCTCCGCTCGCCCTGGCACGGTCCGCTTGGCCGAAGTCAAAGGGTTGCGACGACAGACGCTTCGACTTCGCTTGCTTGCGCAAGCTACGCTCGGCACGAGCGGAATCCATAGCCTGGCGGCACCACGCACATGCGCACGGATGAATAGGTTGCCCTGCCACGAGCGGACGCAACGGAAACCGCCATCGGCCATGCATCCAATGCGTCCCCCAAGCGCTGCAGCACCCCTGTCCCCATCAGGAGCTTCGCCATGAACCAGCCTGCCCTGTCCGCCCTCGCGCTGGCCTGCGTCGCCGGACTGGCCCTCGTCGTGCCCGCCGCCGCGGCGCCCACCGCGAGCGGCGCCGACATCACGCTGTACCGCAGCGACAGCCCCACGCTGTATGCGAGCAGCGGCGACGGCAATGTCGACGACGGCTACGCGGTGATCCGCGAGCAACGCACGCTCACGCTCAAGCCCGGCCTGCAGGACATCACCCTGGGCGACCTGCCCGAGCATCTCGATGCCGAGGCGCTGGCGCTGGGCTTTCCCGATGGCGGTGCCAGGGTAGTCTCGCAGCGCCTGCTGCTGGGCCAGGGCGCCAGCGCCGCGCTGACCGGGCTGGTCGGCCGCGAGGTCACAGTGCTGGGCGACAGCGGCCAGACGATCGTCGCCGGCACCCTGCTGCGTGCCGGCGACGACGGCCTGATGGTCGGCGGCGCCACGGGTACCAGCTGGATCCGCCAGTACGCCGGCGTGCGCGTCAGCAGCGGCGACTTCCCCACCGGCTCCAGCCTGCGCCTGCGCGTCGACGCCGCGCGCGGCGGCAACAGCGAGGCCGTGCTCAGCTATCCCACCAGCGGACTAGGCTGGCGCGCCGCCTACGTGGCCACGCTGCAGCCAGGCGACGGCTGCCGCATGCAGTTCGAGTCGCGCGCCAGCATCGCCAACCGCAGCGGCCGCGACTGGCACGATGCCAGGCTCACCCTGATCGCCGGCGAGCCGAATTTCGCCAAGGCCTCCGGCCCGCGCCTGGTGATGATGATGGCAAAGGCCGACAGTTTCGCCGCCGCGCCGATGCCGCAGCAGGCGCAGATGGACAACTACCGCAGCTACACCCTGCCCGCGCCGGTGAACCTGCCCGATGGCAGCGTCAGCCAGGTGCCGCTGTATGCCACGCGCGGCATGAGCTGCGAACGCACCAACCTCGACGAAAACGGCGGCACCTGGCTGCCCCCGCAACCGATGCTGGGCCGCGACTTCAACGGCGGATCGGGCACCGGCAACATCGTCAGCACGCTCAAGCTCGCCGCCTTCGACAGCCTGCCCGCAGGCTACCTGCGCGTGCTTGCGCAGGACAGCCACGGCACGCCGCAATTCATCGGCGAGGGCCGCATCGAGGACACACCCAAGGGTGGCGACGCCACCATCACCCTGGGCAGCGCGTTCGACCTGCATGCCGAGCGCGAGCGCACCGCCTTCCACGTGGACCAGGCCGGCCGCAAGCTGGACGAGGCCTTCCGCATCACGCTCAGCAATGCCGGCGACAGCGCACGCACCGTCACCGTGCGCGAACACCCCAACCGCTGGCGCGAGTGGAAGCTGGCCTCGTCCAGCCAGAAGCCCGACAGGCAGACCAGCGACACGCTGGAGTTCCGCGTGAACGTGCCTGCGAACGGCAAGGCCGTGCTGGACTACGCCGTGCATTACAGCTGGACTGCGGACCAGCATCCGCAGCAGTAACCCCCGAGGAATCGCCCATGCTCGAAGTCATCCAGCACGACGCCATCGCCGAGATCCGGCTGGCGCGCCCGCCGGTCAACGCGTTGAACCTGGAACTGCTGCAGACGCTGCGCAGCGCGCTGGACGGCGCCGTCGCAGGCGGCGCAGGCGGCATCATGCTGTCCGGCGCGCCCGGCATGTTCAGCGCCGGCGTGGACGTGCCGGCGCTGCTCAAGCTCGACCGCGCCGGTGTGCGCGCGTTCTGGCGCGAATTCTTCGACATGGGCTGCGCGCTGGCGCGTTCGCCCGTACCACTGGTGGCCGCGATCACTGGCCACAGCCCAGCCGGCGGCGCGGTGTTGTCGCTGTTCTGCGACTACCGCGTGATGGCCGAAGGCCCGTACAAGATCGGCCTCAACGAGGTGCAGGTAGGCCTGGTCGTGCCCAACTGCATCCAGTTCGCGCTGCGTCGCGTGGTGGGCGCCTACCGCGCCGAGCGGCTGCTGGTGGCCGGCGCGATGGTCAATGCACAGGAAGCGCTGGCCTGCGGTTTCGTCGACGAGACCACCGGCATCGACCAGGTGGTCACCCGTGCCCGCGTCTGGCTGGACGAGCTGCTGGCCCGCCCCGTGCACTCCATGCTCGGCACGCGCCGCATTGCCCGCGCCGATCTGGTCGCGGCGTGGGCCGACGTGGACGCGCTGCCGATCGACGACTTCGTCGAGGGCTTCTACCACCCGCAGACGCAAGCCACGCTGCAGGCCCTGGTGGCACGGCTGACCAAGAAGGGCTGATGCCCTTCGTGTCTGCCGCGCGCGTCAGTGCGTGCGCGGCAGGTGCAACGTGACGTTGCCGTCCATGCCGTGCGCGGTGACCACGCCCGCGTCGGTGACCAGCTGCACCACCACCGGGCGCGCGGCGGCCGGCCAGTGGCCCTCGCGGCCGGCAATGCCCACTTTCACCGTGTCGCCCTGCCGCTCGGCACGATAGGTAGTGAGGCGGTATTCGCCGCGGCGATAGCCGTAGCCGTCGCCCGCGTCCTCGTACAGCCGGCCTTGCGCCTGGCCATGCGCGTCCAGGCTCACCAGCAGGGTCAGCGGCTTGAGCGAATCCTCGTTGGTGTCCTGCACGATCCGCCCCAGCGGCACGATCGCGCCGCCGCGCACTTTCAGCGTGGCCTGCAGCGGATCGGCGCGGTCGCCGTCGACCAGCGACACCGTGCGCCAGATGCCCTGCGGCAAGGCGGGGTGCTGCGCGAACGCCGGCACCACCAGCAGGTCGCTGCCGAGCAGGAAGGCCTGCTGCTCCGCGCGCAAGTGCGGATCGCGCGGATCGGCGAAGAACACCGGCCGCATCACCGGCAGGCCGTCCACCGAGCTTTCCCGGAACAGCGTGTAGAGGTAAGGCAGCAATCGGTAGCGGCGCTCGATGGCGATGCGCGCGGTCTTTTCCACCGCCGGCCCGAACGCCCACGGCTCCTTCTGCTGCGGCGCCTTGATGGTGTGCCCGCGCGAGAACGGATAGAACGCGCCCACCGCGATCCAGTTCGCCCAAAGCTGCGGCGTGGCCACGCCACTGAAGCCGCCGATGTCCGGCCCGCTGAACGGCTGGCCGGACAGGCCGAGGTTGATCGACATCGGGATCGACAGCTTGAGATCGTCCCAGGTCGAGGCGTTGTCGCCGGTCCAGGTGGCCGCGTAGCGCTGGCCGCCGAGGAAGTTGGAGCGCGTCAGCACGAACGGCCGCTTGTCCGGGTTCGCCGCCTGGATGCCTTCGCGCGTGGCGCGCACCATCAGCATGCCGTACACGTTGTGGTATTCCAGGTGCGGTCCCGGCGCCAGCTCGCCGCCGCCGCGATGCCGGTTGTCGTCCGGCATGGTCTGGCCCTCCACATTGAACACCGAGGGCTCGTTCATGTCGTTCCACACGCCGTCCGCGCCCTGCGCCATGAAATCCTTGTACAACGCCGACCACCACTGCCGCGTCTGCGGCCGGGTGAAGTCGGGAAAGACCACCGCGCCCGGCCACACCGTGCCGTGGTAGTCGTGGCCCTGCGCGTCCCTCACCCACACGTCCTGCACGGTGCCGCTGTCGTAGACCTTGTAGCCGGGATCGATCTTCACGCCCGGATCGATCATCCACACGCTGTGGAAGCCGCGCGCGTGCAGTTCGCGGTTGAGCCGCTTCGGGTCGGGGAAAGTCTTCGGGTCGAAGGTGAACACGCGGAAGCCGTCCATGTAGTCGATGTCCATCCAGATCACGTCGGCCGGGATGCGGCGCTTGCGGAATTCGTCGGCGATCTGCAGCACGCGCGTGTCGGGCGTGTACGACCAGCGCGACTGCTGGTAGCCCAGCGCCCAGCGTGGCGGCAGCGGCATCGTGCCGGTGAGTGTCGCCAGTCCTTCCAGCACGGCCTGCGGCGAGGCACGGTCGATCACGATCACCGGCATCGCCGGCCCGCTGGACTCGAACACGATGTCGCTGCCGGTGGCCAGCGTGGCGCGCCAGGTGGAATCGAACAGCACGCCGAACGCGCTGCCGTCCGGCCGCACGCCCAGCACCCACGGGTGCGACTGGTAGAGCTGCTTGCCGCCGTCCTTCGCATACTCGAAGTTGTCGGTGTTCCACAGCGTGATGCTTTCGCCGTTGCGGCGCAGCGGGCCGGTGACCTCGCCGGTGCCGTACAGGTCGGCGCCCTGCGGCACCGCCACGGTGACGCGGGTCTTGCCGACGTGGCGGTCGAAGCGCGGGCGGATCTGCCAATCCGCGGGCAACGTCCCCTCGGCTTCCGGCGTACGCAGCAGCGCCAGCGAGTGGGGATAGGCGGTCATGCCAGGCGGCAGGAAGGCGGCGATGCCGTCGCCGATCCGCTCGGCCGTGACCTGTGCGGTCGCCGCAGCGGGCGGAACAGGCGCAGCCGCGGCCAGCGCGGTGCCGGCGAACAGGCTCAGGGCGAAGGCAGTCTTAGGCAGCAGTCTGCGCATGCGGCGCCTCTCGGTATCGGGAACGCCGGCCAGCTTATCGAAAGATGCCGCACTGCGCGTCGCCCTGCCGCTGGACGACTTCCTCGACAGCCACTTCCGCCCGCAGACACAGGCCACGCTGTACAGTCACTGGTAGCACGGCTCGAGAGCTGACCCAGAGCCTGCGCGGCCTCCGCATGACAACGCGAGCCATGCGGAAACCGCAGACAGGCTTTCAAGGCTCCCAGATCATGTGCACGTCGGCCCGCGCGTAGTGCGACCCCGCGCGCGGTGCAGGATGGTGGCGAAAGCCCACGCTTTCATACAGCGCCAGCGCGGGTGCGAGCAGGCTGCTGGATTCCAGGAACAGTTCGCGCGCGCCGAGCGTGCGGTACAGGTCCAGCGCTGCGTCCATCAGCTGGCGGCCCGCGCCGCGGCCACGCGCTTCAGGCGCTACCGCCATCTTGGTGAGTTCGTAGACGCCGTCGCCTTCGTTCTTCAACGCGACGGTACCGAGTGCGCGCCCGGTTTCGTCGATGGCGAACAGGATGTGGCCGCCATTCGCAAGTATGTATTTCTCGGGATTCCCCAGCACTTCGCGATCGTACGCTTCGACCACGAACCAGTGCTCCAGCCATTCGATGTTGAGCGTGGCGAACGCCTCGCGCCAGCGCGGGTCGAAGCCGACGATACGGATGCCATGCGATCGGGTGAGTGTGTTCATCCGTACATTCCGGGGATCAGCCGTCCATGGTTTTTCCGATTCTTCCTGCCCGCTGCCCGTCCAGCAAAACACGGCACTCACTGCCCGTCCGTCGCCACCGGCCGCGAACGGTCGCTGACCCAGCCGCTCCACGACGGTGCGTACAGGCGCGAGCCGGCGAGCCCGGCATGTTCCATCGCCAGCAGGTTGTGGCAGGCGGTGACGCCGGAGCCGCACATGTGCACGACTTCGGATGGCGCGCGCGTGCCGAGCACGGCTAGGAAGTCGCGCTGGAGTTCCGCCGCGCCCTTGAACCGGCCATCGGCGGCGAGGTTGTCGGCGAACGGGCGGTTCAGTGCGCCGGGCACATGGCCGGCGACGGGATCGAGCGGCTCGGTGTCGCCGCGGTAACGCGGCACGGCGCGCGCATCGAGCAGCAGTGGGGCAGGCGCGGCGTGCAGTGCACCGTGGTCGAGTACCACCCGGGCAGGATCGAACTGCAGTGCGACTGTGGTCGCAGTACGTTGCGGCACGGCGGTTTCCACGGGCAAGCCCGCCGCCTGCCACGCGGCAAAACCGCCATCGAGCACCGCCACGGCACGCTCGCCGGCGTAGCGCAGCAGCCACCACAGCCGCGCCGCGGCCAGCGCGCCGCTGGTGGCGTCGTAGGCCACCACCTGCAGGCGTGGCCGCCAGCCCCAGCGACCCAGCACGGCGGAAAACGCTTCCGCCGAAGGCAGCGGATGCCGGCCCAGTCCTTGCAGCTGCAGCGAGAGGTCGGAGAGGTCCGTGTCGAGCTCGGCGTACACGGCCCCCGGGATGTGGCCGGCAAGGTAATCGTGCCGACCCTTCGCCGGATCGGCGAGATCCTTGCGGCAGTCGACGACCAGCACCTCGTCCGGCGGCAACGCGGCCAGTTCGGTGGCCGTAATCAGCGTGGTCCTCATGCGCGTCCCATCCTCTTCAGCAGATTCAGCAGGATCGCCGCGGTGGCGCCCCAGATGCGATGGCCGCCGTGCACGAATTCCACCATGTCGCGCCGGTGGCCGCGGTATTCCATGACATAACGGCGCAGGTTGGCCGGTTCAAGGAAGAACGCCAGCGGCACTTCGAACACCTCGGCCACTTCCGCCGGCGCGGCGTGCAGCTGCGCATTCGCGGTGATGCACGCCACCACCGGCGTGATGCAGTAGCCGCTGATCGTCTCGAAAGAGTCCAGGTAGCCCAGCGGCGTCACCAGCGTGCGGTCGAGGCCGATCTCCTCCTCGCTCTCGCGCAGCGCGGTGGCCAGTGCGTCGGCGTCGCCCGGATCGGTGCCACCACCGGGAAACGCCACCTGCCCCGCGTGCGACTGCAAGTGATCGGTGCGCACGGTGAACACCAGGCGCGGCTGCACGCCCTCGCGCAAGCCCAGCAGCACCGCAGCGGGCCGGCGTTGCGTGTTGCCCAGCAGTTCGCTGATGTCGGCGTGGTTCCAGCCCGGCGGGCCGGGCGGCGAAGAAAGTGGTCGCAGCGCCCGCAGCAAATCGTCGTTCATGGCTGGGCACGCGCAGGCAGCACTTCGCGCATGACGCGCAGACGCTCGGCCTCGCTCATGCCGCGCCAGCGACCGATTTCCTCGATCGTGCGGCGGCAACCGATGCAGTAGCCTTGGGAATCCAGCTGGCAGACGCCGATGCACGGCGTGGCCGGGGACGGCGGTGCAGAGGGAGGTTCGTTCGACATGCCCCGCCATGTTAACAGCAGGGCGGCACCTGCTTGCCGGCTCAGCGGCCGTCCTGGTCCGGCGTGGACGGCTTGATCGCCAGCAGTTCGATCTCGAACACCAGCGCCTCGTTCGGACCGATGCGCGGCAGCGCGCCCTCCTTGCCGTAGGCCAGCTGGGGCGGGATCACCACCTTCCAGCGATCGCCCACGTGCATCCGTGGAATCACGTCGCGCCAACCCGGGATCACGTGGTCCACGGTGAAGCTCACCGGCGCACCATGCGCCCAGGTGCTGTCGAACTCGGTGCCGTCCACCAGCATGCCACGGTAGTTCACCACCACCGTACTGGTGACCGAGGGGTTGGCCGTGCCGTCGCCACGCTTGATCACGGAATACTGGATACCGGAGGGGAGCTGGACCACGCCGGGCTGCTTGGCGTTGCTCGCCATGAACGCAGCGCTCTTGCGCGCATTGGCCTCCGCGAGCTGCTCGAACTCGGCCTGCGCGTCGGTGCGCAACTGCTGGTTGAAGGCGCTCAGCTGCTGGTGCATCGCCTGCATCGATACCGTCGGCGGCCGCTTGGTGTAGGCATCCTGGATCGCGCGCTGCAAGGTGGCGATGTCGATCTCCGGGATGCCGGCCTGATTGCGGCCGTCCACGAACTGGCTGCCGATCTGGTAGCCGATCGCATAGGAGAGCTTGGTCTTGTCCAGCTTCACCGAGGCCGGTGGCTGCGGAGCGGTCTGCGCATGGACCACGCCGACCAGCAGCAGGCAGGGCAGCAGCCAACGCAGTCGTGTCATGCCGTTTTCCATCGCGACTCTTGCCTCGTGCCGCACGCTGCGGCCGCTCCGGGATACCACATCGTAAGGGTTTCGCGCCATGCGTGCAGCGTTCACGCATGAGAAACCCGGCGGCGACAAAGGTTCCCGCGCTACCATTCGCGTTTCGGCACAGTCGGAGTTTCCAGCATGGCCTACCGCAACCTAGAGATCGGCAACCGCGGCGCGGTGCGAACCATCACGGTGAATCGTCCCGACAAGCTCAACGCGCTGAACCGCGACACGCTCAACGAGCTCACCATCGCCTTCGCCCAGGCCGCGCAGGACGACGCCGTGCGCACGGTGGTGCTGGCCGGCGCGGGCGAGAAGGCCTTCGTGGCCGGCGCCGACATCGCCGAGATGAACGGCTACACCCCGGTGCAGGCGCAAAGCTTCTCGCGCGCCGGCCAGCGTCTGATGACCGGCATCGAGCGGCTGGGCAAGCCGGTGGTCGCGCGCATCCAGGGCTTCGCGCTAGGTGGCGGCATGGAGCTGGCGATGGCCTGCCACCTGCGCGTGGCCAGCGAGAAGGCGAAATTCGGCCAGCCCGAGATCAACCTCGGCCTGATCCCGGGCTTCGGCGGCACCCAGCGCCTGTTGCGCCTCGCCGGCCGCAGCGCCGCGCTGGAGCTGTGCCTCACCGGAGCACCGATCAACGCGCAACGCGCCTACGAGCTGGGCATCGTCAACCGCGTGGTGGCGCCCGAGGCAGTGGATGAGACGGTGAACGCGCTGGCCGACCAGCTCGCCGCCGCGGCGCCGCTGGCCGCCGCCGGCATCCTCGACGCGGTGCTGCAGGGCGGCGAGACCGCACTCGACCAGGGTCTGGAATTCGAAACCCAGGGCTTCGCGCTGATGTTCTCCACCGAAGACATGCGTGAAGGCACGGGCGCATTCCTGGAGAAACGCAAGGCGACGTTCAAGGGCGCCTGAGCCGGGCATTCTCCCTCTCCCCTCCGGGGAGAGGGTCGGGGTGAGGGGACACACTCGCGGCAAACTTTCATCGAAGCCGCTCCGCGAGCACCCACCCCTCACCTCAATCCTCTCCCCAAGGGGGAGAGGAGGTTTTCAGTGGTGGCCGCCGGCGTACTTCTTCTCGCCCGCGGTGACCGCCAGGTCCAGCCGGTTCTCCGGCGGCGCCAGCGGGCAGGTGGCGAACGGCGTGAAGGCGCAGGGCGGGTTGTAGGCCTTGTTGAAATCGAGGATCAGCTTGCCCGGCTTGTCGATGCCGCCGGCAGGCAGCACCGCGTAGAGGAAGCGCGCGGCGCCGTAGGTCTCCTTGCCCGAGGTGCGGTCGGCCAGCACGAAGAACAGCTCGCCGCCCGGTTCCTCCTGGTAGGGCAGCAGCTCGAAGGTGTGGCCGTCGCGATGGAACACCGCCTTGCCGGGCACCTTCACCGTGTCGATGGTGCCGATCACCGAGCCCATCTGCAGGTCGTGCGGCGGCACGAACGGCACCCATTCCGCCTCGATGCGCCAGGACGGATCGACCGGGAAGTAGTCGATGCCGAGAAAGTCGCGGCGCGCCTCGGCGTCGCTGTCCTTCACGCGCAACGCCTTGCGGCCATCGCGGTCGATCACGTAGAAGTTCGCGTTGCCGAAGCGCACCGTGGTGGGCGCGGCACCTTCCGCAACGTGCATGTCGTCGACCAGCGTGGCCTCGGCGACTGGCTTGCCGTCGACGGTGGCACCGCTGTCCTTCGCCAGCGCGATGCTCGTCGTGCCGTCCGTCGCCACCGTCACCGTGCCCAGGTGCGCGGGGCCGGCCTTCAGCACGATGTCGTTGTCGGCTGCGCTGCCCACGCGGCTCGCACCCTCGTGCAGCCATTCCAGCCCGATCAGGCTGAGCCAGCCGTCCGGCGCGGTGAGCCGCGCCACGCGGGCGGCACGCCACTGTTCGATCTCATGGACATAGGTCGACGGGGCTTCGGCGGCAGACACGGTGGCAACTCCGGAAATCAGGGCAAGCAGGAAAGCGGCGACTCGCAACATGGGGACGATCCGCGGCGATGGAAGCCCGAGTATGGACGTCCAAACGCAAGACAGGCAAGTCGTCAGCGGCCGCGCATGAACAGCCGGTCCAGCTCGGACAGGGACAATTGCGTCCAGGTGGGACGGCCGTGGTTGCACTGGCCGGAGCGCTCGGTGGCTTCCATCTCGCGCAGCAGCGCGTTCATCTCGGGAACCGTCAGGCGCCGCCCGGCGCGCACCGAGCCGTGGCAGGCCATGGTCGAGAGCAGCTCGTTCTCCAGCTCCTGCAGCCGACGCGAACTGCCGTGCTGGGCCAGCTCCGCCAGCACGTCGCGGGTGAGCCGGCTCACGTCAGCACCTTCCAGCAGGGCCGGGATGCGTCGCACCACCACGCCTGACGGACCGCTGCGCGACAACTCCAGGCCCCAGTCGGCCAGCGCCTCGGCATGCTCCTCGGCGGCAGCGGCCTCCCTGGCGCTCACCGCGATGTTGAGCGGCACCAGCAGCAGTTGCGAACGCAGGTTGCTGCAGGCGCGGCCGGCCTTGAGCTTCTCGTAGGTGATGCGCTCGTGCGCGGCATGCATATCCACCAGCACGAGGCCCTGCGCATTCTCGGCGAGGATGTAGATGCTCTTGAGCTGGGCGATGGCGTAACCCAGCGGCGGCGCCTCGCCTTCCTCGGCGGCAGGCATCGGGGCAACCGCAATGGCCGCACGCGGCGATTCGCCCAGCAGCGCGGCATAGTCCGCCAGCGGCTCGTCGCGCACGCCGAGCGCCAGTCGGCTCTGCTCGGCGCGCACAGGCCAGGATGCAGTGCGGGCGACGGCCGGCAGACCGGGGGCGGATGCATGCGCGACGCCCGCATTCGCCGTGCTCATGTGCAGACGGCCATCGTCGGCCTGCGCGTGCGACTCCACCTGCCCCGCGCGGGTCTGCGCCAGCGCCTCGTGCAGGGTGCGGAACAGGAAGTCGTGCACCAGCCGCTGCTCGCGGAAACGCACCTCGTGCTTGGCCGGGTGCACGTTCACGTCCACGCCGGCCGGATCGAGTTCGAGATACAGCACGAAGGCCGGATGACGACCATGGAACAGCACGTCGGCATAGGCCTGGCGCACCGCATGGGCCACCACGCGATCGCGCACCAGCCGTCCGTTGACGTAGAAATACTGCTGATCGGCCTGGCTGCGCGAGGCGGTGGGCAGGCCCACCCAGCCGGACAGGCGCATGCCCGCGGCGGCATGGTCCACGCGCAGGCTTTGCGCCGGAAAATCCTCGCCCAGCACCTCGGCCACGCGCTGCAGCTGCGCCTGCTCGTCGCGCGCGGCCTTCCAGATACGCACCGGCTTGCCGTTGTGGACGAGCCGGAACTCCACGCCGCCGCGCGCCAGCGCGAGCGACTTCAGCAAATCGTCGATGTGGGCGAATTCGGTGCGCTCGGCGCGCATGAACTTCTTGCGCGCCGGCACGTTGTAGAACAGGTCGCGCACCTCCACGCTGGTGCCCTGGGGATGCTGCGCGGGACGCGCCGCCTGCAGCTTGCCGCCGTCCACCTCGATGCGGAACGCGGCATCGGCGTCGCGCTGGCGCGAAGTGAGCGCGAACCGCGCCACCGAGGACACCGAGGCCAGCGCCTCGCCGCGGAAACCCATGCTGGCGACGTGCTCCAGGTCGTCGAAACTGCCGATCTTGCTGGTGGCGTGCGAGGCCACCGCCAGCGGCAGTTCGTCCGGCGCGATGCCGCCGCCGTCGTCGCGCACGCGGATCAGCCGCGCGCCGCCGGCCTCGATCTCCACCTCGATGCGGGTGGCACCGGCGTCGAGACTGTTCTCGACCAGCTCCTTGACCACGGACGAGGGACGCTCGATCACCTCGCCGGCGGCGATCTGGTTGACGAGCTCGGGGGGCAGCGGACGGATGACGGGCATCCGCGCACTTTAACAGCTGACGCCGCGGGTTCAGCCCGCGGGAATCGCCAGCATGGTGCCGGCACGCACCGTGTTGCCGTCGAGGTGGTTGGCGCTCTTCAGCGCGCTGATGCTGATGCCGTATTGCTGCGCGATGCTGCGCAGGCTTTCGCCCGCGCCCACGCGGTGCAGGTCGCGCACGTTGGCGTCGGCGGCAGAAGACGCGTCGTCGGCCAGCGCGTCGGCGTCTTGCGGCGCGCCCGGCTCGACCGAAGCCAGTTCGGTGCCGTTGCGGCGCGCGGCCTGGGCCGCGAACCAGGTGCCCTTCGGCGGCGTGGATTCGAAATAGCCCCTCACGCCGCCCATCACCGCCTCGGCCAGCGCCTTCTGGTGCGTGGGATCGCGCAGCTTGCGCTCCTCGGCCGGATTGCTGATGAAGGCGGTCTCGACCAGGATCGAGGGCACGTCGGGCGAGCGCAGCACCACGAAGTTCGCGCGCTCGACGTAGCCGCGATGGGTGGGGCCGAGTTGCCCCAGTGCCTTCAGCACGTTGCCGGCCACCATGTCACTGGCCTGCACCGCCCAGCCCTGCTGCATGTCCAGCAACACCTTGGCGAGACTGTCGTCCTCGGAAGCCAGCGACACGCCGCCGATCAGGTCGGAACTGTTTTCACGATCGGCCAGCATGCGCGCCGCCACCGAGCTCTTGCCGCGCGAGGACAGCACCCATACCGAGGAACCGCGCGCGTCGCCGCTGGCGTAGGAGTCGGCGTGGATGGACACGAACAGGTCGGCGTCGTGCTCGCGCGCGATCTGGTAGCGACGCGCCAGTGGAATGAAGTAGTCGCCGTCGCGGGTGAGGATGGCCTTCATGCCTGGCTGCTTGTCGATCTGCGCCGCGAGGTCGCGTGCCACCGCCAGGGTGACGTTCTTCTCCATCGTGCCATCGGGACCGATCGCGCCCGAGTCCTTGCCGCCGTGCCCGGCGTCGATGCACACCACCACCTTGCGCTGGCCGTCCAGCAACGCGGCGGCCTGTTCGGTGATCTGGCGGCTGACGCCGATGGTCTTGCTGCCATGGCGGCTGCTTGCCGGTGCGACCGTGACCGCCATCTGGCGCGGCGCAGCCGCCGGCACGCTGGCCGGCTTCGTGGCGGCGACAGGTGCGGTGTCGGCCACCATGTCACTGCTGCCCGGCAGCAGGTCCAGCACCAGCCGGTAATGGTCGCCCGTACTCGGCTTGAGCACGAAGCTGCGCACCTTGCTGCCGGCTGCCATCCGCGTGGTGAGCTGCAGGCGATCGCCCTGCCGGCCCTGGCTCATGCCGCGGTACAGACCCTGCGCGGCCGGGTTGGTGAAACCGGCGGCCAGCTTGCCGCTCGCGAAATCCACGGTCACCTGGCCGTTGCCGCGATCGATGCGGTAGTCCGGCGCACCGGCCAGGTCGAACACCAGCCGGGTATGGCTGGCATCGGCCCAGACCCGCACCGCCGTCACGTCGGCCGCGCGCGCGCCGCCAGGCGCCAGGACGGACGCCAGCGCAACGATCAGTACTCCACCCAGGCTGTTCAGGTAAGCGCGCATGAGGCGCATTGAATCGCAGGCATCCGTGGATTGCAAGAAGTTTTCCCTTGAATATCCATAACCTGCAGGTCATTCATTAGCCCTTGTCTAGCTAGAGGCCGCAAGTTGCACATGCCGCGATCGATGCAGACCCGGTGTGCACCACCAGGCCATCGAAATTTTTCCAAATGGAAACAGCAACTTGGCGAAGAAGCTCAGCCAAGCCGTGTCAGCAGGCCGCTTCCCCGTGCGGTATGCGCCTGCAGTCGCGCCTGCCGGCCGCCATCGGCGTAGGCCAGATCCAGGGTGAGATCCGCCGCGGGCAGCGCGCCCCGGCCACGCTCGGGCCATTCCACCAGCACCAGCGCGGCCGGATCGGCCAGCGCGTCCAGCCCCAGCCATTCGAGTTCGCCCGGGTCGGCGATGCGGTACAGGTCCAGGTGCCAGGCCGGCCGGCCCTGGGCGTCGTAGCGTTCGACCAGGCTGTAGGTGGGACTCTTGATGCGCTCGCCCACCGCGAGCGCGCCCAGCAGCGCGCGGGCGAACGTGGTCTTGCCCGCGCCCAGTTCGCCGTGCAGGTAGATCACCATGCCGCCGCCATCCAGCGCCATGGCGACGCGGCGGCCCAGGTCGTGCGTGGCTGCCTCGTTGGCCAGCGTCCAGAGATGTCCGGTCATTCGTCGAGCCCATTGCCCAGCGCGCGCAGCGGCGCCAGCAGGTCACCGGCGAGCAGGCCGCGCTCGCCCAGCCGCGCCGCACGATCGCCGGCACGCGCATGCAGTCCCGTACCGAGGCAGGCCGCCTGCCACGCATCGCAGCCCTGCGCCAGCAAGCCGGCGATGACACCGGTGAGCAGGTCGCCCATGCCGCCCGTGGCCATGCCGGGGTTGCCCCACGGACAGACGTCCAGACGTCCATCCGGCGCAGCGATCAGGCTGCCCGCCCCCTTCAGCACCACCACGGCGCGATGGCGATCCGCCAGCGTGCGGGCGGCGGCGAAGCGGTCCGCCTCCACCTCGGCCACCGTGCCGCCGAGCAGCCGCGCGGCCTCGCCGGGGTGCGGCGTCAGCACGGCCGGCTGGGTGAAGCGGCGCGGCTCGCACGACAGCAGATTGAGCCCGTCGGCATCGAGCACCAGCGGCTTGCCGCTGTCCAGCGCGGTGAGCCAAAGCGCGTGGCTCCACGCGCCCTGCCCCAGACCCGGCCCCACGGCCAGCACGCTGGCACGGGCCAGCAGCGGCTCCAGCGCCTGCGGGCCATCCACGCCATGCGCCATCAATTCCGGCCGCGCGGCATTCAGGGCGAACAGGTGCCCTGCGCGCGTGGCCACGCTGACCAGGCCGGCGCCGGCGCGCAGCGCGGCTTCGCCGCAAAGGCGGATGGCACCGGCCATGCCGTGCTCACCACCGACCGCCAGCACATGGCCGTTCGTGCCCTTGTGCGCGTCGCGCGGGCGCGGCGGCAGTTGCGCGGCGGTCAACAGATGGGCATCGGGCGACGTGTCCTGCCATAGCGTATCGGGCAGGCCCAGCGCGTCGAGTTCCAGCACGCCCACCCGTTCGGCGGCATGCCCGGTATACAGGCCGCGCTTGGGCGCGATGAAACTCACGGTGACAGCGGCGCATATCGCCGCGCCCGGCACCTGGCCGGTATCGGCATCCAGTCCCGAGGGCACGTCCAGCGCCAGCACCGGCACGCCGCTCGCATGGATCGCCTCGATCAGCGCCGCCGCCGGCGCTTCCGGCGCACGACGCAGACCGGTGCCGTACAGTGCATCGACATGTACGTCGGCCTCGGGCAAGGCACCGCCAACCTGCCACAGCCGCGCGGCGCCCCCGGCATCCTTCCATGCCTGCCGCGCCAGGACCGCATCGCCCGTGGACGCGTCGCCGAGCGCGAGCACCTCCACCTGCAGGCCGGACTCGCGTGCCAGTGCCGCCAGCAGGAAACCGTCGCCGCCGTTGTTGCCGGGCCCGCAATGCACCGCGATGCGCCGCGCCTGCGGCCAATGCCGGCGCAGGCTGGACAGCGCCGCCCATGCCGCGCGACGCATCAGTTCGAAACCCGGCACGCCCAGCACCTCGATCGCGCGGCGATCCAGCGCACGCACCTGGGCGACGGTGTAGAGCTCGTGGCGGTGCGACGGATGGGGCATGCGCGGATTATAGGCATGCCGCCTGCGCTGCCCGCCTACAATGCGCACATGCCCGCCAGCGCCGCCATCGACTACGCCACCCTCGCCCGCGACATCAAGCAATGGGCGCGCGAGCTGGGCTTCGCCGACGCCGGCATCAGCGGCGTGGCGCTGGGCGAGGACGAGCAGCACCTGGAACGCTGGCTGGCCGACGGCCACCACGGCGAGATGGACTACATGGCACGGCACGGCGCGAAGCGCGCGCGCCCGGCCGAACTGGAGCCGGGCACGCAACGGGTGATCTCGGTGCGCATGGACTATGTGCCACCCGGCACGCGCAACGCCTGGGAAGTGATCCATGACGGCGGGGCAGGCTACGTGGCGCGCTATGCGCTGGGCCGCGACTACCACAAGCTGATGCGCAACCGCCTGCAGAAGCTGGCCGAACGCATCCACGGCGCAGTGGGCGACTTCGGCTACCGCGCCTACGTCGATTCCGCACCCGTGCTGGAAAAGGCGCTGGCGCGCAACGCGGGACTGGGCTGGATCGGCAAGCACACCGTGCTGATCAACCGCCGCGCCGGCTCGTACTTCTTCCTCGGCGAGCTGTACACCGACCTGCCGTTGCCGGTGGACGAGCCGGCCAGCGCGCACTGCGGCAGCTGCGCGCGCTGCATCGAGATCTGCCCGACGCAGGCGATCCTCGGGCCGTACAGGCTCGACGCGCGCCGCTGCATCTCCTATCTCACGATCGAACTGCGCGGATCGATCCCCGAGGAACTGCGCGCGCCGATGGGCAACCGCATCTTCGGCTGCGACGACTGCCAGCTGGTCTGCCCCTGGAACAAGTTCGCGCAGGACGCCGCCGAACCCGACTTCGCGCCACGCCACAGCCTCGACGGCGCGAAACTGGTCGAACTGTTCGCATGGAGCGAGGACGAGTTCCTGAAACGCACCGAAGGCATGGCGATCCGTCGCACCGGCTACGAGGGCTGGCTGCGCAACATCGCAGTTGCGCTGGGCAATGCGCCGAAGTCGGCGGCGGTCCGCGACGCGCTCAACGCCCGCGCCGGCCATCCCTCGCCCGTGGTGCGCGAACACGTGGCCTGGGCGCTGGCGCGGCAGGCGGACTGAAACCTCAGCCCTGCGTGGCCGGTATCCCGAACACCTGCCGCAGGTAGGTCACGTAGGCCTCGTCCTCGCACATGTTCTTGCCCGGCGAGTCGCTGAGCTTGGCCACCGGCTGGCCATTGCAGCGGATCATCTTGATCACGATGTTGAGCGGCTCCGGTCCGGTGTCGTTGCTGAGGTTGGTGCCCACGCCGAAGGCCAGCAGGCAGCGGCCGCGGAAGTGCTCGTAGAGCTGCATCACCTTGGGGATGTCCAGCCCGTCGCTGAACACCAGCACCTTGCTGCGCGGGTCGACACGGTTGGCGCGGTAGTGCGCCAGCATGCGTTCGCCCCAGTGGAACGGGTCGCCGGAATCGTGACGCGCACCGTCGAACAACTTGCAGAAGTACATGTCGAAGTCGCGCAGGAAGGCGTCCAGTCCGTAGACGTCGGAGAGCGCGATGCCGAGGTCGCCGCGGTATTCCTTCGCCCAGGCCTCCAACGCCGCCACCTGCGAATCGCGCAGGCGCGGCCCCAGCGCCTGGTGCGCCTGCAGGTACTCGTGCGCCAGAGTACCCAGCGGGGTGAGACCCAGCTTCCATGCGTACCACACGTTGCTGGTGCCGGCGAGCTGCGTGCCCAGACCGTCGCGCAGGGCAACCAGCACTTCTTCGTGCCAGATCCGCGAGAAACGCCGGCGTGTGCCGTAGTCGGCAATGCGGCAATGCTCGTAGCCCGGCGTGCCGTGCAGGAGTGCGATCTTGGCCTGCAGGCGCCGCCGCCCCTCGGCAAGGTCGTGGTCCGGCTGCGTGTTGCGGAAGTACACCTCGTTGACGATGGCCAGCAGCGGCACCTCGAACAGGATGGTGTGCAGCCATGGTCCCTTGAGGCGGATCTCGATCTCGCCGTTGCCCGCTTCCGCCGGCGCGATCGTCACGTACTTCGCGTTGAGCTGGAACAGGCCCAGGAAGTCCACGAAGTCGCTCTTGATGAAGCGCATCGCGCGCAGGTAGTCAAGCTCCTCCGCGCTGAAGCGCAGCGTGCACAGCGCCGCCAGCTCGGCGCGGATCTCATCGATGTAGGGCACGAGATCGATGCCGGGATTGCGGCACTTGAAGCGGTACTCGACCTGCGCCGCCGGATAGTGATGCAGCACCACCTGCATCATCGAGAACTTGTAGAGGTCGGTGTCCAGCAGCGATTCGATGATCATGCGTCGGCCGTTCGGCGCGGCGGCGCCAGACGGCGCCGAATACGCGATTATCCATGCCTGCGGCAAATCGCGGGCATAAAAAATCCCGATAGCCAGGGGAGTAGCTATCGGGATCCGTCAGGTCGGCGCGTCAAGAGGGGAGAGAGAGGGGCCGACCCCCCGACGGTGCGATGTCCTGCCCCGTCTCCTGTCGCCTCACGGCGATACATGTGCTTAGTGTAGCCGCTATGGTGGAAGTTCAAGGAAACCGCACGAAACGATTCAGTTTCCAGCCAGCCACGCACCGCGCCTGTCCAAGACGTGGGGGCGGCTGTGCACGATTGCAATGCCGCCCCCGAGGAAGTTCCATGAAAACGCTACTGTGCTGCTGCGTGCTCTGGCTGTGCCTGCCGCCACTCCTTGCCCGTGCGGCCGTGCTGCACATCGACCTGGGCCACGGCACGAAGACCTGGACCACCGCGCAACTGCTCGCCCGCGCCGATGCGGCCACGGTGACGATCCCGGACGACGTGGCCTTTCGCCACCGCATGCGCTACCGCGCCGTGCCGCTGCGCGCGCTGTTGCCCGGCCTGCGTCCGGACCAGCACCTGCAGTTCGTGGCCGCGGACGGCTTCGCCGCCGAGATTCCCGCCGACGTGATCCTCAACCGCCAGGGCGCGCAGGCGTGGCTGGCGATCGAGGACCCCGCGCATCCCTGGCCCGCACTGGCCGAGGGCGGCAAGGGCTCCGGCCCGTTCTACCTGGTGTGGACCGACCCGCAGGCCGCGCACATCAGCCCCGAGCAATGGCCCTACCAGCTGGCCTCGATCCGCGCACTCTCCGGGGTTGACGCGCGCTTTCCCGCCATCGTCCCGCAAGCCGACGCCAGCGCCGAAGTGCGCCAGGGCTTCACGGCGTTCAAGCGCAGCTGCTTCGCCTGCCACACGATGAACGGCGAAGGCGACGCGCGACTGGGGCCGGACCTCAACATTCCGTACAGCCCCACCGAGTACCTGCGCGCCGACCTGCTGCGCGGTTTCATCCGCAACCCGCAGTCGCTACGACATTGGCCGGAGGCCAGGATGCAGGGTTTCCCCACGCAGCAGACGCTGTCCGATGCCGACCTCGATGCCGTGCTGGCCTACCTGCGCTACATGGCAAAGCACAAGACACCAACGCCGTAGGAGCGGCTTCAGCCGCGACCGGCTGGGGAATCGCGGCTAAAGCCGCTCCTACGGCAGCGGCGACAAAGCCTGCAGCGCGGCATCCCGCTTCGCCTTCGGCTCGCGCGCCAGCGCCCGCACCCGCGCGTAGAACGCCGGCCATTGCCCACCGCTCTCGCGAAACAGCATGCCGAAAGCCGGCATCCACTGGTCGTACAGGCCGAACGGCAGCAGCCGCGCGTTGTTGATCGGCCTGGCCACCCAGGCGTCGTAGCGGTGGTCGTGCGGCCAGTGCGTGTCGCGCCAGTCGGCATACCGTGCGCGGAACGCGGCGATCTCGCGCTGCTTGCCCGTCTCCATCGTCCCGGCATCCGCACCGCTGGCGTACAGCGTCTTCAGGCGATCACGCAGGTCCAGCACCAGTTTCGTGAAGCCGTCGGCCATCGCCTGCGCATCATCCTCGTCAGACGGCAGGCCGCGCGAAGCGCGCCACTCGCGCAGGCCCTCGGTCTGCACGAAGGTCGCGAAGGATTCGTTGAACGCGGTGTCGCCCTTCACGTAGATCAGCTGGTGTGCCAGTTCGTGGAAGATCGTGCTGGCCAGTTCGTCGTCGTCCCAGCGCAGCATGCTGGAGAGGATGGGGTCGGCGAACCAGCCCAGCGTGGAATACGCCGGCACGCCGCCCACCCACACGTCATCGCCCCGGCTCCGCATGCGCGCCGCATCGGCCTCGGCCGCAGCCTCGCTGAACCAGCCGCGATAGGCCACGCAGCCGGCGACGGGAAAGCAGTGGCGGATTGCCTCCACCGAATAGCGCGGCGTGGCGAACACGTTCCACACCACGTAGGGCCGGTCCAGCGCCACGTAGCCGGTGTAGCTGCGGTTGTCAGGCAGGTCCAGCCGGCGGCTGGCGAAACCGCGCGCAGCCAGCGCCCGCGACAACCGCGTGGCCAGTTTCGGATCGGTGGCCGGATCGCGCAGCAGCTTGCGTACCGGCTGCCGCTTGAACACCAGCTCGCCTTGCCCGTGCACCGCCTGCGCGTAATAGCGGATGCTGCCGCAGGCACACAACACCAGGCTCATCGCCGCGAATGCGATGAGCCTGGGCAGGTCACGATGCACGTTCGCCGGCAGCCGGATCATGCCGCCATGATGCCGCAGCGGCCGGCGGGATACTCAAGGCCGGTTCAAGGGCTCAGTGGTGATGGCTGCTGCCGCCATGGCTGCTCACGTGGCCATGGCTGCCACCGTGCCAGCTGCCGCCACCCCGGTAATGGCGATACCCGCCGCCGCGGCCGTACCACGCGCCGCCGATAGCCACACCCGGCGCATAGCAGCAGCCATACCCGTACCAGCCGTCGTACCAACCGTCATACCAGCCAGGTGCCGCGTAATAACCGTCGCCGTACACCACGTTGCTGCCGTAATACGCCGGACCGGCATACGGGGTGGCCCGCACGTAGCTGTAACCCGGATCGTAGTAGCAACCCGACAGCAGCGCGGCCAGCGTGACGAGAACGAAACCGCTAAACAGGCGTTTCATGACACGGCCTCCATGGGAGACGATGGCGCTAGCTTACGCCTGTCCGCTTGAACCGGTGCTGATGCCCGTACCGGCCCGGAATTCAGAAACTGGGCTGCAGCAGCGCGTTCAGGAAATGCGGCAATACGCGCGGGTTCACCAGCAGGGTGAACACCACGCCATAAGCCGCGCCCCACAGGTGCGCGCTGTGGTTGACGTTGTCCTGCCCACGCCGATCCATGTAGATCGAATAAGCGGTGTACAGCATGGCGTAGACAATCGCCGGCATCGGTATCACGAACACGATGATGCGCTGCCAAGGCGCCAGCAGCACGTAGCCGAACAGCACCGCCGACACCGCCCCCGAGGCACCGAGGCTGCGGTAGTTCGGGTTGTCGCGGTTCTTCAGGTAGGTGGGCAGGATCGAGACCACCAGGGCGCCGATGTAGAACAACGCGAAACCGAACGTGCCCAGCTCGCCGGCGTAGAAGCCCTCCATCACCCGCCCGAAGAAGAACAGCGTGATCATGTTGAACAGCAGGTGGCCGAAATCCGCATGCACCAGGCCGTAGGTCACCAGCCGGTGGTATTCGCGCCGGCGGCTGATCGCCGGCGGCCACAGGATCAGGTCGTTCATCAACCGTCCGTTGCTGAGCGCCATGAACGAGACGATGCAGGTGACTGCGAGGATGATGAGGGTGATCGGCATGAACGGTTCCGCGCCCGGGCGATGAGGTGGCGGAATCTTGGCGGCAGCGCGGCCGCTTGTCGAATCCGGAAATCTCGAACAACCGTCTTCCTGACGGTTATTCGAGTCAGCGAGTCCGGCACATGTCCGGACTCGCTTCCGCCGATCAAGCACTTGCGTGCTTGATCGCGAGCGGTACATCCGTATGCCGCGCCCCGGAGTTTCCAGGTTCCATCCGCGCCGCCACCAGCCAACGCGGCTATCATGCGCGTTCCCCCACGAATCCCGCCATCATGCCTGCGCTGCATTACCTGCATTTGGACGTCTTTGCCGCCACTCACGGCGGCGGCAATCACCTCGGTGTGGTGATCGGCGCGGAACACTGGAGCGGCGCGGCAATGCAGCGTTTCGCACGCTGGACCGACCTCGTCGAAACCACCTTCCTGTTGCCGCCCGTCGCCAGCGACGCCAGCTACCGCGTGCGCATCTTCACCCCGCACAAGGAAATCCCGTTCGCCGGCCACCCCAGCGTGGGCAGTGCACACGCGGCGCTGGCATGCGGCCTGGCTCACCCCGTCGACGGCCTGCTGTGGCAGGAATGCGGCGCCGGCGTGCTGCCGATCCGGGTGGAAGGCGACGGCGCGGATCGCCGGCTGCTGCTGAAATCCCCCGGCGAGCGCGTGCTGCACACGGGCCGCCATGCACATCCGCTGCTCGCTGCCGCACTGGGCGGCATCGGCACCGGCGCACTGCCGCCTGCCCTGGTCGACGGTGGCCGCCGCTGGTGGCTGGCCGAGGTGGAAAGCGAGGCGGCACTGCGCGCCTGGCAGCCCGACCACAGCGCGATCGGCGCGCTGGCCCACGCCAGCGACAGCATGGGCCTGTGCGCCTTCGCGCGCAGCGCCCATCCCGATTACCAGCTGGTGGTGCGCGCCTTCCCCGCCGGCGTGGGCATCATCGAGGACCCCGCCTCCGGCGCCGCCAACGGCCTGATCGCCGCGTACATCGCGCAGGCCGAACCGCAGGGCCCGCTGGCCAGCGGCTACACGGTGAGCCAGGGCCGCGAGATCGGCCACGACGCCCAGCTCGTCGCCCGTATCGCCGATGGCACCGTGTGGATCGGCGGCCGTACCCACACCATCATCGACGGCACGCTGGACTGGAACGACGCGTGAGTACCGACGCGCAGATCCTGGTGGATGCCGACGCCTGCCCGGTCGCTATCAAGGAGATCCTGTTCCGCGCCGCCGAGCGCGAACAGGTGATGGTGACCCTGGTGGCGAACCAGTACCTGCGCACGCCGCCTTCGCGCTTCGTGCGCGCCATACAGGTGCCCGGCGGCTTCGACGTGGCCGACCACGAGATCGTGCGCCGCGTCGCCGCCGGCGACCTGGTGGTGACGCAGGACATTCCGCTGGCCGCGGCGGTGATCGAAAAAGGCGCGCTGGCGCTGCACCCGCGTGGCGAGCTGTTCACGCCCGAGACCATTGCCCAGCGCCTCGGCCTGCGCAATTTCATGGAGGAGTTGCGTGGCACCGGCGTCGACACTGGCGGCCATGCGCCGTTCCATCCGCGCGACAAGCAGGCCTTCGCCAACCAGCTCGACCGCTGGCTGCACCAGCGTGCCTAACAACCGCGCTCATCGAGCCGCGCGCGCCGCGCCGCCACCTGCGACAACACCGACCAGTCCACATCCTCGTCGCCTGCGGCCAGCGCCTCCAGCAGGCTGTCGCGCAGCACGCCGGCAAACGGCAGCGGCACCCGCGCCGCCGCGCCGGCGCTCAACGCCAGCCCCACGTCCTTGTAGCCCAGCGGCAGCGCGAAGCCAGCCGGCTTGAAGCGCTGCGCGGCGATCAGCGCCGCATAGCCCTGGTAGGCCGGCGAGGCGAACAGCGTGCCAGTCATCACCTCGAGGAAATCCGCCGCGCCGATGCCATGTGCGCGCACCAGCGCGGACGCCTCGGCCATGCTCTCGATCGCCGCCGCCAGCATGAAGTTGCCCGCGATCTTCGCCACGTTGGCGCGCTCCGGCGCCTCGCCCAGCGGCCACACGCGGCTGCCCATCGCATCCAGCAGCGGACGCACGCGCTCGATCGCCCGAACTTCGCCCGCGACGAGGATATTGAGCTTGCCGGCGGCGGCCACGTCCGGTCGGCCGAACACCGGCGCGGCGACGTAGTCCACGCCGCGTGCGGCATGCCTTTGCGCCAGCTCCTTCGCCAGCGCCACCGACACCGTGGCGTGGTTCACATGCACCGTGCCGGGTGCCATGGTGCCGAGCACGCCGCCGTCGAGGATCACCCCGCGCACCACATCATCGTTCGCCAGCATGCTCAGCACGGCGTCGCCGTGCGCTGCATCGGCAGGTACCGGCGCAACCACGGCACCCAGCGCCGCCAGCGGCTGCGCCGCTGCCGGCGAACGGTTCCATACCGTCACTTCATGGCCTGCCTTGAGCAGGTTCGTCGCCATCGCGGCGCCCATCGCGCCGAGACCGAGGAAACCGACTTTCATGTGCTGCACTCCCGGGATGGATCCAATTCGCGCAGTGAAGCATTCCCGGCGTTCAGCTGCCGCGAAACCGCGGCATCACGCCACTCCGCCCGCCGCATGCCCCGAGGCCCAGGCCCACTGGAAGTTGTAGCCACCCAGCCAGCCGGTGACGTCGACCACTTCGCCGATGAAGTACAGGCCGGGCACCAGTTTCGACTGCATCGTGCTGGAGGAAAGACCGTCGGTGTCCACCCCGCCCAGGGTGACCTCGGCCGTGCGATAGCCCTCGGTACCGCTGGCAACCATGGGCCAGTCGTGCAGTTGCCGGCCGACCTCGCGCAACTCGGCGTCACGGTACTGGCGCATGGGACGGCTCTGGAACCACAATTCGCACAGGCGGTGGGCGAGGCGCTTGGGCAAGGCATCGGCCAGCACGTTCTTCAGCTCGGCCGCCGGGCGCGCTGCGCGCTGCGCCAGCAACCAGTCGCCCAGCTCCGCATCCGGTGCGAGGTCGAGGCGCAGTTCGTCGCCCGGTTGCCAGTACGAGGAAATCTGCAGGATCGCCGGCCCGCTGAGCCCGCGATGGGTGAACAGCAGACCCGCACGGAATGCACGCTTGCCTGCCCTTGCCTCCGCTTGCGGCAAGGCCACGCCGGCAAGATCCTGATAATGCTCCTGATGCTTGCCGCTCAGGGTCAGCGGCACCAGTGCCGCGCGCACAGGCAACACCGCATGCCCGAACTGGCGCGCCAGTTCGTAGCCGAAGCCGCTGGCACCCATGCTGGGGATCGACAGCCCGCCGCTGGCCACCACCAGCGATTCGGCATGCACCTCGCCATGCGCGGTGAGCACGGCGAAACCCTCGTCGGTCCTGCGCACGCGTTCGATGCCGCAACCGGTCTCGATGCGTACGCCGGCGGCGGCGCACTCGTCCAGCAGCATGCGCACGATCTGCTTCGACGAGTCGTCGCAGAACAGCTGGCCCAGCTCCTTCTCGTGGTATGCGATGCCGTGCTTCTCCACCAGCGCGATGAAATCCGCCGGCGTGTAGCGTGCCAGCGCAGATTTGGCGAAATGCGGATTCGCGCTGAGGTAGTTCGCCGGCGTCGCGCCAAGGTTGGTGAAGTTGCAGCGGCCGCCGCCGGACATCAGGATCTTCTTGCCGACCCGGTTCGCATGGTCGACCACCAGCACGCTGCGGCCACGCCGGCCCGCCGTGATCGCGCACATCAGACCCGCGGCGCCTGCGCCGATGATCAGTACATCCGTCTTCAAGGTCTCACCATCGATCGACGTCTCGCCAGCAACGTCATTCCGGCGAAAGCCGGGTTTCTAACAGACGAATGTCTGGTCATTCAGTGCCACCTGCGCAAAAGTCACTGGATCCCGGCCTGCGCCGGGATGACGAGCGTGAAAGTGCGCATTATCGCCCAGCTGCATCGCTTACACTTTTCGTCCCATTCATCCGCGAGCCGCCGCCATGCCCTCCTTCGACGTAGTCTCCGAAGTCGACAAGCACGAACTGACCAATGCCGTGGATCAGGCCAACCGCGAGCTGGCTAACCGCTTCGACTTCAAGGGCACGGATGCGAAGTTCGAGCTGGACGAGTTCGTGATCACGCAGAGCGCGCCCAGCGATTTCCAGTTGCAGCAGATGCTGGACATCCTGCGCGGCCGGCTCATCTCGCGGAAGATCGACGCCCGCGCGCTGGACATCGGCGAGGTCGAGACCAACCTCGCCGGCGCGCGCCAGAAGATCACCGTGAAACAGGGCATCGAGCAGCCGATCGCCAAGAAGCTGGTGGCCACGCTGAAGGAAGCCAAGCTCAAGGTCGAGGCGCAGATCAACGGCGACAAGCTGCGCGTCACCAGCAAGAAGCGCGACGGCCTCCAGGCCGCGATGGCGGTGCTGCGCAAGGCCGACGTGGAACTGCCGCTGCAGTTCGACAACCTGCGCGATTGACGCTACCGGGCACGCGTAGGAGCGCACCCTGTGCGCGATGGCTTTTGGCTTCGATCATGCGCCAGAGCATTCGCGCACAGGGTGCGCTCCTACGCGGCGAACCGTCAGCCGCTCATACCAGCCACGATGTTCACCGTGATCGCGATGATGAACACGTTGAAGAAGAACGCGATCACGCTGTGCAGCAGCGCCACGCGGCGCAGGTAGCGGCTGCTGATCTGCACGTCGGAGACCTGGAAGGTCATGCCGATCACGATGGCGAAATAGGCGAAATCCCAGTAGTCGGGCTTGGGGGTGTCGGGAAACTCCAGCCCGGAATGCTTCTCGCCGAAATCGCCGTAGAAACCATGCGCGTAGTGCAGCGCGAACATGATGTTGAGGAACAGCCAGCTCAGCACCACGCTGAGCGCGCCCACGCCCAGCGCGGGCAGGCCGCCGCCCTTGGCCGCGTGCAGCTCGGTACCCAGTGCCACCAGCACTACCCCGGAGAGCACCACCGCGCTCCACAGGACGCCCCAGCGCCCGGTGTCCTGTGCCTTCGCCTGCAGGCGCATGTGCGCGGGCGTGGATTGGTTGAACAGCCGCGCCAACGCGATCAGGTAGACCACCGCGGCCAGGTCGAAACCGAGCAGGATCGCGGTGGCCACGCGCAGGCCCAGCGCCATCAGCACGGCGCCGGTGACCACGAAGATCGCGAACGACACGCTGAGCCGCGGTCGCGCCGTCACGTAGCGGAATGGCCGCCAGCGCCGCTGTTTCGTCGTGCCGCTGTTCAAGCGCGCAGGTCCGCGTAGTCGGGGTGCCGCGCCATCCAGGCCTCGGCGTACGAGCAGAGCGGCGCCACCTTCCAGCCTTTCGCGCGGGCGAAATCCAGCGCCGTGCGCACCAGTTCACCGGCCACACCGCGGCCGCCCGCCGGCGGCGGCACCAGGGTGCGGGTGATCGCCATGCCGCCCTCCGCGAGTGTGTAGTCGAGCACGCACAGCGTGCCTTCCGCCTCCACCTCGAAACGTTGCGCGGCGCGGTTGTGCTGGATGTCGAGCGACATGGCGGTCTCCATGGACGATGCCGCCAAGCATACGGCGCAGCAGCCGTCGATGCTCAGGCCGCCAGCTCGTCCCGCGCCACTTCGCGGCGCCGGCGCACCGCCGCGGCCAGCCGCTCCAGCACGCGCACCGAATCGTCCCAGCCGATGCAGCCGTCGGTGATGCTCTGGCCGTAGACCAGCGGGCGATCGGGCAGCAGCTCCTGGCGGCCGCCGACGAGATGGCTTTCCACCATCGCGCCCACGATGCGCGACTCGCCCGCTTCGAGCTGGGCGGCGATGTCGGCGATCACGTGCGGCTGGTTCTCCGGGTTCTTGCCGCTGTTGGCATGGCTGGCGTCGATCATCACCCGCGGCGGCAGGCCGGCCTTGCCGATCGCGGCACAGGCGGCCTCGACGCTGGCCGCGTCGTAGTTCGGCACCTTGCCGCCACGCAGGATCACGTGGCAGTCGCGGTTGCCGCTGGTGGCGGCGATGGCGGCCTGGCCCTGCTTGGTCACCGCGAGGAAGTGGTGCGGATGCGAGGCCGCCTGCACCGCGTCCACCGCCAGCTTCACGTTGCCGTCGGTGCCGTTCTTGAAACCCACCGGGCAGGACAGTCCCGAGGCCAGCTCGCGATGCACCTGGCTCTCGGTGGTGCGCGCGCCGATCGCGCCCCAGGCCACCAGGTCGGCGAGGTACTGCGGCGAAATGATGTCGAGGAATTCGCTGCCGGCCGGCACGCCCAGCTCGTTGATGTCGCGCAGCAGGCCGCGCGCGATGCGCAGGCCCTGGTTGATGCGGAAGCTGCCATCCAGATCCGGGTCGTTGATCAGCCCCTTCCAGCCCACCGTCGTGCGCGGCTTCTCGAAATACACCCGCATCACGATCTCCAGTTCGCCGCCGAAGCGTTCGCGCTGCGCCACCAGCCGCTGCGCATACTCCAGCGCGGCGCGGGGGTCGTGGATGGAGCACGGACCGATCACCACCGCGAGACGGTCGTCCATGCCCTCAAGGATGCGATGCAAGGCCGCGCGCGCGTTGCCCACGGTGGCGAGCGCGGCGGGCATGGCAGGGCACTCGTCCATCACTTCGGCGGGCGTGGCGAGCGGGTTGATCGTGCGGATGCGCAGATCGTCGGTGGCTGACTGGGGCATGGCGGCGGCTCCTCGTGTGGGGTGCGGCGGCCATGAAAAAAGCCGCCTCGGTGTTGCTGGCGGCTTTCGGGATGGGGTTTCAGTGTTTCGTCAGGACGATCGCACCCATGCCTCCGCCAGCGGCTTCGGATAGCCATAAAACCAAAAATACTGGCGGGCGGCGGCAAGGGTCATGGCGCCATTGATAGCACAATGGACGTCCAAATCAAACCCCTCGCTCGGCCGGCGATAGACTGCACGCATGCCTTCGCCCCTCGATCTGTTGTGCCAGCCGATCCGCCACTGGGTGTTGCGCGCCTTCCCCCGCGCCGATACCGGCAGCCTCGACTACGACCATCCGCATGGCGATCCGGGCCTGTTCGGGCCGCACAGCGCCACCTGGCGGGTGCACGCGGACTTCCCCGGCATGCTGGCCGGCGGCCTCGCCGCGCTGACCCTGCAGACCCTGCATCCGCTGGCGCTGGCCGGGGTATGGGACCACTCCGGCTTCCGCGACGACCTGGTCGGCCGGCTGCGCCGCACCACCGCCTTCGTGGGCGGCACCACCTACGCGCCGCGCGCGCAGGCCGAGGCCCTGATCGAGCGCGTGCGGCTGATCCACCTGCAGATCACCGGGCACGGCGAGGACGGGCGCCCCTATGCGGCGAACGACCCCGGCCTGCTGACCTGGGTGCACGTCAGCGAGGCGTACTGCTTCCTGCAGGGCTACCGCCGCTACGGCCACGTGTCGATGCCGGCCGGCGCCGCCGACCGCTACTACGGCGAGGTGCGGCGGATCGCCGAGGCGCTGGGCGCACGCGAAGTGCCTTCGTCCGAGCGCGCGGTGACCGAATACTTTCGCCGCATCCAGCCGGAACTGGCGTACACCGGGCGCTCGCGCGTGGTGCTCGACCTGCTGGCAAAGGTACGCCTGCCGGTGCCGGTGGCCGGACTGTCGCGCGACCTGTTCCTGTCCGCCGGCCAAGCCCTGCTGCCGGACTGGGCGCTCGCGTTGCTGGGCCACACGCCATGGCAGCAGCGCCAGGCCCGGCTGGCAGCACACGCGCTGTGGTCGATCGCACCGATATTCCACGCCGCCCTGAAGGACGGCATCGCCAGCCGCGCCTGCCGGCGCATGGATGTGACAGCGGGGCAGCTGCGGCAATGGGGCAGCGTCATCTAGCCGTCGACTATTCCGCGACCCGGCTCAAGCCGACGCCGGCGGTACTCCTGCGACATCACCGGTCGTCACCACGCGGTTGCGGCCGGCATGCTTGGCTGCGTACAACGCCGCATCGGCACGTTGCAGCAATGCCGTCACGTCGTTCTCGCCGGGCGCCGCTTCCGTGACGCCGACCGACACGGTCATGCCGAGCACATGACCGTCGAACACCAGCTGCGCGCGCTCGACCTCGGTGCGGATCCGCTCGCCCAGCGCCCGCGTCCGGCACAGGTCATTGCCAGGCGACAGCACCACGAACTCTTCTCCACCGACCCGGCCGATCACGTCGCCGTGGCTCAGCGCACGCTGGATGCGCTCCACCAGCGAGAGCAGCACGCGGTCGCCGCCACCGTGCCCGAAGCGGTCGTTCACCGCCTTGAAATGGTCGACATCGAGCATCAGCACGCCGAGCGGCCGGCCACTGCTCCCGGCGGCATCCAGCAGGCGCCCGATGGTCTCGATGAGCGCCAGCCGGTTGTTCACGCCGGTCAGCGGATCGGTTCGCGCCAGCAGCCTCAGCTCGGCCTGCATCGTCTCGTTGTAGAGCAGCAGGAATCCGACGCTGGTGAACAGGGGTTGCATCGCGGAAAACATCATGTAGATCGCGTTGATCGGCGTGGGCACGAGCAGACCTGTCGCCGGCCGGCTGGAAAGCAGTGGCTCGGCGTTGCGCCAGAGCACGATCGCCACCGCGATGGCCAGGGTGGCCAGCAGGACCCGCTTGGCCGCCGAACCGTCCCGGCGCAGGCTGTCAAGCAACGGCGCGATCAATAGCGCCAGGTCCAGCATGATGACCAGCGAGGCGCACACCATCCGGGCCTGGAAACTCGTCGCTCCCCACGTGTACCAGACGATGGCCAGCCAGCCCGCCACGCTGGCGACCGCCACCATTCGCAGCCGCGACGGCGCGCCGAGCAGCATGCGCAACGCGTGCACGGTCATGGCGTAGGACACCAGCATGACCGCGTTCGCCACGGGGATCGAAAGCCAGTCGGCCACATGGCCGCGCAGGCCGAGCAGGCCCCAGGCCGCCGCCTCGAGCGCCTGCGCACCGGCGCGCAGGCGCAGGCTGGCACGCGCCACGCCGGCATAGCTGCCGGTGGAAGTCCACAGCACCACTGCCATCAGCAGGGCCTGCGCGGCCCCCATCAATGCCAGGGTGGCCATGTCGATGGACATCAGTGCACTCCACGCTGCCCGGGGCGCCCCGGTTGAGGCGGACCGGTCGGCAAGTCGGGCGGTCGACCGGGAAGTATCGGCCATTGCGGCCGGGACTTGAACGTTGACAGCCGGCCGCGTTCCGCTACTTTCGCCCGATACGACTGCCCGGACCCCGCATGGCCACCCTCATTCCGACACGCAACCAATGCCTGCCGCGGATGACCGGTGGCGAGAAGCGCGTCTCCGAACGATTGGAGCAGAAACTGGAGGACGACTACCTGCTCTGGTACGACGTGCCTGTCGGCTTGAAGCAGCGCCAACCGGATTTCGTGGTGTTCCACCCGCGCCGCGGCCTGCTGGTGCTGGAGGTGAAGGACTGGAAGGCCGACACCATCCGCCACGCCGACAGGACCCAGTTCACCCTGGTCACCGAACGCGGCCTGGCCAAGGAAACCAACCCGCTGCTGCAGGCGCGCGCCTATGCGCTGGAAATCGGCGTGGTGCTGGAGCGCGACCCGGCCCTGCGCCAGCCCGAGGGCAGCCGTCATGCGGGCAAGCTGGTGATGCCCTGGGCCTGGGGCGTGGTGCTGGCCAACATCACCCGCAGGCAGTTCGACGAAGGCGGATTGGAGGCAGTGATCCCGGGCCATCTCGTGATCTGCCGCGACGAGCTGTACGAGACGGTGGACGCCGGGGAATTCCAGGAACGGCTGTGGGCGATGTTCCCGCAGGTGTTTCCGGTGGCGCTCACCCTGCCCCAGATCGACCGTGTGCGCTGGCATCTGTTTCCCGAGATCCGCGTGGAACCGGGCAGCGGCCAGTTCGGCCTGTTTGCCGCCGAGGGCAAGGATGCGCGCACGCTGGAAATCCCCGATCTGGTGAAGGTGATGGACGCCCAGCAGGAGCAGCTGGCGCGCTCGCTGGGCGACGAGCACCGCGTCATCCACGGCGTGGCCGGCTCCGGGAAAACCATGATCCTGGGCTTCCGCGCGATGCAGCTGGCGCGCGCGATGAGCCGGCCGATCCTGGTGCTCTGCTACAACAAGACGCTGGCGGCGCGGCTGGAACAGCTGATCGGCGAGCGCGGCCTCAGCGACAAGGTGCAGGTCTACAACTTCCATCGCTGGTGCCGGCGCATGCTGGACAGCTACCACGTGGAACTGCCGCCCAAGGGCGAGCATTTTTTCGAGGCGATGGTGGAAAGGGTGATCGAGGGCGTCGACAAGGGGCAGATCCCGCGCTTCCAGTACGGCGCCGTGCTCATCGACGAAGGCCACGACTTCGAGCCGGACTGGTACAAGCTGATCGTGCAGATGATCGACCCGGCCACCAACTCGCTGCTGGTGCTGTACGACGACGCGCAGAACATCTACGGGCAGGCCAGTCGCCGCAAGCTGAGCTGGAAGAGCCTGGGCGTGCAGGCGCAAGGCCGCACCACCATCCTCAGGCTCAACTACCGCAACACGCTGGAGATCCTCGCCGTGGCGCGCAACTTCGCCAGCGAGCTGCTCGCCGCGCGCGGCGATGATGACGATGGCGTGCCGCTGGTGGCGCCGGAAAGCGCGGGCCGGCGCGGCCCGCTGCCCGAGCTGATCCGCACCGACACCGCCGCCGACCAGCTCGACGTGCTGATCGCACAACTGCGCGAAGAACACGCCAACGGCCGTCCCTGGGACGACATGGCGGTGATCTACCGCGCCAACTGGGAAGGCGAGAAGCTGCACGATGTGCTGGAGCGCCTCGACATCCCCTCCAGCCTCGCCGACGAGCGCGGCAAGCAGGCGCTGTTCGTGGTCAAGGACAGCGTGAAGCTGCTCACCATGCACTCCTGCAAAGGCCTGGAATTCCCGTTCGTGATCGTGCCCGGCTTGGGCTCGCTGCCGCGCGAGGGCCAGCGCGAGGTCGACGAGGCCCGCCTGCTCTACGTGGCGATGACCCGCGCCACCGAGCGGCTGGTGCTGATCCATCATCTCGACTCGGTGTTCTCCAAGCGCATCCGCGACTCGATCAACGAGGTGCAGGCACAGCTCGCGCCGCCGGGTTGACGCACCCCGCCCGTCTCGCCGGGTTCACCCAGGCCGGCGCAGGCTTTCGCCCGGGGCGGTACGCCCCCACATCACAGGAGGAGTTCCGATGAAACGCATCGCCTGGCTCGCCACGCTGCCGCTGCTTGCCTTGTCCGCGCTCGCGCTGGCCGCGGACGGCTACACCACCGGCAACGTCAACCTCCGCGCCGGCCCGGATACCGGTTACCCGCTCATCGAGACCCTTCCTGCCGGCGCACCGCTTAGCGTCCAGGGCTGCACCAGCGGCTGGGAATGGTGCGACGTGATTTTCCAGGGCAATCGTGGCTGGATCGCCGGCAACTTCATCCAGTACGACTACAACAACCAATACGTGCTGGTGCCCCAGTACGGTGCGCAGATAGGCATTCCCATCGTCACCTTCGTGATCGGCACCTACTGGGATACCTACTACCGCAATCGCCCGTTCTACCGCGAGCGGACCCGCTGGTACGCACGCCCCATGCCGCACCGGCCGCCGCCGCCGCCCGCGCAACGCCCGAGGCCACCGCAGCATGGCAATCTGCCGCATCGTCCGGCACCACCGCATCGTCCGGCACCGCCGCACGGCGGCATGCCGCAACGGCCGGCGCGCCCGCTGCCGAACCGCAACCCACAGCCCACGCCGCAGCGGCCGCACATGGCGTCGCCAGCCGCGGCGCGTCCGGCCGCACCGCCGCACACCCCCGCCGCCCGTCAGGGTGCCGGCAAGCCGGCGGCCGCGCATGGCAAGCCCGCACCCAAGAACAAGAACGACCACCAGGATCACTGAGCTGCATGGCAGGTTCCGGGAGCCTGCGCGGTCGAAACCCAAGCGACGCGGAAGATGCCCAGACGGCTACGCCTCGCTCGCTTGGTTTCTGCCGCCCTGGCTCCTAGACTGCGCGCACCTCGTTGCCGGGAACCCCACCGCATGCGCCATCTTTCCGTCGCATTCGCCGCCATCCTGCTGGGCGCTTTCGTTGCAACGTCGCCGGCATGGGCGGCGGACAAAATCACCCAGCTGCAGAAGATCGATCACGTGGTCGGCAGCGGCACGGTGGCGAACGACGGTGACGTGGTGCAGGTGAACTACACCGGCTGGCTGTACGACGCGAACACGAAGAACCACCACGGCAAGGAATTCGACAGCTCGGTGGACAGTGGCGAGCCGATCAGCTTCACGCTGGGCGCGGGCGAGGTGATCGCCGGCTGGGACCAGGGCATCGGCGGCATGCGCGTGGGCGGCAAGCGCACCCTGGTCATCCCCGCCCGGCTTGCCTACGGCGGCCGCGGCGCCGGTGACGACATCCCACCGAACGCCACGCTGGTGTTCGACGTGGAGCTGGTCGGGGTGCACTGAGCGCGCATCATGCGCTTCCAGGCAAGCCATGCGCTTCACGCTTCGATGAGGCCATTGTTCTCAATGTCAGCCACAACGCGGTTACGACCGCTGCGCTTGGCCCGGTAAAGCGCGGCGTCAGCCTCGCGGCACAGGCGCTGCAGGTCGTGGCCGCAGGCATCGGTGAAAGCCAGGCCTACGCTGGCGGATATCGCAATAACGGCGCCTTCGCACTCCACCACCATTGCCTCCACCGCGAGCCGGATGCGCTCGGCAATGGCCATGCCCTGCCCGCGCGAGCACTCGACCAGCAGGATGCCGAACTCCTCGCCGCCCAACCGCCCGAACAAGTCGACTTGGCGCAGGTGCTGCCTGCTGGCCACCACCACCTGGCGCAACACCTCGTCGCCCATGGCGTGGCCGTAGGTGTCGTTGATGCGCTTGAAGTGGTCCAGGTCGATGAAAACCAGGCAGGCCGTACCGGCACGCCGCTCCAGCAGGTGCAAGGTACGCCCGACCTCGCCCATGAAATGCTGGCGGTTGAAGATGGCGGTCAGGCCATCCAGGTGGGAGAGTTTCTTGAAGCGGAGTTGCGAACGCTTGAGCCGGAACATCCAGACCGCGGCGGAAGCCAGCGCCATCAGCAGCAGGGCAAGGTATAGCCGGTTCGTCTCGGCCGTCTTGGCGTCCAGCTGCTGCCGCATGCGCAGCAGCGCGTTCTGCCGGCTCAGGCTTTCCGTCTGCAACTTCTGCAACAGCACGTGCTGTTGCACCGTCTCATAGGCTACCGTGCGCACATTGACGTCATCGAGATAGGCATTGTCCAGCACGACGTACTTTTCGTAGTTGTCGAGCGCTGCGGAAGCGTGGCCCTGCTTCTTCTCGATGCGGTAAAGCAGTTCGTAGGCATCCCTCGGCCAATCGCCAGTGGCCTGCATGGCGACGACAGCCAGGGCCGCCTTGCGGGCGGCGTCATCGTCTCCGATGGCGGCCAGTGCCCGTGCACGCTGCACCATGGCCTCCAGTTTGTTGGGGATATAGCCGTCGGCGTCGATGGCGGACGCGATCTGGTCGAGCAGTGCCAGCGCCTTGCGCGGCTTCCCCTCATACAAGTACAGGTCGCCAACGGTGAGCTGCAAATCGGTACTGAACACCGGCAACTTGGCCGCCGCGCAGGCATGGATGGCTTGCTGCAGCTCCGGGCTGTCGAACGTGAGCCGATGCCCGCTGGAAAGCGCCACCACCAGACTGTCGGCCGAATAGCACGAACCCTTGCCCGCGGGAGCCTCCGCCAGCGCCATGCGCGCATACCGCACAGCCAAATCAGGCTGGCCAGCCACAGCCAGCGATACCGAGAGATTCAACAGCATTGCAAAGCGAGCCTTGGCATCCGTGGCCTGTGGCAAGCGTGCCGCGAGGCGATCGGCCAGTTCGAATGCCTCGGGGTAACGCCGGGTGACCACGAGTTGCCACAACAGCAAGGCCGAAGCTCGATCCGCCCAGGCCGGATTGCCGGCATGCCGCATGATGTCCCGGAACAGCGCTTCCGACTTCGGATAATCGCTTTCGTACATGGCCTCCCATGCATCGAGATAACGCAGGTGCCATTGCTGATCCGGCGTCAACCGGGCAGCCTCCCGGTTGAGCAGAGCTAATAGCGGCATGGACCGCGCATGATCCGTGTCTTGCAGCGCATCGGCCTGCTCGAGGATGGCACCCAAGTCGGCATTGGGCGTGGCGGCATGGCTGGCATGCCAACCCAGGCAGCATGCAAGGGCAGCCCAAGTGATATATCGCTGCAAGCTGCATGACCAGCGGCGCATGGCTACGCCCGTCAGCCCCGGCGTGATCGACCCCGCTTGGTGGGGGGAGGCGAGGGACGGTCAGGCTTGGGCTGCTCCGGCGGCGGAACGTCGGCCTCTTCTTCTTCGCCGCCCTGGCCTGGCGCGTGCATCTGGGGCACCTGCTCCACCTGCTGTATGCACAGCTCCACGCGCAGCGGTGCCCCGTTACCCAACTCCACCGCCAGCGTGAGCTCGACACTCGCTTGCGCCTGCTCCAGCACGCACTTCAGCTCGTCAGGCGATGCGTAGCGCAACGAGGCATCGCTGCCGATGGCCACCAGCAGCTTGATCGTATCGGTCATGTTGTCCCCCCGCTTTCGCGCGTCCGGTCGACGCTGTCGCGCCACACCGCCCCACTTCAGACTGCAGCCACTCCCTGCCCCTTCGCATCCAGTACCTGCAGCCGCTCCAGCATGGCACGGTTCGGTTGCAAGGTCACTGCAGGCGGCAACACCACGGTTTCCTCGGCCGTCAACGACACCTCGGCCAGCTCGCGCAAGATGATGCGCCTGATACGCGGTCGTTCGATGGGCAGGGTGGCACCGCGGTAGATGATGACCTCGTGGTCCGGCGGGTAGTCCTGCCCCAACCGCTCCACCAGCAGCGCACGGTAGGCCGGTCCGGTGTCCAAACGCCCCACGGAGCGGTTGCCGACCACCCCCACCTGCCACAGCACCAGATAACCGGCGGGGTCGATGCGCCGCTCGCAGTACAGCAGTTGGCTGGCCTCGAAGTGCTGGCAGCCGTAGCGACCAGGGTCGAAGCCCAGGTCGGCGTAGAGACAGTCCTCGGCGGAGATACCTGGCTCCATGTGCGCCTCGTAGCCTTCCGCGCGGGCCTGTTCGATCACCTTGTGCGGCGACCACGCGAAGATGCCCGGGTGGCCGTAGAACACGCCGCAGACCCGCTTGCCGGCGCGCAGCTCGGCCATCATCAGCGCCACCCATTCGCGGTAGGTCCGCATGCGCGGCTTGCCCTCGGCATAGTAGGGCTGCAGGCTGCGCACGTCAGGATGCATGCTCTTCAGCCACTCCTCCGCGATGGCGTCGGAAAGCGCGGCGAACACCACGTCTGCCTGCGCGATGTGGCTGCGTGCCAGCGGGGTGAGATGGGAGCCGAGTGTCATGCCCAGGCCTACGCAGGCGAGGCGGCCTCGGCCGGGAACGTTCGAGGGAAACGGGATGGTGTCGCTCATGTGGCGATCATAGCGAACCCAGCCCTGTCCGCAGGAGGCTGGAGGGGCACACCCAGAGCAGCGCCATTAAGCAGCAGGGCGGAGGTACAGCCGGTTCGGCTCGGCCACCTTGGCGTCCTGCGTCTGCCGCATGCGCAGGCGAGCGTGCGGCCGTGTGGCCGTTGCAGCGCCTCAAGCCTCGGCGGGGATGCTGCCCTCGATATCGGCCACCACGCGGTTGCGACCGCCACGCTTGGCACGGTACAGCGCGGCGTCAGCCTCACGGCACAAGCGCTGCAGATCGTGGCCGTAGGCGTCGGTGAAGGCCAGGCCCACGCTGGTGGAGATCGCAATGGCGACCCCTTCGCACTCCACCACCGTCGCCTCGACTGCAAGGCGGATGCGGTCGGCGATCGCCATGCCCTGTCCACGCGTGCACTCGACCAGCAGAATGCCAAACTCCTCGCCGCCCAACCGCCCGAACAAGTCCACGGGGCGCAGGTGTTGCTTGCTGGCCATCACCACTTCGCGCAGCACCTCATCGCCCATGGCGTGGCCGTAGGCATCGTTGATGTGCTTGAAGTGGTCCAGATCGATGAAAACCAGACAGGCGGCACCAGCACGTCGTTCCAGCAGGCGTAGCGTACGCTCGACCTCACCCATGAAATGCTGGCGATTGAAGATCTCGGTCAGGCCATCCAGGTGGGAGAGTTTCTTGAAGCGGAGTTGCGAGCGTTTGAGCCGGAACATCCAGAGCACGGCGAAGGCCAGCGCCATCAGCAGCAACGCCAAGTACAAGCGGCTGGCTTCCGCCTTTTTGGCGTCCAGCGTCTGCCGCATGCGCAGCAGCGCATTTTGCTGGCTCAACCTTTCCGTCTCCAGCTTCTGCGCCAGCACATGCTGTTGCACTGTTTCGTAGGCCATCGCGCGCGCGTTGACATCATCGAGATAAGCCTTGTCCAGTGCGGTGAACTGCTCGTAGTACTTGAGCGCGGCAGCGGCATGCCCCCGTTTCTTCTCGATTTGATAGAGGATCTTGTAGGTTTCCGACAACGCCCAATTTTTGTCCTCGGGGTGGCTCATCGCCAGCACCGCAAGGGCAGCCTTCCTGGCCTCATTGTCATTACCCAGTATGGCGTAGGCATTTGCCTCATTCATCTGCCACCACAGAATGTGGGGTTCATAGCCGCTGTGGTGGATCTCTTGGGCAATCCGGTCGAGCAGCGCCAACGCCTTGCGCGGCTGCTCTTCGCGCAGGTAGACGCCAACTTGAATAAGCCGCAAGGAGTTGGCGAAGACCGGCTGCCGAGCAGCGACACAGGCGGTGATGGCACGTTGCAATTCAGGACTGGATGAATTCAGCCGGCGGCTCTTGTCCAGGGCGTCGACCTGGAGGGTGAACGGTTTGCATAGCGTCTCACTCGCAGGAAGGGCGTCTCCCATCATGCGCGCATACTGGATGGCAAGGTCCGTCTGGCCTGCGGAGGTCATCGTCATCGACAGGAAATACAGCGAAGTGAAGCGCGCGGCCGGATCCCTGACTCCGGGCAGTTCCTTGGTCAGCCTGTTGGCCAGTTCAAACGCTTCCTTGTAGTGTCGATTGATGCCCAGATTGCTCAAGAGCAACGCGGATGCCTTGGTCGCCAGAATTGCCACACCGGAATGATCGATAACCTCGCGAAGCTGGGTCGCCGACTTGGTGTAGTTTCCCTCGTACATGGTTTCCCAGGCATCCAGATAACGCAGGTGCCAAAGCTCTGTCGGTGCGAGCTGGGGTTCTTCGCGATGAATCTGCGCCAACATCTGAACGAAGCGTGGATGGTCGCTCGTGCGCAAGCTCTCTGCCAGGTCGAGGAATTGGCCCGGGTTTGCGATAGTGGAGGCACAAACCGGCGGCACAAGTAAACAAAAGGCCATGATCAGCAGTGCTGACCATAGCCAGATGCGACTCGACAGCCGATACACGGCGACTACGCCTATTGCTGACGCAACCCGTCGGAGTAACCGGGAGCCGAAGCCTGCAGCTTCACCCCTTCGTCCTCCTGCTCTTCGTCCTCTTCCCCTGGAGGGCATTGCTGGGTGGGGGGCGGATCCGTGGGCTTGCCCCCGAATTCCTGGGACAACCTGGTACTGTCGCCCAGCGCCACGGCCGCCTTGAGGGACGTATTCGCCTGTACCCGCTCCAGCACCCTTGTGAGATCCGCTACCGATGCGTGACGAAGCGACGCATCACGACCAATGGCTTCCAGCAGTTCAATCGTGTCCGACATATCTTTTCCCCCTGTGATTGTTGCGTAACGGCTTGATGGCCTGCCTTTCAGCATGCCTCGTGAATCACATCTGGTGCCCCTGCAAGCAGATTATTGACGCGCTGCCACAGTACCCAAATGGCGCCCATCGCATTAAGCGATGCTATCAGTTTGCCTTTTATCCCGTACGTCGGCCTTGTCCAGCACATCCAACCGCGCCTTGAAGGCGGAATTGAGCTCCAGCGGTTCAGCCGGCGGCAGCACCATGGTTTCCTCTGCCGTCAGCGGTACTTCGGCCAAATCACGCAACGCGACGCGGCGGATGCGCGGGCGCTCGATCGGCAAGATGGCACCACGATAGATGATGACCTCGTGGCCCGGCGGGTAGTCCTGCTCCAACCGTTCCACCAGCAGTTGCCGGTAGGCCGGACCGGCCTCGAAATGCCCCACTGAACGATTGCCTATCGACCCCACCTGCCACAGCACCAGGTAACCCGCCGGATCGATCCGCCGCTGGTAGTACAGCAGGTGGCCGGCCTCGAAGTGCTGGCAACCGTAGCGTCCGGGGTCGATGCCGAGATCGGCGTAAAGGCAGTCCTCGGCAGAGATGCCCGGCTCCATGTGTGCCTCGTAACCCTCCGCGCGGGCCTGCTCGATGGCCTTGTTCGGTGACCAGGCGAAGACGCCAGGATGGCCGTAGAACACGCCGCAGACACGTTTGCCAGTGCGCAGCTCGGCCATCATCAGAGCCACCCACTCGCGGTAGGTTTTTATGCGTGGTTTTCCCTCGGCATAGTAGGGTTGCAGGCTGCGCACGTCCGGATGCATGCGTTTGAGCCACTCTTCCACGATGTAATTCGAAAGAGCTGCAAACACCACGTCTGCCTTCTCGATATGGCTGCGTGCCAATGGAGTGAGATGGGAGCCGAGTGTCATGCCCAGGCCTACGCAGGCGAGGCAGCCCCGGCCGGGAACGCTCAAGGAAGGGAGGCTGGTGGTGGTCATCTGGCGATCATAGCGAACTCCCCTGCCCACTGGCGGGTCGCCCTCCAGCGCATCGCGTGGGTGCGTCAGGCCGTCACGAGATCCCCGATTCCAGTCACCACGCGGTTTCGCCCCTCGTGCTTGGCACGGTACAGCGCGGCATCGGCCCCGGTGCAAAGGCGTTGCAGGTCGTGGCCGACGCGGTCAGTGAAGGCCAGGCCGATGCTGGTGGAAACCGTCACGGCCGCGCCATCGCGCTCCACCACGGCGGCCTCGATGGCTGCTCGGATGCGTTCGGCAATCGCCAAGCCCTGTTCGCGTGCGCAATCCGCCAACAGGATGCCGAACTCCTCGCCGCCGAGGCGGCCGAACAGGTCGACAGGACGCAGATGCTGTTTGCAGGCGGCGACCATGCGGCACAGCACCTGGTCGCCCATGGCGTGGCCGTGGGTGTCGTTGATGCGCTTGAAGTGATCGAGATCGATGATCGCGACGCAGGCCGCGCCCTTCCGTTTCTCCAACTGGTGCAACACGCGCTCGGCCTCGCCCATGAAGTGCTGGCGGTTGTAGATGGCGGTCAGGCCATCGAGGTGGGACAGCCGCTTGAAACGCAGCTGCGAGCGCTTGAGCCGGAACATCCACAGCGCGCCGAAACCCAGCACCAGCAGCAGCAGCAGGAGATACAACCGGTTGGCTTCGGCCGTCTTGGCGTCCAGCTTCTGCTGCGCCAGCAGCTCGGTGTTCTGCTGGTTCAGCTTTTCCGTCTCCAGCTTCTGCGCCAGCACGTGCTGTTGCACCGTTTCGTAGGCCATCGTGCGCGCGTTGATGTCGTCGAGGTAGGCCTTGTCCAGCGCAGCGAACTTCTCGTAGTACCCGAGCGCGGCAGCCGCGTGACCCTGTTTTTTCTCGACGTGGTAAAGCGCTTCGTAGGCGTCTTTCAGCCACGCGTCGGTATCGCCCGATTTCCCTTCGGCGATCACGGCCAAAGCCAGCCGCTTGGCGGCATCGCCCTCGCCCATGGCAGCCAGCGCCGTGGCCCTGTCCACCAGCGCCGACAACTTGGCGGGAACATAGCCATTGGCATCGACGCTGGGCTGGATCCGGTCAAGTAGGGCAAGCACCTTGCGTGGCTGCCCCTCATGCAGGAGCTGGTCGGCGAGCATGAAATGCAGATTGGTGTTGTAGAGCGGTGCCTTGGCCGCCGGGCAATCATCCAAGGCTTCCTGCAATTCCGGGCTGTCGGATCTGAGCCTTTTGCCGTAATAGAGCGCCTCGACCAGTATCGACGCGGGATAACACCGGCTTCCACCGGCAGGAACGGTCGCCCATGCCATGCGCGCATAGTGCACGGCCAGATCGGTCTGGCCGGCGGACCCCATCACTTGCGACAGGTTGGACAGCAGCAGGCGGCGATCCTTGGCGTCCGTGACCAGCGGCAGGCGCGCCGCGATGCGATTGGCCAGCTCGAACGCCTCGGTGTAATGCCGGCTGGCCCCGAGCTGGCTGAGCAGCACGGCCGACGCATGGTTCGCCAGATGCTGATCGCCGGAGTGCTCAATGACGTCATCGAGCATGGCCTCCGATTTGGCGTAGTCGCCCTGGTACATGACCTCCCAGGCATTGAGATAACGCCTCTGCCACTGCTGGGCCGGCGTCAGGCTGGCAGCTTCGTCGTTGAGCTGGGCCAGCACCTGCAAGGATCGCGCGTGATCCGTAACTTGCAGCTGATACATCTGCTTGATCAAGGCATCCGGGTCGACGGCAGGTACCGCGGCAAAGCCGATCTGCAGGCATAGGCACCCGGCGAGGCTCGCCCATGCGCGCCGCGTTCCAATACCGCCGAATAGTCAAGCCATGCCCATCCCCCATGAACTCGCGCAACGACGTGTCGCACCCGGCCTTCGGCTGCAGCGACCCTCCATTGCCCGCCCCCTTAGCCGCGCAAGCATCGCATGGCTGGATCGCAAGGTCACCGCCCCAGCGGTGGCCAACCCATGCCTTCAGGCACGGTCACGCGACACCCTGGACCGCTAGGCTAAACGCTTTTCCCCGTGAGGACAGACCCGTGCGCAAGCCGCTGCAGACGAGCTTGCTGGCAGCCCTGCTGCTGGCCGGATTCCACCATTCGGCATTGGCCGCCGACAAGAAGCCGCCGGCCACGGCGGAAGCACCGGGCAGCAGCGACGGCTTCCACCTGCCGCCCTTTCCCGCTGACGCGCACGTCTCCCAGTCCACCACGGTGGACGGCCGCACGCTGAAGTACACCGCTACTGTGGGTTCGTTGCCGGTGCGCGATGAGAAAGGCAAGGTGATCGCGCAGGTGATGTTCACCGCCTACACCATGCCCGGCAAGAACCGTCCGGTGACCTTCGCGCTGAACGGCGGCCCCGGCGCCTCCTCGGTCTACCTCAACCTCGGCGCGATCGGCCCGAAGAAGGTCAACTTCGGCGTGGAGGGCGACAATCCGTCCGACCCGGCCGTGCTGCACGACAACCCCGGCACCTGGCTGGGCTTCACCGACCTGGTGTTCATCGACCCGGTGGGCACCGGCTTCAGTCGCGCGCTGGTGGACGACAAGCAGGCCACCAAGGATTTCTACAGCACCGACAGCGACATCCAATACCTCTCGCGCATCGTCTACGACTGGCTGGTGAAGAACGGCCGCATGGAGTCGCGCAAGTACCTGGTGGGCGAGAGCTACGGCGGCTTCCGCGGCCCGCGCATCACCGACTATCTGCAGACCCAGCTCGGCGTGGCGATGAACGGCGTGGTGTTGCTGTCGCCCTACCTCGACCCGGCCGCCTCGGACGACGAGAACGTCTCGCCGCTGCCGTGGATGCTCACGCTGCCTTCGATCGCCGCGGCGCACCTGGAGCGCGAAGGCAAGCTCACCGCGCAGGCGATGGAGCCGATCATCGATTACACCCGCACCACCTACGCCGACACGCTGATGCAGGGCCGCAGCAACCCGGCCGCCACGGACGCGATGATCAGGAAAGTGACCGAACTCACTGGCCTCGACCCGGTGTTCGTGCAGCGCTCCGGCGGCCGGCTGGAAACCCAGGCCTACCTGCGCGAGGTGTACCGCGCCGAGGGCAAGCTGGGCAGCCGCTACGACTCCAACGTCACCGCATGGGATCCGTTCCCCTATGCGCCGCACCAGCGCTCGGGCGACCCCATCCTCAACGGCATCGTCGCCCCCACCACCACGGCGATGGTGAACTTCGTCACCCAGACCGTGGGCTGGAAGTACGACGGTCGCTACAACGCGCTCAGCTACGAGGTGGGACGGCTGTGGCACGACGACGAGGACGCCAACCTGGGCTCGGTGAAGCAGCTGCGCGAGGCGGTGGCGAACGATCCGGGCCTGCGCGTACTGATCGCCCATGGCTGGGACGACCTCTCCTGCCCGTTCATGGCCTCGGTGCTGATCGTCGACCAGATGCCGGCGATGGGCGCTCCCGACCGTGTGCAGGTGAAGGAATACCCCGGCGGCCACATGTTCTACGCCCGCCCGTCCAGCCAGGCTGACCTGCTGCACGACGTCAAGGCGCTGTACGGCGTGCAATAAACCCGGGCGTTGCCCCGCCCGCGCAGGCGGGGGATCGTACAGGCGCACGCCTTTCTCCCTCTCCCGCTTGCGGGCGGGGGAGAAAGCTGTGCACGCAAGCCATTCACCTCCCGTGGTACACGGCCGATCGATGATGGCGCCCGGTGCCGCCTCGACGCACCATCGCGATCCACCACATCCGCTGATGAGGTGTTCCCATGAAATCCGCCCTGACCGGTCTGCTCTCGCTCTCGCTCGCAGTCGCCGCGAACGCCGCGCCCGCCCAGACGAAGCCGAAAACCCCCGCCTATACCCCGTTGCGTCCGGTCGCCGATTGCCTGCGCACCGATCGCATTGACGAATGGCATGTCGTGAACCCGCGCACGCTCACCGTGCGCAATGGCCCCAACCGCTTCCTGGTGAAGCTGCAGGCATCATGCCCGCAACTGGGCTACGGACCGCCCACCCTGCGATTCCAGACCAGCAAGGCGAACAGGGCGGTGGCTCCGTTCAGTATCTGCGGCGAAGCGGGCGAATCGGTACGCTCGATGCAGCCGCCACCTTGCCCGATCCAGTCGGTACGCAAGATCGACAAGGCCGAGTTCGACAAGCTCAGCGCACATGCCGGCCGCAACGGCAGCGGCGCGAACCAGCCCACCAAACCCTGAGCTTCGCCGGCGCGATCCCGCTCCCGCGGCGATGGCCGAATGCCGAAGCCGCGGGCCCGTGCCTCCGACGTAAAAAGAGCCCGGCGAGATGCCGGGCTCTTTGCGACGCTTACCAGCCAACGATCAGTTGGCCGGACCGATGTAACGCGTCGGCGGGGTGCTGTAGACGACCGCACCTTGAGGCACCACGTAAGGTGCGCTCTGGTAAACCACCGTGCCCGGCTGCGTATACACCACCGTCGGTGCCGGTGCGTAATAGACCGGCGCCGGAGGCGCCAGCGCCCCTGCCACCAGTCCGGCCACGGCGCCGGTGACTACCGCACCGGCAATCCAGCGACCACCGCTCCAGTAACCACCGTGATAGTAGCCGCCGTGATAGTAGCCACCATGGTAGCCACCATGACCCCAGCCGTGCGCGGACGCGCTCAGCGGCATCGCACCCGCAGCGGCCACGGCCAGACCGATCGCCATCAACTTGCCGACATTGCGCTTGGACATAAAAAAAACCTCCGTTTCTGCGGGTGTGATGCTCAGCCTTTGGTGCTTAATCCAAACTGAAGAGTTCACCTTTTGGGGCGTGCCTCATTCCACGGGTTGAACGCCGCTTCAGCCTTGCGATGGCGCAGCAGCCAGCAGCCGTGGATGTCGGCGCGGCGGGCAAAATCGAACGGGATGCTGGCCGCGCTCCAGTCCTCGATGGCGAAGCGCTCCGCCAGGGCCGTCTCGTCCAGCTTGAAACGGCGGAAATTGTTGGAAAACACGATCACGCCGTCGTTGACCAGCCGCTCGCCGCAGGCTTCCAGCAGCGCCACGTGGTCGCGCTGCACGTCGAAGTCCTCGGCGCGCTTGGAATTGGAGAAGGTGGGCGGGTCCACGTAGATCAGGCCGTAATGCGCCCGGTCCTGGCGCAGGAAGGTCAAGGCGTCGGCCTGCATCAGCCGGTGCTTCGCGCCGGTGAAGCCGTTCAGCGCGAGATTGCCGGAGGCCCAGTCCAGATAGGTGGCCGACAGGTCCACGCTGGTGGTGTCGCGCGCGCCGCCCGCCGCCGCGTACACGCTGGCGGTGGCGGTATAGGCGAACAGGTTGAGGAAGCGCCGGCCCGCGGCCAGCTCGCGCAGCGTGGCGCGCACCAGGCGGTGGTCGAGGAACAGGCCGGTATCGAGGTAATCGGTGAGGTTGACCAGGAACTTCAGGCCGCCCTCCGCCACTTCGACGAACTCGCCGCGCTGGTCGAACTGGCCGTACTTGGAACCGCCCTTGCCGCGCTCGCGGGTCTTCACCGCGATCCGCTCGCGCGGCACCGCAAACACCTCGCCGGCCACGCGGGCGATCTCGCGCAGGCGGATGCGCGTGGTTTCGGCCGGCACCTCGGCCGGCGCGCGGTATTCCTGCACGTGCAGCCAGGTGTCGCCGCCGTCGCGTGCATAGACATCGATGGCGGCAGCGTACTCGGGCAGGTCCTGGTCGTAGGCGCGCCAGCAGTGGATGCCTTCGCGCGCGAGCCGCTTGCGCAGGTGCTTGAGGTTCTTCTCCAGCCGGTTCTTCAGCATCTGCGCGCCGGGGGAGAGCGGCTTCGGCTCGCGTGGAGCTTCATCGCGCGTGCGGATCTCGAAGGTAAGCAGCTGGGTTTCAAGCGCACCGTTGTACAGCGCGTACTTCTTTTCCGCATGCAGGCCCAGCGCGCGGCCGAGCTCCGCGTCACCCGCCAGCACGGCCGCGCGCCAGCCGGCGAACCGCGTGCGCAGGCGCTCACCCAGCGCGTGGTACAGCGCGGGCATCTGCGCCCGCTCGCCCAACCGTTCACCGTACGGCGGATTGGTGATGACAAGGCCGCGCTCGACGCCGGCCGGTGGCTCGGCATGCGCCATGTCGCGCTTCTCCAGCGTGAGGAAGCCGGCCACGCCCGCCTCCTGCGCGTTGCGCTTGGCGGTCTGCACCATGCGCGGATCGGCATCGCTGCCGAAGAAGCAGCTGCGCAGCTGCCTCAGGCCTGTTTCGGCACACTGCCGTGCCTCGTCGAGCAGGCTGCGCCACAGCGCGAGGTCGTGCTGCTGCCAGCCGAGGAAGCCGTAATAGTCACGGCGCCAGCCCGGCGCCACGTCGGCGGCCATCAGCGCGGCCTCGACCAGCAGGGTGCCCGAGCCGCACATCGGGTCGAGCAAGGCGCCGCCAGCCGCATAGATATCGGGCCAGCGCGCGCGCAGCAGCATCGCGGCAGCGAGGTTTTCCTTCAGCGGCGCCTCGCCCTGCAGCTCGCGCCAGCCGCGGCGGTGCAGGGGCGAACCGGCAAGATCCAGCGACAGCGTGGCGCGGTCACGCTTCAGGCGCAGGTTGAGGCGCACGTCCGGCTCTTCGGTATCCACGCCGGGGCGGGTGCCGCCCTGCTGGCGGAACTGGTCGACCACCGCGTCCTTCACCCGCTGGGCGATGAACTGGCTGTGCGTGAGCTTGCTGAGCGCAGTGTGCGCATCCACCGCTAGCGTGGCGTGGGCGGCGAGGTGTTGCGACCAATCGATGGCCTGTACGCCCGCGTACAAGGCATCGTCGGTCGCCGCGTCGAACTCGGCCAGCGGCAGCAGGATGCGGCTGGCGAGCCGCGACCACAGGCAGGCGCGGTAGGCGGTTTCCAGCGCCCCCTCGAAATGCACGCCGGCCAGCGCCTCGCGCACTTCCTGCGCACCCAGCGCCACCAGCTCGTCGCGCAACAGGTATTCCAGGCCCTTGGGACAGGTGGCGAACCAGCGGCTCATGCCAAGGCCCCCAGCAGTACCTCGAACTGCGCGACGATCATCTCCATGCTGGCCAGCAGACGATGGTCGTCGTCCAGCAACAGCAGGGGCAGCCGGTGACGCGCGGCAAAGACCTGCACGCCCGCCACCGGACACAGCTCGTCGCGCCAGCCATGGACCAGCAGCGTGGGCACGCCGGCACGAAGCCCCAGTGCCTGCGGGCAAGCTGGAATCGCGGGGGGCGTGGCGAGCAGGAACAGGGCCGCCACCGGCGCCTCCAGCGAAGCCAGCGCCGAAGCGAACGCACCCATGCTGGAACCCACCAGCACCGGCGGCGCTGCGCAGGCCGCGATGGCGGTGCGCAGGCGGGCCACGCGCGGCGCCACTGCGCCGGCATGGCCCGCGGCATCATCCGCGCGGAAATCGGGGCGCTCGGTGCGCCAACCCAGCGCCTCAGCCCGGTCGGCCAGCGCGCTGATCTTGGTGGCGCCCGGACCGGAATCCGAACCGTGCGAAAGGATGATCTGGCCGCGCATGGCGGTCTCCGGTACAGGCTGCAGGGCGCCCATGATAACCGGGCACCGTGCGAGACTTGGCTCATGCCCCCCCTCGCCATCCACGACCAGCCCCTGCCCTACGTGGCGAAACTGCCCGAACGTCCCACCGACGCGGTGACCCTGGTGGTGATTCACTGCACCGAGCTGCCTGACCTCGCCACGGCGCGCGAATACGGCGAAAAGGTGCTGTACGACAGCGGCGCCGGCAACAGCGGCCACTACTACATCGACCGCGACGGTGCGGTGTACCGCTACGTGCCCGGCACCCGCGTGGCGCACCACGTGCGTGGCCACAATGCCGAGTCCATCGGCATCGAACTGGTGAACACCGGCCGCTTCCCGCACTGGTTCGACTCACGCCGGCAAGCCATGGACGAGCCCTACACCTCCGCCCAGATCACCGCGCTGCGCGAGCTGCTGACGGCGCTGCAGCGGGAGTTTCCGAACCTGCGCTGCATCGCCGGCCACGAGGATCTCGACACCGCGACGGTGCCGGCCAGCGACGATCCCGCAAGACAGGTATGGCGCAAGCGCGATCCCGGGCCGCTGTTCCCGTGGGATGCCGTCGTGCCCGACAGTGGGCTGCAGCGACTGCGCTAGACTGCGCCGACCTCCATCGACCTGCGCCCATGCCGGAGTTCAAGGTCCAGTCCTTGCTGAAATCGACCACCGTCGCGGTGCACGACGTGTGCTGCCGCGGCGAGTGCCGCCATCGCAGCGCCGAGGAGTGCGCGTCCTCCACCCAGCTGGTGTTTCCTTATCGCGGGCTGTATCTGCGCCATGTCGGCAGCGTCCAGTCGGTGGCCGACGCCAACCACGTGCTGTTCTTCAATGCCGGCGAGGGCTACCAGGTCAGCCATCCGGCGACCGGCGGCGACGCCTGCCTGTCGCTGACGGTGTCGCAATCACTGCTGCGCGAGCTCGCGCCCGCCGCGCTGTTGCAGCGGCGCGACCAACCCGTGTTCCACCATCAGGCACTGCGCATCGACGAGCGCGCGCAGGTGCTGGTGGCGCTGCTGCGCCACAGTCTGCGCCACGGCGGCATCGAGCCGCTGGAAGCCGAAAGCCTCGCCCTGACCTTGGTCGGTCGCAGCCTCGGCCCGCGCACCACCCACGCACCCGGCGCCACCCGTGCACGACAGCGGCTGGTGGACCGGGTGAAGCTGCTGCTCGCCAGCGACCTCACCCGGCGCTGGACGCTGGCGGACATCGCGGCGGAGATCGGCGGTTCGCCGGTCTACCTCACCCAGGCTTTCCAGCAGGTCGAAGGCATGCCGTTGTACCGCTACCACCTGCGCTTGCGCCTGGCGCGTGCGCTGGACCTGATCGCCGACTGCGAGGATGTCGCCGCACTGGCGCAGGACCTGGGCTTCTCCAGCCACAGTCATTTCAGCTCGGCGTTCCGCCAGGCCTACGGGCGCACGCCCACGGAATTCCGCCAGGCCGCACTCGCCGGCATGCTGTGAATCGCTAAAGATCCTGACAGCCGCCGCCGGCGGCTGGTGGTCTCCTGTGCCTGCCCGATCATGGGCATCTGCCGGAGACCCGCCATGAAAGAAACCACCTGTGCCGCCTGCGACTACCCGCTCGACGACAACGCCATCGCAGTCACCATCGGTGGCCGCACCGTAGAAGTCTGCTGCGAGGAATGCGCGCAGAAGCTGCGCGAAGCGGAAGTCCGCTCGTGAGCGGCGAGACGTCGATATCCGCCATGCGGCCGGCGCCGGGCATCACCCGGCGCCGTTTCCTTGCCCTGTCCGCCGGCGCGCTGGCCGGCGTGTGTGCGGGCAGCTACGCCGGCGGCATCCGGTCGCCATCCCGGCACGTGGACACGGCGGTGATGGATGCGGCCCGCTTCCACGCCCTGCGTCGTTACACGCACACGGCGTTCGGCCGCATCGCCCATGTCGAACGCGGCAGCGGACCGGCGGCGCTGTTCCTGCACGGCTTTCCGCTCAATGGCTTCCAGTGGCGCGGTGCGCTCGACCGGCTCGCAGCGTACCGGCGCTGCATCGCACCCGATTTCCTCGGCCTGGGCTACACCGAGGTTGCCGACGGGCAATCCTGCGCGCCGCAGGCGCAAGTCGCCATGCTCGTCGCCCTGCTCGACGCGCTCGGCGTCGAGCGCGCCGATGTGGTCGCCAACGACAGCGGCGGCGCCATCGCGCAACTGCTGCTCGCGCATCATCCAGAACGCGTGCGCAGCCTGCTGCTGACCAATTGCGACACCGAGCTGGACTGTCCGCCGCCGGCGCTTCTCCCGGTGATCGCGCTGGCGAAGCAGGGGCGCTTCGTCGACGACTGGCTGGGCACGTGGCGCCACGACCACGCGCTTGCGCGATCGGCCGCCGGCATCGGCGGCATGTGCTACGCCAACCCCGCCCACCCCACCGACGAAGCCATCGAGACGTACTTCGCACCGCTGCTGGCCTCACGGCGCAGCCGCGACTGCACGCATGCCTATGCCGTCGCGCTGGAACGCAACGCGCTGGCCGGCATCGGTCCCGCGCTCGCCCGGTCCCGCGCACCCGTGCGCATCGTCTGGGGCGATGCCGACACGATCTTTTCCGCCGACAACGCGGGTTTCCTCGACCGCGCCTTCGGCCACTCGCTGGGCGTGCGCCACCTGAAGAACAGCAAGCTGTTCTGGCCCGAGGAACGCCCGGACGTGATCGCCGAGGAAGCCCACCGACTGTGGACCACGCAAGGAGACCAGGCATGACGACGCAAGCTTCCCGCCGCATCGCAGTATACGGCGCCTATGGCCATACCGGCCGCTTCGTGGTGGCCGAGTTGCTCCGCCGCGGCTTCGTGCCGGTCGCCTGTGGCCGCGATGCGTCCGGCCTCGCGGCACTGGCCGCGGCCACCGGCGTCGAAGTGCGCACGGCTTCCGCCGACGATGCGGCCGCGCTGGACGCCGCCTTCGCCGGCACCGCCGCGGTGCTGCATTGCGCCGGCCCCTTCCTCGACACCGCCACGCCCGTGCTGGACGCGGCGCTGCGCGCGCGCATCCACTACCTCGACGTGGCGGCGGAACAGCGCGCCGTGGCCGACACGCTGGCACGCGATGCCGAAGCCAGGGCGGCGGGCGTGACCGTGCTGCCGGCGATGGCCTTCTACGGCGGCCTTGCCGATCTGCTGGCCACCGCCGCGCTCGGTGGCGCCACCGACGCGGATGCGGTGGACATCGCCGTGGCGCTCGACGGCTGGCATCCCACGCGCGGCACCCGCCTCACCGGCGACCGCAACCACTATCCGCGCACCTACATCGAACACGACGAAACCCGCATCCTGCCCCAACCCGCGCCGGTGCGCGAAACCGATTTCCCGGCCCCGTTCGGGCGACAGGAAACCGTGCTGCTGACCTTGACCGAGGCCGTCGTGATTCCCCATCACCTCGCCTGCCGCAACCTGCATGCGTGGATGAACCTGGCGCCGCTGCACGACCTGCGCGACCCGGCCACGCCGCCGCCGGTCGGGGTCGACGACAGCGGCCGTTCGGCGCAGCGCTTCGTGCTCGACGTGCGGGTGCGCCGCGGCGGGCACGCTGGACGCGCCACCGCCAGCGGACTCGATATCTACGCCGTCACCGCGCCACTGCTGGTCGAGGCGCTGCAGCGCATCCTCGACGGCCGGGTCCGTGGCTGCGGAGCGCTGGCCCCCGGGCAGGCGTTCGACGCGCGCGACTTTCTGGCTGCGCTCGCAGCCGCCGGCGTCGCGGTGGCATTCGAAAAAGAAATGGCCTGGCCATCCACCTGACGCGGTCTCCGGGGGCACCCCGGTATACTGGCGAATCCCCGCCAAGGACCCGCCATGCGCGAAGAGCACGTCAACGAACTGGTCGAGCTGCTGCAGCTCGAACGGCTGGAGGACAACCTGTTCCGTGGCCAGAGCCGCGACATCGGCACGCGCTTCGTGTTCGGCGGGCAGGTGCTGGGGCAGGCGCTGTCGGCGGCACAGCAGACCGTCGATCCCTCGCGCGAGGCGCATTCGCTGCATGCCTATTTCCTGCGCGCCGGCGACATCGACGCGCCGATCGTCTACAGCGTGGAGCGCGCCCGCGACGGCGGTACGTTCTCCTCGCGGCGGGTGCTGGCGATCCAGCACGGCCAGCCCATCCTGAACGGCTCGATCTCGTTCCAGGTCCCCGAGAAGGGCTTCGAGCACCAGACCGCGATGCCCGAGGTGCCCGCGCCGGAAGACGTCGAGCCGATGCGCCCGCTGCCGCCCGACGAACTGGCCAAGCTGCCAGTGAAGCTGCAGCGCTGGCTGGGCATCGATGGTCCGTTCGAGTTCCGCCTGGTGTGGCCGCGCGACGAGATGCACCCGGTGAAGCGGCCGCCGATCCAGCACATCTGGTTCCGGCTCGCCGCGCCGATCAGCGATTCGGCGATCCTGCACCGCGCCCTGCTGGCCTATGCCTCCGACTTCCACCTGATCGGCACCGCCACGCTGCCGCACGGCATTTCCTACCTCACGCACAACGTGCAGATGGCCAGCCTCGACCACGCGCTGTGGTTCCACCGCCCGTTCCGGGTGGACGAGTGGCTGCTGTACTCCTTCGACAGCCCCACCGCCCAGGGTGGCCGCGGCCTGGCGCGCGGGCAGATCTTCAGCCGCGATGGCCGGCTGGTGGCCTCCACCGCGCAGGAAGGCCTGATCCGCCTGCGCGGAGAATAAACAGGTACCGACATGCGCCAGATCTACACCTCGCCCCGCCCCGAGAACATCGACCGCGTGATCGCCCTGATGACCGAGCACGGCATCGAGGCCACGGTGGAAAACCGCTCCAACTGGCGCAAGCCCGGCCACCGCCGCTTCAGCTACCGCGAGATGGACAACGATCGCAGCAGCTGGGAACAGGTGTGGATCGCCCGCGCCGACGACTATCCCCGCGCCCGCGCCTTGCTGCGCGAACTGGGCATCGAGCCGGTGATACGCCACGGCCAGGACCTGGCCGAAGCACGCAATCCTTCGCCACTGGCCCGGCGCAAGCACACGGTGGCGCGCGTGCGCCGCATCGTGATGCTGGCCATACTGGGCATCATCGCGATGATGACGCTGCGCTATCTGCACGTGATCTGAGAATCTGTTCCAGGCACCCGCAAAGACTTGCGCCCCGCAGCGTGCGCGTGCCGCGACTCCAGCCTAGAATCGGGCCATGCGCTCCGAACATGTCCGCCTGTTCCAGACCCTGCCGCACGCTTGCGGCTACTACGCCGAGCGCACGGCGCAGAACCTGGTGATCGATCCGGCCGCCCCGCAGCTGGACCGGCTGTACGGGCCGGCGCTGGAACGCGGCTTCCGCCGCGCCGGCGGGCACCTGTATTTTCCGCATTGCCCGGAATGCCATGCCTGCACGCCGTGCCGCATCGATGCGCTGCACTTCGAGCCGGACCGTTCGCAACGGCGCTGCCTGAAGCGCAATGCCGACCTCGTCGTGACCGAATGCCAGGCCGGCTACAACGCCGAGCGCCATGCGCTGTACGAGAACTACCTGCGCCAGCGCCACCCCGGCGGCGGCATGGACGAGGCCGACGCCAGCGACTTCCGCCGCTTCCTTACCGCGCCGTGGAGCCCCACCGTGTTCCTGGAATTCCGCCAGCGCCAGCGCCTGCTCGGCGTGGCGGTCACCGACATCTGCCGCAGCAGCCTGTCGGCGGTCTACACCTTCTTCGACCCCGGCGAAAGCGCGCGCGGCCTCGGTACCTTCGCGATCCTGCAGCAGGTGGCGCTGGCCCGGCGCCGCAACCTGCCCTGGGTGTATCTGGGATTCTGGATCGAAGGCCACCCGAAGATGGATTACAAGCGGCGCTTCCGGCCGCTGCAGTTGCGCACGGCAGAAGGCTGGGCAACGATGCCTTGACGTAGGAGCGCACCCTGTGCGCGATGGCTCTGGTGCTTGATCGAAGCAAGAACCATCGCGCACAGGGTGCGCTCCTGCGGATTCAGGCCTTGCGTGTTTCCGGATACGGAAACAGCTTCACCAGCGGTACCGAGATGCCGTCGTCGCCGACCACGCGGCAATGCGTACGGTCGAGCTGGCGCGGGTCGTCCACGCCACAGCTGTGGGCGATGATGCCCACCTCGTGCATCACGTTGCGCGCGTAGTTCGCCACCTTCTCGCTCTTGTCGGTGACCACCAGGCCGCGCTGCAGCCTCGGGTCCTGGGTGGTGATGCCGGTGGGACAGGTGTTGCGGTTGCACTGCAGCGACTGGATGCAGCCCAGCGCCAGCATGAAGCCACGCGCGGAATTGACGAAGTCGGCGCCCATCGACAGCGCCCAGGCCACGTCGTAGGCGGTGATGCGCTTGCCCGAGCAGATCACCTTGACGCGCTCACGCAGGCCCTTGACCACCAGCGTATCGATCAGCGCGGGCAGCGCCTCGTGCAGCGGCAGGCCGACGCCTTCCATCAGGGTCTGCGGCGCGGCGCCGGTGCCGCCCTCGGAGCCGTCCACGATGATGAAGTCCGGCGCACTCTCGATGCCGCGCCTGTGCACCTCGTCGCACAGCTGCTCGATCATGGTCATGTCGCCGAATACGGCCTTGAAGCCGGTGGGCTTGCCGGTGAGCTCGCGGATGTGGTGGATGGCGTCCAGCAATTGCGGCACGTTGGCTATGTCCAGGTGCCGGTTCGGGCTCTGCGAATCCTGTCCCACCGGGATACCGCGGATCTCGGCGATCTCCGGTGTCACCTTGGCCGCCGGCAAGAGGCCGCCCATGCCGGGCTTGGCGCCCTGACCGAGCTTGATGCTGACCATCTTCACCTGCCTGTGCGCGCAGATCGCCGTGAGCTTGCCGTCGTCGAGCTTGCCGTCGCTGGTGCGTACGCCGTACTTGGCGGTGCCGATCTCGAACACGATGTCGCAACCGCCTTCGAGGTGATATGGCGCCAACCCGCCCTCGCCGGTATCCATCCAGATCCCGGCCTTGGCCGCACCATGCGACAGCGCGCGCACCGCGGGCGCACCAAGCGCGCCGAAGCTCATCGCGGAGATGTTGAAGAACGCGGCGTGGTCGTAGGGTTCGCGCGCGTAGGGGCCGATGCGCACCGGATTCGGCTCCACGTGGAGATCGCCCAGCGACGGGAACGCCGCATTGACGAAGAACGGCACACCCTCGGCGCGCAGGTCGCGGGTGGAGCCGAACGCGTTGGTGTTCTCGGCGTTCTTCGCCGCGCGGTACACCCATACGCGCTGGGCGCGGTTGAACGGCAGCTCCTCGCGGTCGCTGGAGAACAGGTACTGGCGGAAGAACTCACCCAGGCGCAGGAAGCCGTAGCGGAAGTGGCCGATCACCGGGAAGTTGCGCAGCACCGCGTTGGAGGCCTGGTTGCGGTCCACCACCCACACCGCTGCGATCACCACCACGGCCACCGCCAGCAACAGCAGGAACAGCGCTGCGAACGTCTCCACCAGCACCACCAGCCAGCGTGCGAAACCCGTCGATTGCATGTGCGACTCCCGTGCGTTGCGAGGAAACACCGTTCGTGCTGAGCGTAGCTCGCGTGGCGAGCGAATGTCGAAACGCGCCTTCCTCTTCTCCCATACGGTAAGGAGGATCGAAGCGAGAGGCCCTGGCTTGCAACCCCACGGATCGAAGCGCGCTCCGATCAAGACAACTTTGCCAGCGCGGCCCCTCACCCCGGCCCTCTCCCCAAAGGGGAGAGGGCGAAAATCGTCAAAGCTCCACGCGCAACTGTGCGGCTGCGCGCATGGCTTTCGCGCGCGCCGTCTCGATGCTGGCGTCGCGCGCCAGCGTCACCGCCATGCGCCGGCGCCCCTTCACCTCGGGCTTGCCGAACAGGCGCAGCTGGGTGTCCGGCTCGGCCAGCGCCGCCGCCACGCCGTGGTAGCGGGGCGCGCGCCCCTCGCCTTCCACCAGCACCGCACACGAGGCCGAGGGACCGAGCTGGCGGATCACGGGAACCGGCAGGCCGAGGATCGCCCGCGCATGCAGCGCGAACTCCGACAGGTCCTGCGAGATCTGGGTGACCAGGCCGGTGTCGTGCGGACGCGGGCTGACCTCGGAGAAGATCACCGCATCGCCCTTGACGAAGAACTCCATGCCGAACACACCCCAGCCGCCCAGTGCGTTCGACATCGCCGCGGCCTGGCGCTGCGCCTCGGCCAGCGCCTTGTCGCTCATCGGCTGCGGCTGCCACGACTCGCGGTAGTCACCGTCCTCCTGGCGATGGCCGATCGGCGCGCAGAAGCTGGTGCCGTCCTTGTGGCGCACGGTGAGCAGGGTGATCTCGTAGTCGAAGTCGACGAAACCCTCCACGATCACGCGTCCCTGCCCCGCGCGGCCGCCCGACTGCGCATAGTCCCAGGCATGCTGCAGTTCGGACTCTCCGCGCACGATGCTCTGGCCTTTGCCCGAGGAACTCATCACCGGCTTGATCACGAACGGGTAGCCGATGTCGGCCACGGCGCGGCGGTAATCGGCCTCGTTGTCGCAGAAGCGGTAGGGCGAGGTGGGCAGTTCCAGTTCCTGGGCGGCCAGCCGGCGGATACCCTCGCGATCCATCGTCAGCCACGCGGCGCGCGCGGTAGGGATCACGTGCAGGCCCTCGCGCTCCATCTCCACCAGGGTGGGCGTGTGGATCGCCTCGATCTCCGGCACCACCAGGTCGGGGTGTTCGGCCTCGATCACGCGGCGCAGCGCGGCGCCGTCCAGCATGTCGATCACGTGGCTGCGATGCGCCACCTGCATCGCCGGCGCGTCGGCGTAGCGGTCCACCGCGATCACCTCCACCGCGTAACGCTGCAGTTCGATCGCCAGTTCCTTGCCGAGCTCGCCGGAACCCAGCAGCAGCACGCGCACGGCATGGTCGGAATGGGGCGTGCCGAAGGGTTTCATGGGCGTGCTCCGTCGTTGGGCGGGAGCACATTGTAGGCGGCCCGGCGCAACCTCGGCGTCTTCGCAGGATTTTCCCGCGTCGACGCGGACCGCGCGCCCTCAGTCGGCAGACGCGACGGACAGCGGGCGACCGTTGCGCGCGTCGTAGAGGCGCACCGAACCATCCTGCGCGTTCGTCACCCGCAGCAGCTCACGGCCCCCCTCGGCACGATGCACCAGCGCGTCATACGCAGGCGCGGCGAGCGACGGCTCCAAGGGTGACGACAGGTGGTTGCGCAGGCCATCCACCGATACGAGTACCAGCAGCACGCAGGCGGCGAACAGGCCCACGGCCTTGCGCCAGGCGTCTGCGCGTTTGCGGGCGGCGGTATCCATGCCGCCATGGTGCGCGCCATGCGTGGCAAGGGCATGACACGCTCAATCGCGGAGACGGCGCAGCGACCAGCCCAGCGCGATCCAGCCCACCACGAAGGCCACGCCGCCGAATGGCGTGACGATGCCCACCCAGCGCGGCGCGCCGAGGGCCAGTGCATACAGGCTGCCGCTGAACAGCACGATGCCGAGCGCGAACGCCGCGATCGCGCAGCGGCCGGCGCCGACACCGACCGCCAGGACCAGGGCCAGCGCGTGCCATGCGTGGTATTCCACTGCCGTGTGCCACAACTCGCGATGGGCGGGATCGAGCACGCCGCGCAAGGCATGCGCGCCGAATGCGCCGAGCAACACCGCACTGGCGCCGGCGACGCCGGCAAGCAGGCCGGCATGGGATCGGACAGTTTGTCGCAGCATGGCAAGGCTCCGGAAACAGGCGATCGCGCAGCGGAGCCGCTGGCGTATGCTTGGACGGTTGCAATCCACGGATTCTCGCATGAAGTTCCCGCGCCCCCTGCGTCTCGCCCTGCTCCTGCTGTCGCTGACCGGTGCCCTGCTGCTGGGCGGCTGCCAGCATGACGCACTGCCGTTCAGGCTCACCAATATCAGCGGGCACATGCCGGACCTGCAGTTCCAGCTCACCAACGACAACGGCAGGCCGGTGAGCGCGGCCGACTACCGCGGCAAGGTGGTGCTGTTGTACTTCGGCTACACGCACTGCCCCGACGTCTGCCCGCTGACCCTTGCCCACCTGCACGTGGTGCTGCAGAAGCTGGGCAAGCAGGCCGACGACGTGCGCATCCTGTTCGTCAGCGTCGACCCCGCGCGCGACACACCGGAGGTGCTGCACGCCTACGTCAACGCCTTCGACAAGCGCGCGGTGGGCCTCACCGGCAGCCCCGGCGCGATCGAGGCCCTGGTCAAGCGCTACCGTGCCTCGTTCACCCGCGAGCCGGGCAGCCAGGGCGGCAACTACGAGGTCAGCCACAGCTCGGCGATCTACGTGTTCGACCGCAACGGCCGCGCCCGCGTGCTCTCCACGCCCGGCACGCCGCAGGACGACCTGGTGCACGACCTCGACCTGCTGCTCGGCGCGGGAGCATCCGCATGAACCGCCTCGCCCTGCCCCTGCTGCTCGCCGGCCTGCTCGGCACCGGCCTCGCACATGCCGGCCCCGTCGTGCATGTCACCGCCAGCCACGCCTGGATCCGCGTGTTGCCTGGCAGCTTGCCCGCCGGGGCCTACGTCACTCTCCGCAACGACAGCGACAAGGCCGTCTCGCTGACTGGCGCCAGCAGCCCTGCCTATGGCGAGGCGATGCTGCACGAAAGTTCCGCTGCGGGCGGCATGAACCGCATGACGATGGTCGACGCGCTGCCGATTCCCGCCCGCGGCATGCAGGCGCTGCAACCCGGCGGCTACCACCTGATGCTGATGCACGCGAAGCAGCCGGTGCGTCCCGGCGATACGGTGCGCGTGGTGCTGCAGTTCGGTAACGGCGGCACGCTGCCGGTGGATTTCACGGCACGGCCTGCGAACGCGGTGGACGACACACACTGAATCCTTGCGATCGTCCCTGATCGTGAAAGTCAAACGGGCGGTCATCCCTGACCGCACTTTTCAATACTCGACCCTTGCGACCGTCCCCGGTCGCGAAGTCAAACGGGCGGCCATCCTTGGCCGCACTTTCAATCAAGCGCAGCCCGGCGTGCCGTCTGCCAGGTCTTGCGCGGCAGGCGCCCGCTGCGCGACAGCCGCAGCCACTGGCGCAGCGCCAGCAGACCACCGATGGATTCCAGCAGTGCCGCCGGCACCCAGGTGATCACGCCGCCGATCATCTGTCCGGTGAGCACGTTGAAGGTGAATGCGCGACCGCAGATCTCGAAGATCGGGTAGAGATCGGTACGCGAGAACGTGACGATGGCGCCGGCCAGGATCTGCGGCGCCATCGTGATGCCGGGCGACAGCACGCGCATGCCTGCGCCCATGCGCCCCGGCGGGTGCGGCCGGTGGTCGAGGACCAGCGACCAGTAGACGAAGCCGCTGAGCAGCATCGTCCAGTTCATGAAGCGATAGACGCGCCAGTCCAGCATGGCCAGCGTCTGCATCGACGGCACCAGCCAGATCAGCACGAAGAACACGAACAGGACCGACGCCAGCAGCGGCTGGAACAGCACGCCGCTGACGACGCGCCACGGCCACGAACGCCGCAGCGGCTTCAGCCAGCGCACCCGCCAGCGCCGCGGCAGGCCCGCGCGCAGCACGCCGGCAGGGTACGAGGCGCAGATCAGCAGTGGCGCGAGGTGATGCAGCAGGAGTTGCTGCAGGCGATGCACGAAGAACTCGTGTTCGGCGTAGAAGTCCAGATAGGTCTGCAGCGTGAGCCAGATGATCGCCATGCCGACCCAGAACGCCACGCGGCGGCCGCGGCTCACGCGCAGCCGCCGGCGGCCGCGCCAGTACAGCACGCATGCCACCAGGAAGCTCGCGAGGAACACCCACGAGAACTCCCACGGCACGATCCATTTCAGCAGCGTTGCCATCAGCCCGATGTATCCGCGCACCACATCGTGCCCAGCATAACGCCCGCGGCAACGCGGTCCTTGCGGCGGATTGCCGCCCACACCATCACAGCCGCCGCCGGGTGCGCCGGGTGCGGCGCCAGCCGTACAACAGGCCCAGCAGCGCCACCAGTACGGGCACCACCACGATGTTGATCATCTTCAGGCGCAGGCCCAGCGCATCGATCTCGGCATTGAGCTGGTGCTGCACGTCGCGCAGCTCCTTGTTGATCGCCAACTGGCGCTGGCGGAACTGCTCGATTTCCTGCCGCTGCTCGGTGCCGATGCTGGCGGCATGGCTGCCGCCCTTGCCTGGCTGCAGCTCATCCAGCCGCTGCCGGGTCTCGCCCAGTTCGCGTTCCAGCTCCTGCTCCTTCTGCAGGAACTTCTGGTCGGCCACGTTGCGCAACGCCTCCACGCGGGTGAACGGCCGTTGCGAGGTGGAACGGCCGCGGATCGACAGCAGCGCCGAGGAACCGCTGAGGTTGTCCACCAGGTTGCTGACGAACTCGCCGTTGTTCGCGAACGGCCGCAGCATGATCTGACCCAGGATGGTCTGCGGCTCCAGCCACAGGCGGTCGCTGAGCAGATCGGTATCGGCCACCAGGATCACTTCGTCGTCGGCCGCGGAGCGCGCCAGATGACCGGGCTGGTTCGCGCGCTCGGGGAACGCGCTGGCGAAGGTTCCGCGCAGGCGCGCGGCGAACACGTAGCGGGTGTCGTCCGGCTTGTAGTCCTGCAGCAGCAGGGAGGGATTGTCGCTGGCCTGCAGCACCCGCTGCACCGGCACCACCTCGGCGTCGGGGCCGCTCTGCAGCAGCGGAATCAGCCTTGCCCCCGCGTTCGCGGCAAGGTCGAAATGGCCGGCGGTGGAGAGATCGATGCGCTGCAGGCTCGCGGTGACCACGTCATTGTGGTTGAGCGATTGCGCATCCAGCCCGAGCATCGCCGGGTGGCTGACATTGGCGCCGTTCAACTCGATGGTCAGTGCATGCGAACGATCCAGAACCACTTCGTGCGGGTCGTAGCGCACGCCCCAGGCCGCGAACAGCCGCGGCAGGTCGGAGCTGTGGTCGGGCAGCGCGCCGGTGGCCGGATCGCCCGGCGTACCGTCCAGCTCCGCATCCGGATCGACGAACACCACCAGGTGGCCACCGCGCAGCACGTACTGGTCAAGCGCGTACAGCGCATCCGCCGGCAGGTGCTTGGGATGGATCAGCAGCAGCACGCGGATGCCGGCACCGACCTGCTTCAGGTGATCCGGGTCGATCGCCTTCACGTCGAACAGCAGGGACAGTTGCTGCATCACCACCCAGGGCTGCTGCCCCAGCACCGGATTGCCTTCCACCGGCAGCGAGCTGATCACGCCGATGGGCGGCTTGCTGGACTGGTTGAGCTCGTACAACAGCTTGGTGATGTCGTATTCCAGGAACGACTCGCGCGACGGGTCCAAAAACGGGATTGCCAGTGAGCGCTCGGGCGTCGTCCCCTCGACCGCCTCGCCCTCGGTGCCGCTCGGCAGCACGCTGCCGGCGAGGCCGAAGAACACCCGCTCGCCGTTGCTGCCACCAGGGGCCGGGGTGAGGCCGGCGCCCTCGGCACTGGCCTCGTCGTCGGAGTACGGTATCGGATCGACCACCTGCAACTGCACGTGACCGTGCGAACGGGCTGCGATCTCCTGCAGCATGTCGCGCACGCGCTGCTCGTAGCTGCGCAGCTTGGGCAGGTCGCGCGTGGCATGCTCGGAGAAATACAGCGTGAGCCGCAGCGGCCGCTGCAGATGGTCGACGATCTGCAGGGTGCCTGGCGAGAGCGTGTACAGCCTGTCCGCGGTGAGATCGATGCGCCGCGCGCGCAACCAGTGCCCGCTCGACACGATCAGCGACACGAAAACCAGAATCAGCAGGACCAGCGCGGCATAGATCGCGGCGCGCCGGCCAAACCGCAGCCGGGTGGTGAACACGCTGGGCAGGTGCAGGCGGCCCATGGTTCAACGCACCCGTTTCAGTTCGAGCAGCAGCACGCCAGCGATCAGCCAGCCCACCGTGCTGAGGACGAAATAGGCCAGATCGCGCAGGTCCAGCACGCCGCGCGCGATCGCCTCGAAGTGGCGCAACATGCTGAGATAGGCCATCGCGTTGACCAGCCTGCGTGGCAATGCGCCGGAGAAGAAGTCCAGCACCTGCGGCTGGCCGGCCAGGATCAGCAGCACGCATACCGTGGCGGTGAGCACGAACGCCACCACCTGGCTGCGGGTGAGTGCGGACAGGCAGGCGCCGATCGCCACGAAGCTGCCGGCCATCAGCCAGCTGCCAAGGTAGCCCGCGAAGATCACGCCGTTGTCGGGCGAACCGAGGTAGTTCACGGTAAGCCAGATCGGGAAGGTCAGCGCCAGCGCCAGCCCGATGAACAACCAGGCCGCGAGGAACTTGCCCAGCATCGCCTGCCACAACGTCAGCGGCAGGGTCAGCAGCAGCTCCAGCGTGCCGCCCTTGGCTTCCTCCGCCCACATGCGCATGGTGACCGCAGGTACCAGGATCAGGTACAGCCACGGGTGCACCACGAAGAACGGCTGCAGGTCGGCCTGGCCGCGCTCGTAGAAATCACCCGTGTAGAACGTGAGGATGCCCGCCAGCACCAGGAAGATGACCAGGAACACATAGGCCATCGGCGTCACGAAAAAGCTGCGCAGCTCGCGCCGCATCACTGCATTGACCGGACTCATGCCGACGCCCCTTCCTGCGCGGTGGTGATCTGGCGGAACACTTCGTCCAGTCGCCCGCGCTCGAGCTGGATCTCGGAAACTTCCAGTCCCTGCTCGCGCAGCAGTTGTTCCACCGGCTCCAGAATGCGCACGCCAGGCTTCGGAAACACGGTGATGCGCCCGTCCAGCGGATCCACCTCGATCGCCGCCACCTGTGGCAGTCGTCCCAGCATCTCCTGCGAGACGCCGCTGCCCGGTGCGCTGAAGGAAACCGCCCCGTGGTAGCGCGAGCGCGCCTCCAGTTCGGCGGGCGTGGCGTCGGCCAGCAATCGGCCGCGCGCGACGATCACCACGCGGTTGCACAGTGCGTGCACTTCCTCCAGCAGGTGGGTGGAGATCAGGATCGTGCGCTCGCGCGCCATCGCATCGATCAGCTGCCGCACCGCGTGCTTCTGGTTGGGGTCGAGGCCGTCGGTGGGCTCGTCCAGCATCAGCACTGGCGGATCGTGCAGAATCGCCTGAGCCAGCCCCACGCGCCGCCGCAGGCCCTTGGAAAGCGTGTCGATGCATGCCTCCAGCACGTCCTCCAGTTGCAGCCGGCCCACCACTTCGTCGAAACGGCGCCGTCCCATCTCGGCGGTGAGCTTGCGCATGCGCGCGATGAACACCAGGAATTCGCGCACCGTCATCTCGCCGTAGCTGGGTGCGCCTTCGGGCAGGTAACCCAGTGCGCGTCGGGCGGCCAGCGGCTCGCGCTGCACATCGTGCCCGCAGACTCGCGCAGTACCGGAGCTGGGTGCGAGGAAGCCGGCGATCATGCGCATGGCGGTGGACTTGCCTGCGCCGTTGGGACCGAGCAGGCCCAGCACCTGCCCCGGCTCGGCACGGATGCTCAGCGCATCCACCGCGACGAGATGGCCGTAGCGGCGGGTGAGTCGTTCGGTCTCGATCATGAATGGGCGGGCGGCGAAATCATCTGCAATGTACCGCAAGGGCGCGGGAAGGTTCACAGCCGCGACAGCACAAAAACAAAAAGGCCCTTCCGGGGAAGGGCCTTTTGATGAAACGGCGAGCGGCGCTCAGTGGCTGCTGGCGGCTGGTGCCGGGGCGGTGCCGGCCGGTGCCGGGGCGGTGCCAGCAGGGGCCGGGGCACTACCAGCGGCAGCCGGGCCTGCCACTTCCAGCGTCGGCTGCTTGATGCCGGCAGCCTGCTCCGGGGTCTGGTCCGGCGCGTTGGTGATCGGCAGGTACACGTCGTACTCGGCGTAGCTGGTGATGTTGCCCTGCGCGTCCTTCACCTCGGGCTTGGCCTCGATGTCATAGCTGCGGTTCACCACGTCGTCGAACTTGTAGCCGTGGGTCAACGCATAGGCCTTCAGCTCGTCGCGGGTCTGCGGCACGCCGGCGGCAGTACCGTTCCACACACCTTCCAGCGCGGGACCGCCGAACGCCAGGGTGGCGCGCACATTGCCGTCGACGACGAGGCGGCCCAACTTGTCGTGGTCACCCGGCTTCAGCGTGTCCGCGGCAGCAGGAGCAGCGGCGGTGCTGGCCTCGGCCAGCGCGCTGGTGTCCAGCGCAGGCGGCGTCGGCGCGGTGAGCTGCTGGGCCTGGCCGTTGACGTTGAGCGAGCTGGAGTCGATCGGCATCGCCACGTCGAAGGTGTAGGTGGTGTCGCCGTAGTTGGTGGTGAAGAGGATGCGCGGACCGGTGACGTTCACGCCCAGCTTCTTCGCCGTGGCCTGGATCTGCGCCACCGCCTTGTTGACGGTGTCGGCCAGGCCTTCGATGCCGTCCTTGCGCTGGATCGAAGCCGGCACCAGCAACACCGGGGCCTGCTCGGTCTGGCGGATGTACGGGATCAGGTCCTTGTAATCGACGTTCGGCACCGAAGCCAGCACGTTCTGCAGGTTGTTCAGGCCGAACTCGATGAACGAGTCGGGATCGCCGTGGATGTACAGGTTGGCGAAGCGGTTCACCAGGTTCCAGCCGTACTTCACGTCATACGACCAGGTGATGTTGGTGAGATTGTTGCGGCTGCCCTGGCGCTCCAGCGCGAAAGTGAAGGTCTTGTCGTAGCCCTTCCAGCCATTGTCCAGGTCCCACACGATCTGCGCGGTCTTGGCAGTGTCGTCGACCTTGTTGAAATCCGGAGTGGCGCTGTCGATGGTCAGCGAGCCATTGGCCGCCCTGGGGTCGCTGCTGGTCCAGTTCACCTCGGCGCCGGGGCCGTAGGCCTTGCCGGAGAAGTTGTACTTGACGTGCGGGTCGTACGTGTTCAGCACCGAGTATTCGGGCAGGCGGTGGAAGTTGTCCAGCACGTCGTAAACCTGGCGCATGTCCTTGCCGACGACCAGCGATCGCTCGATGTGGCCGCTGCCGGGCATGATCACCGCGGCCAGCACGCCGATCGCGATGACGATGACCAGCGCCATGAGAAATTCAAGAACACGAACACGCATCATTCCAAGGTCTCCGAGCGTCTGTACGCGGTACTCAGGTGTTGCCCCAGCCGTCGCGCGAGCCATGGCAGCGGCTCGATCGCGGGGAGACGACCGGGGGTCGGCAAATGCCGAAGGACTGGATGTTACTTGCTCATGCGCCGGAACGCCATCGGGTTCCGGCAAGCCGTATGGACGGCCGCAAGGCCTTGTCGCGACAGGCTTGTCGGCCCGCGACCGACATTGCGCCGCAGCATCCGCGGGCGCATGGAAGCGCGGCTCCGCGGCGCGCTCAGACGATGCCCAGCTCCAGCGCCTTCAGCACGGCCCGGGTGCGGTCGCGCACCCCCAGCTTGGAGAGGATGTTGGAGACGTGGTTCTTCACCGTGCCCTCGGCCACCTTCAGCGAGTTGGCGATCTCCTTGTTGGAGTAGCCGCCGGAGAGCAGGCGCAGGATTTCGGTCTCGCGCTCGGTGAGCGGATCGGGCTGCTCCAGGCTGGTGAACTGGTTCTGCATGCGGCTCACCCCGGCCAGCAGGCGCTGGGTGACCATCGGCGCCACCAGCGAGCCGCCACCGGCCACGGTACGCACCGCCTCCACCAGCTGCTCCAGCGAAACATCCTTGAGCAGATAGCCGCGCGCGCCGGCCTTCAGGCCCTGCAGCACCAGCTGGTCGTCGTCGAAGGTGGTGAGGATGATGGTGGGCGGCAGCTCGTTGCGCGCGGACAGCGCCTGCAGCACCTCCAGTCCGCTCATGTTCGGCATGCGCAGGTCCAGCAGCACCACGTCGGGCTTGACGCGCGGAATCTCCTGTACGGCCTGCGCGCCATCGGCGCACTCGGCCACCACGCGGATGTCCTGGGCCAGATCGAGCAGCGAACGCACACCCTGGCGCACCAGGTTCTGGTCGTCGACGAGACAGACGGAAATCATCGCGGATCCTCGAAGCAGTCGTCGTTCCGGCACACCGGCGCACGACAAGGGGAACAAAGCGGTATCCGAACCGGGGCATTCTGGCATGCGGAAACCGCGCGGCGCGAACCTGTACTGTGCATCAGGGCACACTCAGCGCCGGCGGCTCGATGCGCGAGGGCGCATGCGCCAGCTCCTGCTGTTCGCCCAGCGGCAACCGTACGGTGAGTGCGAAGCCCTCGCCCGGCGCGGTCTCCAGCGTCATGCTGCCGCCGAACTCGGCCAGCCGCTCGCGCATGCCGGACAGGCCGTTGCCTGCCTCCGGCTGCGTGGCGCCGCGACCGTCGTCGCGCGCATGCAGGCCCAGCAGGCTCGGCCCGGCGTAGGCGAAGGTCAGCCACAGGTTGCGCGCGCCGGCATGCCGCGCGGTATTGGTGATGATCTCCTGCGCACAGCGCAACAACACCTGTGCACGGCGCGGATCCTCGACGCTGAAACGCGGCGGCATGGTGACGTGCACCTTGAGCCCCGGCACGCCCTCGGTGAGGCTGCGCAGCGCCTGGGTGAGATCGATCGCATCGTCCTGGCGCAGCTCGCTCACCGCCTCGCGCACGTCGGCCAGCAGATGCTTGGCCGTGGCCTGGGCCTTGCGCACGTGCGCGCCGGCATCCTCGTTGCAGACGTGGCTGGCCACTTCCAGGTTGAGGCTCAGCGCGGTGAGGTGATGGCCGATCAGGTCGTGCAGCTCGCGCGCGATGCGCATGCGCTCGGCCAGCCGGCTGGACTCGGCCAGCAGTGCGCGGGTGGCGCGCAGTTCGGAGTTGAGCCGGCGCAGCGCTTCGCGCTCCTCGGTCTGCTGGCTGGCCACCACCGAGGCGATGAACGCCAGCGCGCAGATGCCCAGGTAGATGATGGTCTGCAGGAAGGCCAGCGCCAGGGTGGGATATTCGGGAAAACGGGTGAACACCGCCACCAGGCAGATGTTCTGCACCACGATGCAGAGCACGCCCAGCCAGAACGGCAGCAGCCACGGCAATACCATCGCCATCACCGTCAGGAACATCGCCGTGAGGCCGCTGTGGCTGTACCAGCCGATCGCCAGCGACGCGAGCGTCATCAGCATCAGGCCGAGCAGGCGCAAGCCGAGGTGGCGCCGCGAGCCGAGGTCGTAGGTGACCGCCCAATACAGCACGCCGAACACCAGGTAGCAAAGCGACCACAGCAGCAACGCGAAATTCGGGCGATGCAGCAGGACCAAGCGATCGGTCGCCCAGTGCGTGAGCAGCGGCGTACCCACGCACAGGTAGGTGAACAGTCCGGCATAGCGCAGCAGCCGGATATGGCTGAAATTGACCTGGGGCATGCCGTACATCATTGGACACGCGCCCGGCCCGTGCAATGCGCGGGAAGTCATCCCTGCCGAAAGGCATGCAACCGCTTTACGGAGCCTTTACATGTGGCGGCGCGAGGTGTGCAGGTGGCGGGTGCATGCCATAATGCGCCATTGTCGCGAGGCCATGCCGGCCTCGGCCCACTCCATCCCTGCGGAGCAACGAATGGCCCTCGCCATCCGCGACGTCAGCGAGCACGACCTGGACGCCGTGCTGGCCCTCAACAACGCCGCCGGTCGATCCATCATCGCCCTCGATGCCGCGCAGCTGCGCTACTTCTTCGAGCGCGCCGACTACTTCCGCGTGGCCGAGATCGACGGCCACCTCGCCGGCTTCCTGATCGCGCTGCGCGAAGGCGGCGACTACCACAGCCCCAACTATCGCTGGTTCAGCGAACGCTATCCGGCGTTCGCGTACATCGATCGCATCGTGATCGCCAACGCCTATCGCCGCCACGGCCTCGGCCGCATCTTCTACTGCGACGTCACCAGCTACGCCGAGGTGCGCGTGCCGCTGCTCGCCTGCGAGGTGTTCCTGGAGCCGCGCGACGACGTGGTCGTGCTGTTCCACGGCACCTATGGCTTCCAGGAAGTGGGCCAGCAGCGCATGGGATCGAAGAAGGGGCGCCAGGTGAGCCTGCTCGCCAAGGAGCTACCCAGTTACGCCTACGTGTGCACCACCTGGCTCGAACACGGCGGTCTGCCCGACCTCCCCTGGCTGGCCGAGCGCCTGCATTCGGCGCCCGCCGCCAGCCCGCGCCGCCTCGCCGGGGAGCGCCGCCCGTGAACGCGAAGATGGATACCGACGACGCCTGCGACCTGCGCTTCGGCCAGGTCGGCATTGCCAACGTGCGCATCAAGCGCGTGGATGCCGCCGCGCTGTGCGAAGAACTGGAACGCCGCGTGCGCTCCGCGCCGCAGCTGTTCTCCCGCGCTGCCGTGGTACTGGATCTCAGCCACCTGCTGAAGCTGCCCGACGACGGCGCGGTCGATGCGCTGCTGGAAGCCGTGCGCAGCGCCGGCATGCTGCCGGTGGGCCTGGCCTACGGCACCAGCGAGACCGAGGCGCTGGCCCGGCGCATGGGCCTGCCGCTGATCGCCAAGTTCCGCGCCGCCTATGAGCCGTCAGGCGGTGCCGTTGCGCCGCCCGTCGCACCCGAGCCTGTCGCCACGACGGCGCCGGCACGCGAAGCGGCACCGACCGAACCTGCAGAACGGACGCAAGGCACGCTGCACCACGACGGCGCTGTGCGCTCGGGCCAGCAGGTCTACGCGCGCGACCGCGACCTCGTGGTCACCGGTGCCGTCGCCAACGGCGCCGAGGTGATCGCCGACGGCGACATCCACGTCTACGGCGGCCTGCGCGGCCGCGCGATGGCCGGCGCCCAGGGCGACACCGATGCGCGCATCTTCGTGCACGACTTCCGCGCCGAACTGGTGGCCATCGCCGGCCACTACCGCGTGTTCGAACAGATACCGAAAGACCTCGAAGGCCGATCCGTGCGATGCTGGCTGGAAGGGGAAAAACTGCTGCTGGCCAAGCTGTGATCGGCCGCGACTGCAACAATCACAACGACAAGAACGTTCCCGGGAGATGGTTCCTTGACTGCTGAAATCATTGTTGTCACCTCGGGCAAGGGCGGCGTCGGCAAGACCACGACCAGCGCCTCGCTCGCCACCGGCCTGGCGATCGCCGGCAAGAAGGTCGCGGTGATCGACTTCGACGTCGGCCTGCGCAATCTCGATCTCATCATGGGCTGCGAGCGCCGCGTGGTGTACGACTTCGTCAACGTCGTGCACGGCGAAGCCACGCTGAAGCAGTCGCTGATCAAGGACAAGCGCCACGAGAACCTGTACGTGCTGGCCGCCAGCCAGACCCGCGACAAGGACGCGCTGACCCAGGAAGGCGTGGAGAAGGTGCTCGACGGCCTGTCCGAGGATGGCTTCGACTACGTCGTGTGCGACTCGCCCGCCGGCATCGAGAAGGGCGCGCATCTGGCGATGTATTTTGCCGACCACGCCGTCGTGGTGGTGAACCCGGAAGTCTCCTCCGTGCGCGACTCCGACCGCATCCTCGGCCTGCTCGCCAGCAAGACCCGGCGCGCCGAGCGCGGCGACGGCGCAATCAAGCAGCACCTGCTGCTGACCCGCTACAGCCCGGTGCGCGTGGCCAGCGGCGACATGCTCAGCGTGAAGGACGTCGAGGAGATCCTCGGCATCAACGTGGTAGGCGTGATCCCGGAATCGGAACAGGTGCTGGCCGCCTCGAATTCGGGCGTGCCGGTGATCCTCGATCCGAATTCGCACGCCGGCCAGGCCTACAGCGATACCGTGGCCCGCATCCTCGGCGAGGAGCGTGCCCTGCGCTTCCTCGAAGTGCCGAAGAAAGGTTTCCTGCAACGCGTATTCGGAGGCTGACCCGATGGGCATTCTCGACTTCCTGAAGCGCAAGCCCGAGCCCACCGCCGGCCTCGCCAAGGAACGCCTGCGCATCATCGTGGCGCAGGAGCGCTCCACCCGCGGTGCGCCGGATTACCTGCCGCTGCTGCGCAACGAGCTGCTCGAGGTCATCAAGAAATACGTCCACGTCGACCTCGAGGCGATCAACATCAACGTCGAGCGCGACAGCGGGCACGAGGTGCTGGAGCTGTCGGTGGCGCTGCCCGAGGGCAAGGCCGCGACCAACCCCGCGACCTGATGCCTTGCTCCCCTCCCCTTCGCGGAGAGGGCTGGGGGGTGAGGGGCCACGACGGTCTCGCACCTGTCGCTGCAGCAAGGTTCTTTGCTTTCAAAGCACTCCAAAGATCGGCCTTCCCGCCAGCCTGACCCCTCACCCCAACCCTCTCCGCGGAGGGGGAAGGGAGCGCAATGTCCAGCCCTGTATTACACCTCGCCGACATCGACACCACCGCCGTCGAATCCCTGCTCGCCCGCTACGGCCTCGCCCTGCAGGGCGTGGACGACGGCGTACCGATCCCCGGCAGCTACTGGGGCGACGAAGAGGCCGGCATCATCGGCCACACGGTCTACGCGCGCGGCGACACGCCGGTGCACTCGCTGCTGCACGAGGCCTGCCACCTGATCGTGCTGCCGCCGGAACGGCGCGCCGCCGTGCACACCGACGCCACCGACTCGATCGAGGAAGAGGACGCCGCCTGCTACCTGCAGATCGTGCTGGCCGACGCCCTGCCCGGCGTGGGCCGCATGCGACTGATGGCCGACATGGACGCCTGGGGTTACAGCTTCCGGCTCGGCTCCACCCGTGCCTGGTTCGAGCAGGACGCCGAGAACGCGAGGCGCTGGTTGATTGAACGCAGCCTGCTCGCGCCCAACAGCACGCTTCCCGCCCCTGTCGACGCTACGATGCGCGCCACTGGCTGACATTCCCGACCACTCACCCCGCAGGCCCGCCGTGGCGCGACCCCCGCACGAATCCTTCGATCTCGACCACCTGCGCCGCCGCGTGGCGCGCGGCCTGATGCGCCTGCTGTTCGGCACACCCGCGCAACCCAGCGGCGAACCGCTGCCGCGCCGGGGCATCCATCGCATCCTGGTCTGCCACGTCAGCCACACGCTGGGCAACGCGCTGCTGCTGACGCCGCTGATCCAGGAACTGGAAGCCACCTGGCCCGGCGCCCAGATCGACATCGTCACGCGCAGCCAGGTCGGCCGGGAGCTCTACGGCCACTACGACCGCATCGGCCAGGTATTCCAGCTGCCCGCGCACGGCTTCGGCCATCCGCGCCAGTGGCTGCGCGGACTGCGCGGCATGCGCAAGGCGCATTACGACCTGGCGATCGATGTCGACCCGCAGTCGCAGACCGGTCGCCTGCTGCTGCTGAAAGCACGCGCCACCTGGACGCTGGGTTTCAGCGGGCCGAAGAAGAGCGGCAGCGTGACCCACGCGATCGAGGTGCCCGAGCACGTGCAGAGCAAGGGCCAGCGCCCGGTGTACCTGTTGCGCCAGGCGCTGGGCGGCATCGCCGAAGCCGACTACCCCGTGCCGGACATTCGCCTGGACGAGGCCGAACGCGCCCAGGGCCGACGCGTGCTGGAGCGCGTGCTGGCCACGACACCGGCCGCCGCACAGCACGGCAAGGTCATCGGCGTGTTCGCCAACGCCACCGGCCCCAAGCTGCTCGGCACGGACTGGTGGAATCCGCTGCTGCAGACGCTGGAGCAGCTGCGCCCGGACTGCCGGCTGGTGGAGATCGTACCGATGTCCGGCCGCTCCATGCTCGACTCGCACTACCCCGGCTACTTTTCCACCGACCTGCGCCAGCTTGGCGGCGTGCTCGCCAACCTCGACGGCTACCTCAGCCTCGACTGCGGCATCATGCACCTGGCCTGCGCCTCGCGCGTGCCCACGCTGGGCATCTTCACCACCACCCGCGCCGACGAATGGGGCCCCTACGGTCCGAGCAACCACGTGATCCACGCCTACGGCCTCGCGCCCGAAGCAGTGGCCCGCGAACTCGCCGCGCGACTGTAGGAGCGCACCCTGTGCGCGAATGCTTTTGGCTCTGATCGAAGCATCAGAGCATTCGCGCACAGGGTGCGCTCCTACACTGCCCCATGCTGCGCTAGTCTTCCCGTGTCGCCGCGCCGCCACATGCGGATAGCCCACCACGCCACGGGGAAACTCTCGATGAAGCCGCTCACACGGATCACCTGCGCCTTTGCTCTCGCCCTGCCGCTGGGTGGCACCGCCCTCGCCACACAAACCGCGCCAACAGTCGCCACCGCGACAGCGCCCGCCGACCAGGCCTTCGCGCAGCTGGCCGACCATTATTTCGACGACTACTACTTCCCCGCCAATCCGAGTACCGCCACCACCGACGGCCTGCATGCCTGGGATGGCAAGCTGGAGGACTACTCGCGCGCCGGCGTCGACACCAGCATCAAGGCGCTGAAACAGTGGGAGGCGCGCGTTGCCGCGGTGGACCCGAAAACCCTGAGCGAATACGTGCAGGGCGACCGCGACCTGGTACTCAACAACATCCGCAGCACCCTGCTCACGCTGGAGACGATCCGGCCGTGGCAGAAGAATCCCGACAGTTATTCCAGCGGCATCACCAGCAGCGCGTTCACCCTGATGGAGCGCAAGTTCGCGTCGCCGGAGACGCGCCTGCGCGCCCTGATCGCCCGCGAGAAGCAGATGCCCGCCGTGCTGGCCGATGCGCGCAGGAACCTCGACAACCCGCCGGAGATCTACACGCAGATCGCGCTGGAACAGCTGCCCGGCCTGGTGAGCTTCTTCCAGCATGACGTGCCGTCCGCGTTCGCCGACGTCACCGACGCGGATCTCAAGAAGCAGTTCGCCGCCAGCAACGGCGCGGTGATCAAGGCGCTGCGGGATTACCAGGCCTGGCTGAAGAGCGACCTGCTGCCGCGCTCGCACGGCGACTTCCGCATCGGCGCCCAGGCCTTCCGCGACAAGCTGAAGTACGACGAGATGGTCACCCTGCCGCTGGACCAGCTGATCGCGATCGACATGGCGAACATGCGCGCGAACCAGCAGCAGTTCGCCAAGGTGGCGCATGAGCTCGATCCGACGAAGACACCGCAGCAGGTGCTGGCCGAACTGGCCGCCGACCACCCGGCGCCGGACAAGCTGCTGACCGTGTTCCACGACAGCCTCGGCAAGCTGGTGGCCTTCATCCGGCAGCAGCACATCATCACCATTCCCTCGGACGTGCTGCCCACCGTGGAGGAAACGCCGCCCTTCATGCGCGCCACCACCTTTGCCTCGATGGACACACCCGGGCCGTACGAGACGGTGGCGAAGGAGGCCTACCTCAACGTCACCCTGCCCGACCCGTCGTGGGACAGGCAGCACACCGACGAATTCATGGCGCAGTTCAGCTATCCGGTGATCAACAGCGTGGCCACGCACGAGGCCTATCCTGGCCATTACGTGCAGTTCCTGTGGATGCACCACCTGCACGACCGCGTGCGCAAGCTGCTGGGCGCGAACACCAACGTGGAAGGCTGGGCGCACTACTGCGAGCAGATGATGCTGGACGAGGGACTGGCGCAGTTCCTCTACCCGCACGACCGCCGCCAGCAACTGCTGCTGCGGCTGGGCCAGCTGCAGGATGCCCTGCTGCGCAACGCGCGCTTCGTCGTCGGCATCAAGCTGCACACCGGCCAGATGACGATGGCGGAGGCGGTGGATTTCTTCGTCAAGGAAGGCTACCAGTCGCGCGCCGTGGGCGAGGTGGAAACCAAGCGCGGCACTTCCGATCCCACCTACCTCTACTACACGCTGGGCAAGCTGGAGATCCTCAAGCTGCGCACCGACCTGGCAGCGAAGCAGGGCAAGAACTTCAACCTGGAACGCTTCCACGACGCATTCATGCAGCAGGGCTTCGCGCCGATCGCGATCGTGCGCAAGGCGATGCTGCACGACGACTCGCCGGTGCTGTGACACGGCACGTCATCCACACCGCGTTGTCGGTGCTGACCATCAGGTGATACGTCGTTTCGACGGACGCGGCCGCGTGCCACCAGGAGCCTGTCGGGCTTTGATGGTCGAGGCGAGAATCCGGTTGTGTAAGGACAGATTTTCGACAATTCGCCGCACCACGGTGGTTCCATGGGGCAAGAAATGGCGGAAATATGGATCACGCAGCCGGATTCGCAGGCTGGCCAATCAAAGCCCGACAGGCTCCCAGGGAGGACGACATGAGCAAGCGCAGGCTGGTCGTACTGATCGACGGCACCTGGAGCAGGCCCGAGTCGAACACCAACGTGGAGCGCCTGCGCCGGCTGATCGCACCGAGCGACGCGGCTGGCATCGAGCAGCTCGTCCACTACGTTACCGGCGTGGGTGAGGTGCCGGGCCTGGCCTACCTGCTGGGCGGTGCGTTCGGCTACGGCCTGTCCGGCAACGTGAAAGACGGCTACCGCTGGCTGTGCGGGCAATGGCGTCCCGGCGACGAGATCTGGCTGTTCGGCTTCAGCCGCGGCGCCTACGCCGCGCGCAGCCTCGGCGGACTGCTCCGCAAGTGCGGCCTGCTGCGCCGTGACGGCAACGCTGTCATCACCAGCGCCGCCGTCGCGATGGCCTACGCTTTCTACCGCGACACCGCGATCAAGCCAGGCGACGACGCCGCGATGACCTGGCGCGCCACGCACTCGCTGGAGACGGACATCCATTTCATCGGCGTGTGGGACACCGTGGGCGCGCTGGGCATCCCATACACCGCCGCCTGGTTCCCGTTCGCCCGTGCGCATTACCGGTTCCACGACACCGACCTCAGCCGCATCGTCAAGCACGCCTACCAGGCGCTGGCGCTGGACGAGCACCGGGCCGCCTTCGCGCCGTGCAAATGGATGCGCAACCCCGCCACGCTCGCCCCCGGCGAATCGCCCACCGCGAAGAAGCCGGAGCAGATCGAGGTGGAGCAGCGCTGGTTCGTGGGATCGCACGCCGACGTGGGCGGCGGCAACGGCCACGACGCGACCGGCCACCACCCCGATCCGCTGCCGGACCTGCCGCTGGCCTGGCTGCAGCACAAGGCGATGGCGGCGGGGCTGGCCTGCAACGAAGTCTACGTGCCGCCCCCGGATGCCGCTGCGGGCGTGCCGCGCGACTCCTATGCCGAATTCATGCTCGGCATCTACAAGACGTTCAGGCCGCCGTTCGACCGGGTGATCGGCAACGGCGTCAACGAAACCGTGGACGAATCGGTGTGGCGGCACGCCAGGCTCGTTGCCGGCTACCTCTCGCCGACACTGGCGCGGGCGCTGCGCGACGACGTGATCGCCGCGCCGCCCGGCGTCGCTTGACCGCCGCCCCGCCGCATCGGCTAGCATGCCGGTTCATGAGGGAGATGGCATACCTCCCGTTCCCAGCGTGGGACGAACCGCTCCAGTGCGAATGCACCGAAGCTGATGATGCCTGCACCACCGGATTCCGGCGGCGCAGGCGTGCCTGTCGCCGCGAACCATCGCCATGCAGACAGGAGATGCCCGACGTGAGTTTTGCTGGATTCGTTGCCGTGGGCCTGGGCGGCATGCTGGGCTGCTGGCTGCGCTGGATACTCGGCATGCTGTTGAACCCGGTATTCCCGACTTTGCCGCTGGGCACCCTGGCGGCCAACCTGGTCGGCGGCATCGTCATGGGTCTGGTGATGGCCGTGTTCAGCCATTTCCCGGCCATACCGCAGGCCGTACAGCTGTTCGCCACCACCGGCTTCCTCGGCGGCCTGACCACTTTCTCCACCTTCTCCGCCGAAGCCAACACCCTGCTGCTGCGCCGGCAGACGCTGTGGACCTTCATCCACGTGCTGGCTCACCTCGCCGGCACGCTTGCCCTGACCATGCTCGGCATCGTCCTCGTCCGCGGCGTGCTGCACTGACATGCCCATGCCAGGCACATCGAATCACCGAAGCACCCGACGGGAGACGGCGCCGTGAATTTCTCCGGATTCCTCGCCGTGGGGCTGGGCGGCTTGCTGGGTTGCTGGTTGCGCTGGATTCTGGCCGTGCTGCTCAACCACCTTTTCCCCAACCTGCCGCCCGGCACGCTCGCCGCCAACCTCATCGGCGGCTTGCTCATGGGTTGCCTGATGGGCGTGTTCGAGCGTTTCCAGACCTTGCCGCAAGCAGTACGCCTGTTTGCGGCAACCGGCTTCCTTGGCGGCCTGACCACCTTCTCCACCTTTTCGGCGGAAGCCAACACCTTGATCCTGCGTGGACAATACATGTGGTTTGGTCTGCACGTGGCAGCCCACCTCTTCGGCACCTTGTCCCTCACCCTGTTCGGCATCTTCCTCGTCCGAAGCATCCTGCACCGTTCCACGACGGCCCATTGATTCGAAGGAGACGGAAATGACCCCGGAAACCCTGATCGACGGTGTGCAGCTGCGCTTCTACATGCACATGCACGCACGCCACGACGGCCTGCTGGTCTCCGAGTGGCTGCTGGAACTGGCGAAAGAGCAGAAGCTCGGCGGCGGCTCGGTATTCCGCGCCATCGCCGGCTTCGGCCGCCACGGCGTGCTGCACGAGGAGGCCTTCTTCGAACTCGCCGACGATCTGCCGGTGGTGGTGGAATTCCTGCTGCGCGAAAGCGAGGTCGAGGCCTTGCTGCAACAGGTGCGCGCCGCCGGCGCGGCCCTGGTCTATTCACGCGTGCCGGCGCGTTTCGGGGTGCTGGGCAACGAGGAAAACCGATGAGCCAGGATTCATTGAAGCAGCGCGCCGCCGACCTGCTGGATCTTGCCGGCGTGCATATCGACGGCGGCGCACCCACCGACATCCACGTGCACGACGAGCGCATCTACGCGCGCGTGTTCGCACATGGCTCGCTGGGCCTCGGCGAGGCCTACATGGACGGCTGGTGGGACGTGGACGACCTGCCCGGCTTTTTCGCCCGCCTGCTTGGTTCGCACGTGGACGAACACCTCCGCACGCTGGACACCGTGATCGCCCACCTCAAGGCGCGCTTCGTCAACCTGCAACGCGGCGAACACGCGTTCGAGATCGGCAAGGCGCATTACGACCTCGGCAACGACCTGTTCCACGCCATGCTGGGCAAGCGGCTGGTGTACTCCTGCGGCTACTGGGCGCAGGCCGGCAACCTGGACGACGCGCAGGAGGCCAAGCTCGACCTGGTCTGCCGCAAGCTGCAACTCAAGCCCGGCCAGCGCGTGCTCGACATCGGCTGCGGCTGGGGCGAGGCGCTGAAATATGCCGCGGAGAAATACGGCGTCAGCGGCGTAGGCATCACCGTGTCCGAGCAACAGGCCGGATTCGCCCGCGAGCTGTGCCGGGGCCTGCCGGTCGAGGTCCGTCTGCAGGACTACCACGAGATCGACGAACCGTTCGACGCCGTGTATTCCATCGGCATGTTCGAGCACGTGGGCGGCAAGAACTACCGCGCCTACTTCGAGACCGTGCGCCGCTGCCTGAAGCCCGGCGGCCTCTCCGTGCTCCACTGCATCGGCAGCAACGGCACGCCCGCGCAACCCGACCCGTGGATCGAGAAATACATCTTCCCCAACTCGATGATCCCGGCGATGAGCCAGGTCGCCGACGCAATGGAGAACCTGTTCGTGGTCGAGGACTGGCACAACTTCGGCCCCGACTACGACCGCACCCTGATGGCCTGGCGCGCCAACTTCGACGCCGCGTGGCCGGAGCTGTCGCAACGCTACGACGAGCGCTTCCAGCGCATGTGGCACTACTACCTCGGGGCCTCCGCCGCGGTATTCCGCAGCCGCCGCGACCAGCTCTGGCAGCTCACCCTGAGCCCCGACGGCGTGCCGGGCGGCTACCGCGTGCCGCGCTGATCGCGCCCCGCCGCAATCCGGCAGGGTATTCGCCACGGTTGGCGCAATGCACCTGGCCGAACCTGCCTACGCGCAAACCCGACTGGCCAGGCCGGAATCGCCATCCGGACCGGCCTCAGAAACTGGCCGTGAGTTCCGTGACATGGACGGTCTGCCGGCCGAGGCGGATGGTGTAGGAATCCATCTTGCCCAGATCCCTGTATGAAGCACTCAGGCTCGCGGCAACGACGCTGTGCTGCTTGCCGCCGCGCGGGTCGGGCGCCACGACCGGCGCTGGCGCTTCGGCAATCTCGATGCTGTAGGCGTGACCCGGCTGCACGTCCTGCGCATCGAACGAAAGCCAATTGACGACCTTGCCGTCGGAAGCGATCACGCCGATCCGGTGCTCCCCGGGCAGGACCCGCACCCACACCCTTTTGCCGCCGTTGTAATGATTCCAGGTGCTCCTGTCGTCGACCCGGACGATCCCGCAGGTAAAGTCGGGAGTATCCACGCAGGAGAAGATCGCCGTATCCGCCAGCGGATGCCGCTTGTCGGCATAGGCGATCTTCGGGTGCCTGTCGACGATCGATGCGCAACCTGCCAGCAGGACGCAGGCCAGAACCGCGATAGTGCGTGGATAAGGCATCGGTCCCGCCCGGATTGCAGCCATTTTCGGCCATTCTCATTCTAGCCTAACCGGCTCCCCATCTGGCACCATCGGCCGGCTGCGCGCCCCGCCGCGCATCCCCCGATCGAAGCCAGCGCATGAACCTGCAAGCCAATTACGAACAGATCCCGCTCAAGGAATACGCCGAGCGCGCCTACCTCGACTATTCGATGTACGTGGTGCTGGACCGCGCCCTGCCCTTCGTGGGCGACGGCCTGAAGCCGGTGCAGCGACGCATCGTGTACGCGATGAGCGAGCTGGGACTCGCCGCCAGTGCGAAGCCGAAGAAATCCGCCCGCACCATCGGCGACGTGATCGGCAAGTTCCATCCGCACGGCGACACCTCGTGCTACGAGGCGATGGTGCTGATGGCGCAGCCGTTCTCCTACCGCTACCCGCTGGTGGACGGCCAGGGCAACTTCGGCTCGCCGGACGATCCGAAGAGCTTCGCGGCGATGCGCTACACCGAGTCCAAGCTCAGCCCGATCGCCGAGGCGCTGCTGGGCGAGCTGGGCCAGGGCACGGTGGACTGGGTGCCGAACTTCGACGGCACGCTGGAAGAACCCTCGTGGCTGCCCGCGCGCGTGCCGCACGTGCTGCTCAACGGCTCGATGGGCATCGCGGTGGGCATGGCCACCGACATCCCGCCGCACAACCTGCGCGAGCTCGTCACCGCCTGCATCCGCCTGCTGGACGAACCCGAGGCCACGGTGGCGGATCTCTGCGAGCACGTGAAGGGGCCGGACTACCCCACCGAAGCGGAGATCATCACCTCGCGCAGCGAACTGCTGGCGATGTACCAGAACGGCACCGGCTCGGTGCGCGCCCGCGCGGTATACGTGCGCGAGGAAGCCAACATCGTGATCACCGCGCTGCCGCACCAGGTCAGCCCGTCGAAGATCCTGGAGCAGATCGCCGCGCAGATGCGCGCGAAGAAGCTGCCGATGATCGAGGACCTGCGCGACGAATCCGACCATGAGAACCCGATCCGGCTGGTGCTGGTGCCGCGCTCCAGCCGCGTCGATGCCGACGAGCTGATGCCGCACCTGTTCGCCACCACGGACCTGGAAAAGAGCTTCCGCGTCAACCTCAACATGATCGGCCTGGACGGCCGGCCGCAGGTGAAGGATCTCCGGAAGATCCTCACCGAATGGCTGGCCTTCCGCACCAGCACGGTCACGCGCCGGCTCAACCACCGCCTCGCCAAGGTGGAGCGCCGCCTGCACCTGCTGGAAGGCCTGCGCATCGCCTATCTCAACCTGGACGAGGTGATCCGCATCATCCGCACCGAGGAGGAGCCGAAGGCCGTGCTGATGGCGCGCTTCGGCCTCAGCGAGGAACAGACCGACTACATCCTCGAAACCCGCCTGCGCCAGCTGGCGCGGCTGGAAGAGATGAAGATCAACGCCGAGCGCGACCAGCTGGAAGAGGAGCGCGCCCGCATCAACGTGCTGCTGAAATCGCCGGCCAAGCTCAAGGGCCTGATCAAGGAAGAACTGCGCGCCGACGCCGAGAAGTACGGCGACGCGCGCCGTTCGCCGCTGGTCGAACGCGAGGCCGCGCAGGCGCTGGACGAGAGCGCGCTGGTGGCCAGCGAGCCGGTCACCGTGGTGCTGAGCCAGAAGGGCTGGATCCGCGCCGCCAAGGGCCACGACATCGACGCCGAGGGCCTGAGCTACCGCGAAGGCGACGGCCTGCTCGCCGTCGCCAGGGCGCGCACTACCCAGCAGGTGGCGGTGATCGATTCCACCGGCCGCAGCTACTCCACGCCAGCGCATAGCCTGCCCTCCGCGCGCGGCAACGGCGACCCGCTCACCGGCCGCTTCACCCCGCCCGCAGGCGCCAGCTTCGACGCGCTGGTCGCCGGCGACAATGACACCCGGCTGATCCTCGCCACCGATTTCGGCTACGGCTTCGTCACCCGCTTCGAGGCGCTCACCGGCCGCAACAAGGCCGGCAAGCAGATCATCTCGCTGAGCGACGGCGCGAAGGTGCTGGCGCCGCAGGCCAGCGCCGATCCGGCACGCGACCGCATCGTGGTAGTCACCACCGAAGGCCACCTGCTGATGTTCTCGGTGGCCGAGCTGCCGGAACTGGACAAGGGCAAGGGCAACAAGCTGATCGAGGTACCGAAGAAGCAGCTCGCGGAAGGCGAGCGCGTGGCCGGTGTCGCCGTGGTCGCCGAAGGCAAGGGCGAGGTCACGATGTACGCCGGTGCGCGCAAGCTCACCCTGAAATGGGCGGACCTGGTCGAGTACGGCGGCAACCGCGCCAGCCGCGGCGGCCTGCTGCCGCGCGGCCTGCGCCGGGTGGAGCGGATCGAGACCACGGGCTGACGGAGCAGGCCGGAACTTCCGGCCGCGACCAGCCGTCCAAGCCCATGGCGTGTCCACCGCGGCGCGGCGTCGCGCGTTGTACACGCCATCTCCCGGAGCATCGCCCCATGAAACGGCTAGTCATCGCACTCACCGCCAGCCTGCTGGCCACCGCGGCCCTGGCCCAGACTTCCGGCCAGTCGCTCAACCTCAAGCTTCCGCCGCAGAACGACCTGCCGCCCTCCGACCTGCCCGCCCATGCCTCAAGCACGTCCAAACCCGCCAGCAGCAGCGTGCCCGGCGTGTATTACGGTGACACCAGCGGCAGCACGAGCGCTGCGGACGAGCACACCGCCAGCGCACAGCGCTGCGACGACTCCACCTACAACCAGGCGCAGATGCACGGCAGCGTGGGCATGGGCGTGATGGCCGGCAACCACATGAGCGGCAACTACCAGACCGGCTCGGTCAGCGTCACCAAGAACCTCGGCGACTGCGACCACCCCAGCGGCGGCGTCAGCTTCTCGATCGGCGTGGGCCAGGGCAACTTCCACGGCCGCGGCTGGTAACGCCTCACCGCGTTAGAATCACCGCTTCCGTTCCGGCCCGGCCGGACGCCATGGATGCGCGCAGGCAATGCACGGCGAATACAAGATGCCCGGCGGCAAGCTGGTGGTGGTCGACCTCGCGCTGCACGACGGCCGGTTCGCCGGCGTACGGCTGAGCGGCGACTTCTTCCTGGAACCGGACGCGGCGCTGCCGGCCATCAACGCCGCCCTGGAAGGCCGGCCGGCCGACGCCGCCGACAGCGCGCTCGTCGCCGCCATCGACGACGCCCTGCCCACGGATACCACGATGTACGGCATCTCCAGCGAAGCCATCGTCGTGGCACTGCGCCGCGCGCTGCAGGAAGGGGAGGCCGGATGAGCCGCAGCGACTGGCGCGACCACGACTGGCAACTGGTCCATGCCGCACCGCAGGCGCCGCTGCTGCACATGGCGCTGGACGAGGCGCTGCTGGCGGAAGTCGGCGCTGGCCGCCGCCCACCCACGCTGCGGCTGTGGGAATGGGCCGCGCCTGCCGTGGTGATCGGCCGTTTCCAGTCGTTGCGCAACGAGGTGGATGGCGATGCCGCGCGGCGCCGCGGCATCGAGGTGGTGCGGCGCATCTCCGGCGGCGGCGCGATGTTCATCGAGCCGGGCAACACCATCACCTATTCGGTCTACGCACCGCTGTCGATGGTCGAGGGACTGAGCTTCCAGGAGTCCTACGCGCTGATGGACGCCTGGGTGCTGGAGGCACTGCGCGAACTGGGTATCGAGGCCTGGTACCAGCCGCTCAACGACATCGCCTCCGCCGCGGGCAAGATCGGCGGTGCCGCGCAGACCCGCCGCAACGGCGCGCTGCTGCACCACGTCACCATGGCCTACGACATCGACTCGGCGAAGATGCTGGACGTGCTGCGCATCGGACGCGAGAAGCTCTCCGACAAGGGCACGGCCAGTGCCGCCAAGCGCGTCGATCCGCTGCGCAGCCAGACCGGCCTGCCGCGCGCGGCCGTCGCCGGACGCATGCTGGCCACCTTCCGTCGCCTGCACGGGCTCGCCGACGACCACTTGCGCGAGAGTGAGCTGGCGCTGGCGCAGGCACTGGTGCGCGACAAGTTCGGCAGCGCGGCCTGGATCGGCGACGTGCCCTGACGCCGTTGCCCGCTCTCTCCCGAGCCTGCCGGAGAAAGAGAAAGCAACCGCTCGATGCGACACGCACGCCAACCTGCATCAACATCAAGGCGCTGCGGTCGACACCACAGCCGGATGCCCGGTCTTCGCCCTGGGCGGCCCGAGCGCCAGCCGCATCCTCCCGAAGTCGACCGACCACCAGTCGAATGCACCCAGCACATCCTCGCCGAGCACGTTCGGCGAGGCGCCCGTGCCATCGGCCAGTTCCACGTCCAGCCCGGCCAACGTCGTCTCGCGGTCGCCCACGCGCACGTGCGCGCCGGGCCAGATCACCGTGCGCCGTTCCACCGCACCGCCGGCGCCCGCCACATGCGCACGGCGCGACGACAAGCCCCTCAGCAAGTCCGCGTGACGCCGCGCAAAGGCCGCCGACAGCGCCGAACTCGCCGCGCCGCTGTCCAGGTGCATCGCGACCGGCACGCCGCCGACCTCCGCCCGCACGAACATGTCGTTGCCGGCCATCAGCAGATTCTCCGTCCCGGCATCCGACGGGCCGGGCGTCGACAGCGACGGCTCCAGCCGACCGGCGGCGGTGATGCGGAAACGCTGCAGGGCCCGCAGCACGGGAAAACCGAGTATGGCGTCGATCCGGTAGCCGCCCGGCACCGGCATGGCCAGTTGCGCGTCGTCCAGCACCAGGAAGGCCACGTTGTGCAGGGTCAGCCCGGCGAAGCGCACGGTGTCGGCCAGACCCAGCCGCACCGCCACCGCATCGCGGCTGGAGCTGCCCACGCTGGCGCCGCCCTGCTGCAGATGCAGGCCCAGCCGGCGTGCGGTCGACAGCGACACCACCGAGAGATTGGCGCCGGTGTCCAGCACCGCCTCCTGCGCCCGACCGTCGATGTTCGCCGTCGCCCGTGGCAGACCCACCTTGTCCTTGTGCACCGGCTCCGCATGCGGCTGGTATGCGACCAGCCGTTGCACCGGCAGTGCGGCCAGCTGTATCGCCATCATGGCGGTCTGCGCGGCATCGGCCCGCTTCGCCGCATCGGCACCGGATGCCGCCAACGCGGCCTGCAGCTGTTGCGCCGCCTTGGCCGCCCGCGCGTAATCGCCGTCAGCGAATGCGGCGTCGGTGGCGATCTCCCAGGCGATGGCGCGCTGCCGCGGACTCCGTGGTTTGCCGGCGAGGAACCGGTCCACCAGCTGCGAGGCTTCCGCAGCGTCCAGTCGCGCCACCGCGATGCGTGCGCGGGCCAGCAGCGCCAGCGAAGGGATGTCGATCCGCGGCAAGGCGGCGCGCAGCGTGAAGATTTCCTGCCCGGGCGCCGCCAGCATCGCCTCCACGGTGGCGGCGCGCAACGGTGGTGCCGATGCCTGCGCCGCGATGCAGCTTGCGCCGCCACCGAGCGACAGCAGCAGCCCGGCGACAAACCCCATCCCGCGGCAGCGCCACGGTCGAACGACCCGGTACGACATGCTAGATTCATCCTGTCTCGTGAACATAATTTATCGTATTACAGAAAATATTATGCGATCAACAGCAAATAAAGACATCGTCAAGACCGCCCGCGTCCTGCGCATTGCCGCCTGGGTGGGGGCGGTTGCCTGCGTGCTGGTCACCGCGATCGGCGTGCTGGCGCCGCCAGACGCCGCGACGCCGGTCGCCACCACCCTGTCCAGCGACGGCCTGCCCCGCGCCTGGGCCGCGGGCATCGCGCTGGTGCTGGCCCTGGTCAGCGCCGCCGCCCTGGTCGAACTGGCGCGCATGCTGGGGCAGGTGCGCGAGCACGCGCTGTTCGCGCCCGCGGCGACACGCCACTTCCGCCGCTTCGCGGGCCTGCTGGCGCTGGCCGCCGCGTTGCGCGTCGTGCTGCCGTGCCTCGCCACCCTCGCCGCGGCCTGGCAGGCCGGCCGGCATGCCGCCAGCCTGGCGTTCGACGGCGGCGACCTGCTGGCGCTGCTGCTCACGGCGGTGTTCTTTCTCGTAGCCCGGTTGTTCGACGAGGCGGCACGCCTCGAAGACGACAGCCGCTCCATCGTGTGAGGCGCCGATGGCCATCATCGTCCGACTCGATGTGATGCTCGCGCTGCGCAAGGCCCGCTCGCGCGACCTGGCCCGCTTCGTCGGCATCACCGAATCCAACCTGTCGCTGCTCAAGTCCGGGCACGTGCGCGGCGTGCGCTTCGAGACGCTGGGGAAGATCTGCGAATTCCTGCAATGCCAGCCCGGCGACCTGCTTGCCTGGGTGCCCGACGACGAACCGGGAAAAGGCGGCGACTAGGCCGGAAAGCGGGCCCGGAGCCAAGGCAAAGGCAGGATGTGTTCCAGGCTCAGCCGCGCCACCGGCACGTCGGGCGCGGCAGGGTCGACCCAGCGCAGTTCGGCGATCTCCGCCTGCACGCGCGGCTCGCCGGCCACTTCGACGGCGTAGACATCGGCCTCCACCACATGGCCGTACTCGTTCGCGGCCGGTGCGCTGGCATGGCAGAGGAAACACGCCGAACCGGGCACCAGCATGCAGCCCAGTTCCTCGCGCAGTTCGCGTGCGAGCGTGGTGAGATCGTCCGCGTCATCGGGATCACGCTTGCCGCCGGGCTGCTGGAACACCGTGGCGCCATGCTTGCGTACCAGCAGGGTGCGACCTGCCTGGTCGCGAATCACCGCAGCCACGATGCGGATGCGCGGCACCCCGTTCACAGCCGGCTGTACGACCACGACTGCATGCGCCCGTCCTTGTACGGCATCACGCCGTGGAACGGGCGCGGGTCGTGGTCGAACACCAGCGGCAGGAAGTGGCGGTCGCCCTCCCACATCGGCAGTTCCATCAGCCGCTCGCGCGCCACCCATTCCAGCGTGCCTTCTGGATTGCGCGCCAGCGGCGTGCCCTCGTAGCGGTCGATCAGGAAGATGAAGCCCAGCCAGTCCTCGCCCTGCTTGCCGAAGCCCGGCCAGTTCAGCGTCCCGCGCAGCTGCATCGACAGGCACTCGATGCCGGCTTCCTCGCGGATCTCGCGGCGCATGCAGGCGGCGATGTCCTCGCCCGGCTCCATCTTGCCGCCCAGGCCGTTGTACTTGCCCAGGTGCTGGTCGTCGGGTCGCGTGTTGCGGTGGATCATCAGCACCTGCGTGCGGTCGGGCGAGAGCACGTAGCCGAGCGTGGCGACGATGGGGGTGTAAGGCATGGTAGAACGACCGCGGAAAGCGGCCATTCTAGCGGCTTTGCACCGGCCTGCCGGCACCCCGGCCACGGACTTGCGCCAACCCGTGCCGGGCGGCGACCATCGACGAATGCGCATGATGCCCCGCCCCTCCTCGATCGCCCGCATCCATCGCTGGCGCCGGCTGCCGCTGCTGGCGCTGCTGGCGGGCGTGGCCGGCTGCAGTGCGTCCGCCCGCGCACCAAACAGCCGCGAGCTGAGCTTCGATGGCCAGAACTACCGCGTGGTGACGCTGGACCTGAAGCACGATCCGCTCAGCCTGCACTGGCGCGACCCGGCCAGCGGCGACGCCTATGGCGACATCGAGACCCTGCAGCAATGGGGCGAGGCGCACGGCCAGCGTCTGCTGTTCGCCACCAATGCCGGCATCTACGACCACCAGAGTGCGCCGCTGGGCCTGTACGTGGAGAACGGCAAGACCCTGGTGCCGCTGAACATGGCGCACGGCAATCCCGCCTCGGGCAACTTTTCGCTGCTGCCGAACGGCGTGTTCGCAATCTATCCCGACGGCCACGCCGCGGTGCGCACCAGCGCCGAGTTCAAGGCCGACGGCAAGCCGGTGCGCTGGGCCACGCAATCCGGCCCGATGCTGGTGATAGCCGGCCAGCTCAACCCGCGGTTCGTGGACGATTCGGGCAGCCTGAAATGGCGCAGCGGCGTCTGCGCGAAGACGCCCGACGAAGTGGTGTTCGCGGTGAGCGAGGTGCCGGTGAATTTCCACGGCTTCGCGCGACTGTTCCGCGACAAACTGGGGTGCCGCGATGCGCTGTACCTGGACGGCAGCATCTCGCAGATCTTCGTCAACGGCGAGGGCTACGCCGGCGCACCGGCCTTCCTGGTCAAGCCCTACGCGGGCATCTTCGCCGTGTTCGTGCCGCAATGAGGGTGCGCCGCTTTCGCTGGTGGCGCATCCTGCTGCTCCTGGTGGCCATCCTGCTGCTGGGCGCATCCGGCACCGGCTGGTACCTGCTCGCAGGCAGCCGCGCCCGGCTGGACGGCCACGTGGCGACGGGCGGCGTGCATGCACCGGTCGAGATCCAGCGCGACGCGCTGGGCACGGTCACGCTCACCGGCAAGAGCCGCGGCGATCTCAACTTCGCACTGGGCTACGTGCACGCGCAGGAGCGCTACTTCGAGATGGACCTGACACGCCGCGTCGCCGCGGGCGAGCTGGCCGGACTGTTCGGCCCGGCGGCCCTGGCTACCGATCTCGACCATCGCCGCCACCGCCTGCGCGCAGTGGCCGAGGCGGCCTATGCGCAGCTGCCGCCGGCCCAGCGGCAGGAACTCGACCGTTACCGCGACGGCGTCAACGCCGGCCTCGCCGCACTGCGCGTGCGGCCCTGGGAATATCTGCTGCTGCGCACGAAGCCCAGGCCGTGGCGTTCGGAGGATACGCTGCTGGTGGTCGCGGCGATGTACCTCGACCTCAACCACGACGGCCGCAACACGCGCGAGCTGCGCATCGCCGAAATGCGCGCGGCGCTGCCCGGCCCGCTGGTGGATTTCCTGCTCGCGCCCGATCCCGAATGGGAGGCGCCGCTCCAAGGCCCGCTGTCGCCGCAGCCGGTGCCGCCCGATGCCGGCACCTTCGACCTGCGCACCCTGCCCGCGACGAAGCCGGTCGCCGACCTCGCAGCCGTGCTCGCGCCCAGCCACGACGCGCGTCGTCCCGGCAGCAACAGCTTCGCCGTGGCCGGCGCACTCACCGGCACGGGCGCGGCGATGCTGGCGAACGACATGCACCTGGCGCTGCGCGTGCCCGACATCTGGTTCCGCACCCGCCTGCGCTATCCCGACCCGACCGCCCCGCACGGCGAGCGCGATGTGGTCGGGGTGAGCCTGCCCGGCACGCCGGCGATGGTCGTGGGCTCCAACGGCCAGGTCGCCTGGGGTTTCACCAACAGCTACGGCGACTGGATGGACTGGGTGCGCGTGCGGCGCGATCCGCATGATCCCTCGCGTTACAAGGTGCCCGACGGCTGGGCGCTGCTGCAGACGCACGAGGAGATCATCCGCGTGAGGGGCGCCGCGCCGCGCACGTTGCAGGTGGAGGACACGCGCTGGGGCCCGATCATGGCGAAGGACACCGACGGTACGCCGCTGGCGCTGGCCTGGATCGCCCAGCAGCCGCGCGCCTACAACCTCGACCTGATACAGCTGGAACACGCCGCCAGCGCAGCGGCCGCGCTGGATCTCGCACCCACGTTCGGCATGCCGCCACAGAACATCCTGGTAGCCGACAGTGCCGGCCATATCGGCTGGACCATCGCCGGCAACGGCATCCCGTTGCGCAACGGCCAGGACCCGCTGCTGCCCGCCGACTGGTCGCAGCCCGGCAGCGGCTGGACCGGCTGGGTGGCGCCTGCGCAGTACCCACGCCTGCTCGACCCTGCCGACGGCCGGCTGTGGACGGCGAACAATCGCACCGTGGGCGGTGCTGCCCTGGCCCTGCTCGGCGGCGGCGGCCACGACCTCGGCGCACGGGCGCGGCAGATCCGCGACGACCTGTTCGCCCACGCGGATTTCACGCCCGGCAACCTGCTCGACATCCAGCTCGACGATCGCGCGGTCTTCCTCACTCGCTGGCAGCGCCTGCTGCAGGACACCCTGGCCGGCACGCGTGACCCGGCGCTGCGCCAGCTGCGCGAACTCACCGCCGGCTGGCGCAACCGCGCCGATCCCGACAGCGTGGATTACCGTCTGGTGCGCGCGTTCCGCAGCGAGGTGCACGACGCGGTGCTGGCGCCGTTCGCCAGCCGCGTCAAGGCCAAATATCCGGACTTCGCCTGGCCCGGCCTCGGCGACCCGGAGGCCGCGGTATGGATGCTGGTACAGCGCCAGCCGGGGAACCTGCTCGATCCGGAATACGCCAACTGGCAGGCGCTGGTTCTCGATGCCGCGCGCCGGGTGAGCGACACGCTGGGGCGGCAACCCGGTGGACTGGCCGCGCGCAGCTGGGGCGAGATCAACCACGCCGAGATCGAGCATCCACTGTCTCGCGCACTGCCCGGCTTCGTGAAGCACTTCCTCGACATGCCGGACGATGAGCTGCCCGGCGACGACAACATGCCGCGCGTGGCGCACCCCGCTTTCGGCGCCTCCGAACGCCTGGCCGTGTCACCCGGCCACGAGGCGCAAGGCATCCTGGAAATGCCCGGCGGCCAGAGCGACAACCCGCTGTCGCCCTGGTACGGCGCCGGCCACGAGGACTGGGTGCACGGCCGCCCCACCCCGCTGCTGCCCGGCCCCGCGCAGCACACGCTCATGCTGGAACCGGTGGCACCGTAAGATCGCCGCGCCGGCCCGGCGGCATCACATCGGCGGCACGGTGCCATCGAGGCCGACGGCCACCACCTCGGCCATCACCGTACCGCCCGGCTTGCCCGCCACGAAGACATGCGCCCCCGCGACGAGGGCGCGCCGGTCAGCCGGCTTGAACGTCACCACCGGCGTACCCGCCGGCACCTCGATCGTCTTTTCGCCCTTGCCGTAGTCGACCACCAGCCGGACATCCCCGTGACCGGCCACGGCCTTTACCGTACCGTTCGTCATCGCCGACGGCATGGCAGGTCCACGGCTCACCTGCGTGACGCTGCCGTTGGTCATCGCGGTCGGCACCCGGCTTCCACCGGCCGGCAGGTCCCAGGGGTAATCCCCCAGCCCCGTTCCCTTCATCGCTGGCGGAAACACCACCACCTCCAGCGCGCGTGCGGTTCCGCCCTCCGGCACGTTGGCCGAACCGATGAACGACCCGGGCTCGATCCCGCCGAGCGTGGCCGGAACCACGCCGGCAATGCGCGTGCCGCCGGTGATGGCGATCGTGCGCGGACCGTCGCCGGTCTGCACAGTGAAGCCGCTGGCACCCACCTGGGTGATCGTGCCGCGGACATGGACTGGCCGCTCCGTCGCCGCGGCGGCGAGGGCCGTCGCGGCGGTCGCGGAAAACAGGGCGGCAAGCAGGAACTTCCCGCGGCGGGGATGGTGGGTTTGCACGGGCGTGGCCTCCGTTGGATGGAAACAGGATGGGAATCGCCCTGTCCTTTCGCCGCAGGAGCGCGGGACGTTACATGCCGACGCCGGATCGCCGCGTCGCCGGCGTCAGCCCAGCGAATACTCGAACGAGTACGAGTGTCCGCCCTGCGCATCGATGTGGATCGCCAGCGTGCCGGTGAGCCCGGCGAGCTCCTCCGTGCCCGAATCCGGCACCACACTCACCACCAGCGCGGATGCGCCGCGATCCATCGTGCCCGAGTGCTGCAGCACGAACGCGCCGCGCCAGCCGTGCAGCGCGCCGACCACGCGCTCCATCGCCACGTAGCCGGCCGAGCCGTCCACCGCGCTGCGGTAGGCCAGCATCTCGCCAAGACTGTGCGCCTCGAGGTCGCCGCTGAACTGCTTGTCCAGGCTCATGCGGCCCAGGCCGCTGTCGGCGTGGGCGGGCGACTGCGGTTCCAGTTTCACCGTGAACGTGCCGCTGGCTTGCATGGATGTGTCTCCTCGTGGATGGGCACGGTCGTGCCATGGTGCCACCTCTGCGATGATCGCCGCCTGCGCATTCCAGCACCACCGGTTTCCCGATGATTGGAAAAACGCGACACCCTCTGCCAGCCGCCACCGGCGCGCCACGCGGCGTGTTGCGCGCGAACCTGGGCGACGGCGTGTTCGAGCACGCGCGGGAGGCGCCCGTGCCGGCGCTGGCCACCTGCGTCGAGCATTACTGGTGCGTGCGCTGGGATCTGCGCGGCCGCCCGCCGCAGCTGCAGGAAACGCTGCCGCATCCGAACGTGCACCTGGTGATCGAGCGTGGCGAGGCACGCGTGTGGGGTGTGCACGACGGCCGTTATCGCCGCGTGCTGGAGGGTCGCGAAACCGTGTTCGGGGTGAAGTTCGCGACCGGCGGATTCCATGCCTTCCTGCGGGGCCCGGTGGCGGCGCTGGCGAACCGCTCGCGACCGGCGCGCGAAGTGCTCGGTGCCGGCATCGACACGATCGTACCCGCCATGCCGGCCTGCCCGGACATCGCCGCGATGGTGGCGCTGGTCGAACCATTGCTGCTGGCAGGGGTTCCGCCGCATGACCCGCTCGCGGCCCGGGCGCGCGCACTGGTCGCGCAAGCGGCGAGCGATCGCGAGCTGCTGCGCGCCGAACAACTGGCCGAGCGCGCGGGCATGGGCCTGCGCGCGCTGCAGCGGCTGTTCCGCGACTACGTGGGCGCCAGCCCGAAGTGGGTGATCGCACGCTATCGCCTGCACGAGGCGGTGGCGCAGCTGCAGGCGGGTCGCGAACTGGCCTGGGCCGAGCTGGCGCTGGCGCTCGGCTACTACGATCAGGCCCATTTCATCCGCGACTTCCGCCGCCTGGTCGGCTGCGCGCCGGCCGATTACGCGCGGCGCGAAAGCACACGCTGAAACGCTCAGACCTCAATCTGCATGCCGGGTTGCGACAGGGTCACGGCGACACCGTAGCGTTGCTTCAGCACCGCCGCCAGAGCTTCCCGCGCCGGATTCTCGCCATGCGCCAGCGCCACAGGCGGGTGGTTGGGACTGCCGCCGTACCAGTCGAGCAGCCCCTGCTGGTCGGCGTGGGCGGACAGGCCGCCCACGGTGTGGATCCGCGCACGTACCGTGATGTCGTTGCCGAACAGGTGCACGTGCGGCACGCCGTTGACCAGCAGGCGCCCCAGCGTGCCGGCGGCCTGGTAGCCCACGAAGATCACGTGGTTGTGCGCATTGCCGAGATTGTTCGCCAGGTGATGGCGCACGCGCCCGCCGTTGGCCATGCCGGAGCCGGCGATGATGATGGCGCCGCCGTGGATGCGGTTGATCGCCTTGCTGTCGTCCACGCCCGCATTGACGCGCAGGTTCGGCAGCTTGAACGGCTTGATGCGGCCTTGCCAGACCTTCACGGCATCGGCGTCGAACAGTTCCTCGTGGTGGTCGTAGACCGCCGTCACCTTGGCCGCCATCGGGCTGTCGAGGAAGATCGTCCACTTCGCGAGGTTCCAGTCCTCGAAGTGTTCGGCGAACCAGTACAGCAGCTCCTGGCTGCGTCCCACCGCGAACGCCGGGATCACCACGTTGCCGCCGTCCGCACGTGCCGCGGCGAGGATCTGCCCCAGCTCGGCCACGGTGGCGGCGCGGTCCTTGTGGTTGCGGTCGCCGTAGGTGGATTCCATCAGGATCAGGTCGGTGCGCGGCGGCGATGCCGGGTCGCGCAGGATGGGCGTGCCGCGCATGCCGACGTCGCCGGTGAACAGCATCGAACGGCCGTCCGCGCGCAGCTCGATCATCGCCGAGCCAAGGATGTGCCCGGCCTCGTGCAGGCGCACGGTCACGCCGGGCAGGATTTCCGTGTCCGCCTCGTAGGCCAGCGGGCGCAATTGCCGTTGCGCGGCGGTGACGTCGGCAGCGGTGTAGAGCGGCGCGATGTCCGGCTCACCCGGCGCGTGCCCGCGGTTCTCGCGCTCGGCGTTGTGCTCGGACAGCGAGGCGGCGTCCAGCAACATGATGGGAAACAGGTCGCAGGTGGCCGCCTGCGCGTAGACCGGCCCCTTGAAGCCGCGCTTGACCAGCAACGGCACGCGGCCGATGTGGTCGATGTGCGCGTGGCTGACCACCAGCGCATCGATGGAAGCGGGATCGAACGCGAACGGCTCGTTGTTGCGCGCGTCCGCGTCGCGGCCGCCCTGCACCATGCCGCAGTCGAGCAGGATGCGCTTGCCCGCCGCCTCGATGAGGTGGCAGGAGCCGGTGACCTCGCCGCCTGCCGCGCCGTGGAATTCGATACGCATGGTTTGCCTCCATCAAGACACGTGATTTCCGGATTTTCCGCGCCCGCAGCGGTGCCGCCGACTCAGCGGGCGAGCCAGACCAGCCGCGCCTCGATCGCGGCGCACAGCGCCAGCAGTATCAGCGTGCCCGGCAACCCGGCCAGTTCGTGGCCGAAACGGCCGCATACATACAGCAGCACCAGCGCGCTCTGCAGCATGCCGACCAGGCCAGGCGCACGGTAGCGCGGCGCCTTGTGATAGCCGATCCAGAACACGTAGCGCGCCACGATCCACACCACCGTGGTGGCGGCCACCGCGCGCATCGCCCGGCCATCGGCGCAATACAGCGCCAGCCCCAGCAGGCCCGGGACGAACAACAGCAGTTGTTCCAGCGTGTTCTGCAGGCAGCGAAGATCCACCTCCAGGCGCGGCGACTCGGCGCCCTGCAGTGGATCGATCGCCGCGGAACCGAGGCGCTGGTGCGCCACCGCCTCGATGCCCATGAACAGGCACAGCAGCACTGCGACGCAACAGCACTTGAGCGCGAACGCCAGCCGATTCCCCATCGAATCCATGCCCGCCAGCGGCGGCAGCCATGCGTACAGCGCACCCCACGCGGCCAACGCCAGCGGCAGCGCGACCAGCACACCGGTCATCAACGCGCGCCGCTGCGCGGCGACGTTTTGCGCTTGCTGAGCTGGAGCGGCATCGGCCATGCGTCACCTCCGTTGCGTCAGCTTGCGAGCAGACGCTCGCAGATCGCCTCGTACAGGGCCGGCAGGCGTTCGAGTTCGGCCACGTCCACGCATTCGTCCACCTTGTGGATGGTGGCGTTGACCGGCCCCAGCTCCACCACCTCGGCGCCCAGCGGCGCGATGAAGCGGCCATCCGAGGTGCCGCCACCGGTGCTCTGCTCCGGCTCCATGCCGCGCAGATCGCGGCACACGCCCACCACCGCGTCGCGCAACCTGCCGCCCGGCGGCGTGAGGAAGGGTTCGCCGGACAGGTTCCACTCCAGCACGAAATCCAGTCCGTGCCGGCGCAGGATCGCCTCGGTACGCGCACGCAGGTCTTCGGCGCGGCTGGCGGTGCAGTAGCGGAAATTGATCAGCGCGGTGAGCTCGCCCGGGATCACGTTGTTGGCGCCGGTGCCCGCATTGAGGTTGGAAACCTGGAACGAGGTGGGCGGGAAATCCGCATTGCCTTCGTCCCAGCGCTCGGCGGCCAGCGCGGCCAGCGCGGGCGCGAAGGCGTGGATCGGGTTCAGCGCCTTCTCCGGATAGGCCACGTGTCCTTGCACGCCGCGCACGACGAGCGTGCCGGAGAGGGAACCGCGACGCCCCACGCGGATCAGGTCGCCCAGCGTGGCCTTCGCCGAGGGCTCGCCCACCACGCACCAGTCGATGCGCTCGCCGCGTGCGCGGAAACCTTCGGCCACCTTGCGCACGCCGTCGAGGTTGGCCGGGCCTTCCTCGTCGCTGGTGAGCAGCAGCGCCACACGGCCGTCGTGCCGTGGATGCGCCGCCACGAAACGTTCCAGCGCCACTGCCATCGCCGCCACCGCACCCTTCATGTCGGCGGCGCCGCGACCGTATAGATGAAGAGTGCGGTCATGGATGGCCGCTTTTTGATTCTCGCGATCAGGATGATCGCAAAGGCGAACGACCGGCTCGAATGGCGGACTGTGCCAGACGGCTTCCGGACCGCTGGGCACCACGTCGGTATGGCCGAGGAAAGCCAGGGTGGGCACGCCGTCGCCGTGCACAGCCCAGAGGTTGTCCACCTCGCCGTGACGCAGATGCTCGATGCGGAAACCCGCGCGCCGCAGCCGTTCGGCCAGCAGTGCCTGACAACCTGCGTCGTCCGGCGTCACCGAACGGCGACGGATCAGTTCGCAGGCAAGATCGAGCACATCGGACATGGTGGCGGATCGGCGGCAAGGCGATGCCGCAGCATAGCAGCGCGCTGCCGCTCAGCCGGCGATCACCGCGCCGAGCAGATGCCCCACACCGTAGGTGATCGCCGCCGCGGCCACGGTGATCGCGAACTGCCGCGTGATCGAGAACAGCATGCCGCGCCCGGTGAACAGCGAGGTACCGGTGCCGATCAGCGCCAGTCCCGCCGCGGCGGCGACGGCGCTGCCGAGCAGCGCGGCATGTCCATGCAGGAACAGGTATGGCGCCACCGGAAACGCGGCGCCGAACGCGAACAGGCAGAACGAGGACAGCGCCGCGCTCCACGCCGAGCCGCCCAGCTCGGAGGGATCGACGCCAAGGTCCTCGCGCACCACGGTATCCAGCGCGGCGCGTGGCGTCCCGGTGAGGTGTTCGGCCAGGTGTTCGGCCTCGGCGCGGCCCAGCCCTTTCTCGCGATAGATGCCGGCGATGTGGCTCACGCCGTCCTCCGGCGCCACCGCAAGGCGCTCCGCGCGCTCGGTGATCTGCGCCTGGTAAAACTCGCGCGAGCTGTTCACGCTGAGCCACTCGCCCAGCGCCATCGAACAGGCGCCGGCGACCAGGCCGGCCAGGCCGGCCAGCAGCACGGCGCGGTCGCTGGCGGCGGCGCCGGCCATGCCCATCACCAGGCTGACATTGGAGACCAGGCCGTCGTTGGCGCCCAGCACGGCGGCGCGCAGCGTGTTGCCGCTCTGCGCGCGATGGCTGTGGCCGCGCGCGACGCGCGCATGCGGCGGCAGGAAATGGTCGCGATGGCCGCTGCGGTCCACCGGCGTCGCATCGTGGTCGGCGTGTTCCAGCCGCACCACGGTGGGCATCACGAATTCGGTGCCGAAGGCCCGCGCGAACCAGCCCAGCGCGCGTACGCGCAGGCCGGTGCGCGGCGGCGGCACCGCCGCACCCTGCCCGCGCAGGCGCGACTCCCAGAACGCGGCGTTGCTCCGCTCGCCCTCGGCGATGCGCCGGTACGCGTGCGCCAGCCGCGGATCAGTGGCGAGTTCGGCCAACCGCGCGTACAGCGCGGCGTTGTCGCGCTCGATGCGCAGGTTGATGCGGTAACGGCGAGCGCGGTGGTCGCCCATGGCCTCAGCCGTCCAGTTCGTCGTCGTGCTGGCCCAGCCATACCAGCATCGCCAGCAGCACGATGGCGAAGCGGAATGCGCTTTCGATGCCGTTCCACTGGCTGGACATCCACATGCCGAACCACTCGCCGCCGATCGCCACGAAGCCGCCCAGCCACAGCAGCACGCCGGTGACCAGACCCAGCACGGCGACGCGCTTGGCGCGCCGGAACGCCGCGGCCGTGCCTCGCCGTGCATGCCACAGCTTCCACACCCCCAACCAGCACAGCACGGCAGCCAGCACCTCGACCGCGATGATCAGGGCGTACGCAGCATGCTGCAGCAGCGGCGAATGGATGGCGCGGTAGCGGATGTGCGCGCCGGGGAAGACCGTGTCCATCGCCAGCACGTGCTGCACGAACGGCCAGTTGCTGCCGTAGTCGCCGAGGTTGCCGAAGGCGACCAGCGCGATCCACAACGCGATCGCCGCCAGCACCGCGACCTTGCACAGACGCACGATCATCCGTCAGCGACCGAACAGCTTCTTGAAGCCGTTGTCGCTGAAGCCCACGCTGACGCTGCCGTCCTCCTGCAGCACCACCGGGCGACGGATCAGCGCCGGGTATTCCTTCAGCAGCAGCGTCCACTCCGGATCGGTGCCGGGGTTCTTGCGCTGCGGCAGCAGGTTGCGCCAGGTGGTGGAGGACTTGTTGATCAGCGCCTCCCAGCCGCCGAGCTGCTGCGCCCACGCCTTCAGCGTGGCCGCCGGCACCGGGCTGGCGCGGTAGTCCACGAACGTGTACGGCACCTCGAAGCGGTCCAGCCAGTTGCGCGCCTTGCGGCAGGTGTCGCAGGTGGGGAGGCCGTAGAGGGTCGCCATGGTCATGAAATTTTCCGTAGGAGCGCACCCTGTGCGCGATGGAGGTTGCGGCAGGATGGATCGCCCACAGGGTGGGCTCCTACCAGGCTCGCAGCAATTCGTTGATCGAAGTCTTGCCGCGCGTCTTCTCGTCCACCTGCTTCACGATGATCGCAGCGTACAGGCTGTGCGAGCCGTCCTTCGCGGGCAGGTTGCCGGCCACCACCACGCTGCCGGCCGGCACGCGACCATAGCTGATTTCGCCGGTGGCGCGGTTGTAGATGCGCGTGGACTGGCCGAGGAATACGCCCATGCCGATCACGCTGCCCTTCTCCACCACCACGCCCTCGACCACTTCCGAACGCGCGCCGATGAAACAGTGGTCCTCGATGATGGTGGGATTGGCCTGCAGCGGTTCCAGCACGCCGCCGATGCCGACGCCGCCGGAGAGGTGCACGCCCGCGCCGATCTGTGCGCAGGAGCCCACCGTGGCCCAGGTGTCCACCATCGTTCCCGCGCCGACGTACGCGCCGATGTTCACGTAGCTGGGCATCAGCACCGCGTCCTTCGCGATGTGCGCGCCGCGGCGCACCAGTGCGCCGGGCACCACGCGCGCACCGAGGTCCTGCAGTTCCGCATCGTTGCCGGGGGCAAAGCGCAGCGGCACCTTGTCGAAGGCCAGCGCCGGGCCGCCGTCGACCACGCGGTTGCCATTGATGCGGAAGTACAGCAGCACCGCCTTCTTCAGCCACTGGTTGACCTGCCAGCCGCCCTGCCCGTCCGGCTCGGCCACGCGGCGCTCGCCGGATTCGAGCAGGTCGAGCACCTGGCCCAGCGCGGGGCGCAGGTGGGTCTCGACCTCGGCCTGGGTCAGCTCGTTGCGGCGCTCGAAGGCGTCGTCGATCAGGGATTCGATGCTTTGCATGGCGAATGGACGTCCAAATCAGTCGTGGGGAGCACCGCCATTGTGCCCGCCCGGGCCGTGCGGGGAAACCGCCTGGCGTTGCAAACCGCCGCCACCGGTTGCACACGGCGCACCGGCATCACGGGTCACCGGGGGCAGGTCAGGCCAGCGCGAGCAGGATCGGCACGGCGATGCCGGCAAGGAAGACGGCGACGATGCGCCCCGCATGGCGCGAGTACCGCCAGGCCATGTACAGACCGGTAAGAGTCGACAAGGCCAGCGACAACGCGATGAGCGCAGTGAAGACCTTCAGTGGCAGCGGATTCCTGCCCTTCGGCCTGGCCGCGTCGACGGCCGGGCGCATCGCCGCCGCAGGCACCGCATCGACGGCTCGCTCCGTCGCCGGGTTCGCAGGGGGGCGCAATTTGTGCGACGGCACGTCCATGGTCTGCTTCTTGTGCAGCTGTGCCGCCACCGCCAGCCACTTGGGCGGCGCATAGCTGCTGCCGCGCGTCGTCTCATGCAGGCTGAAGGTCTGCAACCCTCCGGTGACCGCGAAAAACAGCAGGGCCGGTGCGCTGAACACGCCGAGATAGAGATGCACCAGGCGGCAGCCCTTGAGGAAGCGATGAGCCAATGACATGGAAAAATCCAGCAAATGAGAATAGATATCATTTAATCAGATCGCGCCGCCGACGAAAAGCGGCCCAGCCGGCATCAGAGGCATCCGGGCCCGTTCACCGTCTCCCCGTAGCCACGCCGGGGAGACAACGAACAGGTTCCCGTTTCCTTTCGGCACATCTCCGTGCCGGCATGCCGAAACGTGCCGCCGGGTCATCGCTCCGCCCTGCTCAAGCTTTGCATTCCATGGCCGATACCGGCTGCGGCAAGACTCTTTCTTGCCGGCCGACAGGACATCCCGCCATGACCTGCCGTCCAGGGAGTGAGATGGGTGAGAGGGCCGCCGCCGTAGACAAGCAGATGAAACGCCGCCAGCGCCCGGTCCATGTGCTGGCGCTTGCCGTGTGCTGGCTGGTGGCCGGGCTGGCCCTGGCCATGCCCGCGTCGGCCACCGCAGCGGCGGCACCGAACGAGGCGGGCCTGCCCTTCATCCGCAATTTCGATCCCGGCGAATACAGCGGCGCGACGCAGAACTGGTCGGTGGCGCAGGATCGGCAGGGCGTGATCTATGTGGGCAACGTCGAGGACGGCGTGTTGAGCTTCGACGGCTCGCGCTGGCGACGCATTCCGGTGCCCGAGCACGCGGCAGTGCGTTCGCTGGCGCTGGGTGCCGACGGTCGCATTTACGTGGGTACGGTGGGCAACCTGGGCTATCTCGAGCCGGATGCTTCCGGCCAGCTGGTCTTCGTCTCGCTGCTGGACCGGATCCCGCCCGCCGAACGCCATTTCGCCGACGTGTGGGCCATTCATGCCACTGCCGATGGCGTGTTCTTCGCCACCACGACGCAGCTGTTCCGCTACCGCAACGGCGCGATGGACGTGTGGAAGCCGCAAACGTCCTTCCACACCAGTTTCCTGGTCGACGGCTCGCTGTATGTGCGCGAAGTGGGCCGGGGCCTGATGCAACTGGTCGACGACCGGCTTGACCTGGTTCCGGGCAGCGAACGGTTCGCCACCGAGAAGATCTATGCGCTGCTGCCCCGGCACGGGCCAGCCGCGCGGCCTGGCGACCTGCTGGTGGGTACGCGCACGCAGGGCTGGTTCATCCGCCATGGCGACACGTTTCGGCCCTGGCCCACCGCGGCCGACGCAGCGATCCGGCAAGGCGCGCTGTACGGCGCGATCTGGCTGGCCGATGGTCGGCTCGCCGTGGCCACGCTGCGCGGCGGCTTGTTCCTGCTCGATGCACAGGGCCATCTGCTGCGTTCCCTGACGCGCGCCAGCGGCCTGTCCACCAACGTGATGCTGGCGCTGTTCCAGGATCGCCAGCATGGCCTCTGGGTCGCCACCGGCAACGGCGTCTCGCGCATCAATGTCGACTCGCCACTGACGCACTTCGGCGAACGCAGCGGACTGCAGGGCTCGGTGCTGGCCGTGCAGCGTCATGCGGGCATCCTCTACGCGGGCACCACCGAGGGCCTGTTCCGCCTGGTGGGCGGCAGCAACGCCCGCTTCGAACAGATCCCGCAGGTGCCAGGGCAGACCTGGAGCTTCGCCCCGGTCGACGACCAACTGCTCGTCGCCAGCAACGAGGGCGTGTTCGCCATCGCCGGCGGCGAACCGCGGCAACTGCTCGATACCCGGCGCGGCACGCACTCGGTGTCGGCCGATTCCCTGCTCCGTTCCACCCGGGACCCCGCGCGCGTATTCGTGGGCTACCAGGACGGCATCGGCACGCTGCGCCGGGAGAACGGCCACTGGATCGACGAGGGCCGCATCGCCGGCGTCCAGGAAGAGGTGCGCTCCATCAAGCAGGACGCCGAGGGCCGCCTGTGGCTGAGCCTGTGGACCCGTGGCGTGATCCGTCTGAGCCTGCCGCCGGACTGGCAGGGGCCGCGCGATGCAAAGGCTGTCGTCCGGGTCGATCATCTCGACGCCGGCCTGCCGGATGGACAGAGCCAGGTCGTCATGATCGGCGGCAAGACGCGTTTCATCACCAGCCAGGGCATCTACCGGTTCGATGGCGCGGCCGGACACTTCGTCCCGGACCCCGCGTTCACCGGACTGTTCCCCGGCGGCCCGAGGCAAGTGGACGCCCTGTACCAGGATCAGCGCGGCGAGATCTGGATGTACGCCGCCGGAGCCTATGGGACCAAGGAAACCGGCCGCGCCACCCGCAGCGGCGCCGGCTGGCGCTGGGAGGTCACGCCGCTGCAGCCGATCGCCGGAATCGGCGCGTCCACATTCCAGGACGATGCCGATGGCACCATGTGGATAGGCAGCGACAAGGGCCTGTTCCGCTACCGCCCCATGCACGCCGTGCCACGGGATGCGCAGTTCCACGCGTTGCTGCGCGAGGTGATCGCGCACGACGGCCAGGTGCTGTTCGCCGGCGCCCCGCCGGGAAGCAAGCTGCGGATTCCCTACACCCAGAATGCGCTGCGTTTCGAGTTCGCCGCACCGAGTTACGACAATTTCGCGGCCAACCGCTTCCAGGTGCTGCTGCAGGGCATCGATCGCGGCTGGTCGCGCTGGAGCGGCGACACCTACCGCGACTACACCAACCTTCCCGAGGGCAATTACCGTTTCCGGGTGCGCGCACTCGACGTGTATGGACACGAAGGCGGGGAGGCCACGTTCGGCTTCCGCGTCCTGCCGCCGTGGTACCGCACGGTCTGGGCCTGGCTGCTCTGGGTCGTTTCGGGCGTGCTTGCGCTGGGCCTGTTCCTGCGCTGGCGCTCGGCCACGCTGAGCCGGCGCAACCGGGCACTGGCCACGCTGGTGGCGCAGCGTACCGCCGAGCTGGCTCGCGCCAACCAGGCACTGCAGCAGGCCAACGGGGCACTTGCCCAGCAGATCATCACCGACCCGCTCACCGGCCTGAAGAACCGGCGTTACCTCAACGACCACATCGAACACGACCTGGCCATTGCGCGCCGGTATAGCCTCGACACGGCGGCACACGCCCCCGGCCATCCATCGCAAGCGCCCCTGTTGTTCCTGATGGTGGACATCGACCACTTCAAGGAGATCAACGACGCCCACGGCCATGCCGCCGGCGACCGTGTGCTGCTGCAGTTCCGCGACGTGCTGCTGTCGGTCGCGCGCGAGTCCGACACCCCCGTGCGCCGGGGTGGAGAGGAGTTCCTGATCGTGGCCCGGTTCGCCCCGTCGGACGCCGGCCCGCAGTTCGCGGAGCGCATCCGCGCCGCGGTGGAAAGCCACCGCTTCGACCTCGACAACGGCCAGCACCTGCACCTCACCTGCTCGATCGGTTTCGCCAGCTATCCGTTCTTCGCCAGCGAACCGGATCGGCTCCACTGGGAGCAGGTGGTGAACATCGCCGACGAATGCCTGTACGCGGCCAAGCGGCAGGGCCGCAACGCCTGGGCAGGCGTGGCGCCGATGGCATCGCCACTGGCAGGCAATGTGGTCGATCTACTGCGCGAGGCACTCGCCCGCATGCCTGAACCGGGGCGGCTGCCCGTGCGGGCCTCGTGGGCCTGCTCCGAAACCATGGAGGCCTGAGTGGACGGCTGCCAGAACATCGCCGCCGGGTCGCACGCACGGGTCAGCCCCGGCCGCGTCCGGCGCCGCCGGGCCACACACCCGGCGAACGGACGGGAACCACAAGAGGGGGAGCGATGCCACGGCGTCCGATCGACACGACCGAGCTGACCGTCGGCCGCCCCATGCGCTTCAACGCCTACGATGCCAGGGGCAACCTGCTGCTATGCCTGGGCCAGGTGATCGGCAGCGAGGCGCAACGGGAAACGCTGCTGCAGCACGGACTGTTCTACGGCTCCGAGGAGGAATGCCGTGGTCCCTTGCCGCCCCTGACGCCAGTGCCGGTGCCATCGCCGCTGGCGCGGCTGCTGGGCGCGCGGCGGGAATTGCAGGCCCTGCTGGCCGATCCGGCGCCGGTCGATTTCCCGGGCACGCTGGCGGGCATCGCCGAACACGTGTGCGAGGCCTGCCGGGTCAACCCCGACGTGGCACTGGCCAGCATGCTGCTGTGCACCGCCGGCCCCTACAGCAGCCGCCACGCAGTGAATGCAGCGATCGCCTGCCAGCTCGCCGGCGCCGCACTGGCGTTCGATGCCGGCGAGCTGGCGGGCATCGTCTCCGCCGCGCTGACCATGAACATCGGCATGTTCGACCTGCACGACACCCTGGTCGCATGCGAAGGCCCGCTGTCCGATGCGCAGCACGCAGCAGTGCGTGCGCACTGCCAGCTCGGCGTGAGCCACCTGCGCGGGCATGGCGTCACCAGCACCACCTGGCTCGACGCCGTGCACGACCACCACGAACGCATCGACGGCAGCGGCTACCCCTGCGGCAAGCGCGGTGCGGAGATCGGCCAGGCGGCACGCCTGCTGGCCCTGGCCGACGTCTATTGCGCCCGCGTCTCCGCTCGCGATTGCCGGCCGCCGCTGCAACCCACGCAGGCGCTGCGCTGGCTGTTTCTCAACGAGGGGGCGGCGCTGGACGAGCACCTGGCCCAGGTATTCATCAAGACGCTCGGCATCTACCCGCCCGGCAGCGGCGTGCGCCTGCGCAACGGCTCGATCGCGGTGGTGGTCCAGCGTCGGCCCGTCGGGCACCAGCCGATCGTGGCTTCGCTCACCACGCACGACGGCCTGCGCCTGCGCTCGCCGATCCGGCGGCGCGGAGATGTGGAAACGCACGCCATCGCCGAAGTGGTGGACCTGTCGACACTGGGCCTCAAGGTCAGCATGGAAGCCCTGTGGGGCAGCGACGCGGCAGACTGACGCCCCCTTCCGGACGCAGGAACACACCGCGGAATGCGGCTAGGCGCCCTGCTCCAGCCGCGCCAGCAGCGACTGGCGCAGCCGCTCCTGCAACGCCTCGTCCAGCGGCGCATCACGGCGGTCGCTGAGCTGGAAGAAGTCCTCCACCCGTTCGCCGAAGGTGGCGATGCGGGCATCGTGCACGCGCACCTCGCAGGCCACCAGCACCTGCGCCACGGCCGCCAGCAGGCCGGGGCGATCGCTGCACACCAGCGCCATGCGGGTGCGCCCGTCGGCCTGGCGGAAGTCGATGCGCGGCGGCATCTGGAAATGCTTCAGCTGGCGCGACATGTTGCGCCGCGGCGGCAGGATCTGGCCGCCCTGCGCCAGGGCGCGATGCATGCGCTGGCGCAGCTCCTCCGCACGCACCGCGCTGGCCGGCTGCTGGCCGTCCGCCTCCAGCAGCAGGAAGGTGTCCATCGCCATGCCGGCGGTAGAGCCGAGGATGCGTGCCTCCACCACCGAGAAATGCAACCGGTCCAGCATCGCGGTGACGCTGGCGAACAGGCCGTCGCGATCGGGCGTGCAGACGAACAGCTCGGTGCTGCCGCGTACCGACAGCGGATGCACGGCGACCAGCGGCCACGCGCCGTCGGCACGCACGATCGCCGCGGTCTGCCAGGCGATCTGCTCGGGACGATGGCGCAGGAAGCTGGAGGCGGGGAACGCGCTCCAGGCGCGCTCGGCCGCTTCCGCGGCGACACCCTCGTCCTGCAGCAGGATCAGTGCCTGCGCACGGCAGGCATCGATGCGCGCCGCGGCATCGTGCCCGGGTCGCGTATCGCTGCGCAGCGCCTGCCTCGCCGCCGCGAACAGGTCGGCCAGCAAGCGGTCCTTCCAGCCGTTCCACAGCTTCGGGCTGGTGCCGATGATGTCGGCCACGGTGAGCAGGTAGAGCCGGCCCAGCCGCTCGCGGTCACCCACGATGTCGGCGAAGCGGCGCACCACATCGGGATCGGTGATGTCCTGTCGCTGTGCGGTGGTGCTCATCAGCAGATGCCAGCGCACCAGCCACGCCACGCGCTCGCCATCGGCCGCAGGCAGGCCAAGCCTGGCGCAGAACACGCGCGCATCATCCTCGCCCAGCACGGAATGATCGCCGCCGCGGCCCTTGGCGATGTCGTGGAACATGCCGGCCAGCAGCATCAATTCAGGCTGGCCCAGGCTGGCCCAGACGTCGCAGGCGACGGGAAATTCGCGGCGCGCCGCGGGATCGGCGAAGCGTGCCATCTGGCGCAGCACGCGCAGCGTGTGTTCGTCCACCGTGTAGACGTGGAACAGGTCGTACTGCATGCGCCCGAACACCTGGCCGAACGCGGGCAGGATCGCGGCAAGCAGGCCGTGCCGGTTCATCCGCCACAGCGCGTCCACCGCCGGCGCGCCACGCCGCAGCAGGCGCAGGAAGGCAGCCAGCACGTCGGGATCGTCGGCCAGCTTGCCATCGTGCTGTGCGGTAGCCTGGTGGATGCGCCGCATGGTGTCGGCGCTGAAGCCGATCAGGCCCGGCTCGTCCAGCCGCGCGATGAAGGCTTCCACCAGCGCCGCCGGCCGCCGCACGAACAGCTCGGGGTCGCGCGCCGACAGCCGCGTGCCATGGCGCACGAAGTCCTCGCCCACGGGCCTCGCCTCGCCCGGCGGTTCCAGCAGTTCGACGAAGCGCTCGGCGATCTGCACGCCCAACCGCTCCACCTGGCTGGCCGCACGGTAATAGCCCTGCATGAACTGCTCGACGCCGAGATTCTTCTCGTGCTCGTCCTCGAAACCCAGCCGGCCGGCCAGCGCGCGCTGGTAGTCGAACAGCAGGCGCTCCTCCGGCCGGCCCGCCTCCAGATGCAGCGCCCAGCGGTAGCGGCGCAGCGTGGTCTCGGCTTCGCACAGGCTGGCGCGCTCGGCCGGGTCGAGCAGGCCCGCGTCCTGCATCGCCTCGAGGCCGCCGGCATGCGCCAGCCGGCGCCCCAGCCAGCGCAGCGAATCCAGCGTGCGCAGCCCGCCGGGGCCATCCTTGAGGTTGGGTTCGAGGTTGCTGGAGGTGTCGTTGTGACGCGCGTGCCGGGCATCGCGCTCGGCCAGGCGCGCGGCGAGGTAGTCGCGCGGCGGCCACAGCGCCGGATCGTCCACGATGGCGCGCAAGGCAGCATCCATGGCCGCGTCGCCGGCCAGCCGGCGCGCATCGAGCAGGCTGGTGAACACGCTGGCGTCCGCGGCGGCCAGCGCACGGCACTGCGCCGGCTCGCGCACGGCATGCCCCACCTTCAGGCCCACGTCCCACAGCGTGGTGAAGCACTGCTCCAGCGCGCGCAGGCGCGCCGGCTCGGGCCGCTCGGCCAGCACCAGCAGGTCCACGTCGGAATGCGGGAACAGCAGGCCGCGGCCGAAGCCGCCCACCGCGAACAACGCCGCGCCCGTCACCTCGCCGAGGCAGGCCGTCCACACGTGCACCACGATGCGTGCCACCGCCTCGCCGCGCCGTCGTGCCAAGGCGCTGACGTCGGCGCCATCGCGAAACGCATTGGCCAGCGCGCGGTCCACGTCGTCCAGCAGCTGCCGCAACGCGCGCCTTGCATCGCTCGACACGCCCGAGCGCGGCACCACCGGCGGCAGGCGTGGCAGGGAAGGAAGCGCAACGCTCATCAGCAGGATTCGGTGCGGCAGGAAGGAAACGTCAGTCTGCCACGCCAGCCGGCCTCACCCGTAGGAGCGCACCCTGTGCGCGATTGGCTTTCGCTCTGATCAAAGAGCAGAGCCATTCGCGCACAGGGTGCGCTCCTACGCATCCGGCCAGGGCGTGAGGATCTCGAAGCCGTCGGCGGTCACCGCGATGGTGTGCTCCCACTGCGCGGAGAGCGAGTGGTCCTTGGTGACCACGGTCCAGCCGTCGGGCAGCTGCTTGGTCTGCGGCTTGCCGGCGTTGATCATCGGCTCGACGGTGAAGGTCATGCCTTCCCTCAGTTCCACGCCGGTGCCGGGCTTGCCGTAGTGCAGCACCTGCGGTTCGTCGTGGTAGACCTTGCCGATGCCGTGGCCGCAGTACTCGCGCACCACGGAGAAACCGGCCGCCTCGGCATGCTGCTGGATCGCGTGACCCACGTCGCCCAGGGTGGCGCCGGGGCGCACCGCGCGGATGCCGCGCATCATCGCCTCATGGGTGGTCTCGACCAGCCGCTTCGCCAGCACCGACGGCGTGCCCACGAAGTACATGCGGCTGGTGTCGCCGTGCCAGCCGTCCTTGATGACGGTGACGTCGAGGTTGACGATGTCGCCGTCCTTGAGCACCTTGCCGGGGCTGGGGATGCCGTGGCAGATCACGTGGTTGACCGAGGTGCACAGCGTCTTCGGAAAACCGTGGTAGCCCACGTTGGCCGGCACCGCCTTCTGCACGTTGACGATGTGCTCCCAGGCCAGCCGGTCCAGTTCCTCGGTGGTGACGCCGGGCCTGACGTGTTCCTTGAGCATGGCCAGCACTTCGGCGGCCAGCTGGCCGGCCACGCGCATGCCTTCGAGGTCCTGGGGGGATTTCAGTGTGATGGCCATGTCGGGAATCCAGATGGCGACGCCGACCCCGCCGATCAATACGGCATCCGCAGGCAACTTGCCGCCGCGCCGGCGTACCGGCTACAATCTCGCAGTTTTGCAGACCGTCATCGACTCGTTCGACAGGCGCGCACCGCAAGGCGAAACGGGATTGTAACCGCGCCGCGGTACAAGCCCAAACCAACGCCACACACGCATCGGCACCGTCTTCGGGGTGCCGCAGCCGTCTCCGCCATTGAAAGGAGGCCCTGCGGTCGAAGCCGGGGATGCGTGGAGGTCCCAACCCCCGGGCCACACCAAAAGGCCCAATGCAAGGAGTTACACCATGGCTCAAGTCACCATGCGCGAAATGCTCGAAGCCGGCGTGCATTTCGGTCACCAGACCCGTTACTGGAATCCGAAGATGGCCCCGTACATCTTCGGCGCCCGCGGCAAGATCCACATCATCAACCTCGAGAAGACCCTGCCGCTGTTCACCGACGCGATGAACTTCCTGTCGGGCCTGGCGCAGAAGCGCGGCACCATCCTGTTCGTGGGCACCAAGCGCTCCGCCCGCGAGGCGCTGATCGACGAGGCCACCCGCGCCGGCATGCCCTTCGTCACCGCGCGCTGGCTGGGCGGCATGCTCACCAACTTCCGCACCGTGAAGCAGTCGGTGGGTCGCCTGAAGGAGCTGGAAGCCGCCGAGACCGACGGCAGCTTCGACAAGCTGGTCAAGCACGAAGTGCTGGCCCGCCGCCGCGAGCGCGAGAAGCTCGAGAACTCGCTGGGCGGCATCAAGAACATGAACCGCCTGCCCGACGCGCTGTTCGTGATCGACATCGGCCACGAGGACATCGCCGTGCAGGAAGCCCGCAAGCTGGGCATCCCGGTGGTGGCGGTGGTCGACACCAACTACAACCCGGAGCTGGTGGACTACGCGATCCCCGGCAACGACGACGCGATCCGCGCGATCCAGCTGTACGCCCGCGCCGCCGCCGACTCGATCCTGGAAGGCAAGGCCGCCGCGCCGGCCGCCGCCCAGGGCGACGCCGACGAGTTCGTCGAGCTGGACGAGGAAGGCAACCCGGTCGCCAAGGCCGAGCGCAGCGAGCGCAAGCCGTCCGCGCCGCGCCGCGATGCCGCCCCGCGCAAGGGCAATGGCGCGCCGCGCCGTGAAGGTGGCCGCGAAGGCCGCGCTCCGCGCGACGCCAAGTAAGCCGATACGGTGGCGGGCAACCGCCACCGCAACGACAAGCCATCCCGGCGTCGGGGCGCGAACCGCCACGACGCCACAAGCATTCGAGGAATATCGATGAGCAATATCACCGCCCAACTGGTCAAGGAACTGCGTGAGCGTTCCGGCGCCGGCATGATGGAATGCAAGAAGGCGCTGGTCGAGAACAACGGCGACATCGAGGTCGCGATGGAGTGGCTGCGCAAATCCGGCCTCGCCAAGGCCGACAAGAAGGCCGGCCGCGTGGCCGCCGAAGGTCGCATCGCCGCCGCCCAGGCCGGCGGCAAGGCCGTGCTGGTCGAGGTCAACTGCGAGACCGACTTCGTCACCAAGAACCCCGACTTCGTGAAGTTCAGCGACGCGGTCGCCGAGATCGCGCTGAAGTCCGGCGCCACCGACGTGGCCGCGCTGAACGCCGCCGCCTACCCGGGCGTCGCCAGCGTCGAGGAAGGCGCCAAGGCGCTGGTCGCCACCATCGGCGAGAAGATCGAAGTGCGCCGCCTGGCCCTCGTCGAGAGCGACGGCACCATCGGCAGCTACATCCACGGCGGCCGCATCGGCGTGCTGGTGGCGATCAAGGGCGGCTCCGAGGAGCTGGCCAAGGGCATCGCGATGCACGTGGCAGCGATGAACCCGCCCTACGTGAAGGCCGAGGACGTCCCCGCCGACTTCATCGCCAAGGAAAAGGACATCGCGCTGGCCGCGATGTCGGACAAGGAAAAGGCCAAGCCGGCCGAGATCCTGGAGAAGATCGTCGCGGGCAAGATCAACAAGATCGTCTCCGAGGTCACCCTGGTCGGCCAGCCCTACGTGCTGGACACCAACGTCACCGTGGGCGACGCGCTGAAGAAGGAAGGCGCCGACGTCGCCGCCGTGGTGCGCCTGGCCGTGGGCGAAGGCATCGAGAAGGTGCAGGAAGATTACCTGGCCGAAGTCGCCAAGGCCATGCAGGTCTGAGGAGCGCGCTCGCGCGCTCCTCGCGCCCATGGACGGGCGCACGCGAAGCGGAGCCTGATTCGCCCTGCGAATCAGGCGAGTCAAAAAAGGGGCAGGAGCCCCTTTTTTGACCATCAGGCACGAACGCTCTTGCTTTGGCCTTCCAAACGCAAGGCAAGAAAAAGCCGCGGTCCTCCGCGGCTTTTTCGTATCCATGCATCGAGAGCAGGAGCGCCTTGCCTGATGCCGGAAAAGGGCTCCTGCCCTTTTCCGGCTCGCTTGGCTCGCGTTGCGAGCCAAGCTCCGCCGAATCAGGCCCGCAGGGCCTGATTCGCGTGCGCCCATCCATGGGCGCATACCTCACCCGCGGCGCAGCGCTTCCACCGTCGGCGCCACCTGCGCTTCGCGACCCAGCGCCTTGCCCAGCGCTTCCAGCCGCTGTGCCAGCGTCGCCGCATCCGGCGCGCAAACCGTGGCATGCCCCACCTTGCGCCCGGCGCGCGCCGGCTTGCCGTAGTCGTGCCAGTGCGCATCGACCCCGCGCAGCACCGGCGCCGGGCCGGGCAGCTCGCCGATCCAGTTGAACATCGCCGACAGTCCGCGCGCGCCGGTGTCGCCCAGCGGCAGGCCGAGCACGGCGCGCACGTGGTTCTCGAACTGGCTGGTGTGCGCGCCCTCGATGGTCCAGTGGCCGGAGTTGTGCACGCGCGGCGCCATCTCGTTGCCCAGCAATTCGCCCTCCTGCACGAACAGCTCCAGCGCGAACACGCCCACATAGTCCAGCCGTTCGGCCAGCGTACGCGCCAACTCGGTGGCACGCGGCTGCAACGTGTCGATGTCGGGCGCCGGCGCCAGGCTCATCGACAACACGCCGTCCACGTGCCAGTTGCGGGTCAGCGGCCAGGTGCGGAAATCGCCGCCGCGGCCGCGCACGGCCAGCACCGACAGCTCGCGCTGGAACGGCACGAAGGCTTCCAGGATCAGGCCGTGCTTCGCGGCCTGCGCGCCCAGCGCGGCCCAGGCCGCATCGGCATCGGCCATCGTCTTCAGGCGGAACTGGCCCTTGCCGTCGTAGCCGAGCCGGCGCGTCTTGAGGATCGCCGGCGCCCCCACCACGGCCAGTGCGCGATCGAGGCCGGCGCGGTCGTCCACCGCCATGAACTCGGGCGTCGCCAGCCCGCATTCGCGGAACAGGGTCTTCTCGGCGAGGCGGTCCTGCGCCACCGCCAGCGCCCGCGGGTTCGGGAACACCGCCACGCGCTCGGCCAGCCACTGCGCGGTCTCGGCCGGCACGTTCTCGAAATCGAAGGTGACCACGTCGACCTTGCGCGCGAAATCTTCCAGCGCGGCGTAGTCGGTCCAGTCGGCCTTGACCAGCGGCGCCACCTGGCCGGCGCAGGCGTCGGCGGCACTGTCCACCACCAGGGCATTCACGCCCAGCGGCGCGGCCGCCAGCGCCAGCATGCGCGCCAGCTGGCCGCCGCCCAGGATGCCGAGCACCGGTTGCCGCGAGGCGCTCATACGCGCGGGTCCGGCTGGTCGAGCACGGCCTGGGTCTGTTTCGCCCGCCAGTGTTCCAGTGCCTGGGCCACGCGGGGGTCGTGCAGTGCCAGTACCGCCGCCGCGAGCAAGCCGGCATTCACCGCGCCGGCCCGGCCGATCGCCAACGTGCCCACCGGGATGCCGGCCGGCATCTGCGCGATCGAAAGCAGGGAATCCATGCCGTTCAGGGCCCTGGATTGCACCGGCACCCCGAACACCGGCAACCGGGTCTTGGCCGCCAGCATGCCCGGCAGATGGGCGGCCCCGCCGGCGCCGGCGACGATCACCTGGATGCCGCGCCCGACCGCCTGTTCGGCGTAGCGGAACAACAGGTCCGGCGTGCGGTGGGCGGACACTACCTGCACCTCGTGCGGCACGCCCAGTTCGGTCAGCACCCCGGCAGCATGCTCCATGGTTTCCCAGTCCGAACGCGACCCCATTACCACGCCCACCCGTGGCGTTTCCGTCGTTGCTGTCATGGTCCGACCGCCCAAAAGTGGTTATTGTACGGGCTTTCCGGACCCGCAACGATTTCACTCCATGGACAAGCGCCTGCTCGACATCCTGTGCTGCCCGGTGAACAAGACGCCGGTGCGCCTGCTGAGTCGCGCCGAGATGGATGCACTCAATGGCGCCATCACGGCCGGCGGCGTGGTCACGACGGCCGGCAATCCCGTACGCGAACGCATTGATGAAGGCCTGATCACCACCGACCGCAAGCTGATCTACCGTGTCGATGACGGCATCCCCGTGATGCTGCCCGAGGAAGGCATCGGCGCGACCCAGTTGAACGATTTCCCGACTGCTCCCTGACCCCCACGCCCCGAACCCTCGCCGACGGATCGGCGATTCGCCCGCAGGACGCCGCAGCGCCAACGACAATCTCCGGTGTGGCCATGAACGAAGCCTTCGAACCACCCAAGATCGTGCCCCTGGCCCCACGCCTCGACACCACGGGCGAGCGCGTGGGCGAGCTGCTCAACGCCGTGCGCGGCATCGCCGGCAAGCGCCTGCAGCAATGCCTGGGCAACCTGTTCGAGCACGTGGACGACGCGCTGTTCGACCTCGCCGAGAAGGCCGAGAACAACGCCACCCAGACGCACTATTTCGACGGCATGCGCGAGGTGCGCAAGCGCCGTCCGGCGATCGAACGCAGCTTCCTCGCCACGGTCAACCGGGAACTGGGCGTGCTGACCGGGCGCGCCGCACCGACTGCCTCGGCGCCTGCGCCGGCGATGGCCGAACTGTCGCTGGTGGCCGATGCCGAGCTGGAGGAATCGCTGGCGATCACCAGCATGAGCAGCAAGCACGAGAGCCGGCTGGCGCGCGACCTGTTCGCCATCAACCAGCGCCTCTCGGTGATCTGCGGCGGCCGCAAGATCGACGAAGCCGGCAATCCGGTCGCTCCGGCGGCGTTGTCGCAAGCCTTCCGCCAGGCACTGAAGGAGCTGGGCGCGGACATGCGCGTCAAGCTGCTCATCTACAAGCTGTTCGATCGCTACGTGCTTTCCACGCTGGAAGACCTGTACGCCGAGGCCAATGCCGAGCTGGCCCGCGCCGGCGTGCTGCCGCAGCTGCGCCCGGTGGCACCACGCGGTGCCGGCGCCGCCCACGGCAGCACCCAGGCGGTGGCACAGGCCGGTGGCGCCGCCGCGGCCGGCGCAGGAATGGACGAACTCGCCGATCCCGCTGCGACCGAACTGCTGCAGACCTTGCATAGCCTTTTCGTTGCACGGCGTGGCAACAGCCCGGCCCCGCTCCCACGAGCCGGCGATGCCGGTGGTCCGCCTCCCTCCACCAACGAGCTGCTCGGCGCCCTCAGCCTGTTGCAGACCCAGCTGGCGGCCGGTGCCATGCCCGCCGCCCCGTCCATGGCCGCCTCGGTCGGCAGCCTCGAGCGCGACATGGTGACACAGCTCAAGGAGCAGCTGCTGGGCCAGCTTGGCGCGTTGCGCGGCGCCCGCCCCAGTCACGTCACCAGCATCGACGAGGACACCATCGATCTGGTCGGCATGCTGTTCGAGTTCATCCTCGACGACCAGACCCTGCCGGCCGAGATGCAAGTGATGCTGGCGCGGCTGCAGATCCCCTACCTCAAGGCGGCGATCCTCGACCGCAAGCTGTTCGCCCACCGCCAGCACCCGGCACGCCGCCTGCTCGACGCCTTGGCCGAGCAGGCCAAGGGCTGGTCGCCGGAATCCGACCGCGACGGTCGCCTGCACGACAAGGTCAAGAACATCGTCGACCTGCTGCTGCACGAGTTCGACGACGATCTCGGCATCTTCGAACGCCTGCTGCTGGACCTGCAGCAGTTCCACGAGCTCAACCGGCGCCGCTCCGAACTGGCCGAGCAGCGCGTGGCCGAATCCACCCGCGGCCGCGAAAAGCTGGAGCAGGCGCGCCGCCGCGCCGCCCGCGAAATCGTCGACCGCATCGACGGTCGCAAGCTGCCGCCGCTGGTGCACGAGGTCCTCGCGCGCGCCTGGGCCAACCACCTGGTGCTGGTGCTGCTGCGCCAGGGCGAGGATTCGGCCGAGTTCCACGATGGGCTGCGTTTCGTGGACGACTTCATCGTCAGCACGCGGCCGGTGCAGGACACCGCCGCGCGCCAGCAGTTGCGCCACCTGCTGCCCGGCATCGAGCGCTCACTGCGCCAGGGCCTGGCCAACGTGGCCTTCCAGCCGCAGGACATCGAGCGCCTGCTGGCACAGCTGCGCGACTGGTACGGTCAGCAACTGGGCGAACCGGCGCGCGATGCTGCGCCGGCCGCCAGCGCCGTCGCCGCGATACCGGAAAGCATCCTGCCCATCGTCGAGCAGCATGCCGAGGAAGCGGACGAGCTGCCTGGAGAGAGCGTGCCCGTCGCCACCGACAGCGCCGAGTGGCAGCAGGTGGAGGCGCTGCAGCCCGGTATCTGGCTGGAATTCCAGCTGCCCGACGAGCCGATGGTGCGCGCCAAGCTGTCGTGGATCAGCCCGATGAGCGGCCGCTATCTGTTCGTCAACCGGCGCGGCCTGAAGGTAGCCGACTATGCGCCGCAGGAACTGGCCGTGCTGCTGGCCGGCGGCCATGCCCAGGTGCTGGCCACCAGTGCGCTGTTCGATCGCGCGATGAGCGCCATCGTCAGCCGCCTGCGCCAGCCCGGCACAGCCGATCCCAACGCAGACATCGAATGAATTCCAGGCTCCCGTTCGACCCGCCGGATACCGAACTGATTGCCGGCGATGTGGAACGCGCCTTTGCCGAGGATCTCGGCAACGGTGACGCCACCGCCGAACTGCTGCCGGCCGGCGCCGTGGCCGAGGCCGTGCTCACCTGCCGCGACGACGCGGTGATCGCCGGCGCGCCGTGGTTCGATGCCTGCTTCCGCCGCATGGACCCGGCCGTACGCATAGCCTGGCAGGTGCGCGACGGCGAACGCGTGGCGCCCGGCACGGTGATCTGCCGGCTGGCCGGCCATGCCCGCTCGCTGGTGAGCGCCGAACGCTCGGCGCTGAACTTCCTGCAGCTGCTGTCCGCCACCGCCACCGCCGCAGCCACCTACGTGGCCGCGGTGGCCGGCACCGGCACGCGCGTGCTCGACACCCGCAAGACCTTGCCTGGTCTGCGCCTGGCGCAGAAGTACGCGGTGCGCTGCGGCGGTGGCCACAATCACCGCATCGGCCTGTACGACGCGATCCTGGTCAAGGAGAACCACATCATCGCCGCCGGCGGCATCGCGCCAGCGGTGGCGGCGGCACGCCGCCTGCATCCCGCCCTGCTGCTCGAGGTCGAGGTGGAGAACCTCGACGAGCTGCAGCAGGCACTCGCCGCTGGCGTGGACCGCATCATGCTCGACAATTTCGACGTGCCGCTGATGCGCGAGGCCGTGCAGCTCACCGCCGGACGCGTGCCGCTGGAGGTGTCTGGCAATGTCGACCTCGGCACCATCGGCGAGTACGCCCGCACCGGCGTCGACTACATCTCGGTGGGCGCATTGACCAAGCACGTCCACGCGGTCGATCTTTCGCTGCGCCTGCGCCTGGACCGGAGGTCTCCGTAGGAGCGGCTTCAGCCGCGATGTTCCTCATCCTGCAGCATGGCCATCGCGGCTGAAGCCGCTCCAACGGCTTGCGCACCGCTCACCCCGCCCACACACTGCGAGGATGGGCAACGTCAACGACCTCTTGGTACTGCTGGCGCTGATCGCGGTGATCGGGCTGTGGCTGAAGCTGAGCGCGGCGCGCGAACACGCGACCACCGAAGCACGGCTGCAGTGCGCGCGCTACGGCCTGCAGCTGCTGGACGAAACCGTGGGCCTGCGCGCGCTGCGCCTGCGTCGCGTGGCCGGCCGGCGCCGGCTGGAACGCTGCTACGGTTTCGAGGTGAGCATCGACGGCGCCGACCGCGAGCAGGGCTCGCTGTGGATGCGGGGCAGCATGCTGAGCGAACTGCGGCTGCCTACGGTGGTGCTCACCCCATCGGAATCCCTGGCACAGGACCGGATCGCCGACATGGAGCCGCGACACGCGCCGGCCGAGCCGGCGGCCGATCACCATGACGAACCCGCGCCCGGCGGCAACGTGATACCGCTGCGGCCGCGTCGGCGTTCCGGCGGCGATACGTTGCACTAGGGATAAGGACGAAGCGTATCGCGGCCAAAGCCGCTCCTACTTGATGACCCGCAGGAACGGGGCGCCGCGCTTCGGCTTGTCGTCGCCATTGCCACCCTGCCCGGGAGGCGGCTCGTCGGGCGCCGGCGGCGGTGGCGTGTCGCCACCCTCCTCCTCGGCCGGGAACATCATGCCCTGCCCGTTTTCCTGGGCGTACAACGCGAGCACCGAGCCGACGGGAATGCGCACCACGTGACTGACGCCGGAGAAGCGCGCGGAGAAACCGACCCAGTCGTTGCCCAGCTCCAGATTCGCCACCGCGCGCATCGCGATGTTCAGCACCACCTGGCCGTTCTTGATCACCTGCGGCGGCACGCGCACGCCCTCGCCGGTGGCGTCGATGAGGAGGTACGGGGTCAGGCCGTTGTCGCTGATCCAGTCGTAGATTGCCCGCAGCAGGTACGGGCGGTTGGAGGTCATCGGGTGGGTCACGTCACTCATCAGGGTCGCATGGCCTTTTCTTGCTCGGTCATGCTGCGCGCAAAACCCTGGCTGTGGAAGAGCCGCTCGCCATAGTCGACGATCGGCTTGCCCTCGCGGCCCAGGTCCACGCCCAGCCACGGCAGCCGCCACACCACCGGCGCCACCAGGCAGTCGGCCAGGCTCATTTCGGGATTGAGGAAGAACTTGGCAGCCTTGAACAGCGGCAGCGCGGCCAGCAGGTGGGCGCGCAGGCGCTTGCGCGCCGGCTCGGCGCTGCGGCCACCGGCGCGGATGGTGTCCACCTCGGCCAGCCAGTCCTTCTCGATGCGCACCGCGGCCACGCGCAGCCGTGCGCGGGAAAGCGGGTCGATCGGCATCAGCGGGGGATGCGGATAGCGCTCATCCAGGTACTCGCACACCACGCTGGCGTCGTACAGGGTAAGGTCGCGGTCGACCAGGGTCGGCGTGCTGCCGTAAGGGTTGAGATCGAGCAGGTCTTCCGGCGGCTTGCCCGGATCCACCAGCACCCGCTCGTAGCTGACGCCCTTGGCGGCCAGCACCAGACGGGCACGGTGACACTGGATGTCGTCGGCCGTGGTGTAGAGGGTGAGTGCGGTACGCGAGCGGGCGCTTGGAACCATGCGCGGTATTCCCTGTTGCGGTTGCACGGATGCGGCAGCCGGGGCCGCCGCATCCGATGGGTGTTTCTCCCGGAGTCAGTGGACGTCTTTCCAGTATTCCTTCTTGAGGAAGTAGGCCAGCAGGGTGAACAACGCCAGGAACAGCACCACCCAGACACCGTAATGGTGCCGCTGCAGGGCCGCCGGTTCCGAAACGTACTCCAGGAAATTCACCAGGTCACGCGTCGCCTGCTGGTACTGCGCCGGGGTCAGCTTACCGGGGTGGGCCAGTTCGAGCTTCTCCACCTCGTCGGTGCCGGGCTTCATCACCGCGGTCTGCTGGCCCTGCAGCTCCCACAGCGGGAACGGCATGGCCGCGTTCGGCAGGGTGGTGTTGTTCCAGCCGATCGGGCTCTTCGGATCGAGGTAGAAGGTATTGAGGTAGGTGTAGACCCAGTCGGCGGTCTTCGCACTCACTTCCAGCGACAGGTCCGGCGGATCCTTGCCGAACCACTTCGTCGCGTCCTCCGCCGGCATGTGCGAGATCACCGGGTCGTCGAACCTGGCGCCGGTGAAGTTGAGGTTCTGCATCACCTGCTGCTCGGTGAGCCCGAGATCGTCGGCGATGCGCGAGTAGCGCATGTACTTCAGCGAATGGCAGCCCACGCAGTAATTGAAGAACAGCCTGGCACCACGCTGCAGCGAAGCCTGGTCGCGCACGTTGGAGCCCGACGCCATCAGCTGCCCGTCGCCCTCGGCCCGTGCCGCCGGCTGGCCGGCGAGCAGCAGGCCCAGGGTCAGCGCGACCGCGGGAAGGATCCGTTTCATCAAGAGCGTCGGCTTAGTCATGCATCGTCACCCGATCCGGAACCGGCTTGGTCTTTTCCCAGCCGAAATGTGTGTAGGCCCACAGGAACGCGAAGAAGCCGAAGTAGATCAGCGTCATCAGGCGGCCGAACGCGTTCTCCCAGACCGTCAGGTCGACATTGCCGAACCAGGCCGGGATCACTTCCGCGGTGATGCCCGCGCCCACCGAGCCGAGGCCGAAGAACGCGATCACGAACAGCGCCAGCGCCACCTTGTAGCCGGTGCCGCGGTAGCGGATCGACTTGACCTTGCCGCGGTCGAGCCACGGCAGCAGGAACAGCACCGCGATCGCGCCGAACATCGCCAGCACGCCCCACACGGCGGTGCCGGCGAACGACGGGATCATGCGCACGATCGCGTAGAACGGGGTGAAGTACCACACCGGCTTGATCTCCGCCGGAGTGACCAGGTTGTTCGCGGCGATCGAGTTGTCGTGCTCGAGGAACCAGCCGCCGAAGGTCGGTGCGAAGAAGATGATGAAGGCCGCCACGATCAGGAAGAAGCCCACCCCGGCCAGGTCCTTCACCGTGTAGTACGGGTGGAACGGGATGCCGTCGGCCGGTGCGTTCGGGCTCCAGCGGTTGCCCTTCGGGCCATGCTTGACGTCGACACCGTCGGGGTTGTTCGAACCCACCTCGTGCAGCGCGGCCAAGTGCAGCACCACCAGCAACAGCAGCACGATCGGCAACGCGATCACGTGCAGCGCGAAGAAGCGGTTCAGCGTGGCGTCGGCGGGCAGGTAGTCGCCCATGATCCACTCGACCAGGTGGCTGCCGATCACCGGGATGGTGCCGAACAGCGACACGATCACCTTGGCGCCCCAGAACGACATGTTGCCCCACGGCAGCACGTAGCCCATGAAGGCCTCGGCCATCAGCACCAGGAAGATCAGCATGCCGAGCAGCCAGACCAGCTCGCGCGGCTTCTTGTACGAGCCGTACATGATGCCGCGGAACATGTGCAGGAACACCACCACGAAGAACAGCGATGCGCCGGTGGAATGCATGTAGCGGATCAGCCAGCCCCACTCCACGTCGCGCATGATGTACTGCACCGAGTCGAAGGCGCCGGCCGCGCTCGGGTTGTAGTTCATCGTGAGGAAGATGCCGGTGACGATCTGGTTGACCAGAACCAGCAGCGCCAGCGAGCCGAAGTAGTACCAGAGGTTGAAGTTCTTCGGCGCGTAATACTCGGTCATGTGCTTGCGGTACACGGGCGCAAGGCCCGGCGCGCGCTCGTCGAACCAGCGAGTGAATGCGTTCGCCATCACGCGGCCCCCTTCGGATCCACGCCGATCTGCACGGTCGTGTCGTCAATGAAGTGATACGGCGGGATCTGCATGTTCTTCGGCGCCGGCACACCCTGGTACACGCGGCCGGCCATGTCGTAGCGCGAGTGGTGGCAGGGACAGTAGTAGCCGCCCTGCCAGTTCGGGTCGAACGGCTCGGGCTTCATCTCGCCCACGTAGTTCGGCACGCAGCCCAGGTGGGTGCAGATGCCGACCATCACCAGCCATTCGGGCTTGATCGAGCGCGTCTCGTTCTGTGCGTACTTCGGTTGCTGGGCGGCGGAGGCGCCATCGGACTTGGGGTCGACGAGGCGCGGATCCTGCTTCGGCAGGGCCGCCAGCTGCGCCGGCGTGCGGTTGACGATGAATACCGGCAGGCTGCGCCAGCCGACGATCAACTGCTGGCCGGGTTCGATCTTCTTGAGGGATTGGGTGACCGGTGCTCCGGCGGCCTTGGCTCGCGCGCTGGGTTCCCACGACTTGATGAAGGGCACGGCCGCCGAGACGATTCCCACGCCGCCGACCACTGACGTGGCGGCTGTGAGAAACCGGCGGCGGCCATGATCGACGACTTCGTTCGCCATCAGGCTCTCCGGTACTTGATGCGTCAGGAAGGGCTCTCGCCCCATCAATGATTTGGAACCCCTAAAAATCGCGTTAGTCTAGCGTCAGCCCCTGCACCGTACAATAAAAGTGCCGCGGCGTATCGACGCTCCCTGCCGTCGCCAGCCTACCCTACCGTCCGCCCGCCCGTCACGGATTGCAGCACGACATGAAACATGCCGCCGGCACGCTCGCCTTCCTCGCCCGCTGTGTCGTCATCGGCCTCGCGGCGGCGTTCGTGATCGGCCTGTTCTGGCCAGGCAGCGGCGAGCGCCTGCGCGTGCGGCTGGGGCTGCCCGCCACGCCGGACGCGAGCGCGCCGGGCATCGCCGCGCCGGCCTCCTATGCCGGGGCGGTCGCCGTCGCGGCACCATCGGTGGTGAACATCTACGCCAACAAGATCGTCAACGAGCGGGCGATCAAGATGTACGACAACCCCATCCTGCAGCAACTGCTCGGCGGCACCCTCACCACCTATGCGCGCCGCGAGCAGACCCTGGGCTCGGGCGTGATCGTCAGCGCGCAGGGCTACGTACTCACCAACTACCACGTGATCGCGCACGCCACCGACATCCAGGTGCTGCTGTACGACGGCCGCGTGGCCAAGGCCACCGTGGTCGGCTCGGACGAGGAGACCGACCTCGCCGTGCTGAAGATCGACGCCGGCAACCTGCCGGTGATCCGGCTCGCCGAACAGAAGCCTCGCCCCGGCGACGTGGTGTTGGCGATCGGCAACCCGCTGGGCCTCAACCAGACCGTGACGATGGGCATCGTCAGCGCGGTGGGCCGCCAGTTGAACGGATCCAGCGCCGAGGACTTCATCCAGACCGACGCGGCGATCAACCTCGGCAACTCCGGCGGCGCGCTGGTCAACGCCGACGGCAGGCTGGTGGGCATCAATACCCTGCTGATCGGCAAGGCCGCCAACGCCGAGGGCATCGGCTTCGCGATCCCGGCGGGCACCGCCAAGAAGGTGCTTGACCAGATCGTCGCCACCGGCCACGTGGTGCGCGGCTGGCTGGGCGCGGACTACACCTTCGTGCCGGTGGCCGCCAACAGCGGCCTGCCCGCGGCGGCGCGTGGCGCCCTGGTCACCGACGTGTATCCCGGCAGCCCTGCCGCGCAGGCCGGCATCCAGCCGCACGACATCCTGCTGCGCATCGGCGACGACGACATCCGCGATCCGTCCGACCTGCGCCGGCGCGAGTCGGCGATCAAGCCCGGCACCACGGTGGAACTCTCCGGCCTGCGCAACGGCAGCCCGTTCCACACCTCGGCCACGCTCACCGAGCGTCCGCCGATGAGCATGGAAGCCGCGACGCCCGAGAGCACCCCGTAGGAGCGGCTTCAGCCGCGATTCGTCTGCCGGTCGCGGCTGAATCCGCTCCTACGCCCCCGCATCACCCCGGTTCAACCCAACCCCGGCCTTACCGCCGCCAGTGGTGGATGCAACGCCGCCTCGTAGCGCTTGCGCAAGGTGTCCACGCGCTGCACGTAGACCTGGGTCTCCGCATACGGCGGCACACCGTTGTAGCGCTGCACCGCGCCGGGGCCGGCGTTGTAGGCCGCGGCGGCCAGGTGTTCGTTGCCGCCGAAGTCATGCAGCAGCAGACTCAGGTAGCGCGCGCCGCCGCGGATGTTCTGGCCGGTGTCGAACGCATCCAGCACGCCCATGTCGTTGGCGGTGCCCGGCATCAGCTGCATCAGCCCCTGCGCGCCCTTGAGCGACAGCGCACGCGGATTGAACGCACTCTCGGCGTGGATGATCGCGCGCAGGAAGGCCTCGTCCACGCCGTACTCCACGCTCGCCGAGCGGATCGCTTCGGCGTAGGCATCGAGGTTGAGTGGCACGCTGCCCCAATGGATGGTCGAGTGCAGGTTGCAGGCGAAGCAGGTGGCGATGTAGCTGAACAGCATTGTCGCCGCGTGCGCGTTGCGGCCGGCCGGCCGAATGTTGGTGTACTCCACGCCGCCATCGGCACGCACGATGCGGTACACCGCGCCACGCAGCACACGGTCGCCCGGCGCCGCGGCGGCGGGCATGTCGGGCAGCGCACCCGCGCCGCCGCTCGACTGCTGGTAAGTCCAGTGCCCGCGCAGGGCCGCCGGAACCACCGAGGCCGGCGGCAACGGGTCATCGGCCGGCGGCAGTTTCGCCGTGCTCAGCACGCTGCCGCGCACGGCTGTCAGCGAAGCCACGCCGGCATCGGCTTGCAGCCTGGTGCCCACCACCGCCCCCTGCACATGCTGCAGCGAGGCCCTGGACGCATGACGCGCCGGCGCGCCATAGCTGCCAAGCTTGCGGCAGGTGTGATAGCCCGCGGTACTGCCGGTGAATACCACCTCGCCCTGGGCGCCGCTGCAGCGATACAGATCACCCGCGTGCGCCATGGGCCACCACAGCACCCCCGCCAGCAGGACGCAGCCCAGTGCGATCCGCCGCGGGATCGTGCTGGATGACGGGGAGCCTGCAGCGAGCCGGCCGGCACTCCCCCTGTGGCGTACGGCGTCGGACATGGCCGCAGTGTGCCGCTGCAGGACTCCCGCGCCAAGAGCGATCGCGCCGTTTCGTGCGCTGTGTCCGCCCGTAAAACTCCCCCAAGTGCCTGATCCGTCAGGCCCGCTTGCTGGCAGCCGGCGACTGGCCGGCGTAAACTGCACGGTTCGGCGCCACCCGCCGCGCCCGAGCAACCACGGTACCCCGACCCATGAGCGGCAAGCCAGCTCCCCAAAAGCTCTTCATCAAGACCCACGGCTGCCAGATGAACGAGTACGACTCGGCCAAGATGGCCGACGTGCTCAAGGCGTCGCACGGCCTGGAGCTGACCCAGGACGAGTCCGAGGCGGACGTGATCCTGATCAACACCTGCTCGATCCGCGAGAAGGCGCAGGAGAAGGTGTTCAGCCAGCTCGGCCGCTGGAGGGAATTCAAGCAGGGCGGCAAGCCGGTGCTGATCGGCGTGGGCGGCTGCGTGGCCAGCCAGGAAGGCGAGGCCATCATCAAGCGCGCGCCGTTCGTGGACCTGGTGTTCGGCCCGCAGACCCTGCACCGCCTGCCCGAGCTGATCGAGGCGAACCGCGCCACGCACCAGCCGCAGGTGGACATCTCCTTCCCCGAGATCGAGAAGTTCGACAAGCTGCCCGAGCCGCGCGCCGAGGGTCCCACCGCCTTCGTCTCGATCATGGAAGGCTGCTCCAAGTACTGCAGCTACTGCGTGGTGCCCTATACCCGCGGCACCGAGATCAGCCGTCCGTTCGACGACGTGTTGGTGGAAGTGGCGCAGCTCGCCGGACAGGGCGTGCGCGAGGTGAATCTGCTGGGCCAGAACGTCAACGCCTACCGCGGCCCGATGCACGACGGCGGCATCGCCGACCTCGCCGTGCTGATCCACGCCATCGCGCAGATCGAGGGCATCGGCCGCATCCGCTTCACCACCTCGCATCCGCTGGAGTTCTCCGACTCGCTGGTCGAGGCCTACGCCAGCGTGCCCAAGCTCGCCAACTTCCTGCACCTGCCGGTGCAGGCCGGCTCGGACCGCATCCTCGCGGCGATGAAGCGCGGCTACACCGCGCTGGAGTTCAAGCAGAAGATCCGCAAGCTGCGCGCCGTGCGCCCGGACATCTGCATCAGCTCGGACTTCATCGTGGGCTTCCCCGGCGAGACCGACGAGGATTTCGGCAAGACCATGCAGCTGATCGAGGACGTGGGCTTCGACCAGAGCTTCTCCTTCATCTTTTCCGCACGCCCCGGCACCCCCGCGGCCAGCCTCGCCGATGACACGCCGATGGCGGTGAAGCACCAGCGGCTGGAGCGCCTGCAGGCCGCGATCAACGCCAAGGCGAAGGCCATCAACGAGGCGATGGTCGGCACCGTGCAGCGCGTGCTGGTGGAGAAGCCGAGCACCAAGAACCCGCATGAACTCGCCGGCCGCACCGAGAACATGCGCTACGTGAACTTCCCAGGCGACGCACGCATGATCGGCCGCTTCGTCGACGTGCTGATCACCGATGCCATGACCAACTCGCTGCGCGGGCGCGTGCATGCGCTGGCCGAAGAAGCAGCCTGAGCGTTACTCCCTCTCCCCTCCGGGGAGAGGGCCGGGGCGAGGGGCCAATCTGGCCACACGCCCCACAAGCTTTTCGCAAGACCATCCCCTCACCTCAATCCTCTCCCCGGAGGGGAGAGGAAGCCAAAAAGCATGACCCCAGGCCTCAACGAACGCGATTTCGCCCTCGATCCGGAAGACAACGCCCGGCTTGCCAGCCTGTGCGGGCCGTTCGACGAGCATTTGCGCCAGATCGAACTGCGCCTGGGCGTGGAGATCGACCACCGCGGCAACCTGTTCAAGGCGATCGGCGAGGAAGCCTCCGTGCGGACCACCGAGAAGGTGCTGCGCGCGCTGTACGCCGTCACCGAGAACGAAACCCTGAACGGCGCGAAGATCAACCTGCACCTGGCCGAGTCCGGCGTGGACGCACTGGCCGACGATGCGGGCGAAGGCGCGCAGGACGTCGCCATCAAGGTGAAGCGCGGCGTGATCAAGGGCCGCGGCCCCAACCAGGCGCGCTACCTGCACGCCATCGCGCGCCACGACATCAGCTTCGGCGTGGGTCCGGCCGGAACCGGCAAGACCTACCTCGCCGTCGCCAGCGCGGTGGAGGCGCTGGAAGCGAACCGCGTGCAGCGCCTGCTGCTGGTGCGTCCTGCCGTCGAGGCCGGCGAAAAGCTGGGCTTCCTGCCGGGCGATCTCACGCAGAAGGTCGACCCTTACCTGCGCCCGCTGTACGACGCGCTGTACGAGATGCTCGGCTTCGAGAAGGTGGCCAAGCTGATCGAGCGCAACGTGATCGAGATCGCCCCGCTGGCCTACATGCGCGGCCGCACGCTCAACGATTCCTACGTGATCCTCGACGAGGCGCAGAACACCACCGTCGAGCAGATGAAGATGTTCCTCACCCGCATCGGCTTCGGCTCGGTGGCGGTGATCACCGGCGACGTCAGCCAAGTCGACCTGCCGCGCAACGTGCGCTCCGGCCTGCGTCACGCAGTGGAGGTGCTGCGCGGCGTGGACGGCATCAGCTTCACCTTCTTCACCTCGCGCGACGTGGTGCGGCATCCGCTGGTGGCGAAGATCGTGCGCGCCTACGAGGCCTTCGAGCAGAAGGACGAGGACGCCAAATGAAGCGCGTAGGAGCGGCTTCAGCCGCGACCGGCACCCAATCGCGGCTGAAGCCGCTCCTACCGTCGAACACGACCGTCCACCTTGGCTACGCCGTGCCGCGCGCAGGCATTCCCTCGGCCGCGAGTTTCCGGCGCTGGGTGGAGGCTGCGCTGCGTGGCGCGAAGCGGCGCAAGCCGGCGGAACTGTCCATCCGCATCGTCGGCGCCGACGAGGGCCGCGCGCTCAACCGCGACTACCGCGGCAAGGACTACGCCACCAACGTGCTCTCCTTCGAGGCCGGGCTGCCGCCGGACCTCGAATTGCCGCTGATCGGCGACATGGTGATCTGCGCCCCCGTGGTGGCGCGCGAAGCCGCCGAACAAGGCAAGCGCGCGCGCGACCACTGGGCCCATCTCACCGTCCACGGCACCCTGCACCTGCTCGGCTACGACCACCTCGTGGAGGCGGAAGCCGAGGTGATGGAGGCGCTGGAGACGCGCATTCTCGCCGGGCTGGGCATCGCCGATCCCTACGCATGACCGCGCGCCGGCGCTCCCCACGCGCCGATGCCGTAGGAGCGGCTTCAGCCCGACCGGCTGGGGAATCGCGGCTGAAGCCGCTCCTACGCCGCTCCTACGCCGCTCCTACGCCCTGAATTGTCACGGATTTTCCGCTAGACTCGTGTTTCCGCCCGGCTCCGGGCAGTTGCACATCGAGTAATGAACGACGACCCCGGCAGTACCAGCGGCCCGGCCCATCGCACCTGGTGGGATCGACTGGGCCACCTGTTTTCCGGCGAGCCGCGCAATCGCGCGGAACTGATCGACGAGCTGCGCACCGCCCAGGTCAACGGCCTGCTCGGCGCCGACACCCTGCCCATGCTGGAAGGTGCCCTCAAGGTCACCGAGCTGAGCGTGGACGACGTGATGGTGCCGCGCGTGCAGATCGTGATGATCGCCGCCGACGCACCGCTCCAGGACATCCTCGCCGCCGTGGTCGAATCCGGCCATTCGCGCTTCCCCGTCCACGGCGAGGACAAGGACGACATCCTCGGCGTGCTGCTGGCCAAGGACCTGCTGAAGTTTTTCGGCAACGGCGCCGACTTCGACATCCGCGCGATCCTGCGTCCCGCGGTGCTGATCCCCGAATCGATGCGCCTCAACGTGCTGCTGGCCGAGTTCCGCCGCAGCCGCAACCACATGGCGACGGTGGTGGACGAATACGGCGGCGTAGCCGGCCTGATCACCATCGAGGACGTGCTGGAACAGATCGTCGGCGAGATCGACGACGAGCACGACGACGAGGAAGAGCCCGCACTGATCCACGCGCAGGCCGACGGCTCGTGGCTGATCAGCGCGCTCACCCCCATCGAGGATTTCAACGAGGAAGTGGGCGCGACATTCCCCGACGAGGAGTTCGACACCATCGGCGGCCTGATCACCGCCGAATTCGGCCACCTGCCCGAAGCGGGCGAGGAAGCCGGCGCCGGCGAATTCCTGTTCCATGTCACCGAGGCCGACGATCGCCGCGTGCAGCAATTCCGTGTGACGCGCCGCCGCGAAGCCTGACCCTGTAGGAGCGCACCCTGTGCGCGACTGCCCTGGCATCTGATCAAAGCCAAGGGCAATCGCGCACAGGGTGCGCTCCTACAATACGGACAACCATGCCCTCTCTCGCCAAGCTGCTTTCCCTGCTCGCCCTGCTTCTGCTGGTCATCGGCCCGGCCCGCGCCAGCGTCGCCAACGCCCCCGGCGCGAACCTCGAAGTCTCGCTGGTCACCTACGGCCCGGGCGACGTCTACTGGGAGCGCTTCGGCCACGACGCGCTGGAACTGCGCGACACCGTCAGCGGCGAGGCGGTGAACTTCAACTACGGCGTGTTCGACTTCAACGAGAAGAACTTCTTCCTCAATTTCGCGCGCGGCCGCATGCACTACCTGATGGATGCCGAACCCACCGGCGACGAGGAGGGCTACTACGTCCAGGTGGGCCGCTCGATCACCCGCCAGCACCTCGCCCTCGCGCCGGAACAGACCGCCGCGCTGCGCGACTTCCTGTTCTGGAACCTGCGCCCCGAAAACGCCGGCTACAACTACGACTACTACGTCGACAACTGCACCACCCGCGTGCGCGACGCGCTGGACAAGGCACTCGGCGGCATCATCAAGACGCGCCTCGCCGCGCAGGCCGGCGGCATGACCTACCGCCAGCAGACCGACCGCCTGATGAGCGCACAGCCCTGGCTGATGCTGCTGCTCGACCTCGGCCTCGGCCCCTATGCCGACCAGCCGATGACGGCCTGGAGCGAAAGCTTCCTGCCCTACGAACTGCAGACCCACCTGCGTGACATACGCGTACCCGACGGCCACGGCGGCACACAGCCGCTGGTGCAGGACGAACAGCTGCTCTCACCCAACCGGCTGCCCGTACCGCCTGCGCAGGCACCGGACCTGCGCCTGCCGCTGGGGGCAGCCGGGCTCGTGTTCGCCGGCGTGCTCGCGATGACCACGCGTCGTGCGCGGCTCATCCACGCCCTGCTCGCCGCGCTCTACCTCATCGTCGCCGGACTCGTCGGCCTGCTGCTGCTGGTGCTGTGGACGCTGACCAGCCACCACTCCGCCTGGAACAATGCGAACCTGCTGCTGTTCAGCCCACTCGCCTTCCTGCTGTTGCGCGCCGTGTGGCGTGCACGTCGCGGCCTCGCGCCTTCGCGCCTTGCCAACGCCACGCTGGTCCTGCAACTCGCCGCCGCGCTCGTCGCCGCGCTGTTGCACCTGCTGCCTGGCACCGTGCAACAGAATCAGCCGTGGATCCTGTTTGCCTTGCCGGTGTGGTTGGCGCTGGCGTGGAGTCAGCGGCAGCTGGCGCATGTCTGAAAAGGGGTACGTCAATGTGTAGCGGTGCGCGCTCTCAGCAGCACGCCACCACTGCCATTCGTGCCTGTTGCGTGCTCGCCGCCGATACCTAGCTTCTGCGCAAGCACCGATCCGATCGAGGCGGCAAAGCTGCCAGTGAGGTGCTGCGAGTCCCGGAAAACCACCAGGCCTCCCCGCTCTGCCGAACACGTCCCGCCGGGGCAAACCTGCGGGTCCAGATCCAGTGTGCTGACATTGGTGAAACGTGCGGCCGCCTGTTCCAACCACCGATATACCTGCTCTGCCCTTGGATCGACCGCTGGAGCGGTGCAAGCATGCTGCCGGCCCAGCCATGCCGGACGCCCCTCATGTCCAGCCAGACAATTCGGCCCGTCGAAAGGCAGAAGCGGCGTGTCACGCAAGATGTAGATGTGACCCGTAGCCGGACTCAACGCGGCAAGCACCCTGGCCGTACCATCGATCCACTGCTCTCTCGTGAAGTCGTATTCGGCGCTACCCAGCAGCAGCACATCCGGCTTAAGCGCAACAACCTTCTCCAGCGCGTGCGCGCGCCATGTCGTGCACACCATGTATTCCTTGCCGATGCGAGCGTAGAAGAACGGCTCGTCCACCATCGGACAAGCCGACTTGGTGAGTACCAGCAGACGCCAGCCCGGCCGATCGAATGCCTTGGCGACTGCCGGAAACCATTGTCCGGCATGGCTGTCACCCATCAACACGGCCGTATGTGGCGCGTTGGCCGGACCGAAAGCGCAGATACGCACGCGATCACTGGCATACCAGTCGTCGCAACCCATGCCGTAGATCACCGGCGCGTCGCCGTGCGCCATGACGTACCGCTGCATGGCAGGTGACTTCATCCGCTCGTCGGCTTGGTTGTACCAACGCAAACACAGGCTGTTGGCCACCAGCATCAGCGCCAGTGCGCCGAATATCGCCATGCGCGGACGCGCCAGCCATTCCTGCCGATTGCGGATCGGCGACTCGATGCACGCGCAGGAAAGGCAGGCAAGCGATAGCGACAGCAACACCCAGCACGCACGATATATCGGTGCATCCGAGCCCGTGACCGCATGACCGAGAAGCAGGATCGGCCAATGCCACAGATACCACGAATAGGAGATTCCGCCGATCCATTGCAAGGGGCGCCATGACAGCAGGCGTGACACGCCTGTTGGCTGCGTCGCCACGCAACCCGCGGCAACGACACCAGCCGCACCCAGGGTCGGCAGCAAAGCGTAGGCACCAGGATATGGAATGTAGGCACTGAACAGCGTCCCCGCCAATGCAATCAGCACCAGCCCCAACCATCCGGCCGCATGCAGCCATCCGGGGCGGTTTCTGCCCAGTGATGAGTCCGTTGGCGCCTTCGGCGCCTTGAAGAACAGCCAGACCAGCGCCCCGGCAGCAAATTGCCACGCGCGCATCGGCATCATGTAGAACGCCAGCTGCGGCGCTTTGTACGTCAGCAGCACGCAGGTTGCCAGACTGGCGAGCAACACTGCCAGCATGCCAACCTTCAATCGCGCAATACCACGCTCGCCGTCGTGCCCAAGCAGCCACACCAGCAGCGCCGGCCAAATCAGATAGAACTGTTCCTCCACACCCAGCGACCAGGTGTGCAGGAAAAGGTTTGTCTCGGTGCCCGGCGCGAAATAATCCAGTCGGGCGAATGCGAAATGGACATTGCTCAACCACAGCGCTGCCATCGCAGCCGCAGATGATTGCTCTCGCTGCTCCGCCGGAGCCAGCAGCAATGCCGCAAGCACCCCAACCACCAAAAGCATCAGCAACAATGCCGGCATCAGCCGGCGCAGGCGGCGCACGTAGAACTCCGCGAAACGCAGCCGCCCCGTTCCCGACACCTCTTGCACCAGCAAGCCGGTGATCAGGAAGCCGGACAGCACGAAGAACACGTCTACACCGACGAAACCGCCGCGCAGCCACGGTACGCCCGCATGCACCGCCACGACGAGCAGGATCGCCACGGCACGCAAGCCTTCCAGGTCGGCCCGGTAACCCAGCCGGTATTCGTGTCCCTTCATCTGTCGCGCCCCTGCCGCCACGAATGCGAGTGCGGCGATGGTACAGGGTCATGATCGTCACCGGACCCATCCATGCATGAATTGAGAACGACATGCGGGTTGCCGGCCCACGATCTCGGCATTGCCCCAATGCTCACCGCGGCGGCATCATGCAGGCATGCCCATATCCACACACGACACAACCGCTCCAGCCGACACTGCCATGGTGGTCAACTGCGTCGCCTACCGCAACGACGGCAAACGTATCGGTGACGTGGGCATCGACGCGATCAGCGACGTGCTCAAGGAGCCGGACACCTTCGTCTGGGTGGGCCTGCACGAACCGGACGAGGCGCTGCTGCTGAGGCTGCAGGAGGAGTTCGACCTGCATGATCTCGCGATCGAGGACGCGCAGAGCGCGCACCAGCGCACCAAGATCGAGGCCTACGGCAACTCGCTGTTCATCGTGGTGCAGACTGCCCAACTGGACGGCGGCCACATCGCGTTCGGCGAAACGCACATCTTCCTCGGTGCACGCTATCTGGTCACCGTGCGCCACGGCGCCTCGCTCTCCTACGCGCCCGCGCGACGCAGCTGCGAGCACACGCCAGACCTCTTGTCGCTGGGGCCGAGCTATGGCCTGTACAGCGTGCTGGATTTCATCGTCGACAACCTGCTGCCGATCGTGCGCGACTTCCGCGAAGAGTTGCAGGAGCTGGAACAGGATATCTTCGCCGCCAGCTTCAACCGCGACACCGTGCGCCGGTTGTACGACATGCAGCGCGACCTGATGACGCTGCGCCTCGCGGTGTCGCCGCTGCAGGACGTGATCAGCCAGCTGGTGCGGCTGCATCCGCAGCTGATCCCAGACGAACTGCGGGCCTACTTTCGTGATGTGCACGACCACGTGACGCGCGTCAACGACTCGATCAGCGCGATGCGCGAGATGCTCACCGCCGCGATCAGCGTGAACCTGTCGCTGGTCACCTTCGGCCAGAACGAGGTGATGAAGAAACTCGCCGGCTGGGCGGCGATGCTCGCCGCCCCTACTCTCATCACCAGCTGGTACGGCATGAACTTCACCCACATGCCCGAGCTCGCGGAATCCTGGAGCTACCCGGTCGTCATCGGTGTGGTGGCCTGCGTGGTGGGCGGCATCTATCTCGCGCTGAAGCGGGCGAAGTGGCTGTAGGAACGGCCCGTAGGAGCGGCTTCAGCCGCGATAGCCATCGCGGTGATCGCGGCTGAAGCCGCTCCTACAACAGGCAATCTGGACCGTCGCCGACGAACCACGCATCCCAATACGGCCAATCCAATGGACAGGCGGCCAAACCAGCCCGTACCGGGTTGGCAATGACATAGCGCGCTGCCGCTGCAAGATCCTCATCGCGGCGCAATGCATGGTCGTGATAGCCATGCATCCACAGCGGCCCAGCAAGGCGAATCTGCTGTCCAATCCGCCGCGAAAGCACGCCCTTGAACCGCTGCATGACACGCGCGAGATCGTCGCCTTCGCCCAGTTCGACCAAGCCGTGCCAATGATCCGGCATCAGCACCCAGCACAGGCAGCGGCCCGCGGCCCACAGTCCGGCGTCCCCGATACAACGCGCCGCAAGACGTGCGAGCTCGGTGTCAACGAATACCGGCCGGCGCTGATGGGTGACCGTGGTGAGCAGATAGACTTGGCCGGGCAACGAGCAACGGCCGACACGCAGGCGATGTTGGGCGGGGTTGCAAATGCGAGGCATGCCGACATGGTGATCGACGGATGCGCTGCCACACCATGGACGCGATGATGACGTCGTATCGGATAAAAGCGATGCGGCGTGTAGGTCATGACCACGCCGCCGTAGGAGCGGCTTCAGCCGCGATCACACGCCATGCAGCCCAACCCTGTCAACGGAACGGCAGCCTGTGGCTGCCGTTCCATTGACAGTATCGCGGCTGAAGCCGCTCCTACGTCCGCTCCTATTTCTGCGTTTCCGGCTCCGCCGTCCATTGCTTCAGCCACGCATTCACCGTGTCGTGCCACAGCACGCTGTTGTGCGGCTTGAGCACCCAGTGGCTCTCGTCGGGGAAGGTGAGGAATTCGCTGGGGATGCCGCGGCGCTGCAGCGCGGTGAATGCACCCAGGCCCTGGCTGAGCGGGATGCGGAAGTCGTGGCCCGAATGCACCACCAGCATCGGCACGCGCCAGTCCTTGACGTGGTCGAGCGGGTTGAACTTCTCGTAGTTGGCCGGCACTTCGAACTGCGGGCCGCCGTTCTCGTGTTCCTCGAACCACAGCTCCTCGGTGGCGTAATACATCATGCGCGAGTCGAACACGCCGTCGTGGTCGACGAGGCACTTCCACGGCTGGTTCCATATCCCGGCGATCCAGTAGGTCATGAAGCCGCCATAGCTGGCACCCAGCGCGCAGGCACGGTTGCCGTCGAGGAAGCTGTACTTGTCCAGCGCGGCCTGCCAGCCGAGCTTCAGGTCCTCCAGTGGCTTGCCGCCCCAGTCGCCCGAGATGGAATCGGTGAACTTCTGGCCGTAGCCGGTGGAGCCGTGGAAGTTGATCGTCACCACCGCGAAGCCCTGCCCCGCGTAGGTTTGCGGGTTCCAGCGGTAGCTCCAGCTGTTGGTCATCGCACCCTGCGGGCCGCCGTGGATGATGAAGGCCACCGGGTATTTCCTGCCCGGCCGGTAGTCGGCCGGCTTCACCACATAGCCCTGCACGGGCTCGTTGTGCCAGCCCTTGAAGGTGAAGAACTCGAAGTCGCCTTCGTGTGCATTCTTCAGCAGAGCGGCGTTGTAATGGGTAACCTGCCTGAGATCCTTGCCGCTGGCACTCACGGTGTAGAGGTCGGTGGGATGCTTGAGGTCGTTGCGCGCCAGCAGCAACCGCGAGCCGGCCAGCGAATAGCCGTCCACCTCGCCGTCGCCGACCAGTTGCCGCACCTTGCCGTTGGCCGTGTCCACCGCGAACAGCGGATGCTGGCCCTCGTCGTCGGCGGTGACGTAGAGCGTCTTGCCGTCGGCGGAAATGCCCATGCCGCCCGGCGAACGATCCCATTGCGGATCGACTTCATGCTTCGCGCCGGTGGCCAGATCCAGCGCCATGATGCCGAAGCGGTCCGCCTCGAAGCCCGGCACCTTCATCGCGAGGTAGTACAGCGTCCTGCCGTCCGGCGACGGCACCGGGTAGGCATCCCACGCCTTGTTTTCGGCGGTGAGGTTCACCGGTGCGGCAGAGCCGTCGCTCGGCACCTTGTAGATGTCGAAGTTGGTCGACCATGGCTCGCTGTGGCCCGCGATGCGCACGTCGAAGTACACCGTCCTGCCGTCGGGCGAGAACGCGAACTCGCTGTCGTCGCCGAAGGGCTTGCTGGGAATGTCGCCGTCGATGCCGCGCGAGAGCAGCGTCGGCTCTGCCGGCAACAGGCCATTCGCGCCGAAACGTCCAAGGTAGAGCTGGTTGCGCGTGCCATCGGACCAGGTGTCCCAGTGCCGCACGAACAGCTTCTTGTAGATCGTGCCGGTGGCCTTGTCCTCCGCACGCCGGTCCTGCTTCGCCTTGGTGCAGGCCAGCGTGCCGCAATCGGTGAACACCGCGTAGGCAAGCAGCACGCTCTTGCCGCCCGGCGCGAGCTTGTACTCCTGGATGTCCAGCACGCCGTGGCTCACCTGCACCGGCGGCTTGTGGTCGGCCAGATCGAGACCGCTCTTGCCTGCCACAAAATCCACTCGCCACAACTGCGCCACGCCACCGACCGGCGCCACGTAGTAGAGGCTCTTGCCGTCCGGCGCCCAGCGCGGCGAGGAAGCTCCTTTCGCGACCACGGTCACCGGCTGGCCGTCGTGCGACAGGTCCAGCACCGCAATCGCGTTGACGCCCTTGTTCGCCGCATAGTCCGTACTACGCAGCCCGAACGCCGCGTAGCGTCCGTCCGGCGACAACTGCGGATCGCTCACCCGCTGCATCATCACCAGGTCGCGCACATTGAACGGATGCGGCGCATGTTCCAGCGTGATCGCGGTATCGACCGGCGCCACCGTGTCAGTGTCGGCCGCCAGTGCGGGCGAGGTTGCCAGCGCCAGCAGCAGTGCGACCGTCAGGGCTCGTTTCATGGTTTTCCCCAGAGTGATTAGCAATGGGGCAAGGTAAGCACCCGTCCGCCACGACGCAAGTCATCGCCAACCGTGCAGGCAATCACATTCCAACGGCAGCCTTGGTACGAAAACTGCCTGATCCGGTGCATCCACCAGGGGGATCCACCATGTCGCACCGCCGCCAGTCGTCCGGCTTTACCCTCATTGAGTTGATGATCGTGGTCGCGATCATCGCCATCCTGGCCGCCATCGCGGTACCGGCGTACCAGAACTACCTGATCCGGGCACAAGTGTCCGAGGGTATGAGCCTGGCATCGGGTGCCGAAACGGCTGTATGGGATTTCGTGGCGAACAAAGGGACATTCCCCACGAGCAACCCGACGGCCGGCCTGCCCTCCGCCACCTCGATCAACGGCGACTACGTGTCCCAGGTGAACGTATCCACCGGCCGGATCGAAGTCTCCTATGCCGGCCCAAAGGCCAACACCGCCATAAACAGCTCCATGTTGGTGCTGTCTCCCGTGACCAGCAATGGAAGCATCGCATGGAACTGCAGCACCCATTCCACGGTGCCAGGCCAATACCTGCCTTCGACCTGCCGCAAATAAATGCCCCCGCAGGTCGCATGCACTGACTTTTTTTGTCACAAACTGTCGCAAACGATCAGGATCGAACGTTCCCCACCTAATCGTGAAATGACACGCCGCACACCTGCGCCCCATGTATTACCTGCTTTCGTGACACCATGCACAACACCCAATCCATCCAGATGTGGGAACATGTACGCGGCTGTCGTGGCACGCATGATGCTTCGAAACAGCCGGCTTCCTGGTCGTTCCAGACCAAGACGTTTGAGGTTTCGAGCCCGCCTAGGGGGATCGGGGCCCGGAACCCAGGGGGCAACGTTGCGCTAGTCAACTCTCGAGAGGAACTACCATGAAGACCGTACAGAAGGGCTTTACCCTGATCGAACTGATGATCGTCGTGGCGATCATCGCGATCCTGGCCGCCATCGCCGTGCCGGCCTACCAGAACTACCTGATCCGCGCCCAGGTGTCGGAAGGCGCGACACTGGCCGGCGCGGCGCAGACCGCGGTGGCCGAGTACTACAGCAACAAGGGCATCTTGTCGGGCCTGTCGGCCGCGTCGAACAACTCTGCCGTTGGCGTCGCCTCGGAGAGCAGCATCACCGGTAAGTACGTAGCGTCGGTGAACGTGGCAGCCAACGGTGTCATCGAAGCCACTTTCTCCGACACGGGCACGTATGGAGCCAACGCCGCCATCAACACCAAGATCCTTGCCTTCTCGCCTGTGACCGGCGGCGGCAGCATCCATTGGAATTGCGCGAACGGCACCACCACCGTCCCCTCACAGTACCTGCCGACGAGCTGCCGCGGCGGTTGATCCACGCAGCTGCAGTAACACTTTGAAGGGCCGCCTTGCGCGGCCCTTCTTTTTGCGCCGCATGTGGACACCCGAGGCACTCGCCCGGCGACGCCCTCTGTTGCAATTTGCGACAATGCGTCAATCCGCCATGTACGGCGATAGACGACTGCCATCATGTGCGATTTCGCGGGAAGCCAGCCTTGAATCACATCAACCCTGCATCCGCCTCGCACAAACACACCGCCCCACCGAGACACACCTGGATGCAAGCGTCGCTGAGCGCGTCTTGGATCTGGCCCGCACTGGCTCTTCTCGCGATCCTGACGCTGACATGGTGGGTGTACCACCCGGGCCTGTCCGGCGGCTTCCTGTTCGACGACTTCGCCAACCTGCCTGCGATCGGCGCAAGCGGCCCGGTGACACACTGGGCCACGTTCTGGCGCTACATCACCTCCGGCATGGCCGATCCCACCGGCCGGCCGCTGACCCTGCTCACTTTCCTGATCGACGCGCGCAACTGGCCGGCCAGCCCGTATCCGTTCAAGCTCACCAACGTGATTCTGCACCTGTGCAACGGCCTGCTGCTGTATGCCTTGCTGGTCAGGCTCGGCATGCTGCTGGACGTGGATGCGCGTCGGGCGCGGATCGCTGCGTGGTTTGGCTGTGGCGCGTGGCTGCTCCATCCGCTGCTGCTCTCCACCACGCTTTACATCGTGCAGCGCGAAGCCATGCTGCCTGCCACCTGCGTGCTGGCGGGACTGTTGCTGTGGCTGCACGGTCGGGCGTGTCTGCGCGATGGCCACCTGAAATCCGGGCCAGCATGGATGATCGCCGGCCTTGGCGGATTCACGCTGCTGGGCACCCTGGCGAAGGCCAACGGCGCGCTGCTCCCCATGTATGCGCTGCTGATCGAGCTGCTTGTGCTCATGCCGCGTCACGTCATGCAGAGCCTTGCGTCGCAACGCACGAACCGGGTCATCGTGGCGCTCTTCTGCGCGGTACCCGCATTCGCCATTCTTGGCTATCTGGCATGGAAGGGTGTGCTCGGGTCGATCCATGGTGGTCACGCGGGCGCCCGCCCGTGGAGCATCGGCCAGCGCCTGCTGACCGAACCCAGGGTGCTGGTGGACTACCTGAAACTGCTATGGATTCCCCGCCCCTTCACTAGCGGCCTGTTCAACGACCAGTTCGCCGTCTCGACATCCTGGCTGCACCCCGCCTCCACCCTTCCCTGCCTGCTTGCCGTGCTGGCACTGATCGGCGGCGCCTGGTGGCAGCGGCGCAGGCACCCCGCACTTGCATTGGCCCTGCTGTTCTACTTCGCCGGCCAGTCGCTGGAATCCAGTTCCATTCCGCTGGAGCTTTATTTCGAACATCGCAACTACATCCCGGCCTTGCTGATGTTCTGGCCGCTGGGCCTGTGGCTGGCCGACTTGAGGACTCTGCGCCTGGCCAAGATCATGCTGCTGGCGGTCATTCCGCTGTTGCTGGCCGGCATGACCCATGCGCGCGCCCAGGTCTGGGGCAACGTGCGAACCCAGGCGCTGATATGGGCGCACATCAACCCGGACTCCCCGCGCGCGCAGGCCAATGCGGCCGAGGTCGAAATGGGCCACGGTCATCCGCAAGCGGCCGCGGCCCGTCTCCAGAAACTGCTTGCCACCGAGCCGAGCCAGACCCAGCTGACCTTCAACCTGATCGGTGCACGATGCATGGCCGGCGAAGGACTCCGCCCGGGGGACATGGAGATCGCACTGACCTCCATGCGCAGCACCGCCGATGTCGGTGCGCTGATCGCCCACTGGTACGAACGCATGCTGCCCGTCGCCTCCGAAGGCCGATGCCCCGGCCTGACTCCGGAAACCCTGCTCACGCTGATCGACGCCGGCCTGCAGAACCCGAACCTCAAGAGTGCGGGCATGCAACAGGACCTGATTTACCTGAAGGGCCTTACCGCCCTGACCATGCACCAGCCCGATCTGGCACTGTCGGACTTCATGCGGGCACTCGACCAGCACGTGCGACCCGGCATGGCGCTTGAAGCCGCCGCCACGCTGGGCTCGTACGGCCATCCATCGTTGGGCCTCCGGATGCTGGACCATTACGAACAGGTGCAGGGCAACGCCATGCCACCAAGCTTCGGCATGGCGATGGTCCATGAGTGGGTCTTGTCCCGCCAGCGTTACTGGCCACACGAGCTGGCCCACCTGAAACAGGAACTGACTGAAGCGACCATGTCGAACCACGCCAACGCCACACCTCGCACGTCGACGCCCAGCCCATGCGCCTCTCATTGCACAAACTGATCCTGCTGGCGGGTCTGGCTATCACGGCCATCGTGTACTGGCCCGGCCTGTACGGCGGCTGGCTGTTCGATGACTACCCCAACATCGTCGACAACCAGGGGGTGCAACCACATGATGCCAGCATCCCGTCGCTGGTCAGCGCCGCGCTATCCTCGCCATCCAGCGAGTTCAAACGGCCGCTTGCCTCGCTCAGCTTTGCTGTCAATTACCTTGCCGGCGGCTTGAATCCGTTCGGCTGGAAACTGACCAACCTCGTCATCCACCTGCTGAATGGGGCGCTGGTGTTCCTGCTTGCGCGCATGCTGCTCGCCGCTGCAAGAAAGGGGGGGCCGCCTTCAGTCACGACAAACGGCAAGCTTGCAGATGACGCGGCTGAAGCCCGTCGTGCAGGCACGGTCGCTGCACTGATCGCCGCCGGCTGGATGCTGCTGCCGATCAACCTGACCGGCGTGCTCTATGTCGTCCAGCGCATGGAAAGCCTCGCCAACCTGTTCGTGCTGGCGGGCCTGCTCGGCTATGTATGCGGCCGCCAACGCATGCTGCGTCACGCAAGTGGCGGGTTCGTGCTGGCCACCGCCAGCCTGGTCGTCGCCACCGGTGTAGGCGTACTGGCCAAGGAAACGGCAGTCATGCTTCCGCTCTATGCCGCTGCCGTCGAATGGGTGATATTCCGGCCCCGCCGTACCGACGGGGATGCGCCACGCACCGACAAGCGCATCCTTGGCCTGTTCGCGATCACGCTCGTGATTCCCATGGTTGCCGGCCTGGCCTGGCTGCTGCCGCAGGTGCTAAGTCCGGGCTACTGGGCCACGCGCGACTTCACCCTGGGCACGCGGTTGCTGACCGAGGCGCGCATCGTGACGGATTACATCGTCTGGACGCTGCTGCCCACCGCGCATGCCCTGTCCTTCTACCACGACGATGTGCGGACCTCGACCGGTCTGTTCCACCCATGGACCACGCTGCCGAGCATCGTCGCGATAATCGCACTGATCTTCTGCATGTTCCGTTTCCGGCGGCGCCTGCCCCTGCTGTCGCTGGGCATTGCCCTGTACCTCGGTTGCCACCTGTTGACCGGCACCATTCTTCCGCTGGAACTGGTGTACGAGCATCGCAACTACTTCGCCAGCTTCGGCGTCCTACTGGCCGTTGTGCCGTTCCTGGCGGCTCCTCGCGGCTCACTCGCCACGTCCGATGGAGCTTCCACGCCATCGGCAAGCGCAGTCAATCAGCTCGACATGGGTTTGCCACTCCCCCGGTTGCGGCGTGCCGTGCTCGCTGGGCTGATCGCCTTCTGGGCCATCATGACAGCGATCACAGCACTGGCCTGGAGCTCGCCCCTGACTCTCGCGCAGGCGCTGGCGGCACGCGCCCCCCTTTCGCCGCGCGCCCAGTACGAACTTGGGCGCACCTACATCATCTACTCGCATTACGATCCGGCATCGCCATTCACACAAATGGCGTATGCACCGCTTGAACGCGCCATGCGGTTCCCCGAGTCGTCCATCCTGCCGCAACAGGCGCTGATCTTCCTCAATGCCCGCCTGCACCGGCCGCTGAAAGCCGAGTGGTGGGACACCATGATCGCCAAGCTCAAGCTACGTCCGCCCGGCGTACAGGACGGCAGCTCACTGGCCGCGCTGACCCAATGCCAGCGCGACGGCGAATGTGAACTGCCCAAAGACCGCATGGTCCAGGCTTTCCTGGCGGCCCTGTCACACCCCCACCCCAGTGCGCGGTTACTCGCCATGTATGGCGACTATGCATGGAATGTGCTGCAAGACTATCCCTTGGGACTGCGCATGGCGGAGGCTGCCGTGGCAGCATCCCCCAACGAGCCGGCCTACCACATCACCGTGATACGCATGCTGGTGGCTGCCGGCAAGACGGCCGAAGCCCAAGCGGAATACCGGCAACTGCAACGCCTGAACATCGGGGGGAGCCTAGACAGCACGCTGGAAAACCTGCAGAACCTTTTCAGCACGCCGTCGCAACCCAGCCCCAAGACGAACCCATGAGCCACAGCCGTGGTCGCGAACGAAGAAAGCGCGTATATGGAGAAACCCGCCGCCACAAGGCAACATGCCACGCCCGAAAGGGCACGAAACGCCAGGCCCGACTCGCACTCTGCTCCCTTTGAATGATCGCCGACCTCAAGAAAATCTGGACCGTTTTCACCCCTTCGGAAAGACGCAAAGCCGTCTGGATGCTGGTGCTGGTCATCCTGATGGCCATGGCGGAAACCTTGGGCGTGATTTCCATCATGCCCTTCCTCTCGGTACTGGGCCGGCCCGCGATCATCCACGACAATCCGCTACTGCATGCCGTCTACCAGCGATTCGGCTTCCATGACTCGCGTGGCTTCATCCTGGCCCTGGGGCTTGCCTCGATCACGCTCGTCATCAGCTCCTCGGTCTTCAAGACTGTGACCCTGCACCTGCTGAACCGCTTCGTCCATCTGGAGCGGCATTCCATCAGCGCACGCCTGCTGTCGCGCTACCTGCACCAGCCCTACGAGTTCTTCCTGACCCGCAATGCTTCGGTCCTCGGCAAGAACGTGCTTTCGGAGGTCGACCAGTTGCTGTTCGAACTGATCCAGCCGCTTTCGCAACTGATCGCGCAAGGCGCCGTAGTGCTGGCGATGACGCTGCTGATCTTCTGCTACGACCCGCTGACCGCCATATGCATCGTTGCCGTACTGTCCCTGCTGTACGGCACCATCTACGGGCTGGTGCGCAAGCGACTGGCGCATATCGGCAAGGAGCGGCAAACCGCCAACGGCCAGCGCTACCTGGCCTGCAACGAGGCGCTGGGCGGCATCAAGGACGTGAAGATCACCCATTCGGCAGCGGCCTACCAGAGGCAGTTCGAGGGCGCCTCTCGCCTGTTCTCGCGCCACATGGCCGCCAACGACACACTGAGCCAATCACCGCTTTACCTAGTGGAAGCCACCGGATACAGCATGTTGATTGTGGTCGCACTCACCCTGCTGCTGCGTTCGAACGACATCGCCCACGTGCTGCCTGCGCTGGGCCTGTATGGCTTTGCGGCCTACCGCATGCTCCCCGCCGCGCAGATCATGTACCGCGGTTTTGCCAAGCTGCGAGTTTCGTCGGCGGCGCTGCAATCCATCCATCACGACCTGACCCTGGCCGTGGAACAGGAAGTGACCGGGACATCCGTACTTGCTCCGCAAAGGGAAATCCGGTTGCAAGGTGTGCGCTATGCCTACCCGTCCGCGCCGGAAAAGCCCGTCTTCGACGGCTTCGACCTGGTCATCCCCGCCAATACCAGCGTCGGCATCGTGGGCAGGAGCGGCGCCGGCAAGAGCACGCTGATGGATCTGCTGCTGGGGTTACTGCGGCCCGAGGCCGGCATGCTCAGCGTCGATGGCACGGAAATCGATACCGGCAACGTCGCCGCCTGGCAGCGCGCCATCGGCTATGTGCCGCAACACATCTTCCTGGCTGACGCCAGCGTGGCCGAGAACATCGCCTTCGGCGTGCCCCGCGACAGAATCGACATGCAAGCAGTGGAGGGTGCTGCGCGTGCGGCGCAAATCCACGAATTCGTGGTTGGGGAGTTGCCGCAGGGCTACGATACGGCCATTGGCGACCGCGGCATCCGCCTCTCCGGTGGACAGCGCCAGCGTGTCGGCATTGCGCGGGCGTTGTATCGCAACGCGCCGGTACTCTTCTTCGACGAGGCGACCAGCGCGCTGGATGCACAAACCGAGGAAACAGTGAACGGAGCCATCCTCAACTTGTCGAGTAAAAAGACAATTATCGTGATAGCACACAAGAAGGCCTCCTTGCGACATTGCCAGCAAATATTTGAAGTGAGCCAGGGTCATCCTGAATTCCTGCGTACTACCAACGCAACCAAATAACTGGCGAAATGCCCACAATCATTGCCCGTATTAGGACACCTTCACTAGACGAATTATCATGTTGTTACCAACCACCTTAGACAAGCTGGCCACCAGGATGCTTCGCGCATTCGGATATACGTTGACGAAGCGCAAACGGTTGCTGATGCCTTTGGATCGTCGACAGCGCCTTATGGAATTTCACTCCATCGACCTTGTGATCGATGTTGGCGCCAACACTGGACAGTACGGAAAATCGCTCCGCAATCTTGGATATAGAGGTTCGATTGTTTCCTTCGAACCAATGGCTCATGCATTTCGAGAATTGAACACCACCGCCCGGTCGGATGGTAACTGGGTAGCGCTTCATTCAGGACTCGGCGACAGCGAGGAGGACGTTGAACTTCACATTTCCGAGAACTCAATAAGTAGCTTCATCTTGCCCATGTTGTCAACACACGAGAAATTCGCACCCAATTCGCGTTATATCGCAAGCGAGAAGATCCATGTCAGCACACTGGACAATGTCTTCGAAGAAATTTCCGGGGATGCAAGAAACATATGGCTTAAGCTGGACGTGCAAGGTTACGAGAATCGCGTATTGCATGGTGCGAAAGCGTGCCTCCAGCGCATGAAGCTGATCCAACTGGAGCTGTCCTTCCGACCGCTCTATTCGGACCAAACGAACTTCACGGAAACATGCTGCATGCTTGAGAGTTTCGGATTTGACCTAGTCGGAATAGAACCCGGATTCATGGACTACTCAACAGGAGAGTTGCTTCAAGCAGATGGCATTTTTTTGTTTCGTGGAAAGAAATGACAACTCAAAAGATCATGACCGATTCGACACAAAAAAATGTCCCATGCATCGCCATAGTCCTGGCCTCCGGCACAGGCACACGCTTTCGTTCGGAAACTCCAAAGCAGTTTCTCAAGCTTGCCGGCAAGACGGTGCTGGAGCACACGATAGATGTCTTCGAACAGCATGTGCGAATCGACGAAATCATCATCGTTGTCTCCGCCGACAGCCTCGCTCTGACCGAAGCTATCGTCAACAATGCCGGATACCGCAAGGTCACGCGCATCGTAATCGGCGGCGCAACGCGTCGGGCGAGCTCTGCATCCGGCATCGTTGCGATCACAGGAGATGACCACAAGGTTCTGGTACATGATGCCGTCCGTCCATTGCTTGACCGGGAAACCATCGATCGCTGCGTAGACGCGCTCGACGTACACGATGCGGTGGATACGGGCATCCCCTCACCGGACACTATCATTCGCTTAGCAGATGATGAATCGATAGTCGAAATCCCTGACAGGTCACGCCTACGCCTGGGTCAAACACCACAGGCGTTTCGTGCCGGTCTTTTGCGCAAAGCCCATGCATTGGCATCAACTGATGACAGTATAAAAGTGACGGACGATTGCGGCCTCATTCTGCATTATGGCCTGGACAAGGTTCATGTAGTGGCAGGCGATGTCAACAACATCAAGGTGACATATCCTTCCGACATATATCTTGCCGACCGCCTCTTTCAATTGCGCACAAGGCCAATGTCTGGACACCTGTTGACTGATGCCCTGCATGACAAGGTATTGATCGTTTTCGGAGCCAGCCGCGGCATAGGGCAGAGTATCACAACCATCGCACGTGCTGCCGGGGCGCAGGTCATTCCCCTGTCACGCAGTACGGGCACTGATATCACTGATGTTCAAAACGTGCGCAAAGCTCTGGTGGAAGCCATGTATGAGCATGGGCGTATAGACCTCGTCGCCAATACTGCCGGGATACTGCGCACAGGCCTTCTTGCCGGGCAAGGATATGACGTGATCGACGAACAGCTTGCCACGAACTTACGCGGCAGCATTATTGTGGCTCGAGAAGCGTTTGAAGTCATGCACCGGAACGGTGGCAGCATCTCTCTGTTCACATCGAGTTCGTATACGCGTGGACGCGCCCGCTCGGCAATCTATTCGGCGACAAAAGCGGCTGTAGTCAATCTCATGCAAGGACTGGCGCAAGAATTTCTGCCCTTCGGCGTGCGCATCAATGCCATCAATCCGGAACGCACCGCCACGCCAATGCGCACCGAAAACTTCGGAAATGAATCCCTTTCGGAATTACTTGATCCCGATACTGTTGCGCAAGCCACGCTCGAAGTGATGCTTTCGGAAGCCACTGGCGAGGTCGTTGATGTTCGCCGTTGATCGCGCCAGCCGCTCAATAACTAACTTGGCAACAATCCTCAAGGCAGCATGCTGCTGGATCGCTTTCTCTCCACTTCTGTTAATACCCAGAAGACGCGACTGGGTGATCGTCATTGGCCGTGAAGACGGCAAATTTCTTGACAATGCCAAGTATTTCTTCTTGAGCGCGACAGTAATTTTGAAACCACATGTACGAGTCGCGTTTGTGACCGAACGCGAAGATGTGGTGAACCTGCTCGCAAACACCGACTACGAAGTAGTGCGCTTCCCAACACGAAGCAGCATTTGGCTTTTGCTTCGCGCCGGAACGGTCATAGTAGACTCGGTGGACTGGACACGCCATGGGCGCTCCTATTTTCTTCTCGGCGCGAAACTCATCCAACTATGGCACGGCATAGGTTACAAACGAATCGAACTCGATCTATGGCGGCATATAGCACAGAAATCGAAAAGACCGGGATGCACCCTGCGATTCTGGGGTCACTTAGTCACAGCCTTCGTGACAGGCCGCCTGCCCATCTATGATGCTTTCATCTCACCCTCAACTTTTTATCGGGACAAAGTATTCAAGAAAGCATTCTTGAGTCGCCACTCTCTTGTTTGCGGATATCCGCGTAACATCTTCGAAAGAATCCCAGTAAATATCCACGACGCAGTCCATCTGAACGTCGACCCAGTTATTTCTTCGAAAATCCAGAACTGGATCCCCGACAATAAGCGCATGGTACTGATTACCCCAACATTTCGCGACTCGGGAAGCTCTGCCATATCTCTCGACCCCGAAACCTCAGCCGCAATAGATGCATGGTGCAACGAAAATAAAGTCGAGATGGTATTCAAACTGCACCCTTTCGACAAGAATGCAGGGTGCATACAGGGCCGGCATCTACATTTGTGCGATCCTAACTCCGACCTGTATCCATTGATGTCTATGTCAAACGCTCTAATTACCGATCATTCGTCGATTTACATGGATTATCTGCATCTGGATAAACCCGTGCTTTTTCTGATTATCGAAGGAAACTGCGACTTAGACAATGAGCGGCAATTTCAGTTCGACCCGGAACGCATGACGCCCGGAGCCAAAGCATCATCGTGGCCGTCATTACTCAAACAGCTTGAGATAGAGCTGATGCATGATACTTATCGGGACGCACGGACCAAGTTAAAATGTGTTGCTTTTGATGACATCTCCCAAGAATCTTCTGTCGAGACAATAATAGATTTCATGCGCAGAGAACGATGGATTCCGGATACATAATGACTGTCGACTCCAAATTATTGAGCGTTATCATTCCCGCTTACAATGCCGCCGCTTACATTGGCGAATGTATTGCGTCGATTTTGAAGCAGCCAGAATGCATGGAAAATGTAAACGTCATTATCGTTATCGATGGCGCTACCGACAACACCCTGAAAGTGGCAACCACAGCTATCCGTGGCCACACGAATATCGTTCGTATCATAACCCAGAAAAATGCCGGCCCGAGCACTGCACGCAACAATGGCCTCGACTTCGTTACCACCGATTATGTGACCTTTCTGGATGCCGACGATATCTGGCTGCCGGACTATCTTTCCACCGTATTGCCATTGATATCCGAGTGCCCGGACCTGATCGAATATGACGCAATCATTACCAATCGTGAAGGCCACGCACTCGGCCCGCTTAAGATTGCCAGCGCCGCGACCGGTACAACGACCACAGCAAATCCAGACGACTTCGCAGCCATATTTCAATGTTACGCATGGGCAAGAGTCTACCGAACCTCCACTGTACGGTCACATCCGTTCCCAGAGGGCGCTCGCTTTGAAGACACGGCGACCACTCCTTGGCACCACTGGAACAGTAGGAAGACGATCAGCATCGGACGCGCCTTGGTCGGCTACCGACAGCATCCAACGAGTATTCTGGCAACACCTCGCCCAAAGGATATCGAAGAAATCGCGACAGCCATCGTAAAAGCCGTTGCCATGTACAAGCAGACAAGGGCTCTCTACTGGCAAAATATCTCCTACCGTATATTCCACTTCGCATGCCAACGGATTACTACCCAGCGCATCAGGAATTGGCCATCTGGGCTGCGCATCACCAAGGCCGCCATCGCTGACGTCTCTTCCCCACCCGGGCCGCTACGTTGGCTGCAACGGCAGGCGACACCCCTCTATGTCACACTGCTTTATTTCAAGCGAAAATTGACCGTTACCCGATTATTCTGATGATAATTCGAGCATCAATCGATAAATCGGTTAATGGTTGATCTCCTTTGATAGGACGCAAGTAATAGTCCAATGAATTTCCACTACCTAACTCGTCCTTTGAAGAGCCTTCGCGGCCTCGCGCTCTATTGGCGCATCTTCGGTACTATCGGCATGCTGCACGCATTGCACTGCATCCTCACGAATCGGGAAAGGCTCGTACCCGTTTCCAAAAAATGGGCCAGGCACCCGCTGTACCTACGCCTCAACACCACTGACGTTTCCGTATTTCGCCAGGTCTTCGTCGAAGCCGAATACGCCATCACTGACGGCATTCATGGACCGATGGCGGCCATCATCGACGCCGGCGCCAACATTGGCCTGACTAGTGTTTTCCTTGCTCAACGTCATCCGGAAGCAAAGATCTTCGCGATCGAACCTGACCTGTCCAACTTCCGCCTTCTGCAAGCCAATACATCCGCGTATCCGACTGTGCATTGCCTACGTGGCGCACTCTGGAATAAGGACGAAAACGTCGCCATCGCATCCAGCGAAGCAGAAAGCTGGGCCTTCCAAGTCACCACCAGCGACGGCCGCGTTGACACAAACATCCCCGGCTGGCGCGTCTCGACACTTGTCCACGAACAAGGTATCGGCCATGTCTCGTTGCTGAAAATGGACATCGAAGGCGCCGAACATGAAGTGCTGCAGGACGCAGCAGAGTGGATCGAACTGGTCGACAACATCGTCATCGAACTGCATGAAAACATCCGTCCCGGCGTCGAACATCTTTTTGCTGACGCGACGCGCGGCTTCGACATTAAGGCAACCAGTCGCGAACTGACCCTGGTTTGCCGCCCACAGTAACCATCCACGACCGTGCCGCTAATCTCCGTTCTGATCCCATGCCACAACGCTGCACTATGGTTGCAGGTCGCAATCGACAGTGTGCGCGCCCAAACACATCGCGACCTCGAAATTCTTGTCTACGACGACGGCAGCACCGATAACTCTAGGGAAATCATCCGCAAGTCCGCCGCCGAGGACGCGCGCATCGTCGCGATGGGCGAGCCCGCGAACCGCGGCATCGTACACGCACTCAACACTATGCTGCGTACCGCGCGCGGCGATTACATCGCACGAATGGATGGCGACGACGTCTGCCTGCCGCATCGTTTTGAACGGCAACTGCGGTTCATCGAAGCCGGCAACGCGGAGCTGTGCGGCACCTGGTTCCAGGAATTCGGCGACGGTATCGCACGCACTGTGCGCTGGTGCTGCGGCGCCGACGAACTGCGTGGAGCAATGCTATTTCAGAACACTATTTGCCACCCAACAATCATGGCGAAGCGCGAGGTGTTTGAAGCCTTCGGCTACCGCAAGAATTACAATTTGGCCGAAGACTACGATCTGTTCGTGCGTGCACTTGCGCGATTCCGCCTCGCGAATCTCCCCGAAGTTCTGTTGCGCTATCGTCGCCACAAGCAGCAGGCAACTCGCGCACGACGGGCGCAGATGGAGGAAGTCACCTGCCGTATCCGTATCGAAGCGCTTCGAGCGCAAGGCATCAATGCATCCGTCGAAGAGCAGCGTGCCCACAACCTTGTTCGTGCCCCGCAGTCAATCGTCTCGATTGACGACCTAGATCTGATCGAAGCATGGCTGCTGAAATTGCTCGACCGTTTCGACCATCCCGACACAAAACGCGTCATAGCCTCGCAATGGACGCGAGCAGCAGTCCGCGCGGCACCCCAAGGCTGGACAATGTGGCGCAGATATCGCGGTTCACCGCTGCATGGTCTGCTCGGCAAGCAGGCAAGCGGGGATCTGGATCTGGCCGTGCTGGCAGCCTTGCGTCTTGATTACGGCTCGCAGACCTTCGAAGTCCTGCGCCGCTTCGGGCTTAGTGCGTGATGTTGTTCTTCAACACCCCGCAAACCAGCGAACAAACTGTGCCAACACTCTCGCCACAAAACACCGCTCTTATCGTCGGTGCCGGCTTCGCCGGCAGCGTGACCGCTCGCGAACTGGCCGAGGCCGGCCACCGCGTGCGCGTGATCGATAAGCGCCCGCACATCGCCGGCAACGCCTACGATGAACGCGACGCCTACGGTGTACTGGTGCATCGCTACGGACCGCACATCTTCCACACCAACGGCGAGCGCATCTTCCAGTGGCTGTCACGCTTCACCGAATGGCGTCCGTACGAACATCGAGTACGCGGCGTGGTAGATGGCAGGCCATATCCGTTCCCCATCAATCGCGACACGTTGAACCAGCTCTATGGGCTCGACCTGGACGAAGCCGGTGCAGCCGCGTTCTTCGAACGGGTGCGCGAGCCGCGCGAACCGGTGCGGACCAGCGAGGACGTGGTGCTCAACTCCGTCGGCCGCGACCTGTACGAGAAGTTCTTCCTCAACTACACACGCAAGCAGTGGGGGCTGGAACCGTCCGAACTGAAGGCCGGCGTGGCCGCACGCATCCCGGTGCGCACCAACACCGACGACCGCTATTTCACCGACGCCTTCCAGGCCATGCCGCTGCACGGCTACACCAGGATGTTCGAGGCGATGCTCGACCATCCAAACATCACGGTGGAGCTGGGCGTGGATTTCGACGACGTGCGCCATCGCATCGAGCGCGACCACACCGTCTATACCGGCCCCATAGACGCTTACTTCGGCTACCGCTTCGGGCACCTGCCCTATCGCTCGCTGCGTTTCGAGCACGAATACCTGCCCGACGTAGCGCAATACCAGGAAACGGGCACGATCAACTACCCCAACGATCACGCCTATACGCGCATCACCGAGTTCAAGCACCTGACCGGGCAGCAACACACCGGCACGTCGATCGTGCGCGAATATCCGCAAGCCGAGGGCGACCCGTACTATCCGGTCCCGCGCGAAGAGAACGAAGCACTGTTCAAGCGCTACGAGGCACTCGCCAGGACCGAGCCGGACGTCACCTTCGTGGGGCGGCTGGCGCAGTACCGCTACTACAATATGGATCAGGTGGTGGGGGCAGCATTGGTTGCGGCACGCACCTTGATCGATACCTTGCGTTGACCCGTCGACAAAGACTACGGAACTGGATCGCCCGATGCGGATCGCCTTCCTCTGCAAGCGCCGCTACATGGGCAAGGACGTCATCGACGACCGCTATGGGCGCCTCTACGAATTTCCGTTCCAGCTGGCCCGGCTCGGTCACGAAGTACACGGTTTCTGCCTGGACTATCGATCCGGCGCCGAAGGGAGTTCGATCCATGCGGCCGCACCTGGCCGGCTGACGTGGCATGCACGAGCGCTGGGCACAGCCACCGCGCCCTTGCGGGCAGTTGCCTACCCGTTCCGCTTGCTTCGCCAGTTACGAAGCTTGCAGCCGGATCTTGTGGTCGGCGCATCGGACATCCCCCACGTCGCGCTCACGGCCTGGCTGGCGGGCAAGCTCCGCCTGCCGTACGCCGTGGATCTGTACGACAACTTCGAAGGCTTCGGCCAGGCGCGCATCCCCGGCTTCGTGCCGGCATTGCGCCGGGCCACGCGCCTTGCCGGCATGGTGACGACCACCAGCGACGCGCTGGCCACGCTGGTGCGCGAAACTTATCGCGCCCAAGGCACCGTGGTGCCGATGCCAAGCACGGTGGACGTGTCGGTGTTCCGGCCCGGCGAACGCGCGGCAGCGCGCGAAGTGCTGGGCTTGCCCGAACAGGCCACACTGATCGGCACGGCCGGTGGCCTGCTCGCGAACCGCGGCATCGGGGAGTTGTACGACGCGTGGCAAACGCTGGCTGCCGCGATGCCTGATGCGCACTTGGTATTGGCGGGCCCGGCCGATCCCGGCCTGCCGCCCCCTGTCGGCCCGCGCGTCCATTACCTCGGCATGCTGCCGCACCGGGACACGGCAACGCTGTTCCAGGCCCTCGACCTTGGCGTGATCTACCTGCGCGACACGCTATTCGGGCGATACTGCTTTCCGCAGAAGGCCTACGAGATGTTTGCCTGCGGCCTGCCCGTGGTCGCCTCCGATGTCGGAGCCATGCCCGCCCTGCTGGCCGGCACCCCGCAAGCGCTCTACCAGGCCGGGAATGCCAGCGACCTGGCGCGCGCCGTCGCTTGCCAGTTGGCTGCACGCAAGCCGGCCGGCGTCGAGGTAGCCGACTGGACCACGATCATCCGGAGGGTGGAACCCATGCTGGCAGGATTGACGGCACGAGCCTCCTAGGTTCGTGCTCAGAACCGCGGAGCGCGGTGCCATCTCCATGCGGTCTCGAGCATGGTGTCCAGATCACTGCATAGAGGCAGCCAGCCGAGCATCTGCTCAGCGCGCGTGATCGAAGCCACCAGGCGATGGGGATCGCCCGACCGGCGCGGCGCATCGATGCTGCGGATCGGCCGACCGGCCACCCGGCATGCCGCTTCCAGCACCTCAAGCACGCTGAAGCCCCTGCCGCTACCCAGATTGAACGGATGGAATCCGTCCCGGCCTTCGAGCCACGCCAGCGCGCGACGATGGGCATCGGCCAGATCGTCCACGTGCACGTAATCGCGGATGCAGGTTCCGTCGGCCGTCGGATAGTCGCGACCGAAGATCTGCACGGGTCCGGCATCGGCGCCGGCGGCAATCCGCAGCACATTGGGGATCAGGTGCGTCTCCGGCTGGTGCGATTCGCCGATCATCCCCGACGGGTGCGCGCCGGCGGCATTGAAATAGCGGAGCGAAGCCACCGCCAGCCCACCGTCGCGACAGGCATCGGCGAGTGCATCCTCGGCCATGGCCTTGCTGGCGCCATAGGGGTTGATCGGTTGCTTCGGAGCTTCTTCGTCGATCCATTCCCCTGGCGCGTTGCCGTACACCGCTGCCGAGGAGGAGAACACCAGACGCCTCACACCGGCCTGCCGCATGGCCCGCACCAGGTTGACGGTGCCGTCCACGTTGTTGCGCCGATAACGCTCCGGGTCACGGACCGAATCGGCCACGATCGACAACGCGGCGAAATGCACCACGGCATCCACCGGCGCCCTGGCGAAAACCCGCCCGAGCGCCGCGGAATCAAGCAGATCCCCTTCGGCAAAGTCCGCGTTTCCGACTGCCGCACGATGGCCGGTCGACAGGTTGTCGAATACGGTGACGCGATGGCCGCGCTCGAGCAGATGGCGGACCAGGTGCGAACCGATGTAGCCGGCGCCGCCGCAGACGAGGATATGTGATGTCCTGCCCACGGACCTTGCTCAGCGACCAGCCTGCAGCTGCAGACGGTAGATCAATGTGGGAATGAGCCCCCGCAGCGGCTTCAGCAAGCCATCAGGCACCCTGCTCAGTACGCGTGTGATCATCGCTTGTGGCCGTTCGATGGCAAGCGTTTCTCGCATGGCCTCGATACACAGGTTGCTGTAACCGAACCCGGCGCTGTCCAACATGTGCTCAAGCTGGCGCTTTTCCAGCGGTTCACAGTCGTAAAACTCCCCCTTGCGCATAAGTCGCAGGTAAGGTGTGCGCCAGCCATGCGGCCACCAGCTCAGAAACATCAAATGGTAATGCGGCTCGGTGAGCATCCAGCGATTGGGTACCGCAAGATAACCAACACCACCAGGCTTCATCACACGACGTATTTCAGAGAGGTGGTGCGCCTGCGCCCCGGCATCACCGACATGTTCGATGACATGATTACTGATGACCACGTCGAAGCTGGCATCCGCAAACGGCAATACCACCCCTTGCACAAGATGGAAATCGTATCCGTCGCTCACGCGACGGTTGTCCACGACATCCACCGCAACGACTTGACACCGCAGGACGCCGTGGCCGGCGAAGTGGCACGCAATGCCACCGGAGCCAGTGCCGATTTCCAGCAGATGCATGGGTTGCGACCTGTTGGCTAAATCCAGCAATCGCTCGATCTTGAGCGCCTTGGCACTCCGTGAAGCCAAGTCGAGTATGGCGTGGGGCCGGCGGACTGGTGCAGCAACGGTCACATCGAACATCCTGTCGCGGCAGTGGTCGAGCCATCGAGCGTCAGCAACGCAGCGACCTTCTGCCCAAATTCGCTCCAGGCAAAGCGCCGCGCAAATGCCTCGCTGCTTTTCCGCAGCAAAGTGGTTTCAGCCAGCATGCGCAGCACGGCGTGGGCAAACCCGGCGTAGTCGCCACCGACGATCAAATAACCCGATTCACCCTCGGCCACCGCATCGACTACGCCACCGGAAGCAAACGCCACGGTGGGCAGACCATGGGCAGCCGCTTCCACCGCCACCATGCCAAACCCTTCCGGGTCACCTGGGATATCACGCACGGGGAATACATGCACGTCGGCCGCCCGGTAGGCCGAGTCAAGCTGGGAATCAGTGACGGCGCCGAGAAAACGAAGGTTTTTCGCCACCCCCATCTGCTCGGCCGCAGCCTGGATACTCTGCGGTGTCTGTGCTTGTGCGTGCAACGCATCCCTGGGCGCATCACCCACCACCAGCAGCAGGACATCTGGATAAACGGCAACGATGCGCGGCAACGCCTCGACAACGAACTCGCGCAGCCCCTTGCGGGTGGACAGACGACCTACCGAGAGCAGCAAGGGACGGTTGCCGAGGCCGTGGTGTTGCCGGAAATCTGCAACACTTATTTTCCTGTCAATTGCCTGTGTGCTGAAAGGCTCTTCAGTCTTCGTGGCATCACGCGCGCGGGTCGTGGCATCGGCGGGCAAATCCACGCCCGGACACACGATGCCGATGCGCCCAGGCTTCACGCCGATGCCTTGTGCCAGTGCCGCCGTGGGACGGCTATTGGCGATCACGCGATCCATGTGGCGCAAGGCGGGCCGCCACAGGCAACGATAGACCGGATGACGCACGACAAGATCCAGTCCGTGCACGTAGACCGCCGCCCGCGCACCACTCGCACGCGCCGCAAGCCATGCCGCAGGAGCGGTAAGTCCGCTGCCGGCCAGCACCACGTCGGGTTTCCATGCACGCGCCGTGCGCCAGGCTCGCCCCTGTGCATGGATCAGGAACTTCCACAATGGCCTGAGCGGAACCTCGTCAACCGCCACGGCTGCCGGTGTGGTGGCCGCAGAGCCGGCAGGGCCTACGATCCGCACTTCGGCATGACGTGAAAGCTCATCGGCCATGTGCCAGTTGAGCCGTTCCATGCCACCCACAAGTGGGGGGAGGTTGCGGGTGACCAGCAGGATGCGCAACCTTGGCAAATCAGACATCGCGACGATACGTCAACGCCGTGATCTGCTCGGACACCAGGCCAATCAGAAACACGATCACCGCCGCACTCCAGAGCAGCGTGCTGCCGTTCGTCAGGCGACCCTCATGCATGAAAGTCCATGTGTAATTCACGCAGCCCAGCAAAAAAAACACCACGCTCGTCGGCACGAACAACTTCAGCGGCGAATACAGCGTGGCGATCTTGAAGATGATCAACAGGAAGCGCACGCCGTCTTTGATCGGCTTGATATGGCTCTTGCCCACCCGCTGCGCCGCCTTGATCGGCACGTAAGCCACCGGATAGGCACTGCGGAAGAACGCCATGGTACTGGTGGTGGGGTAGCTGAAGCCGTTGGGCAACAGGTACAGGAACTCGCGGAACTTGTCTGCCCGCACCGCGCGGAATCCGGAGGTGAGGTCGGCGACCTCGTGACCGGTCATGCGGGTGGCCAACCAGTTGTAGAGGGTATTGGCGACGCCACGCCCCACGCCAGCCTGGCTGCCCCAGTCGCGCGCACCCACCGCCATGTCGTAGCCTTCACCGAGTTTCGCCAGCAGGCGCGCTACATCGGCCGGGTCGTGCTGGCCGTCGCCATCCATGAACACCAGCACTTCGCCGGCGGCGGCACGGGCGCCGCGCTTGATCGCCGCACCATTGCCCATCGAATACGGCGAGCTGAGACAGACGACGCCGGCATCAGCACAGATCCGGCAGGTGTCGTCGGTGGAGCCGTCATCCACCACGATGATCTCGGCTTCCGGATGAGCGGCACGCAGTCGCGGCAACAGGTCGGCGAGTGCGGGGGCTTCGTTCTTGGCTGGCAGGATGATGCTAAGGCGGCTCAACGGTCGGCTCCCCCGGGTCAGGGGAATCATAACGTGAAGCAGGCGTCACGACTGCGGCCTCGGTCCCGTCGCATGGATGACCTGCGGGGCGGACTGGGGTAGATTCGGCGCCAGAAGGGGTTCGGGACCGCCATTTCATGTCATCTGTAACGCAAACGCCACTCGTGGGATTGACGGGACTTGCGCGCCGGCTGGTCGCCGAAGGGTTGCTGCCGGAGGCCGATGCGCGTCGCGCCGTGTTGGAGAGCACCCAGCAACGCACCACCCTGGCCTCGTGGCTGCTGGACCAGAACCTGGTGGACGGCCTGCGCCTGCTGCGTCTGTCCTCGCTGGAGTTCGGCATGCCGATGCTGGACGTGGCGGCAATGAGTCCCGCCCAGCTTCCGGTCAACCTGATCAGCGAGGCGCTGCTGACCAAGCATCGTGCGCTGCCGTTGTTCCGGCGCGGCAAGCGCCTGTTCGTGGGCATCGCCGACCCCATGCAGCTGGATGCGCTGGAGGAGATCAAGTTCCACTCCAACTGCATGGTGGAACCTATCCTGGTCGAGCGCAGCCAGCTCAACCGTGCGATCGACGTCGCGCTCAGCAGCATGCACGACGTGATGCCCGACATGGGCGGTGACGAGCTGGATGGGTTGGACACCGAAGGTGGCGACATCGAGGAAGGGCCGGGCGGCATCGACGCCACCGCCAACGACGACGCCCCCGTGGTGAAGTTCGTCAACAAGGTCCTGGTCGATGCGATCAAGCGCGGTGCCTCGGACATCCACTTCGAACCATTCGAGACCCAGTACCGCGTACGCCTTCGCATGGACGGCATGCTGCGTGCCGTGGCCAGTCCACCGCTGAAGCTGGCCAATCGCATGGCCTCTCGCCTGAAGGTAATGGCGCAGTTGGACATCGCCGAGAAACGCGTGCCGCAGGATGGCCGCATCAAGCTCAACCTGAGCAAGAACCGCGCGGTGGACTTCCGCGTCAGCACCCTGCCCACGCTGTTCGGCGAGAAGATCGTGCTGCGTATCCTGGACGGCTCGGCGGCGAAGATCGGCATCGAGAAGCTGGGCTACGAACCGAACCAGCAGAAGCTCTACGTGGACGCCATCCACAAACCCTATGGCATGGTGCTGGTCACTGGCCCCACCGGCTCGGGCAAGACGGTGTCGTTGTATACCGGCCTGAACATGCTGAATACCGCCGAACGAAACATCTCCACGGTGGAAGACCCGGTGGAAATCCGCGTCGAAGGCATCAACCAGGTGCAGCAGAACGCCAAGCGCGGCATGACTTTCGCCAGCGCCCTGCGCTCATTCCTGCGCCAGGATCCGGACGTGATCATGGTGGGCGAGATCCGCGACCTGGAAACCGCCGAGATCGCGATCAAGGCCGCGCAGACCGGCCACATGGTGCTGTCCACCCTGCATACCAACGACGCGGCACAGACCGTGGCGCGCCTGATGAACATGGGCATCGCGCCGTACAACATCACCTCCTCGGTCACCCTGATCATCGCCCAGCGCCTGGCACGCCGCCTGCACAGCTGCAAGAAGCCACAACAGTTGCCACCGCAGCTGCTGCTGGCCGCCGGCTTCAGCCAAGCCGACATCGACGAGGGGTTCACCCTCTACGAAGCGGTAGGCTGCGACGAATGCAACGAGGGCTACAAGGGCCGCGTGGGCATCTACCAGGTGATGCCGATGCTGGAGGAGATCCAGAAGATCATCCTGCAGGGCGGCAACGCACTGCAGATCGCCGAGGCGGCCAGGGCCGCCGGCATCAACGATCTGCGTGCCTCGGCCCTGCTCAAGGTGAAGCAGGGTCTCACCAGCCTCACCGAGATCGACCGGGTGACCAAGGATTGATCGCCGCCGCAGGAGCGGCTTCAGCCGCGATGGTGCGGTGCCTGGGAATCGCGGCTGAAGCTGCTCCTGTGGCGCTCCGGTAGTCCTGCTACGCCAGCTGTGGCCGCCGCCACGGTTTCACGGCAGAAAAATGACGTAAGCTTCGGTATCAGAACGGCTCCGCGGCCTGAAGGGCTCGCCGGAACGCACCACCAGGGGGACAGCGCATGGCCACGGCTTCCGCAACTGCCAAGAAGGATGCGCGCGCGCTCGGTGCCGAGCGCGCTGCGGTCAGCAAGCTCACCGTGTACGAGTGGGTGGCGCTGGACAAGCGCGGCAAGCGCATGAAAGGCGACATGCCGGCGAAGAACGCTTCGCTGGTGAAGGCTGAACTGCGCCGCCAGGGCATGAACCCGCAGACGGTGCGCGAACGTGCCAAGCCGCTGTTCGGCTCCGCCGGCAGTTCGGTCAAGCCGCGCGACGTGGCGGTGTTCAGCCGCCAGATCGCCACCATGATGACCTCGGGCGTGCCGATGGTGCAGTCCTTCGACATCATCGCCGACGGCCAGAAGAACGTCCGCTTCAAGAACATGCTGCTGGACGTGAAACAGGGTTTGGAGGGTGGCCAGTCGCTGTATGAGGCGCTGGGCCGTTATCCCGTGCAGTTCGACGAGCTGTACCGCAACCTGGTGCGTGCCGGCGAGTCTTCCGGTGTGCTGGATACGGTGCTGGACACCGTGGCCACCTACAAGGAGCGCACCGAGGCGCTGAAGAAGAAGATCAAGAAGGCACTGTTCTACCCGATCATGGTGGTCGCCGTGGCCTTCCTGGTCAGCATGATCATGCTGCTGTTCGTGGTGCCGGTGTTCGCGGACACCTTCAAGAACGCCGGTGCCGCCCTGCCTGCACCCACCCAGTTCGTGGTTGCCGCCTCGGATTTCATGAAGAGCTGGTGGTGGCTGATCCTGCTCGTCATCATCGGCAGCGTGGTGGGCCTGGTGGCGGGCAAGCGCCGCTCGGTGAAGTTCGCCCATTTCCTGGATCGCGTGACCCTGAAGCTGCCGGTGTTCGGCAAGATCATGCGCGAGTCGGCGATCGCCCGCTTCGCCCGTACCCTCGGCGTGACCTTCCATGCCGGCGTGCCGCTGGTGGATGCGCTGGACTCGGTCTCCGGCGCTACCGGCAGTGTGGTCTATGGCGATGCCGTGAAGCAGATGCGCGACGACATCTCGGTGGGCCACCAGCTGCAGCTGGCCATGAAGCAGACCGGGCTGTTCCCGAACATGGTGGTGCAGATGACCGCCATCGGCGAGGAATCCGGTGCACTGGACAGCATGCTGTTCAAGGTCGCCGAGTTCTACGAGGAAGAGGTCGAGAACGCGGTCGATACCCTCTCCACCCTGCTCGAACCCATGATCATGGTGATCCTCGGCGTGGTGGTCGGCGGCATGGTGATCGCGCTGTATCTGCCGATCTTCAAACTGGCTGGTACGTTCTAAACCACCCTTCCTGCAACCTGCCGGTGCAGGAGCGCACCCTATGCGCGAATCCCTCTGGGCGGTATCAGGCCAAGAGCCTTCGCGTACAAGGTGCGCTCCTGCACACGACACCGTAAGCTTTGCCTTCGACCCGCGCCTCGGCGCATATCAAGCCCGCGCATGCCCGACCTGCCCCTGACCGCCTGGATCGCCCTTGCCGCCGTGCTCGGCCTGCTGGTGGGCAGTTTCCTCAACGTGGTGATCCTGCGCCTGCCCGAGCGCATGGCCGCCGAATGGCGGCGCGAGGCACGCGATGTACTGGAGCTGGATGCCAGGGATGAAGCCCTGCCGCCCGGCATCGTGCGCGAACGTTCGCATTGCCCACACTGCAAGCATCCGCTGTCGGCCGCGGACAACATTCCGCTGTTCGGCTGGCTGCTGCTGGGCGGGCGCTGCCGCTACTGCAAGGCGGGGATTTCGATCCAGTACCCGCTGGTGGAACTGCTGAGCGGCGTGCTGAGCGCCATCGTGGTGTGGAAGCTCGGTCCGACCTGGCCGGCGCTGGCCGGGCTCGTGCTGACCTGGATACTGATCGCACTCTCCGGCATCGACTTCCGCACCCAGCTGCTGCCCGACCAGCTCACCCTGCCGCTGCTGTGGCTGGGCCTGCTACTGGCGCTGAAGCCCATGTTCGTCGCCGCGCCATCCGCCATCGTCGGGGCGGCGATCGGCTATCTGAGCCTGTGGAGCGTGTACTGGCTGTTCAAGCTGCTCACCGGCAAGGAAGGCATGGGCCATGGCGACTTCAAGCTGCTGGCCGCGCTGGGTGCCTGGATGGGGCCGCTGGCACTGCTGCCGGTCATCCTGCTCTCCTCGCTGATCGGCGCCCTGGTAGGCGGCAGCCTGATCGCGCTGCGCCGGCACGAGCGCGGCGTGCCGATGCCGTTCGGCCCGTTCATCGCCATGGCCGGCTGGGTGTGGTTCGTGGCCGGCGACACTTTGCTGCATACCTACCTGCAGCTGACCGGGCTGCGGTGAGCGTCGCAACACGCAGCTACGTCGTCGCCCTCACCGGCGGCATCGCCACCGGCAAGAGTGCGGTGACGCATCGCTTCGCTGCATTGGGCGTGCCGGTGCACGACGCCGACGTGGCCGCGCGTGAAGTGGTCGCACCGGGCAGCGAGGGCCTGGCCGCCGTGGTCGCCGCTTTCGGCAACGAGGTGCTGGATGCCGATGGCCGGCTGGACCGCCCGGCGATGCGTCGCCGCGTGTTCGCCGATCCGGCAGCGCGGCAAATGCTGGAAGGCATCATCCATCCCCGCGTGCGCCACTGGCTGCACGAACGCGCCCTGGCCGACACCGCGCCCTACTGCCTGCTGGCGATCCCGCTGCTGGCCGAGAACATCGGACACTATCGCTGGATCGACCGCGTGTTGCTGGTCGATGCCCCGGTGGAGCAGCAGCTGGCCCGGCTGATCGCCCGCGACGCCATCGACGAGGCACTGGCCCGGCGCATGCTGGCGCAGCAGGCACGCCGCGAAGAACGGCTGGCGCTGGCCCACGACGTAATCGACAACAGCGGCGACGAGGCTACGCTGGACGCGGCGGTACTGGTGCTGCATCGGCGCTACCTGGCGCTGGCCGCAGACCGGTAGGAGCGGCTTCAGCCGCGACCCGTGTGCATGGAATCGCGGCTGAAGCCGCTCCTACGCCGCTCCTACGCCGCGTCTACAAGGGTAATGTGGGCGTATCGGGCAAGTGCGGATAGCCGGCGAAATCCAGCCGTGCCTTGCCGCCTTCCACGCGCAGTCGCGCCGGCACACCGAACGGCAAGGTGAACTTGTCCGGCACGTGGCCAAACGGCAAGCCGTCCAGCACCGGTATGCCAGCCACGCGACGAATCTGCGCAAAACCCTCGGCCAGCCCGTAGCCGTTGTCGTAGATGCTGTTCCGGCAATCGGTGAAGTTGCCGAGGATCAGCGCGCGCTGTCGTCCCAGCACGCCGGACAGGTGCAACTGGTACAGCAAGCGCTCGATGCGGAACGACGGCTCACCCACGTCCTCCACGAACAGGATGCCGCCATCGATGCGCGGGAAATACGGCGTGCCAAGCAGGCTGCACAGCATCGCCAGATTGCCACCCCACAGCGGGCCTTCGAGATCCACAGCCTGTTCGCCGCTGCTGGTCCACTCCGCACTGCCCTGCGCCGCGCGCACGGTGCGCCAGAAATGCGGCACCGTCAGCGCACTCGGGTGCTCGGCGCCGAAATCGGGGCCCAGCATGGGGCCGCCGAACGTGACCAGACCGCTTTTCGCATGCAGCGCCAGCTGGATCGCGGTGAAATCGCTGTGGCCCACCAGCACGGCTCCGGCTCCGCCCAGGCGCTCACGCAGCGCGTCGTAATGCAGGTGTTCCAGCAGCCGCGTGGCGCCGTAGCCGCCACGAACCGCCAGCGCGACATCGGGCAACTCGTCCAGCGTGGCGAGCGCATTGAGGTCGGCCGCCCGCTCGGCATCACTGCCGGCGTAACGCAGCTCCGTGCGCTCCAGCACGTCCAGAGCATCCACCATGCAGCCGGCCTCGTGCAGACGGGCCACGCCGCGGGTCATCGCGGCGCGATCGTGCGGGTAGCCGGAGAGGGCGATCAGGCGGATGCGGGTCATGGGTCGTGGGTGCCATCGACGGGAGCAGATACCCGGATTATGCGTGCAACGCCAGTCCCGGGCATGGCAAAAACAGGCCGCGGGAGCGGCGTAGAACGGCGTAGGAGCGGCTTCAGCCGCGATTTGCGACCGGTCGCGGCTGAAGCCGCTCCTACGGTCGGTCCTGCGATGTCACGACACGTATTCGACGACTTCCAGGCCGAAGCCGGCCAGGCCCACCAGCTTGCGCGGCGTGCCCAGCACGCGCAGCTTGTGCACACCCAGATCGGCCAGCATCTGCGCACCGAGGCCGAGCTGACGCCACTCCTGCTGCTGCGCATCCTCCGGCGCCAGCGTTGCGGGCTGACCCTTGAGCCGGGCCAGCAGCGCCTCGGGCGTGTCCTCGCCGGAGAGCACCAGCAGCACGCCACGGTCCTCGTCGGCGATGCGACGCAGCGCGCTGGTGACGGTGAGGCCGAGGTCGTCGCGCTTGAGGTGCAGCACGTCGGACAAGGTGTTGCGCACGTGCACGCGACTGAGCACCGGCGCACCGTCGTCCACCCTGCCGCGCACCAGTGCGTAGTGCAGGCCGCGGCGGATCGCATCGCGGTAAGCCATCAGCCGGAACGGACCGAACTCGGTCTCGACATCCTCCTCGTGCACGCGCTGGACTGTCTTCTCGGTTTCCAGCCGGTAGCGGATCAGGTCGGCGATGGTGCCGATCTTCAAACCATGCTTCTGCGCGAACACCTCCAGCTCGGGGCGACGCGCCATCGAGCCGTCTTCGTGCAGGATCTCGATCAGCACCGCCGCCGGCTCCAGCCCCGCCAGCGCGGCGAGGTCGCAACCTGCCTCGGTATGGCCGGCGCGGGTGAGCACGCCGCCCGGCTGTGCAGTGAGCGGGAAGATGTGGCCGGGCTGGGAGAGGTCCTGCGGCTTGGCATCGCTCTTCACCGCCACCTGGATGGTGCGCGCGCGGTCGTGCGCCGAGATGCCGGTGGTGACGCCCTCGGCCGCCTCGATCGAGACGGTGAAGTTGGTGTGGTAGGGCGAGGTATTGTCGCTGACCATCGGGCGCAGGCCGAGTTGGCGCGTGCGCTGCTCGGTGAGCGTCAGGCACAGCAGGCCGCGCGCCTCGCGCACCATGAAGTTCACGTCCTCCGGCCGCACCATCTGCGCGGCCATCACGATGTCGCCCTCGTTCTCGCGATCCTCGTCGTCGAGGATCACGACCATGCGGCCGGCGCGGATGTCGTCGAGGATCTCGGGAATGGTGTTGAAGCTCATGGGTATGTCCATCAAAGGTTTCCTTCTCCTTTTGGGAGAAGGTGCCCCGAAGGGGCGGATGAGGGTTAGGGCGGAGCGGAGCATGGCGCCCTGCCCGAACCCTCACCCCATCCCCTCCTCCTCGCTCCTCAAGGCAGGGCCATCCATGGCCCTTCCCCGCGTCCAAAGGGGGAGGGGCTCCATGTCAGGCGAAGCCGTGCTGCTTGAGAAAGGCCTCGTCGAGTTTCGGCGCCTCGCCGTTGCCGATCAGCCGCTCGACGTAGCGCGCGATCACGTCCACCTCGATGTTCACCGCATCGCCCGCGCGCTTCGCGTGGAAGGTCGTGCGCTCGACGGTGTGCGGGATCAGGTTCACGCCGAAGCGGTTGCCGGCGACTTCGTTGACGGTGAGGCTGGTGCCGTCGATGCACACCGAGCCCTTGGCGGCGATGTAGCGCGCCAGGTTCGCCGGCACTTCGAAGATCCAGCGTTGCGAACGCGCATCGGGGATTACCGAGACCACCTTGCCCAGGCCGTCGACATGGCCGGAGACCAGGTGTCCGCCCAGGCGATCGGCGAGGCGCAAGGCTTTCTCCAGGTTCACCGCGTCGCCTGCCTTGAGCTTGCCCAGGGTGGTGAGCGAGAGCGTCTCGTTGGAAACGTCGGCGGCGAATCCGCGCGCCTCCAGCGTCACCGCCGTGAGGCACACGCCGGACACGGCGATCGAGTCGCCCAGCTGCACGTCGGCAAGATCGAGATCGGCGGTGTCGACATGCAGGCGCAGATCGCCGCCGCGGGGTTCGAGCCGCGCGATGCGGCCTACGGACTGGATGATGCCGGTGAACATCAGCGCACCTCCCGGCGGGAGCTGGGAGCCTGGACGGTTGAAGCGTTCGAGGCGAAAAGCTCGCCGAGCGAGGACCGGTTTTCGACGATTCGCCGGCCCACAGCCATCGCTATCGGCCAGGAAGCGGCGGAAACATGGACCGCCTGGCGGGCTTTGCAGCCCGGACGGCTTCTGCCGACCAGGCTCCCAATCGTCTTGCTTGCATTGATGGCGATCATGAAACGTTCTCCGCATGGTGGTAGCGAGAACGCCCCAAGGCATGAGGCCGCCGCGCGGCATGGCCACGCGTCGAACCGTCTTCTTTCATCCGGACTGTGAGCCGCCCCCGGCGAACCGGGGAGACCTGACCGTCGGCTCCGGCATCGGACCGGATCTGCTGACCCTTCGCCGTGCGGCAAAGGCGCTCGCGGGCTCGTGTCCTCCTGGACACCTACCGCCGGTGGGGAATTTCACCCCGCCCTGAAGACGTCGTGCAGTGCCGGTGGAACCGGCGGGCGCAGTCTAGCACCTTCGCCGACACCGGCCTTGGCCGCCGGCGAAACGCGGTGTCCATCCAGGGCGACGCCAGGTCAATGGATCGGGCTCGGGCGCAGGCGCAGGCGCAAGTCTTGCCCCAGCATGCGCTGGTCGCACAGGCGCAGGCGCCAGCGCGAAGCCATGTCCGCCAGCGGCGGCAGCGCCAGCAAGGGGCGCGCCGCGTCGCCCAGCAGCACCGGGGCAACGTACAGCAGCAGCTCGTCGGCCAGACCGGCAGCAAACAGTGCACCGCACAGCGTGGGGCCGGCCTCCACGTGCAGCTCGTTGCAGCCGCGCTCGGCCAGCAGGGCGAGCACGGCGGGAAGATCGAGCGCGCCGTCGCGCTCGGCCGCCACGACGCGTTCGACGCAGGCGAAGTGTTCGCCGGCCGCGATCGCTTCCGCACCGTGCAGCAGCAGCGTGGTGACAGTACCGTCCAGCACGTGGCTGCCGGCAGGCGTGCGCAGCTGGCGGTCGAGGATTACGCGCAAAGGGGCAACGCAGCCTTCCCCTGCAACGTGGAGGGCTTCCGCACGGTCCCTTCCCTCACCCAACCGCACAGTGAGGCGCGGGTCGTCCGCCAGCACGGTGCCGCTGCCGGTGAGGATGGCGCTCGAACGCGCGCGCCAACGCTGCACGTCGGCACGGGCAGCCTCGCCGGTGATCCATTTCGATTCTCCGCTGGCCAACGCGGTACGGCCGTCCAGGCTCATCGCCAGCTTCACCCGCACGAAGGGACGGCCACGCTCGAGGCGGCTGAAAAAACCGACGTTGAGTTCGCGCGCTTCGTCGCGCAGCAGGCCGGTGTCCACGGCGATGCCGGCGGCACGCAGCTTTCCGAGGCCGCGACCGGCCACCTGCGGGAACGGGTCTTCCGCCGCGACCACCACGCGCGCCACGCCGGCGGCGACCAGCGCGTCCGCGCAGGGCGGCGTGCGGCCGTGGTGGGCACAAGGCTCCAGCGTCGCGTAGACGGTGGCGCCACGGGCGCGTTCGCCAGCCTCGCGCAAGGCGAACACTTCGGCATGCGGCTCGCCGGCGTGCCGGTGCCAGCCGCTGCCCACCACTTCGTCGCCGTGCGCGATCACGCAGCCCACCCGCGGGTTGGGTTGGGTGGTGAACAGGCCGCGTTCGGCCAGACGCAGGGCATGCGCCATGTGCAGATGATCGAAGGCGTTGAAGGTCATGCTTGTCTTCCTCTCCCCTCCGGGGGAGGACTGAGGTGAGGGGACAGGGCTGGCGATAGTGTCGCATCGGAGTGCGCTTCGAATGCCGGTCGAGGCAAGATTGACCCCTCGCCCCAGCCCTCTTCCTCGCTCCTCAAAACAGGGCCATCCATGGCCCTTCCCCGCGTCCCGGAGGGGAGAGGGGGAAGGCGCGTTCAGCCCTTGCGGGGGCGGCGCGACTCCGCGCCTTCGCCACCACCCAGCAGCGAGAGCTGCAGCTTCTCCAGCTCGGGCAGATCGTGCTCCAGCCGCGCGATTTCCTCGAGGAAGGCCTGCACGTCCTCGAACTTGCGGTAGACCGAGGCGAAGCGCACGTAGGCCACCTGGTCGAGCTTCTTCAGCTCGCGCATCACCAGCTCGCCCACCTGGCGCGACGGCACCTCGCGCTCGCCGCTGCGGCGGAGGTCATTGACGATCTCCCGTACCGAGCTGTCCACATCGTGGCTGGCCACCGGCCGCTTCTGCAGCGCGCGCTCGAAGCTCACCCTGAGCTTGCGTTCGTCGAAGGCCTCACGCCGTTCGCCACTCTTCACGATCGCCGGCAGCTTGAGTTCCGCCGTTTCAAAGGTGTTGAAGCGCTCGCCGCAGGCGGGGCACTCGCGACGGCGGCGCACGGTGGCGCCGTCCTCCGTGAGCCGCGAGTCGATCACGCGGGTGTCTTCGTGCTGACAGAAGGGGCAGTGCACGCCGGCAGGTCAGCCGTACACCGGGTACTTCTTGCACTGCGCCTCGACCTTGGCGCGCACGGCGGCGATCACCGCCTCGTCGCTCGGCGCGTCGAGCACGTCGCAGATCCAGTTGGCGAGATCCGCGCAGTCGGCCTCCTGGTAGCCGCGGGTGGTGACCGCGGGCGTGCCCACGCGCAGGCCGGAGGTGACGAAGGGCTTCTGCGGGTCGTTCGGCACGGCGTTCTTGTTGACCGTGATGTGCGCCTTGCCCAGCGCGGCCTCCGCGTCCTTGCCGGTAACGCCCTTGCCGATCATGTCGATCAGCATCAGGTGGTTCTCGGTGCCGCCGGAGACGATCTTGTAGCCGCGCTCGATGATGGTCCTGGCCATCGCCTTGGCGTTCTTCACCACCTGCGCCTGGTAGTCCTTGAAGGCCGGTTCCAGCGCTTCCTTGAAGGCGACCGCCTTGGCGGCGATCACGTGCATCAGCGGGCCACCCTGGATGCCGGGGAAGACGATCGACTGCAGCTTCTTCTCGATCTCTTCGCTCGCCTCGCCCATGCCCTGCTTGCTGGCGACGATGATGCCGCCGCGCGGGCCGCGCAGGGTCTTGTGGGTGGTGGAGGTGACCACGTGTGCGTGCGGCAGCGGGCTGGGGTACACGCCTGCAGCGATGAGGCCAGCGACGTGGGCCATGTCCACGAACAGCCAGGCGCCGACCTTGTCGGCGATGGCGCGGAAGCGCGCCCAGTCCATCACCTGCGAGTAGGCGCTGAAGCCCGCCACGATCATTTTCGGCTTGTGCTCGACGGCGAGACGCTCGACCTCGTCCATGTCGACGATGCCGTTGGCGTCCACGCCGTACTGCACGGCGTTGAGGATCTTGCCGCTGAGGTTGACCTTGGCGCCGTGAGTGAGATGGCCGCCGTGCGCCAGGCTCATGCCGAGGATGGTGTCGCCCGGCTGCAACAGCGCGAAATACACCGCCTGGTTGGCCTGCGAGCCGGAGTGCGGCTGCACGTTGGCGTAGTCGGCGCCGAACAGCTGCTTCACGCGGTCGATGGCCAGCTTCTCGGCCACGTCCACGTACTCGCAGCCGCCGTAATAGCGCTTGCCCGGATAGCCTTCCGCATACTTGTTGGTGAGCTTGGAGCCCTGCGCTTCCATCACCCGCGGGCTGGCGTAGTTCTCCGAGGCGATCAGCTCGACGTGGTCTTCCTGGCGCCGCCCTTCGTCGGCGATGGCCTGGGCCAGTTCGGGATCGTAACCGGCGATCGTGCAGTCCTTCGGGAACATTCGGGCCTCTGCGGGTGAGCATGCGGGGATGAATCGTGAAATTGTAACGCCGCCGGGAGGTTGCAGCCACTGCCCGCCGGATGGCGACGGTGCAGGGCGGACACCATCACGTAGCTGATGATCATCAGCAACAGCCAGGCTCCCAGCTTGCCGAACGGCACCATGTGCCAGCCATGCCGCTGCGCCGGATACAACCACGCATGGCTGAAGGTGCCCACGTTCTCCGCCAGCCAGATGAACAACGCCACCAGCACGAAGCCCAGCAGCAGCGGCATGCGCCGGTGCACGCGGCGGATGCGGAAGTGGATCCGGCACGGCCCGAACAGCCACGCCACCGCCACGAACAGCACCGGCCGCACGTCCGGCAGGAAGTGGTGGGTGAAGAAATTGAGGTAGATCGCCGCAGCCAGCGCCACGGTCGCGGCGAAAGGCGGATGCCGGGTGAAACGGAAGTCGAACAGGCGCCAGGCACGGGCGATATAGCTGCCGACCGCCGCGTACATGAAGCCGGTGAACAGCGGCACGCCGCCCAGCCGCAGCAGCGAGGGTTCCGGGTAGCTCCACGAACCCACCGCGGTCTTGAACAGCTCCATCGCCGTGCCCACGGCGTGGAACAGCAGGATCACCCTCGCCTCCTCGCGGCTCTCCAGTTTCGTAGCCAGCAGGACACCCTGGATCGCCAGGGCGGCCAGCGTCAGGAAGTCGTAGCGCGCCAGCCACGCATCACGCGGATACCAGCGCCAGCTGGCCAGCAGCAAGGCCACCATCAGGCCACCGAACAGGCAGGCCGCAGCCTGCTTGAGCCCGAAGCAGAGGAATTCGTATGCGCCCGCTGCTACGCGGCCGCGGGTTCGCGCCCAGCGTCCAAACCGCCGATCCAGCCGCATGATCGCGACCGCCGGCCCTGCCATCGATCCATCCATACCCTGCTCCGTCGCCCCCCGAGACGGCACAGCCTGGGCGCGGCGTCTGGCGCTTGCGGGCGCCCGCCATGGCGGGGAAAGGCCCTATCGGCGATAATTGGCGGTCTTTGATTCCCTTACCTGTGCCCGGCCGCTGCTGCGGCTTGCGGATCGCCTTCAGGAGCACGCATGCAATACATCTACACCATGAACGGGGTCAGCAAGATCGTCCCCCCGAAGCGCCAGATCATCAAGGACATCTCGCTGAGCTTTTTCCCCGGCGCCAAGATCGGCCTGCTGGGCCTGAACGGTGCGGGCAAGTCCACGGTGCTGAAGATCATGGCCGGCGTGGATACCGACTTCCAGGGCGAGGCGCGCCCGCAGGCGGGCATCAAGGTGGGCTACCTGGCGCAGGAGCCGGAACTCGATCCCGGGAAGACCGTGCGCGAGGCGGTGGAAGAAGGCGTGTCCGTGATCCTCGACGCGCAGAAGCGCCTGGAAGAGGTCTACGCCGCCTACGCCGAGGAAGGCGCCGACTTCGACGCACTGGCCAAGGAGCAGGAGAAGCTGGAGGGCATCCTGGCCGCCAACGACGCCCACGCGCTGGAACGCCAGCTGGAAGTGGCCGCCGACGCGCTGCGCCTGCCGCCGTGGGACGCCAAGATCGGCCCGCTCTCGGGCGGCGAGAAGCGTCGCGTGGCGCTGTGCCGCCTGCTGCTGTCCAAACCCGACATGCTGCTGCTGGACGAACCCACCAACCATCTCGACGCCGAGTCGGTGGACTGGCTGGAACAGTTCCTGCACGACTACCCCGGCACCGTGGTGGCGGTCACCCATGACCGCTACTTCCTCGACAACGCCGCCGAGTGGATCCTCGAACTCGACCGCGGCCGCGGCATCCCGTGGAAGGGCAACTACACCGAGTGGCTGGAGCAGAAGGACGCGCGCCTGAAGCAGGAAGCCAACCAGGAGAAGTCGCGCCAGAAGGCGATCGAGAAGGAGCTGGAGTGGGTGCGCTCGGCCGCCAAGGGCCGCCAGTCCAAGGGCAAGGCGCGCCTGAAGCGCTTCGAGGAGCTGAACTCGGTCGACTACCAGCGCCGCAACGAGACCAACGAGATCTTCATCCCGCCGGGCGAGCGCCTGGGCCAGGAGGTGATCGAGTTCAAGAACGTCACCAAGGCCTTCGGCGACCGCCTGCTGATCGACGACCTCAGCTTCAAGATCCCGCCGGGCGCCATCGTGGGTGTGATCGGTCCCAACGGCGCGGGCAAGTCCACGTTGATGAAGATGATCATGGGCAAGGAGCAGCCTGACTCCGGCGAGGTGAAGCTGGGCCACACGGTGCAGCTGGCCTACGTCGACCAGTCGCGCGGCATGCTCGACGACAAGAACAACGTGTGGCAGGAAATCTCCGGCGGCCTGGACATCCTCACCATCGGCAGCTTCGAGATCCAGTCGCGCGCCTACATCGGCCGCTTCAACTTCAAGGGCACCGACCAGCAGAAGATTGTCGGCAACCTCTCCGGCGGCGAACGCGGCCGCCTGCACCTGGCCAAGACCCTGCTGCAGGGCGGCAACGTGCTGCTGCTCGACGAACCGTCCAACGACCTCGACGTGGAAACCCTGCGCGCGCTGGAAGACGCGATGCTGGAATTCCCCGGCTGCGCGATGGTGATCTCGCACGACCGCTGGTTCCTCGACCGCATCGCCACCCACATCATCGCGTTCGAGGGCGACTCCCACGTGGAGTTCTTCCCCGGCAACTACAACGAGTACGAGGCCGACAAGAAGCGCCGCCTGGGCGACGAAGCCGCCAGGCCGCATCGCGTGAAGTACAAGAAGCTGGCCTGATCGACCGTGGCAGGGGCCGGCCGATCCAGGCCGTCCCTGCGTCATGGCCAGGACGCAACAACCGCTTTTGTAGGAGCGCACCCTGTGCGCGATGGCTCTTGGTACCTGATCGAAACCAAGAGCCTTCGCGCACAGGGTGCGCTCCTACGTGGTTTCCGGGCACGCTGGATACAAGTCAGCGCGATGGCGCCCTCCCCGACCAGCTGAAATCGGCGACCACGGGGAAATGGTCCGACGGGTAGACCTTGCCGTCGTGCGTCGTGATCGTGCGCACGTCGTCGGCTTTCACGCCACGGTAGAGGATCCAGTCGATGCGATCGGTCGCATGGCCGGTGAATCCGTGGAAGGTGCCTTCCGGCCCCTCATGCCGCGGCGCCGACTCACGTGCATCGTGCAGGACCTGGGTCAGTGAGGCATGCGTCTTGCTGTCCGGGGTGGTGTTGAAGTCGCCGGTCAGGACGAAGGGCAGCGCCGCGGGCAGCCGCGCCAGGCGCTGCCTGATTTCCGCGGCGCAGCGCTCGCGGATCGCCTCGGCCTTCTTGCCGTCCTGGTAGGGGAAGTGCGTGTCGTAGTAGTAGAACTGCCTGCCGCTGCGCCGGTCCTGGAATTTCGCCCAGGTGACCATGCGCGGCAGCGGCTGGCCGAAGCTCCTGCTGCCCGGCTTGTCCGGCGTATCCGAGAACCAGAAGTTGCCGGACTCGAGCACTTTCAGGCGTGCCTTGTCGTAGAAGACGCCCATGTGCTCGTTGTCGTTCTCGTTGATCTCGTTGCCGTTGCGGCCCATGCCGAACCAGGTGTAGCCGGGCAGGTGCTGCTGCAGGTAGTCGCCCTGTGGCGAGAGCAGTTCCTGCGTACCCAGGATGTCGGGGTGTTCCTTCTGGATGACCTGGACCATCAGGTCGCGGCGATGCGGCCAGGCGTTGATGCCGTCGTCCGCCTCGCCGTAGCGCACGTTGAAGGTCATGACGCGAAGGTCGTGTGCGCCGGTGGCGCTGGCCATACCGGCGACGAGCGCAAGCACGGAAATCAGGAAAAGGCGTGGCAGCAGACGCATGGTGCAACTCCTCCGGAGAAACGGATGACATGGAAACCAGGGGCCGTGCCGGATATCGCGGCATGTGTGGCCAGGCATGCCGTAACCCGATCAACGTTTCGCTGCGTGCCTGCGGTCATGGGGTGAAATGGTGCGCGCCCGTCAGGGACCGGCGCCGCTCATCCTTGTTCCCGATCCTTCGGCCGCTCACTGGCGATCACGCTCGTGCGCCGACATCGACGGCGGCGCATCGGCCGGATCGGCACCCCAGGCCTTGTTCGGCTCGGGCCCCATCGTCAACACCAGCGTGGCGCCGTTGGCGATGTCCGCATGGCTGAACCAGGGTTTGTGCCATGGCTTGCCGTTGAGCGTCGCGGACTGGATGTACTTGTTCTGCGCCGAGTTGTTGCGTGCGACGATCTCGAGCACCTTGCCGTTGCCCATGTGCAGGCGCACCCGGTCGAAGATCGGGCTGCCCAGGATGTAGTCGGGGCTGGAGGGATCGACCGGGTAGAAGCCCATCGCGCTGAGCACGTACCACGACGAGGTCGATCCCTGGTCGTCCATGCCGGGGAAGGCATAGCCGCTGGCGTCGCTGCCGTACATCTCGGCGAGGATGCGGCGCACCAGGGCCTGCGTTTTCCAGGGCTGGCCGCTCCAGGCGTACAGGTAGGCTGCCTGCTGGTCGGGCTGGTTGCCCTGCACGTACTCGCCGATCAGCCCGGTGCAGTCGCGGCAGACGCCCTTGGCCGTGTAGGGCGTGGAGAAGAACGCGTCGAGCTTGGCGTTGAACGCGGCGCGTCCGCCGAGCAGGTCGATCAGGCCTTGAACGTCGTGCGGCACCAGCCACAGCGTGGACCAGCCCGAGGCCTCCTTCATCATGAAGTTGTAGTAGGGCTCGCCCGGGTCGAACGGCGCGATCCACTTGCCGTCCGCGGTCTTGCCGCGCATGAAGCCGACCGACGGGTCGAACACGTTGCGGTAGTTCGCTGCGCGGCGCAGGAACACCTGCGCGTCGTCCTTCTTGCCGAGCCGGCGCGCGACGTCGGCCAATGCATGATCGTCCCAGGCGTATTCGAGCGTGGTGGCGACGCCCGCCTTGCCGCCGGCATAGGGCGGGCTGGGATTGCCCGGCGGCACGATGTCGGAGATCCAGCCGTTCTGCACGTATTCGGCGAGGTAACCGCGCGGTCCATTGGGATCGGTCGCGTTCTTGCGCAGATACGCATAGGCGGCGGCATAGTCGAACGGAATCCCGCGCTGCCATGCGCCGTCGTAGAGGAACACGGCGTGGTCGCCGTGGAACGAGGTGTCCATGTAGCCGCGTTCGCGCGCCCGGTCGAGCTCCGAGCGCATGATGTCCTGCACCACCTTCGGTTCGAGCAGCATCAGCAGCACGATCTGGTTGCGACCGGTATCCCAGAACGGCACCGGCCCGTAGTGGTCGTAGTCGGCGACCTGCACCTGGCCACGGGCATCCGTGAAGCGCTCGCCCTTGCGCGCAAGCAGCCGCGGGCTGGCGAAGGAGTGGTACAGCGTCGAGTAGAACAGCATGCGCTGCTTTGGCGTACCGCCGGTGACTTCGACGCGATCGAGCAATTGCGCCCACGCCGCGCGCGCCTTGGCGTGCACGCGCTCGAAATTCCAGTCTGGTTCCTCGTCGCGCAGCCGCTGCTCGGCTTCCTCGGCACTGTGGCCGTGGGCGATCTTCACCAGCACCTGCTCGCCGGCGCTGGTGTCGAAGGTGACGTAAGCGCCGGCGTAACTGCCGGACACCGTGCGCCGGTCCTGCTGCACGTCCGCGTCGCCGATACCGTAGCCCTCGTGGTCATGGTTCGCGCGGAAGGTGCCGAATCCGGCGAACGGCCGCGAAAACTCGGCGACGAACCAGGGACCGTCCGAATCGCGTTCCGGGTGCCCGCCCGTTATGACGCCGCGAATGGTGTGGTCGCCGACCACCTCCACGTCGCCGCCGGGGCGGCGCAGGTTGATGATGACGTTCGACCGATGGCTCGCCGGAAAGGTAAAGCGCATCAGGCTGGTGCGCTGCGTCGCCGTGAGCTCGACCCGGGTGTGGAACGTGGCGAGATCGACCGCGTAGTAGCCCGGCGACGCCTTCTCGCTCGCCTTGTCGTAGTACGACTGCGCATAGTCGGGTGGCACGGTCCAGTCGCCCACCACCGGCATGATCATCGGCGATGCCTGCCCCCCATAGGTCGAGCCGCCGCCGGTGAAACCGATCATCGTCGGATTGGGGTAGTAGTAGGACATGCCGACGCCGGAGGGATAGCTGAGATCCACATTGAGGTTGACCGGCGTCGCCTCGGTCGAGCTTTGCGGCAGACTCGCACCCGGCGACGTCATGCCCGAATACAGCGGCTCGCCAGGCGGCGGCGCATTGCCTATCAGCGACTGCCGGTCCAGCGGCGCGGTGCCTACCAGCGGATTGGCTTCATCCACGGCCTGCATCGCCCGCTGCGGCACGCCGCCGTCGCGGGCGTAGCCTGTTCCGCCTCCCAGCACGACGATCGCCAAGGCGACCGTCATGGCTCCGGAACGACGCCGGATCGGCGAAACACGGCTGTCTGGACGTGCACTGGACATGGGCATGGTTGCTCCGGCGCGGAGTTGGAATTGCGTACCCTGCGAGGCCAGGCGACCGGAGATGCACTGGTCGATCCAATGCATCCCCGGGCCGGCCTTGCTCCTAGTCTCAGTCGCCTACCCCGAACTTGTAGGTGAGGCCCAGGTAATACTGGCGTCCGTCGTATTCGAGGGTGTTCAACCGGTCGGCCGTGTCGCTGCCCAGGTAGGAGCGCGTCGTGGACCGTGTCAGGTTGAGGATCGACGCCGTGACCATCAGGTGTTTGTCGATCTGGTACTGGCCGTTCAGGTCGACCTCGTTGTACGGCGCCGTGTACTCGGGAAGGCCCGCGGCCAACCCATCCATCACGCGGCCCGTCCAGTTGGACGACGCACGCAGCAGCAGGCCGTTCTTTTGATAGAACAGCGAGAGGTTCCCCGCGTATTTGGCGCTGCCGATCAGCGAGGCGCTGCCGATGCGCGTGTCGCCGATGGAAACCGCCGTCGAGTTGGTCTTGTTGAGCGTGTAGTTCGCAATGACGCCGAAGCCCGACGACCAGGTGTGCTGCGTGTACAGCTCGATGCCCTTGGAAACACCGGACTGCCCGTTGGCATTGGTGCTGTACTGCGCGAACAGCGTCGGCGTGCCGCCCACGTCCACCGTGAAGTTGTTCACCTGGACCGGCACCACGAAGTTCTTCACCGTCTTGTAGAACAGGTCGAAGCCCAGCACCGACTCCGGCGCGTAGTACCACTCCACCGCCGCGTCGTACTGGGTGGCGATGAAAGGCTGCAGGTTGTTGTCGGCGCCGCTGCCATACCAGCCGGGCAGCGGCGAGCCGAACTGGCTGCGATCACTGTAATAGGTCGGGAGGTAGTCGTTGAGGCTGCCCAGCTGGGCCAGATCGCCATAGTTGGCGCGCGCCATGGCGCGGTTGGCGGCGACGCGCAAATCGAAGCTGTCGGCGAAGTTCCACACCAGGTTGAAGCTGGGCAGGAAGTTCCGGTAGCGCCGGCGCTGAGTGTTGAGGGTGTAGGCCTCGTAGTACGAGCACTTCCCGGCCGCTCCGTCCGCAGCCGATGCGCACTGCTGAGGGAGATATTCGAAATCGCCGGGAGCGCACGGCCCGCCAGCGGAGTTCACACCGCTGGCCGGACAGATCAGGATGGAACCATCCGGGCCGTGGTAGTAGTCCGCGTAGTACGTGGTGACCTGGTCGGCGGTGGTCACGTCCTGCAGGGTGTCCACGTAGCGCATGCCGAAGTTGCCGTGCAGGGTGTCGGTGTCGAAATTCACCTGCACGTAGGCCGCCGAAATCGACTCGCGCACCTTCGCCTGATTGTCGGGATCCATGTACGTGGCGGGATTGTAGGTCTGGTTGAGGTAGTTGTAGTACGCCGGGAAGTTGATCCCCGGGAAGATGTTGTCGTGGTATGCCAGCGTGTTGGTGGTCAGCTCATACGGCAGCAGCAGGCTCGGTTGCAGGTCGCCGGCATTGGGGTCGCAGCTCTGGAACTGCTGATCCGTGCCAGGGCAGTACCAGCGCAACTGGCCACTCTGCTGGTAGGCGGTGTTGTAGCGGTACTTGGCGCCGAACTGCACCGACGACAGCCAGCCCTTGTCGAAATCCAGCGTGAAATCGGCCTGGGCGACGTTCTGCGACGTCGCGGTGTTGATGAAGCCGGAACCGGTGGAACCCAGATCCACCTGCCCTTCGCCGGCCAGCATGTTCTGCAGCGTGTCCGTCGAAGCCGAGATGCCCGGCGTGCCGCTCAGCGTCCACTGGCTGTACTGGGCACCGTCCACCCACTGCCCGTTGACGAAGTTGCGCGGCTTGGCCGCCACGCCGAACTCCACCGACGGGCCACCGGTTGCCCAGGTGCGGCCGAGGTTGAAGGTACCGCTGAGGATGCCACCGGTATTCCATTCACCCTCGATGTTGGCGGTCTGCGACGTCGCCTTTTCGACGGAGTAGTTGCCATTGAGCCACGGCGTCTGCGTGGAGCAGACATCCACCGGCTGGCGCTGCGCGCCGGTGACCGGATTGGTCAACGAGTTGCATCCCGTGCCCGCCGCCGGCAAACGGTAATTGGCGCCGGTGACGATCGTGCCGGACGGGTCGAACCTAAGCCCGTTGGGCGCCAGCAGGTTGCCCTGCTGGTTCGCATAGGTGTCGGTGGGCAGGTTCCACTCGGGAATTTCCAGCGTGTTGGTGATCTGGTTGCGGTCCAGCTGGAAACGGAAGTAGTTGGCCGTCATCTGGAAACGGTCGCTGGGCTTGAACTGCAAGGTGAGCTGGGCGGCCTTGTTCTTCAGGTTCAGCTGCGTCTGGCTGGTGCTGAACTGCTGCGGCATCCAGTACCCCGAATAGGCGCGGCCGCCCTGGTCGACGATGCCGCCCGGCGGGACGTTGCCCCATTCGGGAATGTTGGGCTCCACGAAGCTGCCGAACTGGTTGCCGCCGACGCTCACCGGCGGCTGGGTGCCGTAGTTGTTGGCCCACCAGTACCAGTTCGAGGCGGTGGAGGTGTATTCGGTTTCCTGCCGCTTGTTGTACGCGCCGCCCACCAGCACGCCGAAGGTGCTGTCGCTGTTGTGCCAGGAATACAGACCGGAAACCTGTTGGTTGAGCTTGGCGTTGTTGTCCGCACCGGTGCCGTTGACGGAAATGAAGCCGTCGTTGGACTTCATGTCCAGCGGCTTGCGTGTGTGGGTCTCCACCACGCCGCCGATGCCGCCCTCGTCCAGCGAGGCCATCTGGCTCTTGTAGAGCTTGACGCTGGAGAACATGTTGGCCGGCAGCAGCTGATAGTTGAACGAACGGTCCAGCCCGCTCGAGGTATCGGCGGAGGCGACGTAGTTGCCGTTGAGCTCGGTCAGCGTGAGCTCCGGCGCCAGGCCGCGGATGCTGATGTTCTTGCCTTCGCCGTCGCTGCGGCTGATCACCACGCCGGGGACGAACTGCAGGGCATCGGCGATGTTCTGCGCGGGGAACTGCGCGATGTTCTGCGCGTTGACGACTTCAACGATCTCGTTGGCGTTGCGCTTCTCCTGCAGGTTCTCGTCGATCGACTGGCGGTAACCCGTGACGACCATGCCCTGCAGGACGACGGGCTTTTCGTTCTTGTCGTTCTTTTTCTTGCCTGCCGTCTTTGCCGTTGTGCTGTCGGATGTCTGCGCCGGCGGTGACGTCGCGGTCGCGGCAAGCGTCGCCGTCTGCGCGGCAGAGGCAACTGCGGGCATTCCGAGGCCACCAAACGACAGGCTTGCCGCGGCGAGCGCGGCATACAGCGGCTTGCGGGCAAAGACATGTGGCAAGTAGGTCATCTTCAGTATCTCCGTTGAAGTGCGTTCTTCTGGAATCGGTGCAGGACACCCCGTTCGATCGCATGAATCCGGATGCTTGATTGATGTGGTTGTTGCTCCCTCCATCGAATTAAATCGATCCAAATTCTCGCCAACCAGTGGGTCTGTCGTTCGTCATCGACCGACATCTCAAAACCCCGAATGCGTTAGCGCGATTGCCCGGATCGAATGCCGCCGAAACGGCAAGTCGCCACGGAAACTGCCAGGACAGGAATACCGCTCACCAGCCAGCGCACGCCTGCTGCAGGCAGGCATGTCATCGCGGAAATGCCGATGGCTTCCAGTGGTTGCATCCCTCAAGCCCCATCAACCCGTCAGTCAGAGGACCATGGCGTCTTGGGCAGCCCCCTACCCGATCGCCACGCGGCCGAAGCCGTTCCAACCCCCGTACAACAAATGCGATTTGGATCACATTTTACTTGGATCGATCTTAAGACCCCAGCTGCAAACTACACCCCGGATCCGATATGTCACGCTGCGACGCAAAAAAGTGTCGCGGCCGGTCGACAGGTCCTGCGACCCGCAGCCCCACGACGGGGTGATGAAGCAGGAATATGCGCAGGCAGACCTGGCTCTTCGGCCTGCCTAGTCATGACCGTCGGGTCGGGCTAACGAACAGGCTCCTGCATGCTCCGGACGGCCAGGGGCGCGAAGATGCCGCCCTGCACGGGGCGTGCCTGGAAAGCGACACGAGCACCGGTGACGGTGCTGTAGAGATCGCAGAACGGTACGCGGTCGGGCGTGCCGTCGGCGTAGGCATAGACGCGATCGATCAACTCCTGCGCCACCGGCTGGTCGGCCAGCCAGGCCGCCGTGAACAGCGCCCAGTCCGACTTGGCATAGCTGTGCGGCACCTGCAGCGGAAGCCCGAAGGCATTGCACTGCTGCCGGTACCAGGCCGCCTGCATGGCACGGATTTCCGCCGGAATCAGGCCCGTGCCCAGCACGGTGTCCGCAAAGCCGTTGTAGAGCGTCCCCCACGTGCCCTGCCCGCCGGCATCGTGATAGGTCAGGTCCAGGTGCGGGGCTTGCGGATCCTTCGCACGCGCAACCCAGTGCGTCATGTCCTTGCGTGCCCGGTCGCGGTAGTGCGCTGCATCGTCGGCATGGCCGGCGAGCCCGGCCACCTGTCCCATCGCGGCCAAGGCCACGATGCCTTTCAGCGCCAGGTTGACGCTGTGCGCGATCGAGCCGGCGAAGTCGTCAGTCTGGTTCTGGAAGCCCGGATCGGGCAGGTTCTGTTCCAGGTATTGCGCCCACTTTTTCAGCAGCGGGTAATGGCGGCTGGCGAAGGCCTGCGCATCGGCACGCGGCGCGCAGCGCAGCCAGGCGGCGATCATGATCAGCATATCGCCGCTCTCCTCCACCGGCATGTCCTCTTCCTTGCCATCGTTGTGACCGGTCGCCTGCGGATAGGCGGAGCCGAGGTCGTGCTCGGCATAGGGCTTCGGCCATCCGCCCTGCCCGGCATAGTCGAGCAGGGGCAGCAGCAGCATGCGCAGGTAATCGGGATCGAGGTACATCCAGACGGGCGAGGCCGGGTAAAGCACGTCCACGGTGGACACGTTGCCGTCGCTGGAAATCTCCTTCAGGAACGCCCACGGCGCACCGTCCGGCCCCAGCACCAGCTCGGTGCCGGCGTAGGCCTGCCGCAACGACAGTACGCACAGGCCCTCGTAGCGTTCCCCGCCGGCGGCACGCGCGTCGCGGCTGACGCGAGCATCCAGCGCATCGGCCCGCTGGCGCGCCGCCGCGGCATCGCCGTGGAAAAAATCCAGCATCGCCTTCCAGTCGCCGAAATGCTTCGTCCACAGCGCACGCAGTGGCCGACCCAGGTAATTGATGCACTGCTCGCGCACCTGGCCGACCACGAAATCCGCAGCAATCGCGGAAGCACCGCAATGGCCGAGATCGACCGCCAGCGCCAATGCCGGCAGCGCCTTGACCGTGCTGCGCGTCGCCTCGTTGCCGCCGTCGAGCGAACCGTGTTCGACGAACTGCGCACGCAGCTTCAGCCGGTCGCCCGCCTGCAGGCTGACACCGTCGCGCGCCGGCGTCGACCACAGTACCCGGCCCCAGGCCGCGAACTCGTGCAGCTCCGCCAGCGGCTGCGGCTTGGCGAGCGCCAGCGTCCAGGTGCGGGCGGCCGGCGAATCGCCGCACGCGACCACCACCTCCTGCGCGGCATCGCCACTGGCCCAGTCGCCGGTGATCTCCATGTAGACCTGCACGGCATGCGATGCGCCATCCATGCTTCGCGCCGACACGCGGACGTAGCTCATCGGAATGGACTGGCGGCGGCTGTCGCCCGGCTCCACCGGCGAAAGAAAATCCACCGACAGCTCGATCCCGCCACCCTGCAGGGTGAAGCACGACCGCGTCGCCGTGACTCGCAGCGCGGTCTGCCGCATGGCGCGCGGGAAGTCCTCGACCGTGCCCTGCTTGCCGTGGTTGCCGTCGGGAATGGCCTGGACGATCTTGCCGTCGCCCATGAACAGCCAGGCCTCGCCGTCGATGCGGACCAGGCCCACCATCCCCGTGGAACTGCCCTGCCAGAACTGCGGCGCGTTGCCGGGCAGCAAGCTTGCCGGCAACCAGGTGCTCAGATAGGGCTGGCGCACCGCCAGGGGCACGGCCGGCGGACGGATCGGCGTCGCCATGGCGGCCTGCGCAGCAACGCCGGCCCCGGCCGCCACCGGTTCGACGGATGCCGCACCTGTCTCGGCCTTTGCCTCGGCGGGCAGCAATGCCGAACCGGCGAGTGCCAGGCCGGCGATGCCCGAGAGCCGCAGGACGTTGCGGCGCGAAGGGTCGACGACGGTGACAGCGTCGGCGGAAGGCGTGCATTTTTTCGACATGGTGAAACCCTTGATCAGGTACGTCGCGATCGACGAAAGATGCGGGGAATGTCCCGATGGATCCGGCATATCCCTTGGGACCTTAGGTCCGATCAGGCACAAATGGAAGGCCAAACATGTCCATCGGCACGATCCTGCCAACCCGTTCGCCATACCGCGTGCCCGCTGCGCTTCGCTTAAACTACGCAGCCACTTCCTTGCCCGAGGCACGCGCCATGCGCTTCCACGACACCTTGCAGCAGCGCTGGCACGAGCACGGCACGCTGGTCTGCGTGGGCCTCGATCCGGAACCGGCGAGATTCCCGGCACACCTGCGCGGTACAGCCGATGCGGTGTTCGCGTTCTGCGCCGCCATCGTCGACGCCACCGCGGATCTCGCCTGCGCGTTCAAGCCACAGATCGCCCACTTCGCCGCGCTGCGCGCCGAGGATGCGCTGGAGCGGCTGATCGCGCACATCCACGACAAGCACCCCGGCGTGCCGGTAATCCTCGACGCCAAGCGCGGCGACATCGGCAGCACCGCGCAGCACTACGCCAGCGAGGCCTTCGAGCGCTACCGCGCCGACGCAGTGACGCTCAACCCCTACCTCGGCCGCGACTCGGCACAACCCTTCCTCGACCGTACCGACAAGGGCGTGATCCTGCTCTGCCGCACCTCCAACCCCGGCGGCGCCGACTTCCAGGCGCTGGACTGCGGCGGCGTGCCGCTCTACCTGCGCGTGGCCGAGACCATCTCACGCAACTGGAACGCCAACGGCAACTGTGCCCTGGTCACCGGTGCCACCTGGCCGGAGGAACTGGGCCAGGTGCGCGACGTGGTGGGTAACATGCCCCTGCTGGTGCCCGGCATCGGCGCCCAGGGCGGCGACGTGGAGGCCGTGCTGCAGCACGGCCTCGCCGCTGACGGCGCGGGCCTGATGATCAGCTCCTCGCGCGCCATCCTCTATGCCGGCAGCGGCGAGGATTTCGCCCAGGCCGCGCGGATGGCCGCGCAGGAACTGCGCGACACCGTCAACCGCCATCGCCCCTGATCGCCGTGCGGGTCGCGGCTGAAGCCGCTCCTACGACGCCATGCCCGTAGGAGCGGCTTCAGCCGCGACCCGCCCCCATGTCATGCCCAACACCCAGCTCGACCACCACGCACACCAGCCCGCGCCCGCGAAGCACGCGCTCTGCCTGCTCGCGCACGATGTCCAACGGCCCGCGAACGTAGGCAGCCTGTTCCGTCTCGCCGATGCGCTGGGTATGGAGAAGATCTACCTCACCGGACGCTCCTGCACGCCGGCACACCCGAAGGCGCGCAAAGCCGCACGCACCACCGAGCAGCGCGTGCCCTTCGTCCATGCCGGCGATCCGCTGCCGGTCGTGGCGGCGTTGAAGCAAGCCGGCTACCGCATCGTCAGCCTCGAAATCAGCTCAACCAGCATCGACCTCGCCGAGCTCCCCGTCGCACCCGGCGACCGTATCTGCCTGGTCCTCGGCAACGAGAGCACCGGCGTCTGCCAGCCGCTGCTGGACGCCTCGGACGCCACCGTGCACATCCCGATGCTGGGCAACAACTCGTCGATGAACGTGGCCAACGCCTGTGCCATTGCCACTTACGTCATCACGCGCAAGCTGGGATGATCCCCGGAGGGCAAGAGCGCCAGACCCGCCGGCTGCATGGAGTTCCGTTCATGCGCATCAATCGTTCCATCCCGGACGCCACCATCATCCCCGTGCTCGGCTACGCCGACGTGCACGAGGCCGCCGACTGGCTGTGCCGGGCGTTCGGGTTCCGCCCCAGGCTGCGCATCGGCGATCACCGCATCCAGCTCGTCTACGGCGATGGCGCTATGGTGGTCACCGATGCCGGCCCGGAAAGCGGCGAACAGCTGCCGCGGCAATCCGTGATGGTGCGGGTGGGGGATGCCGATGCGCACCACGTGCAAGCCGCTGCCGCGGGAGCACGCATCGTCCGCGAACCGGCCAGCTGGCCCTATGGCGAGCGCCAGTATTCGGCGCTGGACCCCGGCGGCCACCTGTGGACGTTCACGCAGACCGTCGCCGATGCGGATCCCGCCAGCTGGGGCGGCGAACTGGTCGAACCCTGAGCCACCCGTGGCCGCCTGGCGGCAGGGCTGCCGGCGGCATCGGCGTTTTGTCAGCCCTGCCCCTGCCCCGTACAATTCAAGGCTTTGACGCCAGATTACGCACCCGACCGGTGCGCGCCATCGCGAGCCCCCATGGAAAAGAGCTTCGAACCCGCCCAGATCGAGTCGACGTGGTACGCACGCTGGGAAGCCAGCGGCGCGTTCAAGCCGTCGGGCCAGGGCGAGCCCTACTGCATCCTGCTGCCGCCGCCGAACGTCACCGGCACCCTGCACATGGGCCATGCCTTCCAGCAGACCGTGATGGACATGCTGGTGCGCTACCAGCGCATGCGCGGCATGAACGTGCTGTGGCAGGTGGGCACCGACCACGCGGGCATCGCCACCCAGAAGATCGTGGAGAACCAGCTCGCCGCCGAAGGCAAGACGCGCCATGACCTCGGCCGCGAGCCGTTCGTGGAGCGCGTGTGGCAGTGGAAGGAGGAATCCGGCTCCACCATCACCAACCAGATGCGCCGCATCGGTGCCGCCGCCGACTGGTCGCGCGAGCGCTTCACCATGGACGAAGGGCTCTCCGCCGCCGTGCGCAAGGTGTTCGTGGAGTGGTACCGCGCCGGCCTGATCTACCGCGGCAACCGGCTGGTGAACTGGGACCCGGTGCTGGGCACCGCCGTCTCCGACCTCGAGGTGAACAACGTGGAGCGCGACGGCCACATGTGGTCCATCCGCTATCCGGTCGCCGGCAGCGGCGAGTCGCTGGTGGTCGCCACCACGCGACCGGAAACGATGCTGGGCGACGTCGCCGTGGCCGTGCATCCGGAGGACGAGCGCTACGCGCACCTGGTCGGCAAGACGCTGAAGCTGCCGCTGAGCGGCCGCGAGATCCCGGTGATCGCCGACGACTACGTGGACCGCGAATTCGGCACCGGCTGCGTGAAGATCACGCCGGCACACGACTTCAACGACTACGCCATCGGCCAGCGCCACAAGCTTGCGCCGATCACCATCTTCACGCTGGACGCCAAGGTCAACGACAACGCGCCGGAAACCTATCGCGGCCTCGACCGCTACGACGCGCGCAAACGCGTGCTCGCCGACCTCGAAGCCGCCGGCCTGCTGGTCGAGACCAAGGCGCACAAACTGCAGGTGCCGGTGAGCCAGCGCTCGGACGCGGTGATCGAGCCTATGCTCACCGACCAGTGGTTCGTCGATCTCACCTCGGATGTGCAGGAGGATGGCCGCCCGGGTGGCCGCAAGGCGATCACCGAGCCGGCGCTCGACGCCGTGCGCTCGGGCGAGATCAGGTTCGTGCCGGAGAACTGGAGCACCACCTACACGCAGTGGCTGGACAACATCCAGGACTGGTGCATCAGCCGCCAGCTCTGGTGGGGGCATCGCATCCCGGCGTGGTACGACGAGGCCGGCCACATCTTCGTGGGCGAGGACGAAGCGGACGCGCGCACGCATGCCACCGTCGTGCCGGTGGGCGCGCTGAAGCAGGACGAGGACGTGCTCGACACGTGGTTCTCCTCCGCGCTGTGGCCGTTCTCCACCCTGGGCTGGCCGCTGGACGGCCCGGTGAAGGACGCGGACGGCAACGTCGTCGCCGACTGGTCGCACGACCGCATCTACCTACCCAGCGCGGTGCTGGTCACCGGCTTCGACATCATCTTCTTCTGGGTCGCGCGCATGGTGATGGCGACCAGGTACTTCACCGGCCAGGTGCCGTTCCGCGAGGTGTACATCAACGCCATCGTGCGCGACGCCGAAGGCCAGAAGATGTCCAAGTCCAAGGGCAACACGCTGGACCCGCTGGACCTGATCGACGGCATCGAGCTGGAGCCGCTGGTGGCGAAGTCCACCAGGTCGCTGCTGATCCCGCAGGTGCGCGAGAAGGTGGAAAAGCGCATCCGCAAGGAATACCCCGAAGGCATCAAGGCGATCGGCACCGACGCGCTGCGCTTCACCTTCGCCGCGCTGGCCAGCTACAGCCGCACCATCAACTTCGACCTGAAGCGCGCCGAGGGCTACAAGGCGTTCTGCAACAAGCTGTGGAATGCCGCGCGCTTCGTACTGATGAACGTCTCCCCTCTCCCTCCGGGAGAGGGTGGCGCGGATGCGCCGGGAGAGGGTTCGGGTGGAGCACAATCTTCCGGCACGACCGAACCCTCACCCCAACCCCTCTCCCGGGGGGAGAGGGGCTCGGTTCCCGCAACCGAAGCAGAACGCTGGATCCTCACCCGCCTCGGGCAGACGCTGGCGGAAGTGGAACAGCACTTCACCTCGTACCGCTTCGACCATCTGGCGCAGGCGCTGTACGAATTCGTGTGGAACGAGTATTGCGACTGGTTCCTGGAGTTGTCGAAGCCGGCACTCAACGGCGACGACGCGGCCGCGGCGGCGTCCACGCGCCACACGCTGCTGATGGTGCTGGAAGCCGTGCTGCGCGCACTGCACCCGGTGATTCCGTTCATCACCGAAGAGATCTACCAGGAGGTGGCGCCGCGCCTGGGCCGCGCCGAATCCAGCGTGTACGCGCGACCGTATCCGCACGCCGCGGACTTCCCCGGCGACGACGCGGCGACCGCCGAGATCGAGTGGTTCAAGGCCGTACTCTCAGGCATCCGCAGGATCCGCTCGGAAATGAACATCGCGCCGGGCAAGACCATCCCGCTGCTGCTTGCCGGCGGCGAGACCACGGATCGCACGCGCGCCACGAAATTCGCCGCGCAGATCGCCTTCCTCGCCCGCACCGAGGCGCCGCAATGGATCGAGCCAGGCACCGCGGAGCCGGCAGCCGCGGCCGCCGTGGTCGGTTCGCTGCGCGTGCTGATCCCGCTGGCCGGGCTGATCGATCTCGGCGCCGAGCAGGCGCGCCTCGCCAAGGAAATCGCCCGGGTCGAAGGCGAGATCAAGAAGTGCGAGGGCAAGCTGGGCAACGCGAACTTCGTGGCCAATGCACCGGCCGAGGTGGTGGCGCAGGAGCGCCAGCGCATCGTCGACTGGAACACCCAGCTCGCGGCAATGCGCGAGCAAGCGGCGAAGCTAGGAAGCTGAGCGGCTTTTCTCCCCTCTCCCGCTTGCGGGAGAGGGGTCGGGGGGAGAGGGCGCTTTTGCCCTCAATGCAGCAAGCAAAAGCGCCCTCGCCTATTTCTCGATATTGCCTGCGGCCATATCGAGCGCCATCACGATCGCGTCCTCACGCCCGTCCTTCGCCGGGTAGTAGCGCGGCCTGCGGCCGATCTCGCGAAAGCCCACCGATTCATACAACGCCTTCGCCAACGGATTCGAGGGCCGTACCTCCAGGAACACGCGCTGCGCGCCGCTCCAGCGCGATACGTCCAGCAGGCGGCCCAGCAGGTGTCGGCCCAGCCCCCGGCCACGGTACGCATCGGCGATGCAGATATTGAGCACGTGTGCCTCGCCCGCGCCCACCGACAGGATGCCGTAGCCGGCCACTTCCTCGTCGATGCACAGCACCCAGCACGGATGCCCCGCCTTGATGCAGTCGGCGAATATGCCGCGCGTCCACGGGAAGTCGTAGGAAGCCTGCTCCATCGCCACGACCGCATCCAGGTCGTCCATGCGCATCAGGCGCATGTGGCTGGCCGGTCGGGCCACCGCGACCATGGCGTTCAGTGCCCCGCCGCGGCCAGGCTGCGGCGCAAGGTGCGCAGGGCGATCCACAGCCGCCGCTTGGCGGCGGCGTCGCCCAGCAGGCGGAGCGGTTCGTCCACCAGCACGATCTGCGCCTGCGCGGTGACCTGCATCGGCAAGCTGCGTCCCAACGCATGCGCCTGCGCCTCGCCGCAAGCCAGGTAGGCGCGCGCCTGCGGCACCGCGATCTCCGCCGCACCGGGCTGCACCCGCACGCGCCCGGCTCGCGCCAGCGCGGCTCCGGCGCAGTTCAGCGCGCGGCCCAGCAGATCCAGTTCGCGCGTGCCGCACGCCATCGGCAGCAGCACCACGCAGTCAGCGTTGGCGGTGGCCGGCAACGGTTCATCATCTGTCGGCTGCAGCGTGCCGCCTGTCGCCGCCTGCCGGCACCGCCACGACGTCAGGCCCAATGCCTGCAGCACGCGGGCACGATGCGAAGCGCCCGCGGGCGCGGCAGCCTGCGCGTTCACGCCACGCCCCCGCGCCGTCCACGACGACGGTGCGCAGCCAGCCCCCACAGGGTCAACACCGGCCCGGAGAGCAGATAGACCGTGAAGCCGGCCAGCAGCACGCGCGGCGGATCGAGGTAGAGCAGCACAAGGATCAGCAGTGCCGCCACGATCCACACGAAAGGCACGTGCTGGCGATCGCCCAGCGGCAGCGACTTGAAGCTGAAATAGCGGAAGCGGCTGACCATCAGCAGGCCGGCGACCACCGCGATCCAGGGCGTGATGAAGCACAGCTCGGCGCCCGGAATCTCCCACTTGTCCATGCTCCACACGAAGGACATGCATACCGCTGCCGCAGCCGGACTGGCCAGGCCCTGGAAGTAGCGCTTGTCGGCCACGCCCACCTGGGTGTTGAAGCGCGCCAGCCGCAGCGCGGCGCAGGCGGCGTAGATGAAGGCGGCGGCCCAACCCAGCTTGCCCCACAGCGGGCCCAGATCGCGCAGCGTGGACAGCGACCACGTGTACATCACCAGCGCCGGCGCCAGCCCGAAGCTCACCAGGTCCGACAGCGAGTCGTACTGCACGCCGAACTCGCTCTGCGTGCCGGTGAGCCGTGCCACCCGGCCGTCCATGCCGTCCAGCAGCGCAGCGATGAACACCGCCACCGCCGCGTCGCCGAAACGGCCGTCGATACTGGCGATGATCGCGTAGAAGCCGGCGAACATGGCCCCGGTGGTGAACAGGTTCGGCAGCAGGTAGATGCCGCGATGCCGGGGCGGGCGTACGGGCAGGGAGTCGCTCATGGATCAATCCGTGACAGGATGCGCGCAGTGTAAACCATCATCTGCTTGAGTCCGGGCGGCGCGGGAGTTCTACTAGTGCACCTGTAACGGGGTGGGGAGCCCCGCCAACCAAGCTTCCGGAGAATTCCATGTCCCGTTCGCTGATCGTCGTGGCGCTGCTGCTGGTTGCCCCGCTGGCTGTCGCCCAGCAGATCTACAAGTGGACAGATGCCAAGGGCACGGTGCATTACTCGCAGTCCGCGCCCCCCGAGGGCACCCGCTACCAGCAGGTGAAGCTGGCCAGCGGCGTGGAATCCGGCGATGCGCCGGCGCCGCAGCCAGCCACCGACGACACCCCCGCGCCAGCCGACAACCCGGCCCCGATGCCGATGACCGACACCCCGGCCAATCGCACCAAGCTGTGCGCCACGCTGAAATCCAACCTCACCGCCCTGCAGGGCGGCGGCCCGGTGGTGATGCAGCAGGGCGGCAAGCCCGTGCTGCTTGATGCCTCCCAGCGCAAACAGCAGGTGGATACCGCCAACGCGCAGTACCAGCAGTACTGCGCAGGGCAGTGAATACGCCGGGCTGGTTTTTTTGCGGCGCACGGTTTCAGCCGGCGCACGGATCGCCTGCCATTCCTGCAAGCAGTGCCTATTGACGGAACCGTCAAGACGGTTCCGCGCCGCTATAATCCGGCTCTTTCAACGCCGGAACCCGCCTGCATGCGCCTCAGCCAATTCCATCTGGCCACCGTCAAGGAAGTGCCCGCCGACGCCGAGATCGTCAGCCACCAGCTGATGCTGCGTGCCGGCATGATCCGCAAGCTCGCCTCCGGCCTCTACACCTGGTCGCCGCTGGGCCTGCGCGTGCTGCGCAAGGTGGAAAACGTGGTGCGCGAGGAAATGAACCGCACCGGCGCCATCGAAATGCTGATGCCCACGATCCAGCCGAAAGAGCTGTGGGAAGAAACCGCCCGCTGGGCGAAATTCGGCCCGCAGCTGCTGAAGATCAAGGATCGCAAGGAGCAGGAATTCTGCTACGCGCCCACCGCCGAGGAAGTAATCACCGATTACGCCCGCAACGAACTCAACAGCTACAAGCAGCTGCCGGTCAATTTCTACCAGATCCAGACCAAGTTCCGCGACGAGATCCGCCCCCGTTTCGGCGTGATGCGCGCGCGCGAATTCCTGATGAAGGACGCCTATTCCTTCCATCTCACGCAGGATTCGCTGGCCGCCACCTATCAGGCGATGTATGACGCCTACGCACGTATTTTCACCCGGCTCGGCCTGAAATTCCGCGCGGTGCAGGCCGACACCGGCGCGATCGGCGGCAATGCCAGCCACGAATTCCAGGTGCTGGCCGATTCAGGCGAGGATGCCATCGCGTTTTCCGATGGTTCCGATTACGCGGCGAATATCGAAAAGGCCGAGGCCATCGCGCCGAATGCGCAACGCCCCGCCCCCGCCGCCGAATTGAGGCGCGTGGACACGCCCAGCCAGAAAACCATCGAGGAAGTCAGCGCCTTCCTCAAGGTGTCGCCGGCGCAATGCATGAAAACCCTGCTCGTGAAAGGCCGTGATGGCCTGGTGGCGCTGTGTCTGCGCGGCGACCATGAACTCAACGAAATCAAGGCCGGCAAGCTGGCGGAATTGCCCGATGAATTCACACTCGCCGGCGAGGAGGAAATCCTCGCCGCCACCGGCACCCACCCCGGCTTCATCGGGCCGGCAGGCCTGCCCGACTCGATCCCGGTGATCGTGGATCGCAGTGCAGCGGTGCTGGCCGATTTCGTCTGCGGCGGCAACCAGGACGGCACCCACCACACCGGCGCCAACTGGGAGCGTGACGCACGCATCACCCGCGTCGAGGACATCCGCCAGGTGGTCGAGGGCGACCCCTCGCCTGACGGCAAGGGCACGCTGCACCTGGCCCGCGGCATCGAGGTGGGCCATGTGTTCCAGCTCGGTCCCAAGTATGCCGAGGCGCTGGGCGCCACCGTGCTGGACGACCAGGGCAAGGCCCAGGTGATGCTGATGGGCTGCTACGGCGTCGGCATCAGCCGCATCGTGGCGGCCGCCATCGAGCAATGCCACGACCAGGCCGGCATCGTGTGGCCAGAGACGATGGCGCCGTGGCGCATGGCGGTGTGCGTGATCAATCCCAAGGGCAACCCCGAGATTGCCGCCGCCGCCGGGTCGCTGTACGAGGAGCTCTCGGCGCGCGGCATCGAGACCGTGCTCGACGACCGCGGCCTGCGTCCCGGCGCGATGTTCGCCGACATGGAACTGATCGGCATCCCGCACCGGGTGGTGGTCAGCGAGCGCGGCCTCGCCGCCGGCACGCTGGAATATCGCGCCCGCCACGAGGCGGAAAGCCGGGCCGTGACGCGCGACGAGCTATTGGCCATGCTCGGCTGAAATCGGTTTCAAATGCAACGACAAACGGCCGCCATGCGCGGCCGTTTGTTTTCATTTCATGAGCAAAACGTCATGTCGCGCCATTATTTTGCGCAATGCAAATGCGAATGCCGGTCACTGATAATGGTTTTGGTGAAACCCGGCGCTTTGCAAGCGCAAGCCATTTGGGTAAGAATGGCGACCGCACCGGTAATGCCGCCAGCCATGCACGCATCCGGGCCGTACATAATTCTCATCGTTACGGGAGCTCCCGATGGCCATCGATATCAAGAACCTCAACCACAACCAGCTCAATGACCTGATCAACAAGGCGCAGTCGCGCCAGCACGAATTGCGCAAGGAAAAAGTGGTCAAACTGCGCGAAAAGATCCATGCGCTGATCAAGGCCGAGGGCTACAGCTTCGACGACATTTTCGGCGGCACCCGCGGCAAGCGCCGCAGCGGCGGCACGGTGGCCCCGAAGTACCGCAATCCGGCGAATGCCGAGCAGACCTGGTCCGGCCGCGGCAAGCGTCCGCGCTGGTTCAATGAAGCCCTGAAGGCTGGCAAGAAGGAAAAGGATCTGCTGATCTGATTTGCTTTACCTTGCGATCATCCATGATCGCGAGGGTCAAACGGGCGGCCATCCTTGGCCGCACTTCTCACAAGTGCATGCCCATAAAAAACGCCGGCCTTTGGTCGGCGTTTTTTGTTCAAGCCCGTCCGGAATTCGACAAGCGACTGATCACAGGGAACGGCGCGGCGATACCAGCAATTCGCCGAACAGCAGGCCCGCCACCAGCGACACCAGCAGGGTGAGCAGCAGCAGGGCCGTGTCCATGCCCAGGCTGGTATCGCGCTCCAGCAGAAAGGACACGCTGCGGAAACCCACGCTGCCCGGCACCAGCAGCAGGATGCCCGGCTCGCGGATCACCGCGCCGGGCCGCTGCCGCACCCGTGCGTAGAGATTGGCCAGCGCGCTGACCAGGAAGCCACCGACAAACACGCCGAACGGCGCGCTGGGCAGTCGCCCGGAGAACTCGCCGCCCCAGCGCGTGGCGAGGTAGCCGGCGATCACCGCCACGATCACCGCCGGCCAGTCACGCCGCGCCGCACGGAACAGCATCGCGAACGCCACTGCCGCCACCAGCAGAGCCGGCCAGTCGGTCCAGCCCGGCAACGGCGGCAGCGCGAAATCGCGCGCATGGATGCCGAACGCGGCGCAGACCTCGGTGGCCGCCACCGTGCCGAAGACGAGCTTGAGCAAGGTCGCCGTGGCGCCCCCCAGGCGCGCCATGCCGGACACCAGGTGCCCGCTGGACACCTCGCGCACCGCGGTGGTGAGCGACATGCCCGGCACCAGGATGATCAGCGCCGCCAGCACCACCGACTTGATCGCCAGCGGCACCACGAACGCGCTGACCAGGATCGCCACCGCGGTCGCCACGATCGCGCTGATCGCGTCGCTGGCCACCGCCAGGCGCGGCCGCGTGGCGGAGAGGATGGTGATGCCGCCGATCAACACGCCGACTACGCCCGCCACCACCAGATCCACCCAGGAGCTGTGCAGGAACAATGCCGCGATGCTGGCTGCGGACAAGCCGTAGCTGGCGACGGTATTGATCTTCGCCCTGCGCGTATCCGGCGCGCCCAGCGCACGCAGCAGCCGGAACCCCTCGCGCAGCTCCAGCTCGCCCGCGATTACCCGATCGGCGATCTCGTCCGCCTCGCACAGGCGCGCCAGGTTCACGTCGCCGGGGGCCAGCCGCATCACCTGGGTGGTCTGCGCCACGCCCTCGTCGCCCTGGCCCAGGTCGGAGAAGGAGATGATGATCGCGGTGGGGCTGGACCACACGTCGGCCTGCAGGCCCAGCCGGCGCGCCGAAAGATCGACCGCCATCTCCAGCCGCGGCGCCGAGGTGCCGTACTGGTGCAGTCGCCGCGCCAGCTCCAGCAGGAAGGCGATGCGCGTGTTCAACGCCGTGGTGACGAGGGGCTGCACGCCCGCGACCGGCGTGCTCATGTGGCGGCGCGCACCTTGAGCGTGGTGCCGTCCACCGCCACCACCTCCACCGTGCTGCCCAGCGGCAAGTCCGGCCCACTGACCAGCCACTGGCCGTCGCCCACGCGTACCTTGCCGCGACCGTTGACGATGGCCTCGACCAGTTCGTAGCGCTGGCCGATCATCTGTTCGGCGCGGCGGTTCAGCCGTTCGCCGCCCGGCGCCCGGCGCTCGATCCGCGGTCGCAGCCAACGCGCATAGGCCAGGCAGGCAGCCAGCGCCAGCACGGCGAACAGCACCGCCTGCAGCAGCAGTCCCATGCCGGGAAGCGCCCACAGCAGCACGCCCATCGCCGCGGCGGCGATGCCGATCCACAGCAGGAAATAGCCGGGCACCATCACCTCGCCCGCGATCAGCAGCAGGGCGAGGATCCACCACAGGTAATGCGTTGCGATCTGTCCGAGCATTTGAAAATCCTGGCTATTGGCTCCCCTCTCCCGCTTGCGGGAGAGGGGTTGGGGGAGAGGGCGCGGCCTCCACGAACTGCCTGATCCGCTCCAGCACGCTTTCCGTCCGATCCATCACGTCGTGATTCCAGAAGCGCAGCACGGTCAGCCACTGCTCCGCCAGCCATGCATCACGACCGCGATCATAGGCGACTTGATCGCCATGCTGGCTGCCGTCGAGTTCGATCACCAACCCATGCTCCATGCAGACGAAATCGACGATATATGGGCCGAGCGGTCTCTGGCGCTTGAACTTGAGGCCGCGGAAGCGATGGGCACGCAGGTGGTACCAGAGATGCTGCTCGGCGGGTGTCAGGGCCGAGCGCATGGACTTGGCGTGATCCAGGTTGGTCATCCTCATCCTCCGTGAAAAGCCCCCTCTCCCCCAACCCCTCTTCCTCGCTCCTCAGAGCAGGGCCATCCATGGCCCTTCCCCGCGTCCGCAAGCGGGAGAGGGGAGCAAAGCGTCAGCGCGGCGGCGGCACGGCCTTGGCAGCCGCCTGCTGCTGGCCCAGCGATTCCTTGGCCAGCTCGGCAATGCCGGCCATGGCACCGATCACGCCGGTGGCCTCGATGGGCAAGAGCAGCATCTTCTGGTTCGGCGAGGCGGCCATCGCCTTCAATGCATCGACGTAGTTGTTGGCCACGAAGTAGTTCAGCGCGTTGACGTTGCCGCTGGCGATCGCCTCCGACACCATGGTGGTGGCCTTGGCCTCGGCCGCGGCAGTGCGCTCGCGCGCCTCGGCGGCGCGGAACGCGGCTTCCTTCTCGCCTTCGGCGGCGAGGATCACCGACTGCTTCTCGCCCTCGGCCTTGAGGATCGCCGCCTGGCGGAAGCCCTCGGCGTCGAGGATGTTGGCGCGCTTCTCGCGCTCGGCCTTCATCTGCCGCGCCATCGCGTCCACCAGGTCACGCGGCGGTGCGATGTCCTTGATCTCGATGCGGTTGACCTTGACGCCCCACGGGTGGGTGGCCTCGTCCACCACGCGCAGCAGCTTGGCGTTGATCGCATCGCGCTGGCTCAGGCTCTCGTCGAGGTCCAGCGAACCGAGCACGGTGCGGATGTTGGTCATGATCAGCGCCAGCGTGGCCTGTTCCAGCTGGGCCACCTCGTAGGCCGCCTTGGCCGCGTCCAGCACCTGGTAGAACACCACGCCGTCCACGCGCACCACCGCGTTGTCCTTGGTGATGACGTCCTGCGAGGGCACGTCCAGCACCTGCTCCATCATGTTCATCTTGCGCCCGACCGACTGGTAGACCGGGATCAGCAGGTGCAAGCCGGGGGTGAGCGTGCGCGTGTATTTGCCGAAGGTCTCCACCGTCCACTCGTAACCCTGCGGCACGATGCGCACCATCTTGAGCAGCGTGACGACCACCAGCACCACGATGACCAAGGCAAGAAGCTGTCCCATGACCCACCCTCCATTTCCCCGTTGAGAGCCGCAGTATAGGCGAGCACACAGGCAACGACCCGGTCTCCGGCGGATCGTTGCCCGGCAGGTCACCGGATGCGCAACGTACAATCCTGCCCATGCGCCGAGTCCGCCAACACGGATCGTCGACGTCGACGAAAAGCGCACAGCGGAGCAGGTATGACGTGTGCGAAGCTGCACGCGTTCTGCAGGAAATCGAGGCACCCGATGGCTCGTACACGATGGTTGGGGTTCGTTTGCATGGCACCGGCCACGGCCGGTGATGGGGACATCGCCGCCACGGCCACGGCGGGGAGCCATCCGCGGGCGACAGGCGCCCGGGCCGGCCACGATACGAACCCCGTGCGCATGGACGCGCCGTTCGGCGCGACGCAAGCCGCCGCCTGCCCGGGCCCAGGTACGCCATGAGCATGGAGCCACTGCCACCCCACCGCGGTACCCGCGCCCGGCACGGCGCGTGCCGTGGCTGAGCCTCGGGGCATCCCCGGTTGGGCGGCAGCCACCGCCGTCGCCTTGCTCAGCCTGTTCGTCCTGGTCGCCCAGTGGGCATCGCGCCGCCACGAGCCGGTGGAAGCTGCATTGGTATCCCTGATCCAGCCACCGCCGCCCACGGTGCGGCTGTGGCTTTCCACCGCCGACCGCCGCCTTCAGCTGGCGCGACAGCCCGACATCCCGCTGGACACGACGCCGTCCACCCCTGCCGATATCACTGTCGACCTCGGCAAGCGCTACCAGACGCTGACGGGCTTCGGCGCCGCGCTGACCGACTCGTCGGCATCGCTGATCGAGAACACGCTCAATGCCGCGCAACGCGAATCCCTGCTGCGCGAGATGTTCGGGCCGCCGCCGGGGCTGAACCTCAACATGACGCGGCTGACCATCGGCGCCTCGGATTTCTCGCCGCAGCACTACACGCTCGACGACATGCCCGCAGGCCAGACCGACCCGCAACTGGAACACTTCAACGTCGCCGCCAATCAGCAGGACGTGATTCCGGTGATGCAGGAAGTGCTGTCGATCAACCCGGACCTGCTTGTCGTCGCCACGCCGTGGAGCGCACCGGCATGGATGAAGAGCAGCGCCAACCTGATCGGCGGCGCCCTGCTCGGACAGTACGAAAGTACGTATGCGGATTACCTCGTCAGGTACGTGGATACCTACCGCCGCTACGGCATCCCGATCTTCGCGCTGACCGTGCAGAACGAACCGGGCTTCTTGCCGCAGACCTATCCGGGCATGGAAATGCCCGCCGACGCACGTGCACGCATCATCGGCCAGTACCTCGGCCCCGCGCTGGCACGGCGCCGGACGAGACCCATCATCCTCGGCTGGGACCACAACTGGGACGAGCCGGAGCAACCGCTGGCCGTGCTCGCCGATCCGACGGCCGCCCCGTACATCGCCGGCATCGCCTGGCACTGCTATCGCGGCGATCCCGCAGCGCAGAGCCAGGTACACCGGGCCCACCCGCACAAGGACACCTACATCACCGAATGCTCCGGCGGCGACTGGGAGTCCGCCAGGAACGGCGAACTGCTCTGGTTCGCGCGCGATCTGCTGCTGGGCGGGCTGCGCAACTGGGCGCGTGGCGTGGTGTACTGGAACCTCGCGCTCGACCAGGACCACGGCCCGCACGCCGGCGGCTGCGACAACTGCAAGGGCATGGTCATCATCGATTCGCGCACCGGCGCGATAACGCGCAACGACGAGTACTACGCGTTCGCGCATTACAGCCGTTTCGCCCTGCCCGGCGCGACGCGGGTGTGGTCCAGCGCCAACACCAAGGACATCGCCAACGTGGCCTTCCAGAATGCCGACGACGGCTCGGTGGTGCTGGTGGTGGTGAACAGCGGCGCAGACGCGCATCACATCGCGGTGGACCAGGGCGACGTGCATTTCCAGTACGCGCTGCCGGCACAGAGCGTGGCCACCTTCGTGTGGCAGCCCGGACACGGCGACGAGGATGCAACGGACACGGACGATCAATGAATCGCGGCTTGCGATGGCGCCCCGCTGTGCCCACGATGGGCGCAGCGGGCATAGCTTCCGTACCCGCGTCACGCTTCCCGAGGGGATGAACGATGCGCCAGGTTTCCGCCCTGCTTCGCCACGCCATGCTTGCAGCGGCGCTGCTGGCCGGCACCGGCACGCTGCCCTTGCACGCGCAGACGCCCGCGGACGCATCGCGCCCCAAGGTCGTCGTGATCAGCCTGGACGCGTTCGGCGCGAAGAGCCTGCATGACCCGCTGCTGCCCGCATTCACGCTCAAGGCGCTGATGCGGCGCGGCGCGTATGCCGCCTCCATGACGCCGATCAATCCCACCATCACCTGGCCCAACCACACCGCGATGGTCACCGGCGTCGACGCCAGCCGGCATCACGTGCTGGTCAACGGACTGGTCGTGGGCCAGCGCGGCAGCACGCCGCCGCACATCGAGATGTGGGTGCCCAAGTCGCGACTGGTCGCGGTGCCCACGATCTACGACGTGGCGCACAAGGCCGGCCTCGTCACGGCCGAGGTGGACTGGGTGGCGATCAAGGATGCGCGCGGCATCGACTGGTCGTTCTTCGAGAACCCCGATCCGGACGGCCCCATCGCCAGGGACCTGATCGACCAGGGCGTGGTGAGCCGCGACGAGGTCGCGCATTTCCACGATGCCTCCTCCCAGGCGTGGCGCGACCTGGTCTACACCCGCGCCGCCGTCGACATCATCCGCAAGCATCATCCCGACCTGCTGTTGCTGCACCTGCTGTCGCTGGACAGCATCGAGCACGAGGCCGGCTACGGCAACGACGCCGGCCGCAACACCATCGCCTTCCTCGACGACCGCGTGCAGGAAGTCATCGACGCCGTGCGCGCCGCCGGCGATCTGGACCGCACCACCTTCCTGGTCGTCTCCGACCACGGCCAGCGCAGCCTGCACCACTGGCTGCACGCCGACGTACTGCTGAGGCAGGCCGGGCTGCAAGACGCCGCGGCCAGACATCCCAGCTACAGCATTCCCGAAGGCGGCTACGCGCTGGTCTACCAGAAACACGCCGACGCGGCGTCGATCCGGCAATTGAAAGGCCTCTTCACCGGCCAACCCGGCATCGCTGCCGCACTCACTCCGGCGGAAGCCGCGCAACAGGGCTGGCCCACGCCGGCGCAGACCGACCAGGCGCCCGACCTGCTGCTTTACGCCGCCGCCGACTACGCTTTCGACGACAACAAGGGCGGCGGCAACGACTTCATCACCGCCACGCCCGAGCGCGGCGCACACGGCTATCCGAATACCGATCCGCTGATGCAGGCCATCTTCGTCGCCGCGGGCCGCGGCATCCGGCCCGTGGGCGAGATCCCGTCCTTCCCCAACGTCGACATCGCGCCCACCATCGCGCGGCTGCTGCACCTGTCGATGGGCGACATCCAGGGCAGGCCGCTGACGAATATCCTGGCCGCCGACCGCGACGCCGACGCGAAGCACTGAGCGTCTGTTCGCGAGCCCTCGTCTGCGTGCCCCCATTGGAGGACATGGGTGCCGACAGAGCGGTTCCAGGCGCCGGCAGGTGTCCGAAACCGCTTGCACCTTGCGATGGAACAGCCCCTCTCCCGCCAATGGGAGAGACGGGATTGGAGATATTGAACAGACTCTGCAAGAGCGCTATCGCGCACCGGACTGCGGCAGTCGCAAGCTCACGCGCAGGCCGCCGCCCTCGCGGTTGGCGAGCAGCACCCGTCCGCCGTGAGCCTCGGCGATCTCGCGGGCCAGCGCCAGGCCGAGGCCGGTGCCGGAGCGCTTGGTGGAATAGAACGGCAGCAACGCCTGCGCCAATACCGTTTCGCTCATGCCGGGGCCGCGGTCGGCCACCTCGATGCGCAGCTCGCTGCCGGCGTCGAGGATGACCAGGCTGACCTCGTCCTCCGCGCTGCCGGACTCGTGCGCGTTCTTGATCAGGTTGATCAGCACCTGCTCGATCTGCACCGGATCGAAACGGCCGGGATGCGCGGGCGCCGGCGCAGCGAGCCGGTAATGGCAATGCAGCGCCAACGAAGCCAGGAACGGCTCCCACTCCACTGCTTGCGGCTGCGGCGCCGGCAGCTTGGCGAAGCTGGCATAGCCGGCGATGAAGCCGTGCAGGTGCTTGGCCCGCCCGCTGATGGTGGCGAACACCCCGGGCAGGCGCTCCAGGTCGCCGCGGCGCGCCAGCTCGGCGCCGGAATGCGCCAGCGAGGAAATCGGCGCCAGCGAGTTGTTGAGCTCGTGGCTGATCACCCGGATCACCCGCTTCCAGGTCGCCACCTCCTGCCGCGACAGCTCGCGCGTCATGCGCCGGAACAGGTGCAGCCGGTGCGGGCGGCCCTGCAGGCGGAATGCGCGTTGCGACAGGTGGAAGGTCTCCTCGCTGCCATCCATCTCCACGCTGAGCAACGCGTCCTCGCCACTTTCCACCGCGCGTGACAACGCTTCGGGCGCTTCCGCCAGCAGCGTGGCGAAGTCCAATCCGTTGAGGCTCTTGCCCTCGTTGAACAGGTGGCGCGAGGCGATGTTGGAATAGGCCACGCGGCCGTTGCCGTCGGTGAGCACCAGCGCCACTGGCGTGTTCTGCACCACCGTCTCCAGCAGCAGCTCGCGCTGCACCAGGTGCTGGCGCTGCTCGCGCAGGGTCTGGCCCAGCGCATTGTGCATGCGGATCAGCTCACCCAGCTCATCGCGCCGGTTGGCGGCGATGGAGAAGCTGAAATCGCCGTCGCGGTAGCTCGCCACCGCGCCTTCCAGCGCGCGCAGCAGACGGCTCACCGGCGCCATCACCAGGTACGCCAGCCACCACGCCAGCGGCAACAGCACCAGTGCGCTGACCACGAGACCGCCGTAGATGCCCAGCTGCGCCGGTTTGCGGATCGACACCGACAGATCCTTGTGCAGCCAGTCGAGCAGCTGTGGCAACGGCCACTGGGTCATGCCCACGTAGACCAGCGCACCAGCCACCGCGGCCACCGCAAGCAGCAGGGTCAATCGGAATTGCAGCGAATTCAGGCGGCGCCACATAAGAGCCTGCTCAATGTCTCAACGGCATGAGGGGTCGTGCGGCGTCTGCGCGCAACTCACCGGTGGCTGGCCGTTCTGCCAGGGGCGTTCGGTGCCCATCACCGCGTCCTGGTCATTGGCGCGCGGAGGCGGCGGCTCCGGTTCCCATGTCTTGCGCTCGCTCTTGAACTTGAATGGCGAGGGTTTCGTCGTCGCGTCGTTGCCCGGCAAGGCGTAGCCGTGCCCGGTGGTGGCGGCGGCCGCGGGCCTGCTCCACTGGTCATCCTGCCGGGTGGCAGGCGGGGCCGTCTGCGCCACGGCCGCGACGGCCAGCAGGCACAGCGGCAGGGAAACCAGGTTTCGGATGCGCATGGGAGTCTCCGGGCGAAGAAGCGCGAATGTTGCGGCAGCTTTCCATGCCGCCACGACGCCCGCAAGCGACATCAGTCACGCCGATGCCGTCAGTCCATAACGCTCCATGCGACGGTACAGGGCCTGACGCGACAGGCCCAGCGCTTGCGCGGCGCGGCTCACCACGCCCTCGGCCTGGTGCAGCGCGCCCTCCACCGCCTCGCGGCTGGGTTCGTCGAGATTGCGCGCGGCCACCGGGGCGACCTGCGGCAGGTTCAGGAGCTCCGGCGTGATCGGCTTGCCGCCAGCCAACAGCGCGGCGCGCTCGATCGCGTTCTTCAGCTCGCGCACGTTGCCCGGCCACGGATAGGCCAGCAGCGCCTCGCGCGCCGCATCGCCCAGCGTGGCGCGGTCGGCGAGGAAGTGCTCGGCCAGCGGCAGCACGTCGTCCGTGCGCTCGGACAGTGGCGGCAGGTTCACCTCGATCACGTTGAGGCGGTAGTACAGATCCTCGCGAAACGTGCCGGCGCGGATCATCGCCTTGAGGTCGGCGTTGGTCGCGCTCAATACGCGCACCTTGGCCTGCCGCGTCTTGCCCGAGCCCAGCCGCTCGAACTGGCCGGTTTCCAGCACGCGCAGCAGCTTCATCTGGCCCGGCAGCGGCAGGTTGCCGATCTCGTCGAGGAACAGCGTGCCGCCGTCGGCCAGCTCGAAGCGGCCCTCGCGCGCCTTGTTCGCGCCGGTATAGGCGCCGGCATCGGCGCCGAACAGCTCGGCCTCGATCAGTTCGCCCGGCAGCGCACCGCAATTCACCGCCACGAACGGGCCTTTCTTCACCAGCGAGTTCGCGTGCACGATCGCCGCGATGCGCTCCTTGCCCGCGCCGTTCGGCCCGGTGATCAGGATGGGCACCTCGGCGCGCGCCACCTGGCAGGCCAGATCCAGCGTGCGCGCCATCGCCTCGGAAGCGAACACCAGGCCATCCAGCTCGTAGGTGCTCTCCAGCACCTCGCGGCGACGGCGGCGTTCGCGCCGGGCGCGGCTCACCTCGCGGGTGGATTCGGAGAGTTCCAGCAGGTTCTCCACCGTGGCCAGCAGCTTGTTGTCGTCCCAGGGCTTGGCGAGATAGTCGGCGGCGCCGGCCTTCACCAGCTCCACCGCGGTCTCCAGGTGCGTCCACGCGGTGAGCAGGATCACCGGCAGGTCGGGGTGCTGCTCGCGGACCGCGCGGAACAGCTCCACGCCCTCTTCGCCCGAGGTGGTGTCGGCGGTGAAGTTCATGTCCTGGATCACCACATCCACCCGTTCACGCTCCAGCGCGGCCAGTCCCTCGGCCTGGTTCAGCGCCACCAGCGGGCGGATGTCGTGCAGCGACAGCAGCAGCGACAGCGCCTCGCCCACGGACGGGTTGTCGTCGATGATCAGTACGGTACGCATTCGTCTTCTGCACATGCGGACATGGATGCCGCTCCCGCGGAAAAGGTTGCCATGACGATCGACCTATGCATAGGAAAAGTTGTCCGGATCACACCGACCGCGTCGCCACCACCGGCGGCACCTGCGCCGCGCGCAGCGCGGGCGACAGCACGGCAAGCTGGCCGAGCAGCAGCATCAGCACGGCGCCCAGCGGCAGCCAGGTCCACGGCAGGTGCGGCAGCTCGTAATAGCGCATCAGCCAGGCGTTGCCAAAGTAGGCCAGGGCCATGCCCAGCGCCACGCCAACACTCACGATCAATGCGTTCTCGGCGAGGAAGTAGCGCAGGATGTCGATGCGCCGCGCGCCCAGGGCACGGCGGATGCCGATCTGCCGCGTGCGCTTCTGCACCCAGAAGCCGGTGAGGCCCATGATGCCGATCACGGTGACCACCACCACGGTCAGCGCCACGCCGGCGAACAACCCCAGCGTGGCGCGGCGGCTCTTGAATACCTCGGTACGCCGTGTGGCATAGAACTCCGCCTTCGGCGTCGAGTCCACCGGCAACAGGGCGCCGAACTGGTTCCTGATGGCCTTGCGCACACCGCGCAGCGCCACTTCGCGCAGCGCCGGATCGACCCGCACCGCGTAGCACAGCCACGATGACGCGGCAACACGAATCGGTAGCAAGACGGTGTTGTCCGCCCGCCCGTTCGTGGCCATGCCGATCTGGTTGCGCAGCAGATGCCGGACCACGCCCACCACCACGGCCCCCGGGTCCTTCGTGTCGCCAGGTATGTGCAGCACTTTCCCCAACGGCTGGGCATCGCCGAACAGTTGCCGCGCAAGTGATTGCGTGATGATCACCGGTTCCAACACACCGTTGCCCTGGTTGCTGCCGAAGTCCCGATACTCGTCGGACAGGAAGTTCCGGCCACTCACCAACTGAAGCCCGAGGGTATCGAACAGGTCGTACCCCACATAAGCGTTCATGCCCACCTTGGCACCGGTTGGCCCCTGATACGCCCACGCGAACATCAGGCCACGGATCATCGGCAGGCTGTTGGACGCACTGACCGCGCGCACGCCCGGAACCTCCCGCAACGCCTCGGTACCGGCCTGCACTTCCGCCGCCGTCCAGGCACGGTCGGATGCGTCCAGCCCGTCGACCAGGATCAGGTTGGCCCCGTCCACGCCGCTGGGCGCCAGCATGGGCTCCATCTGCTGCCAGGCGAGGAACAGCACGTTGCACAGGATGGCGCAGGCCAGTGCCACCTGCAGCAGCACCAGCAAAGGCATCAGGCTGTGCCGGCGTAGGCTGGAAAAGTGAATCCGGATGGACATGGCAAACCCCTTATTCGCCCTTGACCTGCAGGCCCGGCTCGACCCGCGACATCCGCCATGCCGGCAACAGCCCCACCAGCACGCCCACGGCCAGCGCCAGCGCGAACAGCGCCCCGAACATCGTCGGGTCGAGATGCGCCAGTCCGGAGAAATCGTTGCTCTGCTGACGCAGTATCCACAGGCCCAGCAACGTCAGCGGCAAGGCCAGCGCGCCGCCCACCAGACATGCCAGGCCCGACTCCAGCACGTGTTGCAGGAACACCGCGCGGCGCGGCGCACCCAGCGCCCGGCGGATGCCGACATCGCCGCTGCGGCGCAGGAAGCGTGCCGACAGCAACCCGGCCACGTTGACCATGCACAACAGCAGAAACGAACCGGCCAGCCACACGTTCAGGCGCGCGCTGTCGGGCACCACGTCGTTCTGCTGCAGCCAGTCGGCCACGCCGGTCAGCTGCGCGCGCGGCGGCTTGCCGAAACCACCCAGTTCCTTCTGCTGCTCCACATAGTTCTGCAGATACGTGCGGTAGGCCGACACCTGTTGTGGCGTGTCGAGCTGCACCCACAGACCCAGCGCGGCGCAATGCGCGGGATCAATGTCGGTGTTGATGTCCCACTTGAACGAAGCATCGCATCCATCCGACGCAAAGGGAGCCAATCCCGCATCCAGCGCGGCGGTATAAGGCACGTAGAGCTTTTCTCCGTCATCGCTGCTGTAGGCGCCACCGCTCAAGGCGTAGAAATGCGGCTGCGGGGCATAGGGCTGGATCACGCCCACCACACGGAACAGCGTGTGCTCCAGCCTGACGCTGCGCCCCACCACATCGGGCGTGCCGAACAGCTTTTGCGCCAGGTCGGTGTCGATCACCGCCACTGGCGTGCGGGCGATGTCCTCGGCGCCCGTCCAATCACGACCGTAGCGCAACGCCACGCCGAACATCGGAATGAAGTCGGAGGTCGTCGCCAGGATGACTTGCTGGCTCTGCGCATGCCGGCCGTCGTCCGACACTTCGTCCGCGATCATGTCGGCCACCACGGCCTGCCGCACCGCGCGATGCGCCGACAGCAAGGCCTGCGCATCGGCCAGCTTGATGTCGTGGTAGTTGTGGGTCTTGATTCCATTCAAGGCCATGGCATCGGCGCCGGCATTCGACGGCTTCGCCAGCACCGTATCCACCCATGCCAGGTACAGGTTCTGGCTGCGCCCAGGCAATGGATCGGCCGACAGCACGTGCAGCAGCGTCAGCGTGGTCATGCACGCCGCCAGGCCCAGCGCAGCCGTCAGCACCACCAGCACGGTGCTTTTCGGAAAGCGCCGCAAGCCATGCACGGCCAGTTCGAAGCTGTAGCGAAGCATGTCCCCTCCGTTTGCGAGGCGCCTCCACCCACGCGCCAGGCAAACATATTACACATGTAATTTTTCGACCACCCTCCCCCCTGCCAAAGGGGAACAGGCAAAGCTCACACGCTGCGCGTCGCCACCACCGGCGGTACGCGGGATGCCCGCCGCGCCGGCACATAGGCCGCGGCCTGCCCCAGCAGCAGCATCGCAGCCATGCCAACCAGCACATAAGCCATGGGCAGTCGATCCAATGCGTAATGGCGCATCAGCCAGATGTTGAGGCCGACCGCCAGCAGCAGTCCCAGCGTCGCCCCGATGCCCGCGATGAACAGGTTCTCGAGCAGGAAATGGCGCAGGACGTCGAGCTTGCGCGCTCCCAGTGCACGACGCACGCCAATCTGCTTGCGCCGCTGCCCCACCCAGAAACTGGTGAGACCCACGATGCCGGCGGCGGTGACGCAGAGCAGGATCAGGCTGATCGCCCCCATCAGCATCGCCATGCCGCGGTCGGCGCGATAGACCTTGGCACGGATCTCGGAGAACGGCTGGATGCCCCAGCTGTCCGGCATCAGGCGCATCGGATCGACCGCGAGCAGAGCCTTGCGCGCCTCGCGCATCGCCGCCTGCCCGCGGCCCGGTTTTGCGCGCACCGCATAGCTGGCCGTGGCGTCGTCCAGGCGCACCGGTTCCAGCACCGAGTTGTAGGACCAGCCACCGCCCCACTTCGACAGCGTCGGCGTCTGCAATCGTTGCACGATGCCCACGATGGCCGCCGGCTTGCCGTCCTGGTAGATCGTCTTGCCCAGTGCATCGCCACGTGGAAACAGCGCATCGGCCACCGGCTGGCTCACGATGACCACGGGCGAGACGGCCGTGCTGCGGATGGCGTGGTGCCGGATCTCGTCGGCCGTGAAGTCGCGCCCCGCGACCAGCCGCAGACCCAGCGTGCTGCGCAGGTGCTCGTCGCCGTAGTAGTAGGCCGCCTGCACGTCCGGCCCCGTCGACTGCGGTGCAAGCGTGAGATAGCCGCTCCAGATCATGCCCTGCAGCGGCATGCTGGTGGAGGCGGCAACCTCCTGCACATCCGGCAGGTCGCGCAGCACGGCGAGATCGGTGCGCTGCATGGCGTCCAGTTGTTCGACGGCGGCAGCATCATCGCCTGCCGGTGCGTCCAGCCATTGCTGCGAAATGCGGATCAGGCCTTCCTCCGCCACGCCGGTCGGGCGATCCATCCGCGCGATGCGCTGGCCGATGATGAAGATCGCGTTGCAGACGATCGCCAGGGTGAGCGCGATCTGCAACGCGATCAGCGCGACGCCGGTCTTGTGCCGCCGCAGGGCGGCGAGGATCGGGTGGAGTCTCATCGTGCTCCCCTCATTGCGTTTTCAGCTGCCATGCGGGCTGCACGCGCGATGCCCGCATCGCCGGATACAAGCCGGCCAGCACGGTCGCCAGCACTGCCACCAGCACGGTGAGCAACAGCAGGCTCGCGTCCACATGCGCCAGGCCGGCCAGGTACATGGGCAGCACCTGGCCGGTAGCAAGCACGCCCACTCCCGTCAGCAGCAGGCCGAGCATTCCACCGGCCACGCCTATCACTGCGGCCTCGGCAAGGAACTGCATGCAGATCGCGCTGCGCGACGCCCCCAATGCGCGGCGCACGCCGATCTCGCCGCTGCGCCGCAGGAACTTCGTCAGCAACAGCCCCACCGTGTTGAGCAGGCACACCAGCAGCAGGCCCAGGGCCACCAGCATCGACACCTTCGCGTCGTCAGGCACGACGTGTTCGTGATCCAGCCACGCCCGCAGGTCACGCAGCCGGTTGTTGGGCGCCCAGCCGAAGCGACCCAGCCGCTGCTGTTCGCGCGCATAGCCGTCGAGGTACTGCCGGTAACGCCGCACCGCCGCCGGATCGTCCAGTTCGGCCATGTAGGCGATCCAGGTGCAGGCGGACGACTGCAGGCCGGCAAAACCCGGCGCACCCGGCATCCTGCCCTTCGGGCAGTTGGTGCTTCCGGCGTTCTCCATGCCTGCCGCGATGGCCGCCTGGAAAGGCAGAAACAGGTCGGGGCCATCGCCACCGAACCCGCCGGTATCCACCACGTCGAAGAACACCGGCTGCGGGTTCCAGGGCCTCATCACGCCGACCACGCGGTAGTCCCTGCCGCCGATGCTTACCGTGCTGCCCACGCTGTCCACCCCGCCGAACAGCCTGCGGTTGATCGCATCGCCAATCACGACCACGGGCGTGCCGCGCGCATCGTCCCCCGCGCCCCAGCCGCTACCGTATTCAAACGGGACATCCAGCATCGGGAAAAACTCGCCATACACCGCGAAGCCGTCCAACGGAATCGGCGTACGGCTGGCGTCCGTGGGCAGTACCGAGGGTGCCACGGCATAGATCGCCGATTGTCGCGTGGCGCGATGATCGCGCATCAAGGCCACCGCATCGGTGTAGGCCAGGGCATCCTGCGGCTCGCCATCCCCGGTGCGTCCGGCCAGCCCCCATGCGTCGATCTGCGGCACGAACAGGCTGGACGACTTCCATGGGATCGGGTCTCCCGATACCGCGCGGAATACCGCATAAGTCGTCATCGACGCCCCCACGCCAAAGCCGACGGCAAGCACCATCAGCAGGGTGAGCCCCGCGCTGCGGCGCAGGCTGCGCACGGCGATTTCCAGGTAGTAGCCGAACATCCACTTCCCCTTGCCTGAACTCCCCTCTCCCGCTTGCGGGAGAGGGGCCGGGGGAGAGGGTACGGGCAGAGCGTGATGATGCGCGCTGGCGAACCCTCTCCCGCCCTCACGAGCCCCTCTCTTCCTTGCTCCTCAAAGCAGGGCCATCCATGGCCCTGCTCCGCGTCCAAAGGGAGAGGGAAAGCTCACACCGATCGTGTCGCCACCACCGGCGGCACCGCCGCCGCGCGCAGCGCGGGACCAAGCACGGCGAGCTGGCCGAGCAGCCACAGCACGACGGCGCCCGAGCCGAGCCACGTCAGCGGCATGTGCGCCAGTTCGTAATGCTTCATCAGCCACAGGTTGAGCCCCACCGCACCGAGCGAGCCGAGCACGATGCCCGCGCCGACGATCAGCAGGTTCTCCACCTGGAAGTAGCGCAGGATGTCGTGCCGCGTGGCGCCGATCGCGCGGCGGATGCCGATGCTGCGCGTGCGCTGCTGCACCCAGAAGCTGGACAGGCCCACCACGCCCAGCGCGGTCAGTGCCAGCAGGCAGCCGGTGACCACCACCAATACCCAGATCATGGCGCGGTCACCATGGTAGTAGTCCGAAACCGTGTCGGCGTAGATGTGGTCGTCGGTGACAATGCGTGCGGGATCGATGCGGGTGAGCACGCCGGGCAGGTCACGCTTGACTGTACCCCGCGCGTCCGGTCGCACGCGCAGCACGTACACGCCACCCGGCACCCGTGTCACCGGCAGGATCAGGCTGCGATCCACCCCCTGGTCTTTGTTGATGCTCGGGTTGAGCAGGTGGCCCACCACGCCAACCACCTGTACGGCATGCTTGCCGTCGCTGTCCAGCCAGAAGGTTTTCCCCAATGGGTTCTCGCCCGGCCACAACTGCCCGGCCAAGGTGCGCGTGACAATGGCGACCGTCGGCGGCGGCTGGTCCTTGAACGGGTTGTAGTCGGCATACTCCTGCGGCAGGAAATCGCGCCCCGCCGAAAGCCTGATGCCCAGCGTGCGCAGCATGCCGGGCGAGCCCAGGTATTCGACCACGTTGTCGAGTCCGCTCTTCTCGTCGCCGGGGCGGCGAAAGACACCCATGCTCCAGTAGTTGTTGGTAAGCGGCAGCGTGTTGGCCATCGCCGCCGATTCGACGCCGGGCAAGCCACGCAAGGCGGCCAGGTCGGCGGTGGCCAGGTCGGCCGGATCGCGGCTGGCTGCGGCTCCGCCCAGGTCGAGGCCACTGACTCGCGCCCATACCAGTTCGTTGTCGGCGACGCCGGTAGGCATGCGCATGGCCGCCAGGCGGTCGCCGATCAGGAACAGCGCGTTGGTGACGATGGCGCAGGTCAGCGCGATCTCCAGCGCCACCAGCACGACGGTGGTCTTGTGATGCTTCAGTGCGGAAACGATGGGATGCATGCGCGATATCCTTATTGCGTCTTCAGCAAACGGGCCGGCACGATGCGGCAGGCGCGCCACGCCGGGAACAAGGCCGCCAGCAAGGTGGCGCACACCGCCAGCACGAAGGTGGCGCCGAGCATCGCACCATCCATGTGCGCCAGCGCGGCATACGGCACCGGCTGCTGACGCACGATCCACAGGCCGAAGATGGCCAGCAACAGGCCCAGCGCACCGCCGGCCACGCCCACCAGCGCCGCTTCCACCAGCAGTTGTGCGAATACCGAGCGCTTCGATGCACCCATGGCACGGCGCACGGAGAGTTCGCCGCCCCGGCGCAGGAACTTCACCAGCAGCATCGCCACCGTATTGACCAGGCATACCAGCAGGAAGCCCAGCGCCAGCAGGGTTTGCAGTTGCACGCTGCCCGGCACCACGTGGTTGTAGTCCAACCACGCCATCACGTCGCGCAAGCGCGTGTTCGGCGGCCGCACAAAGCGCCCCAGGGCTTTCTGCTGTTCCGAATAATTGACGAGGAACTCGCGATAAGCCACCACTTGCTGCGGCGTGTCCAGCTGCACCCAGAAGTCCATCCAGACGCAACTGCTCGCCTTGCGCAAATCGCCGTCGATCGGAAATTTTCCCCAGCAACTCATGCTGTTGGCCCCGCTCAGCTTCAGATCCAGCCCCGTCTGCAGCGACAGGAACACCTGTTCCGGCTCGCTGGTGTAATTGCCCATCCCGAGATCGTAGAAATGCGGCGACGGGTTCCAGGGATCGATCACCCCAACGATGCGGAAGTCGTACTTGCCCAGTTGCAAGGTCCGGCCCACCGCATGCGGCGTGCCGTAGAGCTTGTCGGCGAGGTCGCGCGAAATCACTGCCACATGTGAACGCCGCTCGTCGTCGTTCGCGGTCCATCCACCACCATCCACGAACGGCACGTCGAACATGGTGAAGAAATCGGCCGTGGTGGAACGCGCCGGGACGAAAAAGGCATGCGATGCGCCCTGCGGCGGCACCACGGTCACCCGCCCACCCGTCATCGCCGCCTGATGCACGCCGTTGCCCGCATGCAACAGATTCATCGCATCGATCCACGTCAGTTGATCCGGCGGATCGGGTGTCGTGTTGTCGCTGTCCATGGGGCGCGGATCGACCTGCGGATAGAACAACTGCCCGCTGCGCCCCGGTATCGGATCCGCCGTCATCACGTGCAGCACCGTGATCATCGTCATGCTCGCACCGATGCCCAGCGCAATGGCCAGCACCATCAGCGCGGTGAGCATCTTGTTGCGCTTCAGGCTGCGCAGGGCCAGATCCAGGTAATAGCCGAACATTCAAACGCTCCCCTGTTGCAATCCCTTCCGCGGAAGGGGGTCGGGCGGGGATCCGGCCCAAGAGGAACGTCCCGTTCCATCCGGATCCCCGCCCACCCTTTCAACACCTTCGCCCGTTGCCCCAAGGAACCCTCACACGCTGCGCGTCGCCACCACCGGCGGCACCCGCGATGCACGCAGCGCGGGCGACAGCACGGCGAACTGGCCGAGCAGCAACATCAGCGCCGCGCCATACGGCAGGTAGGTCCACGGCAGCCGCGTCAGTTCATAGTGATGCATCAGCCACAGGTTGATCGCGTAGGCCAGCACCATGCCGAGCAGGATGCCGGCCCCCACCACGAGCAGGTTCTCCAGTTGCACGTCGCGCAGGATGTTGGCACGCCGTGCGCCCAGTGCGCGGCGGATGCCGATCTGCCGTGTGCGCTGCTGCACCCAGTAGCTGGTCAGGCCCATGATGCCGACCACGGTCACCAGCAGCACGATCAGGCTGACGCCGGACAGCAGCCATACCGCAGCCTTCGATTGCGCCAGCATGTGGTCACGCAGGCTGCCGTACGACTCGTAGGTGGGATCCATGCCCTGGATCATGTCGGGACCGAGTTCGCGCGTGATCGTGGCCTTGACCGCCTTGAGCACGCTGTCCGCTTCCGCGGCCGAACGCGACCGCACCGCGAATATCGGCACCGGCCAGTTCGACGGGATGCCGGGGAACAGCAGGCTGTAGTCGATGTCCTCGCGGTCGTCCTGGCCGAACTTGTTGCGCATCAGGTGCTCGACCACGCCGATCACCGTGCGCTGTCCCGCATCGGGCTGGTCGCCGATGCGCACCACGTGGCCCAGGGCATCGCCACCGGGGAACAGGCGATCCGCCAGCGCGCGCGTGATGATCACCGGCCCGCTCGCGTCGAGACCGATGTTTTTGTAAGCCACGGCTTCCTCGGTGGCACTGAAATCGCGCCCCGCCACCAGCTTCAGGCCCAGCGTGTCGCGCAGATGGGTACCGATGTAGACCGCGGCGCTGGCCCTGGCCGGATGGGCGCCCTCCCCCAAGACGTTGCCGTTCATCTGCGCCATGGTTTCCATCGGGAAGCTGCCGGCCACGCTGGCCGAGGTCACGCCGGGGATGGCGCGCAGCTCCGACACGACCTGGTTGAGCCGGCTGCTCGGCCAGGGCTGGCCGCGCGGCGCGATGTTCCATGCCACGACCAGGCGATCCGGATTCCCCACGCCATCCGGCGTCACGATGGGCACCAGTTTCTGCTGCAGCAGGAACAGCGCGTTGCACGCGATGGCGCAGGCCAGCGCCACCTGCAGCACAACCAGCAGCGGCATCATGCGGTGGCGGAACAGTGGCTTGATGATGTGTCGCATGGCAGCCCCCTTACGCGATCTTGATCTGCAACGCCGGCGGCTGTCGGCACACGCGCCACGCCGGCAGGATACCGACCAGCAGGCCCACGCCCACCGAGAGCGCGAACAGGATCGCGAACACGCCGGGGCTGAAACGGGCGGCGTCCGCGTAACTCACCGGCTGCATGCGCACGATCCACAGGCCCAGCCAGGTCAGCGGCAGCGCCAGCACGCCACCGATCAGGCCCAGCAACCCGGTTTCCACCAGGTGCTGCACGAACACGTCGCGCTTCGACGCGCCCAGCGCGCGGCGGATCGCCACGTCGCCCTGCCGGCGCAGGAAGCGCGCGGCCAGCAGGCCAGCCACATTGACCAGGCACAGCAGCAGAAACCCGCCCGCCAGCATCAGGTTGAGGTGCACGTCGTCCGGCACCACATGGTTCAAGGTCATCCACGCCTGCGTGCCATACAGCTTCGCCTGCGGCGGATAGACGAAACGTCCCGCGTCGTGCTGGGCATCCGCATAGCCGGCGAGGAACCGGCCGTAGTCGCCCACCTGCGCCGGCGTGTCCAGCCGCACCCAGGTTTCCATCCAGCGGCACTGCGCCACCGCCGCCGACTGGAAGCTGACCACCGGCGCATCCTTGCCGCACTCGCCCGCGATGAAGGGCCCCACGCCCGCGTCCAGCGCGGCCTGCGCCGGCACGAAGAAGTTCTCGTCCTGGCCCATCACGCTGCCGCCGTTCTGGGCCAGATTGAAGATCTGCACGCGCGGCTTCCACGGCGCAGATACCCCGATCACGCGGAAACTGCGCTGCCCCAGCATGATGCTGCGGCCGACGGCGTCCTCGGTGCCGAACAGCTTCTGCGCCATGTGTGCGTCGATCACCAGCACCGGCGCGTTCGCGGCCTGTTCGGCCTCGGTCCACGGGCGCCCATGGCGCAGCGACACTCCAAGAGTCTGCACCACCGGCCCATAAGCCATCAGGCCATACGCCTGTTCGGACTTCTTGCCGTCCGGGTCGCTCAATGGCGTGAGGCTCTGCGCGACCGCCACCTGCTGCACGGCGCGATGCGCGTCCACCAGGGCCTTGGCATCGGCCAGCTTGAGCAGGCTGTCCGGCCGCTTGTAGTCGGGATTGTCCTTGTCCACCGCCTCGCGTGCGTCCATCGTCGCCACGTAAAGGTACGGGCTGACGCCCGGCACCGGCGCGCCGGACAGCGCACGGAAAATGGTCGTCGCCGTCATGCACGCAGCGATGCCGATGGCCATGGTCAGCACCAGCAGCAACACCATCGGCACGCTCTGCCGGCAGCGGCGCAGGGCCAGGCGCAGGTAGTAATCGAACATTCCATCCCTCCCAGATTGAACTCCCCGCAAGCGGGAGAGGCCATGCCTTGCTCTCCTCTCCCGATTGCGGAAAAGGCCACGTCTCGCTCCCCTCTCCCGCTTGCGGGAGAGGAGTTGGGGAAGAGGGTCCACAGCCAGCGCGCGACGCCTCGCTCCGCCCGTACCCTCTCCCGCCCTCTCAGGCACCCTCCCCGGAAGGGGGAGGGGAAAATCAGACCGACCTCGTTGCCACCACCGGCGGCACCGCCGCCGCGCGCAGCGCGGGACCGAGCACGGCGAGCTGGCCGAGCAGCCACAACACCACGGCACCCACGAGAAGGTACGCCGGAGGCAGGTGCGGCAGCTCGTAGAACTTCATCAGCGCCACGTCGAACGCGTAGGCGAGCAGCACGCCCAGTGCGATGCCCATGCCGACGATGAGGAAGTTCTCGATCTGGAAGTGACGAAGGATGTCGCGTCGCGTGGCGCCGATGGCGCGCCGGATGCCGATCTGCTTGCGCCGTTGCTGCACCCAGTAGCCGGTGAGTCCGACGATGCCCAATGCGGTGATCGCCAGCAGCGCCGCCATCGTGCCCATCAGCATGTCGGCCGTGGCCCGGTCCGACCGAAAATGGCGATGGCGCAAGTCGCCGAGAGTGCCGGTGTGCTCGTCGTCCACCGTGGCATCCGGCGCCAGCGTGGCCATCGCGGCGCGTGCCTTGCGCAGCACCTCGCTCACCCGTGCCGGATCGGCGCGCAGCAGGTACTGGCCGGCCAGCATGGGGCCGGAGCGTTGCGGGGTGAAGATCGCATTGCCCACCGAGGCGTCGTCGCGTGGCATGTCCTGGATCAGCTCCCGCGCCACGCCGATCACCCGGAAGCCGCCGCTTCCGTGGCAACACCAGAGAACCTTGCCCAGCGGGTCGGCGTGCGGCCACAGGCGATCCGCCAGCGACCGGGTGATCACCGACTGCACGATGGTGGCGTCGTCCGGTACGACGTCGCTGTCCCGCGGCAATCGCCCGGCCGTCAATTCGACGCCGAGCGTGGCCAAGGTACCCGCGTCGCCGAAATAGAAGCTGGTGGAGTACGAACCGAGCTTCCCCTCGCGATCCGGCGAGGTGCTTTCCCCTCCGGCACCCAGGAAAGGCAGTCCGCTGATCAGGTCGACCGACTGCACACCGTCGATCCTGCGCAAGCCGTCCACCACGCGCGCATTGAGGTCGTCCGCGCGCTGGCGATCGAAATTGTCGAGGGTGACCACCGCAAGCGCAGGTTCGTCGATGCCGCTGCGGATATGCATCAGGCTCCATTTCCCGGCCACGATGAAGCAGGCGTTGCACAGCACGGCGCAGGCCAGCGCGATCTCCAGCACGATCAATGCGGTCGTGAAGCGGTGATGGCGCAGTGCGCGAAGGATGGGGCGAATGGGCATGGCCATCTCCTCAAAGCGTCTTCAACTGGAAACCGATCGGCACGCGGCTGGCGCGCAGGGCCGGCAGCACGCCCGCCAGCAGGCTGGCGGCGACCGACATCGCGAAGGTGCCGAAGAACATGGGCAGGTCCAGATGCGCCAGGTCGGCATAGGCCACCGGCTGCTGGCGCACCATCCACAGCCCCAGCAGGGTCAGCAGCCAGCCGCCCACGCCGCCGAGCAGGCCGATCAGGGCCGCCTCCACCAGACACTGCGTGAACACGGCGCAGCGGCTGGCACCCATCGCGCGCCGCACGCCGATCTCGCCGGAGCGGCGCAGAAACCTAGTCAGCAGCAGTCCCACCGTGTTGACCAGACAGATCAGCAGGAAGGCCTGCGCCATCCAGGCTTGCATGCGCACGGTGCCGGGAACCACCCGGTTCCATTCCAGCCACTGCATCAGGCTTTGCAGGCGCGTCTGGTCGCTGGTGTAGCGGCCCTGCCGTTTCTGCTGCTGTGCATATCCCTTCAGGAACCCGGCGTAGTTCCGGACCTTGGCCGGGCTGGAAAGCTGCACCCAGAGGGAAAGCCATGCGCATGGGTCGGTTTGCATGGACTTCCCGTCCGCGCCCATGTCCCAGCAGAAATGCACGGGCATGACGGGCGTCTGCCCCGCGAAGATGTCCAGGCCGGTGGCAAGAGGCGCGTAGATGTCTTCCGGATCGTTGTAGAAACTCTCGGTGTCGCCGTGCCGGTAGCGTCCATTCCAGATGTCGTAGAAGCGCGGCGCGGGCCGCCACGGCGCCAGTACGCCCACGATGCGCACGTCGCTGTCGCGCAGGCGAAGGCTCCGGCCCACGCTGTCCGCTCCGCCGAACAGCCGATCGTTGAGCGCGGACGAGATCACCGCCACCCGTGCATGCGACTCCTCGTCCGTCGATGCCCACGGGCCGCCATAACGGAACGGCACATCGAACATCGGGAAAAAGTCGCTGGTGGTGAGCAACATCTGCCGCGGCAACGGCGGCTCGCCCGAACCTTCCACCTGCACCTTCACCGGGCTGCCCGCGACCAGCGTCTGGCGGTCGGCACGATGCGCGCTCCACAGGTCCATCGCGGAGCGGTAATCCATCGCACTGGTCGGCTCGTGAACCAGTCGCGGCGGCATCGTGGGATTCAACTGCGGGTGATAGAGCGTCGCGCTGTGTTCCGGCACCGGATCGCCCGACAGCAGATGCGCCACCGTCAGCGTGGTCATGCTGGCACCGATGCCCACAGCCAACGCCATCACCATCATGGCGGCAAGCGCCTTGCTCCGCCTGAGGCTGCGCAGCGCGAGATCAAGGTAGTAGCCGAACATTCCATGCCTCCTTGTTGGACTCTCCCCTCCCGCAAGCGGGAGAGGCCACATCACTCCCTTCTCTCACTTGTGGAGAGGGGAGCAAAAGCTCACACGCTGCGCGTCGCCACCACCGGCGGCACCTGTGTGGCGCGCAGCGCCGGCGACAGCACGGACAGCTGGCCCAGCGCCCATAGCACCGCCGCGCCGATCGGCAGGTACCACAGCGGCAGGCGCCGCAATTCGTAGTGCGTCATCAGCAGCAGGTTCAGGCCGATCGCCAGCAGGACGCCCAGCACGACACCGGCCGTGACGATCAGGAAGTTCTCGGCCTGGAAGTAGTGCAGGATGTCGCCGCGCGTCGCTCCTATCGCACGACGTATGCCGATGGAGCGCGTGCGCTGCTGCACCCAGAAGTTCGCCAGCCCCGCGATGCCCAGCGCGGTGACGAACAGCAGGCCCAGCGCCGAGGCGATCAGCAGGCCGATCATGGTGGTGTCGCGCTGGAAATAGGCGTCGCGAATCTGTGAGTAGGTTTGCACTTGATCCGGGTCGATGACGCGTGTGGGATCAACCCTGAACAGCGCTGCCTCCGCTGCCTTCAAGATGCGATCGCGATCACCCGGTGCGCTGCGTAGCACATAGATTTCGCTGGTGCTGTCTGGCAACTGCGGCGTGATAACGCTCATGTAGCCATCCCCCATGCCATGCAACTCCGGACGCGCCAAGGTGGCGACAACACCAACCACCTGCAAGGCATTGCCGCCCAGGATCATCACCTTGCCGAGTGCATCCTGTTCCGGATAAAGCCTGTCGGCCAGCTCGCGACTGATGATCGCGACGGACGGATTGCTTTTTGCCGTGTATTCCCCCGGAAGGAAATCACGCCCCGCCACCAGTTGCAGCCCCAGCGTGCGGAGCAGGCCGGGCGTACCATCGTAAAAACTGGACAACGGGCAATCGCCCCCCTTGAACAACGACGACGTGCGCATCGCCTGATCGAACACCTGCTGACTGGGGCACGCGGGGCCAAACGAGTCGTTACGGTTCAACGGCAACGCACTGCTCACCGCCACGGCGGATTCCACGCCGGGAATCGCACGCAATGCCGCGAGGTCGGTTTCGTGCAATGCCTGCGCGTTCTGCTTGGTGTCGGTGCCGATGCTCTGGATCGTTGACAGCCCGCTTTCAGCAATGCCTGTAGGCATCGAAACATCCGCGATGCGGTTGGCGATCATGAAAGCCACGTTGCAAACGATGGCGCAGGTAAGCGCCACCTGCAGCGTCAGCAGCATGGCCGTGAGTTTGTGGTGGCGCAGGGTGGAAAGAATCGGTCGGAGCTGCATGGCGGCCTCCTTTCAAAGCGTCTTGAGTTGCAGCACGGGCGCCAAGCGGCAGGCCCGCCACGCGGGAAGCAGGCCAGCCATCGTGCTGGCGAAAACCGCAAACGCCAACGTCACCAGCAGCATCGAGGCATCCATGTGCGCAATGTGGGCGTAGTCATCGGGTCGATGCCGCACACTCCACAGTCCGAGTTCCGCGATCAGCACGCCAAGCACGCCGCCGGCCACGCCAATGACTGCCGACTCGATGCCGAACTGCACGAAGATGTCACGCCGCCGCGCACCCAAGGCGCGGCGCACGCTGATCTCGCCGCTGCGGCGCAGGAACTTCGCCAGCAGCAAGGCCACGACATTCACTATGCACACGAGCAGGAAACCCAGCGCCAGCCACATTTGCAGGCGCACGTCGCCAGGCACGAGGTTTTCGTGCGCCAGCCAGCCCATCAGGCTGTACAACTTGGCGTTGGTTGCCGGCCGCTGGAATCGGCCCAGCGATTTCTGCTGCGCGGAGTAGTCGACCAGGAACTGCTTGTACGCAGCCGCCTGCATGGGCGTGTCGAGTTGCACCCAGAACTGCAACCATGCAGTGGTTGCGCTGCGCATGTCGCCATTGGGCGTTTTTCCCCAACTGTCCGCGCTGCCGTCGGTGTTCAAATTCAAATCCACTGCCGTGGAAAGCGGCAGAAAGAACAGGTCGCGATCGCTGTACCTCTTGGCCCTGCTGTCGGCATAGAACAGCGGTGACGGTTGCCAGTCGGTGGTGACACCGATCACGCGAAAATCGTTCTCGCCAAGCCTGACCATCTTGCCGATGGCATCGGCGCTGCCGAATAGCCTGCGCGCGAGCGAATCGGCCAGTACCACCACGTGCGCACTGGCCGCGTCGTCAGCCGCGCTCCAGCTGCTGCCGCGCTCAAATGGCACGCCGAACATGGCGAAGAAATCCGCCGTGGCGTAGCGACCACTCACATAGAACGTTCGCAAACCCGCAGCCACCGGGCGTACCAGCAAGTAACCTGCCGCCATCGCCGCCTGCCGCCGGGCACGATGCGCCTTGAGCAAGGCCATCGCATCCGGCCAGGTGAGGTGGTCGGAGGGGTCATGACCATTGGCGAAAAAGTTGCCCTTGAGCGGCAACGGATTGAGATGCGGCACATACAGCTGCGCGCTGCGCTCCGGCATCGGATCGTCCGTCATCACATGCAGTACCGTGAGCATGGTCATCGACGCACCGATGCCCAGGCCGATTGCCAGCACCATCAGGCCGGTGAGGATCGGCGTGCGCCTGAGGCTGCGCAGGGCCAGGTCGAGGTAATAACCGAACATCCGTCACTCCTTCATTTCGTGTCCTGTAGGAGTGCACCCTGTGCGCGAATGCTCTGGCGCTTGATCGAAACCAAAAGCAATCGCGCACAGGGTGCGCTCCTACACCGACCGAGTAGCCACCACCGGCGGCACGCGCGAAGCGCGAAGCGCCGGCGACAGCACCGACAACTGGCCCAGCACCCACAGCACCAGTGCACCGATCGGCAGGTACCACAGCGGCAGGCGCGGCAGTTCGTAGTGCGTCATCAACAGCAGGTTCAGCGTCACTGCCAGAAGTACCCCCAGCACGATGCCGGCGCTGACGATCAGGAAGTTCTCGGTCTGGAAGTAGCGCAGCACGTCGGCGCGGGTGGCGCCGATGGCGCGGCGGATGCCGATGCTGCGCGTGCGCTGCTGCACCCAGAAATTCGCCAGGCCCGCAATGCCCAGCGCGGTGACGAACAGCAGGCCAAGCGCCGAGGCGATGAGCAAACCGATCATGGTGGTGTCGCGCTGGAAATAGGTGCGGCGGATCTGCGTGTAGGTCTGCATCTGCTTGGGATCGATGATGCGGTTGGGGCTGGCCTGGAGCAGCGCGGCCTCCGCGGCCTTGAGCACACGCTGGCGATCCTGCGGCGCGCTGCGCAGCACATAGGTGACACTGGAGTCGTCGGGGCGCTGCGGCCAGATCATGCTGTCGCCGTCCACGCCGGGCTTGTCCAAGGCCGGCCGCAGCAGGGTATCCACGATGCCGACGATGCGGATGAAGTTGTCGCCGTCGTACATGCTCTGCCCCAGCGCCGGTTGCCCCGGATACAGTTTCTCCGCCAACGCGCGCGTGACGATCGCCACTGCGGGCTTGCCCTTGCTCACGTACTCGTCCGGCAGGAAATCGCGCCCCGCCACGAGATGCAGGCCCAGCGTGGCGATCAGGCCCGGCGTACCGTCGTACGAGGCAGGTTGCACGCAGCCGCTGCCATCGATCGAATTGCGCTGCATCGCCCGGTCCAGCGCCTGCTTGCTGGGGCAGATGCCGCTCGACGACTCGCTCTGGTTCAGCGGCAGCGAATAACTGACCGCCACCGCGGAACGCACCCCGGGAATCGCGCGCAGGGCCGTCAGATCGGCCACATGCCGCGCCTGCACATTTTCGCCTTTTTCGATGCCTCTGCTGTGGATCGCCGACAGCTCGTTCTCGGCGATGCCGGTGGGCACGCTGATGCGTTGCACGCGCTGGGCCACCATGAAGGCCACGTTGCAGACGATGGCGCAGGTGAAGGCCACCTGCAGGGTCAACAGCACGGCGGTGAGCTTGTGGTGATGCAGGGTGGAAAGGATCGGTCGGATCTGCATGGTCAACCTCGTGGTGCGCTTGAGCCGTCGTTCCGGCGCAGGCCGGAACCCGGTGACGGCATGGCCTGGGCAGGCGTGGGCGTCACTGGATCCCGGCCTGCGCCGGGATGACGGACATGAGGAGTCGGAATGCGCCGCGCCATCACGTCGTCTTCAGCTGCAACGCCGGCGCCACCCGGCAAGCACGCCATGCCGGCAGCAGGCCGGCCAGCACGCTGGCGGCGACGGCCAGCGCCAGTGTGCCCAACAGCATCGGCACGTCCATCTGCGCCAGCTTCGCGTAGTCGTCCGGGCGCTGGCGGATGCTCCACAGGCCGAGTTGCGCGATCGCCAGGCCCAGCGCGCCGCCGGCCACGCCGATCAGCGCCGACTCGATACCGAGCTGCACGAAGATGTCGCGCCGCCTGGCACCCAGCGCACGGCGCACGCTGATCTCGCCAGTGCGACGCAGGAACTTCGCCAGCAGCAGCGCCACGATGTTGACCATGCACACGAACAGGAAACCCAGCGCCAGCCACAGTTGCAGGTCCACGTCGTCGGGCACCAGGTTTTCGTGCGCCAGCCAGCCCATCAGGCCGTACAGCTTCGCGTTGGTGGGCGGCCGCTGGTAGCGACCCAGCGCCTTCTGCTGCGCGGAGTAATCCACCAGGTATTGGCGATACGCCGCGACTTGCGCCGGCGTGTCCAGTTGCGCCCAGTACTGCAGCCAGGTCATGTTGGCGCTGGTCAGCGAGTTATCGTCACCATGGACCCAGCCGGATCGATTGCCGCTGGTCTGCAAGTCCTGGGCTACCGCCACCGACAAAGGCAGGAAGAACAAGTCGGCGTCGCTGTATTGGGTGCCGGTCTGGTCGGCATAGAACAGCGGCTTCGGCGCCCAGTCGGCAGTAACGCCAACCACGCGGAAGTCGTGTTCGCCCAGGTGCACCGTCTGGCCCACCGCATCGGCCGCGCCGAACAACTTGCGCGCCAACGTGTCGCTCAGCACCACCACTTGCGCGCCGGCCACGTCGTCCGCCGCACTCCAGCCGCTGCCGCGCTCGAACGGCACGCCGAACAGCGCGAAGAAATCCGCCGTCGCATAGCGCCCCGCTACGTAGAACGGCCGCAAGTCCGCGCGCGCCGGACGCAGCAGCAGTGAGCCGCCCGCCATCGCCGCCTGCCGCACGGCGCGATGCGCTTTTAGCAGCGCCATCGCATCGGGCCAGGTCATGTCGTCGGTGGGGTCGGGGCTGTCGCCGCGCCGCTTGTGGTCCAGCGGCAAGGGATCGAGGTGCGGCGTGTACAGCTGCGCGCTGCGCCCCGGCAGCGGATCGTCGGTCATCACATGCAGCACCGTGAGCATGGTCATCGATGCGCCGATGCCCAGGCCGATCGCCAGCACCATCAGGCCGGTGAGGATGGGCGTGCGTTTCAAGCTGCGCAGGGCCAGGTCGAGGTAGTAGCCGAACATTCCGTCCCTCCTTGATTGAACTCCCCTCTCCCGCTTGCGGGAGAGGGGTTGGGGGAGAGGGTTCGGCCAGCGCGCGACGCCTCGCTCCGCCCGTACCCTCTCCCGCCCTCGCGGGCCCCCTCCCCCGGAGGGGGAGGGGGAAATCACACCGAGCGCGTCGCCACCACCGGCGGCACCGCCGCCGCGCGCAGCGCGGGGCCGAGCACGGCGAGCTGGCCCAGCACCCACAGCGCGATCGCGCTGACCGGCAGGTAATACCAGGGCATGCGCGCGATCTCGTAACGCTGCATCAGGTACAGGTTGATGCCGAAGGCCAGCACCATGCCCAGTACCACGCCGGCTGTACCGAGCAGGAAGTTCTCGGTCTGGAAGTACTGCAGGATGTGGCTGCGGGTGGCGCCCACCGCGCGGCGGATGCCGATCTGCCGGCGTCGCTGGCCGACCCAGAAGCTGGTGAGGCCGACGATGCCGAACGCGGTCACCGCCAGCATCACCACGCACACCAGCAGCAGCATCCACGCCATGCTGCGGGTGTTGGCGAAATAGTCGCCGCGCATGCCGGCGTAGGTCGCGCCCTGCACCACCGCGCCCGGTTCCAGCCGACCCAGTATCTGCATCGCCTCGCGCAGGACGCGCGTGCGGTCCTGCGGCGCACTGCGCAGCAGGTAATCGCCCATCGCTCCGTCCGGGTGCAGCGGGAAGAACACGCTGGAATAGCGGCCGCCCGGCCCGCTGAACTTCGGGTCCTGCGCCAGCACGTCCGCCACCACGCCGACCACCGTCCAGCTCAGGTCATTGGTGTAGAGGGTCTTGCCCAGGGCGCTCTGCCCCGGCCACAAGCGCTGCGCGTCGCTCTGCGTGACCAGCATGACGTGGCCGGTGGAGTTGAAGTCCTTGAAGCCGCTGTCGGCGTACTCGTCGGCGTTGAAGAAACGCCCTTGCAGCAGGCGCAGGCCCATCGCCTGCTCGCCGCCGCTGCCGAGGAAATAGATCGAGGTGTTCACCGTGGTCTTGCCGTCCGGCGTCGTGGTGAAGTCCGACAGCGCGGGGTTCTGGTCCAGCGGCATGCTGGTCGCGGCGGCCACAGCCGTTACCCCGGCGACGCCGCGCAGGGCGGCGAGGTCGCGCGGGATGTCGCTGGCGGCAAGCTTGGGATCGGCACCGTTCACGGTGATCACGGTGAGACCCTGCTCGTCGATCGCGTTCGGCCAGTGGATATCGGCCATGCGCTGGCCGATCATGAACACCGCGTTGCACAGCACGGCGCAGGCCAGCGCGATCTCCAGCACGATCAGCGTGGCCGGGATGCGGTGCTTGCGCAGGCTGGCGAGTATCGGACGGACTTCCATATTCATCTCCTCAACTGGCCTTGAGCTGCGGGGCGGGCGCCACCACGCAGGCGCGCCAGGCGGGCAGCAAGCCGGCGACCAGGCTGGCCACCAGCGCCACCACGAAGGTGAACAGGAACATCGGCAGGTCCAGGTGGGCGAGGCCGGCGTACTGTGCCGGCTGGTGGCGGATGCCCCATAGCCCCAGCTCGGCAAAGACCAGCCCCAGCACGCCACCGGCCACGCCCACGATGGCGGCCTCGACCATGAACTGGGCGAAGATCGCGCCGCGCGAGGCGCCCAGCGCGCGGCGCACGCCGATCTCGCGCGAACGGCGCAGGCATTTCGCCAGCAGCAGGCCCACCGTGTTCACCACGCAGATCAGCAGGAAGCCGAACGCCAGCCCGGTCTGCAGGCGCGCATCGTCCGGCACCACGTGCTCGCTGCGCAGCCACTGCATCAACCCCGACAGGGCCGTGCGGGATTTCTGGAAACGCCCCAGCGCCACTTGCTGCCGCGCGTAGTTGGCGAGGAACAGCCGGTAGGCCGAAACCGCGGAAGCATCGGGCAGCTCCACCCACACGCCCAGCCAGATCGCCGGCGAGGTTTCCAGATGCTCCATGCTGGAACCGGGGCCATAGGACATCATCGTGCTCGGCCCGATACAGTCGGCGCGCGCGCCCAGCAGCGGCATGAACACCCCCTCGCCCTTGCCGTAATCGCGGCTGCCCAGGTGCAGGGCGTAGAAACGCGGCTGCGGCGCCCAGGGCTTGAGCACGCCGATGATGCGGAAGTCGTGGTCCTCGATGCGGATCATCCGGCCCACGCTGTCCGTGCCGCCGAACAGCTTGTCGTTGAGGAAGCTGGCGATCACCACGACCTGCGCACGGCTGTCGTCGTCGGCCGCGCTCCAGCCCGCGCCGTACTGGAACGGCGCGTCGAACATCGGGAAGAAGTCCGCCGTGGTCATCACGCCGTCCGCATAGAACGGCTTGCCCTCCTGCGTCTTCGGCGCCACCTTGACCTGCGACAACGCCACCGCGGTCTGCCGCCGTGCCTTGCCGGCATGCAGCAGGTTCATCGCATCGACATAGCTCATCAGGAACGGCAGCCGCTTGCCGCTGCGCGAAAAGGGCTGATCCGCGGGATAGGGATCCACCTGCGGATAGAACAGCTGCGCGCTCTTCTCAGGCAGCGGATCGCCGGACAGCAGCCGCAGCACCGTCAGCGTGGTGATCGTGGCGCCAATGCCCAGCGCCAGCGCCAGCACCATCAGCGTGGTGAGCACCTTGTGCCGCCGCAGGCTGCGTATCGCCAGATCGAGATAGTAACCAAACATCACGTCCCCTCCCCAATGCCGCCGTTTTGTAGGAGCGGCTTCAGCCGCGATGCTTCTTGCCCTTTCGTAATGCCGTACAAGAGCATCGCGGCTGAAGCCGCTCCTACAGATTCCCCGTTCGTCACACCGAGCGCGTCGCCACCACCGGCGGCACCGCCGCGGCGCGCAGCGCGGGGCCGAGCACGGCGAGCTGGCCGATGATCCACAGCACCAGCGCGCCGACCGGGAAATAGATGCCCGGCAGCCGCGGCAGTTCGTAATGCATCATCAGGAACAGGTTGATGCCGTAGGCCAGCGCCATGCCCAGCACGATGCCGAACGTGGCGAGCAGGAAGTTCTCGGTCTGGAAGTAGCGCAGGATGTCGCCGCGGGTGGCGCCAAGCGCGCGGCGCACGCCGATGGTGCGGCGGCGCTGCCCCACCCAGAAGCTGGCCAGGCCGACGATGCCCAGCACGGTGACCGTGAGCAGGGCCACGATCACACCGACCAGGATGCCGGCCATCGCGCGGTCGTTCGCGAAGAACGCATGGCGCGCCTCGTCGTAGGTGCGCTTCACCAGCACCACGCGGTTGGGGTCGAGCTGCTTGAGCGTGGCCACGGCAGCCTTGAGCACGGCGTCGCGATCCTGCGGCGCGGTGCGAATGACATAGCCGGAGCCATCAGCCACGGTCATGCGTATCGGCCACACCGTGCTGTATTCCACGCCCTGGCCCAGGTTGTTCGGCCGCGCCAGACCGGCCACCACGCCAATGACCCGGAACGGCAGGCCCTTGCCGACGTAGATCGTCTGGCCAAGCGCGTCCTTGCCCGGCCACAACCGCTTGGCCAACGCCTGGGTGACGATGATGGTCGAAGGCAGGTCCTTCAGGTCGCCATTGTGCAGATCGGCGATGACGGTCTCGAAATCGGCGTATTCGTCGTGCTGGAAGTCGCGCCCTTCCAGCAAGCGCACCCCCAGCGTGGACAGTACGCCTTCGCCGTAATACGTCGTGGCCTCGAGCGTGTCCTGCTGCTGTTCCTGGCTCAACCTGATGCCGCTGTTCGACGATCCGCCGTCGCTGAAGGGCAGCTGGTTGATCACCGCCACCTGCTTCGCGCCGGGGATCTGCCGCAGCGCGGCCAGGTCGGTCAGCGACTGCGCCATGGCATCCGGGCTCTTGCCGATATGGCCAAGCTTGATCTGCACCAGCTCGTGTTCGGCGATGCCGCTGGGCAGGTTCATGCGCTCAAGCCGCTGGCCGATCAGGAACACCGCGTTGCACACGATGGCGCAGGTCAACGCGATCTCCAGGACCAGCAGCCACGCGGTGGTCTTGTGCCGGCGCAACGTCGAGAGTATCGGTCGCAGTTCCATGTCAATTGCTCTTCAATTGGAGGGCAGGCGCCACCTGGCAGGCGCGCCACGCAGGCAGCAGGCCGGCCAGCAGACTTGCGGCCAGCGCCAGCACGAAGGTGTCGAGCAGCATCGCGGGGTCGATGTGCGCCAGTGCCGCGTATTCCGCCGGCTGCCGACGCACCAGCCACAAGCCGGCCAGCGCGAGCAGCAGGCCGCCGATGCCACCGACCAGGCCGACCACACCGGACTCCACCAGCAGTTGCGCGAACAGGGCGCGCCGCGAGGCGCCAAGCGCACGGCGCACGCTCAGCTCGCCCGCGCGGCGCAGGAATTTCGCCAGCATCAGGCCCACGGTGTTCACCAGGCACACCAGCAGGAAGCCGAACGCCAACCCGGCCTGCAGGCGCACGTCGTCGGGCACGACCTGGTTGTAGTCCAGCCACTGCATCACGTTGCGCAGTTGCACGTTCGGCGGTCGCTGGAAGCGTCCCAGCGCCTTCTGCTCCTGCGAGTAATGGACGAGGAAGTCCTTGTACGCGGCCGCCTTCGCCGGACTGTCCAGTTGGACCCAGAACTGCAGCCACACGCAGGGCGAGTTGTGGTCGGGGGTGTTCCCGCCGCCGCCGTTGCCCCAGCAGTTGACGCTGCCGTCATGGGACATGCCCAGGTCCTGCGAGGTCGACAGCGGCACGAACACACCCTCGTTCTCGTCGTAGCTCTTGCGGTTCAGATCGTAGAAATTCGGGTTGGGGTTCCAGTCGCCGACCACGCCGACGATGCGGAAGGCCACGCCATCCAGCCGCAGCGTCTTGCCGGTGCTGTCGCCACCGCCGAACAGCCGGGTGTTGAACCGGCTGCTGATCACGGCGACGCGGGCATGCGCCTCGTCGTCCGCCGCATCCCAGGCATGGCCGTACTCGAACGGCACGCCGAACATCGGGAAGAAACCGTTCGTGGTGTAGCGCGCAACCTCGTAGAACGGATCGAGTGTGGAGTTGTCCGGCTGCACCGCCACGCTGCCGCCGGTCATCAGCGCCTGCCGGTCCGCGCGCTTCGCCTGCAGCAGGTTCATGCCGTCGACCCAGGTCACCTGGTCCATCGGCTCCGTCTTGCCGGGCAGGTAACCCAGGCCGTCGCGCGGGTCGATCTGCGGGTAGTACAGCGTGTCGCTGCGCCCCGGCAACGGATCGCCCGACAGCACGTGCAGCACGGTGAGCGTGGTCATCGACGCGCCGATGCCCAGCGCGATCGCCAGCACCATCAGCGCGGTGAGCGCCTTGTTGCGCCTGAGGCTGCGCAGGGCCAGATCGAGGTAATAGCCGAACATGTCGTCGCTCCCAGGTTTTGCACTCCCCTCTCCCGCTGGCGGGAGAGGGAATAAAACGAAAGCTCACACGCTGCGCGTCGCCACCACCGGTGGCACGTTCGACGCGCGCAGCGCGGGGCCAAGCACGGCAAGCTGGCCGATGATCCACAGCGTCACGGCACCCACCGGGAAGTACCAGCCCGGCAGGCGCCCCAGTTCGTAATGCAGCATCAGCAGCAGATTGAGGCCATAGGCCAGCACCATGCCCAGCACGATGCCGAGCGTGGCAATCAGGAAGTTCTCGGTCTGGAAGTAGCGCAGGATGTCGCTGCGCATCGCCCCGATGGCGCGACGGATGCCGATCTGCCGGCGACGCTGCGCCACCCAGAAACTGGCCAGGCCACCGATGCCGACCGCGGTGACGATCAGCAGCAGCAGGCACACGCCCACCAGCATCCACGCCATTGCGCGGTCGTTGCGGTAGTACTCGTCGCGCGCGGCTTCCAGCGTGTTGGCGTACTTGGACGAGATCAGTCGCAGCGGGCCGTCGGTTTTCAACGCCTGCAGAGCAGCTCGGATTACCGCATCGCGTTGCGACGCGTCCTTCACGCGCAACAGATAGGTGCCTTGCGCGTACGACAAGTTCACCGGGAACAGCATGGCGTATTCGTAGGACTCCGCTGGCCCGTAATCCCGCGGTTGCACCAGCCGATCCACCACGCCCACGACGCGGTTGGTGCCGAAGGCATAGATCACCTTGCCTGCCGCCGATTGCCCCGGAAAGAAATGCTCGGCCATTGCGCGGGTGATGATGACCGGCACGGTGGCACCCTCGCCTTCCAGTTGTTCGTCGCTGACGAATTCGTCCGGCTTGAACCAGCGCCCATCGACCAGCTTCAGGCCCAGCGTGCCGGCCAGTTGCGCGTTGCCGAGGTATTGAGTCACCGTGGTGGTCGGCGCATTGGGTGCATCGGTGAGACCGACGCCAGTGCCGTTGAACGAGTTGCCGAACAGGGTCTGATTGACGATGGACACATCGGCCACACCGGGGATGGCACGCAGCGCGGCGAGGTCGGTGCGCGTCTGCGCCATGGTCGCCTCGGCCAAGCCGGACGCGATGCTGCCCACGCGCACTTGCACAATATGCGCTTCATCGGCGCCGCTGGGCCGGTGCATGCGCTCCAGCCGCGTGCCGATCAGGAACAGCGCGTTGCAGACCACCGCGCAGGAGAAGGCGATTTCCAGCACCAGCAGGCACACCGCGATGCGGTGGCGGCCAAGCGCGCTGAGGATATGGCGAAAGTGCATGGGCGCTCCCCTAATTCGACTTGATTGCGACGGCGGGCGCCACCTGCATTGCCCGCCATGCAGGCAGCAGGCCGGCCAGCAGGCTGCTCGCCAGGGCCAGCACGAACGTGCTCAGCAGCATGCGCAGATCCATGTGGATGAACGCCGCGTAGTCGGTGGGCTGGTGGCGCACCAGCAGCATGCCAAGGCCGGCCAGCGCCAGCCCGAACATGCCGCCGACCAGGCCCACCACGCCGGCCTCGATCAGGCATTGCAGGAAAATCGCGCGCCGCGATGCGCCCAGCGCGCGGCGCACGCCAAGCTCGCTGCTGCGACGCAGGAACTTCGCCAGCAGCAGGCCCACGGTGTTGAGCAGGCAGATGCCGAGGAAGCCCAGCGCCAGCCACATCTGCAGGCGCACGTCGGAGGGCACCACGCCCTTGAAGTCCAGCCATTGCATCACGTCCTGCAACTGGGGGGAGCCGGAGTGATGGAAGCGACCCGCCTGCTGTTGCAGGGCGATGTAGTTGCCGAGGTATTGGCGGTAGGCCGACACCTCGGCGGGCGTGTCCAGCTCCACCCAGTACTGAAGCCACAGACAAGGCGCGTCCGCGGCAAGCGAGTCGGGGGCGTTGCTCCAGCAGCTTATGCTGCCGCTGGTGGAAAGCTTCATGTCCAGCGCGGTGGACAGCGGCATGAATACCTGCTCGCTGTCGCCGAAGGTGCCATTGCTCATGTCGTAGAAGCGCGGGTTCATGTCCCATTCGCCCAGCACACCGACGATCTGCAGCGACTGGTTGCCCACCAGCAAAGTCTGGCCGACGCTGTCCTTGCCACCGAACAGTTGCTCGTTCAACTCGCTGGAAATCACGGCGATGCGTGCGCGGCTGGCATCGTCGCTGCGGCTCCATGCGTGACCGTAACGCAGCGGTACGCCGAACATGGGAAAGAAGTCGGCGCCGGTGTAGCGCGCCGGCACTCTCAACGGATCACCCTGCGCCGGCGTAACCACCACTCCGCCAGCGGACATGGCTGCTTGACGGGCACCTCGCGCATCGCGCAGCAGGGCCTCGGCATCACGCCGGGTGAGATTGTCGGGCACGTCGTGGCGAACCTGGAAATGGTCGTCGGGAACCACGTTCATGCGCACGCGGAACAACTGCGCGCTCTTCTGCGGGATCGGGTCGCCCGACAGCACGTGCATCACCGTCAACGTGGTCATGCTGGTGCCGATGCCCAGCGCGATGGTCAACACCATCAGCGCCGTGAGCACCTTGTTGCGCTTGAGGCTGCGCAGGGCGAGATCGAAGTAATAGCCAAACATGCCGCACTCCTTCATTGATCTTCCCCCTCCTTGCGGAGAGGCCTCACATCACTCCCCTCTCCCGCAAGCAGGAGAGGGGAGCTGAGCATTCACACGCTGCGCGTCGCCACCACCGGCGGCACCGCCGCCGCACGCAATGCAGGCCCAAGCACGGCAAGCTGGCCGAGTACCCACAACGCGACCGCACCGATCAGCAGGTAATGCCCCGGCAGGTGGGCCAGCTCGAAGCGGTGCATCAGGAACAGGTTCAGCGCATAGGCGAACAGCATGCCCAGCAACACGCCACCACTGACGATCAGGAAGTTCTCAGCCTGGAAGTAGTGCAGGATGTCGCCGCGGGTGGCCCCCAGCGCGCGCCGCATGCCGATCTGCCTCCTGCGCTGCTGCACCCAGAAGCTGGCCAGCCCGCTCACGCCCAGCGCGGTGACCACCAGCAGGATCAGCATGATCGCCACCAGCATGCGGCCGGCTGCGAGGTCGCTCTTGAAGTAGTTTTCGCGCAGCTCGGCCATGGTGTACAGCTTGCTTTGCACGTGGCCTGGGTTGGCTTTTTGCAAGGCGGCGGCGGCGGCCTGCAGCACCCGTGGCAACTGTCTGGAGTCGCGTGCGCGGATCATGAAGCCGCCGCCCATGTCCTGCGGCCCCACCTGGTACTCGATCACCACCGAATAGTCGTCGGAGCTTCGCCCGGTGAGCTCGCCGCGCAGATGATCGATGACGCCTACCACGCGCTCGGCGGTGGTGCCGTCGTAGAGCATCTTTCCCAGCGCATGGCCGTCCGGGAAAAGCTTCGATGCCAGGGCTTGCGTGATCAGCACGGGCAGCTCCTTGATCTGCCCCCACTGGCTGGCATCGGGCAGTTCCTCGGACGTGAAATTCCGCCCCTCGACGATGCGCACGCCCAGCGTATCGCTCAACCCCTGGCTGCCCTCGAACTCGTAGGCCTGGGCAACCGCGTGCGAACGGTCCGGGTCGAGGAATACCGGCGAGGTGCTCGCGTACCACAGCGGCGGACCGCCGTAGGCCGCTGTCGCCACGCCCGGCGTGCCGCGCAACGCGGCGAGGTCGCCGGCAAGCGACCCGCGGCTGTCCTGGCCAATGACGCCGATACTCTGGATCAGCCCGATCTGGCTCTCCGCCACGCCGGTGGGCACGTGCGAACGCCGGATGGTGCCGTAGACGATAAAGACCAGGTTGCCGAGCACGGCCATGGTCAGCGCGATCTCCAGCACCAGCAGGATCACCGCGGTCTTGTGGCTGCGCAGCGCGGCGAGGATGGGGCGTATCTGCCGGTGGATTCTCATAGCGACTTCACCTGCAGGGCGGGAGCCACGCGCGACGCGCGCAGGGCGGGCCATATCCCGGCAGCCAGCGCCGACAGCACCGCCAGCGCCAGTGCCACGCCCAGCATGGAGGGATCGAAATGCGCGGACGCGGCAAAACTCACCGGCTGCTGCCGCACCATCCACAGGCCCAGCCAGGCCAGCGGCAGGCCGAGTAACCCGCCGGCCACGCCCACCACGCCGGCCTCCACCAGGCATTGCGTGAACACGTCGCGGCGCGAGGCGCCCAGCGCGCGGCGCACGCCGATCTCGCCCGACTTGCGCAGGAACTTCGCCACCATCAGGCCCACGGTGTTGACCATGCAGATCAGCAGCACGCCGAAGGCGATCCAGGTCTGCATGCGCACCGTCACCGGGATCACGTGCTTGTAGTCCAGCCAGTCGAGCAGGCCGCGCAGGCGCACGTTCGGCGCACGCTGGAAGCGGCCCAGTTGATGCTGCTGCGCGCTGTATTGCGTGAGCGCAGCGCGGTAATCCGCCACCTGCGCCGTCGTATCCAGTTGTACCCAGAACTGCGCCCAGGTGCATTGCGGCGCCTTGGGATCGTGCGTACCCGCGTTCGGGTCGTTGCCCCAGCAGTCCATCGGGCCGTAGCCGTAATCCTGCGGCAGGTCCAGCCAGGTGAAGAATGGCAGGTACATCTGCTCGCTCTTGCCGAAGGCCCCGCCGTTCAAATCGTAGAAACGCGGTTGCGGGTTCCAGTCGTCGACCACGCCTGCCACGCGGAAGGTCTTGGTGGCGATCAGCAGGGTCTTGCCCACGCTGTTCTCGCCGCCGAACAGCTTCTGGTTCATCGCCCGCGACAGCACCACAACCTGCGTATGGTTCGCGTCGTCCTGCGCCGACCAGGCGGAGCCGTAGAGGAAGGGCACGCCGAACATCGCGAAAAAGTCGGCGGTGGTGGCGCGGTCGGTGTACATCGCCAGCGGACTGTCCGGCGCATCCTTGCCCACCGGCAGCCAGTTGCTGCTCATCACCGCGCGGCGCGGCGCGATGCCGAGCTGGTAGAGATTCGCAGCATCGATGTAGGTCAGGTCGTCCGGCGGCTCGTCCTTCGCGCCCGGCAAGTCGGCCGGCCGCGGGTCCACCTGCGGGTGGAACAGCACGTCGCTGCGCCCCGGCAGCGGATTGCCCGACAGGTTGTGCAGCACCGCCAGCATGGTGACCGAGGCGCCGATGCCCAGCGCGATCGCCAGCATCATCAGCGCCGCCAGCACCTTGTGGCGCCTGAGGCTGCGCAATGCGAGTTCCAGGTAGTAACCGAACATTTCCTCTCCCTTGACCGTCTCCTCCCCCACGCGGGAGAGGCCAACCACCACTCCCCTCTCCCGCCTGCGGGAGAGGCCATGCCTTGCTCCCCCTCGCCCGCTTGCGGGAGAGGGGTTGGGGGGCGAGGGTGTCTTGGCGTCACGGCAACACCGCGTACCCTCTCCCCCGCCCCTCTCCCATGAATGGGAGAGGGGAGACCCGCTGTCACACGCTTCGCGTGGCCACCACCGGCGGCACCGCCGCCGCGCGCAGCGCGGGGCCGAGCACGGCGAGTTGCCCCAGTCCCCACAGCGCCAGGGCCCCCACCGGCAGGTAGTACAGCGGCAGGTGCGGCAATTCGTAGAACTTCATCAGCGCCGCATTCAGCACGAAGGCCAGCAGCATGCCGATGGCAATGCCCAGCGTGACGATCAGGAAGTTCTCGGTCTGGAAATAGCGCAGGATGTCGCCACGCGTGGCACCGATCGCACGGCGGATGCCGATCTGCTTGCGCCGCTGCGCCACCCAGAAGCTGGCCAGGCCCACGATGCCCAGCGCGGTGACGCCCAGCAGCGCCACGATCACGCCGATGAGCATGCCGGCCATCGCGCGATCGGTGGCGAAGTTTGCCGAACGCAAGACGGGTATCGATTGGCTGTTCTCGCGATCCAGCACCACGTGCGGCGCGATGGTCGCCACCGCATTGCGTGCTTCGGTCATCACGCGCTCCAGATCCTGCGGGTTCGCGCGGATCAGGTAGGTACCGGCCAACGTCCCACCGGGTAGCGCAGGTACGAACGCCGACCATTCCGCCCTGCCGCCGCCGTTCGCACCCGCACCCATGAAGTTCGCCACCACACCGATCACGCGGTACTGGTATGGCCCCGTCCAGAACATCTTGCCCAGCGGACTCTCGCCCGGCCACAGCTGATCCGCCAGGGCACGACTCACCAGCACGCGTGCGGAAGGCGGCAGCCAGGCCTTGTCGGGTATGGCCTGATAGTCATCGGTATCGGGCATGGAACCGGCAACCAGTTGCAGGCCCAGCGCCTTGATCGTGCCCGGATCGCCCATGTAGTAATCGATCACGGTGCCGTAGTTCTTGTGATCCAGCGTGACGCCAGCCGTACCCGCCTGCGGGCCAAATGGCACGGAAGAGATCGCGTGGACGGATTCGACGCCCGGGATCGCAGCGAGGCCGGCGATCATGCGCGCGTTCAAGTCACTCGCCTCTTTCGGGTCGAAGCCCGTGACGACGATTTCGCCGAGCGAGGCTTCGTCCACGCCAGTGACGATATGCATGGCGGAGAGGCGGTTCGCGATGATGAACACCGCGTTGCACAGCACCGCGCAGGCCAGCGCGATTTCCATGGCGATGAGGAAAGTGGCGAGCTTGTGCTTGCGCAGCGCCACGAGGATGGGGCGGATGTGCATGGCAGGCGTCCTCACAGCGTCTTGAGTTGCAAAGCCGGGGCAATGCGGCTGGCGCGCAGCGCGGGCAACGTGCCCGCGAGCAAACTCACCGCAATCGCCAGCACAAAGGTCGTGACGAACATCGCCGTGTCCATGTGCACCAGATCGGAATACGGCGTCTGTTGCCGGCGCACCAGCCACAGGCCCACCAGCGTCAGCAGCCAGCCGCCGACGCCGCCAATGAAACCGATCAACCCCGCTTCGGTTAGGCATTGCGCAAACACCGCGCGATGCGAAGCGCCCAGCGCACGGCGCACGCCGATCTCACCGCCGCGACGCAGGAACTTCGCCAGCAGCAGGCCCACCGTGTTGAACAGACAGATGGCGAGGAAGGCGAACGCCAGCCACATTTGCAATTGCGCATCGCTGGGGATCACATGCTCGGCATCCAGCCAGCCCATCAGATCCAGCATGCGCGTGTCGGTCTGCTGGAAGCGACCCAGCGCCTTCTGCTGCTGCGCGTAATTGGCGATGAAGTCGCGATAGGCCGCCACCTTCGCCGCGCTGTCCAGCTCCACCCACAGCGATACCCACACGCAGGGCGAATTTTCCAGATGACCGGGCGCAGGTGGATTGCCCCAGCAGGTGTATTGCTGGAAATTGCCATTGTTGATTTCAAGCCCGGAGAAGTACGGCGTGAACACGTCCTCCGGCTTGGCGTAGGGATCAGCCCCTTGCCCGTTTGCACCGATGCCGCCCGCGACACTGTAGAAGCGCGGCGTGGGCCGCCACGGCTTCAACACGCCGACGATGCGCACATCGCTGTCCTTCAGGCGCAAGGTCTTGCCCACGCTGTCCCTGCCGCCGAACAGCTTGGCGTTGAGGTCGGACGAAATCACCGCCACACGCGCACGGCCCACATCGTCGGCAGGCGTCCACGCACCACCATATTCAAAAGGCACGCCGAACATCGGGAAGAAATCCGCCGTGGTTGAAGTCATCCCAAGCATCAACGGCGGCAGGGTGGAGTCGGGAGAACGCACCTTCACCGCGCTGTCCACCACCAGCGCCTGACGGTCGGCGGGATGCGCGTTCCACAGGTCCACCGCCGAGCGGTCGTCCATCATCGGCAGCGGGTATTTGTGATGCCCGTAATAGGAATTGTCGGGTGTCGGATCCACCTGCGGGTAGTAGAGATGCGCGCTCCTGCCCGGCAACGGATCGCCGGACAGGACGTGCATCACCGTCAGCGTGGTCATGCTGGCGCCAATGCCCACCGCGATCGCCAGCACCATCAGCGCGGTAAGCACGCGGTTGCGCTTCAGGCTGCGCAGTGCGAGGTCGAGGTAATAGCCGAACATCCCGAGACTCCTTGTTTATCACTCCCCTTTCCCGCTTGCGGGGGAGGGGTTGGGGGAGAGGGCGCCTTGGCATCACGGCCAGCCCGTACCCTCTCCCCCGGCCCCTCTCCCGCAAGCGGGAGAGGGGAGCAAAGCGAAACCCTCCCCCGAAGGGGAGGGAAAACCCTCACGCCGCGCGCGTGGCCGTCACCGGCGGCACGTTGGAGGCGCGCCGCGCGGGTACGAACACCGCGCACTGGCCCAGCACCAGCACCGCCACCACGCCGATCAGGGTGTAGACCACCGGCAGGCGGTCCATCTCGTAGTAACGCATCAACGCCAGGTTGAGGCACACGGCCATGGCGATGCCGATCACCGCACCGCTGCCGGCGATCAACAGGTTCTCCACCTGGAAGTAGTGCAGGATGTCGACCTTGCGCGCGCCCAGCGCGCGGCGCACGCCGATCTGGCGGTGGCGCTGGCCGACCCAGAAGCTGGTGAGGCCCACGATGCCCGCGGCAGTGACGCTGAGCAGGACGAGGCAGATCACGCCCATCAGGATCGCCATGCCCACGTCGGCGCGATAGGCCTTGGCGCGGATGTCGCCGAACGACGTCACGCTGTCGTCGTCGAGCACGCGCAACGGATTCACCTTGTACAACGTGGGCGCCGCCGCGCGCATCGTCGCATCCAGCTGGCCCGGCCTGGTGCGCACCGCGTAGCGCGAAAAATTCGCGTCCAGCCGCACCGGCACCATGGTGGAGTTCCAGGCGAAGTTGTTGGTCCAGGTGCCGCTGCCGGGTACCTGCAGGCGCGCCACCACGCCCACGATGGTGGTGGGCGAGCCGCTGCCGTCCACGTAGATGGCCTTGCCCACGGCTCCGCCCTGCGGGAACAGCTTGTCCGCCAGCGCCTGGGTGACGATCACGACCGGGTCCGTGAACTGGTCGCGGAAACCGTGATTCTGCACGTCGGTCGTAGTGAAGTTCCGGCCCGCCACCAGGCGCAGGCCGAAGGTGGACAGCGCGTTCTCGTCGGTGAAGTAGTACGTGGTACGGACGTTGCTGCCTTTGTCGGTGAAGTTGGTGTTCGGCTTGGTCGAAACGGCCCCGTTCCAGGAGGAATTGAGCAACGGGATCGAGTTGGTCGGCGTCACCGAGGCCACGCCAGGCAGGTTGCGCAGTGCGGCGAGGTCCTCCTTCTGCATGGCGTCGAGCTTGGCCACGCCGTCGGGCGTGTCTGCACTGGGCGCGCCCACCCATTGCTGGGTGACCAGGAACAGGTTGCCCTCGTCCAGCCCGGTCGGGCGGTTCACCCGGTCGATGCGCTGGCCGATGATGAAGATCGCATTGCAGACGATCGCCAGGGTCAGCGCGATCTGCAGCGCGATCAGCACCACGCCGGCCTTGTGCTTGCGCAATGCCGAGATCATGGGATGCAGTTTCATGGCGCGCTCCTCAATTGCTCTTCAGCTGCCACGCGGGCTGCACGCGCGAGGCACGGTAAGTGGGGTACAGCCCGGCCAGCATCGTGGCGGCCACGGCCACGAGCAGGGTGAGCACCAGCAGCGAGACGTCCAGCCGCGCCAACGTGGCGATGTCCTTGGGCATCACCCAGCCCACGCTGGCCACGCCCGCGCAGGTGAGCAGCAGCCCCAGCACGCCGCCGGCCACGCCGACCATGCCGGCCTCGGTGAGAAACTGCAGGTAGATCGCCTTGCGCGGCGCACCGAGCGCGCGGCGCACGCCGATCTCGGCGCTGCGGCGCAGGAACTTCGCCAGCAGCAAGCCGACGGTGTTGACCAGGCACACCAGCAGCAGGCCCAGCGCCACCAGCAGCGAGACCTTGGTGTCGCTGGGCACCACCTGCTGGTTGTCCAGCCATGCCGGCAGGTTGCGCAGGCGGTTGTTCGGCGCCCAGCCGAAGCGGCCGGCCTGCTGCTGTTCGTGTGCATAGCCCTGCAGGTAGTCGCGGTAGGTGGTCACCGCCGCCGCGTCGTCCAGCTCGGCCATGTAGGCGATCCATATGCACTCGGAATGCTGCAGGCCGACAAAGCCGGATTCCTTGGGCGTCGCGTTGCAATTGGTGTTGCCGTCGTTCGGGATATTGGCCTGGATGGCGGTCTGGAACGGCAGGAACACATCCTCCGTGCCGCTGTCGAAACCGCCCGAGTTGACCACGTCGTAGAAACGCGGCTGGGGGTTCCAGTTGTCCAGCACGCCGACCACGCGATAGTCGCGGCTCTCGATGTTGACGCTCTTGCCCACGCTGTTGGCGCCGCCGAACAGCTTCTGGTTGAGCTTGCTGCTGATCACCACCACCTGGGCGCGGTTGGTGTCGTCGTTGGCGCTCCAGCCACTGCCGTACAGGAACGGCACGTCCAGCATCGGGAAGAACTCGCCGTATACCGCATGGCCGCTGACGTTGATCGGATGCTTGGTGGCCTCCGCGGGCACGACGGAGGGCGAGATCTGGTACATCGCGGACTGCAGCTTGGCGCGATGGTCGCGCATCAGTGCCGTCGCGTCGGTGTAATCCATCGCGTTCGGCGGATCGCCGTTGGCGTTGCGCCCGTTCGGCCCCCAGTTGTCGATCTGCGGCACGAACAGTTGCGAGGATTTCCACGGGATCGGATCGCCCGACACGGCACGGAACACCGACCACGAGGTCATTGATGCGGCCACGCCGAAACCGATGGCCAGCACCATCAGCATAGTGAGGCCCGGGCTGCGTTTCAGGCTGCGCAGTGCCAGATCCAGGTAATAGGCGAACATTTCGTCTCTCCGTTGTCATGCCCCTCTCCCGTCGGGAGGGGGTTGGGATGAGGGCTCGGGCGGAGCGGAATGCCCCGCTCCGCCCGAATCCTCATCCGCCCTTCGGGCTCCTTCATTCGGCACATCCATGTGCCTCGCCCTCGGCCGGCTTTCGCCGTGCAAATCGGCACTCCTGCCGATTTGTCTCCCAAAGGGAGAAGGGAAACTCACACGCTGCGCGTCGCCTCCACCGGCGACACGCGCGAGGCGCGCAGCGCCGGCGCCAGCACGGCGCCCTGCCCCAGCAGCAGCAACGCGAGCACACCGGTGCCTATGTAGGCCATCGACATGTGATCCATCGCGAAACGGGTCATCGTCCACAAGTTGAAAACCATGGCCAGCACGGTGCCCAACGCCACGCCGGCAGCGCTGATCAGGAAGTTTTCGGTAAGAAAGTACGCGAGGATGTCGCGCTGCTTGGCACCCAGCGCGCGGCGCACGCCGATCTGCTTGCGGCGCTGGCCTACCCAGAAGCTGGTGAGGCCCACGATGCCGGCGGCGGTGATCGCCAAAAGCACCACGCAGATGATGCCCATCAGGATGGCCATGCCACGGTCACTCTCGTAGGCCTTGTGACGGATGGTGGCGTAGTCCTGGATGCCGTCCTTGGGATCGATGATGCGCATTCTGTTCAGTGCGAACAGCGCCTTGGGTGCCTCGCGCATCGCCGCGGCAAGCTGGCCCGGCTTGGCGCGCACGATGTAATTGATGCCGTATGGATTGTCCAAACGCATTGGCCAGATCAACGACTGGCCGGCATAAGGCTTGTTCCACAGATCCGTGCCCTGTCGATGCAGTTCGTCGACGATACCAATGATCGTGGTCGGAACCGTGCCCATCGAATAAAAGGACTTGCCCAGCGCCGAGCCATCAGGGAACAGCCGGTCGGCCAGCGTCTTGGTCACAATGACCACCGGCGGAGTGATCATCTCCTGGGGGCCCATGGCGGCGACTTCGTCCGGGCGAAAATTGCGCCCCGCGATCAGCCGCGTACCCAAGGTATCGAGCAGGTGCTCATCGCCCAGGTATACCGCCGAGTCGGTGGTCATCTTGACCTGCTCGGGCGTCATCATGACGTAATTGTCCCAGCCGCTTCCCTGGAGCGGATAGCCATTGCTGGGCGAGGCATCGCTCACCCCAGGCAGTTGTCGCAACGCAACCATGTCCGCCTGCATCTGTGCGTCGATCTGCTGCGGGGACATGTTCCCGGCCCACTGGTTATAGATCACGAACACGTCGGCTTCATCAACGCCACTGGATTCGGACAAATGTGCCAAGCGTTGATGAATGATGAACAGCGCGTTGCACACGATGGCCAGCGTCAACGCGATCTGCAGCGCGATCAGCAGGGTGCCCGCCTTGTGCCGGCGCAACGCGACGAGGATGGGCCTGATCTGGATGTTCATGGCTTGCTCCTCAGCTCGATTTCAACTGCCAGGCCGGCTGCACGTGCGCCGCGCGCCATGCCGGATAGAACGCCGCCATCACGGTGGCGGCGATGGCCACGGCAAACGTGAGCGCCACCAGCGACGGGTCGAGTCTGGCCAGCTTCGCGATTTCCGGCGGGAACAGCACGCCCACACCAGACACGCCCAGCGCGGTGAACAGCAGTCCCAGCACGCCGCCGGCCAAACCCACCGTGCCGGCCTCGACCAGGTATTGCGCATAGATCTCGCCGCGCGTCGCGCCCAGGGCGCGGCGTACGCCGATCTCGCCAGCACGCCGCATGAATTTCGCCAGCAGCAGGCCGATGGTGTTGACCAGGCAGATCAGGAAGAAACCAAGAGCCACCGCGAGCGAGATGCGGCTCTCCGGCGGAACCACTTGCTCGTGGTCGAGCCACTGCATCACATCGCGCAGGCGAACATTGGGTGCCCAATCGAAGCGGCCAGCCCGCTGCTGGTCGGCTGCGTAGTTCTCAAGGAAGCGACGGTAACGCGCGGCCTCGGTTGCACTGCCCAATTCAACCCAAGGCATGATCCACACGCAGTTGCTCTGCAAATAGTCCTGCCAAGTCGTGAAAGTGAGCTTGCCCCGACAACTGTTTCGCCCGGCGGTGCGCATCTGCAGGTCAAGCGCACGAGTGAACGGCATGTAGAAATCCGGTTCGTCGGCGAAATAGTCGGTATCGAACAAGTCGTAGAAGCGCGGGTGCGGGTTCCAGTGACTGGCGATGCCAACGACACGATAGTCATGGCCGCCGAAATTGATCGTTCGTCCCACGCTGTTGGCACCACCAAACAATTTCTGGTTGAGCCGCTCGCTGATCACCACCTCGGCACTGTGCGTCTGGTCGTCCTGTGCGCCCCAGCCATCGCCGTACTCGAACGGCACATCGAACATTGGAAAAAAGTCGCTGTAGACGGCATAGCCATTCGCGGCGAGGGGCATATCGTGATCGCCTTCTGGCATCACCGATACTTTCACCGGATACAGCAATGTCTGGCGCTTCGCCTCGTGCGCCCGCATCAGCGCCATCGCGTCGATGTAATCCAGTGCCTCCGCCGGCTCGCCGCCCTTCAGGTTTTGTTGCGGGCCCCAGGCATCCACCTGCGGCGTGAACAGCTGCGCCGACTTGTCCGGGATCGGGTTGCCCGACACCGCGCGGAACACGGAGTACGTGGTCATCGACGCGGCCACGCCGAAGCCGATCGCCATCACCATCAGCGCAGTGAGCGCGGGATTGCGGCGAAGGCTGCGCAGGCCGAGCTGGAAGTAGTAGGTGAGCATCTTCAGCCCTCCACACTCGGGCCCCTCTCCCTTCGGGAGAGGGGTTGGGGCGAGGGTTCGACCAAAGCGCGGCACCGCGCTCCGCCCGTACCCTCTCCCGCCCGTTGGGCACCCTCCCCCGCAGGGAGAGGGGAAAAAGCACGCGCCGTCCCGGAGATGAGAGCGCTCATTGCAGCAGCCCGTTGACCGCTTCCAGGTCGTGCATGTCGATGGTGCCGGCGGCCTGCTTGAGCAGCAGCTTGTCGAGGATGAACTGGTACTTGGCCGCGGCGTACTGGCTCTGCGAATCGGCCAGGTACTGGATGGCGATCACCACGCTGGTCATCGATTGCGTGCCGATGGTGTAGCCCGCGCGCATCGAGGCCAGCGATTTCTGCGCCGCGTCCACCGACTCGCGCCCGCTGTTCACCTGCTCGATGCCGTCCTTCACCAGGTTGAAATAGTTGGCGGCGTCACGCGCAGCCTGGCGGCGCTGGCTTTCCAGCACGCCCTGGTCGGCATCGCGCTGATAGAGCGCCTGCTTCACTTGCGCATGGGTGAGGCCGCCGCTGAACAGCGGGATGTTGAGCGTGAGGCCCACCGTGGTAGTGGCCGGTCCGTAGGCGGCCGTACCCGGCATCGCGTTCGACCACTGGCCGAACTTGTTGTAGCCCACACCGGCGGTGAGCGTGGGCAGGTGGCCGGCGCGCGCCGCCGTCACCTTGTGCTCGTCGCTGCTCACGGCGTAGCGCGCGGCGAGCACGGTGGGATTGGTCTTCAGCGCTGCGTCCACCCAGGCCTGCTCGTCGTCCGGCTGCGGCCCCTGCATGGGCAGGTCGTCGCGCAGCTTCTTCAGCGTGCCGACCGGCTTGCCGGTGATCTGTTGCAACGCACGGCGCGCATCCTTGAGGTTGTCCTCCGCGCTGATGCGTATTCCCTTGATGTACAGATAAAGCGCCTTGGACTGATTGACGTCCGCCTCCATCGACAGGCCGTTCTTGAAACGCGCGGAGGTCTGGTCGTACTCCGACTTGTAGGCTTCCTCGTAGGAACGGTCGATGTCCAGCATGTCCTGCGCCTGCAACACGCCGAAGTAGGCACTGGCCACGCGCACGTAGAGGTTCTGCAACGCGGCCTGGTAGGTCTGCTCCTGTGCATCGTCGGACGCATGCGCCGCGCGCAGGTTGGCGATGGCGGACAGGTCGAGGATCGGCTGGCTGAGGTTGCCGACGAGGTTGCGGTCACGCACGTGGCCGCCGCCTCCGGTGTCGACGATGTTGCCGTTGCTGTCGGTGGTCTGGGTGCTGCCACCGCTGTGGATCTGGTCCAGCTCCAATCCGGCGGACAACTGCGGCAGCAGCGCCGAACGGGCTATCGGCACGCCTTCGGCCACCATCAGCCGCTGCGCGTCGGCGGTGGCCAGCACCGGATCGTTGGCGATGGACTGCCGATAGGCATCCATCAGGTCTTCGCCGTGCCCCACGACGGGGGCGACGGCGAGCAGGAGCAGCACGGGCAGCAGCTTCAAACGCATGGACTGGACTCGCAGCAGGCTGATGGTCTACGGGCGCTTCAGGCCGGATTGGCGTTGCCGCGTGCGGCGGACACGCTGGCATGGAAGCGCGGGTCCACCGACAGGTCGACCACCTGGCCGTCGATGATGTGCACGTTGCGCTGCGCGCGCGCGGCCAGCTCGGGATCGTGGGTCACCATCACGATGGTGGCGCCGTCGCGGTGGATCTCCTCCAGCAGCTCCAGCACGCCGCGGGCCATCTGCGTATCCAGGTTGCCGGTGGGTTCGTCGGCGAGCAGCAGGCGCGGCGAACCGGCCAGCGCGCGGGCGATCGCCACACGCTGCTGCTGGCCGCCGGAGAGCTCGGCCGGGTAGTGCTTGAAGCGCGAGGCCAGGCCCACGCGTTCCAGCGCGTCCATGATGCGCTGCTTGCGCTCGGGCGCCTTCATGCCGCGGTAGCGCAGCGGCACTTCGACGTTGTCGAACACGTTGAGGTCGGGGATCAGGTTGAACGCTTGGAAGATGAAGCCGATCTTCTCGTTGCGGATCTTCGAGCGCGCGTTGTCGTTCAACTGGCTCACCTCGATGCCGTCGAGGTGGTACTCGCCGCCGGTGAAGGTTTCCAGCAGACCCGCGATGGTGAGGAAGGTGGTCTTGCCCGAACCGGACGGACCGGTGACGGCGACGAACTCGCCTTCCTTCACGTCGATGTTGAAGTCGCGCAGCGCGTAGGTCTCCACCACTTCGGTGCGGTAGACCTTGGACAGGTGGGTCATCTTGAGCATGGTTCACGTTCCTCGGTGGTGGTGGATCTTTGAAGTCCCTCTCCCGTCGGGAGAGGGGTTGGGGTGAGGGTGCGATGCTTGCGAAACGATCCACGCAAGCCCCGTACCCTCTCCCGCCCTTACTCGCGACATCCCTGTCGCTCGCCCCTACGGGGCCAGCCTCGCTGTTCCGCAGGCGCATCCTGCGCCTGCAGGTCGGGCACCCTCTCCCAATGGGAGAGGGAAACCCCTTACCTGCTAATCGCGACGCGCTGCGCGCCCTTGAAGCTGTCGGTGCCGGAGATCACGATGCGGTCGCCTTCCTTCAGGCCCTGCAGGATCTCCACCTTGTCGATGCTGCTGGTGCCCACGCGGATCGGCGTCTTGGTGGCAATGCCATCCCTGACCACGTAGGCGTAGCTGCCGCCGGATTCGTCGACGAAGGAGCCGCGCTGCACGGTGAGCACGTTGTCGCGCTTGTCGAGCAGGATGCGCACGGACAGGCGCTGGTTCTGGCGCAGCTGCTTGGGTGTGGTGCCCTCGAAGCGCACGCGGGCGGCCACTTCACCGTTCACCACTTCGGGCGAGATCGCGCTGACCAGGCCCTTCCAGGTGTTGCCGTTGCCGCTGATCTCGCCGGTCATGCCGATCGCCAGGTCGCGGGCGAAGCTCTCGGGCACCTTCACCTCCACTTCCAGCGCGGTAAGGTCGATCACGCTGAGCAGCTGGGCGTCCTTGGCCACGGTGGCCACCGGCGCGATGAACAGCTGGCCGACCTGGCCGTCCACCGGCGACTTCACGTTGAGGTCGTCCACCTGGCGCTGCAGGTCCTGCACCACCAGCATCTGGTTGTCGTGCGCCAGCTTCTTCGCCTGGATGTTGAAGTTCAGGCTGTCGTTGCTCATGCCGAGATCGGCCTTGGCGTGCGCCAGGGCGATCTGCGCCTTCTCCAGGTCGTCCTTGGCCTTGTCGACCGCGACTCCGGTGGAGGCGCCGGCGGCGTAGGCCTTCTGCTCGCGGTCAAGGTTGTTGGCGGCGCTCTTCGCGTCGATCTGCGCGTTGTCGTAGTCCTTCTGCAAGGCGCCGCGCTTGGTACGCGCATCCACCTGCGCCTGCAGGTAGTCCACCTGCATCGCGTCGGCCTTGGACTGCTCCTGCGCCAGCTTGTTGTGCAGCTCGGGACTGTCGATCACGGCCAGCACCTGGCCCTTCTTGACCGCGTCGCCGGCGCGCACCTTCAGCACCGCCGCGCCACCGTAGGTGGCATAGAGCGTGGGGCTGTTCGCCGCCACCACCTTGCCCTCGGCGGCGATGTCGCGCACGAACAGCCCGCGCTCGACGGTGGCGAAGGCCAGCCGCGACGCGCTCACCGAGGCGTCGGCGGAAAACAGGCGGAGGATGCCCGGCATGAGGAGCCCCAGCACCACCAGCAAGGCCACGCCGCCGCCGATGTACATCATGCGGCGCTTGCGGTTGGGCTTGACCTCGACGATGCGGTCTTGAGCGGAAGTATCGCGAATCATCGTGCGTTCCCTGACCGCGGACAGTGCGGCCCCGCTCTCTGCTCAGCAATCTGCGTGCCAACGCGACACCCCGGAAAAAGACGTGTAATTTCCGTGATTTGCAGCCGCCACGTTTTGGAAGACCGGTGTCCGCGGACACTGGGCGGACACCGGACAAGGCCACGGCAAGCGCGGACACCGCCACGACATCGTGGCATACACTGCCGCGACGCCATGCGCCAACCTGGCCGCATGCCGCAACCGTCCGCCCGGGGAGCCGCAAGACTGACTTATGCCCAACGACACCATGGTCGAGGAACTCAACCGCGCGCATGCCCTGGCAGCCCGCTACTACTTCGGCGATGCGATGCTGGCGATGGAGCAGCGCGCGGTGTTCGCACGCAGCTGGCAGCTGGTGGCCCAGCAGGGACAGCTCGCCGAGCCGGGTGACCACGCGGTGGAGCAGGTCGCCGGAGTGCCTGTGCTGCTGGTGCGCGGGCAGGACGGTGTGCTGCGCGCCTTTCCCAACGTCTGCCGCCACCGCGCCGGACCGCTGGCGCTGTGCGACGGCAAAGGCATCCGCGCCCTGCACTGCAAGTACCACGGCTGGACCTACACGTTGGAAGGACAGCTGCGCAGCGCACCGGAGATGCAGGACGCCTGCGATTTCAAGATCGCGGACATCCGCCTGCCGCCGCTGCGCGTGCACGAATGGCAGGGCCTGGTGTTCGTCGCCTTGAGCGACGAGGTGCCGGCGTTCGACGAGGTCTACGGCGGCATCGCCGAGCGCATCGCGCCGATCGAACTGGCGGCGATGCGCTACCTGCGCCGCGACACCTACGACGTCGATTGCAACTGGAAGGTCTACGTCGACAACTTCCTCGAGGGCTACCACCTGCCGCACGTGCACCCGGGCCTGTCGCGGGTGCTGGACTACCGCGCCTACGACACCGAGCTGTTCGCGTGGCATTCGCTGCAGTCCTCGCCGCTGCGCGACAGCAGCGGAATCTATGGTGACGGCCAGGCGTATTACTACTTCGTCTACCCCAACGTGATGCTCAACATCATGCCGGGGCGCATGCAGACCAACCGCATCCTGCCGCTGGGGCCGGGCCGCTGCCGCGTGGTGTTCGACTATTACTACGCGCAGGACGAGGGCGCGCAGGCGCGCATCGCCGCCGACCAGGGTTTCAGCGACGAGGTGCAGCACGAGGACATCGCGATCTGCGAGGCGGTGCAGCAGGGCCTGGCCTCCGGCCATTACGTACCCGGCCGCTTGAACCCGAAACGCGAGAGCGGCGTCTGGCATTTCCAGAACCTGCTGCGCGCAGCCTACGCCGGCGCCGCCGGGGAATCCGCATGAGCGGCGACGTAGCGGCACCTGTGCACGGCGGACGCAAGATTGGCTTCTGGACCTGCACCGCGCTGGTGATCGGCAACGTGATCGGCATGGGCATCTTCGTGCTGCCCGCCTCGCTGGCGCCTTACGGCTTCAACGCGCTGATCGGCTGGGTCATCGTGCTGGCCGGCTGCCTGATGCTGGCCCGCGTGTTCGCGCAACTGGCCCGGGCCCTCCCCGATGCCGGCGGCCCTTACGGCTACATCCACCGCACTTTGGGGGAACTGCCGGCGTACCTGGCACTGTGGACGTACTGGGTGTCGGTGTGGATCACCAACTCCGCGCTGGCGACGGGCGTGGTCGGTTACCTGGTGGTGGTGTTCCCGCCGCTGGGCGCGCTGCCGCCGATGTGGTTCGCGCAGGGCCTGCTGTGGGCGTTCGTGGCGATCAACCTGTGCGGCGTGCGCACCGGCGGCGGCATGCAGATCCTCACCACGGCGCTGAAGCTGCTGCCGATGCTGGCGATCGCGCTGCTGGGCGGCTGGCTGCTGCTGACCGCGCCCGCCACGTACACCGCGCAACTGCCCACCACCCCGCTCACCCTGGGTGGCGTGACCGCTGCCTCGACGATCGCCCTGTTCGCGATGATCGGCATCGAGTCGGCCAGCGTGCCGGCGGCGCGCGTGGACGACCCGGCGCGCACCATCCCGCGTTCCACCATGGCCGGCACCATCCTCACCGCGGCGATCTACATCGTCGTCTCGGCGATACCGCTGCTGCTGATCCGCCAGCACGAACTGGCGGAGGCCAGCGCGCCGTTCGCACTGGTGATGGACCGCTACGCCGTCGCCGGCTCCGGGCGCTGGCTGGCGCTGTTCGTGGCGATCAGCGGACTGGGCGCGCTCAACGGCTGGACCCTGCTGGTGGGTGAGCTGACCTGCACGATGGCCGGCAACGGCGTGCTGCCCGCGGTGCTGGCGCGCACCAACCGCCACGGCACGCCGGTGCTGGCGCTGCTGGTCACCGGCCTGCTGGCCACGACCCTGGTCGCCATGAGCTACAGCAAGACGCTGGTCGCGGCGTTCACCTTCCTCACCCTGCTGGGGACGGCCGCCACCCTGCCGCTGTATCTCGGCTGTGCGCTGGCGCTGGGCATGCTGTGGCGCCGACGCCACGCCGCCTGCGCCACGCGCCGGACACTGGTGGTCGCGACCGCCTGCGTGCTGTTCGTGGTGTTCGCCTTCGTCGGCGCGGGCCGCGAACCGTTCCTGTGCGCGCTGGGACTGCTCGCGGTGGGCGTGCCACTGTATGCGCTGTCGCGCCTGCGTCGCCGCAGCGCCGTCGGGGCCATGTCGGAATGAGGGATCCGCGCTACGACATCCTGTTCGAACCGGTGCGGATCGGCCCGGTCACGGCGAAGAACCGTTTCTTCCAGGTGCCGCACTGCAACGGCATGGGCCATGCGATGCCGCTGGCGCACGCGGCGATGCGCGAGGTGAAGGCCGAGGGCGGCTGGGCGGTGGTCTCCACCGAGGAATGCGAGATCCATCCCAGCGGCGACCTCACGCCCTACGTCGAGGCGCGGCTGTGGGACGACCGCGACATCCCCGCGCTGGCGCTGATGTGCGACAAGGTGCACGCGCACGGCGCGCTGGCCGCGCTGGAGCTGACCCACAACGGCCCCACTGCATCGAACCTGTATTCGCGCGAGGTGCTGATCGCGCCTTCGCCGCAGCCGACCAAGTACGGCTATCCGCACCAGGCGCGCGCGATGACCCTGCACGACATCCGCGAATACCGGCGCTGGCATCGCGAGGCGGCAATCCGCGGCAAGCGCGCGGGCATGGACATCATCTACGTCTACGCGGCGCATGACTTGTCGTTGGCAATGCACTTCCTGCAGCGCCGGCGCAACCAGCGCGGCGACGAATACGGCGGCCCACTGGAGAACCGCGTGCGCCTGCTGCGCGAGGTGCTGCAGGACACGAAGGAGGCAGTGGGCGACCGCTGCGCGGTGGCGCTGCGCTTCGCCGTCGAGGAAGGGCTCGGGCCGGGCGGCGTGGAGCTGGCCGAGGCGCAGGACATCGTCGGCATGCTGGCCGAGCTGCCCGACCTCTGGGACGTGAACCTCGCCGCCTGGTACAACGACTCGGTGCCTTCGCGCTTCGCCGCCGAGGGTGCGCAGGAGCCCTTCATCGATTTCGTCAAGAAGACCACCAGCAAGCCGGTGGTGGGCGTGGGTCGCTTCACCTCGCCCGACACCATGGTGTCGCAGCTCAGGCGCGGCGTGCTGGACCTGATCGGCTGCGCGCGCCCGTCGATCGCCGACCCGTTCCTGCCGCGCAAGATCGAAGAAGGCCGCGTCGACGACATCCGCGAATGCATCGGCTGCAACGTCTGCGTCTCCGGCGACATGACCATCTCGCCGATCCGCTGCACGCAGAACCCGACCATGGGCGAGGAATGGCGCAAGGGCTGGCACCCGGAACGCATCGCCCCGGCGCGCACGCCGGCGCGTGTGCTGGTGATCGGCGCCGGTCCCGCCGGACTGGAAGCCGCACGCGCGCTGGGCCAGCGCGGCTTCGACGTCAGCGTGGCCGAGGCGCGCCGCGAACTCGGCGGCCGCGTCAGCCGCGAGTCGCGCTTGCCCGGACTGGCCGAATGGGCGCGCGTGCGCGACTGGCGCGTGGGCCAGATCAACAAGCTTGCGAATATAGCCGTCTATCTCGATTCGGCCTTGAGTGCGCAGGACGTGCTCGACTTCGGCGCCGAGCACGTGGTGCTGGCCACCGGCTGCCACTGGCACCGCGACGGCTATGGCCGCAGCCATGGCTTCGCGATCCCCGGCTTCGTCGACGGCGCTCGGATCTACACACCAGATGACCTGATGGACGGCCGCCTGCCGCAAGGCCGCGTGGTGGTGTACGACGACGACGGCTATTACCACGCCAGCGTCGCCGCCGAACTGCTGCACCAGCATGGCTGCGAAGTGATCCACCTCACGCCCGAGGACAGCCTCGCGCCGTGGACGCTGAATACGCTGGACTACCGGCATGTGCGCAAGCGCATGGCCGAACTCGGCATCGAGGCAATGGTGTCGCACGACATCGTCGGCTACGCCGGCACCACACTCACCGTCGAGGACGTCTGGACCCATCGGCAGCACGAGCTGGCCTGCGACGCCGTGGTCACCGTCACCGCCCGCCTGCCCGACGATGCGCTGTACCAGCAGCTGCGGCAACGCGAGGCGGAGTGGACCGATGCCGGCATCCGCACGCTGCGCTGCATCGGCGACGCCGAGGCGCCGGGCCTGATCGCGCACGCGGTCTACGCCGGCCACCGCTACGCGCGCGAACTGCAGGAACCGGCCAGCGGCGAGGTCGCGTTCAAACGGCATTTCCACACCGCCGACGCCGACGACCTGCGCCGCCCGCGCGGTTAGCAGCCCAGGGCCAGCCCTTCGGCCCGCGCGATGCCGCGTGCGATCCCGCCGCCCAGCGCGGAGACTCCCACCGCAGGCAACGCCTCCAGCACCTCCAGCCCGGCCAGCCGGCGGCAGCGGAAATCCAGCAGCTGCGCCGCCGCGACGCGTTCGTCGCCGCGGCGTTGCCTGCACGCGGCATGCACCGGCATGCCTGCCGCGAGCAAAGCATCCCAGCCGAGGTAGTCGCTGTCCGGCAGCAGATGCAGGCGGGCGCACAGGCGACCATCGCGGGCGCGGCACTCCAGCCATTCGTACGGGCCATCGCTGCCGATCGCGCAGGCGGCGACCAGCCAGCGCACGCACAGCAAAGGCGCCAGCTCGCGGCATCCCGCCAGCAGGCCGGTGACCGCATCCGCCGGTGCCGGCACCGCGCACGGCAGGTACAGCACGGGCCCCGCGGCCGGCAAACGATGCGCAAGCAACCGCGGCGTGATCCGCAGCCAGCGGCGCTCCACTTCGACGCCGACGGCACGTGGACAGACATGGGCAAGATGGGTAGCCAGCCAACCGAACATTGCGGTCTCCGTCGTGGCTGGCTGGCGCGGGCGCGACGATGCGCTGTGCTGGCGATGATCTGGCTCCCCTCTCCCGCTCGCGGGAGAGGGCTGGGGGAGAGGGTATAGGGCTTGCGTTGAGTCGCCCCGCACGGAGCGTTGCTCCAAGCCTTACTTGGTAAGAATCAACTTGTCGTTGCGGGTAAGCCGCAGATGGTATTCGTTGCCCTGGTGCTGGATCACCAGTTCGCGCTCGCCCTCCAGCAGCGACTGGCTGCTGATGCGGCGCACGGGCTCCGTCACCGCGGCGGCGGAGCGCAGCGGGAGATGCGGCAACGGGCGGGCAAGCCGGTTGGCGGCGGCCGGCAGACTCATGGGGGTGGCGATCGACATGGACGACTCCGCGATGGGTTCAGGCGGACTTGATGATAATGATTCTCATTAATCTGTCAATCGCCGCGACAGGCGCCACCCATGAACAGGTTCTAGGCCACCGCCTGCGCGATGCGCCGGCACGTCGCCTCGTCCAGCTTCGGCAGCACCTCCAGCGCGCCGAGGTTGTGTTCCAGCTGTTCCAGCCGGCTCGCGCCCAGCATCACCGTGGACACGTGCGGATTGGCCAGGCACCAGGCGATCGCCAACTGGGCGGTGCTGCAACCCAGCTCATCGGCGAGCGGCCGCAGCTGGCGCACCTTCGCCACGCGCTCGCCATGCTCGCCGAGCACCTTGTCGTGCAGCCACGCATAGTCGGGATGCGCCAGCCGCGAATCGGCAGGCACGCCGTCGTCGTACTTGCCGCTGAGCAGGCCCGAGGCCAGCGGCGACCAGATCGTGGTGCCCATGCCAAAGTCCTTGTAGAGCGGCGCATATTCCACCTCGACCCGCTCGCGGTGCAGCAGGTTGTACTGCGGTTGTTCCATCGCCGGCGCCGTCAGATGGTTTGCCTCCGCCACGCGGTGCGCTTCGCGGATCGCCTCGGCGGACCACTCGCTGGTGCCCCAGTACAGCACCTTGCCCTGGCGCACCAGCAGATCCATCGCCGCCACGGTCTCCGCGATCGGCGTGTCCGGATCGGGGCGATGGCAGAAATAGAGATCCAGGTAATCCACGCGCAGACGCTGCAACGCCTGGTGGCAGGCCTCGATCACATGCTTGCGCGACAGCCCGCGCTGGGTCGGCTTCGGATGATCGCAGGCGCCGAAGAACACCTTGCTGGACACGCACCAGCCGTCGCGCGGAAGGCGCAGGTCGGCCAGCACGTCACCCATCAGCGACTCGGCCACGCCGCTGCCATAGGTCTCGGCATTGTCGAAGAAATTCACCCCATGGTCCCAGGCCAGCGCCAGCATGTCGCGCGCCAGCGAGCGCCCCACGCTCTTGCCGAACGTGGCCCAGGCGCCGAAGGAAAGGACGGAAAGCGGCAGGCCGGAACGGCCGAGGCGGCGGTATTGCATGGGTAGCTCCATCAGCAGGCGGGACGATCGGTGTGGACCGATCCTTCTGCATGCTGCGTCGACGCATCGGGCCTATGCAAGCCTTGCGCGTCCGCGTTGCGCGATCCATGGCCACGCCATGAATCATATTTGAACAACTGCATCATATTTGAATATAGTGGCCTGGCCTGACGTCACGGCATCCACCCGCAGAGGCTCGTCCTATGGATCGTCGCCGTTTCCTGCTCGCCGGCTCCGCTGCCGCCTCGCTGGGCGCGCTCGGCCTGACCCGCGTCGGCCATGCCGACGCCGCGCCCACGCCTGTCGCCACCGGGCCGCGACCACGCCCCACGCCGCAGCAATTGCGCTGGCAACGCGACGAACTGGCGATGTTCGTGCACCTCACGGTGAACACCTTCACCGGCAAGGAATGGGGCGACGGCACCGAGTCGCCGGCGATCTTCAACCCGCGCAAGCTGGACGCGCGGCAATGGGCGCGCACGGCGAAGCAGGCCGGTTTCCGCAGCATGATCCTCACCGCCAAGCACCACGACGGCTTCTGCCTGTGGCCCACCGCCACCACGCAGCACTCGGTGAAAAGCAGCCCGTGGAAGAACGGCCACGGCGATGTGGTGCGCGAATTCACCGATGCCTGCCGCGCCGCAGGCCTGGGCGCCGGCCTGTACCTGTCGCCATGGGACCGCAACGCCAAGGTCTACGGCAGCGGCGAGGCCTACAACGACTACTACATCGCCCAGCTCACCGAGCTGCTCAGCAACTACGGCAAGATCGTGGAAGTGTGGTTCGACGGCGCCAACGGCGAAGGCCCGAACGGCCGCAAGCAGGCCTACGACTGGCCGCGCATCCACGCCACCGTGCGCAGGCTGCAACCCGATGCGGTGATGTTCTCCGACGCCGGCCCCGACGTGCGCTGGATCGGCGACGAGAAAGGCGTGGCCGGCGAAACCTGCTGGTCCAGCATCGACCCGGCCAGCGTGCCCTACCCCGGCTACGACCGCCCGTGGGCGGGCGACCTGCTCGGCCACGGCGACCCGCACGGCAGCGTGTGGCGCCCCGGCGAATCGGACGTGTCGATCCGGCCCGGCTGGTTCTGGCACCCCGAGCAGAACGACCAGGTGCGCACGCCGGACGGACTGATGGATCTGTACTTCAGCTCGGTGGGCCGCAACAGCAAGCTGCTGCTCAACGTGCCGCCGAACCGCGATGGCCTGTTCGACCCCGAGGACATCGCCTCGCTGCAGGGTTTCACCGCAAAGCGCACGGCACTGTTCGCCACCAACCTGCTGCAGGGCGCCAATGTGCACGCCAGCGGCAGCGATGCATCGCATCTCCCGGCCAAGGTGCTCGACACCGATCCGGATACCTACTGGAGCGCCGCACCCGCCGCCCGCGACGGCTGGCTGGAATTCGAACTGCCTCGCGAGATCGAGTTCGACACGCTGGAACTTGGCGAAGCGATCGCCCTCGGCCAGAACATCGCCAACTATCGTGTGGAACGCTGGGACGGCGGCGCGTGGCGGCCGCTCACCTGGGGCACCACGATCGGCCACAAGAAGCTCGTACGCACGGACCCGGTGCGCGCCAGCAAGCTGCGGCTGACGCTGGAATTCGGCTACGACGCGCCGAAGCTCGACTACGTCGCGGCGTACCGCGGCCCGGATCGCCGCTACGGGCCGGGGCACAACGAGAAGTGATCCTGCCTCAGGCGCCTTCCGCCACGTAGGCCGCCAGCGCCTCGAACAGATAGTCGTAGACCAGCCGCACGCGGCGGTTTGCACGCTGGTCCTCGTGCATCACCAGCCAGGTGTCCAGGTCCAGCCCGAACGCCCCGGGCAACACCGGCACCAGCTGGCGCGCGCGCCGGGCAAGCGCGCGCTGGCATGCGCCGATGCCGTAACCGGCGCGCAGTGCAGCCAGCTGCGCCAGGCCGCTGTCGGTGCGCAATGCGAAATGCTCGCGCGCATACACCTCGCCGCCCGGCACGCGGCCGCGCATCGCACGCAAGGCGGGCGTCTCGCGATCGAAACCGATCAGCGCGTGCTGGTGCAGATCGGCCAGTGTGCGCGGCGTGCCGCGCTCCTTCAGGTAACGCCGGTGTGCGTACAGCCCCAGCCCGATGCCGCCCACGCGCCGCGCCACCAGCGCAGCCTGGCTCGGCCGCAGCATGCGCACGGCAATGTCGGCGTCCTTGCGCAGCAGGTCCTCGGTCGCGTCGGACAGCGAAAGCTCGACCACGATACCCGGCTGCTGCCGGCGCAATCCGGCCAGCATGGCGGGCAACACCTCACCGCCGATCACCTCGCTGCAGGTGATGCGCACCACGCCGCGCACCTCCTGCCGGCTGCCCGACGCCGCGCGCCGCAGCGCGGACGACGCGGCAGCCATGCCGCGCGCATGTTCGGCCAGTTCGGCGCCCAGCTCGGTCAACCGCAGTCCCTGCGGCGAACGCGTGAACAGGGCCACGCCCAGCGTCGTTTCCAGCTGCCGCACGTGCCGCCCCAGGCTGGGCTGGGTCATGCCCAGCATGCGCGCCGCCGCGGACAGGCTGCCTGCGTCCGCCACCGCGAGGAAGGAACGATAGAGATCCCAGCCGGGCTCGTCGCTATCCATGCATTTATTTATAGCAGATGTTCGAAGCCAGGCAATTTTCAAATATGGCGCCCCGCGCCAAGCTGGCTCCACCCATCGATTCCGACCTAGTCTGGAGTACGGCCATGAACACATCGAAGACAGCCCTGATCCTCGGCGCCACCGGCGGCGCGGGCGGCGAGATCGCCGCGGCCCTGCTGCGGCGCGGCTGGACGGTGCGCGCGCTGGTGCGCAACGCCGCCCGCCCCGGTCTCGACCCGCGCATCGACTGGCGCGAAGGCGACGCGATGCACGCCGCCGACGTGGCGCAGGCCGCCGAAGGCGTGGACGTGCTCGTCCACGCAGTGAACCCGCCGGGCTACCGCGACTGGGACAAGCTGGTGCTGCCGATGCTGGACCACAGCCTTGCCGCAGCCCGCGCCAACGCGGCGCGGCTGGTGCTGCCCGGCACGGTCTACAACTACGGTCCCGATGCCTTTCCCCTGCTTGCCGAGGACGATCCTCAGCGACCGCTGACCCGCAAGGGCGCGATCCGCGTGGCGATGGAACAACAACTGGCCGAAGCTACCGACGTGCGCAGCCTGGTCCTGCGCTGCGGCGACTTCTTCGGGCCGCGCGCGGGCAACAACTGGTTCGCGGCGATGATCAGGCCGGGTCGCCCTGCACGCACCTTGCTGTACCCGGGGCGCCACGACCTGCCCCACGCCTGGGCCTATCTGCCCGACGTGGGCGAAACGGTGGCGCGACTGCTGGAACGCGAGGGCGAACTGGAGCGCTTCGCCCGCTTCCATTTCGCCGGCCATCTGATGGACGACACTGCCCTGCTCGCCGCGGTGCGTCGCACTACCGGCAACGCCACGCTGCCGCTGCGCGCCTTCCCGTGGTGGCTGACATGGCTGGCTGCACCGTTCGTGGTGATGCTGCGCGAACTGCGCGAGATGCGCTACCTGTGGAGCGAGCCGCTGCAGCTCGACAATCGCCGGCTGCTGGTGTGGCTGGGCGAGGAGCCGCACACCCCGCTGGACCAGGCTGTCGAAGCCACCCTGCGCAGCTTCGGCTGCGTGGCGTGAAACATCTCAGTGGAGGAAGGGCAGTGCGATTGCCAGCACCACCGCGGCGAACACGCCGGCGATCACGTCGTCCACCATTACGCCCAGCCCTCCCTTGAGGCGGCGGTCGAACTCGCGGATCGGCCACGGCTTCCACACGTCGAACAGGCGGAACAGCGCGAAGCCGAGAACGATCGCCCACCACGGCGCGAGCAGCGCGGGCAGCAGCGCGATCCACTGGCCAACGAACTCGTCCCACACCAGCGCGCGGTGATCGTCCACGCCCAGCGCGCGGCCGGCCATCTCGCAGGCCCACACGCCCAGCACGAAGCCCAGCACGATGGCCAGCAGGTTGAGCGGCAGCGACAGCTCGCGCAGCAGCAGCCACGGCAGGATCGCCGCCAGCGAACCGAACGTGCCCTGCGCCACCGGCGCGAGGCCGGAGCCGAGGCCGCAGGCGATCCAGCCCGCGGGTGTGGCGAGCAGCGCGCGGCGTTGCGCGGCGGTGAGCGTCTTGCGTTCAACGGGAGCGTTCATGCGGCGAAATGATCCCAGCCCGCGCGCCCGGGTTCCAGCCAGCCGCCGCCCGCGTCGCGCACGCGCACGCCCTCGCCCGCCACGATGCGGCCGATGCGCGTGGCGCCGCAGCCCAGCCGCGCCAGGTCGGCCTGCACCCCGGCCACGCGCGCGGCGGACACGGTAAAGCACAGCTCGTAGTCGTCGCCGCCGGCCAGCGCGAAGTCGCGCGCGGCCACTTCGTCGAACAGGCCCAGCAGCGCAGGCGAACGCGGCAACAGGGCGGCGTCGATCTCCGCACCCACGCCGCTGGCCGCACACAGATGGCCGAGGTCGGCGAGCAGGCCGTCGGACACGTCGAGGCAGGCGCTGGCGCGCCCGCGCAGCGCCAGTCCCGCCGACAGGCGCGGCACGGGGCGATTCAGGCGACCGACCAGCACGTCGCGCATGGACGTCCGGACGTCCATCTGCATCGGCGCCTGCAGGCAGCGCAGACCCGCCGCCGCATCGCCCAGCGTGCCGGTGACCAGCACCGCGTCGCCCACGCGTGCGCCGGCGCGCGTCAGTGCCTGCCCTGGCGGCACGAAGCCGTGCACGGCCACGCTGAGCGTGAGCGGGCCACGCGTGGTGTCGCCACCCACCAGGGCCAGCCGGTGCTGCCCCGCCAGTTGCGCGAAGCCGTCGGCCAGGCCGTCGACGAAAGCCGCATCGGGCTGTGGCAGGGTCAGCGCCAGCAGCGCCCATGCCGGTGTGGCGCCCATCGCGGCAAGATCGGACAGATTCACCGCCAGCGCCTTCCAGCCGATGTCGGCCGGCGCGGTGCCTGCCGGGAAATGCACGCCCTCGACCAGGGTGTCGATCGCCACTGCCAGCTCCTGCCCCGTGGGCACGGCCAACAGTGCGGCGTCGTCGCCGATGCCCAGGCGCACGTCCTCGCGCTCCTGCGCGGTGCGCTCGCGGATGCGGTCGATCAGGCGGAATTCCATGGCGGTCCTGCGGCAGGGACGGCCACAGAGCAGAGCATCCGCGCGCGCGCGACGCAAGCCTATGACCTGCGGCGCATGCGCCGGAGCCGGATGCGTGCGAGGCTGGCGCCGTTTCCCTGCCGGAGCTTGCTGCCATGCGCTGCACCCGTTTCCGCCCCGCCGTCCTTTCGCTCGCCCTCCTCGCCGCCGCGCCTGCGCTGGCTGCGCCAATGCCATCCGCAACCGGCGACGCGGCCGTGCTGGCGCCAGTCCAGTCCTTCTTCACGGCGATGTCGCGCTACGACCAGGCCGGCATGCGCGCGCAGGTGCTGCCCGCGGGCATGGCCACGCTGATGCGCCACGGCAAGCCGGAACAGCTCGCGCTGGGCGACTTCATCGACCACGTGAAGCCGGGCAAGGCACGCATCGAGGAACGCATCCACGACCCGCAGGTGCGCGTCGACGACGACCTCGCCGTGGTGTGGGCGCCCTACGTCTTCCTGCTCGACGGCAAGCCGCACCACTGCGGCACCGACGTGTTCAACCTGGCGCGGGTGGATGGACGCTGGCTGATCAGCGGCATCGCCGACAACAGCCGCGACTGCCCGGCGCAGTGAATCAGCGCGTGAACACCAGCGCCGGTTCGCCGTGGTAGGTGGTGCGTTGCCATTCGCGGAAACCGGCCTTCGCGGCCACGCGGATGGAGGCGGCGTTGTCCTCGTTGATCAGGCACACCGCCCGCATGCCAGGCAGGTGTACGTCGGCCCAGACGGTGGCCGCGGCGACCGCCTCGCTCGCATAGCCGCGGCCATGCACTTCGGGCGACAGCACCCAGCCGAACTCCAGCATGTCCACCAACGAGGGCTCGATCTCGCGGCGGAAGTCGCCAAAGCCGATATCGCCGACGTAGCGCCCGCTGGCCTTTTCCTCGACGGCCCAATAACCGTAGCCGAGCATGCCCCACAGCCCGCGCGAGGCCAGCATGCGGCGCCAGGTTTCCTCGGCAGTGAACGGGCGGCCGCCGATATAGCGCACCACCGCCGGATCGGCCCACAGCGCGGTGCAGCCGGCATGGTCTTCGGGACGGTGGGCGCGCAGGCGCAAGCGCGCGGTTTCCAGCACCGGCACCCGTTCTTCCGCCCGGGCGCCGGCGTCCATCAGCCGCGCTTTTCGACCGCGCGCAGTTCGGCGGCCAGCTTGTCCAGCACACCGTTGACGTAACTGTGGCCGTGGTCGGCGCCGAAGCGCTTGGTGACTTCGATCGCCTCGTTGATCACCACGCGGTACGGCACGTCGGGACGGTGCTTCAGTTCGTAGGCGGCGAGGCGCAGCGCGGCGCGCTCGATCGGATCGACCTCGGCCACCTCGCGGTCGAGGTACGGGCGCAGCGAAGCGTCGAGTTCGGCGACATGCTGCTCCACGCCGTGCAGCAGGTCCTCGAAGTAGTCGAGGTCGGCCACTTCCATGTCCTGCTCGTGGCGAAACTGCTCGATCACCGCGTTCATGTGGCTGCCGGAAAGCTGCCAGGCGTACAGCGCCTGCAACGCACGGCGGCGGGCGCGCGAGCGCGCAGCCAAATCAATCCCTTCGGGACGCGCGTGCATCACAGCTGGCCGTACAGGTTGACCATCTCCAGCGCGGCGATGGCCGCGTCGGCGCCCTTGTTGCCGGCCTTGGTGCCGGAGCGCTCGATCGCCTGCTCGATGCTGTCGGTGGTCAGCACGCCGAACGCCACCGGCACGCCCGAATCCAGCGCGGCCCTGGCCAGGCCCTTGGCGCATTCGCCGGCCACGTAGTCGAAGTGCGGCGTGGAACCGCGGATCACCGCACCCAGCGCGATCACCGCCGCGTACTTGCCCGAGGTCGCCAGCTTGTGCGCGGCCAGCGCGATCTCCCACGCGCCCGGCACGCGGACCAGGTCGACCGCGTCGTCCTTCACGCCATGGCGCAGCAGCGCATCACGCGCACCGGCCACCAGCGGTTCCACGACGAAACCGTTGAAACGGCCCGCGACGATGGCAAAACGGCCCTTGGGCGTGGCGAAATCGCCTTCGATGGTCTTCATGTCAGCAACAATCCTTGACGGGCCGGCGCCCATGCGAGGCGAGCATTTTACAGGCTTGGCGCTCTACCCGCTTGAGGCCTGCGGGAAACCAGCGGCATCGCCGCATCCACAACCGCCACTACCAGAGTGCGCAGGGCGAGAGCCCGGGGAGCGCCCCCCGTGCAAGCCATGGGTGGGTCGCCACAATCCACTACACCGTGCCAAGACCATCAACGCGCTCGCACATATGTCTCTGCTTGCCGGGGCCAGCCCCGGGTGAGACGATCGCCGCAAGGGCACCACCTCCGGGAAAGGTTGCAGGATCAGACTGCAGGCATGGACGGCGCGACCAGGAGAATTCGTTGATTTGCATGGGAAGTTCCCAGCAGCCCCAGCACGATTTGTCGGGTTAGGCTGCGGGATTAGGCTTCATTCAACAACCGAATTTGAGTTAGGTGTGGAGACATGAGATTTGGCAAGCTGCTCCTTCTGCTCAGTTGCATGCTCTGTGCTTGCGTTTCTGCAGGCGAAGTATCGGTCAAAAAACTCCCCTTGCCGAAGACGGAGGCCGCGTGCGTGGCTCGGGGTGGTGAATGGATCTTCGCCGGGCCACAAAACGTCACAAAGTATTGCTTGCTCCAAACCACCGACGGTGGCAAAACTTGTAAAAGCTCACGCGACTGTCAGAGCGAGTGTGTAGAGTCCTCCAAGGGCAACCAATGCGCCAGCGCGTTCAGCGGTTGTTTCGAGCCAACCGGACACGGGACGGTCACTCAATGCGTGAACTAAGCAGACCTAACATCTCGTCCAAGCGGATGCGTGTACCGCGCGCCGCTTAACTCCAGCGCTAGGAGACCGCTATGACCTGCTCCGGTTTACTTAATGCTTCTGGGCTAGCTGCGGGGTTCGCCGGGGCCACCATTTTTTGGTATGTGGGTAGGCAAGCAGGCCCAGGCCTCCCTTTCTATCCAGACGCCGGCGGAAAAATCCTCGCAGAAATTGCAGCCAAAGGGACAAGGCGCGATCGTATTAAAACCGCTGGCATGGCCCTCATTGCTATCAGCTTTCTTTGCCAGCTTCTTGCTCTCTTTATCTAGTCACACGGCAATGGTGCACTCACCGTTGTTCCACCCTCGCTATCGGTCGGGCAACAGGCAGGCTCCTAACATTTCGTTCAAGGCGGACGGCTTCGCCGGTGCTTAACTCCAACGTTAGCTATCTGAGTTTACTCATGCCATTTTCTGAACATCTGAAGCTCAAGGTGAAGCACATGGCCGCCTTTCGGTGTTGCCGGTGCCAAGCAATCGGAGTCGAGATTCATCATATAGCTCCTCAAGCTAGCGGCGGATCAGATACATTGGACAATGCTGCTCCTTTGTGCGCAAAGTGTCATTCTGATTTTGGTGATAACCCCATAAAGCAAAAAGAAATTCGCGAAATGCGTGACTGGTGGTACGGACAAGTCTCAGTTCAGTCTCGCGATGTAGATCCACAATTTAGCGTGTTGGAGGAAAAGCTTGACGCGCTACTTGCAAGGCAAACCGAAAGGTCGTCTGAACTGGAGCACATTAAGGATATTTTGCAATCGTACTTTTCCATACTTATTGGCCAGATTAACAGTACAAACGTTCATGCCATCGCATCGGCGGTTGTAAATGTTGAGAAGCCGCCGTTCGTGTCGGGTTCTCCGTGTCAAATGTCCGGTCAGCCGTGCCCAGGTTGTGATATTGGAATAATGGATATTGACGAAAGTCAGTGTGGCGTGGCGTGCAACGCCTGCGGACTCTTTATTCCAGCCGCGTATCCAAGCAAATGATGGCTAACAACTCAATCCAGTGGACGTCAACCCGCTACGCGGGTCGCGCCGCTGATTTCTGGCGTCAAGCGCTCGGATTCTGCAGGCAAGTGATCAAGCAGCAGACCTTCATATGAACGTGCACAACCAAATCAAAGACCATATCGCTGCTCAGCCAGAGCCAAAGCGAAGTGACATGCAAGCGCTTCACGACATCATTCTGGGAATGATGCCGGGCTGCAAATTGTGGTTCCTTGATGGCAGGGACGAGAGCGGCCGGGTGGTGTCCAACCCCAATATAGGTTATGGAGTGCAGACTTTAAGCTATGCCGATGGGAAAACCAGGGAGTTCTATCAGATCGGCACCAGCGCAAACACGGCAGGAATCTCCGTCTACATCATGGGAATAAAAGACAAGAAGTACCTGGCCGAGAAATATGGAAAAAAAATCGGCCAGGCAAGCGTGACAGGGTATTGCATCAAGTTCAGGACACTAAGAAATATAGATGTCGATGTCCTTGTGGAGGCAATGCGATACGGGATTGAACAGACAAGCGCCTAGCAATTCGTCCAAGGCGCGCAGCCCGGCGCACCCCGGCACCGCCCGACTCCAGCGCCGGACCTCGATTCTTGCGTCACCAACGAGGAACAACCCATGACTGCGAAAACAGAACTTCAGCTTGTCGACGATGGGTTCGAGGAGATGTTCGGCAAAATCTATCTGGTTTTTGCCCAGTCTTACGGAAGCGCAAAGGATCCTGCAGAACAGCAAACTGCAGTAGCGACGTTTCAAACCCAGGTGAGAACAGCCAGAAGTACGCGCGACGCGGCAAAACAGCATCTGCCGTAGGCTGTTTCGGAGGTATTCGCAGCCTGACTGTCCGGTCAAGCGGACCGCTCGGCACGCCGCGGCAAGCTGCCACTCACTGCGGCAGCGGCCACTTGCTTCAAGCGTTACGCCGCGGTCCCGCCCACCGTCATCGCGTCGATCTTCAGCGTGGGCTGACCTACCCCTACCGGCACGCTCTGGCCGTCCTTGCCGCAGACGCCTACGCCCTCGTCCAGCTTCATGTCGTTGCCGATCATGGAGACGCGGGTGAGCACGTCGGGGCCGCTGCCGATCAGGGTGGCGCCTTTCACCGGGGCGGTGATCTTGCCGTCCTCGATCAGGTAGGCCTCGCTGGCGGAGAACACGAACTTGCCGTTGGTGATGTCGACCTGGCCGCCGCCGAAGTTGGGCGCGTAGAGGCCCTTCTTCACCGAGCGGATGATTTCCTCCGGATCATGGCTGCCGCTGCGCATGTAGGTGTTGGTCATGCGCGGCATCGGCAACGCGGTGAAGGATTCGCGGCGGCCGTTGCCGGTGGGCGCCATGCCCATCAGGCGCGCGTTGAGCTTGTCCTGCATGTAGCCCTTGAGGATGCCGTCCTCGATCAGCACGGTGCAGTTCGTCGGCGTGCCTTCGTCGTCCACGCTGAGCGAACCGCGGCGGCCGGGCAGCGTGCCGTCGTCGACCACGGTGACGCCGGGCGCGGCCACGCGCTGGCCCAGCCGGCCGGCGAAGGCGGAGCTGCCCTTGCGGTTGAAGTCGCCTTCCAGGCCGTGGCCGATCGCCTCGTGCAGCAGCACGCCGGGCCAGCCGGGGCCGAGCACCACCGTCATCTGGCCCGCAGGCGCGTCGACGGAATCGAGGTTTACCAGCGCCTGGCGCACCGCCTCGTCGGCGAAGGCCAGCGCGCGGCCGTTCTCGATCAGCTCGCGATAGCCGTAACGGCCGCCGCCGCCGGCATAGCCCTGCTCGCGGCGGCCATTGGCCTCGGCGATCACCTGCACGTTGAGGCGCACCAGCGGGCGTACGTCGGCGGCCAGCGTGCCGTCGGAGGCGGCGATCAGCACGGTGTCGATGGTGGCGGCGATGCTCACGATGACCTGGGTGATGCGCGGGTCGCGCGAGCGCGCGTAGGCATCCACCTCGCGCAGCAGGGCGATCTTGTCGGGGTTGGGCAGGCTTTCCACCGGGTCGATCGCGGGATACAGCTGCCGCGTGTTGCCCAGCGCCAGCGGCTGGCCGGCGCCGCGGCCATCCTGCGCGATCGCGCGCGCGGCTTTCGAGGCTTCCAGCAACTGCGGCAGCACGATCTCGTCGGAATAGGCGAAGCCGGTCTTCTCGCCGGAGATCGCGCGCACGCCCACGCCCTGCTCGATCGAGTGGCTGCCGTCCTTGACGATGCCCTCCTCCAGCGTCCACGACTCGCTGCGCGAATGCTGGAAGTAGAGGTCGGCCGCGTCGATGGACGGCCCCATCAGCTGCGAAAACACGCGCTCGAGGTCGCCGGTGGCGAGTCCGCCGGGGGTCAGCAACCGGTTCTGGGCCTGGGCAATCGGGGAATCCATGCGTCGTCGTTCTTGGGGTCTGGACGGGAAAGGATGGGGGCGAACCCCTCGAAATCAAAGCCGGCGCGCTCAATGCTCCGTCGAGGAAGCCGAGGCAGGCAGTACCGGCAGCTCGCGCAGCGGCATTGTGATGACCGGGCTGGACGACGACGTGGCGGGCAGCAAGGGCGGCTTGGTGATCGTGGCGGAAGCCGCCGGCACTTCGTTCTTCTCCACCAGGGTCATCACCGGTTTGTCCCAACTGCCAGTGACGTGGTAGCGATAACGCGTGCTGACGAGCTTGTTCAGGCCTTTGCCCAGCAGGCCCTGCACGGCGAGGCCGGCGGCAGCGCCCACCGGGCCGCCCACCACGGCCCCGATCACCGGCAGGCTGTTGCCGATGTGCGGGGTCGCCTGCACGTACTGGTCGTAGTCCTTGGCGCGCAGGCCGGTGCGGCCGCTGATGCTGATCTGCACCGCCGGCCCCTTGATGGCCAGGTTGCTGGTGGTGGCGTTGCCGTCGGCGAGCTGGAAATCGCCCTTGATCGAATCGAAGCCCAGGCCCTTGCCGAACACGTCGCCGAAGTCCAGCGTCAGGCGGCGCGGCAGTTCGGCCAGCGAGATGAGGCCGAACAACCGCCCCACGCCCGGCGCCACCTCGGGAATGCGGCCATCGCTGACGTCGATGGCCAGCGTGCCGGTGGCGTTGGCGAGGCTGAAGGCGGAAGGCGCGCCGGGCCAGCTGGCGTCCAGCCGGTCTTCCGTCTTGCCGCCGTTGACGAGGCCGGTGTAGCCGAACGCGGTGAGCATCCTGCCAAGGTCGTCGGCGGCGAAGTTGATGCGCATGCGGGTGTGGCTGTCGGTGGGCGTGCCGTTCCAGTCACCGTTGCCGGTGATCTGCACGCTGGGCGACAGCGCGCGCAACTGGTCGATGTGCATGCCCTGCGCGGTGGGCCAGGTCTCCAACCGCGCCTCGCCCAGCTTCGCGTCACCGAAACTCAGCTCGCCCACCCACAGGTGGAACGGCGGCAGCGCGGCAGGGTTGATGCCGGTGTTCGCGGGATTCTCCTCCGGCTGGCTGGCGGCCGCCTTGCCGGCAGGCGCAGGCGGGTTGCCCGGCCAGTGCAGGTGGGTGAGGCGCACGGTGATGCCGCGCTTGTCCAGCTCCCTGGTGGGCACGTTGAAGCGCCCTGCCATCGCCGGACCGTTGACGTCCACCTGCAGGTTGTCGACTGCGGGCGTGGCCTGCAGGGTCATCGCACCGAGCGGACGACCGAACCATTCGGCGTGATCGGTGCCCACGTCCACGCTTTCCAGCGTGGGGCCGTTGTCCGTGTTGTCCGTGTTGTTCGCGTTGCCTGTGCTGCCCGTGCCGCCCGGATTGCCCGCAGCGCCATTGCCGCCCGCGGCCAGCGCGATCGCCTGCTGCACCCAGCCGGTGACATCCAGCTTCGCCGCGTGGCCACGGATGCGCAGCCCCTGCGCCGGCAGCTCCGTCGGCATCTGCGCACCGAACGCCAGCGTGCCGGCCAGCGGCTTGTCGGCGGCGGCCAGACGCAGGTGACCGCGTGCCTCCTCGCCGAGCGCCACCTTGAGGTCGGCACCTTGCAGCGGCAGGGTCAGCACGAGGTGCAACGGGAGGCTGGCGTCGGCGGGCTTCTTCAGCGGCACCGGCACGTCCAGCGTCATGCCGACCAGGGTGGAGTCCATGGTCAGGGTCTGCACCAGCGCCCCGCCGCCTGCCGGCTCGGTGAGGCTGAAGCCGATGTTGAAGGGGCTGCGCCCGCTGCCCAGCGGATCGAGCCAGTCCAGCGCGGGGTAACCCTCGGTGAGGTCGGCGAGGCTGTAGTTGCCGCTGAGCGTGGCCGCCAGCACCGTGGCAGGGTCGCCGGTGGCGCCGGCGATCGCCAGGTCCAGGGTGGACGGCTGGCCATGGGCGGTGCCGCTCAACGGACCGGCGTGGAAGCCGCGGCCGTCGAAGGTGGCCGGGCCGCTGAGCTGGTCCAGCTTGAGGTTCCAGTCCGCCTCGCTCACATCCACGCCCTGCAACTGGGCATTGCCGGCGAGGATGAAGTTTTCCGGTGCACCCAGCGGCAGCGAGAGATGGAAATCGAAGCTGCCGTTGCCGCCCAGCTTCAGCCTGGACAGCTGGTCGGCCTGCCGGCTGGCGATCGGGCTCTTCAGCACGAAGCCGAGCAGGTTGGCGCCACTGCCGGTGCCGTCGACGTTGAGGTCGAGCGTGCCATTGGAGAACTCGGGGATCAGTGCCACCACCTTGTCCGCCTTCACGCCCAGCGAAGACCCGCCGTCGGCCTGCACCAGCATGCCGCTGTTGATGAAGCTGGCGATGGCATGGATGCCGGTGGCCTCAGGCCAGTCCGACGCGTAGCGGAAGGCCAGGTTGCTGATCTCGGCGCGCGCCTCGAAGCGACCCTCATTGTGGTGGAACGGCCAGTCCTTGAGGTCGCCGCGCACCAGCACCTCGCCATGGTTGATGTCGCCGCTCACCAGTGCGCGATCCAGCCATTCCACCGCAGACGGCGGCATCACGCTGACCGGCCAGAACAGCTTGGCGGCGGTGACCTCGCCATGGGCCAGGTCGGCATACAGATCGAGGAATGGCGGGCCGCCGGCGTCGTGCAGGTCGATCTCGCCGCGCAGCTGGCCACCATAGCCCTGGCCCTCGAAGTCCAGCGGATCGATGCCCAGATGCCAGTCGCCGTCCGCGTGCCAGAACGCCAGCGTACCGGCCAGCTTCGACATCACGAACGGCTGGCGGAAGGTATGCGGCGCGCGCACCGTGGCGGCCTGCGCGGGCAGGTCCAGCGACACCGCCTCGCCGTCGCCGCGCAAGGTGCCGGCGAGGCCGTCCACGCCGGGCAGCTTGCCGGCCGGATCGATGCCCAGGTCACTGAACGTGGCGGCCATCCGCTCGAGGCCGCCGGCCTGCGCCCAGGCCAGCGCCACGTTATCCAGCTTGCCGTGCGGGCGCCCCTCACCCAGCCACGTCGCCAGCGCGGGCGGCAGCTTCGGCACCAGGCCAAGCCACGGCAACAGCGGCGCCAGTTGCAGGTCGCGCGCCGCCGCCTGCACGGCGAACTGCGGCGTACCGGGATGGTGCAGCCAGACCGCGAGCGCACCCTGGTCGTCGCCGGCCCAGCGCAGCTCGTAACCGTCGGCACTGCGGCTGAGCTCGGCCTCGCCACGCAGCGCGGGCACCTCGACCTGGCCGTTCGCCCCGGCGATGCGCAGGCCATCGAGGTCGAGGCGGGTGAAATTGCGCACCACCCTGCCCTGCTTCCAGTCCAGCCACGCGGCCACGTCGCCACGCCCTCCCTGCACGGCATAGCCGCCCAGGTCCACGCCAGCCAGCAGTGCCGCCAGATCGACCTGCTGGCCGGACAGCCACAGCCGCCCGCTGCTGCCATCGTCGCGAAAGCGTCCCGCGCCGCGCACCACGCCCGACACCCCTTCGCGGCGCAGCAGCGCGCCCACCCGGATATGGCTGCCCTGCCGGCTCAGCCGCAGCTGGTCGGCGATCAGGCTGTAGTGCTTGCCGCTGGCCGCGTCGGTGATGTTCAGCTGCAGGTTGTCCAGCCACAGCGCCACCGACAGCCGGCTGAAGCCGGGCCGCTGTTCGGAACCGTTGCCGGTGCCGAGGCCATTGACGTGCCAGCGGCCATCCGCGTCGCGGCTCAGGTCCAGCTGCAGGCCGCGCGTGCGCAGGTTCACCAGGTGCCGCGTGGGCAGCCAGCCGCCGAAATCCAGCCGCAGCTCGGACTCAGGTATCTCGATCGGTGTCCCCGCCTCGCCCGGCGGCACGCCCACGGTGACGTCGTGCAGCACGAACAGCGGGCCGGAGCCGGTCCAGTGGCCTTCGAGCGAGGCGAAACTCACCGGGCGCTGCAGTTTCGCCGAGAGCTCGCGCGCCACCCACTCGGGATGCCGCGCCAGCAGCGGCAGCAGCAGCTGCGCCAGCGCCATCAGCACCGCCAGCACGATCACCGCGATACCGGCTATCCAGCCCAGCGCGCGCGCGCCCAGGTGCAGCCGGCGCTGCCAGGCGGAATTCATCGACGTGCGACCGCGGTGCGAGCCGGTTTACAGCAGAACCACATCAAACTGTTCCTGCGAATAATGTTCCTCTGCCTGGAAGCGTATGCTCTTGGAGATGAACTCCTCCAGTTCGGCCACCGCGGCGGATTCCTCCTCGAGGATGCGGCCGACCACGGCGGGGCTGGCCATCACCAGCAGTTTCTCGGCGTTGAACTGGCGCACCGCGCGGGTGATCTCGCGGAAGATCTCGTAGGTCACCGTCTCGGCGGTCTTCAGCGTGCCGCGCCCGCTGCAGGCCGGGCACGGTTCGCACAACTGGCGCTCCAGACTCTCGGTGGTGCGCTTGCGGGTCATCTCGACCAGGCCCAGCGAGGACATCGGGTACACCGTGGTCTTGGCGTGGTCGCGGGCCAGGCCCTTGGCCAGCATGCGCAGCACCTGGCGCTTGTGCTCCTCGTCGACCATGTCGATGAAGTCGATGATGATGATGCCGCCGAGGTTGCGCAGCCGGAGCTGGCGTGCCGCCGCCTGCGCCGCCTCCAGGTTGGTGCGGTAGACGGTTTCCTCCAGGTTGCGCGTGCCGAGGTAGGCACCGGTGTTGACGTCGATGGTGGTCATCGCCTCGGTCTGGTCGACCACCAGGTAGCCGCCCGATTTCAGCGGCACTTCCTTCCGCAGCGCGTGCTGGATCTCGTCCTCCACGCTGTACAGGTCGAAGATCGGCCGCTCGCCGTCGTAATGCTCCACCCGGTCGTCCAGGCTGGGCATGAACTTGTGCACGAACTTCACCACCTTCTCGAAGGTCTCGCGCGAATCCACGCGCACCTTCTCGATGTCGTCGGTGAGCATGTCGCGCAGGCTGCGCAGCGGCAGCGAGAGCTCTTCGTACACCCGCTCGCCCACCTTGGCCCTGGCGATGTTTTCCTGCACCACGCGCCACACCTTGCCGAGGTAGGTCACGTCGAAGGCCAGCGACTCGGCGCTCTGCCCCTCCGCGTTGGTGCGCACGATGTAGCCCAGCGCCTGCTCGCCGACCAGGGCGCCCATCACCTCGCGCAGGCGCGTGCGCTCGGGCTCGTCCTCGATGCGCGCGGAAATGCCCAGGGTGTGCGCATGCGGCAGCAGCACCAGGTAGCGCGAGGGGATCGACAGGTGCGCCGACAACCGCGCGCCCTTGCTGCCGATCGGGTCCTTCACCACCTGCACCACGATCTCCTGGCCCTCGTGCACCAGTTCGCTGATCGACGGCGTGTGACCGTTGGCATGGCCATTGGCCGGCTCGGCGCCCTCGGCGACCGGCGGACGCACGATGTCCGAGGCGTGCAGGAAGGCCGCGCGGCCCAGCCCGATCTCCACGAACGCGGCCTGCATGCCCGGCATCACCCGCTGCACCCGGCCCTTGTAGATGTTGCCCACGTAGCCGCGCTTCGACGCGCGCTCGACATGCACTTCCTGCAGCATGCCGTTCTCGACCACGCCCACCCGTGTTTCGCGCGGGGTCACGTTGATCAGTATTTCTTCACTCACAGCCAACTCCCCGGACAGGCAGTCTTTATAGCGGTTGCCCGCGCCGACTGTCGATGCGCGGTGCACGGTGCAAAAAATCGCCTGGAGCGATTTTTGACGTCGCGGAGCGACGGCCCGAAGGGCGCTGCCATGGATGGTGGCCGCAAGGGGGCGAATGCTTTGCTAAGCCGACCCGGCGACAATGGGCGACACCCGCCCATGGCTTGGACAAGGGAAACAGCATGAAATTGCTGCTGGTGGAGGATTCCGAACGCTTGCGCCAGACCCTGCGCCACGGCCTCGCGGGCGCCGGCTTCACCGTGGACGCGGCCGGCGACGGCGTAGAGGCTTGCGGTTTCCTCGCCGGCTACGACTACGAACTGGTGGTGCTGGACCTGATGCTGCCCCGGCTGGACGGGATCGGCGTGCTGCGCAGCCTGCCCGCCGGCGGCCGGCGGCCACGCGTGCTGGTGCTGTCCGCCCGCGACCAGGTGCCCGACCGCATCGAGGCGCTGAACGCCGGTGCCGACGACTATCTGGTCAAGCCCTTTGCCTTCGACGAGCTGGTGGCCCGCCTGCATGCGCTGGCGCGCCGCCCGCAGCAGGCGCAGCCCACGGTGCTCAGCCATGGCACGCTGTCCTGGGACCCGCGTTCGCACAGCGTGAGCGTGGGCGACCGGCCGCTGGCGCTGACCCCGCGCGAGTTCGCCGTGCTGGGCCTGCTGCTGCGCCATCGCGGACGCGCGTTCAGTCGCCAGGAAATCCTTGAGCGCACCGCCGGCAGCGACAGCGAAGCCTCCGACCGCAGCGTCGAGGTGCTGGTGTTCGGCCTGCGCCGCAAGCTGGATGCCGCCGGCGTGCCGAGCCTGATCGAGACGCGCCGCGGCGCAGGCTATCTGATCCCGTGAAGCCGGCCTCGCTCTCCGCCCGCGTCACCGTGCTGCTGGCCATCGTCTGCCTGCTGGTGCTGGGCGGCGGCGCGAAACTGATGGACTGGCGCATCGACCATGAACTGGCCAGCCACTTCCATCGTGGCCTGCTCAGCCAGGCCCGCGCACTGGGCAACATGGCTGCACTGGAGGAGGGGGCCGCCGGTCACGCCGTCAGGGGGCTCCCGGGCGGCGACAGCTGGTACGAACTGCGCTGCGACGGTGCCGCGACGCAGCGCAGCGACCCGCCGCCACCCGCCGTGCCGCAAGGCTGGCCCGACGACGTGGGCCCGCAGCCGCGTTTCGCCCGGCTCGGCCACCACGAACATCACCTGGACTCGGTACGGCTGAGCTTCCCCCGCCCGACCGGCGGGAACTCCATTGCCGGCCCCGCCGCCGGCCCGACGGCGACTGCCAGCTGCCAACTGCTGTTCGTGCAGGACCGCCATTCGCTCGACCAACTGATGCTGGCGATCGACTGGATTCTCGCACTGGGCCCGCTGCTGGCCGCCGCCATCGCCTTGATCGCAGTGCCGCTGGTGGTACGGCGCGGCCTGCGCCCGATCGGCGCGCTGGTGGACCGCATGCGCGGCATCGGTCCCAACGCGCCCGGCCAGCGACTCGCCGCGATCGGCCTGAAGGAACTCGACCCGCTGGTGGCGCGTTTCAACGACGTGCTCGGCCGCATGGACGACGGTCTCGCCCGCGAGCGCCAGTTCGCCAGCGGCCTGGCCCACGAGACGCGTACCCGGCTCGCCGAACTGCGCGCGCTGGCCGAGGTGGAGTCGCGCTATCCCAGCGGCCGCAGCACGCCTGAACTGCTCGCCGAAATCGGCAGCATCGGCGCCGAGCTGGAAGCCACCGTCACCGCCCTGCTGCTGCTCACCCGCCTGCAGTCCGGACTGGAACGGCCGCAGTGGCAGGCACTGGCGCTGGCGCCGTGGCTGGAACGCCAGCTGCAACGCCAGCACGCCACGGCCACGGCGCGCGGCCTCATGCTGCGGAGCGAGGGCACGCTGCCGGAAGGTCTGCACACCGACCCCGCACTGCTGGAAGTGATCGTGGGCAACCTGCTCGGCAATGCCTGCGCCTACGCGCCCGCGGGCGACACCGTGCGTCTGCGCGTCGATGCACACGGCCTCGCCATCGACAACGCCGCACCCGGCCTCGGCGACGCGGATCTCGCCAGCTTCGGCCAGCGCTTCTGGCGCAAGCAGTTGCCGCACGCCGGCCACGCCGGGCTGGGCCTGGCGCTCACCGCCGCCGCCGCCCAGGCGCTGGGCCTGGCGCTGGACTTCCGGCTCGATCCGCAGCAGCGTCTGCATGCCACGCTGGACTGGCGATCAGCCATCACCCTGGAACCCTTCGCACCATGAGCGACGCCCCCACACCCATCCTGCTCGCCTGGAGCGGCGGCAAGGACTGCCTGATGGCCTTGCAGCGCCTGCGCGCCGATCCGCACTGGCGGGTGGCCGGCCTGCTCACCACGATCAACCGCAGCTACCAGCGCATCGCTATGCACGGCGTGCGGCAGGACGTGCTGAAGGCCCAGGTGGAAGCGCTCGGCCTGCCGCTGGTCGAGGTGCTGCTGGACTGGCCCGGCAGCAACGAAGCCTACGAGGCGGCGCACGTACAGGCGCTGGCCGAGGCGCGCAGGCGCTGGCCCGGCATCCGCCACTGCGCGTTCGGCGACCTGTTCCTGGAAGACGTGCGCGACTACCGCGTGCGCCAGCTCGGCCGCGACAACTGGCGCGCGGTGTTCCCGCTGTGGGGCGAGGACACCGCCGCGCTGTCGCGCCGCTTCGTGGCCGAGGGCCACCGCGCCATGCTGTGCTGCGTGGATACGCAACAGCTCGATGCGGGCCATTGCGGCCGCGCCTACGACGCAGCACTGCTTGACGCACTGCCGGCTGGCGTCGATCCCTGCGGCGAGCGTGGCGAATTCCACACCCTGAGTTTCGGCGGCCCGCTGTTCAAGCAGGCGATCAGGCTCAAGCGCGGCGAATCGGTGCTGCGCGATGGCCGTTTCCAGTTCACCGATTTCCTGCTGGACGATGGCGCGCAAGGCTGACCGCCACGTCCTGCCCGACGTGCTGCAGCCCGGTCTCGCCCTGGTGTTCTGCGGCACCGCGGCGGGCAGGCGCTCCGCCGCCGAACACGCCTACTACGCGCATCCCGGCAACCTGTTCTGGCGTGCGCTGCACGAGGCCGGCCTGACCCCACGCCTGCTCGCGCCCGCCGAATTCCCGCTGCTGCCGCAGTTCGGCATCGGCCTCACCGACCTCGCCAAACTTCACAGCGGCAACGACGACGAGCTGCCGCCCGGCGCCTTCGACGTGCCTGCGCTGCGCGCGAAGATCGAGCGCTGCGCACCGCGCCTGCTCGCCTTCACCAGCAAGAACGCCGCACGCGCCGCACTGGGTCGCGCCGTCGATTACGGCCTGCAGGACGAATGCATCGGCAGCGCACGGGTGTTCGTGCTGCCATCGCCGTCGGGGCAGGCGCGGGGGCATTGGGATATCGGGTTGTGGCGCGAATTGGGCACGCTCTTCTCCCTTTCCTCGCATGGGCGTGGGAAGGGGTGAGGGGCCACATTTGCGACAGACGCCATTCCCCCCGCGTACCGGGGATGGTTGGGGGTGGGGGCTTCCGCCGGTCGATATGCCTGCCGCAACCTGCTCCAGCGTGGCCGGTGGTTGCATCCATCAGTACCTGCCTGGCGCGGTGTTGCGCGTGCATGCGGACTTCAAATGCCGCAATCGCAGGCGACTATGCGGGCGACAACGTGACGCCGGATGGGAAGGCTGGCCACGCCATGGTTTCGGGGAGCCCCGACTGGTCCGGCACGCCGCGCGGCTCGCCATTCGCCGCCTGGCGCCGGAACCGCGTCGCACACGAATCTCATGTGCTGAGCAAACTCGCCGGGGGCGTGCTCAGTCCACCGGCGTATGGCGATAGCGGCTCACGTCCTGCGGGCTCACCGCGCTGGCGCGATTGCTCCAGGCGCGGCGGATGTAGCTGACCACGCTGGCGACGTCGGTGTCGTCGAGCTGCTGCGCGTAGGGTGGCATGGAGTACGGGCGCGGGTGCACGGCGGTGCTGGGTGCAAAGCCGCCGAGCAGCACCACCCGGATCGCATTGATGCCACCGGGTTCGGTTGTCGAGGCGTTGCCGTCCAGCGGCGGATAGATACCGGGCACGCCGCGACCGTCGGCGCCGTGGCAGTCGGCGCAGCGTTGCCGGTAGAGCACACCGCCCTGCTTCGCCAGGCGCTCGGCGTCGAACAGTGCCGGCGGAGCGGGTGGCGCCGGACGCCGCGGCAACGCGACAAGATAGTCAGCAATGGCGTGCAGGTCATCGTCGCTCAGGTGCTGGGTGCTCTGCCGCACCACGTCGGCCATCGGTCCGAAGGCGACGCCGCGGGCGGACTGGCCGGTCTTCAGCACATCGACGATCTGCTGCGCGCTCCAGGCTTCGAGGCCACCGTGGCCCTGCGTGCCGAGGCCGGGCGCGTACCAGGATTGAGCGGGAATCTCGCCGCCGCCGAGGTGGCGATCACGCTCGATCGCACCCAGTGCATTGCGCGGCGCGTGGCATTCGTTGCAGTGGCCCAGGCCCTCGACCAGGTAGGCGCCGCGATTCCACGCGACCGGGCGGTTTGGATCGGGCCGGTACGTGCCTTCGCGGAAATACAGCGCGCGCCACCCGACCAGCAGGCGACGCAGGCTGTAGGGAAACGCCAGCTGGTTCGGCACGGAAGGCCGACGTACCGGCGGCAACGATTGCAGCCAGGCGTAGATCGCCAGCGCATCGTCATGCGTGAGTCTGGTGTACGAGGTGTACGGAAACGCGGGATACAGCGGCTCGCGCTGCCGGCCGATGCCACGATGCAGCGCCTGCCAGAAATCCTCGAAGCTCCACTCGCCAAGGCCAGTGGCCGGGTCCGGCGTGAGGTTGGGCGCGGCGATATTGCCGAACGGCGTGGGGATCAGGCGCCCACCGGCATACGGCTGGCCACCCTGCGCCGTATGGCAGGCAGCGCAATCACCGGCAGTGGCGAGATAGGCGCCGCGTGCGATCAGGACCGGATCGCGCAGCGTGGCCTCGTCCACCGCACTGGCGCTGCGCGGTACTGGGGCATGGCCGAGCGGACGGAGCAGCCACCACGCCGCCAGCGCAAACGCCAGCAGCACCACGGCCATGAGGGCGCGGCGCAGCAGCCTCATGTGCCTGCCCCGTTGCCTGCCAGCACGCCGCAGCGCAGCGGCGGTTGCACGCTGCCGGCCGGTTGCGCGTGCATGTCGGCCGGAAGTTCACGGCCAGCCAGCCAGGCCGCCACCGCAGTGATGTCGGACTCGCTCAGGCGACCGGCCACCTCGGCCATGCAATCCGGCGCCACGGTGGCGCGGGTGTGCGTGCGCCAGGCGCCGAGCTGGGCGCTGATGTAGTCGTAAGGCAGGCCGACCAGACCGGGGATGTCAGGCTCCACACCGGTGAGCTGGCTGCCATGGCAACGTTCGCAGGCGGGAACGCCACGCGCGGGGTCGCCCACGCTCACCAGTTGTTCGCCACGCTGCAGTGTCGCAGCAGGCAACGCCGGCAACTTGGAACGCGCGTACGGCACCTGCTGCGCCGAGAAATATCCGGCGATCTCGCGCAGGTAAGCCGGGTCGAGCCCGCGGACCGTGTATTCCATCGGCGCGTATTTGCGCAGGCCGTTCTGGAAATCCGCGAGCTGCCGCGCGAGATAGCCGGCCGGCTTGCCGGCGAGGCGCGGGAAGAAGCCACTGCCGGGGGAACCCTCGCCATGCACGCCATGGCAGGCGGTGCACGCGGCGATGCGCTGCTGCAGGGTGTCGGGCACCGGCGGCGTGGCCGACGATGAGGACACCGCAGGCGAGGCAGCAAAAGCGGGCGCCAGCAGCAACGAAAGTGCCAGGAACGACAGGCGCCGGAGGGTCCGCCCGACGACGTCACGCGTCAGGCGAGGCATGTGCGGATCCATCTGCCGAGTATAGGCAAATCCACTGCCGCGCCGCGGCGCGCCGGACTATGCTCCGGCGATCGCGACACCGTGCCGCACCTGCGGGGTTCGCATGGCTATGGTGTCATGCGGCCATGCCACCCGCCGATTTGCGCACGATCAGCATCGCCAGCTCCAGCGACTGTTCGTAGTTGAGCCGCGGGTCGACCATCGACTTGTAGGCGCGCTCCAGGTCGGCCTCGGACAGGCCGCGTGCACCACCGGTACATTCGGTGACGTCCTCGCCGGTAAGCTCCAGGTGCACGCCGCCCAGCCGCGTGCCGGCGGCGGCGTGGATATCGAAGGCCTGATCCAGTTCGCCGCGGATGTTGTCGAAGCGGCGGGTCTTGTAGCCGTTGGAGGTGCTCTCGGTGTTGCCGTGCATGGGATCGGCCACCCACAGCACGCGACGGCCATCGCGCCTCACCGCCTGCAGCAGCGGAGGCAGCGCCGCGCCAATCTTCGCGTTGCCCATGCGGTGCACCAGGGTGAGCCGACCTGGTTCGTCGTGCGGATTCAGCGCGTCGATCAGCGGCAGCAGCTGGTCCGGCGTCACCGAGGGGCCGACCTTCACCGCGATCGGGTTGCGGATGCCGCGGAAATATTCCACATGCGCGCCGTCCAGCGCCGCGGTGCGCATGCCGATCCACGGGAAGTGGGTGGAGAGGTTGAACCAGCCCGGGTGCCGCGGCACCTGGCGGGTCAGGGCCTGCTCGTAATGCAGCAGCAGCGCCTCGTGCGAAGTGAAGAAATCCACCTTGGAGAAGCCGGCGATCGGCCCTGCCAGGGTCTCCATGAAGCGCAGCGAGTCGCCGATGCCGGCAACCATGCGGCGGTACTCGGCGGCCAGCGGCGAGTGCTCGACCCAGGCCAGATCCCAGTATTCCGGATGATGCAGGTCGGCGAAGCCGCCGTCGATCAGGGCACGCACGAAGTTCATCGTCAGCGCGGAATGCGCATGGGCACTGATCAGCCGCTGCGGATCGGGGCGGCGTGCCGCGACGGTGAACTCGGGGCCGTTGACCACGTCACCGCGGAAGCTGGGCAGCGTCACGCCGTCGCGCGTCTCGCTGTCGGCCGAGCGCGGCTTGGCGTACTGGCCCGCGAAGCGCCCCACGCGCAGCACCGGCTTCTTCAGGCCGTGCACCAGCACCAGGCTCATCTGCAGCAGCACCTTGAGCCGGTTGGAAATGATCGGACTGCTGCAATCGGCGAAGCTCTCGGCGCAGTCGCCGCCCTGCAGCAGGAAGCGCCGGCCTTCCTGCGCCTCGGCCAGCGCCTGCTTCAGCGCCAGCACCTCCCACGAGGTCACCAGCGGCGGCAGCCCGGCCAGTTGCGCGGTGGCCTGGGCCAGCTCGGCAGCATCCTCGTATTGCGGCTGCTGCAGCGCCGTGCGGTTCTGCCACGACGATGGAGTCCAGTCCGAAGCAAACACGTTTGCAGATACCTCGCTCATCGCCGAGCCACCGTCGAACGGCGTGCACCGGCCAGCACGGCCCAGATGCCCAGCAACACAAACCAGATCAGCGACCACCACGGCATCGACAGACCCAGGATCGGCTGCACCGCGGCGCACTCGCCGGAACCGGAAAGCACCTTGAGCAGCACGCCGGCCAGACCGCCGTTGCTGGCGCGGGTTTCCAGCAGATAACCGAGCGGGGCGCCACAGCTCGGCACCTGGCCGGGCGGCAGCGACTGGATCCACAGGTGACGCGTGGCGATGCCGATGCCGACCAGCGCGATCAACAGCAGCAACCCCACGTACACCCAGCGTCCACCGCCACGCGGCGCATGCAGGCCACCGACCAGGAACACCACACCCAGCGCGATGAACGCCACGCGCTGCAGGATGCACAGCGGGCACGGATCCATCTGCAATTCGTACTGTGCGTACAGCGCGAAACCGATCAGGCCGGTGCAGACCAGGAAGCCGGCGAGGAGGCTGACGCGAAACGACCAACGCAGGGGGTTCATGGACGGCACGGCAGGGAACGGGGAGATGACATTACCCGCTTGTCGGCGGCCTGTCAGCACCGGCCCGCGACTCGACTTGCCGCAGACGCGAAAAACCCCGACAGGTTGCCCGGCCGGGGTTTTCGTTCGGACGTCTGGAAGTCCGTATGTGCGGCGCTTACTCGGCGTCGACGGCTTCGGTCTGCGGGCGACCGACCAGCTCGACGTACGCCATCGGCGCGTTGTCGCCATCGCGGAAACCGCACTTCAGGATGCGCAGGTAGCCGCCGGGACGCTCGCGGTAGCGCGGGCCCAGCTCGACGAACAGCTTGCCCACCGCTTCCTTGTCGCGCAGGCGCGCGAAGGCGAGGCGACGGTTGGCGACGCCGTCGGTCTTGGCCAGGGTGATCAGCGGCTCGGCGACGCGGCGCAGTTCCTTGGCCTTCGGCAGGGTGGTGCGGATCAGCTCGTGCTTGAACAGCGACGAAGCCATGTTCTTGAACATCGCTTCACGGTGGGCGCTGGTGCGGTTGAGCTTGCGACCGGATTTCATGTGGCGCATGGCGAATACTCTCTTCAGGTCTGTTGTTATGAAGCGCTGGCACTTGTGTCCAGCACCCCGCGGTTACCCGCTTTTATGGCCTCGTCGAAGCAAGGCTCTTTTTAAAATCCCCCATCGGAGCAAGAGCTCTTGTGAGGAGTGCGGCCATGGATGGCCGCTTTTGGTGCTTGGCCAGAGCGCTACAAACGCTCTGGCCAAGATTCAGCTACAGCAGTGATCAGGGACGATCACATCAACCAAGTTGCATGCCGTGCGAGAGACCAGCCGGCGGCCAGTTCTCCAGCTTCATGCCCAGGGCCAGGCCGCGCGAGCCAAGGACGTCCTTGATCTCGGTGAGCGACTTCTTGCCCAGGTTCGGCGTCTTCAGCAGCTCGACCTCGGTCTTCTGCACCAGGTCGCCGATGTAGTAGATGCTCTCGGCCTTCAGGCAGTTCGCCGAACGCACGGTGAGCTCCAGATCGTCGATCGGACGCAGCAGCAGCGGATCGAAACCGCTCTTCTCGGCCTTGTCGGTGGCGCTCTCGCGACGCGAGAAGTCACCGAACACCGACAGCTGGTCGTTGATGATCTCGGCCGCCTTGCGCACCGCGTCCTCGGCGCCGATGGTGCCGTTGGTCTCGATGTCGAGCACCAGCTTGTCGAGGTTGGTGCGCTGCTCGACACGAGCGGCGTCCACTTCGTAAGCCACGCGCAGCACCGGCGCAAACGAGGCGTCGAGCTGCAGGCGACCGATCGGGCGCGCTTCGTCGTCCGGATGGACGCGCGAGCTGGCCGGCTGGTAACCCACGCCGCGACGCACCTTCAGGCGCATGTTGAGCGCGATGTCCTTGGTCAGGTGGCAGATCACGTGCTCGGGGTTGATGATCTCCACCGAGTGGTCGACGACGATGTCGCCGGCCGTGACCACGCCCTTGCCCTTCTTGGACAGGGTGAGGGTGACTTCGTCGCCGGTATGCTGGCGAATCGCCACGTCCTTGAGGTTCAGCAGGACTTCGATCACGTCCTCCTGCAGGCCCTCGAGCGTGGTGTATTCGTGCAGCACGCCGTCGATCTCGACCTCGACGATGGCGCTGCCGGGGATCGAGGAGAGCAGCACGCGGCGCAGCGCGTTGCCCAGGGTATGGCCGAAGCCACGCTCGAGCGGCTCGACCACCACCTTGGCGCGATTGGCTCCGAGCTGTTCGACGCTGAGGCCGCGCGGCCGCAGTACGCTAGTTGACGAAACTGCCATGCAGAGCTCCGGTGATTACTTCGAGTAAAGCTCGACGATCAACGCCTCGTTGATGTCGGACGGCAGGTCGCCGCGATCCGGCACCGTCTTGAACGTGCCTTCGAATTTCTTGCTGTCGACCTCGACCCAACCCGGACGCAGGTCCATGGTGTCGAACACGGTCGCCGCTTCCTGCACGCGCAGCTGGCTGCGGGCGCGCTCGGTCAGCGCGATCGCGTCGCCCGGCTTGACCTGGTAGGAAGGAATGTTGACCTTCTTGCCGTTGACCAGGATCGCCTTGTGGGCGACCAGCTGGCGGGCCTGCGCGCGGGTGACCGCGAAACCCATGCGGTAGACGACGTTGTCCAGGCGGCTCTCGAGCAGGCGCAGCAGGTTCTCGCCGGTGTTGCCCTTGAGGGTCGACGCCTTGGTGTAGTAGTTGCCGAACTGGCGCTCGAGCACACCGTAGATGCGCTTGACCTTCTGCTTCTCGCGCAGCTGGACGGCGTAGTCGGACATGCGCATGCGCTTGTTGGCGCCATGCTGGCCGGGCTTGTTCTCCAGCTTGCACTTGGAGTCGATCGCGCGGGCCGGGCTCTTGAGGCTCAGGTCGGCGCCTTCGCGGCGGGCGAGCTTGCAGGTAGCTCCACGATAACGTGCCATGGTTGTGCTCCTTAGACTCGACGCTTCTTGGGGGGACGGCAGCCGTTATGCGGGATCGGCGTGACGTCGATGATGTTGAGCACCTTGTAACCCAAGGCGTTCAGCGAACGCACGGCCGACTCGCGACCCGGGCCCGGGCCCTTGATGCGCACTTCCACGGTCTTCACGCCGTAGTCGCCGGCGGCACGGCCAGCCTTCTCGGCGGCGACCTGGGCGGCGAACGGGGTCGACTTGCGCGAACCGCGGAAACCCGCGCCGCCGGCAGTCGCCCACGACAGGGCGTTGCCCTGGCGATCGGTGATGGTGACGATGGTGTTGTTGAAGGAGGCCTGCACGTGGGCCACGGCATCCGTGACAACGCGCTTGATCTTCTTCTTGGTCTTGACAGGCTTGGCCATATTCTCGATCCGTTACTTCTTGATGGCGCGACGCGGGCCCTTGCGGGTGCGTGCGTTGGTACGCGTGCGCTGGCCGCGCACCGGCAGGCCGCGGCGATGGCGCAGGCCGCGATAGCAGCCCAGATCCATCAGGCGCTTGATCGCCATGCCCACTTCGCGGCGCAGGTCGCCTTCCACGACGTACTTGGCGATTTCCGCGCGAAGCTTTTCCACTTCGCCTTCACTCAGCGACTTGATCTGGGTGGTGGGAACCACGCCAGCGTCCGCGCAGACCTTCTTGGCCCGGTTGCGGCCGATGCCGTAAATGCTCTGCAGGCCAACCCAGACATGCTTCTGGACCGGCAAATTGACACCCGCGATGCGCGCCATGATGTACTTTCTCCGATGCGTTTCGTGCGCGGTAAACGCGCAATATTAACCTGAATTACCTTGACAGGAAAGCCCTGCGGCGCCCAACGCCGCCCAGCCTCCGGTTTTTCGACCTGCCCCGTTCGCACCAGCAGCCACTAGTTGCGACGGAGATTGGCCTTCTTGAGCAGACTCTCGTACTGGTGGCTGACCAGGTGCGCCTGCACCTGCGCCGTGAAATCCATCACCACGACCACCACGATCAGCAGTGACGTGCCACCGAAATAGAACGGCACGTGCCAGAACTTCTGCATGAACGACGGCACCAGGCAGACCAGCACCAGGTACAGCGCGCCGACGCCGGTCAACCGGGTCATCACGCCGTCGATGTAGCTGGCCGTGGCGCGACCCGGGCGGATGCCCGGAATCAGCGCGCCGGAGCGCTTGAGGTTATCCGCCGTCTCGTCCGCGTTGAACACGATCGCGGTGTAGAAGAACGCGAAACCGATCACCAGCACCGAATACACGATGTCGTACAACGGCTCACCCGGGTTCAGCGCCTGGGTCAGGTCCTGCAGCCAGCGCGCCTGGTGGCCGGTGCCGAACCAGCTCACCGCGGTGGCCGGGAACATCAGCAGGCTGGACGCGAAGATCGGCGGGATCACGCCCGACATGTTGATCTTCAGCGGCAGGTTCGAACTCTGGTTCTGGTAGGCACGCTGGCCACCGGACCGCCGCGCATAGTTCACCGTGATCCGCCGCTGCGCGCGCTCCATGAACACGCAGAACGCCGTCACGCCCAGCACGATCGCGAACACGATCAGCAGCATCAGCACCGACAGCTCGCCGTTGCTGGACATGCCCAGGGTGTGCACCACCGCGCCCGGCAGACCGGCCACGATGCCGGCGAAGATCAGCAGCGAAATGCCGTTGCCGATGCCGCGCTCGGTCATCTGCTCGCCCAGCCACATCAGGAACATGGTGCCGGCGGTCAGACCCACCACCGAGGCCAGCACGAAGCCGAAGCCCGGGGTGTACACCACTGGCGCACCGCCCGCCGCGACCTGCTTCTGCAGCGCCACCGCGATGCCGAAGGACTGGAACAATGCCAGGCCCACGGTGCCGATGCGGGTGTACATCGTCATCTTGCGCTTGCCGGACTCGCCTTCCTTGCGCAGCGCCTGCAGGCTCGGCACCACCGAACCCATCATCTGGATCACGATGGACGCCGAGATGTACGGAATCACGCCCAGCGCGAACACCGAGAAGCGCGCCAGCGCACCGCCCGAGAACATGTTGAACATGTCCATCAGGCCGTTGCCGTTGACCAGGTTGGTCATCGCGTCGGGGTTCACGCCCGGCACGGGGATGAACGAACCGAGACGGAACACCACCAGCGCACCGATCACGAAGAAGATGCGCTGACGCAGTTCGGTCAGTTTGCCGAGCTTGCCGAGTGCGTTGCCCTTGGCTTGAGCCACCGTGATTACTCCACGCTGCCGCCGGCCGCCTCGATGGCTGCCTTGGCGCCAGCCGTGGCCAGCAGACCCGACAGCTTCACCGCACGACCGATTTCACCCTTCAGCACGACCTTGACCTTCTTCGCGCGGCTGTCGATCAGGCCAGCCTGATGCAGCACGATCGCGTCGATCACGTCAGCCTTGAGGCTGGCCAGCTGATACAGGAACACCTGCTGGCTCTCGGCCTTCAGCTTGGAGCGGAAGCCGACCTTGGGCAGGCGACGCTGCAGCGGCATCTGACCGCCTTCGAAGCCGTACTTGTGGGTGCCGCCGGCGCGGGCGTGCTGACCCTTGTGACCGCGACCGGCCGTCTTGCCGAGGCCCGAACCGATGCCGCGACCCACGCGCAGGCGCGTCTTGCGCGAACCGGCGGCGGGCTTGATGTCGTTGAGACGCATGATGATTACTCCTCGACCTGCACCAGGTAGTAGACCGTGTTGATCAGGCCACGCACCTGCGGGCTGTCCTTCAGCTCGCGGACGTCGTTGGTCTTGTTCAGGCCCAGCGCCTTGACGCTGAGACGATGCCGCGCCTGCACGCCGCGCAGGCCCTTCACCAGGCGCACGCGCACGGTGCCGGCGGTTTCGTTCTTCTTAGCCATTGCCCAGCACCTCGTCCACGGTCTTGCCACGCTTGGCCGCGATCTGCTTCGGCGAAGCCACCGCCTGCAGGCCCTTGATGGTGGCGCGCACCAGGTTGATCGGGTTGCGCGAACCGACGGCCTTGGCCAGCACGTTCTTCACGCCGACCACTTCCAGCACGGCGCGCATGGCGCCGCCGGCGATCACGCCGGTACCTTCGGAGGCCGGCTGCATGTAGACGCGGGCCGCGCCGTGGTTGGCCTTGATGGCGTACCACAGGGTGCCGTTGTTCAGGTCGATGTTGACCATGTTGCGGCGGGCGCGCTCCATGGCCTTGGAGATGGCCACCGGCACTTCACGCGCCTTGCCATAGCCGAAGCCGACTTTGCCCTCGCCGTCGCCGACCACGGTCAGCGCGGTGAAGCTCATCTGGCGGCCACCCTTGACGGTCTTGGCCACGCGGTTGACGGCAATCAGCTTCTCGAGCAGGCCGTCCGAATTTTCGCGATCGTTGGAAGACATATCTCTATTCCGTGTGCCCGGACCATCCGGGACTTTTGCTTGCGGCTGCGCCGCTTGTTGTTGTGTGCTGCTGTGGCGAGGCGGAATTCAGGGAATCCCGACCCTGCTGCTTAGAACTTCAGGCCGGCTTCGCGAGCCGCGTCGGCCAGCGCCTTGATGCGACCGTGGTAGCGGAAGCCGGAGCGATCGAACGCCACCGACTCCACGCCGGCAGCCAGCGCGCGCTCGGCGACGGCCTTGCCCACCGCGGCAGCCGCGGCGAGGTTCTTGGTGCCTTTCAGGCCTTCGGCCACCGACTTCTGCACGGTGGAAGCAGCCGCCACCACCTTGTCGCCGGAGGCGTCGAACACCTGGGCGTAGAGGTGCTGACCGGTACGGTGCACCGACAGGCGGGCCACGGCCAGCTTGCGGATGTGCGCGCGCGTGGACTTGGCACGGCGCAGGCGGGATTCGTTCTTGTTCATCGTCATATTCCTCGAAAGCGGATCGGCTCGAAATGCGGGATCTGTCTAGCCTGCTTTTTTGAATAGTGCAGCCATGGATGGCCGCCTCTTCGCGCAGGGACAGCGCATTTATGCCTTCTTGGCTTCCTTCAGGGTGATCTTCTCGCCGGCATAGCGCACGCCCTTGCCCTTGTAGGGCTCCGGGGCACGGAAGGCACGGATCTTGGCGGCAACCTGGCCCACCACCTGCTTGTCGGCACCCTTGATCAGGATTTCCGTCTGCGTCGGGGTTTCCAGGGTGATGCCGGCCGGAGCCTCGAACACCACCGGGTGCGAGAAGCCCAGGCTCAGATTCAGCGCCTTGCCGGCCATGGACGCGCGGTAACCCACGCCGACCAGTTCCAGCTTGCGCTCGTAACCCTCGGACACGCCCTTGACCATGTTGGCCAGCAGTGCGCGCGCGGTACCGCCGAACTTGTCGTCGGCGCCTTCGGCCAGTTCGATGTTGACGGCTTCGCCGTCCACCTTGACCGACACGCCTGGCAGCGCGTGGATGGCCAGCGTGCCCTTCGGGCCCTTCACGGAAATGCTGTCGGCCGCAGCCTTCAGCTCCACGCCCTTCGGCAGGTTGATCGTCTTCTTGGCAACACGTGACATCGTCGGCTCCTTAGGCGACCTGGCCGATGACTTCGCCGCCCAGACCCTTGGCGCGGGCCTGCGCGTCGGTCAGCAGACCGGCGGACGTCGAGATGATCGAGATGCCCAGACCGCCGAGCACCTTCGGCAGTTCGTCCTTGCCGCGGTAGATGCGCAGGCCGGAGCGGCTGACGCGGGAAATGGACTCGATGGCCGGACGGCCCTCGAAGTACTTCAGCTTGATCTCGAGCACGGGCTTGCCCTCCTCCTGGGAGGTCTGCACGTCGAGAACGTAACCTTCATTCTTGAGAAGGTTGGCGATGGCCACCTTCAGCTTCGACGACGGCATGCGTACCGTCGACTTGCTCATCAGCTGAGCGTTGCGGACACGCGTGAACATGTCGGCGATGGGATCAGTCATGCTCATGAAAACATCCTTCAGAGTGCACCGATATCCGATAAAACCGGAAATCAACCAAGTTGTGATGCCGACGGGAAGCCGGCCTGCCTTGCGCAGACCGACAACTGTATCAGCTTTGCCGGTGTTTGGCGAATACCGTTGCGAAAACGCAACGTAGACGGCGCCAAGGCGCCGCCGGGTGACCTGGCCCGCAAGCAGGCCGGGACGGTGGATCTGTTACCAGCTGGCCTTGCGCAGGCCCGGCACGTCGCCACGCATGGTGGCTTCGCGCAGCTTGTTGCGGCCAAGGTTGAACTTGGCGTACACGGCGCGCGGACGACCGGTCAGCGCGCAACGGGTACGCTGGCGGATCGGGCTGGCGTCGCGCGGCAGCTTCTGCAGCTTACCCTGCGCGTCCATCTTCTCCTCGTAGGAGGCGGTGGCGCTCAGCACGATCGCCTTCAGTTCGGCGCGCTTGGCGGCGTACTTCTTGACGAGCTTGGTCCGCTTGATGTCGCGGTTGACCATCGAGGTCTTTGCCATGAATAAATGCTCTCTTTTGAAGAGTCCGGCCATGGATGACCGGTTTTCTCTCGATCACGGATGATCGTTTAGTTCCTAAACGGAAAGCTGAAGGCTTCCAGCAGCGCCTTGGCTTCGGCATCGGTCTTCGCGGTCGTGGTGATCGCGATGTCCATGCCGCGCATCGCATCGACGGCGTCGAAGTCGATTTCCGGGAAGATGATCTGTTCCTTCACGCCGAAGTTGAAATTGCCACGGCCGTCGAAGGCGCGGCCCGACACGCCGCGGAAGTCGCGGGTACGGGGCAGCGAAATGTTGATCAGGCGATCCAGGAATTCGAACATCTGGGCGCGGCGCAAGGTGACCTTGCAACCGATCGGCCAGCCGTCGCGGATCTTGAACGAGGCCACGGAAACGCGCGCCTTGGTCGTGATCGGCTTCTGACCCGAGATCTTCGCCATGTCGGCCACGGCATTCTCGAGGATCTTCTTGTTGCCCGCGGCTTCGCCCACGCCCATGTTCAGCGTGATCTTGGTGATGCGGGGAACCTGCATCACGTTCTGGTAGCCGAACTTCTCGGTGAGCTTCGGCACTACCTGCTCTTTGTAAAACGTCTCAAGGCGCGTCATGTCAGTATTCCTTACGCGTCCACGACCTCGCCATTCGAACGGAACACGCGGACCTTGCGCCCATCAACGAGCGTCTTGGTGCCAACGCGTTCACCCTTGTTCGTGGCGGGGTTGAACAGCTGCACATTGGAGAGATGGATCGAGGCCTCACGCTCGACGATGCCGCCGGCCTGGTTGGCCTGCGGATTCGGCTTGGTGTGGCGCTTGACCAGGTTCACGTTGGAGACGTACACGCGGTCGTCTGCAACGCGCAGCACTTCGCCGCGCTGGCCCTTGTTCTTGCCGGCGATCACGAGGACCTGATCACCTTTGCGGATACGGTTCATGTTCTTGACTCCGCTCAGAGCACTTCGGGCGCGAGCGAGACGATCTTCATGAACTTCTCGCTGCGCAGCTCGCGGGTGACCGGCCCGAAGATACGGGTGCCGATCGGCTCGAGCTTGTTGTTGAGGAGCACCGCTGCATTACCGTCGAAACGGATCAGCGAGCCATCGGGACGGCGCACACCCTTGGCGGTGCGAACCACCACGGCGTTGTACACCTCGCCCTTCTTCACCTTGCCGCGGGGAATGGCATCCTTCACGGTGACCTTGATCACGTCACCGATCGCGGCGTAACGGCGCTTGGAACCGCCGAGCACCTTGATGCACATCAGTTCCTTGGCACCGCTGTTGTCCGCCGCGGAGAGCGTGCTTTGCATCTGGATCATGTCTGCACCCTCCTCTTAGACGGCCGCGCGGGTGACGATTTCGACCACGCGGTGATGCTTGGTCTTGGACAGCGGGCGGCACTCGGCGATGCGCACGAGGTCGCCCTCGTTCGCGCCGAGGTCGTCCTGCGCGTGCAGCTTGGTCGATCGGCGCACGATCTTGCCCAGCAGGCCGTGCTGCACCTGGCGCTCGATCAGGACGGTGACCGTCTTGTCCATCTTGTTGCTGATGACGCGACCTTCGAGGGTGCGCGCCCCGCTCTTGACAGCGGTGTTCTGGTTGTCACTCATATCGGCGGTCCCTTACTTCTTGCCGCCGAGCACGAATTTCGTGCGGGCGATGTCGCGCCGGACGCGGCGCAGCTGATGCGGCTGGCTGAGCTGGCCGACACCCTTCTGCATGCGCAGATTGAACTGTTCCTTGCGCAGGTCCAGCAGGTGCTGATTGAGCTCTTCGGCCGACTTAGTGGTCAGATCTTTGATGGCCATATCACATCACCGCCCGGGTCACGAACTGGGTCTGCACCGAGAGCTTGGCGGCGGCCAGGCGGAACGCCTCGCGTGCCGAAGCCTCGTCGATGCCCTCGATTTCATAGAGCATGCGGCCGGGCTGGATCGGGGCGACCCAGAATTCCACGCCGCCCTTGCCGGCGCCCATGCGCACTTCGATCGGCTTCTTGGTGATCGGCTTGTCCGGGAACACGCGGATCCACAGCTTGCCGCCGCGCTTCACGAAGCGGGTGATGCAACGACGACCGGCCTCGATCTGGCGCGCGGTGAGCGCACCATGGGTGGTCGCCTTCAGGCCGAACTCGCCGAAGCTGACGAGGTTGGCGCACTGAGCCAGACCGTCATTGCGGCCCTTGAACTGCTTGCGGTATTTGGTTCGCTTGGGTTGCAACATGGCAACTCTCCTTACTTCGCCGTACGCTCGCGACGGCCTTCGCCATCACGATCACGGCGCGACTCGCGGTCACGACGGCCTTCGCCACCCTCGCGGCGCGACGGCGCCGGGGACTCGTCCTTCGGTTCCTGGCCGATCTGGGCCACGTCGAAGATCTCGCCCTTGTAGACCCACACCTTGATGCCGATGATGCCGTACTGCGTCTTGGCCTCGGCGGTGCCGTAGTCGATGTCCGCACGCAGGGTATGCAGCGGCACGCGACCTTCGCGGGCCCATTCGGAACGGGCGATCTCGGCACCGTTCAGGCGGCCGGACACGTTGATCTTGATGCCCAGCGCGCCCAGGCGCATCGCATTGCCCACCGAGCGCTTCATCGCGCGACGGAACATGATGCGGCGCTCGAGCTGCTGCGCGATCGATTCGGCCACCAGCTGGGCGTCCAGCTCGGGCTTGCGCACTTCGTTGACGTTGATGTGCGTCGGAACGCCCATCAGGTCGCTGACTTCCTTGCGCAGCTTCTCGATGTCCTCGCCCTTCTTGCCGATCACCACGCCCGGGCGGGCGGTGTGGATCGTCACGCGCGCGGTCTTGGCCGGGCGCTCGATCTGGATCTTCGAGATGCCGGCGGCAGCCAGCTTCTTCTTCAGCATCTCGCGGACCTTGATGTCAGCCACGAGATACTTCGCGTAGTCGCCCTTGTTGGCGTACCACTTGGCGTTCCAGTCCCTGGCGATGCCGAGGCGGATGCCGGTGGGATGAACTTTGTGACCCATCGTCTTCTTCCTCTTACTCGCCAACGACCACGGTGATGTGGCTGGTGCGCTTCAGGATGCGGGAACCGCGGCCTTTGGCCCGGGCATACATGCGCTTCATCGCCGGACCTTCGTCCACGAAGATGCGCGCGACCTTCAGCTCGTCGACATCGGCGCCGAGGTTGTTCTCGGCGTTGGCGACGGCCGACAGCAGCACCTTGCGGACAAGGTGTGCGGCCTTCTTGTTGGTGAACTGGAGCACGTCGCTGGCCCGGCCCACGGGCATGCCGCGGACCAGGTCTGCCACCAGGCGTGCCTTCTGCGCCGAGATGCGGGCGCTGCGCAGGATCGCTTTGGCTTCGGTGCTCATCACTTGCCCTTCTTGTCGCCGACGTGGCCCTTGAAGGTGCGGGTCACCGCGAACTCGCCGAGCTTGTGCCCGACCATGTTCTCGTTGACGAGCACCGGCACGTGCTGGCGGCCGTTGTGGATGGCGATGGTCAGGCCCACCATTTCGGGCAGGATCATCGAGCGGCGCGACCAGGTCTTGATCGGACGCTTGTTGTTGGCGGAAACCGCGGCTTCCACCTTCTTGGCGAGGTGAAGGTCGACAAACGGACCTTTCTTCAGAGAGCGTGGCATGTCGGGTTCCTGTTACTTGCGACGACGCACGATGAACTGCTGCGTGCGCTTGTTGTTGCGGGTCTTGTAACCCTTGGTCGGCGTGCCCCACGGGCTGACCGGATGACGGCCGCCGGAGGTACGGCCTTCACCACCGCCGTGCGGATGGTCGACCGGGTTCATCACCACGCCGCGGACGGTCGGACGGATGCCCAGCCAGCGCTTGGCGCCGGCCTTGCCGAGCTTCTTCAGGCTGTGCTCGCCGTTGCCGACTTCGCCGATGGTGGCGCGGCACTCGACCGGCACGCGGCGCATTTCACCGGAGCGCAGGCGCAGCGTGGCGTAGCCGGACTCGCGGGCCACCAGCTGCACCGAGGCACCGGCGGAACGGGCGATCTGCGCGCCCTTGCCGGGCTTCATCTCGATGCAGTGGATGGTGGAACCCACCGGGATGCTGCGCAGTTGCAGGCAGTTGCCGGCCTTGATCGGCGCGTCGTGGCCGGACAGCAGGCGGTCGCCCACCTGCACGCCCTTCGGCGCGATGATGTAGCGGCGCTCGCCGTCGGCGTAGCACAGCAGCGCGATATGCGCGGTGCGGTTCGGATCGTATTCGATGCGCTCGACCTTGGCGGCAATACCTTCCTTGTCGCGCTTGAAATCGATGATGCGGTAAGCCTGCTTGTGACCGCCGCCGCGATGACGCGTGGTGATGCGACCGAAATGGTTGCGACCACCCGTCTTCGACTGGCTTTCGGTCAGCGGCGCGTACGGCGCGCCCTTGTGCAGCCCCTCGGTGCGGACGCTGACGGCGTCACGACGACCCGGCGAGGTTGGCTTGTGATTGATTAGTGCCATCTCGAGGAACTCCTGGCTCAGGCCTTGGCCGACACGTCGATGGTCTGGCCATCGGCGAGGCGGACGTAGGCCTTGCGCTTGCCCTGGCGGCTGCCAGCGCGGAAACGGAAGGACTTGACCTTGCCCTTGCTGTTGACGAGGTTCACCTGCTCGACCTTGACGTCGAACATCTTCTCCACCGCCTCGCGGACATCGGCCTTGGTCGCCTCGGGGGCAACCACGAATACGTACTGGTTGTGCTCGCTGACGCGAGCCGACTTCTCGGAAATGTGCGGCGCGCGCAGCGTGTCGAGAATGCGTTCGTTGCTCATGCCAGCCACTCCTCGATCTTCTTCACGGCGTCGACCGTCATCACCACGTGGTCGGAACCGACCAGGCTGACCGGGTTCAGCGCCATCACGTCCAGCACGTGCAGGTAGGGGATGTTGCGCGCGGCCAGGTACAGCGCCTCGTTGGCATCCTCGGAGACCAGCAGTACGCGACCGGACACCTCGAGCTCCTTGAGCTTGGCGACCATCGCCTTGGTCTTGGGCTGGTCGACGCCGAAGCCTTCGACCACCTTCAGGCGGCCCTGGCGGTTCAGCTCGGCCAGGATCGAGCGGATCGCCACGCGATACGCCTTGCGATTGACCTTCTGCTCGAAGCTGCGCGGCTTCGCGGCGAAGGTCACGCCGCCGCCCACGAAGATCGGGGCGCGGTAGTCGCCGTGACGGGCGCCGCCGCCCTTCTGCTTCTTGAACTTCTTGGTGGTGCCCGACAGCTCACCGCGCGACAGCTGCGCCTTGGTACCGGCGCGACCGCCGGCCTGGTACGCAACCACCACCTGATGGACCAGGGCCTGCTTGAACTCGCCGCCGAACACTTCGTCCGACACGCTGAGCGGCTTGGCGCCAATGACATTCAGTTCCATGGCGTCTCTCCTCAACCCTTGGTGGTCGGACGGATGACGACGTCGCCACCGGTCGCACCGGGGACAGCGCCCTTCACCGCGATCAGGTGACGCTCGGCGTCGACCTTGACCACTTCCAGACCCTGCTGCGTGCGGTTCACCGCACCCATGTGGCCCGACATCTTCTTGCCCGGGAACACGCGACCCGGCGTCTGGCGCTGGCCGATCGAACCCGGCGCGCGGTGCGACAGCGAGTTGCCGTGCGTCGCATCGCCCATCTTGAAGTTGTGGCGCTTGATGGTGCCCTGGAAGCCCTTGCCCTTCGAGACGCCGGCGACGTCGACGACCTGGCCGACCGAGAACACTTCCTCGGCCTTGATCTCGGCGCCCACGCTGTACTTGCCGAGATCCTCGGCGGACACGCGGAACTCCCACAGACCGCGGCCCGGCTCGACCTTGGCCTTGGCGTAATGGCCCTTCAGCGGCGCCGTCAGCAGGCTGGCGCGCTTCACGCCCGCCGCGACCTGCACCGCGCTGTAGCCATCGTTGTCTTCCGTCTTCAGCTGGGTGACGCGGTTCGGGGTCGCTTCAATCAGCGTCACCGGAATCGAGCGTCCGTCTTCAGTGAAGAGCCGGCTCATGCCGCACTTGCGGCCTACCAGTCCGATACTCATGTTCGTATCCTGTCTATCGCTCAACCGAGCTTGATCTGAACATCGACGCCAGCGGCGAGATCAAGCTTCATGAGCGCGTCCACGGTCTTGTCGTTGGGGTCGACGATGTCGAGCACGCGCTTGTGCGTACGGGTCTCGTACTGGTCGCGTGCATCCTTGTCGACGTGCGGCGACACCAGAATGGTGTAACGCTCGATCTTGGTCGGGAGCGGGATCGGGCCGAGCACTGTGGCGCCCGTGCGCTTGGCCGTCTCGACGATCTCGCTGGCCGAACGGTCGATCAGACGATGATCGAACGCCTTGAGGCGGATGCGAATCTTCTGGTTCGCCATAAACCGTGTCCTGTTATCAAAAGAACTTGAATGTGCAACGAGGCGGCTTCTCACCGCATCGCACTGCTCTCTGGAACCATCGGAACCGCGCCAGGGCACAATCCCGACCTGAAAAACGCCAAGCGAGCACATACGGGCTCGCCTGGCGCAAATCCTGCTGCGCAGTGGCGTTGCAACGGGATCAACCCGGAACCACGCCGAATGCGATGGCCGTCCACGGCCGGCGAACTCGAAGCACTTCCTGCGCCTCATTTCGCTGTGAGCCAGTCGAAATTCATTCGTCCGGCAAGTGAGCTGCAAAGTATAACGGTAAATCTGCACTTAGTGAAGGGGGTCGAGATCGACGTGATCCGCCCTCTTCCCCCGGCGTTATCCGACCCAACGGGTCGGATCAACGGCGGAAGTTATCCCGACAGCAAGCTGCCGGGATAACGGTACTTACTTGATGACCTTGGCGACGACGCCGGCGCCGACGGTGCGGCCGCCTTCGCGGATCGCGAAACGCAGGCCTTCGTCCATCGCGATCGGGTGGATCAGGCTCACCACCATCTTCACGTTGTCACCCGGCATCACCATCTCCACGCCTTCCGGCAGCTGCACCGCGCCGGTCACGTCCGTGGTGCGGAAGTAGAACTGCGGACGGTAGCCCTTGAAGAACGGGGTGTGACGGCCGCCCTCTTCCTTCGACAGCACGTACACCTCGGCCTCGAAGTCCGTGTGCGGGGTGATCGAGCCCGGCTTCGCCAGCACCTGGCCACGCTCCACGTCGTCGCGCTTCAGGCCGCGCAGCAGCAGACCCACGTTGTCGCCCGCCTGGCCCTGGTCCAGCAGCTTGCGGAACATTTCCACACCCGTCACGGTCGTCTTCTGCGTCGGGCGGATGCCCACCACCTCGATTTCCTCGCCGACCTTGACGATGCCGCGCTCCACGCGACCGGTCACCACCGTGCCGCGACCCGAGATCGAGAACACGTCCTCGACCGGCATCAGGAACGGACGGTCGATCTCGCGCACCGGCTCCGGAATGTAGCTGTCCAGCGCATCCACCAGCTGGATGATCGCCGGCACGCCGATTTCGCTCTGGTCACCTTCCAGCGCCTTCAGCGCCGAACCCTTGATGATCGGCGTGTCGTCGCCCGGGAAGTCGTACTTCGACAGCAGCTCGCGCACTTCCATCTCGACGAGCTCCAGCAGCTCGGCGTCGTCCACCATGTCCGCCTTGTTCAGGAACACCACGATGTACGGCACGCCCACCTGGCGCGACAGCAGGATGTGCTCGCGCGTCTGCGGCATCGGGCCGTCCGCGGCCGAGCACACCAGGATCGCACCGTCCATCTGCGCCGCACCCGTGATCATGTTCTTCACGTAGTCCGCATGGCCCGGGCAGTCCACGTGCGCGTAGTGGCGCACCGGCGACTCGTATTCCACGTGCGCCGTCGAGATCGTGATGCCGCGCGCCTTCTCTTCCGGCGCCGCGTCGATCGCGTCGTAGGCCTTGAATTCGCCGCCAAACCGTTCCGCACCGACCTTCGTCAGCGCCGCCGTCAGCGTCGTCTTGCCGTGGTCCACGTGACCGATCGTACCCACGTTCACGTGGGGCTTGGTGCGCTCGAACTTGCCCTTTGCCATGACTTGAGACCTCTAGATAGAACTTTTCGTCAGTGCGGCGATTGCCGCGTCGTTTGATCTACGCGACCCATGGGCCGCACTGTTTTTTGATTTTTGCGGTCGCAAACGACCGCAAAAATCAGGCCTTCTTGACTACCTGCTCGGCGATGTTGTTCGGCGCCTCGGCGTAGTGGTCGAACTCCATCGTGAAGGTGGCGCGACCCTGCGTCAGCGAACGGATGGTCGTGGCGTAGCCGAACATCTCGCCCAGCGGGACGAACGCGTCGATGGTCTTGCCCGACGGCGTGTCTTCCTGGCCGCGCAGGATGCCGCGACGACGGCTCATGTCGCCCATCACATCGCCCACGTAGTCCTCCGGCGTCACCACCTCGACCTTCATGATCGGCTCGAGCAGCACCGGCGAGGCCTTCGCGAAGCCCTGCTTGAACGCCATCGAAGCGGCCAGCTTGAACGCCATTTCGGACGAGTCGACGTCGTGGTAGGAGCCGAACACCAGCTTCACCTTGACGCCCACCACCGGGAAGCCCGCCAGCGGGCCGCTGGTGATGGTTTCACGCAAGCCCTTCTCGACCGAGGGAATGAACTCCTTCGGGATCACGCCGCCGGTGATGTCGTTGATGAACAGGAAGTCGTCCTTGATCGCCGCGGACAGCTTCTCGTCGGCGCGGTCGGCGTCGCTGATCGGCGACATCTCGATCACCACGTGGCCGTACTGGCCCTTGCCGCCGGACTGCTTGGCGTGCTTGTAGTCGGACTTCACGTCTCTGCTGCGGATCGTCTCGCGGTAAGCCACCTGCGGCTTGCCGACGTTGGCCTCGACGTTGAACTCGCGCTTCATGCGGTCGACGATGATGTCGAGGTGCAGCTCGCCCATGCCCGAGATGATGGTCTGGCCGGATTCCTCGTCGGTACGCACGCGGAAGGAGGGATCCTCGGCGGCCAGGCGGCCCAGCGCGATGCCCATCTTTTCCTGGTCGGACTTGGTCTTCGGCTCCACCGCCATCGAGATCACCGGCTCCGGGAACGTCATCCGCTCCAGGGTGATCACGTGATCCTGCGCGCACAGCGTGTCGCCGGTCGTCACGTCCTTCAGGCCGACCGCCGCGGCGATGTCGCCGGCGCGGACTTCCTTCAGTTCGTGGCGATCGTTCGCGTGCATCTGCAGGATGCGGCCGATGCGCTCCTTCTTCGACTTCACCGGGTTGTAGACGGCATCGCCGGCATTCAGCACGCCCGAGTAGACACGGAAGAAGGTCAGCGAACCGACGAACGGATCGGTCATGATCTTGAACGCGAGCGCGGAGAACGGCGCGGCGTCGTCCGCCTTGCGGGTCGCCTCGTGGTCGTTCTCGTCCATGCCGGTCACCGGCGGACGATCCACCGGCGACGGCAGCAGGTGCACCACCGCGTCCAGCATCGCCTGCACGCCCTTGTTCTTGAAGGCGGTGCCGCAGTAGACCGGAATGATCTCGCTGGACAGGGTGCGCTGGCGCAGGCCCGCGATGATCTCGTCCTCGTTGAGGGAACCCTCCTCGAGGTACTTGTTCATCAGCTCTTCGCTGGCCTCGGCGGCGGACTCGACCATGAAGCTGTGCGCTTCATCCGCCTTGTCCTTGAGGTTCGCCGGGATGTCAGCGTACTCGAACTTCATGCCCTGGGACGCCATGTCCCACACGATCGCCTTCATCTTGAGCAGGTCGACCACGCCTTCGAAGTTGTCCTCGGCGCCGATCGGCACCACCATCGGTACCGGGTGTGCGCCCAGGCGCGACTTCAGCTGGCCGACCACCTTGTCGAAGTTGGCGCCGGTGCGGTCCATCTTGTTGACGAACGCGAGGCGCGGCACCTTGTACTTGTTGGCCTGGCGCCACACGGTCTCGGACTGCGGCTGCACGCCGCCGACCGCGCACAGCACAAACACCGCGCCGTCGAGCACGCGCAGCGAACGCTCCACCTCGATGGTGAAGTCGACGTGCCCGGGGGTGTCGATGATGTTGAAGCGGTGCTGCTCCATCGAACCATCCATGCCCTTCCAGAACGCCGTGGTGGCGGCGGAAGTGATGGTGATGCCGCGCTCCTGCTCCTGCTCCATCCAGTCCATCGTGGCCGCACCGTCGTGCACCTCGCCGATCTTGTGCGAGACACCGGTGTAGAACAGGATGCGCTCCGTGGTCGTGGTCTTGCCGGCATCGATGTGGGCCATGATGCCGAAGTTGCGATAGCGCTCGATGGGAGTGGTGCGTGCCATAGTCGTATCCGACGGAGATCCATCCCCGAATGGGCAATGGCGGCCATCCGGGCCGCACTGGTCATGAAAAAATCCGGCAGGAATGCCGGTTGATTCAGTGCCGCCCATCAAGGGCGGCACGGCACATGCCGCTGATTACCAGCGATAGTGCGAGAAGGCCTTGTTGGCTTCCGCCATGCGATGGGTTTCCTCGCGCTTCTTGGCGGCACCACCGCGGCTTTCGGAAGCCTCCTGCAGCTCGGCAGCCAGCTTGCGCGGCATCGAGGTCTCGCCGCGCTTGCGCGCCGCCTCGATCACCCAGCGCATGGCCAGCGCCATACGGCGACCCGGACGTACTTCCACCGGCACCTGGTAGGTGGCGCCGCCGACACGACGGGACTTCACCTCGACCGCCGGCGCGACATTGTTCAGCGCCTTCTCGACCAGAGCCACCGGCTCGGCGTGCTTCTCGCCCAGATGCTCCAGCGCGCCGTAGACGATGCTCTCGGCCACCGACTTCTTGCCGCTCTTCATCACCATGTTGATGAAACGGGCGATCAGCTGGCTGCCGTGCTTCGGATCGGGCAGCACCAGACGGGCGGGATGGGAACCTTTACGCGACATAGTTATTGTCTCTTTGAATAGGCATCCATGCCCCCAAGAAAAGCGACCATCCTGGCCGCACTCCTCAATGTCAGGCCTTCGGGCGCTTGGCGCCGTACTTCGAACGCGACTGGCGACGCTTGGTGACGCCGGCGCAGTCGAGGCTGCCGCGCACCGTGTGGTAGCGCACGCCCGGCAGGTCCTTGACGCGGCCGCCGCGGATCAACACCACCGAGTGCTCCTGCAGGTTGTGGCCTTCGCCACCGATGTAGCTGATCACCTCGTAGCCGTTGGTCAGGCGCACCTTGGCAACCTTGCGCAGGGCCGAGTTCGGCTTTTTCGGGGTGGTCGTGTAAACGCGCGTGCAGACGCCGCGACGCTGCGGGCTGTTCTGCAGGGCAGGCGAATCGCTCTTGTAGCTCTTCGGGCTGCGGGATTTGCGCACCAACTGGTTGATAGTCGCCATGCGTAGCCTTTTCTGAAAACATAAAGGCAGCCCGAACAAGCTCGGTCTGCCAAGAAGCGGGAATATAACACGGACGGCCTGTCACAGACAAGCCAATGTCCCGCCTTCCATGACCCGAACACGAGGTGCATCCATGCACCTCATTTCGTATGTCTAGCGAGCAGGACCCGGAACGGGTTTACTCGACACCACTTTCACTGCCGGCCGGCGCCTCGGCGAACGAGACGGCGGAAGCGGTACCGGAGAGCGTCTGCAACTCCGAGGCGGTCAGGCCACCCTGACTGCGACGCGAGGCGTGATACGCCAAGCCGGTACCCGCGGGAATCAGACGGCCGACGATAACATTTTCCTTCAGGCCCCGCAAGGTATCGCGCGTGCCGCGGACCGCCGCCTCGGTGAGGACGCGGGTGGTCTCCTGGAACGAGGCCGCCGAGATGAAGGACTCGGTGGCCAGCGAGGCCTTGGTGATGCCCAGCAGCACCGACTGGTACTCGGCCGGACGCTCGCCCTTGCTTTCCGCACGCTCGTTCTCGGCGTTGATACGCACGCGCTCCACCTGCTCGCCACGCAGATAGTGGCTGTCGCCCGGTTCGGTGATCTCGACCTTGCGCAGCATCTGGCGAATGATCGCTTCGATGTGCTTGTCGTTGATCTTCACGCCCTGCAGACGGTAGACGTCCTGGATCTCCTTGACCAGGTAACCGGCCAGCGGCTCCACGCCGAGCAGGCGCAGGATGTCGTGCGGGCTGGGCTCGCCGTCCACCACCGTCTCGCCCTTCTCCACGTGCTCGCCTTCGAACACGATGACCTGGCGCCACTTCGGAATCAGCTCTTCGTGCTCGTTGCCGTCGGCGTCCTTGATGATCAGGCGCTGCTTGCCCTTGGTGTCCTTGCCGAAACTGATCACGCCCGAACGCTCGGCCAGGATCGCCGGCTCCTTCGGCTTGCGCGCCTCGAACAGGTCGGCCACGCGGGGCAGACCGCCGGTGATGTCGCGGGTCTTGGAGGCGTCCTGCGGGATACGTGCCACCACGTCGCCCACGCCCACCGCGGCACCGTTCTGGATCGACACGATGGCGCCGGCCGGCAGCATGTACTGCGCCGGCACGTCGGTGCCCGGCAGCTTCAGCTCACGGCCCTTGGCGTCTTCCAGGCGCACGATCGGGCGCAGGTCCTTGGCGGCCGTGCCACGGCGCTTCGGATCGGTCACCACCGCGGATTCCAGGCCGGTCAGTTCGTCGGTCTGGCTCTGCACGGTGACGCCATCGATGAAGTCGATGAAGCGCACCGTACCGGCCACTTCCGAGACGATCGGATGGGTGTGCGGATCCCAGTTGGCCACGGCCTGGCCAGCCTTGACCGAGGCACCGTCCTTCACCGTGATGGTGGCGCCGTAGGGCACCTTGTAGCGCTCGCGCTCGCGGCCGCTAGTGTCGAGCACCGACACTTCGCCCGAACGCGACACGGCCACCAGATGGCCCTGCGCGTGCTGCACGGTCTTGATGTTGTTGAACTTCAGCGTGCCGGTGGTCTTCACCGTCACGTTGTCCACCGCAGCCGCACGCGAAGCCGCGCCGCCGATGTGGAAGGTACGCATGGTCAGCTGGGTGCCGGGCTCGCCGATCGACTGCGCGGCAACCACGCCCACGGCCTCGCCCATGTTGACCAGGTGGCCACGGGCCAGGTCGCGGCCGTAGCACAGCTTGCACACGCCATGGCTGGCGGCGCAGGTGATCGGCGAACGCACCTTGATCGACTGCACACCGGCCTTGTCCAGCTTCTCGACCAGTGCTTCGTTGAGCAGGGTGTCGCGTTCGACGATGGGCTGGTCGTCGTTGCCGGGGGCGTAGACGTCCTCGACCACCACGCGGCCCAGCACGCGCTCGCGCAGCGGCTCGACCACGTCGCCGCCTTCCACGATCGGCTGCATGATCAGGCCTTCCTCGGTACCGCAGTCGTCCATGGTGACCACCACGTCCTGCGCCACGTCGACCAGGCGACGGGTGAGGTAACCGGAGTTCGCGGTCTTCAGCGCCGTGTCCGCCAGGCCCTTGCGGGCACCGTGGGTGGAGTTGAAGTACTGCAGCACGTTCAGGCCTTCGCGGAAGTTGGCCTTGATCGGGGTTTCGATGATCGAGCCGTCCGGACGCGCCATCAGGCCGCGCATGCCGGCCAGCTGGCGGATCTGCGCCACCGAACCACGGGCGCCGGAGTCGGCCATGATGTACAGCGAGTTCATCGACTTCTGGGCGACCTGCTTGCCCGCGCTGTCGGTCACCGTCTCGGTGCCGATGCCGTCGATCATCGCCTTGGCCACCAGCTCGTTGGTGCGCGACCAGATGTCGACCACCTTGTTGTAGCGCTCGCCGGCGGTGACCAGGCCCGACTGGTACTGCTGCTGGATCTCGACGACTTCCTTCTCGGCTTCCTCGAGGATCGCCTTCTTCTCGGCCGGGATCTTCATGTCGTCGATGCCGATGGAGATGCCGGCGCGCGTCGCGAAACGGTAGCCGGTGTACATCAGCTTGTCGGCGAAGATCACCGTCTCCTTCAGGCCCAGGCGGCGGTAGCTGGCGTTGATCAGCCGCGAGATCGCCTTCTTGGTCAGCTCGGTGTTGGCGAGCTGGAACGGCAGGCCCTCGGGCAGGATCTCGGCGAGCAGCGCGCGACCCACGGTGGTCTCGACCAGTGCAAGCTCGCTGTGACGCTCGCCGTTCTCGCCCAGGCGCACCTGCTTCAGGCGCACCTTGACCTTGGCGTGCAGCTCGACCGCACGGTTGTCATAGGCGCGGCGCACCTCGCTGATGCTCGAGAACACCATGCCGGTACCCTTCGCGTTCACCAGCTCACGGGTCATGTAGTACAGGCCCAGCACCACGTCCTGGGTCGGCACGATGATCGGCTCGCCGTTGGCGGGCGACAGGATGTTGTTGGTCGACATCATCAGGGCGCGCGCTTCCAGCTGCGCCTCGATCGACAGCGGCACGTGCACCGCCATCTGGTCACCGTCGAAGTCCGCGTTGAACGCGGTACACACCAGCGGATGCAGCTGGATCGCCTTGCCTTCGATCAGGATCGGCTCGAACGCCTGGATGCCGAGGCGGTGCAGCGTCGGTGCGCGGTTCAGCAGCACCGGATGCTCGCGGATCACCTCTTCCAGGATGTCCCACACCTGGCCTTCCTCGCGCTCGACGAGCTTCTTGGCGGCCTTGATCGTGGTGGCTTCGCCGCGGGCCTGCAGCTTGGCGAAGATGAAGGGCTTGAACAGCTCCAGCGCCATCTTCTTGGGCAGGCCGCACTGGTGCAGACGCAGCGTCGGGCCCACAGTAATCACCGAACGGCCGGAGTAGTCCACGCGCTTGCCGAGCAGGTTCTGGCGGAAGCGGCCCTGCTTGCCCTTGATCATGTCGGCCAGCGACTTCAGCGCGCGCTTGTTCGTGCCGGTGATGGCACGGCCGCGGCGGCCGTTGTCGAGCAGCGCGTCCACCGATTCCTGCAGCATGCGCTTTTCGTTGCGCACGATGATGTCGGGCGCGTTGAGTTCGAGCAGGCGCTTCAGGCGATTGTTGCGGTTGATGACGCGGCGGTACAGGTCGTTGAGGTCCGAGGTCGCGAAGCGGCCGCCGTCCAGCGGCACCAGCGGACGCAGGTCCGGCGGCAGCACCGGCAGCACGGTCAGCACCATCCACTCCGGCTTGTTGCCGGACTCGACGAAGGCCTCGATCAGCTTCACGCGCTTGGTGAGGCGCTTCAGCTTGGTCTCGGAATTGGTGGAGCCGATCTCTTCCTTCAGGCGAATGACTTCGCCAGGAAGATCCAGCGACTTCAGCAGCTCGTACACCGCCTCGGCGCCCATGCGCGCGTCGAACTCGTCGCCGTGCTCTTCGACGGCCTCGAGGTACTGGTCCTCGCTCAGCAGCTGGCCCCGCTCCAGCGCGGTCAGACCCGGATCGATCACCACGAAGGCTTCGAAATACAGGATGCGCTCGATGTCGCGCAGGGTCATATCCAGCATCAGGCCGATGCGCGACGGCAGCGACTTCAGGAACCAGATGTGCGCGGTCGGGCTGGCCAGCTCGATGTGGCCCATGCGCTCGCGGCGCACCTTGGCCAGGGTGACCTCGGTGCCACACTTCTCGCAGACCACGCCGCGGTGCTTCATGCGCTTGTACTTGCCGCACAGGCACTCGTAGTCCTTCACCGGGCCGAAGATGGCGGCGCAGAACAGGCCGTCGCGCTCGGGCTTGAAGGTGCGGTAGTTGATCGTCTCCGGCTTCTTCACTTCGCCGTAGGACCAGGAGCGGATCAGCTCCGGCGAGGCCAGCGCGATCTTGATCGAGTCGAACTCGGGCGTGGCGCGCTGCTGGTTGAACAGATTGAGCAAGTCTTTCATGTGAGTCTCCGCTTGGAGCTATCTCTATGGTCGGGATCCACGGAATAACCGGGGCTTGGCTTATCCGGGACCCGGGGCTTCCACCCCGGGTCCCGACCATTCACTTGATCTCTTCCAGGTCGATGTCGATGCCGAGCGAGCGGATTTCCTTCACCAGCACGTTGAAGGATTCCGGCATGCCGGCCGCCATCTCGTGGTTGCCGTCGACGATGTTCTTGTACATCTGGTTGCGGCCCTGCACGTCGTCGGACTTCACCGTCAGCATTTCCTGCAGGGTGTAGGCCGCGCCGTAGGCTTCCAGCGCCCAGACTTCCATTTCGCCGAAACGCTGGCCGCCGAACTGCGCCTTGCCGCCCAGCGGCTGCTGGGTGACGAGCGAGTACGGGCCGGTCGAACGGGCGTGCATCTTGTCGTCGACCAGGTGGTTCAGCTTCAGGTAGTGCATGTAGCCCACGGTGACCGGGCGATCGAACGCCTCGCCGGTGCGGCCGTCGAACAGCGTGGTCTGGCCCGACTCGGGCAGATCCGCCAGCTTCAGCATCGCCTTCAGCTCGGCTTCCTCGGCGCCGTCGAACACCGGCGTGGCCATCGGCACGCCTTGCTGGAGGTTCTTGGCGAGCGCCAGGATCTCGTCGTCGGTCAACGACTTCAGGTCCACGTGCTGCACGGCGCCGGCGACGTGGTGGTTGTAGATCTGGTCGAGGAACTCGCGGATCTGCTTGACCTTGGCCTGCGCCTCCAGCATCTGCTGGATCTTCCTGCCCAGGCCCTTGGCCGCCCAGCCCAGGTGCACTTCCAGGATCTGGCCGATGTTCATACGGCTCGGCACGCCCAGCGGGTTCAGGCAGATGTCCACCGCCGTACCGTCGGCCATGTGCGGCATGTCCTCGACCGGCACCACGTTGGAAACCACGCCCTTGTTGCCGTGACGGCCGGCCATCTTGTCGCCCGGCTGGATGCGGCGCTTCACGGCCAGGAACACCTTGACCATCTTCAGCACGCCCGGAGCGAGATCGTCGCCCTGGGTGATCTTGCCCTGCTTCTCCTTGAAGCGTTTGTCGAACTCTTCCTTGTGGCGCTTGACCTGTTCGGACGCGCGCTCGAGGAACTCGGTGACGGCTTCGTCCTTGACGTTGATCTTGAACCAGTCGTCCTTCTTCAGGCCGTCGAGGTAGGCGTCGGTGATCTCGGCGCCGCGCTTCAGGCCGCCCGGGCCGCTCATCGCACTCTGGCCGACCAGCTGGGCGCGCATGCGGTTGTAGATCGCGCCTTCGAGGATGCGGAACTGGTCGTCGAAGTCCTTGCGGATGCGCTTGACCTCGGTTTCCTCGATCTGCTTGGCACGCTTGTCCTTCTCGATGCCGTCGCGGGTGAACACCTGCACGTCGATGACGGTGCCGTCCATGCCCGGCGGCACGCGCAGCGAGCTGTCCTTCACGTCGGACGCCTTCTCGCCGAAGATCGCGCGCAGCAGCTTCTCTTCCGGCGTCAGCTGGCTCTCGCCCTTCGGCGTGACCTTGCCGACCAGGATGTCGCCCGCCTTCACCTCGGCGCCGATGTAGACGATGCCGCTCTCGTCGAGGCGCGCCAGCGCCTGCTCGCCCACGTTGGGGATGTCGGCGGTGATTTCCTCGGCGCCCAGCTTGGTGTCGCGCGCGACGCAGGCCAGCTCCTCGATGTGGATCGAGGTGTAGCGGTCTTCCTGCACGACGCGCTCGGAGAGCAGGATCGAGTCTTCGAAGTTGTAGCCGTTCCACGGCATGAAGGCGATCAGCATGTTCTGGCCGAGCGCGAGCTCGCCCAGGTCGGTCGACGAACCGTCGGCCAGCGTGTCGCCCTTCGCCACCACGTCACCCACGTTCACCAGCGGACGCTGGTTGAGGTTGGTGTTCTGGTTGGAGCGGGTGTACTTGGTCAGCGTGTAGATGTCGACGCCGGCGTCGTTCTCGCCCACCTCGCCCTCGTGCACGCGCACCACGATGCGGCCGGCATCGACCTGGTCGATCACGCCGCCGCGCTTGGCACTGACGGTGACGCCGGAGTCGCGCGCCACGGCGCGCTCGATGCCGGTGCCCACCAGCGGGGTCTGCGAACGCAGGGTCGGCACGGCCTGGCGCTGCATGTTCGCGCCCATCAGCGCGCGGTTCGCGTCGTCGTGCTCCAGGAACGGCACCAGCGCCGCCGCGACCGACACGGTCTGCATGGGCGAGACGTCCATGTAGTCGACTTCGGCGGCCGGACGCAGCTCGGACTCGCCGCGGAAACGGCAGGACACGAACTCTTCGACGAACGCGCCGTGCTTGTCCAGCGGCGAGTTCGCCTGCGCGATCACGTGGTCGCCTTCCTCGATCGCCGACAGGTAATCCACCTTGTCGGTGACCTTGCTGTTCGCCACCTTGCGGTACGGCGTCTCGAGGAAGCCGTACTGGTTGGTGCGCGCGTACACGGCGAGCGAGTTGATCAGGCCGATGTTCGGACCTTCCGGCGTCTCGATGGTGCAGACGCGGCCGTAATGGGTCGGATGCACGTCGCGCACTTCGAAGCCGGCGCGCTCGCGGGTCAGGCCGCCCGGGCCCAGGGCCGAGACGCGGCGCTTGTGCGTCACTTCCGACAGCGGGTTGTTCTGGTCCATGAACTGGCTGAGCTGCGAGGAGCCGAAGAACTCCTTCACCGCCGCCGCCACCGGCTTGGCGTTGATCAGGTCCTGCGGGGTGAGGCCATCGGCCTCGGCCAGGCTGAGGCGCTCGCGCACCGCGCGCTCCACGCGCACCAGGCCGATGCGGAAGGTGTTCTCGGTCATCTCGCCCACCGAACGCACGCGGCGGTTGCCGAGGTGGTCGATGTCGTCCACGGTGCCGTGACCGTTCTTGATCTCGATCAGCACCTTCAGCACCTCGAGGATGTCGGAGGTTTCACCCTGCTCCCTGACCAGGCGCTGGGACTCCTCTTCCTTGCGGTCGCTGAAATACTTGTGGTCGTACAGCACGCCCGGACCGAGGATGTCCTTGCGACCCACGCGGCGATTGAACTTCATGCGGCCGACCGCCGACAGGTCGTAACGGTCGAAGGTGAAGAACAGGTTGAAGAACAGGTTCTGCGCGGCATCCTTCGTCGGCGGCTCGCCCGGACGCATCATGCGGTAGATCTCCACCAGCGCCTCCAGCGGAGTGCGGGTGTTGTCGATGCGCAGGGTGTGCGAGATGTAGGCGCCCCGATCCAAGTCGTTCACGTACAGCGTCGGCACCGTCTCGATGCCGGCCTTGCGGAAGTTCTCCAGCTGCTCGGCGCTGATCTCGTCATTGGCCGAAGCCAGCAGCTCGCCGGTCTTCGCATCGACGATATCGGTGGCCAGGATGCGGCCCACCGGATAGTCGTCCGGCACTTCCAGCGCAGTGATGTTCTCGGCCGCGAGCTGGCGCACGTGACGCGCGGTGATGCGCTTGCCGGCTTCCACCAGCACCTTGCCGCCGACCGCGAGGTCGAAGGACAGCGTCTCGCCGCGCAGGCGCTCGGCGACCAGTTCCAGCGTGGTGCCGCCCTTCTTGCCCAGGTGGAACACGTTGTGCTCGAAGAAGATGGCCAGCATCTCCTCGTTGCTGTAGCCCAGCGCGCGCAGCAGCACGGTCACCGGCAGCTTGCGGCGACGGTCGATACGGGTGAACAGCGCGTCCTTCGGGTCGAACTCGAAGTCCAGCCAGGAGCCGCGGTAGGGAATCACGCGCGCCGAGAACAGCAGCTTGCCCGAGCTGTGCGTCTTGCCGCGGTCGTGGTCGAAGAACACGCCCGGCGAACGGTGCAGCTGCGAGACGATGACGCGCTCGGTGCCATTGATGATGAAGGTGCCGGTGTCGGTCATGAGCGGGATCTCGCCCATGTAGACCTCCTGCTCCTTGACGTACTTCACGGCCTTCTTCGAGGCCGGGCTGTCCTTGTCGTAGATCACCAGGCGCACGGTCACGCGCAGCGGCGCGCCGAAGGTCATGCCGCGGTTGCGGCACTCGCGCTCGTCGAAGCCCGGCTCGCCGAGGCGGTAATCGACATACTCCAGTGCGGCGTTGCCCGAGTAGCTCACGATCGGGAACACCGACTTCAAGGCGGCATGCAGACCCTTGTCATCGCGCTGCTTGGGCGCAACGTGCTCCTGCAGGAATTCCCGGTAGGAATCGGTCTGGATGGTCAGCAGGTTGGGCACGCCCAGCACGGGGGGCCGCTTGCCGAAATCCTTGCGGATGCGCTTCTTCTCGGTAAACGAGTAGGTCATGGGTTGACGCCTCGGTTCGCAGTGACGCCGGTGGTGCACACACCGGCTGAATTGGGATGCTTGGATCTGGGGGATCGCGGTTGTCGACTCCTGGCGAATCGACAGCCGCGATACCTCAGAGGCCTAGAGCCAAAGCATCCGGGCCTGATGTGTTCCAAAAGGGCTCCTGCCCTTTTGGAATTCGCCCGCCGGAGGCGGGCTCCGTTCGGCAGGCGCCAAGGCGCCTGCCGAACGATGAGTCATCCATGACTCATGAAGCGGGCAAAGCCCGGGGGCTCTCGCCCCCAGGCTTGCTTGACGCTAAGCCAAACTGACGGCGCGCAAGGCGCCGATTACTTCAGTTCGACCGTGGCGCCGGCAGCTTCCAGGTCCTTCTTGAACTTCTCGGCGTCTTCCTTCGACACGGCTTCCTTCAGGACGCCGCCCTGCTCGGTCAGGTCCTTGGCTTCCTTCAGGCCCAGGCCGGTGATGGCGCGGACGGCCTTGATCACGTCGACCTTCTTGTCGCCGGCGGACTTCAGGATCACGTCGAACTCGGTCTGCGCCTCGGCAGCCGGAGCGGCAGCGCCACCGGCGGCGGCCACGGCGACCGGGGCAGCGGCGGACACGCCAAACTTCTCTTCGATGGCCTTCACCAGCTCCATCACTTCCATCAGCGACTTGGCGGCGACGGCTTCAACGATCTGTTCGTTGGTCAGGGACATTTTGATTTACCTCTGGAAATGGATTCGATACGGATAAGCGTCGGGATCAGGCGGCCGCGGGGGCTTCGGCGGCGACTTCGCCACCACCCTGCTTGTCGGCCACGGCCTTGACGGCGCGGGCGAACATCGCCGCCGGTTCCGCCAGCACGCGGGCCAGCATGGCCAGCGCCTCATCGCGGGTCGGCAGCGAGGCCAGCACGTCGACGTGCGCGGCCGGCAGCAGCTTGCCTTCCACCGAGACGACTTTCGCCTTCAGCTTTTCGTTGCTCTTGGCGAATTCCTTGATCAGGCGACCGGCAGCGCCGGGCTCCTCGGTCGAGAACGCGTACAGCAGCGGACCGGTCAGGACGTCCTTGACGACCTCGAACTCGGTGCCCGCCACGGCGCGCGACGCCAGCGTGTTCTTGACAACCTTCAGGAACACGCCAGTCTCGCGGGCCTTCTTGCGCATCGCGGTCATCTGTTCGACCGTGGTGCCCGCGTACTCGGCAGCGACCAGGGAGTGAGCCTTAGCGGCGACTTCTGCCAGCTCGGCGACTACTTCTTGCTTCTGGGACAGATTGAGAGCCATTGCACTCCTCCAAATGAACTCCGCTCACGGCTCCTGCCGCTTGCGGTCCTGGGCGACGTCTTCCCTGACGTCGGGGACACTGGATGTCCCGGGTGGTGGCCTTTCCAGAACGACGCATCATTCCAGTGGGGGCGACACCATCTGCGCAGGCCGGATGCGGGCATCCGATTAAGCGGCCGGTCCGGCGGCGACGGCGATTCCCTGCCATGAGCGAGCTCCCTGCCCGTCGTCGTCGCGTGCCGACCGCGCCTGCGGTCTTTGACGGCTACCCCGATCACCAGACCGGGGCTGCCCTCAAAAACAGCCCGCGCGGCAACCTGGCCGCGCGGAAAAAACACTCTTACTTGGTCGCGATGTTCAGCGACGAGGTATCCACGGCGACGCCGATGCCCATCGTGCTGGACAGCGCCACCTTCTGCAGGAACTGGCCCTTGGCGGTAGCCGGCTTGGCCTTCAGCAGGTCGTTGATCAGCGCGTTGAGGTTGTCCGCGAGCTGCGCGGCCTCGAACGTGGCCTTGCCGATGGTGGCGTGGATGATGCCCGCCTTGTCGTTGCGGAACTTCACCTGGCCGGCCTTGGCGTTCTTCACCGCAGTGACGACGTCGGCGGTGACCGAGCCGTCCTTCGGGTTCGGCATCAGGCCGCGCGGGCCGAGCAGCTGGCCGAGCTTGCCGACCACGCGCATCGCGTCCGGCGTGGCGATCACGCGACCGAAGTCGAGATCGCCGCCCTGCATGCGCTCGGCCAGATCGTCCATGCCGACGGCATCGGCGCCGGCAGCCTTGGCAGCCTCGGCCTTCTCGCCCGCCGGGCAGAACACGGCGACCTTGACGGTCTTGCCGGTGCCGTGCGGCAGCAGCGAGGAACCGCGCACGCCCTGGTCCGACTTCTTCGCGTCGATGCCGAGGCGGACGGCGACGTCCACGGACTCGGCGAACTTCGCCTTGGCGTTGTTCTTGACGATGTTCAGGGCCTCATCCAGGCCATACACCTTGCCCGGCTGCACCGCGGCCTGGGCGGCCTTCATACGCTTGGTGATCTTTGCCATGTCTTAACCCTCCACCACCAGGCCCATGCTGCGCGCGCTACCGGCAATGGTGCGCACCGCAGCGTCCAGATCGGCAGCCGTCAGATCCGGCTCCTTCTGCTTCGCAACGTCTTCCAGCTGCTTGCGGGTGATCTTGCCCACCTTGTCGGTGTTCGGCTTGGACGAACCCTTGGCGACACCCGTGACCTTCTTGATCAGCACGGTGGCCGGCGGGGTCTTGGTGATGAAGGTGAAGCTGCGGTCAGAGTACGCAGTGATGATGGTCGGGATCGGCAGACCCGGCTCCATCTTCTGCGTGGCGGCGTTGAACGCCTTGCAGAATTCCATGATGTTCAGACCGCGCTGGCCCAGCGCCGGACCGACCGGCGGGCTGGGGTTGGCCTGACCGGCCTTGACCTGCAGCTTGATGTAGCCTACGACTTTCTTTGCCATTGGATTTTCCTCGCGAGTTCAGGCGCCTTGCGGCTCCTCGCCATGCAACATCCCTGGTTGAGAGGGGAACCCACGGTCCTGCGGATTCCTGAAACACGGACACACCGGATCGAAAGACCCCGGCGGGAACCGTGCAGTATAAAGATTGACCAGCCGCCTAGCAAGCCCCGTGCCGGATTCCCTTCTCCCCTCCGGGGAGAAGGCGGCCCGGAGGGCCGGATGAGGGGCCAAGGCTGGCCTCGACCCGGACCGGAGCAGCGCTTTGAATCAACCTCTGCGCAAGCCCCGACCCCTCACCTCAATCTTCTCCGCGGAGGGGAGAGGAGGCGAATGTGCGATGCAATGTCGCCCTGCCCGAACGATCCGGCCAGATCAGGCTTTCTCGACTTGCCCAAACTCCAGTTCTACAGGAGTCGAGCGGCCGAAGATCAGCACCGCCACGCGCAGGCGGCTCTTCTCGTAGTTGACTTCCTCGACCACGCCGTTGAAATCGTTGAACGGGCCGTCGGTGACGCGCACCATCTCGCCCGGTTCGAACAGCACCTTGGGCTTGGGCTTTTCCACGCCTTCGCGCACGCGGCTCAGGATGGTGTCGGCCTCGCTGTCGCGGATCGGCAGCGGGCGGTCGGCGGTGCCGCCGATGAAGCCCATCACCTTGGGGGTTTCCTTGACCAGATGCCAGCACTCGTCGTCGATGCGTGGCGCCTTGCCCTCGGTGTTGGTCTCGATCTGCACCAGCACGTAGCCGGGGAAGAACTTGCGATCGCTGCGGCGCTTCTGGCCGCCGCGCATCTCGATCACTTCCTCGGTCGGCACCAGCACCTCGCCGAACTTCTCCTCCATGCCGGCGCGCTGGATGCGCTCGGAGAGCGCCCGCTTCACCTGGTTCTCGAAGCCCGAATAGGCGTGCACCACATACCAACGCTTGCTCATGGCCTTGCCCTCACAACTTGAGCAGCCAGTCGAGAATGACCGACTTCAGGATCAGGTCGATCAGGCCCAGCAGCAGCGACAGGATGATGACCACCAGAATGATGATGCCGGTGGTCTTGATCGTCTCGTCACGAGTCGGCCAGACCACCTTGCGCATTTCGAACTGCGATTCGGCGAGGAAATGCCGCACACGACGCCCCAGCGCGGTGAACGCGGCAATCGACAGCGAGATCACCAGTGCCGCGAGCACGCCCAGCAGGCGCACCACCGGCGGCACGTTGGCATCGTTGCTGAACCACGAATACGCCACGACGCCAGCCACCAGAATAACGGCGGCCAGCACCAACTTGCCGATATCGGCGGGGGTCGTGCCCTTGGGCTGTTCTGCCTTGGTATTCATGCGCAGTCTGCGGATGTCATCGGCCCCCGGATACTGAAACATCCGGTAACCGCCATCCGCCGTCGATCCTCAGAAAGATGGCACGCCAGGAGGGACTCGAACCCCCAACCTGCGGTTTTGGAGACCGCTGCTCTGCCAATTGAGCTACTGGCGTACACGGCTTGAACTTGAAACACGATGGCGAGCGGATGGTAGTCCGCTCGCCTCGCGAAGGTTGTTTCAGCCATCCATCCTTGATGGCAAAGATCAACCCGGCATCCATGCCGGACTATTCACAAGAGCTGGTTACTTGATGACCTTGGCGACGACGCCGGCGCCGACGGTGCGGCCGCCTTCGCGGATCGCGAAACGCAGGCCTTCGTCCATCGCGATCGGGTGGATCAGGCTCACCACCATCTTCACGTTGTCACCCGGCATCACCATCTCCACGCCTTCCGGCAGCTGCACCGCGCCGGTCACGTCCGTGGTGCGGAAGTAGAACTGCGGACGGTAGCCCTTGAAGAACGGGGTGTGACGGCCGCCCTCTTCCTTCGACAGCACGTACACCTCGGCCTCGAAGTCCGTGTGCGGGGTGATCGAGCCCGGCTTCGCCAGCACCTGGCCACGCTCCACGTCGTCGCGCTTCAGGCCGCGCAGCAGCAGACCCACGTTGTCGCCCGCCTGGCCCTGGTCCAGCAGCTTGCGGAACATTTCCACACCCGTCACGGTCGTCTTCTGCGTCGGGCGGATGCCCACCACCTCGATTTCCTCGCCGACCTTGACGATGCCGCGCTCCACGCGACCGGTCACCACCGTGCCGCGACCCGAGATCGAGAACACGTCCTCGACCGGCATCAGGAACGGACGGTCGATCTCGCGCACCGGCTCCGGAATGTAGCTGTCCAGCGCATCCACCAGCTGGATGATCGCCGGCACGCCGATTTCGCTCTGGTCACCTTCCAGCGCCTTCAGCGCCGAACCCTTGATGATCGGCGTGTCGTCGCCCGGGAAGTCGTACTTCGACAGCAGCTCGCGCACTTCCATCTCGACGAGCTCCAGCAGCTCGGCGTCGTCCACCATGTCCGCCTTGTTCAGGAACACCACGATGTACGGCACGCCCACCTGGCGCGACAGCAGGATGTGCTCGCGCGTCTGCGGCATCGGGCCGTCCGCGGCCGAGCACACCAGGATCGCACCGTCCATCTGCGCCGCACCCGTGATCATGTTCTTCACGTAGTCCGCATGGCCCGGGCAGTCCACGTGCGCGTAGTGGCGCACCGGCGACTCGTATTCCACGTGCGCCGTCGAGATCGTGATGCCGCGCGCCTTCTCTTCCGGCGCCGCGTCGATCGCGTCGTAGGCCTTGAATTCGCCGCCAAACCGTTCCGCACCGACCTTCGTCAGCGCCGCCGTCAGCGTCGTCTTGCCGTGGTCCACGTGACCGATCGTACCCACGTTCACGTGGGGCTTGGTGCGCTCGAACTTGCCCTTTGCCATACGCCAGAATCCCGGTGGAGTCAGTGAGAGGAAACAACCGCCCGGTGCGGGCGAGGTCTGCAACGATGATGGTGCTCATGACTGGAATCGAACCAGCGACCTCTTCCTTACCAAGGAAGTGCTCTACCGACTGAGCTACATGAGCGTGTGTTTCTGCCATCCATCCCTGATGGCGAAGAACTAAGGCCGGCATCCTGCCGGATTCTTCAAGTAAAGCTAAGCGAGATCAATGGAGCGGGAGACGGGAATCGAACCCGCACCATCAGCTTGGAAGGCTGAGGTTCTACCATTGAACTACTCCCGCCCTGCGCGGAGCCCGTTGCCGGACCGGTCGACCCGATCCGACGAACCAGTCCAACCGCAATCTTTCGCGAATTCGACTGGTGGAGGGAGGTGGATTCGAACCACCGAAGGCGTAAGCCAGCAGATTTACAGTCTGCCCCCGTTGGCCGCTTGGGTATCCCTCCAACAAAGAACGCGTATTGTGTGGATCGCCCCATCGACTGTCAACACCTGCGAACGCCCGCGCGCGTCCTGCAGGCACCTTCCGCGCGCGGATTTCAGCCCGGATTCCGCTGGTTTTCGTCGGCGCGCATGTCGACCAGGCGACCCATTTCGCGCGACAGCTCCTGCAACCGCCGCGCATGCGCCTGCAGCTGGCGTTCGGCATCGTCGCGCGGCTCCCAGCGCGGCACCGGGGTGGGCTTGCCGTCCGGGGCGTCCAGCGCCACGAACACCATCACGCAACTGGTGGCCAGGCGCCGCTCGTTCTTGCGCAGGTCGCTCGCCAGCACGTCCACCGCCATGTGCATGCTGGTGGTGCCGGTGTGGATCAGCTTCGCCTGCACCGTGACCAGGTCGCCGATCAGGATCGGCGCCACGAACTGGATGCCGCTGACCGAGGCGGTGACGCAGTACGCCCCGCTCCATGCCACCGCGCAGGCGTAGCCGGCCTGGTCGATCCACTTCATCGCCATGCCGCCGTGCACCTTGCCGCCGAAGTTGACGTCGGTGGGCTGGGCGAGGAAGCGGAAAGTCACCTCGTGCTGCTGGCCTGGCATGCGGACTCCGGTCGCTACGGCGGGAAGCCCGCATTATGCCGCTGGCGGCGCCGCCAGCTCCATCGGCGTGGTGAGCACGCCGTTCGGTGAAAGCCGCTCCGGTCCGGTGGCCACGAAGCCGAGCCGCAAGTACGCCGGCACCGCGCAGCGCGAGGCGTTGAGCGTGAAGCGACACGTGCCGGCGCGACGCACCGCATCGGCCATGGCGCGCAGCCACAGGCGCCGCGCGATGCCGCGGCCGTGGTAGCGGGTGCTGACGAAGAGCTGGGTGAGGTGGCTGTCGCCGCGCAACGTCGCCACGCCCACCAGGGCGTTGCCGTACCAGGCGAGATGGAAGCGATGACCTTCCTGCATGCGCAGGCGCTGGGCCGCCACGCCCTGCCGCGCCAGCAACGCCAGCCCCGCCCCGGGCGGCTGGTCGGGCACGATCCAGCGCCGCGTCACGCGACGCACCAGCACGGCTATGGCACGAGCGTCATCGGGACGCCCGAGCCGGATCCGCAGCACCGCCTTCGCCATGCCCCACCCCGCACCATCCGGACGGGGCGCATCCTTGCACGGAACGCGCGCCGCCGGCGCATGTCGCCCGCGCGATGCGGGCGACATGCTCAGACGTTGAACAGGAAGTGCAGCACGTCGCCGTCTTTCACGACGTAGTCCTTGCCTTCCTTGCGCAGGCGGCCCGCGGCGGCGGCGCCCTGTTCGCCCTTGTACTGGATGAAGTCGTCGTAGGAGACGGTTTCGGCGCGGATGAAGCCACGCTCGAAGTCGGTGTGGATGACGCCAGCCGCCTGCGGCGCGGTATAGCCGCGCTTGATGGTCCAGGCGCGCACTTCCTTCACCCCTGCGGTGAAATAGGTCTGCAGGTCGAGCAGCTTGTAGCCGGCGCGGATCACCCGATTGAGGCCCGGCTCGTCCAGGCCCAGGTCCCTCAGGAACTCGTCGCGGTCGGCGTCGTCGAGCTGGGCCAGCTCTTCCTCGATGGCCGCACACACCGGCACCACCTCGGCGCCCTCCTCGGCGGCGCGGGCGCGCACGGCGTCGAGAAGCAGGTTGTTCTCGAAGCCATCCTCCAGCACGTTGGCGATGTACATCAACGGCTTCAGCGTGAGCAGGAACAGGTCGCGCACCAGCGCCTTTTCCTCGTCGTCCAGCTGCACGCTGCGCGCCGACCTGCCCTCGTTGAGCGCGGCGGCGAGCTTCTGCAGCACCGGCTTCTTCGCCAGCGCCTCCTTGTCGTTGGCCTTGGCCGCGCGCTCCGCGCGGTTCAGCGCCTTCTCCACCGATTCCAGGTCGGCCAGCGCCAGCTCGGTGTCGATGGTCTCGATGTCGGCGATGGGGTCGACCTTGCCGGCCACGTGCACGATGTCGCCGTGCTCGAAGCAGCGCACCACGTGGGCGATCGCGTCCACCTCGCGGATGTGGGCGAGGAACTTGTTGCCCAGACCTTCACCTTTCGACGCGCCGGCGACGAGGCCGGCGATGTCCACGAATTCCACCGCGGTCGGGATCACCTTCTGCGGATTGACGATGGCTGCCAACGCGCCGAGTCGCGGATCGGGCACCGGCACCACGCCCACGTTCGGCTCGATCGTGCAGAACGGGAAGTTCGCCGCGGCGATGCCCGCCTTGGTCAGCGCGTTGAACAGGGTGGACTTGCCGACGTTGGGCAGGCCGACGATGCCGCATTTGATGCCCATGGAAAACTCCGGAACGTAGGTGTTGTTGCGAGCGCCGTTCGCCAGGATAAGAACGGCGTCAGGAAAGCCTATTTGCCATCGGCGGTATGCAGGCGCTGCATCGCCTTGTCGAACTGGCCGTCCACGGCCAGCGGGAGCACCTCCAGCGCGCGGGCGATGCCGTCCACGATCGCGTCCTCGTCCTGCGCCGACGGACGGCCCAGCACCCATGAGGTGACCTGGTCGCGATGGCCTGGATGGCCGATGCCGAGGCGCAGACGATGGAACTTGCCGTGTCCCAGGTGGGCCACGATGTCGCGCAGTCCGTTCTGGCCGCCGTGGCCACCGTCGAACTTCATGCGCGCGGTGCCGGCGGGAAGGTCCAGGTCGTCATGGGCGACCAGGCACTCCTCCGGCGAAATCTTGTAATAGCGCAGCGCGGAGGCGATCGCGATGCCGCTCTTGTTCATGAAGGTGGCAGGCTTGAGCAGCCATACCGGCTCGCCGCCGAGACGCACCTTGCAGCTCTCGCCGTGCAGCTTGCCGTCGAAGCTCCAGCGCTCGCCCTGCCCCGCCGCCAGGGCGTCCACAAACCAGAACCCGGCGTTGTGCCGGGTTCTGAGGTATTCGGCGCCGGGATTGCCCAGCCCGACAATGAGTCGCAAACCTGCCATGGCGGCCAGCAAGCGCCTGGGCCCGCGCCCCGTGGGAGCGCGGGCCGCAGCGGCTTACTTCTTGGCGTCCTTGGCCGGCGCGGCGGCAGCGGCAGGCGCTGCCTCGGCAGCGGCGCCCTCGGCGGCAGGCGCTTCCTCGACTTCTTCCTTCACTGCGTTCGCGGTGACCACCGTGGTGTCGTGATCGGCACCCAGGTGCAGCGCCACGATCTCCACGCCCTTCGGCAGCTTCAGCTGCGACAGGTGGATGATGTCGCCCGGCTTCAGGTCGCCCAGGTCGAGTTCGATGAACTCCGGCAGATCCTTCGGCAGGCAGGAGACTTCCACTTCCGTCAGGTTGTGCGAGATCACCACGCCGGAGGTCTTGGCGGCGTCGGACTTCTCCTGGTTGAGGAAGTGCAGCGGCACGTTCACGCGGATGGCGTGGTTCTCGTCGATGCGCAGGAAGTCCATGTGCATCATCTGCTGCTTGAACGGGTGCTTCTGCCAGTCGCGCACCAGCACCTTCTGCACCTTGCCGTCGACGTTCAGGTCGAGCACCGAGGAGAAGAACCACTCGTGCTTGGCGGCGAGCAGGATGGTGTTGTGCTCGATCTGGATGCTCTGCGCGGGCTGGCCCGCACCATAGACGACGGCCGGAACGAAGCTCGCGCGACGCAGGCGGCGGCTCGCACCCTTCCCCTCGTCCTTGCGGCTCTCGGCCTTGATTTCATGAGTCTGTGCCATTTCGGTACTACCTTGGGTTGGAAAACCGCCTCGCGACGGCTGCTCGACTTTTCCGCGACCAGAAAAGTCCGTTGCTTCCGCGCGGCATCCATGCCGCGAAAAGCTGAACTTCAGAACCACCCGTCCTGGGCGGACTTTCAAGCTACTTTCACGCGGCCTCCATGCCGCGAAAAACCAAACGTCAAAAACCGCTCATCCTGAGCGGACTTTCAAATATATCAATCGATGTACAACGAGCTCACCGACTCGCCGAAGGCGATGCGGCGGATTGTCTCGGCCAGCAGCTCGCCCACCGACAGCTGGCGGATCTTCGCGCAGGCCTGCGCCTCGGCGCTCAGCGGCAGCGTATTGGTGACTACCAGCTGGTCGAGCTGGGAGTTCTCCAGGTTGCTCATCGCCGCGCCGGAAAGCACCGGATGCACGCAGTAGGCCACCACCTTGCGCGCGCCGCGCTCCTTCAGCGCCGCGGCCGCGGCGCAAAGCGTGCCGGCGGTATCGACGATGTCGTCCACCATCACGCAGGTCTTGCCGTTCACGTCGCCGATGATGTTCATCACCGTGGCCACGTTCGCCTTCGGGCGGCGCTTGTCGATGATCGCCAGGTCCGCATCGTCCAGCCGCTTGGCCAGCGCGCGGGCGCGCACCACGCCACCCACGTCCGGGCTGACCACGATCATGTCGTCCATGCTGAAGTGGCGCCAGATGTCGGCCAGCAGCACCGGTGAGGCGTAGACGTTGTCCACCGGGATGTCGAAGAAGCCCTGGATCTGCTCGGCGTGCAGGTCCACCGTGAGCACGCGGTCGACGCCGGCGGTGCCGATCATCTTGGCCACCAGCTTCGCGGTGATCGGCACGCGCGCCGAGCGCGGGCGGCGATCCTGCCGGGCGTAGCCGAAGTACGGGATCACCGCGGTGACGCTGGCGGCGGAGGCGCGCTTCAGCGCGTCGGCCAGCGCCAGCAGCTCGACCAGGTTCTTCGCGCTCGGCGCACCGGTGGGCTGGATGACGAACACGTCCTGGTTGCGCACGTTCTCCTCGATCTCGATCTGCACCTCGCCGTCGCTGAAGGTGCTGACCAGTGCCTTGCCGAGCGGCACGCCCAGGCGATGGGCGACATCCTCCGCCAGGGCGGGGTGCGCCTTGCCGGCAAACAGCATCATCGGGCTGGACCTGTCCACGCTTGCGTTCCTCGGAAACCTGCAACCTGCTGTTGGATGGCTGGGGCGGCAGGATTCGAACCTGCGCATGCGGGAATCAAAATCCCGTGCCTTAACCAGCTTGGCGACGCCCCATCACTGAATCGGTTCCGGCGAACAGCCTTCATGGCCGCCCATCGGGTCGACGAATCCGGCTCGCGCCGGCCCCGTCTCCGTCGCCGCCCACTCGCATGGTCGTCGACGCACGAACCTCCATGGTCCGCTTGTGGTTCTCCCGGCCGCCTAGGGTCGGTTCGAGCCGCCATCCTGGCGCCTCAGGGTCTTCAGCAAGGGCGATATCTCGACGCCAGTGGCCACGTGGGCCGTGAACGCGGGCGGGCAGCGGCCAGCAATGGCCTGTGCCTGCTCCAGCGTGCGCAGCTCCAGGAACACGCAACCGCCGCTGCCGGAGAGCCTCGCCGCCCCGTGACGGCCCAGCCAGTCCAGCGCGGCCGCCACCCGTGGATGGTGTTCGCGCACCACCGGCGTGAAGGCGTTTTCCACCGATTCGCCCGAAACAAAGGACGAAATTGTCGCCGGGGGCGCATTTCGTGTCAATTCAGGCGCTTGAAACAGCGCTGCGGTGGGCACCTGCTCGTGCGGATCGAGCACCACGTAATGCCGCCGCGGCAGCGCCAGCGGTGTGAGCTGCTCGCCCACGCCCTCGGCCCAGGCCGAGCGGCCACGCACGAATACCGGCACGTCGGCGCCCAGCCGCCGGCCCAGTTCCGCCAGCGCATCCTCGTCCAGCCCGCAGCGCCACAGGTGGTTGAGCGCCACCAGCACGGTGGCCGCGTCGGAACTGCCGCCACCGAGACCGCCGCCCATCGGGATGCGCTTTTCCAGCTCGATCTCGGCGCCGGGCGCGCTGCCCGAGCACTCCTGCAGCAACCGCGCGGCGCGCACCACCAGGTCCTCCTGTTCGGGCACGCCGGACACTGCGGTGAGGCGGCGGATCGCGCCATCCTCTCGCACGCGCAGGCGCAGCTCGTCGCCCCAGTCGAGCAGGCGGAACACGGTCTGCAACTCGTGGTAGCCGTCGGCGCGGCGGCCGGTGATGCGCAGGAACAGGTTCAACTTGGCCGGCGCCGGCCAGCGCGTCCAGCCGCCGGGCGACGGCTGCAGGCGGCGGCGCATATATACGCGCAAGTGCATCGGGAAGCCGCGCTGATGATCGGACGCTTGGTGCGCCGCCAGCGCCGGCGTGTAGTGCTCCGGATCGATGACCGAGAAACCATGGCGGGAATAGAACGGCGCGTTCCACGGCACGTCGGAAAGCGTACCCAGCACCACCGACGGATAGCCCGACTCGGCCGCCCACGCGCAGGCATGCTCCAGCAGCGCCGCACCGATGCCGCGCCGACCGTGGCCGGGCAGCACGTCGATCTCGGCAATGCCGACTTCACCGTCTTCCACCTCCACGCCCACGAAGCCCACGGCGCGGCCGCCGCCCTCGTCCAGCGCGACCCAGACGCGGCCCGCGGCGATGGCGGTGGCCAGCGCCTGCGCATCCATCGGCGCGGCGGCATAGGACGGCCACGCGGGATGGCCGCGGAACAACTCCTGCGCCGCACGCTCGATGTCGCACAACGTGTCGGCCTGGTCCGGGCGGGCGGGAACGATGGTGCAGCTCATGCGGGAAACCCTGGCGGGCCGCGCAGTCTAGCGGATCGTCCAGTTCTCCACCGACAGCCGCACCTTGTACGGCGGCTGCGAGGCGAAGATGGTGGTGGGCAGCGGCGGCTGGCGCGCGGTGTCCCAGGCGCGGTAGTCCACCGTCCAGCCGTCCTGCGTGAGCAGCGAGGGCAGGCGGTTGTCGCCGAACGCCAGCTCGGCGGGGCCGCTGTCGGCGCGCAGGCCCAGCACCCAGGCGCGCAGGTCGTGCAGCGGCACCTCCCAACCCAGCGCGCGACGCATCAGCGCCTCGGCATCCGCGCCCTGCAGCGGGCCGCCGTCCAACCCCTGCAGCAGCGCGCCGTCGGGGCCGCCGCTGAGCTCGAAACTGCGGCCGGTGATCGGCGTGCGGAACACGAAACGGTAATGGTCGCCGTCCTGGGTCCAGGTGAAACCGCCGCTGCCGCCGTCGCGGCCGTCGGAGACGCCCAGCCGGCCTTCCAGCGTCCAGTGGTCGGTGTGCGCCAGCGCCTGCTCGCGCGCGACTTGCGCATTGAGCAGGCCGGCATCGCCCTTGATGCGCACGAGCTGTGGCGCGCAGGCGGCAAGCAGCAGCGGCAGCGCCGCCGCAAGGAGTCGGCGATGACGTTTCATGGATGCAGTCGCTTCAGGGTGCTTTGCAGGCTGGCATTGTGCGGGTCGATCTTGCGCACCTCGTCGAACACGTGTTGCGCATCCTGGCGGTCACCCTGCTTCCACAGCACCTCGCCGAGATGCACGCCGACGTCGGCATCCTTGCCCGTCTGCCACGCGCCGCGCAGCGCCTGCACCGCCTGCTGCAGATGGCCCAGCCGGTACTGCACCCAGCCCCAGGAGTCGGCGATCGCCGGATCGTCGGGCCGCGCCGCACGCGCCTTGGCGACCAGTTGCTCCGCCTCGGGCAGGTCGCGGTTCGCGTCGGCCAGGGTGTAACCCAGCGCATTGCTGGCGTCGATGTCGCCGGGCTTGAGCCTGAGCAGGCTGCGGAAGTCCTTCACCGCCAGGTCGGTCTGGCCGACCTCGGCATAGGCAAGGCCGCGACCGTACAGCAGGCCCGGATCGTTCGGCACCACCTGCAGCGCGCGGGTGAAGGCGTTGATCGCCTGCACGTAGCGCTGCTCGCGCATGTAGAGCTCGGCATCGAGCTGGTAGGCCTGGCGCAGCTGGGCCGGCTGGTCGAGGTAATCCAGCTGCATCTGCCCCAGCAGTTCATGCGCTTCGGCGCTCTTGCCCTGCGCCTGCAGCAGCACGGCACTGCGCAAGTCGGCGTCGAAGGCATGCGGGTCGTCGTCGCCCACCTGGCCGTACCAGGCCAGCGCCTCGGCGTCGCGGTGCTGCATCTCGGCCAGCTGACCGAGCAGGAAGGCGTTCTGCTCGCGCACGTCGGGCGCGGCCTGCTGCAGCTGGCGGTACAGCCCCGCCAACGCCTTGGTGTTGTTGCTGCGTGCGGCCAGCGCGGCGCGCAGCTGGTAGGTGTCGGCGTCCTGCGGGCCATGATCCAGCAGCTTCGCGGCCGCCGCGTAGTCGCCGGCCTCGCTGAGTATGCTGGCGTAGACCAGGCGCAGGTGCACGTTCTCGGGCGCCTTGGCGATCGCCTGCCGCAACAATTCGCGCGCACCGCTGGTGTCGCCGTTGCGGGCCTTCATCTGCGCCGCCCAGGCATAGACCTCGGCGTCGTTGCGGAAGCGCGCCAGCGCGGCGTCCGCGACGCGTTGCGCATAGGCGTGGCGTCCCAGCTTGTCGCCCAGCTCGCTCATCGCCAGCCACGCCTGCGGATCGGCGGGCAGGCGCCGCGGCGTGGCCAGCGCCTCCAGCAACTGTCCGGCCTGGGCCTGGTCGCGCGCACCCAGCAGCACCTGGCCGAATTCGCGCCAGGCGTTCTTTGCATGGCTGTCGGTGAGAATCTGCAGTTGATGCTGGGCCTCGGGCGTATCGCCACGGTTCAGCGCCAGCTCGGCGCGCGCCTGTGCCATCGCCACCGGCTTGGCACCCAGCGCCTGCCAGCGATCCAGCGCGCGACCGGCGCCCACATCGTCATGCACCGCAATCGCCAGCATCGCGGCCCGCTCGGCCACCGCAGGGTCGTCGCTCGACGCCATCGCCTTGCCGTAGTGCAGCGCTGCGGCCTTCAGGTCGCTGTGGCCCAGCGCCATCTCGCCGGCCATCAACTGCGCGAGCAGGTCGTGATCCTCGTCCGGCGTCACCACCGTCATCCGCGCCAGTGGCTGGGCAGGCCCTGTCGCCGGTCCGGCAGGCTGCCTGAGTGGCGCCTGGGCACAGGCGGCCAATCCGAGCATCAGCGTCGCGGCTGCCGTAAAATGCCGCATCTGCTTGAATCCGCAACGCCTGCTTCGCACACTGACCACCATCTGTCCGTCCGTCTGCCCAACACACCACGACCGTGCCCGTCTCCACGGCGCCTCGACGACAAGCTTAGCCTACGCCGCCAGATCCACGCCGGGACTTTCGCAACCTCATGCCGCTGATCGCCCTCGGGCTCAACCACCTCACCGCGCCGGTCACCCTGCGCGAACAGGTAGCGTTCGACCCCGAAGCCACCGCCGCCGCCCTGCACGAGCTGCAACGCGAACCCGGCGTGGAGGAGGCGATGATCCTGTCCACCTGCAACCGCACCGAACTGTACGTGGGCGTGGCCGCCGGCGCCGAGCAGTTGCCGCAGGCGTGGCTGAACCGCCATCACCGTCTGACTCCCGGCAAGCTGGACGAGTTCCTGTACCGCCACGACGAACAGGACGCGGCGCGCCACCTGTTCCGCGTCGCCACCGGGCTGGACTCGATGGTGCTGGGCGAGCCGCAGATCCTCGGCCAGGTGAAGGATGCCTACCAGTTCGCGCGCGAGGCGCACACGTTGAAGGCGCCGCTGGACCGCCTGCTGCAGCACACCTTCGCGGTGGCCAAGCGGGTGCGTACGGAAACCCGCATCGGCGCGCACACCGTGTCGGTGGCATTCACCGCAGTGCGCCTCGCCGAGCAGGTATTCGCCGACCTGCGCGAGGCCTGCGTGCTGCTGATCGGCGCCGGCGACACCATCGAGCTGGCCGCGCGCCACCTCGCCGACAAGCAGGCGCGCCGGCTGATCGTGGCGAACCGCACACTGGAGACCGCACAGGATCTCGCCGGCCGCTACGGCGGCTACGCGATCGCGCTGGCCGACCTGCCGCAACACCTCGCCGAAGTCGACGTGGTGATCGCCTCCACCGCTTCGCGCCAGCCCATCGTCACCCGCGCGATGGTCGAGCAGGCGCTGGCCGCACGCCGGCGCAAGCCGATGTTCATGGTCGACATCGCGGTGCCGCGCGACATCGAGCCCGCGGTGGCCGAACTCCCCGATGTCTACCTCTACGGCATCGACGATCTGCAGCAGGTGATCGACGACAACCGCCGCTCGCGCGCCGCCGCCGCGCGCGAGGCCGACGCCATCATCGACCTGCAGGTGGACCGCTACATGGCCTGGCGCCGCGCGCTCACCCTGCGCAATCCCGCGCTGGACCTGCGCCAGCACGCCGAGACGTACCGCGACGAGGTGCTGGAAAAGGCCCGCGCCATGATCGCGCGAGGCAAGACGCCCGACGAGGCACTGGGCTTCCTCGCCCACACGCTCACCAACAAGCTGCTGCACCACCCCAGTGCGCGCCTGCGCGAGGCCGCACTGTCCGGTGACCTGGACCTGCTGCACGCTGCCGGCCGGCTGTACGACCTCGATCCGCAAGACCCTGACCTGTAGGAGCGCACCCTGTGCGCGATGGCCTTGCGCTTCGATCGAAGCCAAGGGCCATCGCGCACAGGGTGCGCTCCTACGCACGCAACCGACGACGCCATGACGCCCTCCATCCGCCGCAAACTCGAAACCCTCGCCGAACGCCACGAGGAAATCGGCCTGCTGCTGGCCCAGCCCGACGTGCTGGCCGACGGCACGCGCTTCCGCGAACTGTCGCGCGAGTACGCCCAGCTGGAGCCCGTCGCCGCCGCGCTGCGCGAGCACGAGTCCGCCACGCGCGAGCTGGCCGATGCGCGCGCGATGCTGGACGATCCCGAACTCGCCGAGATGGCTGCCGACGACATCGCCCGGCTGGAAACGCGCCTCGCCGCACTCGATGGCGAACTGCAGATCCTGCTGCTGCCGAAAGACCCGCGCGACGAGGCCAACCTCTACCTCGAAGTGCGCGCCGGCACCGGCGGCGACGAGGCGGCGATCTTCGCCGGCGACCTGTTCCGCATGTACGCGCGCTACGCCGAGCGCAGGCGCTGGCAGGTGGAGATCCTCAGCGAAAGCCACGGCGAGCACGGCGGCTACAAGGAGATCGTGGCGCGCGTCGAGGGCAAGGGCGCGTACTCGCGGCTGAAGTTCGAATCCGGCACGCACCGCGTGCAGCGCGTGCCGGAAACCGAGTCGCAAGGGCGCATCCACACCTCGGCGGCCACCGTGGCGATCCTGCCGGAGCTGGACGAGATCGAAGCCATCGCAATCAACCCGGCCGACCTCAAGATCGACACGTTTCGCGCTTCAGGAGCAGGCGGCCAGCACGTCAACAAGACCGACTCGGCCATCCGCATCACCCACCTGCCGACGGGTACCGTGGTGGAATGCCAGGACGAACGCAGCCAGCACAAGAACCGCGCCCGCGCGATGAGCCTGCTGCAGGCGCGGCTGCTGGACGAGGCGCAGTCCAAGCAGACCGCGGCGCAGGCGCAGGAGCGGCGCCTGCAGGTGGGTTCGGGCGACCGCAGCCAGCGCATCCGCACCTACAACTTCCCGCAAGGCCGCATCACCGACCACCGCATCAACCTCACCCTGTACCGCCTGCCGGAAATCATGCAGGGCGACCTGGACGAACTGGTCGACACGCTCACCCGCGAGCACCAGGCCGACCAGCTGCAGGCGCTGGGCCACGCCTGACACGCGACGGGTATAGTCTGTCCGGCCACGGCAACCGGCGGATCGACATGGGCAAACGCTACCGTGAAACGCTGGAGGAGCTCCAGGTCGAACTGACCCGGCTGCAGCGCGGGCTGCGCAGCAGCGGCAAGCGGCTGCTGGTGATCTTCGAAGGCCGCGACACCGCCGGCAAGGGCGGCACCATCAAGGCGATCAGCGAAAGGCTGGATACCCGCGGCTGCCGCATCGTGGCGCTGCCCAGGCCCAGCGACGCCGAGGCCACGCAGTGGTACTTCCAGCGCTACGTTGCCCACCTGCCCAACGCCGGCGAGCTCGTGCTGTTCGACCGCAGCTGGTACAACCGCGCCGTGGTCGAGCCGGCGATGGGTTTCTGCGACCAGAACCAGTACGAAGCCTTCCTGCAGGCGGTGCCGGCTTTCGAGAAGCTGCTGGTCGACGACGGCATCATCCTGCTGAAGTACTGGCTGGCGGTGGACCAGGCCGAGCAGGAGCAGCGTTTCGCCGAACGCGCCAGCGATCCGCTGAAACGCTGGAAGCTGTCGCCGGTGGACCTGCAGGCGCGGCACAAATACGCCGAGATGGGGCGGCTGCGCGACGTGATGATCGAACGCACGCACAGCGACCGCACACCATGGTTCGTGGCCGACTTCAACGACCAGAAACGCGGCCGGATCAACCTGATCCGGCACCTGCTGCTGCAGGTGCCCATGCCCGACGAGAGCGCCCCCCGGGTGAAGCTGCCCAGGCTGAAGGGCAAGCCCGGCAAGGAGCACGTCACCAGGCAGGCTTGCCGGGTGCCGGACACGTACTAGCCGATGCGGAATCCGCCCGGCGCCTGCTCCGGCAGCTCCGTCCGCTCCACCGCATCCACCTGCGCCGCCGGCGGCCCCTGCCACAACCAGCGTTCGAGCGCGTCGAGTGCGGCGGCACTGCCCTCGGCCACGACCTCGACGCGGCCGTCCGGCAGGTTCCTCGCGTGACCGAGCAGGCCCAGCGCGAGCGCCTGCTCACGGGTGCTGGCGCGATAGAACACACCCTGCACCCGGCCGCCGACGAGGAAGCGTGCAGCCGGCATCAGCGCTTGCCTTTGCCGATCGCCGCGTCGAGTTCGGCGGCACTGATCGGGCCGATGAAGTGCATCGCCACCGTGCCGTTCGGCGCGATCAGCCAGGTGGTGGGCAGGCCGAGCGGCTCGTCGAAGTCCTTGAGCGGCTTGTCCATCGTGACCTGGGCGACCGGGTACACCACCGGGTGTTTCGCCAGGAAGGCCTTGATGTCGGCCGGCTTGCTGTCGTCGTAGGCCAGGCCAATCGCGCGCACGTCCGGGTGCGTGGCCACGTAATGCGAGAGTTCCGGCATCTCCGCGATGCACGGCACGCACCAGGTGGCCCAGAAATTCACGATCACCCAGTGCCCATGCTGCGCGGCGAGGTCGTAGGGCTTGCCGTCCAGCGTGGTGACGTGGATGGACGGATGCACGGGCATCGTGGCCCGTGCCGTGCCCAGCAAGGCCAACGGCAACACCAGCGCGGCGAGCCATACAAACCTGTTCATGCGGAATCCTCCTGTTGATCGGCGGTTGCGGCAGCCATCGGAAAGGCACGGTCGAGCGGCATACCCAGGTTCGAGCGCAAGGCCCCGGCAGTTTCTTCGAGCATTGCCAGCAACTCCCGCGGCAGTTCCAGGTTCAGCGCGGCCGCCTCCTGCCCCGGCCGCAAGGGCAGGCGATAACTGCTGTGCCGGTACACCCGCAGCAGGTCGGCGCTATCCAGGCTGCGGCTGAGCAGCCAGCCGCCTGAATCGCTGCGCTGAATCAGGCCGGCACGCACGAGATCGTCGAAATACACCGCCACCAGCGCGTTGCGCAGGCGCGGTTCGCTGGCGCAGATCGATGCAGGATCCACGTTCTCGCCGCTCCGCTGCGCATCCACGAAATGCTTGAGCACCATCATCAGGCCAAGGAACTCCGCGTCTTCCGGCAACGCCTCGTCGGGCGACCGGTACTCGTACGCCGAGATCGAGGCGGCGATCGAGGCGCCGAGGATCACGATGATCCACGACAGGTAGATCCACACCAGGAAGATCGGGATCGCCGCCAGCGCCTTGCCGTAAATCTGCTGGTAGGTGTGCGCCCCGTGCACGAACAGCCGGAAGCCCCAGCGCGCGAACTCGAACAGGATCGCCGCGACCAGCGCGCCGACGGTCGCGTCGCGCCGCGACACGCGGCGGTTCGGCACCAGCGTGTACATCAGCCACAAGGTCACGAAGGTGGCCAGGAACGGCACCACGCGCAGCACGTGCATGCCCTCCCCCGTTGGCGCAGGCGCAGACGCCCCTTGCAGCAAGGGCTGCGCGCTGAAGTAGGAACTGATCGCGATGCCGCCGCCCACCAGCACCGGCCCCAGCGTCAGCGCCGCCCAGTACAGCAGCAGGCGCGCGGGCCAACTGCGCGAGCGCTGCACGCGCCAGATGCGGTTCAGCCGATCCTCGATGCTGACCATCATCGAGATCGCGCTGAACAGCATCAGCAGGATGCTGAGGCCGGTGAGCTGGCTCGCATTGCCGGCGAAGCCCTGCAACGCGTCCTGGATGTGGTGGCCCGCCGCCGGCACGAAGTTGCGGAACACGAAGTCGAGCAGCAGGTCGCGCGACTGCGCGAATACCGGGAACGCCGCGAACATCGCCAGCGCCGCCACCATCAACGGCACCAGCGACACCAGGGTGGTGTAGGACAGCGCGCCAGCGGTCTCGAAGCACTTGTCGTCGACGAAGCGCTGCCACAGGAAGCGGCCGAAACTCTGCGTGCGGTCGCGGTCGATGCGCAGTTTCATGGACAGCTCGCCTGCCTCGTGAATAATCGAAAGCCGTTCGTGTTGAGCGTAGCGGAACGGAGTTCCGCAAAGTCGAAACACCCATGCGAAGCATCACCCTTCGACTCCGTTTCGCTACGCTCAGGGCGAACGGGTGGAGATATAGCTCTTACACTAGCGCATCGCCCACATCGCGCCCATACGCATGAATGACATCCTCGTCCTCTATTACAGCCGCAACGGCCACACCGCGCAGCTGGCGCGATTGATCGCCCGCGGCATCGAGGAAGTTCCCGGCATGCGCGCGCGCCTGCGCCAGGTGCCGCCGGTGGCGCCGGTCACCGAAACCGCGCAGCCGCCCGTGCCGGACGACGGTGCCCCCTATGTGACGAAGCAGGACCTCGCTGACTGCAGCGGCCTCGCGCTCGGCAGCCCCACCCGTTTCGGCAACATGGCCGCGCCGCTCAAGCACTTCCTCGACAGCACCGGTGCCGAATGGGCCAGCGGCACGCTGGTGGGCAAGCCCGCCGCGGTGTTCACCTCCACCAGCACCATGCATGGCGGCCAGGAATCCACCCTGCTGACGATGGCCCTGCCGCTGCTGCATCACGGCATGCTGCTGCTGGGCATTCCGTTCATCGAGCCTGCGCTCACCGCCACCCAAAGCGGCGGCTCGCCCTACGGCGCCAGCCACGTCGCCGGCCCCAAGGGCGAGAACGCGATCAGCGAGCACGAGCGCGAGCTGGCCCGCGCGCTGGGTCGCCGCCTCGCCGAAACCACCCGCAAGCTGACCACGAGCGCATGAACGCCGCTGCCTTGCCGGTCGAACAAAAAGTCGGCCTCGCCGCCTGGGCCGCGCTCGCTGTGCTGCAGGTGCTCTGGCACGGCTGGCTGCTGCCGCCGCGGAGCGTGCCCGTGGCGCTGGTACTGGCGGTCGCGGTGATCCCGCTGCTGCTGCCGCTCGCCGCGCTGCGCCAGCCGCGCCGTGCCCTGCTCTGGGTCGGCATCCTCGCCCTGTTCTATTTCTGCCATGGCGTGGCCGAAGCCTGGAGCGCACCGGTCGAACGCACTCTGGCCGTAGCCGAGATCGCACTGACCTTGCTGCTGATCGGCGCACTCGGCGCAGGCGTGCGGCACCCGCGCCGCTGATATCGTCCTCTCCATCCATCGATCGGGAGATCCGCATGCCCCAGCCACGCGAGCTGCTGAAAGCCGCCGACATCGAGGCGATGGAAGCGGTGGCCAGTCCCCATCCGCTGAATCCGAATGCGCTGCGCCTGCGCAAGTCGCTGGGCGATGCCACCGGCCTCACCCAGCTGGGCTTCCATCGCATCGAGCTGATGCCCGGGCGCGATTCCAGCGAATACCACTACCACCACTACGAGGAAGAGTGCGCCTACGTGCTGGCCGGGCACGGGCGCGCGCTGATCGACGAGCAGGCCCACGCCATCGGCCCCGGCGACTTCCTCGGCTTCGCGCGCAACGGTCCGGCCCACGTGATCACCAACACCGGCGACGTCCCGCTGGTGCTGCTGGTGGCCGGCCAGCGCCTGGCGCAGGACATCTGCGACTACCCGCATCGCCGCAAGCGCCTGTACGTGCGCGGCGAGCAGGCCGACCTGGTGGACTTCGACGCGATCGTGCCGGATTGAGACCGGAAGCTTTCACGGCACGCCTCCGCCACATGCCTATACTGCCGGCAGCCCACGCTTGGACCTGGAATTGCCCATGGGATTCCTGCAAGCCGCCCCGCAACTGCCGCACCCATGGCGCAACGACCGCCTGCTGCACGCACTGCTCGAACGCGCCCTGCCCTCCACGCACCGTACTGCGCTGGAAACGGATCTCGATGCGCTGGGCGATTACGCCCTGATGGCCTGGCAACGCGCCGCCGTCACCACGCGGCGCAAACCGGTGCTCACACAATGGGACGCCTGGGGTCGCCGTGTCGATCGCATCGAGCTGACCACGGCATGGCAGGAAGGCCCGCACATCACCACCCGCCACGCGGTGCTCGCCAGCGGCCACGAAAACCACGAGCACGCGCGGCTGGAGGAGTTCGCCCGCGTCTACCTCTACCACGTGGCCAGCGAGTTCTATACCTGCCCGCTGGCGATGACCGACGGTGCGGCCACGGCGCTCAAAGCCTCCGGCAACCAAGCGCTGGTCGAGCGCGCGCTGCCACATTTCCTCAGCCGCGACGCGGCGACGTTCTGGCTCAGCGGTCAGTGGATGACCGAGACGCACGGCGGCTCGGACGTAGGCCATACCGAAACCGTGGCGCGGCAGGATGCCGACGGCCAGTGGCGCCTTTATGGCCGCAAGTGGTTCAGCTCGGCCGTGGTGGGCGAAGCCGCGCTGGCGCTGGCGCGCCCCGAAGGCGCGGGCGGCGGTTCCGGCGCGCTGGCGCTGTTCTACGTGGAGACCATGGACGACGCGCACGGCGCGCAGCGCAAGCCTCAACTCGTCATCGACCGCCTCAAGGACAAGCTGGGCACGCAGGAGCTGCCCACCGCCGAGATCCATCTCGACGGCCTGCCCGCGTGGCCTCTCGGCGAGTTGTCGAACGGCGTGCGCCAGGTGGCACCGATGCTCAACGTCACGCGTACCTGGAACGCGGTGTGCGCGATCGCCAGCATGGCGCGGGCGATCGCGCTGGCACGCGACTACGCCATGCGCCGGGAGGCGTTCGGCCACCCGTTGATCGAACTGCCGCTGCACGCGCAGACGCTGGCCGACATGCAGGCGGAATTCGAGGGCGCGTTCGCGCTGGCCTTCGAGGTGGCGCAACTGCTGGGCCGCGTGGAACACGGCAGCGCCGCGCCGCACGAAACCGCGCTGCTGCGCCTGCTCACACCGCTGGCGAAGCTGTGGACGGGCAAGCTGTCGGTGCGCCTCTGTTCCGAAGCGCTGGAATGTTTCGGCGGCGCCGGCTACATCGAGGACACCGGCCTGCCGCAACTGCTGCGCGACGCGCAGGTGTATGCGATCTGGGAAGGCACCACCAACGTGCTGTCGCTGGACGCGCTGCGCGCGCTGGCGGGTGATGGGCTGGGCGCGCTGCGCACCGCCGTCGCCGCGTGGCAACAGGGCGGCGATCCGCACGCCGCATTCGCCATCGACGCCGCGCTGGATGCCGCCGCCAGCCATCTCGATGCGACGCCGACGCAGCGCGCCGCGCTGGAAGCCGGCGCGCGTGGCCTTGCGATCACGCTGGCACGCTGCGCGGCGGCGGCCCTGCTGGCGCGCCAGGCGGCATGGTCGCAGGCGCGCGGCGATGCGCGGCCCGCGGCGGCCTTGCGCCGTTTCCTCGGCCACGGCCTGCTGCGGCTGGCGGATATCGACACAGGCGACACCGCCCTGCTGTCGGGCGGCTAAGATGGCGGCTTTCTCCAGCGGCGCAGCGACCATGCAGCATCTCACCATCGTCACCACCGGCGGCACCATCGACAAGATCTATTTCGACGACAAGTCGGACTACAAGATCGGCGCGCCGCAGATCGGCGAGATCCTGGGCCAGCTCGGCGTGGCCTTCCAGTTCGACGTGATCCCGATCCTGCGCAAGGACAGCCTGCACGTCACCGACGAGGATCGCGCGCTGATCCGCTCCACCATCGAGGCGCAGCCGCACCGCCACGTGCTGGTCACCCACGGCACCGACACCATGGTGGAGACCGCCAAGGTGCTGGCCACCATCCCCGGCAAGGTGATCGTGCTCACCGGCGCGCTCAACCCCGCACGCTTCCAGGGCTCGGATGCGGTGTTCAACATCGGCTGCGCGGTGGCCGCAGTGCAGACGCTGCCCGATGGCGTGTACATCACGATGAACGGTCGCGTGTGGGATCCGGCCAAGGTGCGCAAGAACCGGGCGGAGAATCGGTTTGAGGAAGTGCGGGGCTGAGGCATCGCGGATCTTGCAGAGTGCATTCTGACCCCGGTTTCCAATTTGAAGGGGCTCTGTGACGATGACGAAGGTGCGATTTAAAGGTGAGCAGCCCTATCTGCCGTTTCCCCATATTCACCACGCGGCCAAAACACTGCGCAAGCTGGCAGGTACGACCGAGATGGGGCGCTACCACTTGGAATCTGCTGCTTTGGTGATGACGGCATTCGCCATTGAGGCGTTCTGTCAAACGCTCGGGCCGGAGGTTTTTGGAGAGAAGTGGACGAACCCACCCGATGGCGGCCGGGCGATGGAGCGATGCTCTGTGAAGGCAAAACTCAAGGCCATTGGCGAGACGGTTAACGTGCCTGTGAGTTTCGGGCTGAGACCTTGGTCGCTTATCGCGGAGCTGATGCAGGCCCGCGATGATCTTGCTCATGGGAAACCGTTGCCGCCAGAACTAACAAAGATCGACGTCACATTGGATGTGCCCGACGGCATCGACCCTTATGACCTTGTGCGTGCGCACATGCGCAATCTCATGTTTCCGATGCATCGCATTGATCGCCTAGAAACAGCGGCCGATGAAATCGATACAGGGCTGCGCCGATTGTGGGTCGCGGCCGGGAATCCTGATTACACGTTCGCTCAAGGCAGCATGTCATCTTGGAGCGCTACAGCTACGTGAGGGAAAAACAGGGGTCAGAGTGCAAATTTTGAAACGCGCCTCGACGCCTCACTTTGCAAGACCAGCCCCTCACCCCAACCCTCTCCCCAAAGGGGAGAGGGAGAAAAGCAGCGTCAAAGCATCCCCGTTTCCAGCTTCGCCAGCTCGGACATCATCGAGTGGTTCCACGGCGGGTCGAACACCAGATCAATGTCGGCTTCGGCGATGGTGGGGATCATCTCCAGCTTGGTGCGGGCGTCGTCCACCAGGATGTCGCCCATGCCGCAGCCGGGCGCGGTGAGGGTGAGTTTGACGTAGACCTTGCGCTGGCCGTCCTCGCGCTGTTCTAGGCTGAGGTCGTAGACCAGGCCCAGCTCCACCACGTTCACCGGGATCTCCGGGTCGAACACGGTGCGCAGCTGGTCCCAGGCCAGTTTCTCCACGTCCGCATCGGTGGCGTCCGCCGGCACCTCGATCGGCGGCGGCGGCTCCTTGCCCAGCGCATCGGCATCACTGCCCGCGATGCGGAACAGGTTGCCTTCCACGTATACGGTGAAGCTGCCGCCCAGTGCCTGGGTGATGTAGCCGATCTGGCCGGCAGGCAGGCGCACCGTTTCACCCTGCGGCACCATCACCGCTTCGCAGTCGCGCATCAGGGTGAAGGGTTCGCTGCTCAGACTGAAACCGCTCATGCCACTCGCCAATCCGTCGTCAATGATGGGCGCCGCGCGGCGCGCCAGACTGCCTATTATGCCGGCTGGCGCCATCGGCCGCCTGCCCTGGGTCAAGAACCGGAGGCTGCCCTGGTCTGCTCCGGAGCCATCCAAGATCAGGCCGGACCGACGATTTGCAAGCCGCGGCATGCCCGCGCAGGGCGCCGACCGACGACGACCGGCTATGATCGGCGTTTTGCCTGCCGGACCGATGCATGCACCACCTCTCCTCATTCCGCTCCGTGCCATGAAGCCGCGCGACGTGCCGCTGTACCTGTTCGCCCTGTTCTGTGCCGCGATGATGGGCCTCGCCGTGGGCGCGACGTGGATGGTGGCGGCCATGTATCTGCGCCAGCCCGCGCCCTGGCTGGCGCTGGCGGCGGGCATGGTGCTGGCGTGGGCGATCCGCCACTGGATCCGGCGCCCTGGCGCCGGCGCGGCCGTGCTGGCGGCCTTCGCCACCCTGCTGGCGGCGCTCTACTTCAACGTGCTGATGGCCGCGATCCAGCTCGCTGGCAACTTCGGCATGAGCCTGGTCGACGCCATCCGCACGGCCGGCATGGGCATGCTGCTGGCGTTGGCGCGGCTGGGCCTGCGCCCGGCCGACTTGGCGTGGTATGCGGCGGGCGCGCTGCTGGCGGCGTGGCTGACGTGGCGCCAGGCCGCGCCGCGGCGCTGAACTTTACCTTTGCGATCGTCCTTGATCGCGAGAATCAAACGGGCGGCCATCCATGGCCGCACTGCTCAAGCCTTTGCGATCATCCCTGATCGCAGGATCAAATGGGCGGCCATCCATGGCCGCACTCTTCAATATCAGGCGTCCAGCGCTTTCAGCTCGCTGACCAGCTGGCCCGCGGCGGCCTGGCCGTCGCCGTACAGCATGCGCGTGTTGTCGGCATAGAACAGCGCGTTCTCGATGCCGGCGAAGCCGGTGCCCTTGCCGCGCTTGATCACGATGACATGCTTCGCCGTGGCCACGTCGAGGATGGGCATGCCGTAGATCGGCGAGGACGGGTCGGTCTTCGCCATCGGGTTGACCACGTCGTTCGCGCCGATCACCAGGACCACGTCGGTGTTGGGGAACTCGGGATTGATGTCGTCCATGTCCTCGATCAGGTCGTAGGGCACGCCTGCCTCGGCCAGCAGCACGTTCATGTGGCCCGGCATGCGGCCGGCCACCGGGTGGATGGCGAACTTCACCTTCACGCCGCGCTCGATCAGCAGCTTGGCGAACTCCCACACCTTGTGCTGCGCTTGCGCCACCGCCATGCCGTAGCCGGGCACGATGGCCACGCGCTCGGCGTAGGCCATCATCACCGCCGCGTCGGCGGCCTCGATCGGCTTCTGCGCGCCCGCGATTTCCTGCGCCGCGCCGCCTGCCGCCGCGCCGAAGCTGCCGAACAGCACGTTGCCCAGCGAGCGGTTCATCGCCTTGGCCATCAGCTGGGTCAGCAGGGTACCGGCCGCGCCCACCACCATGCCGGCGATGATCATCGCCTCATTGCCCAGCACGTAGCCCTCGAACGCCACCGCGAGGCCGGTGAAGGCGTTGTACAGCGAGATCACCACCGGCATGTCGGCACCACCGATCGGCAGCGTCATCAGCAGGCCGAACAGCAGCGCGAACACGAAAAAGGCCACGATCACCGGCAACGTCAGGTCGCCGCTGGCCAGCATCGCGCCATGCCCCAGCGCGAGCAGCAGCACCAGCAGGTTCACGATGCGCTGGCCGGGGAACACGAAGCGCTTGTCCAGCCAGCCCTGCAGCTTGGCGAAGGCGATCAGCGAGCCGGAAAAGCTCACCGCGCCGATCAGTGCGCCCAACACGCCCAGCACCAGCGCCACGGTCGACAGCGGCGCCACGGCTGGCAGCTGATGCAGGGCATCGGAAGCCCAGCTTTCCGGCTGCAACGGCGAGGTGTCCGGGACCGCCGGCAGCGCGCGGCGCACATGGGCCACCAGCTCCACCGCGCCGATCCCCGCCGCCGCGCCGCCGCCCATGCCGTTGTACAGCGCCACCATCTGCGGCATCGCGGTCATCGCCACGCGGCGCCCGCTCCACCATGCCGCGATCACGCCGATCAGCACCGCGGCGAGGATCAGCCCGCGGTGGTGCATGTCCGGCAGCGCGAACGTGGCCAGCACCGCCAGCAGCATGCCCACGCCCGCCCACACGATGCCGCCGCGCGCGGTGCGCGGCGAACTCATGCGTTTCAGGCCCAGGATGAACAGCAGCGCGGCAAGGAAATAGCAGGCCTTGACCAGGGTGGGCAGCCAGCTCATGCCTTGTCCCCCGGCTTGCCGGCGCTGGGCTTGAACATCTCCAGCATGCGCTCGGTGACCACGTAGCCGCCGGCGGCATTGCCGGCGCCCAGCAGCACGGCGAGGAAGCCCAGGCCGGCCTCGAGCGGCGTGGTGGCGTGGCCTAGCGCTATCATGGCCCCCACCAGCACGATGCCGTGAACGAAATTGGAACCGGACATCAGCGGGGTATGCAGGATCACCGGCACCCGCGCAATGATCTCGTGGCCGGTGAACGCGGCCAGCATGAAGATATACAGCGCCAGGAACCCGTCGATCATGACCCCGCCCCCAATGAGTGCCGCCTGCCAGGACACCGGCATCCCCGCATCATACGGGCGCCGGTCAACCCGCGCGAGCCTGCGGCGTTGAGCACGGGTGTCGAACCGATGGAGCGCAAGCATGCATCTGCCGACGATGCGGACGAAGCTGCCATGAACAGCCTCGCCGGCACACTCGATGCCGAACTGCTGGCCGGGACCGCGCATGAGACCCCGGCCACCCTCGACGCCTTCCTGGCGCAGGTGGAGCGGCGTGCCTTCCGCGTGGCCGAGCTCAACCTGCGCCAGCGCGAGGACGCCATGGACGCGGTGCAGGACGCCATGCTGCGGCTGGTCAAGCATTACCGCGACAAGCCGGCCGGCGAATGGGCACCGTTGTTCTGGGGCATCCTGCGCCGGCGCATCGTCGATCTGCAGCGCCGCCGCAAGGTGCGCTCGATCGTGGTGGGCTGGCTGGGCGGGGGCCGCGACGACGAGGGCGACGAGTTGCCCAGTTGGGAACCGGCCGACCATGGCCCGGGCCCGCAGGACCGCGTGCAGGACGCACAGGCCTGGGGCGACCTGAGCGCTGCGCTGCACGAACTGCCGCGGCGTCAGCGCGAGGCCTTCATGCTGCGCATGCTGGAAGGCCTGGACGTGGCCGAGACCGCGCAAGCCATGGGCTGCTCCGAAGGCAGTGTGAAAACGCATCTGTCGCGCGCCATGCAACGGCTGCGCGAGCAACTGGAGGACTGGCGATGAACACGGCTGACAAAAACGGGCCTGGCGAGAGCAGGACGGACATGCCGGACAGGCAGCTGGAACAGCGTGCCCGCGAGCTCTACCACGAGGCCGCGCGACGCATCGACCCCGCCACCGCGGGGCGCCTGCGCGCCGCGCGCCGCGAGGCGCTGGCCGGCACGCAACACGCGCACCGGCCGCACCACCTTGCGCGCTGGCTGGTGCCGTCCGGCGCCTGTGCGGTAATCGCCCTGGCCGCCCTGCTGGTATGGCCGTCCGCGCCACACCCGGCCGCCGAGGCCCCGACCACCGCTGCCGCAGCAGCCGCCAGCGGCGGCGAAACCGACAATGCGCTGCCGCCCGACCCCGAGCAGGCCGATCCCAACCTGTACCAGAACCTCGACTTCTACGGCTGGTTGGCCGCCAACGACAGCCAGCCCCCCACCCACTGAACCATGATCCTGCCCGCACGACCGCTGTTGTCACTTACCCTGGCCGCCCTGCTCGGCGGCCTCGTCGCGCCCGCGCTGCATGCGCAGGCCGCACCGGCGCCGACCACGTGGAACAACCTCACGCCCGCCCAGCGCGACGTGCTGGCACCGCTGCGCCAGGAATGGAACGGCATGCCGCCACGCCGGCAGCAACACTTGCTGGAGAAGAGCCAGCAATGGGTGACCCTGCCGCCTGCCAAGCGCGGCGAGATCCGCGAGCGGATCGAGCGCTGGCAGCATATGACGCCGGCCGAACGCCAGCAGGCGCGCGAGAACCAGCGCCTGTTCCGCCAGTTGCCGCCCGCGCAGCGCGAGCAATTGCACGCGGCCTACAAGCGCTTCCAGCAATTGCCGCCGGAGCGTCGCGCCCAGTTGATGCAGCAGTGGCATGCCATGCCGCCGGCGCAGCGGCTGCGCTGGCTGCACCACGCCCAGGGACGCTGACCGGCACCATCGCCGCCCGCGCGACAGAGCGCCGCCGGCGTGCTCAAGCCTTGAACGACACCTCGCCGGCGCGCACCAGGCAGCTCTTCGCCACCAGCTCGTCGTCGAAGTCCGGCTGCAGTGCGCCGTCCTTCAGCAGCAGCTCGGCGAAATTCACCACGTTGCGCGCATACATCTCCGAAGCATGCAGCGGCGCGCCGGCCGGCAGGTTGAGCGGACCCAGGATGGTGACGCCGCCGTGTTCCACGCGCTCGCCCGGCCGGGTCAGCTCGCAGTTGCCGCCGCTCTCGGCGGCAAGGTCGACGATCAGCGCGCCCGGCTTCATGCCCGCGACCATCGCGACCGTGAGGATCTTCGGCGCCGCTCGGCCCGGCACCGCGGCGGTGGAGACGACCACATCGAAAACCTTCAGGTGCTCGGCCAGCGCCTGCTGCTGCGCCGCGCGCTCCCCGGCCGACAGCTCGCGCGCGTAACCGCCGCTGCCGGCGGCGCTGACGCCGAGGTCGAGGAATTTCGCGCCCAGCGACTCCACCTGTTCGCGCGTTTCGGGGCGCACGTCGTAGCCCTCGGTCTGCGCGCCCAGCCGGCGCGCGGTGGCGATCGCCTGCAGGCCCGCCACGCCGGCGCCGATCACCAGCACTTTGGACGGACGGATGGTGCCCGCCGCGGTGGTCAGCATCGGGAAGAACTTGGGACAGGCCTCGGCGGCGATCAGCATGGCGCGGTAGCCGGCCACCGCCGCCTGCGAGCTCAGCACGTCCATCGCCTGTGCACGGGTGGTACGCGGCAGCAGCTCGAGCGCGAACGCACTGAGCTTGCGCGCGGCCAGCGCCTCGATGCGCGATGCCGCGCCATAGGGACGCAGTTGCCCCACTACCACGGCGCCTTCGCGCAGGCCCGCGAATACCGCGTCGTCCGGCGCCAGCACGCAGGCCAGCAGGTCGGCCTGCGCCAGCACGCCCGCGGCATCGGCGAAATCCGCATTCGCATAGCTGTCGTCGGGAAAGCCCGCCGCCGTGCCCGCCCCGTGTTCCAGCAACACACGCAAGCCCTTGCCATGGAGCTTCTTCGCCATCTCCGGCGTGATCGCCACGCGGCGTTCGCCGACGGCGGTCTCTCGCAGGGCAGCCACAGTGATCGGCATCGCGCGTCCCCTCGTGGAAGATTGCTGCATCTTATCGGTTCGCCCTGCTGACGCCACCTGCCGCTCGCCGTGCGCTTGGATGCACCGCCGACGCGCGCTAACCTGATCCACCGCCACCGGGCGGGGATCACGGAGAACACGATGCCCGTATCCACCCCGCACGACGAACTGCTGGCACTGGCGCGCGCCGCGCGCGAGCAGGCCCATGCTCCGTATTCCGGCTTCGCCGTGGGCGCCGCCCTGCTGGCCCGCGACGGTCGCCGCTTCGCCGGTTGCAACGTGGAGAATGCCGCCTATGGCCTGTGCAACTGCGCCGAGCGCACCGCGCTGTTTGCCGCCATCGCGGCCGGCTGCAGGCCGGGCGACTTCGCGGCGATCGCGGTAATCGCCGACACCGCAGCGCCGGTCAGTCCCTGCGGCGCCTGCCGCCAGGTGCTGAGCGAGCTGTGCGATGGCGACATGCCCGTGCTGCTCGCCAACCTGCACGGAGACACCGCGCAGACCAGCGTGGAAGCCCTGCTGCCCGGCGCGTTCACGCTGCCGCGGCACTGAAGCCACGCGGCCTGCGGGTTACCATGCGGCTTTCCGCATCGCGATCCCGCCATGGCCGCCCCCCTCGAACTGCTGCAGCAGCGCCACTCCGCCCCCTCGCGCCAGCTCGGCGAACCCGCGCCTGACGAGGCCACGCTGCGCGAGCTGCTCGCCGCCGCGATCCGCGTGCCCGACCACGGCAAGCTGGTGCCGTTCCGCTTGATCCGCCTCGCGGGCGAGGCCAAGCTGCGCTTCGGCGCGCAACTGGCCGGACTCGCGATCCGCAAGCAACCCGAACTCTCCGACGCCAAGCGCGAAAAAGAGCGCCTGCGCTACACCTTCGCACCATTGGTGATCGCGGTGGTCGCGCGGCTCGACGCCAGCAGCACGGTACCCGAGATCGAACAGCGCCTGTGCGCCGGCAACGTGGCCTACAACCTCCTGCTCGGCGCGTACGCGCTGGGCTACGGCGCGCAATGGCTCACCGGCTGGGCCGCCTACGACCCCGACGTGGCAACGCTGCTGGGCCTGGCCGCCAACGAACACGTGGTCGCCTTCGTGCACCTGGGCACGCCGCAGGTCGAGGTGCCCGACCGCGAGCGCCCCGCGCTGGACGGACTGCTGAGCACGTGGGCGCCATGAACGCGAACCGTCGCGCCGCTGCCCACCTGGTCGACGGCAGCCTCTACGTGTTCCGCGCCTGGCACTCGATGCCGGACGAATTCCACGACGCCGACGGCCACCCGGCCAACGCCGTGCACGGCTACACCCGCTTCCTGTGCGAACTGCTGGAAAAGGTGCGGCCGGAACGGCTGGCGGTAGCCTTCGACGCCTCGCTCACCAGCTCGTTCCGCAACGCGATCTACCCGCCCTACAAGGCCAACCGCGAGTTGCCGCCGCCCGACCTCGAGCGCCAGTTCGTGCTGTGCCGCGAGGTCACCGCGGCGCTCGGCATCCCGGTGATGATCGACCACAGCTACGAAGCCGACGACCTGATCGGCAGCGCGCTGTGGAGCCTGCGCGCGCACGGCGTGCCCGGCGTGATCGTCTCCGCCGACAAGGACTTCGGCCAGTTGCTCGGCGAGCACGACGAACAGTGGGACTACGCGCGCAACCTGCGCTGGGGCCCCGCCGGCGTGCACGAGAAACTCGGCGTGCACCCACACCAGGTGGCTGACTACCTCGCGCTGTGCGGCGACGCCGTGGACAACATCCCCGGCGTGCCCGGCATCGGCGCCAAGACCGCCGCCGCCCTGCTCAGCCACTTCGGCAACCTCGACGCCCTGCTCGAACGCGTGGACGAAGTGGCCTTCCTGCGCCTGCGCGGCGCCGCCAGCTGCGCCGCGAAACTGCGCGAGCACGGCGAGCAGGCCCGGCTCTACCGGCGGATCACCCGCATTGCGCTGGACGCGCCGGTGCCGGACGGCGTCGACGCCCTGCGGCGCGAGGCCGGCGATGCCGCCGCGGTCGATTCGTTGTGCGAGCGGTTGCGCTTCGGCCCGCTGACCCGCACACGGCTGAAAGCGCTGCTCGACTGAGCCCCTCGAAACCGCCGGTCAGGGCCGGCGCGAGCCGGCATAGGCCGCGAGCGCGATCATGTCCCGCAGCGTCAGGTGGGCGGCTTCCGCCCGCATCTGCACGGCCTCCGGATTGGTACGCCGGCCCATCCGGAACAGGATCAGTTCGCGCACGAGGTAGGTGGGCGAGCGCCCGGCCAGCGGCGGGATGTTGCCGGCGCCGCGCAAATCCGCGCCATGGCAGGCCTCGCAAGCCTGCACCGCGCCATCGCCCCTGGCCGCCAGCACCGCGCCGCGCGCGATGCTGCCGCGCGGCACGTATGCCACGTAGCGGACGCGCTCGTCGCTCATTTCGTAACCGCTGAAATCGTCGGGAACCTCGATGACGCGCTCGCCCATCGGCTCGCGTGCGCCACTCTTGTCCGGCACCAGCACGTAGTAGTCCCAGTGTGTTTCCGGAACGGTCGAAGTCTCGACCACGCGAATCCGCGGCGCCGGCTTCAGGCTGGCGAAATACGCCGCCGCGAGCTGCACGTCGGCGGCGTCGAGCTGGCGCGCCTCCTCCGCCATGTCCTGCGTGGTCGCGGGCGGTCCGTTGCCGCGCTGCCCGCTGCGGAACGCCTCGATCTGCTCGAGGATGTACGCCTTGCTCAAGCCCGCCAGCGACGCGGTGACCGGAACGCCGCTGCCGTCCGGCAAGTGGCAATAGCCGCACGCCTTGGCCGGCTCGCGGCCATAGGCGACGACATGGGGCATCGGCGGATGATCCTGCGGGAACCAATCCGGCACGCCCAGCAGGCCATGGTCGATCTGGGCATTCGTGTAGCTGCGTGCGCTGCCGGGGACGTGCCGCACGCCGTCGGGATCCGGCGGCGTGGCCGGCTTCGGCGCGTGCGGGTCCGGCGGCGGCGCCGCGAGGAAGGCCCAGGTTTCAGCGGCGCGGATTCCGGCATCCGGCTTCGCCGGCGGCGCACTTCGCGCCGCTGCCGCCACGCCCGGCATCGACAGCCATGCGGCTACGCCCAGGCACACCGCAAGCTGCGTCATGCGTTCCCGAATCCGGTGCTTCATCGTTCCGCGCCTCCCCCGAAGCGAGCCGCGCGACAATAGCACGCGCGCCACCCGCGAGGTGGCGGGGCCGATACCGACCGTCGCCGGTCAGTCTGCGTCCTGCGTCGACCGTGTATCCCCGTTCGCCCCGAGCGTGCGCACCTGCAGGTGCTTGCCGTCCGGGGTCACTTCGGAAACCTGCAGGGCACCGCCCTTGGCGCCGCCCTTCGCCAGCATCACCGGCGCGCCCCGGGCATCCAGCAGCATGAACATCGTGTTGCCCTTGCCGTCGACCATCAGGCCGACGCGATCGCGCGCCGTACCCTTCGGCGTACCCGGCGCATCCAGGCCCACCGCCACACGGCCGTTGGCCATGGTCGCCATGCCGCCGCGCTCAAGGCCGGTGCTGTCGTAGAGGACGACACCCGACACGGGGCTCATCCGGTGGCCGCCGGCAGGGTCCTGGCCGATCCGCACACGCACCACACCGGCGTCATCCACCGCATAGATGCGATGTACCCGAATCTCGCGCTGCACGATGCCGCCCACGCCGTACCAGGCGAGGAACAGCACCACCACGAGCAACAGCAGGCCGACCATGCCCCAGCGGGCGCGCCGCAACGAACGCTCGAGCCGGGCCAGACGCACTTCAAGATCTTCCGACGCTGCGGAATCCATGCGCATTCCTTGGTGGGAGTGGGGGTGCGGCAAACGCTAGCACCCGGCCGACTCCGGCGACAATCGCCCGGCTCGTCGAAAACCCGCCTGCCCGTTCGTCGCTGCCATGAAAGGCCGCGATCGCGGCCGTCCAGCGAAGGAAACCCCATGAGCCTGCTGCTCTACATGCACCCGCTGTCCTCGTTCTGCCACAAGGTGCTGATCGCCTTGTACGAGAACGACACGCCGTTCGAGCCGCGCGTGGTGCGGCTGGACGAGGAAGCCTCGCGCGAGGATTTCCGCAAGCTGTGGCCGATCCTGCGCTTCCCGGTGCTGCGCGACGAAACCCGCGGCCGCACCGTGCCGGAGTCCACCGTCATCATCGAGTACCTGGCGCTGCACTACCCCGGCCGCACGGCGCTGATTCCCACCGATCCGCAGGCCGCGCTGGAAGTGCGCGGACGCGACCGCTTCTTCGACCTGTACCTGCACGTGCCCACGCAGAAGATCATCACCGACCGCCTGCGCCCCGAAAACGGCCACGACGGGATCGGCGTGGCGCAGGCGCGCGCGCAGCTGCGCACGGCCTATGCCCTGCTCGAGCAGGAAATGGGCGGGCGCAGCTGGGCGACGGGCGATGCGTTCACCATGGCCGACTGCGCGGCGGCGCCGCCGCTGTTCTATTCCGCGTGGGCGGAGCCGGTGGACGACTTCCCCAACGTCGCCGCCTACCGGCAGCGCTTGATGGAATGGCCGTCCTTCGCCCGCGCGTTGCGCGAGGCGGAACCGTATCTGCAATACGTGCCGAAGGCGTAACCCGTAGGAGCGCACCCTGTGCGCGATGGCTTTTCGCTCTGATCGAAGCATCAGAGCCTTCGCGCACAGGGTGCGCTCCTACAAAAACCTTCAGCCCAACGCCAGCACGTCGCCCAGCAGCGCCTGTGCGGTGACCTCCGGCCCCGCGCCCGGCCCCTGGATCACCAGCGGCTGGGTGTGGTAGCGGGTGGTGGTGAGCGCGAACTGGTTGTCGGTGCCATAGAGGCGCGCGGCGGGGTGGTTCGCCGGCACCTCGGCCAGGCCCACGCGGGCACGGCCGCGCTGGTTGAGCCGGGCGAGGAAACGCAGCACGTTGCCGCGCGCCTTGGCCTCGGCGTGACGCGCGGCCAGCGGCCCGTCGAGTTCATCGAGGCGGGCGAGGAAGGCTTCGGTATCCAGCGCGCGCAGCGCTTCGGGCACCAGGCCTTCCACCTGCACCTCGTCGCAGCCCAGCGCGAAACCGGCGTTGCGGGCGAGGATCAGCAGCTTGCGCGCCACGTCCTCGCCCGAGAGGTCGGCGCGCGGATCGGGCTCGGTGTAGCCGCGTTCACGCGCCTCGTGCAGCAGCACGGAGAACGGCCGGCTGCCGTCGTAGCTGTTGAAGAGATAGGAGAGCGAGCCGGAAAACACGCCTTCCAGTGTGAGCAGCGCGTCGCCGCAGTGGCGCAGCCGGCGCAACGTGGAAAGCACCGGCAGGCCGGCGCCCACGGTGGCGGAATCGCCGTAGCGCGCGCCGTGGGCGAGCGCGGACTGCAAGGCACGCCAGCCCGGCAGTTCGCCGCCGGCCAGGGCCTTGTTGGCGGTGACCACGTGGTAGCCGCGGGCCAGCCACTCGGCATGGCGCGTGGCAAGTGCAGTGCTGGCGGTGGCGTCCACGATCACCCTGACCGCGGCACCGCTGGCATCGAGCGCGGCGAGCAGGGCCGTGTCATCGCGCGCCGCGCCGCTGGCCCTCAGCTGCTCACGCAGGTTGCGCTCGGCAAGCCTGGCCAGATCGGTCTGCTGGCGGCGCGAATTGGCCGCACCCACCAGCCGCAGCGAGGCGGCGGCGGGCGTGTTGAGCAGTTTGAGGAAGGCACCGCCGACCACCCCGGTGCCGAGCAGCACGATGGCGGCAGAAGGTACCGCCGTTGCAGGAGCGGCTTCAGCCGCGATTGCCTGGGGAGAGGTCGCGGCTGAAGCCGCTCCTACGGCCGCACCCACATCGGCCAGCACCGCGCTCATGCGCCCACCGCGCGTTTGGATTTGCCCGCGGCCACGGCGCGCGCCAGCGCGGCGTCGAGGTCGCGCAGCAGATCATCGCCATCCTCGATGCCCACCGACACGCGCAGCAGGCTGTCGGCGATGCCCGCCTTGCGGCGCGCCTCCGGCGCCATCGCGGCATGGGTCATGGTGGCCGGATGCGCGACCAGGCTTTCCACGCCGCCCAGCGACTCGGCCAGCGAGAAGTATTCCAGGCCGTCGACGAAGGCCGCGATCTGCGCCTCGTCGCCTTCCAGCTCGAAGCTGAGCATGGCGCCGAAGCCCTGTTGCTGGCGCGCGGCCAGCGCGTGGTACGGGTTGGACGCGAGGCCGGGGTAATACACCTTGCGCACGGCGGCATGGCCGTCCAGGTGCGCGGCGATGCGCTCGGCGTTTTCCTGGTGCTGGCGCAGGCGCACGCCCAGCGTGCGCAGGCCGCGCAGGGTCAGGTAGCTGTCGAACGGCGCGCCGGTGAGGCCATTGCAGTTGCCCCACCACTTGATCTGCTCGGCCAGCTCCGGCGTGCGCGCCACCACGGCGCCGCCCACCACGTCGCTGTGGCCGTTGATGTACTTGGTGGTGGAATGCACCACCACGTCGGCACCCAGCGCCAGCGGCTGTTGCAGCGCCGGCGAAAGGAAAGTGTTGTCCACCACCACCAGCGCGCCGGCGGCGTGCGCGGCCTGCGCCACGTGGCGGATGTCGGTGATGCGCAGCAGCGGGTTCGACGGCGTTTCCACCCAGACCAGCGCCGGCCTGGCGGCAAGGCCGGCGGCCAGCGCGGCAGGATCGGTGAGGTCGGCGAACTGCACCGCGAAGCGGCCCTTCTTCGCCCAGGCGTCGAGGATGCGCCAGGTGCCGCCGTAGCAGTCATGCGCGGCCAGCACCGTGGCGCCGGCCGGCACCAGCTCCAGCGCCAGCGCCACCGCGGCCATGCCGCTGGCGGTGACCACCGCGCCCGCGCCCTGCTCCAGCTCGGCCAGCGCGTTCGCCAGCAGGTCGCGCGTGGGGTTGCCGCTGCGCGAGTAGTCGTAGGGACGCTTCTTGCCGAAGCCCTCGAAGCTGTAGTTGGTCGACAGGTGCAGCGGCGGCACCACCGCGCCGTGCTGGGTGTCGCTCTCGATGCCGGCGCGGACCGCGCGGGTACAGGGGGACGTGGTCTCGCTCATGGGGCTCTCCCGAATCAATGCGTGGCTGTGCGTTGTTGTTGTGGGTTACCGCAGGGCTTCGCGCAGCAGCGGCGCGAGCTGCTCCGGTTCCTTGAGGAAGGCGTCGTGGCCGTAGGGCGACTCCACCACTTCCAGCGTGGCCGGGCCGCGCAGGCGGCGCTGCAGCTCGCAGAGGTCGGCCAGCGGCACCAGGCGGTCGGAGGGGAAACCGATCAGGGTGGCCGGCAGCGGCACCTGCTCGGGCGCCACGTCGTGCAGGTCGATGGATTCGGACAGCGCGAGGAAGCGCTCGGCGTCGAAGCGCTCCACGAAGCGACGGCCCTGATGCTCCAGGTAATCCTCGACCGGGAAGTGGAAGCGGTCGCCGCGCCACTCCGGGCCGCCGGCGAAGCGGCGGCCGAACTCGGCGCTGCCGCGGTAGGTGGTCATCGCCAGCTGGCGCGCCAGCGCCAGCGCCTCGTCCAGCCGGCCGCTCTGCTGGCCCAGCCGCACGATGCCGCGCTGCACGCTGCGCTGCGCGGTGGACAGCGGGTGGGCGCGGTGCGCGCCGGCCAGCAGCACCAGCCGCTCCGCCCGTTGCGGATGCCGCGCGGCGAAGGCCAGCGCCACCATCGCGCCGTAGGACGAACCCACGAAGGCGTGCGCCCTGGCGATGCCCAGCGCATCCAGCAGCGCGGCCAACGCGTCGGCCTGGTCCTCGCTGGAGATGGTGGTGGTGCCGAGCTCGGCCGGGGTAAGCCAGTCGATCGCCAGCACGCGGAAGCCGCCGAGGTCGATCGCCGCCCCCTCGGCCACCAGCTCCTGCCACCAGCCCGGCGCGGCATCGGTCGGCGCGGTGACGTCGCGGTTCGCGGAAATGCCGCCCTGCACGATCACGGTGGGCGCGTCCGGCGCGCCGCACCACAGGTAACGCACGTCGACCTCGCGCGGACCGTTGCCGTACTTCGGATCGAGCGCCAGCCGCCGCGCGCTGCGCTGCACGCCGAGTCCGCCACGCGCACGCGGCACGACGGGAAGCGCGACCACCTCGGCGGTACAGAGGGTGCGGGTTTCGGGCAGCTGGCTCATGCGTCTCTCCGTTCGGCATCGCCCTGCGGATGCCGGAGAGGAGCCCCGCGCGTACGGCACGAACGCCGCCTGCGCAAGCCGCCCATCTGCCGGGGCGCCAGGGCGCCGCCGCAGGAGTTGGCACCGTCGCGGAACATTCCGCAGGTTGCCCCGGCTTCAAAGGGCCTGTCCCTCAGCCGGTCTCGATGAGTGGGGTGGATCTTGCCGGCTACTGACAAAGCTGTCAATAGACGTCTAAACGTCTGGACGCTTATATGCATATTCGTGATATCTATTTGCCGGCCGCACGGAGACCGGCGCAGGCTGCAGGCACCGTTCGCAAAGGAGCACCCGATGAGCCTGCAGCTGGGCGACACCGCCCCCGACTTCACCCTCGACTCCACCGCCGGCACGGTGCGTTTCCACGACTACGCCGGCTCGCACTGGGTGGTGTTCTTTTCGCATCCGAAGGACTTCACCCCGGTGTGCACCACCGAGTTGGGCGCGTTCGCCAGCCGCAAGGCGGAGTTCGACGCGCGCAACACCAGGCTGATCGGCCTGTCGGTGGATTCGGTGGCCGACCACCAGGGCTGGGCGCAGGACGTGGCCGACGTGGGCGGCACCGCGCTGAACTACCCGCTGCTGGCCGATCCGGAGCTGGAAGTGGCGAAGCTGTACGGCATGTTCCACCCCAAGGCCGACCCCAAGGTCACCGTGCGCTCGGTGTTCGTGATCGATCCGCAGAAGAAGGTGCGGCTGATCCTCACCTATCCGCCGAGCGCGGGGCGCAACGTGGACGAGGTGCTGCGCGTGCTCGACTCGCTGCAGCTCACCGACGGCCGCAAGCTCACCACGCCGGTGGACTGGCAGCCGGGCGACGACGTGATCATCGCGCCCTCGGTGTCCGACGAGGATGCGCGCAGGCTGTATCCCGACGGCTGGCGCACGCTGAAGCCCTACCTGCGTTTGGTGCCTGCGCCGGCCGCGTGAACGTCTTTCTGTAGGAGCGCACCCTGTGCGCGAATGCTCTTGGCTTCGATCGAGCGCTAAAGCATTCGCGCACAGGGTGCGCTCCTACGGGCCAGCCCGGGCGACACGCCCTGATTCGTGAGTGAGCGTGATCATGTTCATCCAAGCCGACCTCTCCGCCAGCGTGGGCCATACCCCGCTGATCCGCCTGCGCCACGCCAGCGAGCTCACCGGCTGCGAGGTGCTGGCCAAGGCGGAGCTGCTCAACCCCGGCGGCTCGATCAAGGACCGCACCGCGCTGGGCCTGGTGCTGGACGCGGAACGGCGCGGCGAACTGCAGCCCGGCGGCACCATCGTGGAGGGCACCGCGGGCAACACCGGCATCGGCCTGGCGCTGATCGGCGCCAGCCGCGGCTACCGCACGGTGATCTTCATGCCGGAAACGCAGAGCGCGGAAAAGATCGCCGCGCTGCGCGTCACCGGCGCCGAGGTGCGGCTGGTGCCCGCCGTGCCGTACAAGGACCCCAACCACTACGCCCACCACGCGCGCCGCCACGCCGAGGCGCTGAACGCCGCGCGACCCGGCAGCGCCTGGTTCGCGAACCAGTTCGACAACACCGCGAACCGCGACTGGCACGCGGCCACCACCGGCGTGGAGATCTGGGAGCAGACCGGCGGCTACGTGGACGGTTTCGTCTGCGCCGCCGGCACCGGCGGCACGCTGGCCGGCGTGGGCCACGCGCTGAAGGCACGCCGGCCGCAGGTGCGCATCGCACTGGCCGATCCCGCCGGCTCGGCGCTGGCCAGCTACGTGCGCACCGGCGAGCTGGCCGCCAGCGGCAACTCGATCAGCGAGGGCATCGGCTCCAGCCGCGTCACCGCGAACTTCGACGGCGCGCCGATCGACCTGGCATGGTCGATTCCCGACGACGAATCCGTGCCGCTGGCGCACCGCCTGCTGCACGAGGAAGGCTGGTGCGTGGGCGGCTCCAGTGCCGTGAACATCGCCGGCGCGATCCGCCTCGCCCGCGCGCTGGGCCCCGGCCACACCATCGTCACCGTGCTCGCCGACGCCGGCACGCGCTACCAGGCCAAGCTGTTCAACCCCGCCTTCCTGCGCGGCAAGGGCATTCCGGTACCGGCGTGGCTGGAACAGGCATTTCCGGCCGAGACCCCGACCCGGCCGCAGGCGCGGGCGGAAGTCGCAGCACGCGCGTTTGCCAAGGCGCTCTGACGTACGCCTGTCCGCCGCTACGCGCAAGCCGGTGCCGCTTCATGCGCTTCCTGTTAGCGTGCGCGCATGAACGCCCCCACTTCCCCTGACCTGCGCGCCGCCCTGCGGCGCAACGGCTACGCCTTCGTCACTGCCGACGTCATGCGCGGCCTGCTCGACGCGGCCACGCTCGACGACTGGTCCGCGTTCGCGGCGAGCTGGAACGAGCTCGGCGACGACGCCTACCTCGCCGCACGCGGCCGCCATCGCCGGCGCCGCCACGCCGTGTTCGCCGCAGGCGCCGACGGCACGATCCACCACGAGCCGCACCAGCCGCACTACCAGAGCCTCGCCTACAACGCCTTGCAGGGCGACATCGAGCGCTGGTTCGAACCGGTCGCACCAGCCATCGCGGACGGTGCCAGCTTGCAACGCATTCTTGCGTTCTGCCGCGCCAGCTTCGGCGCGCTGGCGCCGGAGGTGCGGCAGTGGCGCATCGAGGCGCACCAGTTCCGCATCGAGGCACGCGCCGACGAGGCCGGCGAGCCCACGCCCGAGGGCGTGCACCGCGATGGCGTGGACTACGTGCTGGTGCTGCTGGTCGCCCGCGAGAACATCGAGCGCGGCACCACCACCATCCACGCCCCCGACGGCCGTGAACTGGGCCAGTTCACGCTTGCCCGTCCCTTCGACGCCGCCCTGGTGGACGACCACCGCGTGTTCCACGGCGTCACCCCGGTGATTCCCAAGGATCCCGGTCAAGCCGCGCACCGCGACGTGCTGGTGGTGACGTTCAAGGCCGGCTGATCCCGGGGAAGGGCCGGTGCCGCGCTACAATACGCGGTTCACCCTTGCCCGATCCGTGCCAATGTCCACCCATTCCGCCGAAACCCGTCGCCGCCGCACCTTCGCCATCGTCAGCCACCCTGACGCGGGCAAGACCACGCTGACCGAAAAGCTGCTGCTGTTCGGCGGCGCGATCCAGATGGCCGGCTCGGTGAAGGGCCGCAAGGCCGCCCGCCATGCCACCTCGGACTGGATGGCGCTGGAGAAGGAGCGCGGCATCTCGGTGACCTCGTCGGTGATGCAGTTCCCGTACGAGGGCAAGATCGTCAACCTGCTCGACACCCCCGGCCACGCGGACTTCTCCGAGGACACCTACCGCGTGCTCACCGCGGTGGACTCGGCGCTGATGGTGATCGACTGCGCCAAGGGCGTGGAGGAGCGCACGATCAAGCTGATGGAGGTGTGCCGCCTGCGCGACACGCCGATCATGACCTTCATCAACAAGCTCGACCGCGAGGGCAAGTCGCCGATCGAGCTGCTGGACGAAGTGGAATCCGTCCTCGGCATCGCCTGCGCGCCGCTGACCTGGCCGATCGGCATGGGCAAGCGGCTGAAGGGCGTGTACCACCTGCTGCTGGACGAGGTGCACCTGTTCGAGCAGGGCAGGAATTTCACGCGGCAGGATTCCACCATTTTCAAGGGCCTCGATTCGCCGGAATTGGAAGCCGCCCTCGGCGCCGAAGCGCTGGCCGAGCTGCGCGAGGAGCTGGAGCTGGTGCAGGGCGCCGCGCCCTCGTTCGACCTCGGCGACTACCTCGCCGGCAAGCTCACGCCGGTGTTCTTCGGTTCGGCGGTGAACAACTTCGGCGTGCAGCTGCTGCTGGACTTCTTCGTCGAGCACGCCCCCGCGCCGCGCCCGCGCGCCACCACGTCGCGCGAGGTGCAGCCGGAGGAGGAGAAACTCACCGGCTTCGTGTTCAAGATCCAGGCGAACATGGACCCGGCGCACCGCGATCGCGTGGCCTTCATGCGCGTGTGCTCGGGCACCTACGCCGCCGGCATGAAGATGATCCAGACGCGCACGAACAAGGAGGTGCGCATCGCCAACGCGCTCACCTTCATGGCCTCGGATCGCGAGATCGTGGAAACCGCCTACCCGGGCGACGTGATCGGCCTGCACAACCACGGCACGATTTCCATCGGCGATACCTTTACCGAAGGCGAGCCGGTGAGCTTCACCGGCATCCCCAACTTCGCGCCGGAACTGTTCCGCCGCGCGCGCCTGCGCGATCCGCTGAAGATGAAGGCATTGCAGAAGGGCCTGGCGCAGCTGTCCGAGGAAGGCGCCACGCAGTTCTTCCGCCCGCTGATGTCGAACGACCTGATCCTCGGCGCGGTCGGCGTGCTGCAGTTCGACGTGGTGGCCTACCGGCTCAAGGACGAGTACGGCGTGGACGCCGCGTTCGAGCCGGTGACCGTGGCCACTGCGCGCTGGGTGCACTGCGACGACGCGAAGAAGCTGGAGGAGTTCCGCGAGAAGAACGCGATGAACCTCGCCATCGACGGCGCCGGCGAGCTGGTCTACCTCGCGCCTTCGCGGGTGAACCTGCAACTGGCGCAGGAACGTTCGCCCGCGGTGCGCTTCTCCGCCACGCGCGAGCACGCGGCAGCCGTCGAGGTCTGACGCACGAACATCCTGCCCTGCTTTGCGGGGGAGAGTTGAGGAGGGGGCATCAACCCGCCCCTCCCGCCCATCTGCACGCAGGGGGAGAAGCTACAGGCGCCGCGCTGGTAACCTGCGCCTTTCCCACGGAAGCGCCGCCATGCCTGCTGCCGCCATCGCCTTCACCACTCCGCCTCTTGCGCCGCGCTGGCAACGCTGGCTGGTGTTCTCGCCCGGCGCACGCATCGTGTTCTTCGTCGTCACGATGGCGATCCTCAGCTTCGCCGCGCACGCCGTGTTCGCGTCGCTGGGATGGACGACCAAGGCGGCCGGCCCTATGCGCTTCGCACTGGCACTGCTGGCCATGGAACTGCTGCCGGCGCTGGTCACCTACGCGATCCTGGTGAAGGGTGTCGAACGGCGACCAGTCGGCGAACTGGCCTTGCGCGACGTGCCCACCCGCGGCCTGGGTGGTTTCGCCGCCGGCCTGGTGCTGTTCAGCGCGGTGGTCGGCGTGCTGTGGCTGGCTGGCAGCTACCACGTGCTTGGCACGAACCCGCGCGCGAACTGGCTGCCGCAGGTGCTGGTGGCCGGCGTCTGCGCGGGCATCGCCGAGGAGGTCGTCGTTCGCGGCGTGCTGTTTCGCATCGTCGAGGAAGGCCTGGGCAGCGGCTGGGCGCTGGTGATTTCGGCGCTGTTCTTCGGCGTCGCGCACATCTTCAACCCGGGCGCCACGCTGTGGAGTTCGGCCGCCATCGCCATCGAGGCGGGCGTGCTGCTGGCCTTGCTCTATCTCGTCACCCGCTCGCTGTGGGCCTGCATCGGCCTGCACGCAGGCTGGAACATTGCGCAGGGCACGATTTACGGCATCCCCGTTTCCGGCACTCGCGCCGACGGCTGGCTGGTGTCCACCCGCACCGGTCCGGACTGGCTCAGCGGCGGCGTGTTCGGTGCCGAGGCCTCGGTCGTGGCGCTGGCGTTGTGCTCACTGTGTTCGGTGGCACTGCTGGCCATGGCCTTGCGACGGCGCTCGCTCGTGCCGGCGGCCTGGCATCGCGCACGCTGACTGGCGCGACTTGCGTGGCGACACCCACATGTCGACGCGGGCGCAGAATACCTCCTCGCCCGTCACGCACGCTGACCTGCACCGGCCAGGCGTAACCGGCAGACGCTTCCAGCGCCGAGGCATCCGGCGTGGCGACGGCGTGCATGGTGCCGCGAGCCCTGGTGGGGTATTCCACCACCATGCCCCTCGGAATCCAGCGCATGTAGGCAGGAATCATGGCGGCGGTCATCATGCCCGCGCCCAGCTCGGCGCGATTGCACAATGTGATCGCGCGCACGGTGCCGATGTGGTTCTGCACACGGCGACGATCACGGATCGTGATCTCGCAGCGCCCCGGGCTCCAGCGTCACGAAGCGCGATGCGATGGTGGCGAAGTACGATGCCTTGAAGCGGATCAGCCGGCCGCAGAGCCAGCGACCGGCTACCGATCCGGAAAGCCGGCTCCAGAGTTTCAGCACTCACTCGTGCGTGTCCCTGCGCTCGACACGCGAACGGGACGACGTTCACCCCGTCCAACCATTCATGCGTTTGCCGTGCGTGACGCGACTCAGGCCGCGTCAGCCAGCTTCTTCCTGCGCTCGTCCGCGCGGGTCACCGCCGCGCCCAGCTCGGACGGATCGAAGTCGTCCACCGAGATGAATTCGAACACCGCTGCGTGCACCCGCTTCAGCAGGTCGTGTTCGGCCTGGCTGAGCACGCCGGCGGCCAATGCCTCGGCCAGCTGACCGTTGTAGTCGTGCGCCTTGAACTGGCCGGCCTTCAGGCCTTTCAGGAACTTGCGCTCCACCGGCTCGGCGGCGATCACGTCGGGCAACAACGCGTTCATGCGGCCCACCGTGTTGTTCGCCGTGGGCGTGAGGTACACCCATTCGGTGAGCCGGGCGCGAGCCTCGTTCGGCGCGGTGAGCAGCGCAGCCACGCGACGGCCCAGGCGATCGGACGGCGGCACCTCGCGGCGGCCCAGCGGGAACACCAGCGCGCGCAGCAGCAACGCCACCGGACGTACCGGGAAGTTGCGGATCGCACCGTCCAACGCGTTCTGGATCAGCCACATGCACTCGTGGAAGCCCCAGGCGAGGAAGGGGCGGTCCGCCTCCGGCCGGCCGGTGTCCTCGTAGCGCTTGAGCATCGCGCTGGCGATGTACAGGTAGCTCAGTACGTCGCCGAGGCGCGCGGAGAGCTTTTCCTTGAACTTCAGCTTGCCGCCCAGCACGCCCATGAAGGTGTCGGCGCACAGCGCCAGCGCCGCGGAGTAACGGTTGAGCTTGCGGTAGTAGCGTCGCGTGTAGGCGTCGCCCGCGGCCTCGCCCATGCGCCCGCCGGAGAGGCCCATGGCAAAGCTGCGCGCGGCATTGGAGAGGCCGAAGCCGATGTGGCCGAACAGCGCCTTGTCGAAACGGTGCAGCCGCTCGCGATAGTCGACGATGGACAGCGCATCCATTTCCTTCAGCACGTAGGGATGGCAGCGGATCGCGCCCTGGCCGAAGATCATCAGGCTGCGCGTCATGATGTTCGCGCCTTCCACCGTGATCGCAATCGGCACGCTGGACCAGCCGCGCCCGGCGTAGTTCTTCGGGCCGAGCTGCACCGCCTTGCCGCCGTGCACGTCCATGGTGTCGCCGGCCACCACGCGCGCCCACTCGGTGGCGTGGTACTTGGCGATGGCCGAGGGCACCGCCGGCTTCTCGCCCCGGTCCACCGCCGCCGCGGTGGCGCGCGACAACGCGGTGGTGGCGTAGGTGAGGCCGCCGATGCGGCCCAGCGCCTCTTCCACGCCTTCGAAGCGGGCGATGGCGAGGCCGAACTGCTTGCGCATGCGCGCGTAGGCGCCGGTGGCCGCGGCGGAGCCGCGCATCGCACCGGTGGCATTGGAAGGCAGCGAGATCGCGCGGCCCACCGACAGGCATTCCACCAGCATGCGCCAGCCGTGGCCGGCCATGTGCGGACCGCCGATCAGGGTGCTGAGCGGCGCGAACACGTCCTTGCCGTGGATCGGGCCGTTCTGGAACGGGATGTTGAGCGGGAAGTGGCGGCGACCGATCTCCAGCCCCGGCGTGGAGCGCGGCAGCAGCGCCAGAGTGATGCCGAGGTCGTCCTTGTCGCCCAGCAGGTGCTCGGGGTCGTACATGCGGAAGGCCAGCCCCACCACGGTGGCGATCGGCGCCAGCGTGATGTAGCGCTTGTCGAAGGTGAGCTTCACGCCCAGCGTCTCGACGCCGTCCAGCATCTGCTTGCAGACGATGCCGTAGTCGGGGATCGAGGTGGCGTCGGAGCCGGCATAGGGGCCGGTGAGCGCGAAACAGGGAATCTCCTCGCCCACCGCGAGGCGCGGCAGGTAGTAGTCCTTCTGCTCGTCCGAGCCGTAGTGCAGCAGCAGTTCCGCCGGCCCCAGCGAATTGGGTACCGCCACCGTGGATGCCACCGTGGCGGACATCGTCGACAGCTTCTGCAGCACCGCCGAATGCGCCAGCGCGGAGAACTGCAGGCCGCCGTACTGCTTCGGGATGATCATGCCGAAGAAGCGGTGCTTCTTGATGAAGTCCCAGATCTCCGGCGGCAGGTCGGCCAGTTCGTGGGTGATCTGCCAGTCGTCGATCATCGCGCAGAGTTCTTCCACCGGGCCGTCGAGGAAGGCCTGCTCTTCCACGCTCAGTTCGGGCTTCGGCTGCTTCAGCAGCTCGTCCCAATCCGGCTTGCCGGAGAACAGCTCGCCCTCGAAACCCACCGTGCCGGCTTCCAGCGCGGTCTGCTCGGTTTCCGACAGCTTCGGCGTGACCTTGGCGAACATCTTCAGCAGCGGCGCGGTGATCTTCCTGTGGCGGAAGTGGTCCATCAACAACGGCACCGCGATGCCCAGTTCGATGATCAGCAGGATGATCGCCGTCCAGTGGGCGCCAGTGAGCAGGCCCACGACCAGCGTGGCCAGCGGCGCGGCGATGGCGAAAGTGCGCAGGCTGCTGCGGTGGTAGGCGCAGGTGCCGCTCGCAATGAGCGCCGCCAGCAGGGTCAGTATCACGGCCATCTCGACATCCTCGTTGCGGTTATGCCTGTTGCATTCAGGCGATGCGCTTGCCCGTACGGGCATCCGCATCGTCCAGTGACTGGATGAAACTTGCGATCTCGCGGGTGAACGCGTCGTTGGCGTCGCCTGCCAGCATGTGGGTGGCGCCGGCTACCTGGACGTGGTGCGCGTGCGGCACCAGCTGCAGGAATTCGACGACGGTGGCGTGCGAGACCACGTCGCTGCGCTCGCCGGAGAGCAACAGCACCGGCACGTCCACCTGCCTGGCGGCGGCCAGCAGGCGCGGCTGGTAGCGCTCGCTTTCGGCGACCAGGTCGCCCGCCAGCAAGGCCGGGTCCCAGTGCCAGCGCAGGCGGCCATCGGTACCTTCGCGCAGCAGCGGACGCAGTTGTTCCTCGCTCTTGCGGCCGGCGCGGTGCGGCAGATAGGCAGCAATCTGTTCCGCGGCCTCGCCATAGCTGGCGAAACCGTCCGGATGCGCCTGCATGAAGGCGAGGATGCGCTCCACGCCGCGGGTCTCCCAGCGCGGCGTGATGTCCACCAGCACCAGCGCCCGAAACGGTGCCGGTCGCGTCTCGCCCGCCGTCACCAGGCCGAGCAGGCCGCCCATCGAGGCGCCCACCAGCACCGGCGGCCCGGGCTGTGCGCGGGCCAGCCCCAGCAGATCGTCGGCGAACTGCTGCATGTGGTAGCCGCCGCCCGGCAGGCGCCCGCTCTCGCCATGGCCGCGCGCGTCGAAGCTGACGCAGCGGCAACCCAGCGCCGCCAGTGCGGCCATTGCACCGCTCCAGGCACCGCGGGTCTGGCCGAAGCCATGCGCGAACAGCAGGGTCGGTGCGCCGCCGGCGTGACGCGTCTCCACGGCCAGGCACACGCCGTCCCCGGTATCGGCGAATTCGGTCCGGCTGACGGGCAATGGTGGCGCAGACCAATCCATACGGATGAGTATGGATTGCCTGCTCCGGCGTCGTCAACCCGCCCACTCCTCGCCATCGTGGATTACAAAGCCGGGCACAGCGGCTACCATACGGCCATGGATTCCAGCCCCAAACCGGAACGCACCCGCCTCACCGCGGAAGACTGGGAAGTTGCCGCCCTGCAGATGATCGCCGACCAAGGCGTGGGCGCACTGGCCGTCGAAGCCCTGGCCCGCCAACTGGGTGTCACCAAGGGCAGCTTCTACTGGCACTTCCGCACTCGCGAGGCCCTGTTGCAGGCGGCGCTGGAGCGCTGGGAGCAATACGGCGAGCGCGAGGTGCTGGGCCAGATCGAGCAGATCGCCGACCCGCGCCAGCGCCTGCCCGAACTGTTCCGCCGCGTGGCGCACGAACTGCAGCCGCACCGCGTCTACGCCGCCCTGCTGAAGGCGCTGGACCATCCACTGGTGGTGCCGGTGATGGCGCGCGTGTCGCAGCGGCGCACCGAGTTCCTCAATACCGCCTACCGCGAGGCCGGACTGCCGCCGCGCGAGGCGCTGAACCGTGCGCGGCTCACCTACGCCGCCTACGTCGGTTTCCTGCAATTGAACTTCACCCTGGGCCTGCCGCGCATCAACCACGAGGAGTTCGACGCCTACGTGGAGCACATGATCGCCACCCTGATACCCGCCTGATCCACCTTGGCAAGAGCTTGCGAAACGGCGCTGCGGCGCCGTTTCTGTTGCATGCAACCTTGCAATGCCAGTGCGTGCAAACTACGGTTCCTCCACCCTTTTTTCTGAAGACCAGTGAGGAACACGATGGCAAGCACCCTGGAAGCGCTCGAACGCTGGGTCAACGAGGTGGCGGCACTGACGCGCCCCGCGAAGGTCCACTGGTGCGACGGCTCCGAAGCCGAGTACCAGTCCCTGCTGCAGCAGATGCTGGCCGACGGCACCCTGATCGAGCTGAACCAGCAGACGCATCCGGGCTGCTACCTGCACCGCTCCAACCCGAAGGACGTGGCACGCGTGGAGCACCTCACCCTGGTCTGCCACCCGACCGAGGAAGACGCCGGCCCGAACAACCACTGGATGGACCCGGCCAAGGCGCACGCGAAGATGGACGCGCTGTTCGACGGCTGCATGGAAGGCCGCACCATGTACGTGATCCCGTACTGCATGGGCCCGATCGGTTCGCCGCTGTCGCGCTGCGGCGTGGAGATCACCGACAGCCCCTACGTGGTCGCCAACATGAAGATCATGACCCGCATGGGCAACGCGGCGCAGGAGCGCATCGAACGCGAAGGCGATTTCGTGCGCGGCCTGCATTCCACCGGCGAACTCGATCCGGAGCGCCGCTGGATCATGCACTTCCCCGCCGAGCGCACGATCAAGTCCTACGGCTCCGGCTACGGCGGCAACGCGCTGCTGGGCAAGAAGTGCCATGCCCTGCGCATCGCCAGCAACCAGGCCCGCGACGAAGGCTGGCTGGCCGAGCACATGCTGATCGTGGGCATCGAGAATCCGCAGGGCGAGACGCACTACATCGCCGCCGCCTTCCCCTCCGCCTGCGGCAAGACCAACCTGGCCATGCTGATTCCGCCCGAGGGCTACCGCAAGGACGGCTGGAAGGTGTGGACGGTGGGTGACGACATCTGCTGGATGCGCCCGGGTGCGGACGGCTGCCTCTACGCCATCAACCCGGAAGCCGGCTTCTTCGGCGTGGCGCCGGGCACCAGCAACGACACCAATCCGAACGCGCTCAAGAGCATTTCGCGCGACACCATCTTCACCAACGTCGCCGTCACCGCCGACAACCAGCCGTGGTGGGAAGGCCTGCCCGGCACGCCGGTCACCGACTGGCAAGGCCGCCCCTACGACCCGGCCAATGGCCCCGCCGCTCATCCGAACTCGCGCTTCACGGTCAGTGCGAAGCAGTGCCCCACCTGGTCGGAGAAGGCCGAGGACGTGCAGGGTGTACCGATCAGCGCCATCGTGTTCGGCGGCCGCCGCCCCTCGCTGCTGCCGCTGGTGATGGAAGCCCGCGACTGGACGCACGGCGTGCTGATGGGCGCCGCGATGGGTTCGGAAACCACTGCCGCGGCCACCGGCGCGGTGGGCGTGCTGCGTCGCGATTCGATGGCGATGAAGCCGTTCTGCGGCTATCACTATGGCGACTATTTCCAGCACTGGCTGTCGTTCGACCGACCCGGCGCGAAGCTGCCCAAGGTCTTCCACGTCAACTGGTTCCGCAAGGGCAAGGACGGCAAGTTCCTCTGGCCGGGCTTCGGCGAGAACCTGCGCGTGCTGGAGTGGATGATCGCGCGGGTGGAGGACAAGGCCCGCGGCCTGGAGACGCCGATCGGCATCCTGCCTGCCGCCGGCGAGCTGAAGCTCGACGGCCTGACCTTGCCCCCCGCCACGCTGGACGAGTTGCTTGCAGTCGACCAGGCCGGCTGGCAAGCCGAACTCGCCGCCATCGGCGACTATCTCGACGGCTTCACGCCACGCCTGCCCGCAGCCCTGCGGGCGGAACAGCAGCGCGTGGCCGAAGCGCTGGACACCGCACCACGCAAGGCCGCCACGGCCTGAGCGAAAGTCGTCGCCTCGGGCCCAGCCCGCGGCGATGCAAACCTTTTGGCCGACGCCGGCATCCAAGCTGGCAAGATGATCGCCGCCTGTCCAGCCACTGACCGATCGATGCCGCCAGCCCCCGTTGCCGCCGACGACGATACCGACGACGTGCACGCGGCGGCAGCCGGCGACCGCCACGCGTTCCAGCGGCTGTACCGCCGGCACGTCGATCGCATCTACGGTGCGCTGTGCCGGCTGGCCGGCTACGACCACGCCCGCGCCGAGGACCTCACCCAGGAAGCCTTCGTGCGCGCCTGGCAGAAACTGCCGGGCTTCCGTCACGAAAGCGCATTCGGCACCTGGCTCTACCGCCTGGCGATCAATGTGGCGCTGATGGAGATCCGCGCCCGTCGCGCCGACCCGGTCGGTTTCGTGGACGAGGAACAGCTGCCTGAACACGGCGAAACGCCGTTCTGCGCCGCCGAACGCGAGGAGTTGGAGCGGGCGATCGGCAAGCTGCCGCCACGCGCGCGCGCCGTGCTGGTACTGCACGACGTCGAGGGCTGGCGGCACGAGGAAATCGGCGACGAACTGGACATGGCTGTCGGCACATCCAAAGCGCAACTGCACCGCGCACGGCAACTGTTGCGCAGGGCCTTGGGAGAAACACCATGAACGAATTCGAATGGCGGCAGCAGATGCGCAAGCTGCACCAGCCGATCGCGCCGGGCCGCGACCTGTGGGGCGCGATCGACACGGCGCTGGTGGACCGCGACGACAGCGCGACCCCGGCGAGGGCTGCCCGCCACGCATCGCGCCAACTCCAACCCTGGCTGTTTGCCGCCGCGCTGGCCGGCGTGTTCCTGCTGGCCGGCGGTATCGGCCTGCGCCTGCATCGCCATGCCACTGCCGCGATGGATGGCGCCCCCGCATTGGCCAACACCTCCTGGAACCCGTCCGACCCGCGCCTCAGCGGGGCAGCGATCGAACTGGACGCGGCCCGCCTCGAACTGCAGCAAGCCATGCAGCAGTCTCCCCACTCACCCTCGCTGCAGCGCCTGCTGGCGCGCACCGAACAGCAACAGACACAACTGCGCCATCTCGTCCACGAGGCCGGCTGACCGACGCCAGGAACGACCATGAAAATCCTACGCCACACCCCACTCCTGCTGTGCCTGTGCGTCGGCCAGGCCCTGGCCGACACGCCGATCAACCTGCAGCACGCCGCCACGCCCACCGCACGCATCAGCGTGAGCAATGTCGCCGGCGAGGTGCACATCACCGCCTGGGACCGCCCGGTGGTGCAGGTGGGCGGCCAGCTCGGCGACGGCGCGAAGCCGCTGACGATCACCGGCAGCGATGGCAGCCTCTCGATCAACGTGCAAGCCCAGGGCGGCGGCGGCTGGTTCAACTGGGGCAACGACAGCCGCATGGGACCGACCATGCTGGACCTGCACGTGCCGCGCGGCGCCACGCTGGACGTGCATGTGGTCAGCGCGCCGCTGGTGGTCGACGGCATGGACGGGGGCGGCATCACCGTCAACACGGTGAGCGGACGCACACGCATCAACGCACGCACGCCCTCGCTCAATGTCGACAGCGTCAGCGGCAACATCGAACTGGCCGGGCACGCCGCGCAGGCCAGCCTACAGACGGTGAGCGGCGACATCCTCGCCCCCGTGCTCGGTGACCAGGCGAAACTGCAGACCATCTCCGGCCGGATCCAGGCCAGTGGCGGTCCGTGGCGCCAGTTCACGCTGAGCACGGTATCGGGTGACGTGCAGCTCATCGGCGGCCTTGCAGCGGACGGCAAGATCGGCATCGACAGCATGAGCGGCAATGTGCAGCTGCAGCTGCCCCCCGGCACATCCGCCACCGTGCATGCCAGCAGCTTCAGCGGCGATCTGCGCAGCGATTTCGGCACGGCGCAGAAATCCGAACACGGCCCTGGCAGCAAGCTCGACGCACGCCTCGGCAACGGCAGCGGCGTGATCGATGTCCAGACCTTCAGCGGCGACCTGCGCATCCGCAGCTGCGATCCTTGCGATCGTCCCTGATCGCGAAGATCAAACGGGCGGCCATCCATGGCCGCACTCCTCGAACGAAAACGCCGTCGCTGGGCGACGGCGTTTGCGCGGATGGGATCCGGGATCAGAGATCCTGGTGGTATTGCACGTAGGGGGTGCGCGACTGGTCCGGTTCGGGTCCCATCGGGGTGCTCGTCGACGAGCCCGACGACCACAGGTTCTGTGCGCCCACGCTCAGCGAACCCTGCCACGGCAGATGCCAGGTCACGCCGAGGTCGATGCTGTTCCAGCGGCGATCGGGACCGTAGCCGTTGCCCGGCACGCCAGCCAGCGGCTCCATGGTGCGGCCGATGATGCTGCCGCTGACCGGGCCGTGGTCGACGCCGAAGCTGATCGCCTTCTGGTCCAGCGTGCTGATGCCCAGCAGGTTGCCCGGCAGCAGGTGGATACGGCCCACGCTGGCGCCCACGTCGATGCCGCTCTTGCTGCCCAGCGCCAAACGCCCCTGCGCGTTGAACTGGGAGCTGCTGTCGAAACCGGAAAGGCCGTCGACGCTCGGCGTCACGCCGGGCAGCACGCGCGGCAGGCTGGGATTGCTGTTCGGCGTGCTGTTGGCACCCACGCTCAGGCCGAGGCTGTAGCGTCCGTCGTTGTAGGTGGCTCCCACTTCACTGCCGACCACCCGCAACGGACTGTTGATCCAGGAGTGCTGGCTGACATCGGCATGCGCCTGCCAGTTCGGCGTCAGGCCGTACTGCAGGCCGGTACTCAACACGCTGGCTGCATCGACGGCGTGGAAGGAAAACGGCGTGTCGCGCTGGGCCTGGGCACCGTTGCGGCTGTCCGCCTTCAGCACCAGCAGGCGGCCGTCCGTGCCACGCCACAACGGCACCACCAGGCCCGGCCGCACCTCGGTGACCTGCGCCGGCGGCTGCTTGAGCAGCTGCGCGGCCAGTTTGCCGTTGGCGTCGTCCACGCTCTGGCCGACCGCCGCGAACGGCAGCAGGCACAGCAGCAATGGAACAAGCAGGCGACGCATGGATACGCGGGTCCGATACAGTGGATATCAGCCGGAATTGGCAACACAAGTATATGGCATTTTACATTTAACTAACACCAGCACAAGCCCTCGGTACAGTAATCGATACCACGTTGTGACCGGCTTCTCGATAGACCGGCTTGCATCCTGCCGGGTTCCTGCTGGCGGTGGCATCGATTTGCAGGATATAAGGGGCGTCACGCCGCCTCCCGACCGTCGGGCCGACTCTTTACATGAATGCAGCCTCCACTCCACGCTCCACGCCCGTGCCCCCTCCGGCAGACGACCAGGCGGGTGTGCCTGCGGCGATCGAGCTGCTGCTGAAGGCCCACGACAACTCGAGCGTGCTGGAAATCTGCGGACGCATCCTGCAGGACTTCGGGATTGCCGGCCAGTTGCACTGGCGCCCGCTGGACACCGGCGACGCCGAGTCCGCCGGCTGGCGGCTCGATCTGGCGGAAGACACCCAGCGCCAGCATGCGCTCACGCTGAGTCGCGACGAGCCGATCGACGAGGCCAGCCACGACAAGCTCGCCTGGCTGGGCCGGCTCGCCGACACCCGCCTGCGCCAACTGGCCGAATCCAGCCGCCTGTACGAGGCGATCTCGCGGCTGGCGCTGGCCGAACGCCTGCAGCGTGCGCTCTACGCGATCGCCGAGCAGGCCAGCGCCGAACACGACATGCCCGCACTGATGCGCTCGCTGCACACCATCGTCAGCAGCCTGATGTACGCGGAAAACTTCTATATCGCGCTGTACGACCCCGCCGGCGACAGCGTGCGCTTCCCGTACTACGTCGACACCCTCGATACCGAGCCGCCAACGCCCGAACGCAACGTCCCGTTGCACGAGCTGCTGCACGGCATCACCTGGAACCTGCTGCGCCACGGCCGACCGCTGTTCGGCGCCACCGAGGAACTGATGCAGGAACTTGGTGCGCAGTTCCAGGTGCACGGTCCCCGCTGCGAACACTGCATCGGCGTGCCGCTGTTCCGCGCCGGGCAGGTCGTCGGCTGCATCGTGGTGCAGAGCTATCGCACCAATGTGCGCTACACCCGGCACGATCTCGATCTGCTCAGCTACGTGGCACAGCACGTACAGACGGCCATCGAGCGGCGCAGCGCCCACGTGGAGCTGGAGCGCCGGGTTGCCGACCGCACCACCGCGCTGCGCGAAGCGAACCGCGTGCTGCGCCAGCAGGTGCTGCAGCGCCAACGCGGCGAACGGCTGCAGGCGGCGCTGTTCCGCATTGCCGAGCTGGCCAGCACCACGGACAGCCTGGAGGATTTCTATCCCGCCGTGCACCGCGTGATCGGCGGCCTGCTGTACGCGCGCAACTTCTACATCGCGCTGAGCGACGAGGAAAACCAGCTGATCACCTTCCCCTATTCGGTGGACGAGGTGGACAGCGAGCGCCCGCCGCGCAGCCACGGCAGCGGCACCACCGAATACGTGCAGCGCACCGGCCGGCCGCTGCTGGCCGACGCGGCGACGATCGACCGCCTGTTCGCCAGCGGCGAGATCACCCACTTCGGCGCGCGCTCCGTATGCTGGCTCGGCGTGCCGTTGATCTGGGGCGACAAGGTACGCGGCGTGCTCGCGGTGCAGAGCTACTCCCCCGAGCACACCTATACCGAACGCGATCAGGAGCTGCTCACCTTCGTCAGCTACCATGTCGCGAACGCGCTGCAACGCAAGCATGCCGACGCCACGCTCAAGCAGGCCTACGCCAGCCTCGAGCGCCGCGTGGTCGAGCGCACGCGTGCGCTGGGCCTGGCCAACCGCGACCTGCGCGAGCAGATCGCCGAGCGCGAGCGCATCGAGCGCCGGCTGAAGTACGAGACCCTGCACGATTCGCTCACCGGACTGCCCAACCGCACCCTGCTGCTGCAGCGGCTGGAACAGGCGATGCAGCGCTACCACGCGCACCCGAACGAGCAGTTCGCCGTGCTGTTCATCGACCTCGACCGCTTCAAGGTGATCAACGACTCGGTCGGCCACCTGGTCGGCGACGACCTGCTGTTCCAGGTCGGCGGCCGCATCCGCGCCTGCCTGAAGACCCGCGACGTGGTGGCACGGCTGGGTGGCGACGAGTTCGCCGTGCTGCTGGAACACGTGCCCGATGCCGCCGCCGCGCGGCGGATCGCCGAGCACGTGCTGAGCGAGCTGCAGGCGCCGTTCCGGCTGGGTGCGCGCGAGATCTTCACTTCCGCCTCGATCGGCATAGCGATGGCCTCCACCCACTATCGCCAGCCCGAGGAGCTGCTGCGCGACGCCGATTCCGCGATGTACCACGCCAAGGACGGCGGCCGCCATCGCGCCTCGCTGTTCGACGATCGCCTGCGTCGCGAGGCACTGTCGCTGCTGCGCATGGAAAGCGATCTGCGCCACGCGCTGACCCGCCGCGAGTTCGTGCCGTTCTACCAGCCGATCGTGTCGCTGACCGACGGCCACGTTGCAGGCTACGAGGCGCTGCTGCGCTGGAACCACCCCGAGCGCGGCCTGCTGCTGCCGCAGGATTTCCTGCTGATCGCCGAGGACACTGGTTGCGCCGAGGCGATCGACTGGCTGATCTTCGAACAGGTCTGCGCCCAGGTCACGCAGCTGGTCGGCGACAAGGGCACCGTCAGCATCAACGTCTCCGGCCTGCATTTCCGCTACGCCGATTTCGACAGCCGCCTGCTGGCGCTGCTGGAAAAGCATCGCGTGCCGCCGTCCAGCATCCGCATCGAGGTGATCGAGCGCACCCTGCTGGACAACCCCACCCAGGTGAAGCAGATGCTGGAGAACCTGCGCCACCAGGGCGTGGGCATCGCACTCGACGACTTCGGCACCGGCTACTCCTCGTTGAGCTACCTGCACCAGTACCCGTTCGACACGCTGAAGGTCGACCGTTCCTTCGTCACCGAGCTCGGCGCCGGCCGCAAGGGCCAGGGCACGGCGGTGATACGCGCGATCCAGGTGCTGGCCGACTCGCTGGGCATGCAGGTGATCGCCGAAGGCATCGAGGAGGCCGAACAGCGGCAGGCCCTGCTCGACGTGGGCTGCCGCTACGGCCAGGGCTTCCTGTTCGCGCAGCCGCAGGCGGCCGAGTACTGGCTGCGCCCGGAACACCGGTTGCCGTAGGAGCGGCTTCAGCCGCGACAGGACGGGCGAATCGCGGCTGAAGCCGCTCCTACGGCGCGTTCATGCCGTGCCGGAGGCGCCGGCTGCACCCGCATCGCGCAGCAGGTGCTCCGCGTCGACCCGGTCGAACTCGTAGTGCTGCGCGCAGAACTCGCAGTTCACCTCGATGCGGCCATCCTGCGCCTCCAGCGTCGCCTCGACCTCGTCGCGCCCCAGCGAGCGCAGCATCGCCGTCACCCGCTCGCGGCTGCAGCTGCAGCCGAACGCCAGCGGCCGCGGCTCGAACAGGCGCACGGATTCCTCGTGGTACAGGCGGTACAGCAGTTGCTCCGGCGCAGCGGCCAGCATCTCCGCCGCGCCCAGCGTGGCGGTGAGGTGCATCACCCGCGCCCATGCATCCTCGTCCTGCACTGCGCCGTGGCCGCCCTCGTCGGGCAGCTTCTGCAGCATCAGGCCCACCGCATGTTCGCCGTCGGCGGCCAGCACCAGGCGCGCGGGCAATTGCTCGGACTGGGCGAAATAGTTTTCCAGCACGCCCGCCAGATCCGCGGCGCGCAGCTCCACCAGGCCCTGGTAGCGCTGGCCACGCTCCACATTGCCGATGGTGATCGCCATCACCGCCTGCGGCAGTTCCTGTAGCGACAACGGCTGCGGCAACGGCGGCTCCCAGCGCGCCAGTCCGCGCAGGCGGCCCCGGTCGGTGCACTCGGCGAACAGCAGGCGCAGCGCACCGGCGCTCTTCAGCTGCACCGACAGCTCGCCGTCGAGCTTGATGTTGGCGGTCAGCAGCGCGCTGGCCGCGAGCGCCTCGCCGAGCAGCTCGCGCAAGGCGGCCGGATAATCCGCACGACCGGCCACTTCGCGCCATGCCGGCCCCAGCCGCACCAGCGCGCCGCGCACGCCGGCGCGTTCGAGCAGGAAGCGATGCAACACATCTTCGACAAGTACGGTTTCCACGCAAACACCTCGCAAGCCAATCCCGACAGATGGGGGCGGATGGCCCTCGCGCAATGCTCGCATCCTATACTGCCGCGGTTTCCCGCCATCTGCCTGCCATGCTCCGTCGCCCGTTCTTTCGCCGCCTGCTGCGCTGGGTCGCGTTCGCCGCACTGGCCTGGCTGGCGCTCACCTGGCTGGCCGTGCTGGTGCTGCGCTTCGTCCCACCCGTCACTTCGGCGGTGATGCTGGAACGGCACATCGGCGCGTGGGTGCACGGCGAGCGCGATTTCCACCTGCGCCAGCATTGGGTGCCATGGTCGCAGGTGTCGCCCTGGGCGCCGCTGGCGATGGTGGCCGGCGAGGATCAGAAGTTTCCCTACCATCACGGCTTCGACTTCGACTCCATCCACGAAGCGATCGATGCAGCCGACGACGGCGCGCGCCTGCGTGGCGCCAGCACGATCAGCCAGCAGACCGCGAAGAACCTGTTCCTGTGGAACGGCCGCAGCTTCGTGCGCAAGGGGCTGGAGGCGTATTTCACCGTGCTGCTCGAACTGACCTGGCCGAAGCGGCGGATCCTCGAGGTGTACATGAACATCGCCGAGCTGGGCGATGGCATCTACGGCGTGGGTGCGGCCAGCGAGATCTATTTCCACGAACCCCCTTCGCGCCTCACGCCCGCGCAGGCGGCCCGGCTGGCCGCGGTGTTGCCCAGCCCGCGCCGGATGCACGCCGACCGCCCCAGCGCCTACGTGCTGCGCCGCGCGGACTGGATCGAGCGGCAGATGCGCCAGCTTGGCGGGCCGTCCTACATCGGGGACCGCCGCTGAGGACCCGGCTTTTCCGATCATCCACGATCGCGGGAATCAAACGGGCGGCCATCCCTGGCGGCGCTTCACGATCCGGCTACACCGGCCGCGGGCGCCGGCGCTAGACTGGCTCCCGCCCCGTCCGCGGGTTCAACCGGAGATCCAGGCATGCGTCAGGTCAGGCATCTGCTGGAAGGCAAGGGTGGCAGCCTCTACACCATCGCGCCGGACGCGCCCGTGCTGGAGGCGATCAAGCTGATGGCGGAACACCGCATCGGCGCCCTGCTGGTGATGCGCGGCGAGCAGCTGCTGGGCGTGGTGTCTGAACGCGACTACGCACGCAAGGTGATCCTGCAGGGACGCTCCTCGGCGCAGACCGCGGTGGCCGACATCATGCGCGGCGATCCGCTCACGGTGGGACCGCAGACCGACGTGCTCGACTGCATGCGCCTGTGCACCGACAGCCGCGTGCGCCACCTGCCGGTGCTCGAGGACGGCAAGGTGGTGGGCATCATCTCGATCGGCGATCTGGTGAAGGCGGTGATCGACGCCCAGGCCGAGCAGATCGAGCATCTGGAGCGCTACATCACCGGCTGAATCGCGTTTGCCGGACAGGGCGGCGACAGGCGCGGTCAGGCCGACGTCGCGGCCCCGGTTCGCGTCGCCGGTTCGTCCGGCGCCAGATCGGGCGACCAACCCGCCCGGCGCGACACCCAGGTAGCCAGCATCGCCACGCCGGTGCCAGCCAACGCCAACCCGGTCACGCCCACGCCCAGCATGCGCAAGCCGCTCACCGCGCTGGTCACCACCAGGTCGCCGAAGCGCCACACCGTGGTTTCGACGAAGTTCTTGCCCTTGTAGCGCGTCTCGCGCTGCACCCGCGTGTACAGCGCATCCACTGCCGGCTTGGTCATGCCATAGGCGAAGCCGCGCGTGACCACCATCATCAAGGCCAGCAGCGGCACGCCATAGCCGGCAACCACCACCGCACGATGGCCGCCGATCGCCACCATCAGCAACAACGCCACATTCACCACTGCCGGCAACACCAGCCCCCAGCCCGCGCCGCGACGGATCAGCAACCAGCGCGTCAACGTGAGCTGCAGCACCGCGCCAAGCGTGTTCGTGGCCAGATCCAGGTTGTTGTAGAACGCCGTGCGTGCCACCGCGTCGACAAAATGCGCCTTGGCGTAATCCGCCACCAACGCATAAGCCAGCGTACCGATGCCGTCGCCGAACAACATCAGCAAGGCCATGTAACGCAGGAACGGACGCGACCACAGCTCTTTGACCCCGGCCCACAGCGAGCCGCCAACCGCCTCATCGCCCCGGCTGCCCGGCTGGCGGTCATGCCGCGTGGAGAGCCGCAGCAGCAATGCCAGCGCCAGCGCCAACGCCAGCGCCGAGACCACCAGCAGCGGCGCCACTCCGATCAGCCGCACCAGCAGCTTGGTCACCAGCGGGCCGAAGACCGCACCAGCCATGCCGCTGAGTGCGATCAGCGAAAACACCCGCCGTGCCTGTCCGCTGGAGAAGATGTCGGCCATGAAACTCCAGAACAGCGACACCACGAACAGGTTGAACACGCTGGCCCAGACGAAGAACACCACGCCCAGCTCGCGCGCACCGATGCGGTCCTGCGCCACGAATGCCGGCACGAACGCGAGCAGGCACAGGATGAAAAAGCTGTAGCTCCAGCCGAGCAATTGCCTGCGTCGGAAGCGCGCCACCAGCATGCCGAACAGCGGCGTCAGCAGCAGCATCACCACGAACACCGCGCCGTAGAACAACGGCAGCGACTGCGAGCCGACCGCGCCGCTCAGCTGGCCCATGACCGGCCGGATGATGTAGTACGACGTCATCACGAAGAAGAACGCCAGCGCCGACAACGCGGGTTCGGCGCCCTCACGGATCGCGGCGACACGGATGGAACTCACGGGGACATCCAGCACGGGCAAAACCCGGAGGACTGCAAGGCTAGCATGTGCAGCCACATTGTCCCTCGGTGCAAAGTGCCGGAGAATCGGGGCTTCCGCGCGGCCGCCAGACACCCGCCTGCGGCGCATTCCATCCCCGACGTTTCCGCGTCATCCAGCCTTGCCGAAGTACATGCCGTTTCGACACCTGCCCCTCGCTCTCGCCTGCGCCATCGGACTGGCCTGCACCGGCCTCCACGCGGCACCGGCCGACGGCGGCGACAGTCTGCCCCCGGCCAGCGCGCACATCGCCTCGGCCGAACTGCCAGCCGAACGCGTCAAGGCCTCGCTCGCCGACTACCAGCGCTGGCTGGACGAACTCGACGCGCGCCACGGCGTCGCCGGCATGGCCACGGCGGTGGTCGTCGACGACAAGGTGGTGTTCGAGCACACCCTGGGCTACGCCGACGCGAGCAAGCAGACGCCGGTCACGCCGGACACCGTGTTCCGGCTGGCCTCGCTCTCCAAGGCCTTCGCCACCGCGGTCACCGGCCTGCTGGTGGACAGCGGCAAGCTGCGCTGGGACATGAAGCTGGTCGACGTGCTGCCCTACTTCAAGCTCAAGGACATGCAGTCCGCCGACCAGGCCACCGTGGCCGACATCCTCGGCCAGCGGCTGGGCCTGCCGCACAACACCTACGACAACCTGCTCGAAGGTGACGTGCCCTACCAGGAACTGGTGCGCAAGCTGGACGAGGTGGACAACACCTGTCCCGCCGGCCAGTGCTACAGCTACCAGAACGTCGCCTTCAGCATGATCGGCGACGTGCTGTTCGCACGCACCGGCAACTTCTACGACCGCCTGGTCGACCAGCGCATCTTCCATCCGCTGGGCATGGAGACCGCCAGCTACGGGCGATCCGGGCTGGAGTCCAGCAAGAGCTGGGCGCACCCGCATCATCCCGGCAGCGGCCACAGCTGGATCCCGTTCGAGCCCAGCGAGACCTATTACCGCCTGGCGCCGGCCGCCGGCGTCAACGCCAGCATCCGCGACATGGAGCAATGGCTGATCGCGCAGATGGGCGGCCGCCAGGACGTGCTGCCCACCTCGCTGCTCGACGTGCTGCACGCACCCGCCGTGAACACGCCGACCGAGCTGCGCGCCACGCCGTGGCGGCGCGCGCGGCTCACGGCCGCCCATTACGCACTGGGCTGGCGCGTCTACACCTACGGCGGCGAGACACTGATCTTCCACGCCGGCGCCGTGGCCGGTTACCGCACCATGATCGGCTTCTTTCCGAAGTACCACGCCGGCGTGGTCACCCTGTGGAACTCCACCGGACCGATGCCCAGCGGGCTGATGCCGATGGTGTTCGACAGCCTGCTCGGCCTGCCCCATGTGGACTGGGCGGGCGTGGAAAGCCCCGAGCCGGCCAAGGCGGCGCCCGCCAAGACACGACCTTCCCGCAAGGCGCGTGCACGCCGCCGCCACTGAATCCGGCATCATCGATCCCGCCAAACGAAGACGGCGCATGCATGGCATGCGCCGTCTTCGTCTGCGTGGACCGCAGGGTTGATCAACGCCCGGTGCTGAACTCGATCTTCTGCTGTTTGGTGCTCGCCACCGCGGTGCCGTCCCGCATCGCGGGCTTGAAGCGGTAGCGGCTCACCGCCTCCGTCGCAGCGCGGTCGAACACGTGGCGCGGCTGCGCGTCGACCACGTGCACATCCGAGGTGCGGCCTTCCGGCGTGATCGTGAAGCCGACCACCACCCAGCCACTCTGGCCCGAACGCAGGGCCGCGGTGGGATAGTTCGCAATTATCTTGTTCAACTGCACGGCGTCGGTGGTCTCGACACTGGCGACCGCGGCAGCCGGAGCTGGCGGCGCCTTCTCCTGCGCCGCGGCCTGTTGCTGCTGTTCGAGCCGCTGCTGCTTGGCCTTGGCAGCCTGTTCGGCGGCCAGCTGCGCTTGCTGCTGTTCGGCCTGTTTCGCCGCTTCCTGCTTCTCGGTGGCGGCCTTCTGCGCGGCAAGCTGCGCAGCCTTCTGCTGGTCCTGCGCCTGCTGTTGCTGCTGGCTGGCCAGCTTGCGCTGGGCATCGAGCTTGGAACGCAGGATGGTCAGCGTGTAGTTCGCCGGGTCGGCCTTGGCCAGCAGGTCGATCTCGCGCTGCGCCTCGTTGAGGTCGCGCGAGTTGACCGCCTGCTCGGCATCCGAGGCGGCATAAGGGAAGGTCTCGCGCAAGGCACTGGTCGCCACCGGATTGTCCGGCTGCTTGGCGAGCACGCGCAGGTAGAACTCGAACGCGTTGTTGCCGGCGGGCGCCAGCAGGCGCTGATCCTTCAGGGCCTTGCTGGCCTCGGCCAGCAACTGGTTGACGTCCATCGCCTGCACGTTGGCCGGCGCGGCTTCGGCCTGCGACTTCGCCGCCGCGGACACGGCCGGCACGCCACCGGAGTCCAGTCGCATCTGCTGCTGGTAGGGTCGGATGATCAGCAACCACGCCGCGGCGGCTAGCGCCGCAATGATGGCAACGATGGCGATGGCAACGGGCCGGACGGCCCCGCGCACGCGACGGTGCGCGATATACGTGTATCGGGTATCCATGGTCTCTCACCGAGTGTCGACAGATACCCGCGCTTTTTCCCCCTGTGCATCCAGGAGCGGCGAGTCCCCTGACTACGTCGCGGCGCGGATATGCGAAAGGTAACCGCATTGCGCCGGGCGGGCAAATCGCACGGACTTTCGTTCCGAGTCGTGATGCGTTCCGCTACGGCGAGGCGGGCGCCGTGCTGGCCACGCCGGACCGGACAGCTCGACAACGGCGGTTTCCGGTTCCACAAACGAAACGTCCCGGCAGGGCCGGGACGAAGTTTCCGAATCGATCTCCCCGCGCTGGGCACCGCGGGGAGACAAATCGATGATGCCTGTTGTGTGGTGCTTACTTCTTGGCGGTCTTGCTGGTCTTGCTGGTCTTGACGGCCTTCACCACCTTGGCGGCGGCAGGCTTCTTGGCAGCGGCCTTCTTCGCCGCCGGCTTCTTGGCGACCTTCTTCGCCGTGGTCTTCTTCGCAGCCGCCGGCTTCTTGGCGGCAGCCTTCTTCGCCGCCGGCTTGCGGGCGGTCTTCTTCGCAGCAGCCTTCTTGACAGCCGGCTTCTTCGCGGCGGTCTTCTTGGCAGTGGTCTTCTTGGCGGCCTTCTTGGCAGCCGGCTTCTTCGCAGCGGATTTCTTGGCAGTGGCCATGGTTCGTCTTAGCTCCTCATCGGTTGGCAGTGGTTGCCCAGTAAAAGCGTGAAGGAACGCCTCGACCAGCAAATCGCTGTTGGTGGCGTGCCTCAAATTCTTCACCTGACGTTCGGTGCGCAGGTCGGACAGCGTTCGCAATACGTGGAGCGGAATCGAAACGGTGATCTTGCGTACCGCATTCGCCTTTTCACCGTGCTCCACATAAGGCTTGATGTATTTCGGTGTTGCCATGTTGCCGTTCCCCGTGAACTTGGGCGAAAGCTATTCCGTAAGATTTCAGCTGTCAATGGATTTTGATCGGCAAATCAATCCGTTTCGTCAAAGGGCGAACGCCATCCATGCAGCCGACGCCGGAAACCCAATGCCGCCACTTTTCACGTTTGGATGTATAGACATCCAAACGATTATTTGCACGAAACCATCCATTTCTTGTGGAAAGCGCCTGAAACAAGGGATTTCCTGTTTACGGAAGAAGCATTGCCGCAGATACGGGCAAGTATCACCGCAATGCGTCGACACGCAACGTGGATACCCCATCGAGGCGTTCCCGGCAGATGAACGGGACGCGACCGGATTCTCCGCGGAATGACCCCGACCGGGGCGCTTTGCCGCCCGCACGAGCACCGAAGACACGTCTCCGGCACCTCGCCGCAGCAACCGCAGCGACAGGAATCACCCGCCGAGTGACGCCGGCAAGTGCACCGATCACGACGATGGCGGCCGCGCCACCGGTCTCTTCAGCACCACAAACGGCCGTCCATTTGTCGTATGACCATGACGCTTGTGTCCGCTGAAAACGACGACGGCCGCGCAAGGCGGCCGTCGTCGTTGCCCGGGAAGACAGGGACGTCAGTGATCCTCGTTCTCGACCAGCTCCTCGTAGGCGCTGGCATCGAGCAGATCATCCAGCTCGGTACGGTTGCTGATGCGCACGGCGAAGATCCAGCCCTCGCCGTAGGCGTCCTCGTTGATCGTCTCGGGCTTGTCGTTGAGTGTCTCGTTGACCTCCACCACCTCGCCCGACACCGGCGAGTAGATGTCTGAGGCAGCCTTTACCGACTCCACCACGGCGGCGGCGTTGCCGGCCTGCACACTGGAGCCGATTTCCGGCAGTTCGACATAGACCAGGTCGCCGAGCTGGCCCTGGGCGTGGTCGGAGATGCCCACGCGCACCAGGCCGCCGTCCTCGACGCGGGCCCACTCGTGGGATTTGTTGAACTTCAGGTCGCCGGGGATCTCGCTCATGGTCGGGTCCAGTTTCGGGTCAGGGGACAGGCGGCCATTCTAGCCGCAAGATGCAAGATGGATGTTCGGAATGCGGACTCAAATGCCCTCGCAGGGCTTGCCGTCGCGCACGAACGGGTATTTCACCAGGCGCACCGGCAGTTCGCGGCCGCGGATGTCGACGCGCACCGCACCGGGCTCGCCGGCGGGGATGCGCGCGAACGCCACCGCCTTCTCCAGCGTGGGTGCGAAGCTGCCGGAAAGGATCTCGCCCTCGCCGTTCGCGGTGAGCACCTTCTGGCCGTGGCGCAGCACACCCTTCTCGTCCAGCACCAGGCCCACCATCACCCGCTTCACGCCTTCAGCCTTCTGCTTTTCCAGCACGGCGCGACCGATGAAGTCGCGGCCCTGGTCCAGCGCGATGGTCCAGCCGAGGTTGGCTTCCCAGGGCGAGACGGTCTCGTCCATGTCCTGGCCATAGAGATTCATGCCGGCTTCGAGGCGCAACGTGTCGCGCGCGCCCAGGCCCGCCGGTTTCACGCCGGCTGCGGCCAGCGCTTCCCACAGCGCCACGGCATGCTCGCCCGGCACGATGATCTCGAAACCGTCCTCGCCGGTGTAACCGGTGCGCGCCACGAACAGCGGCATGCCGTGCGGTCCCTGCGCGGCGGCGGCGGCGAACTTGCCGAGTTTCTCGATGCGCGGGCGATCCACCTCGTGCAGCAGGCCGAGCACCTTGGCGCGGGCGTTGGGACCCTGCACCGCGATCATCGCGAACTCGGGGCGCTCCTTCACCTCGACGCCGAAGGCCTTGGCCTGCTGCTCGATCCAGGCCAGGTCCTTGGCGCGGGTGGCGGCATTCACCACCAGGCGGTAATGCTCGTCGCCGAGGAAGTACACGATCAGGTCGTCGATCACGCCGCCCTGCTCGTTCAGCATGCACGAGTACAGCGCCTTGCCGTGCACCTTGAGCTTGTCCACGCTGTTCGCCAGCAGGTGGCGCAGGAAATCCTTCGTGCGCGCGCCGTGCAGGTCGACCACGGTCATGTGCGAGACGTCGAACATGCCCGCGTCGCGGCGCACCGCGTGGTGTTCCTCGATCTGCGAGCCGTAGTTGATCGGCATGTCCCAGCCGCCGAAGTCGACCATGCGCGCGCCCAGCGCGCGATGGGTGGCGTTGAGTACGGTCTTCTCGGTCATCGCGGAGGCGCCTTGCGGGGAAGGGAGACGGCCATTATCCCCTGCCCGCACGCGCCTTTCCAAGCCACGGATTCAGTGCGCCGACGTATCGATGCAGCGGAAGGTGAGGTTGATGCGCGCCGCCGCGAGCCCGCGCACGCGCGGCAAGTCGTGCCGGTACAGCCGCTGGGTGGCGCCGGCCATGCGCAGCAGGCTGCCGTGCGGCAGCAGCAACTCGGACGTGTCGCCGGGCCGTGCCGGCTCGCCGCGCGCACGGCGGCGACGGAAGCGGAAACGCCGCCCGGCGCCCAGGCTCAACGAGGCGATCACCGGCCGCGTGCCCAGCTCCGGCTCGTCGTCGCTGTGCCAACCCATCGCATCGTCGCCGTCGCGATACAGGTTCGCCAGCACGCTGTTGAAGCGCGCGGCGCAGGCCTGTTCCAGCCGCCCGCGCAACACGGCCAGCGCCGCCGGCCATGGCCGTGGCTCGAAGCGGGTGCGCGAATAGGTGTAGCCGGCACCGGGATCGCCGATCCAGCAGCTCAAGCGCGGCGAATCGAGCTCGCGGCCGAACAGGCGGATGCGGTGGGTTTCCCAGGCGATCGCATGCTGCAGCCCGGCGAACAGCGCATCCGCCTCGGCCGGGTCCAGCCAATGCGGCCACAGGGCCACGTCGGCATCCGGCAACGCGATGCGTTGCCAGCCGGCCGTCGTCTTCGCCCCGCCCATCGCTCAGGCGACGCTGTCGCCGTCGTCGGCTGGTGCGACGAAGCGCTCCAGCAATTGCTCGGTCAACTGCTCGGCCAGCCGCTCGGCGCGGTCGCCTGCCGTATGCAGGTGCACCTCGGGTGCCTCGGGCGCCTCGTAGGGCGCGTCGATGCCGGTGAAGTTGCGGATCTCGCCGGCACGCGCCTTGCGATACAGACCCTTGGGATCGCGCTGCTCGCATTCCGCCAGCGGCGTGTCCACGAACACCTCGACAAACTCGCCTTCGTCGAACAGCTCGCGCACCGAACGCCGCTCGCTGCGGTAGGGCGAGATCGCGCTGACCAGCACGATCAGGCCCGCGTCCACCATCAGGTGCGCCACCTCGCCGATGCGGCGGATGTTCTCCACACGATCCTCGGGGGTGAAGCCCAGGTCCTTGTTGATGCCGTGGCGCACGTTGTCGCCGTCCAGCAGATAGGTGTGGTGGCCCAGCGTGTGCAGGCGCTTCTCCACCAGGTTGGCGATGGTGGACTTGCCCGCGCCCGACAGGCCGGTGAACCACAGGCACAGCGGCCGCTGGCCCATGCCGGCGCCACGCACGGACTTGTCCACGTCCACGTGCTGCCAGTGCACGTTGGCGGAGCGCGTCAGCGCGAAGTCCAGCATGCCGCAGGCCACGGTGGCGTTGCTCTGGCGGTCGATCAGGATGAAGCCGCCCAGCGTGCGGTTGGTGGCATAGGGTTCGAACGCGATCGCCTCGTCCAGGCCAATCGTGCAGGAACCCACCTCGTTGAGTTCCAGGTGGCGTGCGGCCAGCTTGGCCTGGGTGTTCACGTCCACCTTGTGCTTGATCGACATCACCCGCGCGTTGACCGTGCGCGCGCCGATCTTCAGCCAGTAGGTGCGATTGGGCAGCAGCGCGTTGTCGCCCAGCCACACCACGTGGCAGGCGAACTGGTCTGCCACTGGCGCCGGGCGCAACGCATCGGCGATCACGTCGCCGCGGCTCGCATCCAGTTCGCGATCCAGGCACAGCGTCACCGCCTGGCCTTCGCCGGCATCCTGCAGATCGCCATCGGCGGTGACAATGCGCTCGATGCATGCACGCTGCACGCCCGGCTGCACCACCACTTCGTCGCCCTTGGCCACACGGCCGCCGCAGATCGTGCCGGCATAACCGCGGAAACCCTGGTCGGGCCGGTTCACCCACTGCACGGGCATGCGGAAGTCGGCGGCGCGGGCGGGCGTGGCGTCGGCCGCCTCCAGCAACTCCAGCAAGGTCGGCCCCTGGTACCAGGACAGGCGCGCGGAGCGCGTGCCCACGTTGTCGCCACCTGGCGCGATCACCGGCAGGCAGTCGACCTTCGCGATGCCCAGCGTCCGGGCGAGCGTCCGGTAGGCATCGGCGATTTCCCGGTAGACGCGCTCGTCGCAGCCCACCAGGTCCATCTTGTTCACCGCCAGCACCACCTGGCGGATGCCGAGCAGGCTGCATATGTAAGAGTGCCGGCGCGTCTGCGGCAGCAGGCCCTTGCGCGCGTCCACCAGCACCACCGCCAGCTCGGCGTTGGATGCGCCGGTGGCCATGTTGCGGGTGTACTGCTCGTGACCCGGGCAGTCGGCCACGATGAAGTGGCGGCGCGCGGTATGGAAGTAGCGGTAGGCCACGTCGATGGTGATGCCCTGCTCGCGCTCGGCGTCGAGGCCATCGGTGAGCAGGGCGAAATCCAATGCGTCGCCCGCATCGGCGTGCAGGCGCTGGCTGTCACGCCTGAGCGCGGCAAGCTGGTCTTCCGGCACCATGCCGGCGTCGTACAGCAGGCGACCAAGCAGGGTGCTCTTGCCGTCGTCCACGCTGCCGCAGGTGATGAAGCGCAGCAGGCCCTGGCCGGTGCGGTTGGCGTTGGCGGCACCCATCAGAAGTAACCCTCCTGCTTCTTGCGCTCCATCGAGGCCGTGGGGTCGTGATCGATCACCCTGCCCTGGCGCTCGGAACTGCGCGAATCGGCCATCTCCTGGATGATCTCGTCCAGCGTGGCAGCGCCGGACTCCACCGCACCGGTGAGCGGGTAGCAGCCCAGGGTGCGGAAGCGCACCATGCGCGTCTCCACCTGCTCGCCTTCGCGCAGGGTGAAACGCTCGTCATCCACCATGATCAGCGCGCCGTCGCGCGCCACCACCGGGCGCGGCTTGGCGAAGTACAGCGGCACCACCGGGATGGCCTCGCGGCGGATGTACTGCCAGACGTCCATCTCGGTCCAGTTGGAGAGCGGGAACACGCGCACGCTCTCGCCCTTGCGGATCTGCGTGTTGTAGGTGTGCCAGAACTCGGGACGCTGGTGCTTGGGGTCCCAGCGGTGCTGGGCGTTGCGGAACGAGAACACGCGCTCCTTGGCGCGCGACTTCTCCTCGTCACGGCGGGCGCCGCCGATGGCTGCGTCGAACTGGTACTTGTCCAGCGCCTGCTTCAGCCCCTGCGTCTTCATGATGTCGGTGTGCACGGTGGCGCCATGGGTGAGCGGCGAGATGCCCTGGCGCACGCCATCCTGGTTGATGTGCACCAGCACCTCGACGTCGCCGTCGGCGGCCACCCGGTCGCGGAACGCGATCATCTCGCGGAACTTCCAGGTGGTGTCCACGTGCAGCAGCGGGAACGGCGGCTTCGCGGGGTGGAAGGCCTTGCGCAGCAGGTGCAGCAGCACCGAGGAATCCTTGCCGATGGAATACAGCATCACCGGCCGGCGGAAGCTGGCCGCCACCTCGCGGAAGATGTGGATGCTCTCCGCCTCGAGCTCGTCGAGGTGGGAAGGCGCCTGCGCGATGTCTTTGCTCATGCCTGGAACCGTGACTGACCTGGTGCGCCCGCGCAAGCGCGCGACGCTGGATCGGCGATGTTACGCGATCCCCGGCCTGCAATCGAAATAACCAGGGCAGGCCACCTCGCCCGCAGGTGGCATATATGACTCAGATGATCGCCGGATAGACCGGGTCGGCATCCAGCGTGGCTGCACACACCGCGGCCAGTTCCAGCAGGCGCAGGTCCGAGCCGCGGCCGCCCACCAGCTGCAGCCCCACCGGCAAGCCGTTCGACAGCTTGCCCATCGGGATGCTCACCGCGGGACAGCCGGCGAGGCTGGCAAAACTCGTGAGGTCGGCCTGGTTGTCCGGCGCCGGGCCGCCCAGCGGGAACGCACCCTGCGGCGTGGTGGGCAGCACCAGCACGTCGATCTGCGAGAACAGCCGGCGCATCTTCAAGGTGGCCACATCGAGCACGCGGTCGGCCTTCGCGTAATCGGCCGCGCTCTTCTGCTCGGCGTAGCGCAGCAACTCGCGGAAGCGCGGTGACACCGGATGCGCCGCGTCGGCCAGATCCGCGGCGAAGGTGCCCAGCATCTCCGCCTCCATCAGCAGCAGGCCGGCGCGGCGGGTGCGCGCGAAATCCCAGTCGGCGAAATCCACCGTGCGGCGTTCGCCCAGCGCATGGGCGAGCTTCGCTACCGCCGACTCGAACAATGCCGTGACCTCGGGCTCCACACCCAGCGCGGCCAGATCCGGCAGCAGGCCGCTGCGCAGCTTGCCCGGCTCCCAGTCCGGCAGCGCCAGCGCCACGCGGCGACGGCGCGAACGCGCATCGTCGGCGTCGTAGCCGGCCAGCACCTGCAGCAGCACGGTGAGATCGGCCACGCTGCGCGCGAGCAGCCCCACCGCATCCAGCCGCCGCGCCGCCGGCACCAGGCCACGCGCGGAGATCTCGCCATGGGTGGGCTTGAGCGCGTACACGCCGCAATAGCTGGCGGGGATGCGGATCGAGCCCAGGCTGTCCGAGCCCACCGCCGCCGCCGCCAGGCCCGCGGCCACCACCGCGGCGGAACCGCCGGAAGAGCCGCCCGCGGTGTAGCCCTGCTTCCAGGGATTGTGGGTGGGGCCGAAATGCGGATTGTCGGTGGCCGCACCCAGCGCGCCCTCATCCATATTGGTCTTGCCGACCAGCACCGCGCCCGAGGCACGCAGCCGCGCCACCACGTGCGCGTCGCCCGTCGCCGGCTTTTCGCGCCCGGGCAGGCCGGCGCGGGTGGGCCAGCCGGCGATGTCGAGGTTGTCCTTGATCGCCACCGGAATGCCGTCGAGCCGGCCGATCACGCCGTCGCGGCGGCGATGCTCGGCGGTGCGCGCCTGCTCCTGCAGCAGGCCGGGGCTCAGGCCCACGTAGGCATTCAGTTGCGGATTGATGCGCTCGATCGCCTCCTCGCAGGCCTCGGCCAGCGCCTGGGGATTGGTGCGCCCGGTAGCCATCCAGTGCAGCAGCTGGCACACGGTGGCACGGCGCAGGTCCAGGTCGGTGATCGGCGGCAGCGAACTCATCGGCATTCCTTAGATGTGCGCTCATCCATGAACGCGAAGATCAAGAAGCGACCATCCCTGGCCGCACTCTTCGAGGCGTGGGCGGATTATCGCCATCGCCCGTGAAGCCTGCGCAAGCCCGGGCCAGCGGGTTTGCCGCGCAAGGCGCGAAACCGGACAATAGCGCATTCGACGCGTCGCGCCGGCCAAGGCCGCGACCGTCCGCATCAGCCTGCCGGAGTCCGCCATGAGCGAACGCGAAACCATGGAATACGACGTCGTCGTGGTCGGCGCCGGCCCGGCCGGGCTGTCGTTCGCGATCCGGCTGAAGCAGCTGCAGCCCGACACCACGGTGTGCGTGATCGAGAAGGCCTCCACCATCGGCGCGCAGATCCTTTCCGGCGCGGTGATCGAGCCACAGCCGCTGGACGCCCTGCTGCCCGGCTGGCGCGACACCCCGCCGCCGATCTGCGTACCCGCCGGCGAGGACGAGTTCTGGCTGCTCAGCAAGACCGGCGGCCGCAAGCTGCCGGTGCCGCCGGGCATGAAGAACCACGGCAACTTCATCGTCTCGCTGGGCGCCATGTGCGCCTGGCTGGCGCCGCAGGCCGAGGCGCTGGGCGTGGACGTGTTCCCCGGCTTCGCCGCCGCCGACACCATCCATGACGAGGACGGCTCGGTCACCGGCGTGCGCATAGGCGACATGGGCGTGGCGAAGGACGGCTCGCACAAGCCCGGCTACACCCAGGGCATCGATATCAAGGCCAAGGTCACCGTGCTCGCCGAGGGCGCGCGCGGCAGCCTCACCAAGCAGCTGATCAAGCGCTTCAAGCTGGACCGGGACAGCGACCCGCAGGGCTACTCCATCGGCATCAAGGAACTGTGGCAGGTGCCCGCTGGCCGCGTCGTGCCCGGCAAGATCGTGCACAGCTTCGGCTGGCCCGCCGACAGCCACACCTACGGCGGCAGCTTTCTCTACCACCTGGACAAGGACCGCATCGCGCTGGGCTACGTCAGCGGCCTCGACTACAGCGACCCGGACTACCAGCCGTGGGAGGCCTTCCAGCAGTGGAAAAACCATCCGCACGTGAAGGACTTGCTGGAAGGCGGCAACATCCTCTCGGCCGGTGCGCGTGCCATCGTCACCGGCGGCTGGCAATCGCTGCCGAAGTGCGAGATGCCCGGTGCACTGCTGATCGGCGACACCGCCGGCCTGCTCAACGTGCCCAAGGTGAAGGGCACGCACCAGGCGATCCGCAGCGGCATGCTCGCCGCCGAACACCTCGCCGAAACCGGTCTGGATGCCGCCGGCTTCGACACGAAGCTGCGCGGCTCCGAGGCGATGGCCGAGCTGAAGAAGGTGCGCAACATCAAGCCCGCCTTCAAGAAGGGCCTGTGGTTCGGCCTGCTCAACGCAGCGTGGGAAACCGTCACCGGCGGCCGCTCGCCCTGGACGCTGAAGAACAAGTCCGACTGGTCCAGCCTGCACAAGCTGGGCGAATGCGAGGAACCGAAGCGCGACTATGTGCAGCCGCGCGAACTGCCCCCGCGCGACCGTCTCGCCGGCGTCTACTTCGCCGCCACCGAGCACGACGAGGACCAGCCCATCCATTTGCACGTGGCCGACACCGGCATCTGCGTCGACCAGTGCACCAAGGAATACGGCAATCCCTGCACCCGCTTCTGCCCCGCCAATGTGTACGAGATGGTGGAAGACGAAGGTGGCAAGCGCCTGCAGATCAACGCCGCCAACTGCGTGCACTGCAAGACCTGCGACATCAAGGACCCGTACGAGATCATCACCTGGGTGACGCCGGAAGGCGGCTCGGGGCCGAATTACCAGAACCTGTGATTCCGCAAACCGCCTGCAAGATCCACGACACCCGATGACGCACCACCAGACTTCGACAAGGACGCGACCCTGACCAGCACGATTTCGTGGCGACTCAAGCGACTGCGCTACCTGCTCCAGCGCGTGGGTGGCAGCATGGCGCAACGTGGCCTGCGCGGCACCCTGGCGCGCATAGCGCAGGAATTCCAGCAGCGCCCGGAGCAGGACGCGACATGGCAGCTCGAAGCGCTGGACGCGCCGTTTGCGCCATTCGCCGTGCCCTGCAGCGAGATGCCGCGCGTCTCGGTGATCGTGCCGATCCACGGCAAGCTGGCGTATACCGTCGCCTGCCTGCGCTCGATCGCGCGCCATGGCGCCACCGCGCCGTTCGAGGTGATCGTGGTGGACGATGCCTCGCCCGACCATAGCGCCGTCACGCTTGCACAGATCGACGGCCTGCGCCTGCTGCGCAACGAGCGCAATCTCGGCTTCATCGGCAGCTGCAACGCCGGCGCTGCGGCAGCCCGCGGCGAATACCTGCTGTTCCTCAACAACGATACCCAGGTCACGCCGGGCTGGCTGGACCGTCTGCTCGACTGCTTCGCGGAGGAGCCGGGATGCGGCATCGCAGGCAGCCGGCTGGCCTACCCCGACGGCCGCCTGCAGGAGGCCGGGGGCCTCGTCTATGCCGATGGCAGCGCGTGGAACTATGGTCGCTTCGAGCAGCGCGACGATCCACGCTTTCTGTATCGCCGCGATGCCGATTACGTCTCCGGCGCGGCACTGATGATCGAAGCCACGTTGTTCCACGATGTCGGCGGCTTCGATCGGCGCTACGCGCCCGCCTATTGCGAAGACATGGACTTGGCCTTCGCAGCGCGTGCCGCTGGCCGACGCGTGATCTACCAGCCGGAAAGCCTGGTGGTGCACTGCGAAGGGATCAGCTCCGGACTGGATCCGTTCGCCGGCGTGAAGCAATGCCAGATCGCCAACCGCGCCACCTTCGCGGACAAGTGGCAGGCAGCACTGCAGCGACAGCCGGCGCCGCGCACGCCGGTGGAAACCGCAATTCACCATGAGCGGTGGCCACACATCCTGATCGTCGATGCGCTGACACCGGATGCCGCACGGGACTCCGGTTCGCTGCGCCTGCTCAACATCATGCAGCTGCTGCGCGAACTGGGCTGGCGCGTCAGCTTCATGGCGGATAACCGCGCCGCCACGCACGACGAGATCGTGCAGTTGGGACGTGTCGGTGCACACGCACTGTGCAAGCCGTGGTCGCCCTCGCTGGTCACATGGTTGCGACGCGAAGGCGCCACGCTGGATGCCGTGATGCTTTGTCGCCACTATGTAGCGGCTCCCAACCTCGACCTCGTGCGCCGACTGGCACCGCAGGCCACGGTATTGTTCGATACCGTGGACCTGCACTTCCTGCGCGAACAACGCGCCGCGGAGCACACCGGCAACAACACACTGGCTCGCCAGGCCGAGTTGTCGCGCCATCGGGAGCTGGCACTGATCCAGGCCTGCGACATCACTCTTGTCGTGAGCCCGGTCGAACATGCCCTGCTCGCCCGCGAGTTGCCGCAGGCCCGGATCGAGCTGCTTTCCAACGTGCATGAGGTGTATGGCCGCGGAGCCGGCTTTACCGCACGCAGCGGACTGGTCTTCGTGGGTGGCTTCAACCATCCGCCGAACGAGGATGCGGTGCGCTGGCTGGTCAGCGAGATCTTTCCGCGCATCCACGCGCAACGGCCGGACATCGCGCTGCACCTGATCGGCGAGATACCCGAAGCCGCGCGGCTGTCACTGGTCACGCCTGGTGTGCAGATCCACGGCCGCGTGGCCGATCTCACGCCGTGGATGGAGAGCTGCCGCATTGCGCTTGCCCCGCTGCGCTACGGCGCCGGCGTGAAGGGCAAGGTGAACATGGCGATGAGTCACGGTTTGCCAGTGGTCGCCACCGGCATCGCCGCCGAAGGCATGCAACTACACGACGGTGACGAGATCCTGCTCGCTGACGATGCCGAGGGTTTCGCTACCGCCGTGTTGCGGCTGCACGATGACGAAACGCTGTGGCAGCACCTTTCGGAGCGTGGACTGGACAACGTGCGCGAGCACTTCTCGTTCGAGGCCGCACGTGCCGCGTTGCACCGGGTTCTGCCACTACCGGCAAATACCGGCGACAACCTGCGCTGACTCCGTCAACCCATTGACCATACGCATCCGCACGGAATGCCGAGTCGGGTTAGAATCGGGGTTTGCATGAACTTCGGGCACCCCGCCGGGTGCCGTCAGCTGAGGAAGCACAGATGAAGATTCTGGTCGGCTACAAGCGCGTGGTGGATTACAACGTGCGCATCCAGGTCAAACCCGACGGCACCGGCGTGGTGACCGATGGCGTGAAGCTTTCCGCCAACCCGTTCGACGACATCGCGCTGGAAGAAGCCCTGCGTTTGCGCGAGAAGGGCCTCGCCGAGGAAGTGGTGGTGGTCGGCATCGGCCCCGCCGACCTCACCGCGCACCTGCGCAACGGCCTGGCGATGGGCGCCAACCGCGCCATCCATGTCACCACCGCCGATGCCGTACAGCCGCTCACCGCCGCGCGCGCCTTCCTGAAGCTGGTCGAGAAGGAACAGCCGGGCCTGGTACTGCTGGGCAAGCAGGCCATTGACGATGACGCCAACCAAACCGGTCAAATGCTCGCCGCGCTGTGGGACCGCCCGCAGGCCACCTTCGCCAGCAAGGTGGAGATCGCCGATGGCAAGGCCACGGTGACGCGCGAGGTGGATGCCGGCCTCGAAACCATCGAAGTGGAACTGCCCGCCGTGGTCACCAGCGACCTGCGCCTCAACGAGCCGCGCTTCATCAAGCTGCCGGACATCATGAAGGCCAAGAGCAAGCCCATCGACGTGGTCGAGCTCGCCTCGCTGGGCGTCGACAGCGGCGACCACCTCAAGACCACTCACTACGCCGCGCCGGCCAAGCGCAGCAAGGGCGTGATGGTGAAGGACGCGGCCGAGCTGGTCGCGGCGCTGAAGCAGAAGGGTTTGCTGTAACCCCCACATCACCCGTAGGAGCGGCTTCAGCCGCGAACAATCGCGCGTATCGCGGCTGAAGCCGCTCCTACCGCAAAGCAAGACACAAGGAACCATGCCATGAGCAAGATCCTCGTCATCGCCGAACATCTGGACGGTAAGCTGAACTCCGCCACCGCCCGTGCCGTGAGCGCCGCAGCCGCGGTGAAGCCCGAAGGCATCGACGTGCTGGTACTGGCCGACAGCGTCGCTGCCCTCGCCGCCGAAGCCGCGAAGATCGACGGTGTAAGCCGCGTGCTCACCGTGGAACGCGCCGAGAACGCGCATCCACTGGCCGCCGTGCTGGCGCCACAGATCGCCAAGGCCGCCACCGGTTACAGCCACGTATTCGCTCCTTCCACCACTTTTGGCAAGGACGTGACACCACGTGTCGCCGCCCTGCTCGGCGTGGCCCAGGTCAGCGACGTGATGAGCATGGAAGGCAGCCACAGCTTCAAGCGCCCGATATACGCCGGCAACGCCATCGTCACCGTCGAAGCCGAGCCTTCGCATACCGTGGTCGCCACCATCCGCACCGCGTCTTGGCCAGCCGCCGCGACTGGCGCGAACAACGCGCCGGTCGAAACGCTTGACTTCGATGTGGCATTGCCCAGCCACACCCGTTACATCGGCCTCCAATCGGGCAAGAGCGATCGTCCGGACCTGCAGAGCGCCAGCAAGGTGGTTTCCGGTGGCCGCGGCGTAGGCTCGAAGGAAAACTTCGACATCATCTTCAAGCTCGCCGACAAGCTCGGCGCCGCGGTGGGCGCTTCACGCGCCGCAGTGGACGCCGGCTACGTGCCCAGCGACCTGCAGGTGGGCCAGACTGGCAAGATCATCGCCCCCGAGTTGTACATGGCCATCGGCATCTCCGGCGCCATCCAGCACCTCACCGGCATCAAGGACGCCGGCACCATCGTCGCCATCAACAAGGATGGCGAGGCGCCAATCTTCGAGGTGGCGGACTTCGGGCTGGTGGGGGATCTGTTCAAGCTCATTCCGGAGCTGGAACAAGCGCTCGGCTGAGCAGTCCCGGTGTTTCTTTTGAGGCATTCTTGTTCAGAATATGCTGACATGCCCCGACCAATCACGAGCAACATCCGCGAAAGGCGCACCGATGAGGCAATGCCAACACTGCCATCACGCGTTCGACGCGCCACTGCATGGCACGCCATGTCCTTCATGTGGTGCAGTGGTGACCGTCATCAACGGCAGGCCATGCTATGCCCCCGACCTTGCCCGCGAATCGCCCGGCTTCAAGGCCGAGCACTTCGCCGAGTTGGCGGCGCTGGAAGACGGCCATTTCTGGTTCCGCGCCAGAAACAAACTGATCATCCACGTCCTGCGCAGGCATTTCCCGCAGGCGCAAAACATGCTGGAGATCGGCTGCGGCACCGGCTACGTGCTGCGTGGGGTGGCACAGCATTTTCCTCAGCTGCGGATGAGCGGCAGTGAAATTTTTCTGGAAGGTCTCTCCTTTGCCGCACGGCGCGTGCCGAGAGCGGACCTGTTCCAGATGGACGCACAGCAAATTCCATTCGTCGACGAATTCGATCTGGTCGGCGCCTTCGATGTCATCGAGCACATTGCCGACGATGAACGCGTACTGCGTGAAATCCATCGTGCGCTGAAGCCCGGTGGCGGCGCGCTGTTCACCGTGCCCCAACACCCTGGCCTGTGGAGTATTCAGGACGTCCATGCCTGCCACGTACGTCGCTACCGCCGACACGAGTTGGCAAACAAGCTGCGATCCGCCGGCTTTCGCATCGTCTTCTCGACCTCCTTCGTCAGCCTTCTGTTACCCATCCTCGCCACCTCCCGATGGCGCCAGCGGCATGCCGGTGGCGAACACGAGATGACCGGCGAATTCAAGCTGCCGGCCGCCATCAACACCGCGCTGTATGGTGTGCTTCGACTGGAGCACTGGCTGATCGCGATGGGCCTGCGCTTTCCCATCGGCGGGACCCGGCTGATTGCAGCCGTCAGACTTGATGGGTGACATGACGCAACTGTCCAGGATGGCTGAAACGCTGTCGCAATACGCACGGAATTCCATGACATAGCCAGTAACTCAAAGCGCATGCCTATGACAACCAACTCGCCCCGTATCTCCGTGATCTCGCCTGTCTATGGATGCGCCGAATGCCTGCACACGCTGTGTTCCGATATCTCAGTCGCGCTACTGCAGCTAGCGGCGCCCTACGAAATCATCCTGGTTTGCGACGGCAGTCCGGATGACTCCTGGCGGCATATCGAGACATTGGCGGCAAACGATGAGCGCATCCGTGGCATCCGGCTGACCCGAAATTTTGGACAGCATTGCGCGATTGCAGCTGGCCTGGAACACAGCCGAGGTGATTGGGTCGTCGTTCTTGACTGCGACCTGCAAGACCCACCATCGGCAATCCCGGATCTCTACGCAAAAGCACTGGAAGGCAATGATGCCGTATTTGCCGTCCGCGAGGATCGCAAAGATGGTTTCTTCAAGCGGCTGTCCTCTCGCGCCTTTTTTGCCACCCTGAGCTATCTCACCGAAACATCGCATGACTACCGCACGGCAAACTTCGGGATATTCAGCTCACGTGTAATTCAAGCCATCAATGCAATGCCGGAGCGCAAGCGCTTCTTCCCGCTGATGGTGAACTGGACAGGCTTCCGAACGGCACGCATCAGCGTCGATCATGGTGAACGTAAGCACGGCGAAAGTTCATACAGCCTCGGCAAGCTCCTGCGGCTGGCGATGGACATCATCCTTTCCTACTCGGAAAAACCGCTACGCCTGGTGGCCAAATCGGGCCTGCTTTTTTCGATGCTGTCATTTGTCTTTGTCGCCATCAGCATCTTTCGCTACGCGCACGGCGACGTCGCCGTCGCCGGCTACACCAGCATCATGGCGTCGATATGGCTCGTGGGCGGCATGACCATATTCAGCCTTGGCATCGTTGGCATATATGTGGGACGCATCTTTCATGACATCAAGAAGCGTCCTTATTATGTCGTTGACAAGCTCCTGAATTTTTCAGATAGCACGAAAATCGCCAATAAGGATGAAACATGCTGACGTTTGCTCCGCTCGAGTCGAGCCGTTTCGGATTGAAGACCCTCAGGGGAACTGCTGAGGGTGAAGTGGACTGCAGTGCACTGGCCTAGGAACTCATCGAAAGCCAGACCGATCTAGCCATCATCCGACTACCGGCGCAGCACTCCTATCAGATTCACGACCTGCATCGATTCGGGCTGTACCCTATCCACGCCGACACGCTGGTTCACTACCACTGTGATCTTGATAAGTGCGAACCACGCCCATTGCGCAATCCACAATTGACGATCGTCGAGGCCAGCCAAAGTGACACGAGAAGCATATCTGCACTGATACGTAGCACCTTCAACCATTACACCAATCACTACAATTCCAATCCGGCATTGAGCAAGAGCAGCATCCTTGCCGGCTACGAAGAATGGGCGCTTGGACATCTGTCTGACCAGAATAAAATTATATGGGTGACCAAGGCCGATGAACGCGTCGTCGGGATATCCTGCAGCGCATATGACGAAGCACACGACACTTGCGACTTCGTATTGGGTAGCGTGCACCCCGACTTTGGCCAGGGTGGCGTCTACACGGACCTTATTCGTTACAACCAGGCATACTTCAAAGCGAGGGGCTTCCGAACGCTCCGAGTCTCCACCCAGGTATCGAACCTGACGGTCCAGCACGTATGGGCTCGCGAGGGTTTCAAGCTCGCGAAAGTCTTCGATACGTACCACATCAATTGCATGTTTAACGCCGATCCCGAACGCTTGCGACTCGCAAACAGCATTTACCGGGCAACACGCATCTGATTTGAATATCGGCTCGCCATCACTCAGAGATGCACCCAGAAAGCATCTGAATCCTTACAACCATGAGCTTCACCGCTTTCATCCAGGACACGCATGACCATCCCGTTCAATCGCCCTTATCTTGTCGGCCGCGAGTTGGACAACATCGCCAAGGCTCATGCCAACGGTCATCTGTCCGGTGACGGCGCGTTTACCCGAAGCTGCCACGCCTGGCTAGAACAGCGTACGGGGACGCGCAAGGCCCTGCTTACGCACTCCTGCACCGCGGCGCTGGAGATGGCTGCGATCCTGCTCGACCTGCAGCCGGGCGACGAAGTGATCATGCCCTCGTTTACGTTCGTTTCGACCGCCAACGCCTTCGTGCTGCGCGGAGCCATTCCGGTGTTCGTGGACATTCGACCCGACACGCTGAACATCGATGAGTCACTGATCGAGCAGGCCATCACCCCAGGCACTCGAGCCATCTGCGTGGTGCACTACGCTGGCGTGGCGTGTGAAATGGACACCATCATGGCGATCGCCGCCAAGCATGGCCTGAAGGTGATCGAAGACGCCGCGCAAGGCATCTTCTCCACCTACAAGGGACGGGCACTGGGCAGCATTGGCAATCTGGCCGCACTGAGCTTTCACGAAACCAAGAACGTGATCTCGGGCGAAGGCGGTGCGCTGCTGGTGAATGATCCAGCCCTGGTCGAGCGTGCGGAAATCATCCGCGAAAAGGGCACCAATCGCAGCAAATTTTTCCGCGGACAGGTGGACAAATACACGTGGGTGGATATCGGTTCGTCCTATCTACCCAGCGAACTGATCGCGGCATTCCTGGCCGCGCAGTTCGAAGCGGCGGACGCCATCACGGCACGGCGCCTGGCCATCTGGGACCGCTACCACGACTGGGCTGCGCCACTGGAATCCGGCGGCCTGCTGCGTCGCCCGACCGTTCCCGTCGATTGCATTCACAACGCGCATATGTATTACCTGCTGCTGGGCGATCTTGCCGGGCGAACCCGTTTCATCGAGGCGATGAAAGCCTCCGGCATCGGCGTGGTCTTCCACTACATCCCGCTCCACAGTTCGCCAGCAGGTCAGCGGTATGGACGCACCCATGGCGTGCTCCACCACACGGATGCCACCAGTGATCGCCTCGTCCGGCTGCCGCTGTGGGTTGGTCTGGAGGACCATCAGGATCACGTCATGCAGGTGGCCCAGGACATCCTCGGCCAGTCTCCTGAGCCCTGAGCCCTGATCCATGCTTCCGCTCAAGCTGGCGACCGCAGGCATCGGACGCTATCGACTGACTAGCGTATGCCATGCGTGGATGTGTCTGGAACCATGAAACTCCGCCACCTTAGATACCTGCTGGTCCTGCTGATTCTGATCATTTGCGTGAACGCAACGGTCAAGCTGTTCGACTGGCACATCGTGGCGCGCGCGATCCGACACATGGACCCTGGCATCCTGCTCGGTGGCGGACTGTCCATACTGCTGGCCATCTTTGCACTGCGCGGCTGGCGCTGGTTGATCGTGCTGGGGATCCAGCCGGACCGTCGCCGCTTCTGGCATTCGTTCTGCGCCAACGGCGCGGCAGCCGGACTGGCGTCGCTGACGCCCTTCCAGTTGGGTGAAATCGTCAAGATACGGATGATCCCGGATCATCACGGCAGCGCCTGGCGACTAGGCGTTTCTGGGTTCTTCGTCGAGCGCGTACTGGATCTCGGCGGCATGTTCGGCATCGGGCTGTGCGGCCTGGCGATGCACTTTGCGTGGAATTGGCTTGCCCCGTTGGCGTTGCTGCTTCCGTTGCTTGGCGGCCTTTTCCTCAGCCTGCTGTCCATTCACGTCCGGCGCCTGCCGAAGCGTCTGCAGCCTTACACCGAAGCACTGCACCATGTACGGCGCATTGTTTTCGCGAGCTTGCTGACGATCCTCATCTGGCTGCTCTACACCGGCCTGTGGTGGATCGCTGCCTTATCCATGCATGTGCACCTGGGTTTCGGTCAGGCAACCCTTCTGCTGGGCGGCGTCATGCTCGCCATCGTCGCCAGTATGACGCCGGGCGGCCTTGGCGTGTCGGAACTGGGTAGCCGCGGCATCATGCTCTGGCTGGGCGCTTCCGTCACCGACGCGGATACGACGGCCATTGCGGTGCGCCTGCTCACACCGCTGATCGTCCTTGTCGGACTGGCCTGCCTACTGCCTCTACTGCTGCGACATCGTCGTAGGTAATCGGCACCCATCGCATCGCGACATCTATCGTGATGCGATGTCACTTCTCCGCATCGGGAAGGTAAACCTCGAGTTGCGGTTCACCGACAGGGGAGCCAATCCGATGGTAGTGCGTACTGATGTATCGCCAGATGCGCGGATGCGTATTGGCGTAGCGCAGGTCATCGCGCCCATCCACCGCGACGTCATTGGCAAGAACCAGTTGCGGTACCGCCTGCCGCAAACGGGCAATCTCCTGGTCCTGGAATGCATCATTGCGCGGCAGCAGCGGATAGGTCTCATAGACTGGAGATCTGACGCCAAGCAACGCATAAGCACCCGGCCACACCGGCACAGACAGAATCGTACCGCCTGCGTGGACATAACGGCTCGCCAATTCATCGATATCTTTCACCGTGACAGCCGTATCGGCGCTCATCCATAGACGATCGCCCCGCACATCGACTGACACCCAACCGGGCTGGGTCCGCATTACATAACCCGCGTGCAGAGGCAGCACGACCCATAGCGTGGCGAAAGCGAGAACGGAACAACCCAGCCACTGCACAACCACCCGGGCCTGTTTCGGCCAAGGCAAGACAAGAAAGCCAACCAGGCACGGGAGTATCGCCTGAGCCAGATGCCCAACATCGGCCCGAGAAAAGGCCACGTTGAGATAGGGGACGGCCGTCAGCACGCTCGCCGCGAAAACCGGATTCGCGATGATCCGGTCGTGCCGCGTCCGCCGTAGAACCAGCGCGGCCCCCGACACGCAGAACAGCGGCAATGCCACGAAGAAGCATCCCACCAGCCACGGCCTGATCAGCGCCGACAATGGTTGCTGAGCAACCGCAACCGTCCACGGCCACGGCACAGGCAATGGCAAGTTGGTACCTTTGTACTCGAACAGCATGAAGCGGATGCTGTCCCAGAACATGACCGCAAAACGATGATTGAGGATCAAACCCAGCAGAATTGGCGCAAAGCCCAGCACAACGCCAGCCAGCCATGCCCGAATACAGCGATGCCAGACGGGTTTGTCTGCGCAGAGCATCAGCACCGGGGTCGCCAGCAAGCAAGCGATCACTCCGTAGAGACCATGATTGCGCCCCAGCACGGCAGCCAAACCGACCACGATACCGTGGACAAGGAGCCGACGTGCCGACGGGTAGGCCAACACTCTTGCGAGGCTGGCTGTCAGGATGACAGACATCGCCGCGTCGTAGCCTTTCCACCACGGCAGCATCCATAACAGGCACAACACCATCGCGAATACGCAAAGGGCCACGCGCGCAACGATCCGACCAGTCGATCCACGCAAAACAAGCAACCCTGCGCCAATCACGCCCACAGCCGCAAACGCCGCCGTAGCGGCCCGCACGGCAATGATCCCATGCACATGAAACAGCCATAGCAAGCCTGCCACCCAGTAATACCGCCCGGGGTCGTAGGACATGAAATCCCGAACGGGCACCTCGCCATGCAGCACACGCTGCACGCCGTACCAGAGAAAGCCTTCATCCCACAGATTGAAGCCGACGTGCGCTTCCGCAAGAAACCCCAGCAGGCAGGCAACCACGCCGAACAGTGCGACGGCGGCAAGAGCAAATCGTTCCCCCTGCCGTATCTGGGTCGTCGTCACGGCACCACCTCCGAAGCGGCAGCGGATGCTGGCGATTCCAGTGGACCGTTGACGCGCGGCAGGAAAACATGCCTCGCCTGCACCTTTGGAGAAAGCACGTTGAGACGGTGCTGGCTCAACAACAGCAAGACCGCGCGGCGACGCGCCAAGGGCCAGTGGCACACCACCAGTTCGGGCAGGCAATCCTTCGTCTGCGTCGCGTCGCCTGCAAGTTGGGCCACCTGCGTGGCCATCCGGGCATAGTAGGGAAGCCCGTAACGCCGTTGCTGCCATGCCGCGTGCGTCAGCGGGATCTGCAACAACAGCAAAGCCGTACAACCCAGCATGGGAATGCGCAACGTCACCCAACGCCGCCATGCCGGGGTCGAGGGTGCAAGCATTCGCGTCCCGGCCCACATCAGCAACAAGGCGACCAGATTGAACTGGTAAAACTCAACGTAGCGATCCTCGCCCAGATAACTGCTACCGAAGAGGGACACCCGAACCAGGATGATGCCTGCCAGCAAGCCATAGGCAAACAACATCAGGCACATCGCCATGAACGTCGGCAGGTTGTGCCTGCCGTGCAAGGCTCGCCACCAGAACGCGCCATGCGCCACCAGCAGGCATGTTGCAAGGAGCATCTGGACAATATCCCACGCCTGTGCCGGCAGCTGCTCGAAGGGGTTGGTCGAGGCCACCGACAGCGAAAACGGGACGCTCACCCACTGCCAGCCATCGCCCTTGCGCAGGTCTCCGTACAACGCCGCCAATCGTGTTGCCAGCGAGGCAGCCGGTGTGCCGTCCAACAGGGGAGCGAAGGCATAGGCGACGCGCACCAGCACCGTGCAGACGACCATTACCGCGATCATTTTTCCGATCGAGTGCCGCGGCTGCGCGGGACCGCGCCATGCCAGAAACAGCAACGCCACCACCGTGGAAACCACGGTGATCAGCGCCACATCGTCGGCCACCACGCACAACACGAGGGTGCCGGCAACCAACAGTAGGTAGCGGTGACTCCGCCATGCATGCCAGACCACCCACATGAACAGCAACACCGGCACCAGCGTGACATAACCCAGAGCCACCAACGGCCACGCCCAGATGTCGGCGCTATTCAGGGAAAGCAGCACAGCCGTCAAGGTGACCCAGGCGACGAAGCGGTGCGCGTCAACCGGATTCCCCTCGTCCGCTGTCGTGACGACGCGATACAGGATCAGCGCACAAACGGCCGCAGCGATCACGCCCACGATGGCTCCGATGGAATAGTCGAGATCAAACCAGCGCCACTCGATCAATTGCACCAGCTTCAACAACGGCTGCGCGTGATCGTCCACGTAGCGCCGGGTGAAGAAGTCGGCAAATCCCAGACTGCCCTCCATAGCCTTGCGCACGAACACATCGAGGGAATACCAGTCATCGGATCGTATGACCGGGTTGGCGGTTCGCAGCACGAAAAAAAGCGTGTTGAACAACGCCACGCAGGCAATGATCCACGCGAATGCGCGTGCTAACCACTCCCTGCCCAACATCTTCATCGGTTGCAACCGTGTTGTCACCGCATTCCCCTGCACATGCTCTGCCGACATTCCCGAAGCAATTGTTCTGCCAGTACCGACCAGCCGTATTGCGCGATGCCACTGTCGTCGCGTGACAGCTCCGCGCAACGCTGTTGCGGCGAATCCACCAGCGTTCCCAGAAACGCCTGCAAGCTGGCGCGATCGTTGCGACATACCCAGCCGCGTCCCCATGCCCGGATCAGTACGTTGGCCGGATCGTCGTCGACCGCATGACAATGCAGGATCGGTTTGCCGCTGCCCAGATATTCGTACAGCTTTCCCGGTGTCTGTGCCTCCAGCGCATTGCCGATGTTCACCAGCACATCGCACTCGGCCTGCAAGGCGAGCACCCGATCGTGCGACTGTTCACCGAGGAAGACGATGCGCCCCGCACTGCGGGCCGCGATCGCCAGGCATTCCGGCTTGACCTCGGGCGCCGCCACGGTCAGCCGCACCCGCGGCTGCGCGAGCACCGCTTCCAGCAACGCCATCGGATCGCGGAACGGGTAGAAGCGCCCGGTGTACAGCAGGTGCGCGTCTCCGCCGGTTTCCAGACTCTGCAGCCGGGGTGTCCAGGGATTGCGGCGTTGACGGTCGTCGTAGCCCTGGCTGAGGACAAAAACCTTGTCCGGTGCCATGCCGTGGCGGGCGATCAACTGATCGCGTGTGCCACTCGTCGTCACGCTGATCGCCGCGGCCGTCGCGCAGACCCGCGCCTCGAGGCGGCCGGCACGCCGTCGCCAGTGTCGCGGCGTGTACGGTGCCAGCACCGGGTCGCCCAGGTCCGCCAACCACGTACTGACCTTGCCCGCCGCCTGCAGACCAATCTCCAGGCTCACCGCAGGCTCGTGCGAGCTGATCACGACGTCCGGCTGAATTTCTGCCAGCAAGTCCGGCAATGCCGCACAGGCCGGCGCGAGCCATTGTCCGCGACTGTCCGGATAGCACCACAGGCCGATCAGCCGATCCAGTCGCTGATGCAGGCGCCCTTTCCAGTTCAAGTTCGCGCCGCGTGCCGGTGCCGCCCCGAAGGTCCCCTGCACATCAGCAGATGGTGGCGCGGCGTCCGGGGGGCGCGCACGTTGCCGCCGCACCAGCCAGCCCGCCAGACCACCCGCCCCGCAGCGATGGACGATGACGCCCTCGGGCACTTGCATCGAAATGCCTGAGATGGGCAGCTGCGGCGCCAGTACATGTACATCGACACCCAGCCGGGCCAGTTCGCGGGTCAGGTAATGCCAGCGAATGGCTTGCGGGGAAGCGAGCGGCGGGTAGTCATAGGCGATCAGCAGGATGCGCATTGCTGGCTACTGAAGGTTGTCCAAAAGAGTGATGATCATCATCAATAATCCGTTAAAAATACGAGCACCACCGCGATCTCATTGAGATCGCTTCATTGGGACCGCTGAGCTGTAGCATTGATACCGGTGGCACAATCAATTCGGAAAATGTTTTTTTCACACTAGTCGATAACCACTGACGCTCACCAACTTAAAATAACAGCCACAGTTCGATTCCTTAGTCCAACAAACACATGGAAAACCTTGCAAACGCTCTACCCTGACCAAGGTGGCTTCGAAATGATATCAGTCAAATGGCACGATATGCGCTTGGTATTCCCACAAAATAGATATGCAAGATTTTGCGACACCTCTATATTGATGGCATCGCGTCAAAGGATACAACTCATGCACCCGAAAAGTGACGGACGAGGTGCCTGAGATCTTCCATGCCATGTTGCAACAGTTAATCCGAATATTGTCAATAACGCATCTGCTTATGCCAACGCCATGCACTCTCGATAATTGCGTCAACCTCAGTGAAGGCCGGAGTCCAGCAAAGCAAATCGTGCGCCTTTGCACTTGAAGCAACCAGCACCGGCGGATCGCCCATGCGCCTCGGCGCAAGCTCAAAAGCGATGTTCACACCCGTCACACGCCGCGCCGCGCCGATCACTTCAAGTACGGTAAACCCCTTCCCGTTACCAAGGTTGAACAGATGTGCCCCATCATGGCCGGCCATGAATTCGATCGCCTTCATATGAGCCGAGGCCAAATCGCTGACATGCACGTAGTCGCGCACACAGGTGCCATCGCGTGTTGCGTAATCACCCCCAAAAACTTTCAACACGCTATCACTGCACAGTGCAGCTCGCAACACGTTCGGAATGAGGTGAGTCTCCGGCTCGTGCGACTCGCCGATCTCGCCAGAAGGATCCGCCCCTGCCGCATTGAAATAGCGTAATGTAACCGATCGCAATCCGTAGGCTTTGGCCGCATCAGCCAGCATACGCTCAACCATCAGTTTACTGGCACCGTAGGGATTGATTGGCTCGACAGGACATGTCTCGTCTATCACGCCTGTCTGCGGGGCACCATATACAGCAGCGGTCGATGAGAATACCAACTTGTCTATGCCCGCCGTATGCATCGCACGCAACAAATTCAAGGTGCCTACAACATTATTCTGGTAGTAAGTGTACGGGTCGTCCACCGACTCTCCAACCAGCGAGCGAGCACAGAAATGCATTACTGCATCAAAACGATGAGCCATGAACAGCGCGGCGAGAGATGCCGGATCGAGCAGGTCGCCCACTACCATTGGAACCATTCCGACCGCCGCCCGATGACCGGTGGACAGGTTGTCATACACTACCACCTCGTGCTCTAACGCAGTTAGATAGCCCACCATGTGTGAGCCTATGTAACCTGCGCCGCCGCAAACCAGAATCCTCATGCGCACTCCGCTTCGTCGAGTCCGGCGTGCATCATACCCTACGCCAAAGTCAAACTCGGATCATGCCAACCGGATCAGTGGAATGGTCTACAGCTATCGGACAATCTACGCGAGGAGAGCCTAGCCCGGCTGGTGTAGGGGATTTCACAGACATGTACAATGTTGTGCCTGCCCTCTTTCGTAGCCTTGTCGCGACAACCATTTGAAGAGACCGAGACCGGCAACAAATTCGGCTCATCACCCCTGGTTCTTCCTCTTCTGTCCACGCAGCCTCACAGATCGGCACCTATGGAAAAGCAACTCATCTCGCTTGTCGTTCCTTGTTTCAATGAGGAAGAAGTCATCGATGAGACTTATCGAAGACTGGCTGCGCTTGCAAATTCGCAGGTTGATTGTGAGTTTGAGTTTGTTTTCGTCGACGATGGGAGCCGCGATAACACGCTACAGCACCTCCGTGAGATCGCAGCCAACGACCAGCGTACCCTGGTTCTTTCATTCTCGAGGAACTTCGGCCATCAATTGGCCGTGACCGCCGGAATTGATGAGGCCAGCGGTAACGCCGTGATCCTAATCGACGCCGATCTCCAGGATCCGCCGGAAGTGATTCCCGAAATGCTGACCCTGTGGCGTGATGGCCATCAAGTAGTCTACGGCGTGCGGTCCGACCGCCCCGGTGAGTCCCCATTCAAACTATGGACAGCGCACCTGTTCTACCGCCTTCTCAATTACCTTTCGGATACCCCAATTCCGCTCGATACAGGTGACTTCCGCCTGATGGATCGCAGCGTAGTGAATGTTCTACGCACGCTCACGGAACGCGATCGCTTTGTCCGTGGACTCGTCAGCTGGGTCGGCTTTCGGCAAATCGCGTTGCCTTACCGCAGATCCGAACGTTTTGCAGGCACTACGAAATACCCCCTGCGCAAAATGCTTCGATTCGCTTCGGATGGGATCATTTCATTCTCTGTAAGGCCACTGAGGATCGCCATGCTTGCCGGCACCCTTTGCGCCGGATTGGCCTGCGCGGGAATCATCTGGGCGCTGTGCGTGCGATTATTTGGTCACACATGGGTTCAGGGATGGGCGGCGACCATCATCGCCGTGCTCTTTCTCGGCGGAGTACAACTTATCTGCACCGGCATCCTGGGTGAGTACATCGGCCGCACCTATATGCAGGGCAAAGACAGGCCGCTGTATATCATCAGCGAACGTTTAGGCAAGCCAAAATGAGGTACTAGGCATGAATCGCAACGTCAAACCCGAGTTCGACCAGTACGCGGGGAAATATACTGATCTTCACCGCGCGAGCATTCATGCCAGCGGTGAAGATCCCGCATATTTTTCTGCGTACAAAGCCAAATATATCGCTGCAGCGCTTGGACCACAGACGACAGATACTCCTTTGGACATACTGGACTTCGGCTGCGGCATCGGCAATTCTATTCCGCATCTGCGAAATGCATTTCCGGCCGCACGAATCCACGGCACTGACCCCTCGGGTGAAAGCATTCGGATCGCCAAAGAGTCCCATTCTCGTGACGCGGCGTTCGAAAGCATTACTGACATGACGCTTCCCTATGCGGATCACAGTTTCGATATTATATTGGTCGCATGTGTCTTTCATCACATCCAGCCAGACAAAAGGGCCCACTGGATGGATCAAATCAAACGCGCTTTAAAACCAGGCGGAAAGGCTTTCATTTTTGAACATAATATTCTCAACCCCCTGACAGTCAAAGCAGTCAAAGACTGCCCATTCGACGAGGATGCAATCCTTCTCCCCAAAAGCGAGCTCATCAATCTGGCTTATGGTGCCAACTTCGCCACAGTTCGCGCTCGCTATATTGTTTTTTTCCCGCATGCGCTTGCTTTTATGCGGCCACTTGAACCACTCATGAAGTGGATTCCTTTCGGTGCACAATACGTTGTCCACGCATATGCGTGAAAGCACTCATCAAGGACCGACCGAAATGACTGCCACATTGCCATAGGTTCCATCATATTCAATACCCTCGCCAGCCGACTTCGATGAAACATCGCGTTTAGTACTGAGTGTGTCGCAAACTGGACTGCTCGTCTGGCAATCCCAAAAATCCGGAACACCCGTGGCCAGAACGACAGCCCTCATGCGGGGAGGGCTATTTACGATGTCGGCATCTGCTGAATGCGTATCCATTTTTCCGAAAATAGCGACCGCACTATAACTAGTCGGATCATGCGGCAACACATTCTCGATCTTGCTCAAGACAAATTCAGTCTGTTCTTTCTGCTCAGCCATGAAGGCATAGGCATGAGTGGTCATGTTCCAGCCAGTCCAGATCAACAGAGTCATGCTGACCCACCGGGCAGCACGGCGAGAATCAACGGGCACCAGCGCCAAGAGAATAAGCGCAACCGACATGGCCACCAGGCTACGCGTCTGGATCACGGGGGCCAACGGGATGGAAAAGGCAAAGAAACTCACCCCGACCGCGACGAGAACGATGGCGCGCCCCAATTCTGAACGCCAGTATCGTATCCGAACTGCAGCCAATACGACGAAGCCGAGCACGTATACGACATTCCTGCTCGTCATCAGTGCAGCAAGGGTATGGATTTCCTGTTTCAGGCATCCGAACGCATAACCAACATTCCGCGCAAGATCATGAAGATCGTGCACGGGCATGGTTCTCCTCCAAGGTGCCGGCATAATTCCTACCTGACCAATCAGCAGATAGACTGCGAGTAGCGCCACCAGAAATCCCAAGACCGATCCGGCCACCCAATACAGCGCGTGGCTCCAGATGCGCAGCAGAAATCCGCGCGACGGAAATGGTTCTTGCTCGATCTGACCGACAAAGAGCAGCGGCATCAAGAAATAGAAATTCTGCATGCCGCCGAACAACAGAATACCGCTGACCAGATATATCACCCGATGGGAGACACCTTTGTCTACCAACCATGCCATCCCAAGCAAGCCAATCAGCGAAGGCAACAGCGTGGCTGGCCATAGGCTCTGGTAGACAAAGGGTGGACTGACGAGCAGGACCGATGCCACCAATGTCGCATAGAGCCTGTCGCAGGAGAGATTCCGCGCGAACCGAAACAACAGCAGCCATGCGAGCGACACGTATAAAGCTGCATGGACCTGCAGCGGAATATGCCGCAGAAAGTCATGCAGCAGGAAATTGATCCAGCGCCCCTCCTCGCTGAGCTTGAATGTGAAGCTCGGGTAGTAATGAACCTCGTCGTACCCATAAACCTTGAGGCCCAGCAATAGGTAATACGATATGGCCACCATCAGCAGCGCCAATACAGCCGCGAGACTCTCCGGCGTAAGACGCACCCGCGCATGACGTGGCCAACCGGCCTCGTCGTCGAAGCGGACGATCGTTTCGGCACTGGTCGAGCCTGTGTTTCCCTTGTCCATCCCATGCCACCCTGTCAAAGCTTGGACTATGCGTCATCTCGTTGAACACGCGCGCCGGATCACGCGTCGAATGCTGCAAATCTTGCCCCGCCTCGCTGCGTTTCAGCACCCGTGCCTATCAGTCACTATCTTTACGCGAACCAGTTCCCCACACCACATGCTTGTTCAACATGTAAAACATGATGATGTAGGTTGCCATGGCAAACAGTTGCGCAATTTCCGAACGCATATGCCACGCACGCAGCAATAGCGTGAGTACCAGCTGATTTAGCGCGAAGGCAATCATGAAACAAACCACAAATCGCAGCGCCGCCTCGAAGCTCAATTTCGCATGTGCAAATACAAAATATCGATTCAGGAGGAAAGCCATACTCAATCCAACGCCATAGCCGATGGCATTGGCCTGCTGCGGCGACAGCCTGGTCCAGGCCAAAACACCTAGGAAAATAGCGTAGCCAAGTGCCGTATTGATCAGGCCAGCAATGCCATAGCGCAGAACTTCGGCCAATGGGATGGACTTCATGAAATTCCTACTGTCCGATGGCGCCATTCCGTCAAGCGCCGATATTCTCGAACACGACTCCACTGTCTTCATATGCTTCATAACGCGTCACGCGATAACTTAGTCGCGATACGAGCCCCTTGCACGGCTGTCTGTCACCAGCTCGAGAACACCCGCCCACTTGCTGCGGTACACCGCATGCATCTCTGTACCTCGGCCGCCTTGCGCCCAATGCATGGCTTCTTCCACCACGGCACGCTCCAGCAGCTTCCGGTCCGCCTCATCGTCGAGATCGAAGTTGGCGGCATACGCTACGTCCACCAGGCGCCACAGAAAGGCATTGCGCAGATAGCAGTCGACCGGCAGAAAGTGGCGTTCGAGCTGGCCGATGATGTCCTGGCTGCGGATGCCCTCGAAGCAACCGGCCGAAAAATCGACATCCGGGATGGCCGCATCCACCTTGCCGGTGTTGTGGTTCCGACGCTTGGCCTCGGGCCAGTCGGTGAAGATCCTGTCCGCCAGTGCCAAAGCCTCAGGCCACAGCCGGTTGCCGTTGCGTCCCACCTGCTCGCCGATCAGCCAGAACTCGCCGCCGGGTGAAAGGATTTCGGCGATCGCGGCCAGCACCCGCTCCAGTTCCACCAGGTGGTGCAGTCCCGAGGTGATGTTCACCACATCGAACTGGCCCAGTTGCGGGCCGATGTCGTTGGCATCGCCTAGCACTCGATCCACGGTCACCGTCGGCGGCATGCGCTGCGTCGCCTGATCGAGCAGGCTGGCGTTGACGTCGACGATGCACAGCTCCACCGGCACACCGGCCGTCTCCAGAATGCCACCTTCGATCGCCGCTTCGCCCGCGCATAGGGCAAGCATGCGCAAGGGGCGTCCCGGATGCTGCGCGGACAAAGCACGCAGCCGCGCTGGAAAATTGGGGGGCCGTGCCGGAATGGCCATGGCCAGCATCCTGTTGGCATAGGCAAACGCATTTTCACCGATACGCGGCATCACACCGTGCAGATGCGCGTGCAAGGCCGCGCGCATATCCGTCACGGTGACCCGGTCGACGGGGCGCGGCGGCAAGGCGCGCGGTGGCGGACTTCCGCCGCCACTGGCACGACGCTCCGTGTGCCGATCGCGGTAGAAGTCGTCCGAGTAGACGCGACTGAAATGCGCGATCTCGTTCTGCAACCGCCACGCATGCTGGTTGCGCGCACGTAGCAGGTCGAATTCGCCTCGCGCGCAGACCACCAGGCCCAGCAGACCCAGCCAGTCCGCTGAAGGATCGCCGTGCGGACCTGGCTCACAACGGATCTCGATGCGCAGCGCGCATCCCACCGGTACCGGAAGGTTAATCGTCACTTCGCGCAGGCTGGCCATCGCATGGGCATTCTCCAGCCGCTGCGACAACAGCATGCGCGCCGCATCATCGTCGCATCCGCACCATACTTCCACATCGAGTCCGTCATCGCTGATTCGCGGCAACGCTCGCAAGCAACGCATCCACAGGATCGGCTCGGCTGCGGCATGCACAATAGGAAGATGCAGTCGCTCCCCCGCCCGCAGCACCAGACCGCGCTCGCGTTGCGGAAAATGGGCGAACTCGGTCCAGCGATCCGCCGACGGCACCTGTCCGTTCCGCTGCGCAACAACATCCACCGGCGACCCGTGGATGAATTGCCATGCGTGTGCGCCTGCCCGGCGCACAAGATTCCCGATGCCGCCTTCAAGTGCGGTTCCTGCAACAACAGTGCTTACTTGGGCATCGACCGCCTGTACTGGTTCAATTCGCAGGTCGGCTTTTTCCTCGTCCAGCACAAACGATACTTCCATCCGCCCTCTCCACCACCAAGCGCGCCTTGATGCAGGCAAATAACATCATCGCATGACGCCATGGTGCGTGTCGCGCCGTGCAGGTATCAATTTCCCGCACCAAGCGCCGTAGCCGCTCGGCCCTCATGACATCTTCCCGTCGCATCCAACTTGTGCCGGCAGTGCACTTCCAGTTCCGCGGCGTTGAACTGCACCTGACCATACTCGGCACCATGCTGGTAGTGATCCTGTACCCAAGCCTCCCGAATGGCTGATGCGAGCGCGAGATAGCCGTCCTCGGGCAGTCCGATGGTGTCGAACAGCAGGCCCGGCAACTCATAGGAACTGAGATCAAGCTGCTGCGCCGGTAGAGAACGGTTGGACACCAGCATGTAACGGGTGTGCTCCTGGAGGTTCACGCCGCCGTCGTCGAAGCCCAGATCCTCAAACGCGTGCGGCAGCGCCGGCAGGTGATCGCCGTAGAACATCAGCACGGTCCAGCGAGGGCGCGCCAGCAGTCGCCGCGCAAAATCGCCCAGCGCCTGATCACCATTGACCAGATGGGAGAGGTAATACGTCATCTCCCGGGTGCCTGCCGCCGACATGCCGCGCGGCAACGGAAGGCCATTCAGCACATTGGCCAGCGTGCCCGCGTCGAAATCCCACGGGCCATGATTCTCCATCGTGATCACCATCGCGTAGTGCGGACCGGATCCGGTGTCGTCGAGATGGGCCAGCACGTAATCGAACAAGGCCCGATCGGAAATGTACTCGCCGGCGCGCTCGGCGCCGGCGAAGGACTGCCGATAATAGGCATGCTGAAACCCGAGTTCCGGCATCGTCTGCCGACGGTTCCAGAAACCGCCGCTAAACGGGTGGTACAACGTGGTCGAGTAGCCGAGCGCCGCCAACCTTCGCGGCACGCTCGGCATCCACGCGCTGACCAGCCCGTAGTACGGATACACGACGGACGGAAACGCCTGCATGGGGTAGCCGGTCAACGTCTCGAACTCCGTCCGGATGGTGCCGCCGCCATATGTCGGCGTGGTCAGGCTGCCGGTGATGCCAGTCGCCGCCAGCCGCTCGAAGTTCGGCACGAATTCGCCGTAGTCGATGCCTTTCAGGACACCCGGGTCGAAAAACGCTTCACTCTGTACAACCACGATGTCCGGCAATTCGGCCGGCGGCTGGCGCGTCATGCGCGCCTTCAGGTCCGCGGCGTGGCGCACGGCGAAGTCGTGCACGAGCGACCCGTCGGCCTGCGGTACCGTCGAGCGCGCCTCCTGCGACATCCGCACCAGACCGGCCATGAAGCCCACGTGCTGCACACTGTCGATCGGATCCCACAGCTGGAAACCGGGCATTGCTTCGTCCGCATAGGCCTCGCGCCAGGGGCCGATGCCACGGTACAGGGTGCCGAGGACAAGCAGCGCCAGCACTACCCATGCCGCACGAGTCGCCCAGTGCGGCCGCCGCCAACGCCCTTCCAGTCGCCAGATCGCCCACAGCACCGCGATGGCCACCAGCAGCGCCAGCAACAGCAGCACGAGACGGTGACCGGTGTAATGTGCGAAGAAACCCATGTTGTGCAGTACCTGATGCCAGAGCACCAGATCGCCAGGCATCAAGGGCTCGTTCAAATTGAGCTCCTTGATCGCATTCACCTCAAACACGAGACGTGCGATGCCGCCGCCCAGCGCGAGCGCCAGCAGCGCACGGCCGCTGAGGCCGTAGATCAGCAGCATGACCAGGAAAACCGGCAATGCGTTGCGCCACAACAACGCCGCGTCGAAGGTCCAGCGCAACGTAGGATCCAGCCACCACACCAGGGCAGCGCTCGCCAGCGCCATGACGACGGCCGGCGCCGCAACGGCAACAATTCCCCGCGCCCGCTCCGCGCGAGCCCCACGCCATCGAGATGTCATCTGCGCCCCCGCGCCAAAACTTTCGCAGAGCTTACAGGAGAGCGGAATGCAAGTGGTCGCAGCCTGCCGTGCACCGCAGATTTCGCGTCCGGGGAGCCGTCAGGAGCCGCCCGTGTCCGCGCACAAGGCATCGCGCAATACATCGACGATGCGCCGTGCTGCCATTCCGTCGCCGTAGGGCGAAACACCGCGCGCCATCTCGCGGTAGGCCGCCTCGCTGTCGAGCAGGCGCGAGGCCTCGGCCACGATGTGCGCCTCGTCGGTACCAACCAGCCGCACCACACCCTCGTCCACGGCCTCCGGACGCTCGGTCTCCGTGCGCAACACCAGCACCGGCTTGCCAAGCGCGGGCGCCTCTTCCTGCACGCCGCCCGAGTCGGTGAGGATCAGATGCGCGCGCTTCTGCGCCTCCACGAACGGCGCATAGTCGAGCGGAGGGCAGAGGCGGATGCGGGGATGGTCACCGAGCAGCTCGTGCGCCGTCGCGCGCACGTTCGGATTCGGATGCACCGGGTAGAGCACCTCGATATCCGGGTAACGGTCCACCAATTGCCGGATCGCGCAGCACACCGCACGGAACGGCTCGCCGAAGTTTTCGCGCCTGTGCGCGGTAACCAGCACCAGCCGCTTGCCCGCATCCAGCTGGATGTCCAGCGGCCAGTCGGCCGCCGCGACTTCCAGCAACGCATCGATCACCGTGTTGCCGGTCACATGAATCGCCGCGTCGGCGATCCCTTCGCGCAGCAGGTTTTGCCGCGAACGCTCGGTCGGCACGAAATGCCAGCGCGCCAGGTGCCCCGCCACCAGCCGGTTCATCTCCTCCGGGAACGGGTTGTCCAGGTCGTGCGTACGCAGTCCCGCCTCCACATGCCCGAACGGGATGCGCCGATAGAACGCCACCAGCGCCGCCGTCATCACCGTCGTGGTGTCACCCTGCGCCAGCACCACGTCAGGTGCGAGCTCGCCGAACTTCTCGTCCAGCGCCGTGATCAGCCGCGCGGTGAGCTCGGGCAATGCCTGGTTCGGCCGCATGATGTCCAGGTCCACGTCCGGCACGATGCCGAACAGTGCCAGCACCTGATCCAGCAGGGCGCGATGCTGCGCCGTGGCCAGCACCGTCACCCGCGCCCACGGCTCGCGCTTCAGCGCCTGGATCAGCGGCGCCATCTTGATGCCCTCGGGGCGCGTACCGACGATGCAGAGGATGTGTTTGGCTTCTTTCATGGCTCTCCAGGTTCTTGTGTTCAATGAACGGCTTGGCCGTCGTTTCTCCCAGGCGCGCATACCGCCACTAGCAAGAGCGAACACGCATCAAGGCATGCTGGATGGCGCAGCCCTACGACGACATCGAAATTCGGTCATGACAACAGGAACTGCGTCCCAAGAATCACCGGAAGTGCGGTCAGCACGGCCCCGGGCGGCGTTATTCAGCCACTTCTTCAAGGTGGCATTCCTACGTGCCAAAGCACGCGACTTCATCCACGGAATGCCCGAAACCACGCATACCAACCAGCGCTACCCACAGGTACATGCGGAACCCGACCGGCAATGTCCAAATGCCCAGCCCATGTGAGTGAACAGCCCCGGTTATCCCTTGCCACCCGTAATCGCCAAGCCATGTCCGTAGATGACCATGCTCGCAGCAATGAAGCGCAACAGCAGGAAGTTGTCGCGACGACTTTCCAGACCATAGACGAGCGTACGATATGGCATCGTCGCCTTGATCGCGACCGGCGACACGCCGGGCTGGTCTTGCGTACTCACGCGCCTTGCCCTCGATACTTGTGCGGCGACCAGGCACCCCACTTCGCTTCGTAGATCGCCTTGTTCTGCTCGAACAGCGCCTGGCGCCTTTCCTGTTTGAGCTTGTTGAACGAGGCGGAGAGATTGTGGTGCACGAACACGTCGTCGGCGCAGGCGATGGTCCAGCCGGCCTGTTCCACGCGACGACAGTAGTCGTCGTCCTCGAAGAAACCGATGCCGAAGGCCTCGTCCAGCGACCCCACCTTCTCGTAGACGGCACGCGGCATCATCACGCAGAAGAACGCGGCGGTGCGCAGCGGCGTCAGCTGGCCGGCATGGCGTGTGGTGTAATCGGCCGCCGCGTGCAGCATGCCGTCCATGTCGTCGTAGCTGATGTCGATGCGCGCCTCGTTGCCGATATTGTTGGTCACCGGGCCGATCATGCCGAGCGTCCTGGATTGGCGCAGATGCGCAACGAGGGTGGCGATCCAGCCCGGGGTCACGTGGGTGTCGTTGTTGAGCAACACCAGATAATCGCCGCTGGCGGCGGCGAGGCCCTGGTTGTTGGCAGCGGCGAAGCCGCGATTGTCCGGGTTGAGGATGAGATGCCGGTCCTTGCCGGCAGCGGCCCACTCGGTCAGGTACGCGGGAGTATCGTCGGCCGAGGCATTGTCAACCACGATCACTTCTAGATTGGCGTAGTCGCTGTAGCGCTCCAGGCTGTACAGGCAGGTCCTGGTGAGGTCGATGTTGTTGTAGGTGACCACGACCACGCTGACCCTCGGTTCGGGCAGGGCGCCGACGCCCTGCATCAGGTCGTGCACGCGGTGCGCCCAGGTCTGCCCGGCGGCGAAACGCTGGCGCCGTACGATCGCGTCCGGATCGGGCGTAACCCGCAAGGCTTCGTCCACCGCCGCGAGGAACGCGGCATGGCCGTCGCCCGTGCGTACCAGATCGCCGAACTGGCGGATCTCCGGCAGCGCGATCGATACCACTTCCTTGCCTGCGCTCAGATACTCGTAGACCTTCACCGGGTTGGTGGCCAGCGTCAGCGGGATCACCTGGAACGGCAGCAGGCACACGTCGAAGCCATGCAGGTAGTACGGCAGTTCCGCGTAGGGCACCTCGCCGGTGAACTCCACGTTGGTCAGGTGCCGCAGCCGCTGCTGCGCGCCAGCGGTGTCGGCACCCACCATCAGCACCAGACAATCGGCGTGGCGCTGCGCCACTTTCTCCAGCAAGTCGAGATCGAACCATTCGGCGATCGCGCCGTAATAGCCGATCACCTTGCGCCCCCGCTTGTCGCGGAAGACTCGCGCGGGCCGCGTGGCGAAATGATCGTACTGGCAGGCATTGCGCACCATCAGGCAACGCGGGTTGTACTTGCCCGCTTCTTCGTACAGCCAATCCGAGGTGACCACCAGCAGGTCGGCCGTGCGCATCAACTCGTTCTCGCGCCCCAGCATGTCGGGGCTGTTGTCGGCGAAGCCACCGTGATGGTCCATGCAGTCGTAGGCGAGCCGCCTGTTCGGCAGGATGCGGGCCGTCTCCAGCCAGTATGGGTGCTGCACCAGCGACAGGCACGCACGGCTGCGCGTCCACGCCAGCAGTTGGCCGACCCCGGCGCGCAGTTGTTGCTGCACGTCGGGCGTGGGCACCGCGTGGTAAATCGCCGGGCATCCCTTCAGATGCAGCCGGATGCGGAACAGCCTTCCAGTGCCATCGAGCGACTCGACCGCAAAACCAGGTTCGTCGTGGTCGATGAAGTCGTTGGAGACGTAGAACACGCGATGGCCCGCACGAGCGAGTTCACGCGACAGGTGCTGTGGTCGCTGAATGCGGAAATGCCAGTCGATCACGGCCCACACGAACACGTCGCGACGATCGTCCGGTGGCGGCGCCAGCCATGCGGTGGGTCGCGCCGGCAGTGCAGCGAGGGATGCAGGCTCACTCGATGCCAATCCCAATTGCGGTGCGCGCACGCGCTTCAACTGTCGCCGCAGCTGTTCGCGGTCGGCATCGCCCAGGCGGCCGCCGCCGCGCAATACGCGCAAGGCAACGCGCAGCGGCCGCGTCCAACGCCAGGAACGGCTGGCCTTGATCACGTCCAGTTCGTCGCGCACCTGCTCCAGTACACGAATACGGGCATTGCGCTTGGCGAGCTCGCCGCGGACCTCGATCAATTCCTGATTCGCCTGTTCAATCTCCACCTTGACGGTTGCCACCTCCCTGTGGGCCGCGCTGCATTCATCGAACAGACGCGCTGCTTCAGCCCGGTAGGCCACCACGCCTCGCTCGGCTTCGGCCAGTCGATCGAAGTTAGATCTTGGCTGCAGCTCCGCCATCAACGGCCGCGCGAACTCGAAGTGTGCCATCAGTGCGTCCAGACCCGCCTCGAAGCCGGTCCAGCTGCCCTTCCGCTCCATCACGGCCAAGCCGTTCGCATAGACATCCAGCAAGGATTCGCGCCAGACAGTAGGGAGCAGGGTTTCCGTCGTCGTCGAATGCTGGTGCCGCAGATCATGCCGCAAACTGGCGTCGGCCTCATCCGCGCAGTCGGATGAAGGCACCGGCCAGACCACCCCGAGATCGTCCGCGATCCGGGCCATGCAGGCACGCCAGTCGCCCAGCACGGCACTGTAATCGGTGATGCAGCGGTCCGTATCCCGCGATGCCTGCTCCGGCTCGACGAGGTGCCGCAACCAGATCAGCGCAGCTGCCGCCGCGGACAAGTCGTTGCGCCGCATCAGCGAACCCACCACTTCGCCCGGATGGCGCATCGCGAAGATCAGCTTCGGCTCGATATCCAGTCGCGCCAGCGCCTTCAACCACATCGGCAGCAGTCGGCACAGGCGGGGGTCCTTCACGGCCCAGATCGGCGCGTCGCCGAACTCGGCGACGATCAGTGCCGCCAACTCGTCGCACAGGCCGGTTGCCTGCATCTGTTCGAGCCAGCCTGCACGCAGCTCGCGAGGATCGTCCCAGCTCGAACCGAGCGCAGCCAGCACGCACTCGTGGAACTCCACCACTTTGCGGTTCTCCCAGAAGCCGGCCTCGTTGTCGAAGGCGGCCTCCAGCAAATCCGGGCCCAGCGCGACCCCATGCAGGTTGATCAGCCGCGTCAGCGCAGAGGTGCCGCTGCGATGCATGCCGATGACCAGCAGGGCCCGTCGACGGCCATGTTGTTCCCTGGTCATGCCTGCACCTTGCAGAAATCCACCACGGCCGCCTCCGACGTCATGCAAAAATCGACAAATCCGGTCGCAAGACGCTCGGGCTGCGGCATTACGCGGAACATCGCCGCATCGATCAGGCGATCGACGTAGGTCTCCTCCTCGGCGACCCGCGCCAGTACCCCGGCATTGAGAAAATAGGTGCCAGCGTCCAGCAGGCAGCGGAAACGAAAGCGCGCCTCGACGGCCTGGCCGGCCTCCACCAGCGGGATCGAGTCCTGCGGCAAACTGGTGGCGCCGCCGCCCAGTTCCAGTCCGGTCAGGGTCTTGATCAGCATGCCGCAGCGCACCGAGGCCGCCGTTTCCGAAAACTCCACGCGGTACACGTAGACGTAATCGTCGCCGGCATGCAGCACGTTGACCTTGCGTCCCTGCGGCGTCTCGATGTGCGGCATCGCAATCCGTGCGCCACGGGTGTCGTAGCGCATCGTGCTTTTCGGCACGAGGCCTTCGTCGAACCAGCCTCGCGCATCGGAATCCGCGACCGCGCCCGGAGAGCTTCGCTCGATCGCCACCGAGGCCACCAGGTGGACGTCCTGGCGATCGGCCTCGGACATATCCGGCATCTCGGCGGGCTGCTGCACGTCTTCACGCTCGGCACGGATCGCTTCGCGCACGGCGTCGGCACGATCCACCGGCACGTACAGCATCTTGTGGTAACGCGACACCACGAACTTGGGCGACCCGCTCGAAAGCAGTTCGCCGCGATCCAGCAGCACGGCGCGATCGCACAACTGCGTGACGATGCCCGCCGAATGGGACACGAACAGCACCGTTGCGCCCTCGTCGCGGATGCGGTTGATGCGCGCAAAGCACTTGCGCTGGAACGCCTCGTCACCCACCGACAGAGCCTCGTCCACCACCAGGATATCCGGCGTCACGTTGATCGCTACAGCAAACGCCAGACGCACGTACATGCCGCTCGAATAGCACTTGACCGGCTGATCCATGAAGTCGCCGATGTCCGCGAACGCGGCGATCTCGTCGAAACGCTGCTCGACCTGCTGCCGCGTGAGCCCGAGCACGGTGCCATACAGCAGCACGTTCTCGCGCCCGGTAAATTCGGGATTGAACCCGGCTCCCAGCTCCAGCAAGGCGGCAATGCGTCCATTGACCTGCACGCTGCCGGCGGATGGCTCCAGCGTGCCGCAGATGATCTGCAGCAGGGTGGATTTGCCCGAGCCGTTGCGCCCCACGATACCCAGAGTCTCGCCCTTGCCGATCGTGAGGTCGATGTCCCTGAGCGCCCGGAACTCCCGGTACCAGCGCTGCTTGGCCGAGCGCGGGGAAAACATCTGGTAAAGCCGGTGCATCGGCTTGTCGTAGACGGGAAACGATTTGCTCAGTCGCTCGACGCGGATGGCAACCTCAGATGACATCGGCAAACCCCCGTCGCGTCAGACGAAATGCCGTATAACCCAAATGAAGCACGATCAAGGCGCACACGGTGTAAATGCCCAACCCGAGCCAGTCCGGATAGTGTCCCCACAGGGCCACTTCGCGCGCCTGATCGATGATGAAGCTCAACGGATTCATGATCAGCAGCCAGCGATATTGCGGCGGCAACGCCGTGATCGGGAACATCGCCGTGGACAGAAACAGCATGGCGGTCGCCAGCACGCCGGTAATCTGGCTGATGTCGCGCAGATAGACCCCGAGTGCCGCCAGCAGCCAGGACACGCCCAGGGTCAGCAGCACCAACGGCAACATCACTACTGGCAACAGGGCGACCGTCCACGTCATCGTATGGTCGAGTATCAGATGCAATGCCAGGAACACCAGAAAATTCATGAAGGTATGAAACAGTGCCGACATCACCATCGGCCACGGCAGGATCTCCAGCGGGAAAATCACCCGCTTGACGAAATTGGCGTTGCCGGTGATCAGAAGCGGGGATCGATAGAGGCATTCGGCGAAGAAGCCATGCACGATCAGGCCGACGAACAGGATGATCGAATAATGCGCATGACCGCCGCCCGTTTGCGACCAGCGCGACTTCATCACGAAGCCGAAGGCGAACGAATAGACCATCAGCATCAGGAACGGGCTGATCAACGACCACAGCAAGCCGAAACTGGCGCCGCGGTAACGACCCAGCACATCGCGCTTGGCCAGCTCCAGCGTCAGCGAGCGGTGCGCAACGAGTGCGCTGAACGGTCCGGATGCGGATTGGCGTGACATGGAGACGGTAGGAAAATCCAATTCGGTAACCTCATTCCCTTGGTTCAGGGCGGGCTGCGATCAAGCCAGCGCCGCCGTCAGTTCGTCACGCAGATCGTGGATGTCCTCCACACCCACACTGAGTCGTACCAGCCCGTCACTGATACCCAGCCGCTTGCGATTGGCCGGCGGCACCGAGGCGTGGGTCATGATGGCCGGGTGCTCGATCAGGCTTTCCACGCCGCCCAGCGACTCGGCCAGCGCGAACAGCTCGCAGCGCTCCAGCATGCGGCGCGCCTTCTTCAAGCCGCCCTTCACCTCGATGGTGACGATGCCGCCGAAGCCCTGCATCTGGCGCTTGGCAAGCGCATGTTGTGGATGGCTCTTCAGGCCCGGATAGATCACCCGCTCCACCTTCGGATGCTTTTCCAGCCAGCCGGCCAGTTCCAGCGCGCTGGCGCAATGCTGGCGCATGCGCAGGTGCAGGGTCTTCAGGCCGCGCATCGCGAGGAAGGCGTCGAACGGACCGGCCACCGCACCCACCGAGTTCTGCAGGAAGCCCATCTTCTCGGCCAGTCCCTTGCCGTTGGCAACCACGATGCCACCGACCATGTCGGAGTGGCCGTTGAGGTACTTGGTGGCCGAGTGCAGCACGAGATCCGCGCCGAATTCCAGCGGACGCTGCACCATCGGCGAGCAGAAGGTGTTGTCCACCACCAGGATCAGGCCATGCTTCTTCGCGAACGCGGCCACCTTGGCCAGGTCGACCAGCTTCAGCATCGGATTGGTTGGCGTCTCGGCCCAGATCATGCGGGTGTTGGGCTTCAGCACCGCTTTCAGCGCCGCCATGTCGTTCAGATCGATGAAGCTGAAATCCAGTCCGGCCGAACGCCGGCGCACACGCTCGAACAAGCGGTAGCTGCCACCATAGAGGTCGTCCATCGCGATCACGTGGCTGCCGGAGTCCAGCAGATCCAGCGTGGTAGCCGCAGCTGCCAAGCCTGAGGCGAACGCGAAACCGGCCACGCCGCCTTCCAGATCCGCCACGCAGCGCTCGTAGGCCATTCGCGTAGGATTTTGCGTACGCGAATATTCGTATCCCTTGTGCTTGCCAGGGCTCTCCTGCACGTAGGTGGACGTGGCGTAGATCGGCGTCATGATCGCGCCGGTCGAGGGATCAGGATGCTGGCCGGCGTGGATCGCACGCGTTCCGAGTCCGAGGCTAGCGGTAGGCGTCTTTGGGGGCATGACAGGCAACCGTGCTGGGCGGCAGCTGCCGGTAACCGGTTGCCGCGTGAAAGGATTGTGCATTGTACCTGTGCGACCAGCGTTTGCCTTAACCATCCCAGCATCCAGGCCCTTCGGCCACACGCCTGCGTATTTGAGCGGCGGGTAGCCCATGCAAGAATGAGACTTTGCCGCTCCACGGATCACGTGCCTCATGGAAACCCTTCTAGTCACCGGCGGCGCCGGCTTTATCGGCGCGAACTTTGTGCTGCAGGCGATAGCCGACGGCCTGCGCGTGATCAACCTGGACAAGCTCACCTACGCGGGCAACCTGGACACCCTGGCTTCGTTGGAAGGCAATAAGCATCACGTATTTGTGCAAGGCAGCATCGGCGACCGCGAACTGGTGGCCAAGCTGCTGGCCGAGCACAAGCCCGATGCGATCGTGAACTTCGCCGCCGAGTCGCACGTGGATCGCTCGATCGACGGCCCCGCCGAGTTCGTGCAGACCAACGTGGTGGGCACGCTGGGCCTGCTGGAATGTGCCCGCGACTACTGGCGCGGCCTGGAAGACAAGTCGCGCGGGGCATTCCGTTTCCTGCATGTGTCCACCGACGAGGTGTACGGCTCGCTGGGCGAGACGGGCAGCTTCACCGAGACCACGCCGTACGCGCCGAACTCGCCGTACTCCGCGTCCAAGGCCGCCTCCGACCACCTCGTGCGCGCCTTCCACCACACCTACGGCCTGCCCACGCTCACCACCAACTGCTCGAACAACTACGGGCCGTACCAGTTCCCCGAAAAGCTCATTCCGCTGGTCACCGCCAAGGCGCTGGCCGGCGAGCCGCTGCCGGTCTACGGCGACGGCCTCAACATCCGCGACTGGCTGTACGTGGGCGACCACTGCTCGGCCATCCGCCGCGTGCTGGAGGCCGGCCGGGTGGGTGAAACCTACAACGTGGGCGGCAATGCCGAGCGCACCAACATCACCGTCGTGAAGACGATCTGTGCCCTGCTCGACCAGCGCCGGCCGCTGGCCGACGGCCGTGCCCGCGAGTCGCTGATCACCTACGTGAAGGATCGCCCCGGCCACGATCGCCGCTACGCGATCGACTCGTCCAAGCTGCAGCGCGAGCTGGGCTGGAAACCCTCGCAGACCTTCGAGAGCGGCATTGCGGCCACGGTGGACTGGTACCTCGCCAACCAGCCGTGGGTGCAGCGCGTGCTCGACGGCAGCTACCGCATGGAGAGGCTGGGCGCATGACCACCAAGGGCATCATCCTCGCCGGCGGTTCCGGCACCCGGCTGCACCCGATCACCCGCGCGGTGAGCAAGCAGCTGCTGCCGGTGTACGACAAGCCGATGGTCTACTACCCGCTGGCCACACTGATGCTGGCCGGCATCCGCGAAGTGCTGGTGATCAACACCCCGCACGAACAGGCGATGTTCCAGCGCCTGCTCGGTGACGGCTCGCAATGGGGCATCGACATCCGCTACGCGGTGCAGCCCTCGCCCGACGGCCTGGCGCAGGCCTTCACCATCGGTCGAGACTTCATCGACAAGCAGCCCAGCTGCCTGGTGTTGGGCGACAACATCTTCTACGGCCACGGCTTTACCGAACGCCTGAAACGTGCCGCGGCACGCGAGCGCGGCGCCACCGTGTTCGGCTACTGGGTGAAGGACCCCGAGCGTTACGGCGTGGCTGAGTTCGATGCCACAGGCAAAGTGGTCGGGCTCGAGGAAAAACCCGCACAGCCGAAGTCGCACTACGCCGTCACCGGCCTGTATTTCTACGACGCGCGCGTATGCGACTACGCCGCCTCGCTGCAGCCTTCGCCGCGCGGCGAGCTGGAGATCACCGACCTCAACCGCTGCTACCTCGATGACGGCTCGCTGCACCTGGAACAGCTCGGCCGCGGCTTCGCCTGGCTGGACACCGGCACGCACGAGTCGCTGATGGAAGCGGGCAACTACATCGAGACGATCGAGAACCGCCAGGGCCTCAAGGTGTGCTGCCCCGAGGAAATCGCCTACCTCAATGGCTGGATCAGTGCCGGGCAGCTGCAGGAGTTGGCTGCACCCTTGGCCAAGACCGGCTACGGCCAGTACCTGCAGCAGCTGGTCCGGCAGGGACTGGCGCGATGAAGGTGATCGAGACGCGCCTGCCGGGCGCCGTGGTGATCGAACCGCAGGTGTTCGGCGATGCCCGCGGCTTCTTCTACGAAAGCTACAACGAGGCGAAGTATCGCGAGGCCGGCATCGACCGCCGCTTCGTGCAATCCAACGTGTCGCGCTCGGCGCGTGGCGTGCTGCGCGGCCTGCACTACCAGTGGCCGAATCCGCAAGGCAAGCTGGTCAGCGTGCTGGAAGGCGAGGTGTACGACGTGGCGGTGGACATCCGTCGCGGCTCGCCCACGTTCGGCCAGTGGGCGGGAGTGATGCTCACCGCGGAGAACCATCGCCATTTCTGGGTCCCGGAAGGTTTCGCGCACGGCTTCTGCGTGGTCTCCGAATTCGCCACCTTCGCCTACCAGTGCACCGCGCTGTACGACCCCAGGGCCGACGCCGGCATCCGCTGGAACGATGCCGCGCTTGGCATCGACTGGCCCGTCGCCGAACCGCTGCTGTCGGACAAGGACGGCAAGACCCCGCTGCTGGCCGATGTGCCCGCCGGGCGTCTGCCGGTGTACGAAGCATGAGGGTGCTGCTGCTGGGCGCCAACGGTCAGCTCGGGCGCAGCTTCATCGAGGACGGTGGCCTGGCTGCACGCGGCGAATTGATCACCGCCAGCCGCGATGGCCAACGCTTCGACGGTACCGCCGTCGAGGCTGCCGACCTCGCCGTGCCGGGCGCTTTGCCTGCCTTGCTCGATCGCTTGCGCCCCGACGTCATCGTCAACACCGCGGCCTACACGGCGGTGGATCGCGCCGAGCAGGAAGAGCCGTTGGCCACCCGCGTCAACGCCGAGGCGGTGGGTGTACTGGGCCACTGGGCCGCTGCACACGGCGCGCTGTTGATCCACTACTCCACCGACTACGTGTTCGATGGCGCGGCCAACGCACCCTACCCCGTCGATGCACCCACTGCCCCGCTGGGCGCCTACGGCCGCAGCAAACTGGCCGGCGAACAGGCATTGCGCGACAGCGGCGCCGCCCATTTCATCTTCCGTACCGGCTGGGTGTACGCGCCGCACGGCCACAACTTCCTGCGCACCATGCTGCGCGTGGGCGCCGAGCGCGACGAGTTGCGCGTGGTGGCCGACCAGATCGGTGCCCCCACCAGCACCGCGCTGATCGTGGCCGGCACACTGGCCGCGCTGGATGCCTGGCAAGCCGCCGACGTCATGCAGCATCGTGCGCTGCAGGGTACCCATCATCTGGTCGCCAGCGGCCGCACAAGCTGGCAGGGTTTCGCCAGCACGATCTTCGACGAGGCGCAGGCATGCGGTCTGCTGGCGCGCAAGCCGCACGTGGCCGCCATCACCACCGCCGACTATCCCACGCCGGCCAGACGTCCCGCCTGGTCGGTACTGGACAACAGCGGCTTCCAGCAACGCTTCGGCTATGCTCTGCCTGATTGGCAGGCCGGCTTGCACGGCGTGCTCGATGCGCTCACCCGCCAGGCACACTGAACCATGCTCATTCCCCTGATCCTCAGCGGCGGCAGCGGTACCCGCCTGTGGCCCGTCTCGCGCAAGAATCTGCCCAAGCAGTTCCTCTCGCTCGCCGGACACGGCACGCTGTTCCAGCAGACCGTGGCACGCACGCATGCACTCCCCGAGGTGGCCGCGCCCATCGTGGTGGCCAGCGAAGACCACCGCTTCCTCGCTGCCGAGCAGCTGCGTGAGGCCGGTGTCGAAGGCGGCGCCGTGGTGCTGGAGCCGCTGGCACGCAATACCGCGCCGGCAATCGCGCTGGGTGCGCTGGAAGCGCTGAAGCGCGATCCCGAGGCATTGCTGCTGGTACTGCCTGCGGACCATCTGATCGGCGATACCGCCGCCTTCGCCGCCGCCGTCGAGTGCGCGCTGCCGGCCGCGCGGCAGGGTTGGCTGGTCACCTTCGGCATCCGTCCGGACCGTGCCGAGACCGGCTTCGGCTACATCCGCCGCGGCGCGCCGATCGGCGAGGGCGCGTTCCGCGTCGAGCGCTTCGTGGAGAAGCCCGACCTCGCCACCGCCGAGACTTATCTCGCCGACGGCGGCTACGACTGGAACTCCGGCATGTTCCTGTTCCGCGCCGACCGTTACCTGGAAGAGCTGGGCATGCACGCGCCAGCGATGCTGGCAGCCGTGAGCGCCGCACATGCCGCAGCCCATGCCGATCTCGACTTCGTGCGCGTGGACCGGGAGCTCTTCGCCAAGGTGCCGGAAGACTCCATCGACTACGCGGTGATGGAAAAGACCACGCGTGCCGCGGTGATCCCGGTGAGCTGCGGCTGGAGCGACATCGGCTCCTGGTCGGCGCTGTGGCTGGCCGGCGAGCGCGATGCCGAGGGCAACCTGCGCGAGGGCGACACGCTCGCCGTCGACACGCGCAACTCGCTGCTGCGCTCGCACGATCGCCATCTCATCGCCACCGTGGGAGTGGACGACCTGGTGGTGGTGACCACGCCCGACGCCACCCTGGTCGCCCACCGCGACGCGGCGCAGGACGTGAAGAAGGTCGTGGAGCAGCTCAAGGCTGCCGACCGCAGCGAGCACTCCTTCCACCGCGTGGTGCACCGCCCCTGGGGCAGCTACGACTCGCTGGAAGCCGGCGAGCGCTTCCAGGTGAAGCGCATCGTGGTGAAGCCTGGCGCGGCCTTGAGCCTGCAGAAGCACCACCACCGCGCCGAGCACTGGATCGTGGTCTCCGGCACCGCCGAGGTCACCTGCGACGACAAGGTGTTCCTGCTCGGCGAGAACCAGAGCACCTACATCCCGCTGGGCAGCAAGCACCGCCTGCGCAATCCCGGCAAGGTGGCGCTGGAACTGATCGAGGTGCAGTCCGGCAGCTACCTTGGCGAAGACGACATCGTGCGCTACGACGACGTGTACGGTCGCGCCTGAACAACGGCGCACGAGGCCTCGGCCATTGTGACGCCAGCCAGCAACGGCTGGCGTTGTTCATGGCTTCCGGCGTCGCCACCTGCGCAGCCGGTACTCGTCCCGCGCCACATAGCCCGCCGCGCCCAACACCATCAGCGCCAGCACGTACCAGGTGATCAGGTAGTTGAGGTGGTGGTTCGGAAACTGGATCACCGTCATGCCGCCGCGCGGCCAGGCGGATGCCGCCGCGCCCGGTATCGCATCGGCATCCACGAAGTACGGCGCGACATCCTGCAGGCCACGCGCCTTGGCGATCGCCGCCACGTCGCGCGTGTACCAGGTGTCGGTGGCAGGATCGTTGTGGCGGAACAGAGCGGACGGTTCGCTGATGCGCAGCAGGCCGGTCACCGTGACTTGGCCGCCCGGCGCGGCCGGACAATGTCCCCTGAGATCGCACCAGCCATCCGGCGCGAAGCCGCGGTTCACCAGCACGATGCTGCCGTCGTCGCGGCGCAGCGGCGTGAGTATCCAGTAGCCGCTGCCGGCATCGGTCGCCGTCCATACCCGTGCCTGGCGATTGCTGAGCCAGGTGCCGGAGAGCCGCACATGGCGATACTCGGCGTTGGCCGCGGTGACGTCCGCCCAGTCCGCCTGCGCCGGGGCCGGCACCGGCGACGCATGCACGCGCTCGTCGACATGCGCGATCAGCGCCGTCTTCCACGCCAGTCGATGCACCTGCCAGGTACCCAGCGCCACGAAGCCGGCAAACAGCGCCAGTCCCAGCAGGGCCAGCAGGCTCAGCGCCAGCGGGCCACGCACGTTGCGCTCATTCTCGTCCGGCGAAATGTCTGTGTCTGGCATGGCCGCGCATGATCGCACCAAGCATGGAATGACGGAAGCGGAACGACTGCCAGCATGTTGCGGGAGCCCGCGCATCCGCAGCAGAAACGACCAGGCCCGCATGATGCGGGCCTGGTCGTTGGCCGCCATGGGCGAACACGTCAGTCGTTGGGAAGGCCGCCGGAACGCCGGCTGATCCACAAGGCGGCAAGCGTGCCGATCGCTCCCGAAAGCAGGTACAGGCCCACGTACGGTACGCCTGCATACCTGGCGAGCGCCAGCGCCACCAGCGGCGCGAAGCCCGCGCCGATCAGCCAGCCCAGGTCCGAGGTGATCATGGCGCCGCAGAAGCGGAACTCCGGCCGGAAGTTCGAGCTCACCGCGCCGGCCGCCTGCGCGTGCGTGAACCCGAGCAGGGCATAGCCGAAGATGATGAAAAGAAAACTGTTCACGGCGCCGCCCGAGAGCAGCAGCGCGGTCCACCCGCTGTAGATCGCGATCAGCACGCCGCCCGCCGCCAGGGTGGTACGGCGGCCGAAGTGGTTCGCCACCACGCCGGACAGCAGCATGCAGGGCAAGGCCACGAAAGCACCGACGATCTGCACCACGAGGAAGCTGCCCACCGATTGCCGTGTGAAAAGCAGCGCCCATGACAACGCGAAGATGGTCACCAGGTGGAACATCGCGTAGCTTGCCAGCGGTGCGAAGGCACCCAGCGCGATGTTGTTGCCCTGCGAACGCACCAGCTCGCGCATCGACGACGGCTCGAGATCACGCTCCTTGAGCTGCTCCGCATAACGAGGCGCGACCACCATGCGCAACCGGGCAAACAGCGCCACTACGTTGATGGCGAATGCCGCGAAGAAGGGATAGCGCCACCCCCATTCGACGAATTCCTGGTGCGAGAGGCTCGACCAGATATAAGCGAACAACGCCGCCGCGATGATGAACCCGATCGGGTCGCTCAACTGGGGCAGCATGGCGTACCAGCCGCGCCGTTCCTTCGGCGCCTTGAGCGCCATCAGCGAAGCCAGGCCATTCCAGCTGCCCCCGAGCGCAAAACCCTGCCCGAAGCGCAGTACCGCCAGTGCCAGGATGGCGGCCCATCCCAATGTCGCATACCCGGGCAGGAACGCCGTGCCGGCGGTCGCCATGCCGAGCAGGAACAGCGCGATGGTCAGCTTGGCGGGGAGGCCGACATGACGTTGCAGCACCAGGAAGAACATGGAGCCCAGCGGCCGCGCGATGAAGGCCAGCGCGAAGATCGCGAAGGAGTAGAAGACCCCGTCGATCTGGCTGGCGAAGGGAAAGAACACCTGGGGGAACGCCAGCACGCAGCCGATGCCGAACACGAAAAAGTCGAAGGACTGGCTGACGCGCCCGACCAGTACGCCGACGGCAAGGTCTCCCGGCGCCAGCTGCTCTGCATGGGAATTCCCGCCATGCGCATGGACGGCCAAACCGGGGATCGACTGGGTGTTGCTGGTTGGCATGGCAATTCCCTGGCGACGATCATGCAAGAAGTTGCTGGGCAGACCCGCTGTGGTATCACGCAACGCGGCAGCCGGTTTCACGCGACCACCACGATATTCCCTATGCAGCTTCGACCAGCCTCGGGCATATCGGATCAGTCGGGAAACGCGCTTTGCGGGAGTAGTATAGACCCGCCCTTGGAGTGTAGTGTAGGCAACACCTCGTTGCCCGATGCACACATGCCCATGACAGTGAAACGTCTGCGCGGCTTGCTGTTGTCTCCGCTTGCCCTGCTTGGTGGTTGCCACCTCGCGTTGCTGGACCCGTCCGGCGACGTTGCCCGCCAGCAGAGCGATGTCATGATCGTCACCACGGTGATCATCGCGCTGATCATCGTGCCGGTACTGGTTGCGATCGGCGTCATCGCGTGGCGCTACCGGGCCTCCAACGAGAAAGCCCACTACGATGCCGAGTGGGACCATTCGCCGCAGCTGGAACTGGTGGTGTGGGCTGCGCCGCTGCTGATCATCATCGCCGTCGGCGCCATCAGCTGGATCGGCACCCACCAGCTCGACCCGTATCGTCCGCTCGACCGGGTGGCCCAGGGGCAACCCGTTGCAGCAGGCACCAAGCCGCTCGAGGTGGATGTCGTGTCGCTGCGCTGGAAATGGCTGTTCCTCTACCCGCAATACGGCATCGCCACGGTGAACCAGTTGGCCGCACCGGTGAACGTGCCCATCCGGTTCAAGTTCACCTCTGATGCCATGATGGATGCGTTCTCCGTGCCGGAACTGGCCGGCATGGTCTACACCATGCCCGGCATGCAGACGATGCTGCACGCGGTCATCAACAAGCCCGGGCAATACCCTGGCTTCTCGGCCAACTACAGCGGCGCGGGCTTCACCGACATGCGCTTCACGTTCGAGGGCATGAGCCAGCAGGATTTCGACGACTGGGTCGCCAAGGCACACGCCGCAGGCGGCACGCTCGACCTCCAGGCCTATGAGCTGCTGCGCCAGCCCGAGCGCGATGCGCCGGTGCGCTCCTACGCCAGCTTCGAACCCGACCTGTACACGCGCATCCTCAACCGCTGCGCCGGGCCCGGCCAGGAATGCAAGGGCCAGATGCCGATGATGTCGGCCAGCGCCACCGCCGACGATGCCATGCAAGGCATGCAAGGCCACCCTGCGCACGCCGGCGCCGACTCGCCGATGGATGCCGGAAAACCGGTTCCCGCGCAGGCTGCGGCGGCGCACTGATCTGCTTGCGGAGATTCAAGCCATGCCCGAAGCCATGCCTCATCGCGCCCCCATCTGGAATTTCCTGTTCGGGCGGCTGACGCTCGATTCACTGCCCTTCCTGAAACCCGATCTCGAAGGCCGCATCGTCCTCGTCACCCTCATCGTGGTGGCCATCGGTGGGCTGGCCATCCTCGGCCTCATCACCAGGAAGCGCCTGTGGGGCTACCTGTGGCACGAATGGTTCACCAGCGTGGACCACAAGAAGCTCGGCATCATGTACATGATCCTCGGCACGGTGATGCTGCTGCGCGGCTTCTCCGACGCGATCATGATGCGCGCGCAACAGGCCTACGCCTTCGGTCCCCAGATGGGTTACCTGCCGCCCGAGCACTACGACCAGATCTTCTCGGCGCACGGCTCGATCATGATCTTCTTCGTAGCCATGGCCTACATCGTGGGGCTCATGAACTACGTCATGCCGCTGCAGATCGGCGCGCGCGACGTGGCGTTCCCGTTCCTCAACAACCTGAGCTTCTGGTTCACGTTCTGGGGCGCGATCCTGTTCATGGTGTCGCTGTTCGTCGGCGACTTCTCGACCGCCGGCTGGCTGGGCTACCCGCCCGTCTCGGAACTGCAGCAGGGCAGCGGCGTCGACTACTACATCTGGGGCCTGCAGCTGTCCGGCGTGGGCACGCTGCTGACCGGCGTCAACTTCGTGACCACCATCCTGAAGATGCGCGCGCCCGGCATGTCGATGATGAAGATGCCGGTGTTCAGCTGGACCGCGCTGTGCACCAGCGGCCTGATCCTGGCGACCTTCCCGGTGCTCACCGCCACGCTGTTCCTGCTCTCGCTGGACCGCTATCTCGGCACCCACTTCTTCACCACCGGCTTCGGCGGCAACGTGATGATGTACATCAACCTGATCTGGGTGTGGGGACACCCGGAGGTGTACATCCTGATCCTGCCGATCTTCGGCGTGTACTCGGAAGTCGTGCCCACCTTCTCGGGCAAGCCGCTGTTCGGCTATTCGTCGATGGTGTACGCCACCGTCGCGATCATGATCCTGTCGTACCTGGTGTGGCTGCACCACTTCTTCACGATGGGCTCGGGCGCGGACGTCAACTCGTTCTTCTCGCTGACCACGATGATCATCTCGATCCCCACCGGCGTGAAGATCTTCAACTGGCTGTTCACCATGTACCGCGGACGCGTGCGTTTCACCGTGCCGATGCTGTGGACGATGGGTTTCCTGTTCACCTTCACCATCGGCGGCATGACCGGCGTGATGCTGTCGGTGGCGCCGGCGGATTTCCTGCTGCACAACAGCCTGTTCCTGATCGCGCACTTCCACAACGTGATCATCGGCGGCGTGGTGTTCGGCGTGTTCGCGGCGGTCAACTACTGGTTCCCCAAGGCGTTCGGCTTCAAGCTCGACGAGTTCTGGGGCAAGGCCAGCTTCTGGTTCTGGCTGGTCGGTTTCTGGGTGGCGTTCACGCCGCTGTACATCATGGGCCTGATGGGCGTGACCCGCCGGCTGAGCCACTTCGACAACCCGGCGTTGCAGCCGTATTTCATCGTCGCCGCGTTCGGCGCTTTCCTGATCGCGCTCGGCATCCTGGCCTTCATCATCCAGATCTACGTCAGCGTGGTTCGACGCAAGGCCTACGCCGTGGGCGGCGATCCATGGAACGGCCGCACCCTGGAATGGTCCACCTCGTCGCCGCCGCCGGACTACAACTACGCGTTCGTCCCGAACGTGCACGCACGCGACGCCTGGACGGACATGAAGAAGCACGGCTTCCAGCGCCCGCTGGAAGGCTTCCACCCCATCCACATGCCGAAGAACACGGCCGCCGGCGCGATCATCGGCGCACTGTCCTTCGCCTGCTGCTTCGGCCTGGTCTGGTACATCTGGTGGCTGGCCGTGGCGTCGTTCGCGGGCATCATCGTCGCCGCCATCGTCCACACCTTCAATTACCACCGCGACTACCACATCCCCGCGGACGAGGTGCGGGCGTTCGAGCACAGCGGCAACTGGCAACCTGATGCCAAGGGGGCAAGCGCATGAACACCACGGTTGCCGATACCGCACCCTCGCGCTTCCTCTGCCACGAAGAGCCGCATGCGCCCAACGGGACCCTGCTCGGGTTCTGGCTCTACCTGATGAGCGACTGCTTCATCTTCGCCTCGCTGTTCGCCTGCTACGCGGTGCTTGGCACCAGCACCGCGGGCGGCCCGGCGGCCGCCGAGGTGCTCGACCTGCCCGGCCTGGCGGTGAACACCGCCCTGCTGCTGGTGTCGTCGGTGACCTTCGGTTTCGCGATGCTGGAGATGGCCCGGAAGAACCAGCGCGCCATGCTGGCCTGGCTGGCCGTGTCCGGCCTGCTGGCCGTCGGCTTCGTGACGCTGGAGATCCACGAGTTCCTCGGCATGATCGCCGAAGGCGCCGGCCCCGGCCGCAGCGCCTTCCTGTCCTCGTTCTTCACCCTGGTCGGCACGCACGGCCTGCACGTGTCCGTGGGCATCCTCTGGCTGATCGTGCTGATGGTCCAGCTGGGCAGGTTCGGGCTGACCGAGGCCAACGTCCGGCGCCTGCAGTGCCTGAGCATGTTCTGGCACTTCCTGGATCTGGTCTGGGTCGGCGTCTTCAGCTTCGTCTATCTGGCGGGAGTGTTGCGATGAACCATCCATCTTCATCCGGCCACGACGATGCCCCGCACGTGCATCAGGGCAGCCTGCACGGCTACCTGACCGGCTTCGTGCTGGCGGCGATCCTGACCATCATCCCGTTCTGGCTGGTGATGGGGCACGTTTTCAGCAGCCACTGGCTGACCATCACTATCGTGCTGGCCCTGGCCGTCGTGCAGATCCTCGTGCATGTCATCTACTTCCTGCACCTCGACACACACTCGGAAGGCGGCTGGAACATGCTGGCCTTCATCTTCACCATCGTGCTGGTCGTGATCGTGCTGGGCGCATCTATCTGGGTGATGTACAACGAAAACGCCCTGATGATGCCGATGTCGCCGCAGTACCAGCACAGCGAGTGATTTTTGCGATCATCCCTGATCGCGAGGATCAAACGTGCGGCCATCCAGGGCCGCACTTTTCAAGGTGAAGCCGGCAATTGCCGGCTTCACCGCTTCCTTGATTGCGCGCAGCGCACGCTTCCACAATACGGGCGGTTTACTCCACCGTTACCGACTTCGCGAGATTGCGCGGCTGATCCACGTCGGTACCGCGCAGCACGGCCACGTGGTAGGCGAGGAGCTGCAGCGGCACGGTGAACACCGCCGGGGCGATAAAGTCGCCGCCGGCGTCGATGCGCAGCAGGTGGCCGCGCGCGGCGTTGCCGTCCATCGGGGCCGCATTGTCTGCGAATACGATCAGCTCGCCGCCGCGGGCACGCACTTCCTGCAGGTTGGACTTCAGCTTGTCCAGCAGCGGTCCGTTCGGCGCCACCGCCACCACCGGCATGTCCTCGTCCACCAGCGCCAGCGGGCCGTGCTTGAGCTCGCCTGCGGGATAGGCCTCGGCGTGGATGTAGGAGATTTCCTTGAGCTTGAGCGAGCCTTCCAGCGCCACCGGGAACTGCGCGCCGCGACCCAGGAACAGCGCGTGGTGGCGCGGGATGAAATGCGCGGCCAGCTCCACGATCTGCGGTTCCAGCGCCAGCGCCCGCTCGATCGCGTGCGGCAGGGCCTGCAGCTGCGCGCACAGTTCCGCGTAACGCGCATCATCCAGCCCGCGCTGCCGCGCCAGCTGCAGGGACAGCAGCGCCAGCGCGGCCAGCTGGGTGGTGAAAGCCTTGGTGGAGGCCACCCCGATCTCGGGGCCGGCGCGGGTCATCAGCTTGAGGTCGGCCTCGCGCACCACCGAGGATTCCGGCACATTGCAGATCGCCAGTGTGCCGAGGTAACCGCGGCGACGCGACTCGCGCATCGCGGCCAGCGTGTCGGCGGTTTCACCGGACTGCGAGATGGCCACGAACAGCGTGCCCTCGGGCACCACCGCCTCGCGGTAGCGGTATTCGCTGGCCACCTCGACGGCCACCGGCAGGCGCGCGTATTCCTCGATCCAGTATTTCGCCACCATGCCGGCGTGGTAGCTGGTGCCGCAGGCGATGACGTGCACACCGCGCACCTTCGCCAGCAGCTCGTCGCCGCCCACGCCGAAGATGTTCGGCAGCACGCCGTTCGCGCCCAGGCGCGACTCCAGCGTGTCGGCCACCGCACGCGGCTGCTCGAAGATCTCCTTCTGCATGTAGTGACGGTATTCGCCGCGTTCCACCGCATCGGCGGACAGCTCGCTCTCGTGCACCGCGCGCTCGACCGGACGGCCGTCGAGGCCGAACACCTGCACCCGCTCGCGGGTGATCTCCACGACATCGTCCTCGTCGAGGTAGATCATCCGGTTGGTGACCTGGATCAGCGCCTGCGCATCCGAACCCAGGAAGTGCTCGCCGATGCCCACGCCCACCAGCAGCGGCGCACCCCGGCGGGCGCCGATCACGCGACCGGGTTCGTCGCGGCTGATCACGGCGATCGCATAGGCGCCTTCGAGGCCGCGCACCACGGCCAGCACCGCCTCGCGCAGGCCGAGGCCGCCGGCAAGGCGCTCATCGACCAGCGCCGCGATCACCTCGGTGTCGGTCTCGGAAGTGAACGCGTGGCCGCGCGCCTTGAGTTCCTCGCGCAGGCTGGCGTAGTTCTCGATGATGCCGTTGTGCACGATGGCGACGCGGCCGGCGATGTGCGGGTGCGCGTTGGCCTCGTTGGGTACGCCATGGGTGGCCCAGCGCGTGTGCGCGATGCCGGTGCCGCCCGGGAATGGTGCGGCCAGGTACTCCGCCTCCATCTCGCGCACCTTGCCCTTGGCGCGTACCCGGCGGATTTCGCCGCCTTCCAGCACGGCCAGGCCGGCCGAATCGTAACCGCGGTATTCCAGTGCCTTCAGGCCGGCGATCAGCAAGGGAGCCACGTCACGCTGGGCGGCGGCAGCGACGATTCCACACATGACGGAAGCTCCTTGTTGGTTGATGCATGCCGGCCGGGCCGACGCAGGCGGCGACTGTGCCGCCCGTGCGTTTCAACCGGCTTTCAGCACCACAACCGCGCGTTCAGTTCACCTTGCGGCGCAGCCAGTTCAGCAGATCGATGCGGGTGATCAGGCCGAGGAACTGCTCGCCGTCCATCACGATCGCCACGTGGCCGCGCTCGAACACCGGCAGCAGCGATTCGATCGGCGCACGCACGTCGAGCATCTGCAGGTCCGCGATCATCGCCACCGACACCGGATCGCGGAAACGCGTCTCGTCGGCATGCACGTGCAGCAGCACGTCCGACTCGTCGACGATGCCCACCAGCTTGCTGCCGTCCATCACCGGCAGCTGCGAGACGTCGTACAGCTTCATGCGCGTGTAGGCGGTGATCAGCAATTCGTTCGGGCCGATCACCACGGTGTCGCGCTTGGCGAACGGGCGCAGCAGCAGGTCGCGCAGGTCGCCATGCTGTTCGCGCTCAAGGAAGCCGTTGTCCAGCATCCAGTAGTCGTTGTAGAGCTTGGACAGGTACTTGTTGCCGGTGTCGCAGACCAGGGTCACCACGCGCTTCGGACCGGTCTGCTCGCGGCAGTACTTCAGCGCCGCGGCCAGCAGGGTGCCGGTGGAGGAACCCGCCAGCACGCCTTCCTTTGCCAGCAGTTCGCGCGCGGCGAGGAAGCTCTCCTTGTCGGAGATCGCATAGGCCTTCTTCACTCGCGAGAAGTCGCTGATGGTCGGCAGGAAGTCCTCGCCGATGCCTTCCACCAGCCAGCTCGACGACTTGGTGGAGAGCGTGCCCTCGTTGATGTACTGGGCGAGGATGGATCCCACCGGATCGGCCAGCACGATCTCGGTGTGCGGCGAAGCCTTGGCGAAATACTGTGACAGGCCGGTCATGGTGCCGGATGAGCCGCAACCCACCACCACGGCATCGATCCTGCCGTCCATCTGCTCGAGGATCTCGGGTCCGGTGCTCTCGATGTGCGCACGCGGATTGTCGGGGTTGCCGAACTGGTTGATGAAATAGGCGCCGGGCGTCTCGCGCGCGATGCGCTCGGCCATGTCCTGGTAGTACTCGGGATGGCCCTTGGCCACGTCGGAGCGCGTGAGCACCACCTCGGCGCCCATCGCCTTGAGGTTGAAGATCTTCTCGCGGCTCATCTTGTCCGGCACCACGAGGATCAGCCGGTAACCCTTGGCCTGCGCCACCAGCGCGAGGCCGAGGCCGGTGTTGCCGGCGGTGCCCTCGACCAGGATCGCGCCGGGCTTGATCTTGCCGGCCTTCTCCGCGCCCTCGATCATCGACAGGCCGATGCGGTCCTTGATCGAGCCGCCGGGGTTCGCGCTCTCCAGCTTCAGGAACAGCTCGCACGGCCCGGTGTCGAGGTGCTGCGCGCGCAGCATCGGGGTATGTCCGATCAGTTCGAGGACACTCTGCTGGACTGTCATGGGGGCTCCGTTGCGTGGCGGGCCGATGACGCGTCAGCGTCACCGGAGAGGGCTCCATGATAGCCGAGCACCGCAAACGGACCGAGTGAAAACGTCGCGGCCCCGGCCATCTTCCTGGGTGGAAGCTGCCGGGGCCGTCGTGATCGCGGGGTTCAGGAAGTGCTCAACTGGAAAGCTGGTGGCGACCTTCCCACATGCGCTCCAGGCGCGTCTTGGCGTGCAGCTTTTCCTTCTTCATGCAGGCGAGGGTGATGTCGTCGAGCGGGAGTACGCCAATCTCGGCGTCATGCACCTTGCTGTCGAGTTCCCGATGGTGCTGATAGAGACGACGGAATTCCGCGTCAGCCTTCATCAATGCCTCGACGTCATCACGCTGCTGGTTTTCAAACATGATCCAACCTCCTCGTGAGTGAGCATGCGGGCGCACGAGCGCGCCCGTCCGCCGAACCGGATCACGCGCACGCTCTCGCCCGCCCGCGCCGGCGAACCGGTGGCGGGCGGAAAACTGGCGAGGAAGTGGTGCATGGCTCGAATCGGCGGTCATGGAGCGGAACGGCTCCATGGGGTTGACCCTACTCCCCCCCGAAAAGTGCCGCAAGCCTTCGCGACGAGAATCCCGACGAGTCGCCACGGCGTTGTGAAATCCGCATAAAAGCTGCCGAAACAGCTTGTTGCGTCCGCCCTGAAAAATCGCCAAGAGTGATTCCTGACATCGCGCCAGCGATGAGCCCGAGGGACATTACCAAGGGTGGCGCGCTCGCAAAACAGCACGGCGCCGCTCTCGCGACGCCGTGTTTGCAAGTGGACCCAAGCGGCCTCTTCCGTGGCGGCTTTTGATGAAAAGTGCAGCCATGGATAGCTGCCCATTTGTGACTCTCGCGATCAGGGATGATCGCAAAGGTCAAGGTCAAGGCTTGCCGCCGCTGTCCTGCTGCTGCATCTGCTCGCGCATCGCCTTGGCGGCCTTGGCCGCCAGCTCGGCCTCGCGCTTGGCGGAACGGGCCACCCGGCTCTGCGCCTCGGCCAGCTTCTTCGCCTTGGCCGCCTCGGCCTGGGCCTGCTCGGCAGCCTGCGAATAGGCCTCGCCCTGCTCCTGCAGGCGCTGCGCCTCTTCCTGGGCCATCTGGTACTGCAGGCGCTGCCGCTCCAGCTCGCGCCGGGCCGTGTCAGCCTCGCGGCGGGTATTCTCCAGCTGGATCTGGTCGTGCTCGCGGTCGAGCTGGGCCAGCTTGGTCTGGGCGTCCTGCAGTTGGGCGGACGCCCGGGCTACATCCACCCGCCGTTCGGCCATGTACAGGGCATGCGGCCGGTCGTGCGAGCTGGCTTCCGCCAGCTGGGCGATCGCGTTGCGGGCCAGCGACTGCTCGGCCTGGGCGTAGTTGCCCAACACCGGGTCGCTGGCGAGCTGGTTGAGATTGTTGGTCAGCCGGCTGACATCGATGTCGTCGCGCTTCGCCTGGGCGGTGCCGACGATGCCCAGCGCCATCGCGGCGGCCGCAAGCAGAGTGGCAACACGCTTCATGGCTGGCCTCCCGCAGGCTGGAAGCCCTGCGTTGCGTTCGAATCCTGGCCGTTCGACGGCGGGGTCTGCGTGGGCACGGTCTGGAAGCCCTGTCCCGATGGCGGCGCCGACAGCACTGAGGCCGAAGGCGCCGGCATGTCTTCCACCGGCGCAGCGGGCGGCAGCGCCCCCGAACCGGCCGGGGCGGGAGCCGAACCGGCGGTGGCCGGCATCGGCAGCGGCTTGGCGAACTCGGCGGCGGCCGCGGCGGCGGCCTGCGCCCCCTGTTCGCGCAACTCGGCGTTCGCGTTCATCTTGGACTGGATCTGGGCCCGCGCCGCGCCAAGATTGGCCTTGACCCGTGCCAGCTCGGCGTCGGCCCGCGACTCGGCGGCCAGATCGGCCGCCAGGTCGTACTTGCGATCGGCCATCGCCCCCTGGGCCTGCTGGAACTTGTCCTGGGCGAACCCCAGGTCCACCGGGTCATAGTCGGCCGCGCCGGCGTCGCGCGCCGCCTGCAGCTGCGACTGCGCCAGGTTCATCGCATCGTTCGGCGGCGGCACGCTGGCGCAGCCGGCCAGGAGCAGCCCACCGACCAGCAGGCCGGCCAGTACGGACTGTCGTGCCGGCCTGCGCGGGAGCGCCGGGCGCCGGATCGACGAAGGGGAGATGTGCACCATCACGCATTCCTGATTAAGCTTCTACGCGTATTGTGGGCGTGCACAATCGCTCATTGCAACGAGCACAACCAGGGGATTTGGCGTGGATATCGGTTACTTCCTCAAGCTGATGGTCGACAAGGGCGCCTCGGACATGTTCCTGTCCACCGGCGCCCCGGTGAACATCAAGGTCGAGGGCAAGCTCTACCCGCTCGGCAACACCGGACTGCCGGGTGGCATGGTGAAGAAGATCGCCTACTCCCTGATGGACGAGGGCCAGGTGCCGCAGTTCGAGCGCGACCTCGAGCTCAACATGGCGCTGGCGGTGAAGGAGGCCGGGCGCTTCCGCATCAACGTGTTCAAGCAGCGCGGCGAAGTGGGCATGGTGATCCGCGCGATCAAGAGCGAGATCCCCAACGTCGAGCAGCTGCAGCTGCCATCGATCTTCCGCGACCTGATCATGGAGCCGCGCGGGCTGATCCTGGTGGTGGGCGCCACCGGCTCGGGCAAGTCGACCACGCTGGCCTCGATGATCGACCACCGCAACACCCATTCGGCCGGCCACATCCTCACCATCGAGGATCCGATCGAATACCTGCACCGGCACAAGCGGTCGATCGTCAACCAGCGCGAGGTGGGGCTGGACACGCACACCTACCACGAGGCGCTGAAGAACGCGATGCGCGAGGCGCCGGACGTGATCATGATCGGCGAGATCCGCGACACCGACACCATGGAAGCGGCGATCTCGTTCTCCGAGACCGGCCACCTGTGCCTGGCCACCCTGCACTCCAACAACGCCGACCAGACGCTGGAGCGCATCCTCAACTTCTTCCCGGAGTCGGCGCACAAGAACGTGCTGATGAACCTCGCGCTGAACCTGCGCGCGGTGATCAGCCAGCGCCTGGTGGTGGGTAAGGACGGCCGCCGCCTGCCCGCCGTCGAGGTGCTGCTGAACACCCCGCTGATCCGCGACATGATCCGCCGCGGCCAGATCCACGAGGTGAAGGAAGCGATGGACCGCAGCCTGCAGGACGGCATGCAGACCTTCGACCAGTCGCTGTACCGGCTCTACAAGGAAGGCCGCATCGAACTGGAGGAGGCGCTCAACAAGGCCGACTCCCGCGACGGCCTGGCGCTGAAGATCCGCCTTTCCGAAGGTGGCGGCAACGGCGCGGACAGCAACGTATTGATGGGCGGCAGCAACGACCCCTACGGCATGGGGTTCTGACAGGCCGCTGCAAGCGGCCTGTCAGAACGCGATCCACGGATGATGGATCGCTCGCGATCAATCACGCCAGTGATTGATCGGCGGAGCCAAGTCCGGCGGAATGCCGGATTTGGCGAGCCGGGAAAGTGCAGGAATGCACTTTCCCGACATCCAGCCAACGATGTTGCTCTTTGCTAGTCGAGGGAGCAGCCGCCGCTCAAGTTACGCCGCTGGCGCGTCCGGCTGCACCTCGGGCGCTGCATTACGAAATGCCTCCAACTCCCCACACGCCGCATGGATGCGCCGGATCGTCGGGTAATCATCCAGCGACAGCTTCCAGCGCACCGCGTTGTACACCTGCGGCACCAGGCAGGCATCGGCCAATCCCGGCGTATCGCCATGGCAGTAGCGGCCGGTGGCCGGGTTACCCGCCATCATCGCCTCCATCGCCGCGAAGCCGGTGGCGATCCAGTGCCGCGACCACGCGCCGCGCTGCGCTTCCCCGATCCCAAGCTCGCGCTCCAGGTACTGCAGCACGCGCAGGTTACCCAGGGGATGGATGTCGCAGGCGACCAGTTGCGCCAGTGCCCGCACCCGCGCACGACCGCCCGCATCGGCCGGCAACAGCGCTGGCCCGGGGCGGGTTTCATCGAGGTACTCCATGATCGCCAGCGACTGCGTCAGCACCCGCTCGCCGTCGCGCAGGCAGGGCACCAGCTGTTGCGGGTTCATCGCGGCGTAGTCCGCGGCATGCTGCTCGCCGCCGTCCTTCACCAGGTGCACGGGGCGGCTTTCCCAGGCCAGGCCCTTCAGCGCCAGCGCGATGCGCACGCGGTAGGCGGCGCTGGAGCGCCAGTAGCCGTACAGCACGAGACCGGAAGGCATGTCCCACTCCAGGTGACGGAAAACCTGCAGTGTAATTTGCATCCCTCCGGGACGGGCCGGACAATACGGGGTTCCTGCCAGCCCGGCAGTCCTTTCCGAACCACGGGAGTTTCCACGTGTCCGTCACCCGCATGAGCGATCTCGACCTGCACGGCCAGCGCGTGCTGATCCGCGAAGACCTGAACGTGCCGATCGACGACCACGGCCGTATCACCTCCACCCAGCGCCTCGACGCCGCCCTGCCGACGATCAAGGCCGCACGCGATGCCGGCGCGAAGGTGATGGTGCTCTCGCACCTGGGCCGACCGAAGGAAGGCCAGTTCGACGAGGCCTCCTCGCTGGCGCCGGTGGCCACATGGCTGGGCGACAAGCTCGGCAAGCCGGTGCGCCTGGTGCGCGACTACCTCGACGGCGTGGATGTCGCGCCCGGCGAGGTGGTGGTGCTGGAAAACTGCCGCATGAACATCGGCGAAGGCAAGGACGACGAGGCGCTGTCGAAGAAGTACGCCGCGCTGTGCGACATCTTCGTGATGGACGCCTTCGGCACCGCGCACCGCGCCCAGGCCTCCACCCACGGCGTGATCAGGTTTGCCCCGGTGGCCGCCGCCGGTCCGCTGCTCTCGGCCGAGCTCGATGCTCTGGGCAAGGCGCTGGAGAACCCCGCGCACCCGCTGCTGGCCATCGTGGCCGGCTCCAAGGTCTCCACCAAGCTCACCCTGCTGGAGAACCTGATCGGCAAGGTCGACCAGCTGATCGTGGGCGGCGGCATCGCCAACACCTTCATCGCAGCCATGGGCCATTCGGTGGGCAATTCGCTGGTGGAACCCGACCTGGTCGACGCCGCGAAGAAGGTGCTCGCCGATGCGAAGCGCCGCGGCGCCGAAGTGCCGCTGCCGGTCGACGTGGTGGTGGCGCCGGAGTTCTCCGCCAACGCCACGGCCACGGTGAAGCCGGTGGACCAGGTGCGCGACGGCGAGATGATCCTCGACATCGGCCCCGAGACGGCAAAGAGCTATGCCGCATTGATCGCGAAGGCTGGCACCGTGGTGTGGAACGGTCCAGTGGGCGTGTTCGAGTTCGACGCGTTCGGCAAGGGCACCGAGACGCTGGCCCGTGCGATCGCCGCTTCGCCCGCGTTCTCCATCGCCGGCGGCGGCGACACCCTGGCCGCGGTGGAGAAGTACGGCATCGAGCACGACGTCTCCTACATCTCCACCGGCGGTGGCGCCTTCCTGGAGTTCCTCGAAGGCAAGGAACTGCCTGCGGTTGCCGCGCTGAAGGCGCGGGCCGGTCAGTGACGCTCTGCCTGTTCGACCTCGATGGCACGCTGATCGATTCCGAACCGGGCATCACCGCGTGCATCCGCTACGCCTTCGACAAGCTGGGCGTGCCGGCGCCCACCGACCTGCGCCCTTGGATCGGCCCGCCGCTGCGGCATGGCTTCGCGCCATTGCTGGATCATGACGCCGAGCGCGTCGAGGCCGCCGTGGATTACTACCACGAGCGCTTCGCCACGCTGGGTTGGCGCGAACACGCGATCTATCCCGGCATCGCGGCGACCATCGAGCGGTTGCAGGCGGCCGGACACACCTTGGCCGTGGTTACCAGCAAGCCCGAGCGCCACGCGCGGCCAATCATCGAGCACCTGCCGTTCGGCGACGCGTTCACGCGCCTGTACGGCCCCGACCCATCCAGCCCGCACAGCGAGAAGGCATCGATGATCGCTGCCGCACTGGCCGATTTCGGCGCCTCGCCCGGGCAGACCGCGATGATCGGCGACCGCCATTTCGATATCGAAGGCGCGGTGGCCAACCGCGTACGCGGCATCGGCGTCCTGTGGGGCTTCGGCAGCCGCGAGGAACTGGAGCTGGCCGGCGCGCAGGAGTTGGCGAGCGATCCGGCGCATCTCGCCGAGTTGCTGGCAGCGTAACCGGCCGCACCGTAGGAGCGCACCCTGTGCGCGATGGCTCTGGTGTTGATCGAAGCCAAGAGCATTCGCGCACAGGGTGCGCTCCTACACCAAACAGGAACGCCGCGGGGTTTCCGCGGCGTTCCTGTTTGGTGAAACGTCAATCAACCAGCGACGCGCTTCACCGCATCGACCACGTTCGCCACGGTGATGCCGAAGTACTCGAACAACTGCTCGGCCGGCGCCGAGGCGCCGAACGTGGTCATGCCGACCACTTCGCCGTCCAGGCCCACGTACTTGCGCCAGAAGTCGGTGATGGCGGCTTCCACCGCCACGCGCGCCCGGCACCAGCCTGGCAGCACGCCTTCGCGGTATTCCAGCGGCTGCGCATCGAAGATCTCGGTGCACGGCATCGACACCACGCGCACCGGCATACCCTGTTGCGCCAGCGTGCGCGCGGCCTCCATCGCCAGCTCCACCTCGGAACCGGTGGCGATCAGGATGGCCTTGAACTTCGTGTCGGCCGGGTCGGACAGCACATAGGCGCCGCGCGTGATGTCGGCCACCTGCTGCGCGCTGCGCTGCTGGTGCTTGAGCGTCTGGCGCGAAAACACCAGGCAGGACGGGCCGTCCCTGCGTTCGATCGCCGCCTTCCACGACACCGCCGACTCCACCGCGTCGCACGGGCGCCACACACGGTTGTTCGGGATGTAGCGCAGGCTGGCCAGGTGCTCCACCGGCTGGTGGGTGGGACCGTCCTCGCCCAGGCCGATCGAATCGTGGGTGTAGACGTGGATGGAGTGCGCGGGGATCAGCGCGCTCATGCGCACCGCGTTGCGCGCGTAGTCGGAGAACACCAGGAAGGTGGCGTCGTAGGGGATGAAGCCGCCGTGCAGCGCCAGGCCGCTGCCGATCGCGGTCATGCCGAATTCGCGCACGCCGGAGTGGATGTAGTTGGCGTTCGGGCTGGTCTCGGTGACGCTGACCGAACCCTTCCAGATCGTGAGGTTGGAGCCGGCGAGGTCCGCCGAGCCGCCGATCAGCTCCGGCAGCAGCGGACCGAACGCATCCAGCGTCATCTGCGAGGCCTTGCGGCTGGCCACATCCGGGCCTTCGGCCTGCAGCTTGTCGACCCAGGCCTGCGAAGCGGCCGCCCAGTTCTCCGGCAGCTTCGCGGCGAGGCGACGCTCAAGCTCGGCGGCCAGCTCCGGATTCGCCTTGGCGTAGTCGGCGAACAACGCGTTCCACTCCGCCTCGTGCTTCGCACCGGCCTGCTTCGCGTCCCAGCCGGCGTAGATCTCGTCGGGAATCTCGAACGGGGGGTAGCGCCAGTCCAGCATGTCGCGCGCGGCGGCGACCTCGTCCTTGCCCAGTGCCGCGCCGTGGCTGGCTTCGGTGCCTTCCTTGTGCGGCGCGCCGAAGCCGATGATGGTCTTGCACATCACCAGACTCGGCTTGCCGGTCTCCGCCCTGGCGGCAACCAGCGCGGCCTTGACCTTCTCCGCGTCGTGGCCGTCCACGTCGCGCACCACGTGCCAGCCGCAGGCCTCGAAGCGGGCGGCGGTGTCGTCGGTGAACCAGCCCGGCACCTCGCCGTCGATGGAGATGTTGTTGTCGTCGTAGACCAGGGTGAGCTTGCCCAGCTTCCAGGTGCCGGCCAGCGAGATCGCCTCCTGCGAGATGCCTTCCATGAGGCAGCCGTCGCCGCAGAACACCCAGGTGTGGTGGTCGACCACGTTGAAGCCGGGGCGGTTGAAGCGTTCGGCCAGCACCTTCTCGGCCAATGCGAAGCCCACGCCGTTGGCGATGCCCTGGCCCAGCGGGCCGGTGGTGGTTTCCACGCCCACCGTCTCGTGCGCCTCGGGGTGGCCCGGGGTCTTGGAGTGCAACTGCCGGAAACGCTCCAACTCGCTCATCGGCAGGTCGTAGCCGGTGAGGTGCAGCAGCGCGTACTGCAACATCGAGCCGTGGCCGTTGGAGAGCAGGAAACGGTCGCGGTTGAACCAGTGCGGGTTGGCCGGGTTGTGGCGGTGGAAGTCGTTCCACAACACCTCGGCGATGTCCGCCATGCCCATCGGCATGCCCGGATGGCCGGAATTGGCCTTCTGCACAGCATCCATGGCGAGGGCACGCACGGCGTTGGCGAGTTGGCGACGGGTGGTCATGGACGTTCTCCGGGCAGACGGCGGCGAAAAACGCGCATTGTCGCCGATCCGGTCAAAGCTGTCGCGCTGCCGACGCCACTGATCCGCCACACGCCTTGACATTAACCTCCACTTAATTCTGAACTTGTCGGTATTGAATTCCTTCAGCCGGGTCGCCATCTAATGGTCCGGCACCGCCCACGAGCGGTTGCCGAGCCATGGCAAGGCCTTTCCCCGAGGCGCCATGGACTGACCAGAACAATGAGGAATTCCCCATGAAAAAGACTTTGCTCGCTCTCACCGTGGCTGCCGCCGGCTTCGTGGCCGTGCCGGCCGCCTTCGCCCAGGACCAGACTCCCTCCGCTACCCAGCAGGGCTGGTATGTCAGCGCCGACGCCGGCTACGCCAACGTCAGCAAGGGCCCCTATGACGACGGCAAGTTTGCCGGCGGCGTGAAGGGCGGTTACCGCTTCGCGATCAACCCCGAGACTTCGCTGGGCGTGGAAGTGGGCTACCAGTATCTGGGCCGCCTGTCCGCCCAGAGCCAGTACGCCGACCAGATCGCTGGCAACAGCAAGTCCAAGCTGCGCGGCAGCACCGCCGGCCTGGATCTGCGCTACAGCTTCACCCCGAACTGGTACGGCGAGCTGCGCGGCGGCCTGTTCTACGCCCAGGGCGAAGGCATCACCAACGGGGCGAACCCCGAGTTCCGCCAGTTCGAACGCACCAAGTACTACGCGGGTGCCGGCGTGGGCTACAACCTCAGCCAGAACTGGAGCCTGGGCCTGAACTACGACTACTACGCCGGCTCCGACAATGGGGAACAGCGCGTGCAGCTGGCCACCAGCAAGTATTCGCTGAGCGCGGAATACCGCTTCTGAGTCGCCCCAACTCCGATGCGTGATCCGGAACGGGCGCCGCAAGGCGCCCGTTTTCTTTTTGATACAGCCACTTGGCCGGAAACATTAATCGCCACTTAATAATGAACTAACAAGTATTGAATCTTTCCGGCCCGGCAACCATCCAAGAGAAGTGCCCGACGAATTCCCCAAGCGTCGGGCATGCGGCACCGCTCCATTCCCCGATGAACGGCGACCGCTTCCTCATAACAGGAGACTCTCCATGAAAAAGACCTTGCTCGCTCTTGCCCTCGCCTCTGCCGGCATGCTGACCATCCCCGCTGCCTTCGCGCAGAGCGCGCCGACCGACAACGGCGGCTGGTTCATCAACGGCAACGTTGGTCGCACCGCCATCGACCAGGGGCCGTATGACAACGGTCACGACACCGGTTATGCGCTGAACGGCGGCTACCGCTGGTCGTTCACGCCGAACTTCTCGCTGGGCGCCGAGGTGGGCTACAACGACCTGGGCAACATCCGCGCGAAGAACATCTTCAACAGCTCGCCGGTGATCGCCCCGGGCAAGTCCCAGCTGCACGGCTGGACCGCCGGTGCGAACGCGCACATCGACCTCAGCCCGAGCTGGTACCTCAGCGGCCGCGCCGGCCTCTACAGCTGGACCGGCCATGGCATGAGCAACGACGTCAACCCGATCAACAAGGGCCTGAGCGACAACAGCTGGTATGCCGGCGCAGGCATCGGCTACAACATCACGCAGAACGTGAGCGTCGGCCTGAACTACGACTATTTCGACGCCAAGAAGCACAACGTCGACCTCAGCACCGACATGATCTCGGCCAGCGCGGAATTCCGCTTCTGATCGGACCATCAGTCAACGTGAAAAACGAAACGGGCGCCTTGTGGCGCCCGTTTCGTTGTGAGCAGTGCGACCATGGATGGCCGCCCGATTGATTCTCGCGATCACGAATGATCGCGGGAACTCAGCCCTCAACCGTTCCAGCGACCCAGCGCGGCGAGGCCGTTGTCCTTGGCACGGGCGTGCACGGTCTTCTGCGCTTCGGCGTAATTCGCCTTCATGTCCTTGGCCCACAGCTTGAGCGCGGCCTGCTGCATGGCGCGGCCGTAGGAGAACGACAGCGGCCACGGGTGCGGGCCGATGCGGTTCATCGCGTTGAGGTGCGCGGTGCTCTGCTCGTCGGTCTGGCCACCGGAGAGGAACACGATGCCCGGCAGCGAGGCCGGCACGCAGGTCTTGAGCACGCGCACGGTGGCCTCGGCCACTTCCTCGACGTCGGCCTGCTCGGACGAATCCTTGCCCGGGATCACCATGCTGACCTTCAGGATGGTGCCTTCCAGCATCACGTTCTGCTCGTACAGCGCGTTGAACAGGCTGCGCAGCACGGCCTCGTGCACCTCGTAGCTCACCTCGATGCTGTGGTCGCCGTCCATGATCACTTCCGGCTCGACCATCGGCACCAGGCCGGCTTCCTGGCACAGCGCGGCGTAGCGCGCCAGCGCGTGGCAGTTCGCCTCGATCGCGGTGGAGCTGGGATTGTCCTCGGAGATGTTGATGACGGCGCGCCACTTGGCGAACTGCGCGCCCAGCTTCACGTATTCGGCGAGGCGCTCGCGCAGACCGTCCAGGCCTTCGGTGACCACGTCGCCGGGGAAGCCGGCCAGCGGCACCGGACCCTTGTCCACCTTGATGCCGGGGATGATGCCGGCCTTCTTCATCACCTGGGTGAACGGCACGCCGTCCCTGGTGGACTGGCGGATGGTCTCGTCGTACAGGATCGCGCCGGAGATGTGCTCGTTCAGGCCCGGCGTGGTGAGCAGCAGCTCGCGGTAGGCGCGGCGGTTTTCCTCGGTGTTCTCGATGCCGACGGCCTCGAAACGCTTCTTGATGGTGTTGGTCGACTCGTCGATGGCGATGATGCCCTTGCCGGGAGCCACCATGGCCAGGGCAACGCTTTCGAGATCTTCAATACTCATGACGGCTCCATACAACGAGGCGTGATCCGCCCGCTCAAGGTGGATGCCGCCCGGACGGGCGGCGGGATGGAAGGCCGCGAATTATAACGAAAGCGCCGGAAAGGCGCCGGTTACGACCCGTAACCGGGCAGTTTGCAGGGCTCCATGACCTTCTGCATGCCGTCCACACCGTCGGGCGCGTTGAACGGCACGATGTAATAGGTGTCGATGGGCTGGCCGATGCGGTTGGTGAGCGAGGGGCCGTAGCGGAAGTTCTTCACCGCGGTCACCGCGGCGTTGCCCAGATCGCTCTTGGGCACCAGCCTGGCCAGTTGCACGTTCATCGGCACGCCATCGGAACCGATGGTGTAGGTCACCGCCGCGCAACCGGGCTTGTCCAGGTTGAGGCCGGAATTGGGGAGATCCGTGTTCACCTTGGTATTGAGGCGGATCCAGTAGTGGTACTGGTTCTGCGGGTCGACCCGGTGGGGCGATTGCGCCCACGCGGATGCGGCGCAGGCCAACGCCGGCACCAGCAACAGGAGACGGACCAGGCGGCGAGCACGCGAGTTCATGGGGAACCTCCGTTGTTGGGGGAGCGGCGACACCAGTCTAGCCGCGCTCGCCCTGCCCGCGTCACCACCGGCAGGGCTGCCTTGCTCAAAGATCGCGCAAGCTGTCCACCATCCCGCCCGCACCGACAGCCAGCAGCTTCAGCGTGTTGGTACCGCCGACGTGGCCCACGCGGTCGCCGTAGGTGATGACCACGCTGTCGCCCTCGTCCAGTTTGCCCTGCGCGAACAGCAGGCTCACCGCGGCGCGGGTGGAGGCGGCCATGCTCTGGTTCTCGCCGTGGCTGAATTCCACCGGCCGCACGTCGCGCAGCACCTGCATGCGCCGGCGCGAGGCGGCGAATGGCGACAGGCCGTAGATCGGCACCGCGCTGCGGTAGCGCGACAGCCACTGCGCGGTGGCGCCGGATTCGGTGAGCGACACGATCGCGCGCACGCCGAGCTGGCCGGCCAGCACCATCGCGGCCAGCGCGATCGCCTGGTCGGCACGGTTGAGCCGGTGGCCGGCGTTGGCCAGGTCCTCCTTGGGCTCGAACTGGCGTTCGGCGCCGAGGCAGATGCGCGCCATCGCGGCCACCGCCTTGTCGGGATGCGCACCCGCGGCGGTTTCCTCCGACAGCATCACCGCGTCGGTGCCGTCGATCACCGCGTTCGCCACGTCCAGCACTTCGGCGCGGGTGGGTATCGGCGAGCGCACCATCGATTGCAGCATCTGGGTGGCGGTGATCACCGCGCGGTTGCGCTGCACGGTCTCGCGGATGATCTTCTTCTGCAGGCCCGGCAGCTCGGCGTCGCCGATCTCCACCCCGAGGTCGCCGCGCGCCACCATCACCACGTCGGAGGCGTCGATGATCTCGCCCAGCACGGGGATCGCGTCGGCGCGCTCGATCTTGGACACCAGCGCGGCGTTGCCGCCGGCTTCGTGCAGCAGGCGACGCGCCTGGTGCATGTCCTCGGCCGAGCGCACGAAGGACACGGCGAGGAAGTCGGCGCCGATCTCGGCGGCGAGCTTGATGTCGGCCTTGTCCTTGTCCGACAACGCGGAAACGGACAGGCCGCCGCCCTGGCGGTTGAGGCCCTTGCGGTCGGACAGCTTGCCGCCCACCAGCACGGTGCAGCGGATCTCGGCACCGGCCACCTCGTTCACGGTAAGCGCCACCAGGCCGTCGTCCAGCAGCAGCACGTCGCCGGGCCGCACGTCGCGCGGCAGGTCGAAGTAGCTCACGCCCACGCGGGTGATGTCGCCGGGCGGCGCGTCGGCGCGGCAGTCCAGCACGAAGGGCTGGCCGACCTCGAGCTGGATCGGGCCGTTCGCGAACTTCTCCACGCGGATCTTCGGGCCCTGCAGGTCGGCCAGCACGCCCACCTCGCGGCCGGCGGCGGCGGCGGCGGCCTTCACCGCGGCGGCGCGGGCGCGATGGTCGTCCGGCTGGCCATGCGAAAGGTTGAGGCGAACGACATCGACGCCGTTGGCGATGATGCTCTCGAGCATGCCCGGCGCGTCGGTGGCGGGGCCGAGGGTGGCGACGATCTTGGTGCGGCGGAGCGGCGTGTTGGTCATGCGGTGGGCCTGATGGGTATGGACGTCTGAATCCGGTCAACTGTCGTGGAGGCTAACAGATGCCGCACGCCATGCCAGCCTGCATTCGTATGTAAGAGCCTGCTCCAGGTCGCCGCATGGCCCGCGTTGGCTTCCGTGGCCGCCATGCGGCGACCTTGAACGGGCCCTGGCGCCGCATGCAGGGCCTCAGTCCGTCAACGCGAGGTTGAGCACCTCGGCCAGCCGGCGTCCGGCGATGCGCAGCTGGTTCTCGGCCACCGGCAGCTCGGCGTCGACGTAGGCCTGGCCGACCTTGTGGCCGTCCGGATAGAAGCCGGGCGCGGCGGTGATGCGGCAGGATTCCTCCGCCCACTGCGCGTAGGGATCGTCCAGCGGCGCGATCGGCGGCGGCAGCGTCACCGGGCCTTCCGCATCGAGCTTCTGCGCATAGGCCTGCCAGGCCAGGCCACGCGTCTTCAGCATGCCCGAGTCCCAGACCTTGTGCAGGTTGCTGCCCCTGCCCTCGAACTGCACCTGGTACCTGTTGCCGCCGAGGTCGTCGCGGTAGCCGTCGTGCAGTGGCTGGTGCTCGTCGCCGACGAAATGCACCACGAACTTCAGCGCCTCGAGGCGTGCCGCGTCCGGCTGCGACTTGTCGCCGAGGATCGCCACGTAATGCGCCAGCCCGGCCACCACGCACTCGCCATCGCGGCAATCGCGCGGCGGCACGTAGTCGCAGGCCGGGCCACCGCGGAAATTGATGTAGTGCAGCTTGCGCGTCTGCTGCCACAGAGTGGCCTGCGCGGGGTCGTCCTGGATCTGGTCGGGCCAGCTGGCGATGTCGGCCAGCTGCGTGGTGTGGTCCGCCGCCAGCAGGCGTTCCACCTCGGCCTCGGCAGCGGGACTCAGGTGACGCTGCGCCAGCGCGGCGACGATGCTGTGGCCCAGCGGACCCCAGGCCTGGGCGGCGGGAACGGCGACGATCATGGCCAGCGCGACGGCCAGCAGGCAACGGTGCAACTTCATGGCGGGGGCATCACGACTAGGGACAGTCGATGAGTGTGCCACAGCAGGCCGGAGTGTCATCCACGCCGGACACGCCCTGCCAGCCACCAGCCCAGCAGCAGCGCCGGCAGCAGCCACACGAGATCGGCATTGCCGAGGCCGACGCCGGCCAGCGCAGGGCCGGGGCAATAGCCGCCCAATCCCCAGCCGATGCCGAACAGCGCCGCGCCCGCCAGCAGACGCACATCGATGCGACGATTGGCGGGCAGATGGAAACGCTCGTCCAGCCACGGCCGCGCGTGCCTCGTCACCAGGCGCTGGCCGATGGCATAGACCAGCACCGCGCCAACCATCACCAGCAGCAGGCTGGGATCCCACGCGCCGGCGACGTCGAGGAAGCCCAGCACCTTGTGCGGATCGGCCATGCCCGACCACGCCAGGCCCGCGCCGAACAGCAGGCCCGCCAGATACGCCAGCCAGGATTTCATGCCAGCCACCCCGGCAGCAGATGCCGCCACGCGTACACGCATAGCATCGCGGTCAGCATGAAGGTGAGTACCGCCGCCAGCGAGCGCGGCGAGAAACGGCCCAGTCCGCACACGCCGTGGCCGCTGGTGCAGCCCGAACCGATGCGCGTACCCACGCCCACCAGCAGGCCGGCCAGCGCGAGCTGCCATGGCGATGCATGGCTGGCCAGCGCCGTGCTGTCCTGCCCCAGCATCCACAGCGCCGCGCCCGAAGGCAGGCCGAGCACGAAAGCCAGCCGCCACGCGATGTCACCGCGGCGCGGCGGCAACAGCGCGGCGGCGATGCCGCTGACGCCGGCGATGCGGCCCAGCGCGGCGAGCAGCAGCAGTGCAGCCACACCGATCAGGACGCCGCCGCCCAGCGCGCTCCATGGCGTGAATGCGGCGCCCATCAGGGCACCTCCAGTGCGACCACATCCAGCGGCAATTTCAGGAAGCGCCGCCCCTCGCCATCCGCCGGCGGCAGCCCGCCGGCACGGATGTTGACCTGCAGCGCTGGCCAGAACAGCCGCGGCATTGCCAGCGTGGCGTCGCGGCGTTCGCGCAGCGCCACGAAATCCGCTTCGCCGGTCGCAGCGGCAAGATGCGCGTTGTGCTCGCGCTGCTCGGGCAGGGGGACCATGCTGCGCGGCATGGCGCCGGCCGCGGGATAGTCGTGGCACAGGTACAACCGCGTGTCATCCGGCAACGCATACAGGCGGCGTACCGAGGCGTGCAGCACCGCCGCGCTGCCGCCGGGAAAGTCGCAGCGCGCGCTGCCCGCGGCCGGCGAGAACAGCGTGTCGCCGATGAACACCGCGTCGCCCACCCGGTAGCTCACGCCGTCGGCGGTATGGCCGGGCGTGGCCAGCACTTCCAGCGCCAGCCCGCCCAGCGGCAGCACGTCGCCGTCGCGCAGCAGGCGGTCGAACGCCGAGCCGTCGGCCACGAACGCGTCGCCCAGGTCCAGCCGCTGCTTGAACACGGCCTGCACCTCGACGATGCCGGCGCCCGCCGCCACCGTGGCGCCGGTCTGCGCACGCAGCCAGGCGGCAGCGGTGAGGTGATCGGCATGCGCGTGGGTTTCCAGGATCCACTTGAGATCCAGCCCCTGCGTGCGGAGATGATCGAGCACGGCGCGTGCCGCCGCCGTGCCGAGCCGGCCGCTGGCCGGGTCGAAATCCAGCACCGGATCGATCACCGCCGCCGCGCCGGTCGCAGGATCGCTGGCCACGTGCGTCCAGGTGGAAGTGGCGGCATGGAAGAAGGAAGCGACGTCGGCAGGCATGGCGCTGCACCCACGGGAACAAGTGCATCGCATAATATTAGGTTATGCTAATTTAGCAAGATCTGTCAGAATGCCGCCATGAAGACCGCCGCCGATCCCGCCCGCATGCGCGCCCATGCCAGCGAAGCCAGCGACCTGCTGAAGGCGCTGGCGAACGAGCAGCGCCTGCTGATCCTGTGCCACCTGGCCGAGGGCGAGCTGGCGGTGGGCGAGCTGCTGGAACGGCTGGAGCTGGGCCAGTCGGCGCTGTCGCAGCATCTGGCGAAGCTGCGCGAGGCCGCGCTGGTGCAGACCCGGCGCGAGGCGCAGGCGGTGTATTACCGCCTCGCCGCGGGTCCGGTGCAGGCGCTGATGGCCACCCTGCACTACATCTATTGCGGCAAACCGGCGCACAACCGGCGCTGAGCGGGCAGCATCGCTGGTTTCCCGCTAAAATCGCGGCTTCCGGCCGCTGCACCGCGGCCACCTTCCCCGTCGAATTGGAGGACGCTGTCCCATGACCATCAAGGTCGGCATCAACGGCTTCGGCCGCATCGGTCGCAACGTGCTGCGCGCTGCGGTGCAGAACTTCGGCAAGGACATCCAGATCGTGGCGATCAACGATCTGCTGGAGCCGGATTACCTCGCCTACATGCTGCGCTACGACTCGGTGCACGGCCGCTTCAAGGGCGAAGTGTCGATCGAGGACGGCCAGCTGGTGGTCAATGGCAGCAGGATCCGCCTCACCCAGGAGCGCGATCCGGCCAGCCTGAAGTGGAACGAGGTGGACGCCGACGTGGTGATCGAATCCACCGGCCTGTTCCTCACCAAGGAAACGGCGCAGAAGCATCTCGACGCCGGCGCGAAGAAGGTGATCCTGTCCGCGCCGTCCAAGGACGACACGCCGATGTTCGTCTACGGCGTCAACGACAAGAGCTACAAGGGCGAGGCGATCATCTCCAACGCCAGCTGCACCACCAACTGCCTGGCGCCGGTGGCCAAGGTGCTCAACGACAAGTGGGGCATCAAGCGCGGCCTGATGACCACCGTGCACGCCGCCACCGCCACCCAGAAGACCGTGGACGGCCCGTCGAACAAGGACTGGCGCGGCGGCCGCGGTATCCTGGAGAACATCATCCCCTCCTCCACCGGCGCGGCGAAGGCGGTGGGCGTGGTGATCCCCGAACTCAACAAGAAGCTCACCGGCATGAGCTTCCGCGTGCCCACCTCGGACGTGTCCGTCGTCGACCTCACCTGCGAGCTGGAGAAGCCCGCCAGCTACGCCGAAATCTGCGCGGAGATGAAGGCGCAGTCGCAGGGCGCGCTGAAGGGCGTGCTGGGCTACACCGAGGACAAGGTGGTCGCCACCGACTTCCGCGGCGAGACCTGCACCTCGGTGTTCGACGCCGACGCCGGCATCGCGCTGGACTCCACCTTCGTGAAGCTGGTGAGCTGGTACGACAACGAGTGGGGCTACTCCAACAAGTGCCTGGAAATGGTGCGCGTGGTGGCGTAATCCTTGCGATCATCCCTGATCGCGAGAGTCAAATGGGCGGCCATCCATGGCCGCACTCCTGAAACGCCTTGCGATCACCCTTGATCGCTTGCATCAAACGGAAAAGCCCGCGCGAGCGGGCTTTTTTTGTCTCTGCCATCCCCCTAGCGCTTCAGCAGCCGCAGCTTGTCCGGCACGCCGTCCCACTGGCCGGCATCCTCCATCGCGGGAATCTTGCTGGTCAGCACCGGCCACTCGCGCGCCAGCTCGGCGTTGAGCGCGAGGAAACCCTCCTGCCCCGCCGGCACGTCGAGCTCGGGGAAAATCGCGCCCACCGGGCACTCCTCCACGCACAGCGTGCAGTCGATGCATTCGTCGGGATCGATCACCAGGAAATTCGGCCCTTCGTGGAAACAGTCCACCGGGCACACCTCGACGCAGTCGGTGTGCTTGCAGTTGATGCAGTTCTCGGTGACGACATGGGCCATGGGGTACCGCTCGAATCGGACGTTTCGCGCCCGCACAGCATCGCCCGTCGCCGCTGCGGCAGCCATGACCTGGATCAGTGCGCCCGCGGCCAGCGGACAGATTGCCGCAGCCGCCTGATCGCGGTCATCGCGACGCGTGCGCACGCCCGCGAAAATGCGCGCACCGAAACCGGGGACGCGCATGCCCACCACCGAGTACTACAACGACAAGGTCGTCCGCCAGTTCCTGCTGGCCGCCGCGGTCTGGGGCATCATCGGCATGTCGGTGGGCGTGTACATCGCCGCCGAGCTGATGTGGCCCGCGCTCAACTTCGACCTGCCCTGGATCACCTTCAGCCGGCTGCGCCCCGACCACACCTTCGGCGTGATCTTCGCCTTCGGCGGCTCGGCACTGATGGGCACCTGCTACTACGTGGTGCAGCGTACCGGCCATGCACGGCTGGCGTTCGACCGGCTGGCCGGCTTCACGTTCTGGGGCTGGCAGGTCGTCTGCGTGTCGGCAATGGTGTCGATGCCGCTGGGCCTCACCACCAGCAAGGAATACGCCGAGCCGGAATGGTGGGTCGCGCTGTTCACCGCGGTGGTGTGGGTGAGCTTCGGCGTGGTGTTCTTCGGCTCGCTGGCGCGCCGGCGCATCAAGCACATCTACGTGGCGAACTGGTACTACGGCGCCTTCATCATCGCCGTGGGCCTGCTGCACATCGTCAACCACCTGTCGCTGCCGGTGTCCTGGACCAAGTCCTATCCGATCTACTCCGGCGTGGTCGACGCGATGGTGGAGTGGTGGTACGGCCACAACGCGGTGGCGTTCTTCCTCACCGCCGGCTTCCTCGGGATGATGTACTACTTCGTGCCGCGCCAGGCGCAGCAGCCGCTGTGGAGCTACCGCTTCTCGATCGTCAATTTCTGGGCGCTGATCTCGGTCTACATGTGGGCCGGCTCGCACCACCTGATGTACACCGCCCTCCCCGACTGGGTGCAGTCGGTGGGCATGGCGTTCTCGCTGGTGCTGCTGATGCCGAGCTGGGGCTCGGCGGCGAACGGCCTGCTCACCTTCAACGGCTCCTGGCACAAGGTGAAGAGCGACCCGGCGGTGAAGTTCATGGTGATGTCGCTGGTGTTCTACGCCGCCGCCACCTTCGAAGGTTCGATGATGGCGATCAAGACGGTGAACTCGCTGTCGCACTACACCGACTGGACGATCGCCCACGTGCACTCCGGCTCGCTGGGCTGGGTGGCGATGATCACCATCGGCTCGCTGTACGCGATGGCGCCGCGCGCGCTGGGCCGTCCCGCGATGCATTCGGTGCGCGGCATGAACCTGCATTTCTGGCTGCACATGGCCGGCACCCTGCTGTACGTCGGCGCGATGTGGACCGCCGGCGTCACCGAGGGCGAGATGTGGCGAGCCACCCTGCCCGACGGCTCGCTGAAGTACGGTTTCCTGGACAGCCTGATCGCGATCAAGCCGATGTACCTGATCCGCTGGTTCGGTGGCGTGCTGATCCTCTCGGGCATGTGGGTGATGGCGTGGAACCTGTGGCACACCGCCGCCGATGCCCGCGCCCGCCTCATCAAGCCCATCCCCGTGCCGATCCCGGAGCCGGAGCCTCACCAGATCCCAGCGCCCTTGCCGGTGGTGGGTTGAGGAGATCGTCATGGCCTACAGGCATTTCGAAGCGATCGAGAAGCACGCCGGCCTGCTCGGCATCGGCATCGCGATCATGGTCTCGCTGGGTGGGCTCGCCGAGATCACCCCGCTGTTCATGCAGGCGCATACGGTGAAGGCGCCGCCGGGCGTGAAGCCCTACGATCCGCTGCGCCTGGCCGGCAGGGACGTCTACGTGCGCGAGGGCTGCTACCTCTGCCACTCGCAGATGATCCGCGCGCTGCGCTTCGAGACCCAGCGCTACGGCCACTACTCCACTGCGGAGGAGTCGGTCTACGACCGGCCGTTCCAGTGGGGCTCCAAGCGCACCGGGCCCGACCTCGCCCGGGTGGGCGGCAAGTATTCCGACGACTGGCAGCGCATGCACCTGATGGACCCGCGCAGCGTGGTGCCGCAATCCAACATGCCCGGCTTCCCATGGCTGGCGAAGGCCGGCATCGACGGTGCCGACATCCAGGCGCGCATGCGGGTGCTGCGCAGGCTGGGCGATCCATACAGCGACGCCGACATCGCCGCCGCGCCCGAGGCCGTCAAGGGCAAGACCGAGATGGACGCGCTGATCGCCTATCTGCAGGGCCTGGGCATAGCCAACGAGCCGACGACGCCGGGCACTGCGCCGGCCAGCGACGGAGGTGCGCCATGAGTCCGTTCTGGGGCCATCTGGCCGGCGTGCTGATCGTGCTGATGATGGTGAGCTTCATCGGCATCTGGATCTGGGCCTGGCGCAAGTACCACAAACCGGTGTTCGACCGGATGGCGCAACTGCCGATGCAGGACGAAGACATGCCCGTCGGCGGCGCAGCGCAGGAGAAGGCGCGATGAGCACCGGCTGGTCGTTGTGGGTGATGTTCCTGGTGGTGCTGAACCTCGGCATCACCTTCTTCCTGTACCTGTGGGGACCGCGCGCGAAGATCCCCACCCAGCCCGACGGCACCAGCGGCCACGTATGGGCGCACGGCGTGCTGCGCGAGGGCGTGCGCCGGCTGCCGACCTGGTGGGTCGTGTTCTCCGGCGCGATGTTCGGCGCCGCCTTCGTCTACCTCCTGCTGTATCCGGGCTTCGGCAACCACAAGGGCACGCTGGGCTGGACTTCGCACGGCCAGTTGGCCCGCGAGCAGGCCGCCAACGAGGCGAAGCTGGAGCCGCTGATGCAGCGCTTCATGCTGTACACGCCCGAGCAGTTGGCCGGCGATCCCGAGGCACGACAGCTCGGCAAGGTGCTGTTCGAAGACAACTGCGCGGCCTGCCACCAGCGCAGCGGCAAGGGCAACCAGCAGCTGGGCGCACCCGACCTCACCGACCAGGACTGGCTGTACGGCGGCAGCGGCAAGGACATCACCACCTCGATCCACGACGGCCGCAACGGCGTGATGCCGCCCTGGGCCAGCCTGGGCGAGGGCACCGTGAACAACCTCGTGCAGTACGTGCTCAGCCTGTCCGGCCGGCCGCACGACGCGAAGATGGCAGCAGCCGCCGAACCGATCTTCAAAGGCACCTGCGCGGCCTGCCACGGCCCCGACGGCAAGGGCAACCAGGCACTGGGTGCGCCCAACCTCACCGACCAGATCTGGCTGCACGGCGGCAGCGTGGCCGACATCCACAAGACCATCCACGACGGTCGCCAGGGCCACATGCCGGACTGGGACAAGCGCCTCGGCGACCAGCAGATCCACGTGCTGGCGGCCTATGTCTACCAACTGTCGCACCCTGATGCCGGCGCCACGGACTGAACCAACGCGGATCGGGGCCGGCACGCGCTGGTACCAGCAGCCGATCCTGTGGCTGGGTGTTGCGGTGTTCATCGCCTCGATGGCCGGCTGCGTGTGGATCATCGTGGCCGGCGCGCGCAGCGCCGACATACCGCTGGAAACCTCGCACACCGTGTTCGGCGTGCCAGCCAGCGCGCACAGCAGCCAGCGCGCCGACACGCCATGAACGCGCATGCCGCCTGGGGCCACCCGCTGCTGCTCGCCCAGGTGCTGCGGCCACGCCACGATGGCCGCAGCGAAGCGGCGTTGCGCGTGGATGCGCTGGGCGAACCGCGCCGCGCACTCGCGCTGGAACAGGCGATCCGCGCCCTGCCCGGGGTGCAGCGGGTTGCCATCCTCCCCGCCGCCCGCCGCCTGCGCGTGGTGTGGGACCCGCGCCGGCTCTCGCTGGATGCCCTGGTGGAGCGCTGCGCCGCGATGCAGTGCCCGGCCCGGCCGCTGCCCCACGACGACGCCGACGACGCGCGCGCCGCCGAGCTGCACGACGCGCTGAAGCGCCTGCTCGTCGCCGGCATGTGCATGATGCAGGTGATGGCCTACGCCCTGGTGATCTACCTCGGCGCGGTCGACTTCGTGGACTTCACCACCCGCGGCCTGTTCCGCTGGCTGGGTCTCGTCACCACGATCCCGCTGGTGGCCTATTCCGCGCAGCCGTTCTTCGCCGGTGCCATCCACGAGCTGCGCGAACACCGGCTGGGCATCCATCTGCCGGTGGCGCTGGCGGTGGCGCTGGTGTTCCTCGCCAGCGCGTACGACACGCTGCGCGGCAGCGGCGAGATCTATTTCGACTCGGTGAGCATGTTCGTGTTCCTGCTGCTGGCCGCGCGCTACGTGGAACTGCGCGCGCGCCACCAGGGCAATGCGCAGGGCGACGCCGCGATCGACGCCGCCCCGCTGCTGGCGCAACGCCGGCACGACGACGGCACGCTGGAGACCGTGCCCGCGCTGGCCCTGCGCGCCGGCGACCGCGTCCACGTCGCCGAAGGCGACACGGTGCCCGCCGACGGTGTGCTGGAATCGGCCTCGGCGCGGCTGGACGAGGCTCTGCTCACCGGCGAGTCGCATCCCGTACTGCGCCGCCACGGTGACGCGCTGGTGGCCGGCAGCGTGCTGCTGGACGGCCCGGTGACGCTGCGCGTGGAGCGCAGCGGCGAGGCCACCGCTGTGGCGCGCATCGGCGCGCTGGCTATCCGTGCGCGCCAGGCGCGCAGCTTCGCGACAGACAGCGATCGCGACATCGCCCGCTTCGTGGCGCGTGTGCTGCTGCTCACTGCACTTACTGCACTCGGCTGGCTGCTGGTCGATCCCGCGCGCGCCTTCGACGCCGCGCTCGCGGTGCTGGTGGTGGCCTGCCCTTGCGCCTTCGCGCTCACCGCGCCGGCCGCGTTCACCCGCGCGCTGACCGCGCTGGCGCGCCACGGCGTGCTGGTCACCGACGGCACCGCACTGACCCGGCTCGCGCGCGTCGATACCGCGCTGTTCGACAAGACCGGCACGCTGGGCGTGCCGCGGCTGGACTTCGCCGGGATCGAACCGCTGCGCGGCGATGCGCGCGAGGAGGCGCTCGCGCTGGCCGCCGCCGTCGCCCGCGAAAGCTCGCACCCGCTGGCCCGCGCCCTCGCCGACGCCGCCAGCCCGCTTGGCCCCGCGCGGCAGGCCGAACGGGTCGAGGCCGTGGCCGGCGCCGGCCTGCGCGGCACGCTGGCCGGACGCGAGCTGCGCCTGGGTCGCGCCGACTTCGCGCTGGGCCATGCGCTGGCCTCCGAACGCCAGCGCGACGCCCTGCTGCTGGCCGATGCGGATGGCGCCATCGCCGCCTTCCGCCTCGCCGAGCGCCCACGCCACGACGCGCAGGCCACCCTTGATGCGCTGCGCGCCGCTGGCGTCGCGCCTTGCATCGCCAGCGGCGACGCGCCCGGGCGCGTGGCCGCCCTGGCCAGTACGCTCGGCATCGCCGACTGGCGCGCGCGCCAGAGCCCGGACGACAAGCTGGCCCGACTGCGCGAGCTGCGCGCCCAGGGCCACGTCGTGCTCGCGGTGGGCGATGGCAGCAACGACGCGCCGATCCTCGCCGGCGCCGACGTTTCCGCCGCGCTGGCCAGCGGCACCGGCCTGGCCCAGGCGCAGGCCGATCTGCTGCTGATGGACGACCGCCTCGACGGCCTCGCCCGCGCCCGCGCCATCGCCGGCGAAGTGCAGCGCATCGTGGCGCAAGGCCGGCGCTGGTCGCTGGTCTACAATCTGTGTGCGGTACCGTTCGCCGCGTTCGGTTTCGTACCGCCGTGGCTGGCCGGCATCGGCATGTCGCTCAGCTCGCTGGGGGTGGTGCTGAATGCCTTGCGCGCCGGCCGCGCACCGCGACAGGAGCTGCGCGCATGAACATCCTGCTGGTACTGATCCCCGTCACCGCGCTGGTGGTGATCGCGGGCGTGGCGCTGTTCTTCTGGGCGGTGAACCACCAGCAGTTCGACGACCTCGACACACCCGGCATCCTGCCGCTGCTGGACGAACCCGCGTCCGACGCAACGCCGGCACCGGCCGAAGACACGACAGGCAAGCCATGAGTACGCTCGACGAAACCCGCATCGCCGCCCTGGTCGACCGCTTCTACGACAAGGTGCGCGCCGACCCCGCGATCGGCCCGATCTTCAACGCGGTCGTGCACGACTGGGACGAGCACAAGCTCCTGCTCACCTCGTTCTGGTGCTCGGTGGCGTTGCGCGCCGCCAGCTACCGCGGCAATCCGATGGCGGTACACCGCGGCCAGCCGGCGATCCGCACCGAGCATTTCGTGCGCTGGCTGGAGCTGTGGCGCGAGACCACGCTGGAAGTGCTGGATGCGGACGATGCCGTGCAGATGCTCGACTACGCCGAACGCATCGGCCGCAGCCTGCGCATGGGGATGGGCCTGCCCGACCGGCTGGACGCGCGGCCGCTCGGCATTCCGGTGGTGGGCATCCGCTCCTGAGTCGCGCCTTCTGCAGCACCTGACACGAAGAAGCCCGCCGGTTGTCCGACGGGCTTCTTCGTGTGCGGCAGGTTGCGCGGCGGGCCGCTCAGCCCAATGCCTTCAGCGCCGCGTCGTAGTCCGGTTCGTGGGTGATCTCGTCCACCAGCTCGGCGTGGATCACCTTGTCGTGCGTGTCCAGCACCACCACCGCGCGGGCGGCCAGGCCGGCCAGCGGGCCATCGGCGATCGCCACGCCGTAGTCGCGGAGGAACTCGCGTCCGCGCATCAACGACAGCATCTGCACGTGCTGGATGCCCTCGGCGCCGCAGAAGCGGCCCTGCGCGAACGGCAGGTCGGCCGAGATGCACAGCACCACGGTATTGTCGAGCTTGGCCGCCAGCTCGTTGAAGCGGCGCACGGAGGCGGCGCACACGCCAGTGTCCACGCTGGGGAAGATGTTCAGCACCTTGCGCTTGCCGGCATGGTTGGCCAGCGTGGCCTCGGACAGGTCGCCACCGACCAGGCTGAACGCCGGCGCCTGGCTGCCGGGCGCCGGGAAGCTGCCGTCGACGCGTACCGGCTGACCCTTGAAATGGACTGTGGACATGGCGCACCTCGCGATGGGGGAAAAAGGGCCTACAAGTAGAACATGGTCTTGGCCAGAAAGACGATGGCCGCCATCAGCGCCAGCACGATGCGATGCGTGTGGCGGAAGCGGCAAGCGCTCATGCGCCCGCGCGCACCGGCCCACACCGCGTTGACGAACACCCCCAGTACGCCGAACGCCAGGATCACCTTGGCCAGCAGGAACCAGCCGAAGCGCGTATCGCCGATGCAGCGGATGCCGTTGCAGCGCAGGTCGAACAGCAGGCCGCCGCTGAGGAACAGCAACAGCACCACGAACGGCATGTAGCGGCGCACCCGCGCCATCACCGCGGTCTCGATCTGCTGCATGGCGGCGAAGTCGAAGCGCTCGTGCAGCGCCTCCAGCGCGAACACCTCGAACGCCGCCGCGCCCACGAAGACGATGGCGCAGGCCAGGTGCACCAGCACGATCCACGGGTAGTACGGCGCGATCAGGTCCTGCATGGCGCCCTCCTCAGAGCCTGCTCAATGTCTTCGCATGGCTTGCGCCGGGAGCTGTTTGCGCGCAGGCCAAGGAAGAACGAAGGAGTGGACGTCCGTCCACGACTGAGTGATGACGCCGGCATGCGCGCAAACAGACCCGGCCCTTCGGGTTGCCTTGCCGTGGCCGCCATGCGGCAGCGCACGGCTTGACCCACCAGCCAAGCGGGCGCTGCGCGGCGTACTTCCATCCAGTAGCCACGGCAAGGCAACGCGAGCTATGCGGAGACATTGAGCAGGCTCTCAGCCCGGCTTGCCGTCCGCGCGCGGCGTGAGGTAGATCCACGCCGAACGCAGCACCCACGGCAGGAACGCCAGCAGCCAGCCCACGCCGGCGATCACCAGCCACAGGTAGCGGTCGCCGCCCAGCTCGGCGCGGATACGCACGAACGCCACCAGCTGCAGCAGCACGAAGCACAGCCACGGCACCGGATGCATCTGCAGCGGCCGGCCGGAATGGCCGTGGGTGACGCGGGTCACCATCGCCACCAGCATCGAGCCGAAGAAGCCGATCGCCAGCGCGTGCAACGGCGCCAGCCCCAGCACGTGCTCGCCGCCGAAGGCGAGCGCGAGGTCCTGCACCGAAAACAGCACGAAGGCCACCGGCAGCCATGCGAACGCGATGTGCAGCACGGCGAGCAGGCCCGGCCGCAGGCAGCGCCACGGCTTCCACATCAGCGCATGCAGGGCGAACACCATGGCCAGCGGCAGGTCGCACAGCCACAGCCACTGCGGCAGGCCGGCCCAGTCCAGCAGCACATGCGCCAGCAGCAGCGCCCACGCCGCCGGCAGGCTCCATGCCGGCCGCCACATGGCGTAGCCGGCCACCAGGTTCTTGCTGAAGAACGGCAGCATGCGATGACAGACGGTGAAGTACACCGGCAGCAGGAAGCCGAACGTGCCCAGCTTCACCGCCAGCCAGCCCAGCGCCACCGGCAAGCCCGGATCGAACAGCCAGGTGATGAAAGCCGCCAACCCCAGCGTGCCCACGCCGAACGCCGCAAGACACGACCAGCCGTGCTTGTTGCGCTCGGCCGCCTTCGCCAGCACGCCGGCCAGCGTGCCCACGCCCACCAGGTAACCCGCCAGCATCACCACCAGGCCGAGCTTGAGCAGCGCCGGCATGCCGAGCAGTCCCAGCGTGCCCAGCACGTAACCGCCCAGCACGCCGCCGGCCACCGGCAGGTAGCGCCGCGGTGGCACCGACGGCCCGTCCATCCAGCGCGGGAAGGTGGTCATCAGGAAGCCGAACATGAAGAGCGGGAACAGCCCGTACTGGATCAGCACGGCATGCCCCCACACCGGTGGCACCGTGGGCTGCGGCCAGCGCGCCCAGCCGAAGCGCAGCGAGGCCAGCTCCAGCGTCCACCAGGTCATGGTCAGCAGCACGGCCACCGTACCGGCAAGGAACAGCGGCCTATGCGGCGCCGCGGCCAGCAGGGCGGCGGGATCGTTGGCGACGGCGGGGGAAGTCGGTGCGTCCATGGGCAGGTGACGTGTTGATCGTCCCCATGTTGGCAGTCCGGCCGCACAGCGGCCCTGACCTGGATCAGGCCTGGCCCGGCGCTACTCCGGCAGCAGGCTGGCGCCGAGCTCGCGCAGCGCATCCACGCGCAGCAGCACCAGGTCGCGGCCTTCCAGCGCGATCAGGTCCTGGCTGCGGAAGCGCCCCAGCACCCGGCTCACCGTCTCGGCGGCCAGCCGCAGGTAGTTCGCGATGTCGCCGCGCGACATGCTGAGATGGAAGCGCGTGGCCGAGAAGCCGCGTGCCGCGTAGCGGTTGGAAAGGTCGACCAGGAAGGCGGCCATGCGCTCGTCCGCGCTGTGGTCGCCGGCCAGCAGCGACACTGCACCCAGCTCCTTGCTGATCAGCCGGAACAGGTGCTGCTGCACCGCCGGCTGGCGCGCCGCCAGCGCGCTCATCGCGGGGAACGAGAAGCGGCAGAACTGGGTGTCCTCCAGCGCCACCGCATCGCAGGGGAAATGCTCGGGATAGATCGCGTTGAGCCCCACCACCTCGCCCGGCAGGTAGAAGCCCAGCACCTGCTCGTTGCCGTCGCGGTCGAACAGCCGCGTCTTCACCGAGCCGGTGCGCACCGCGTAGATCGCGCGGAACGGATCGCCGGTGCGGAACACGTGCTCGCCCGCGCGGAACGGCCCCACGTGCTCGACCAGGCAATGCAGTTCGAGCAATTCCGGCTTGCCGTAGCCCACCGCGCTGCAGGCCGCGGCAAAGGCACAGCTGGAGCAGAACCGCGTGGCGTCGCCATCGTCGGTGATCGGCCGGGCGACCGGATGCAAACGTCCTGTCGGATAGCTGGGTGGCATGGCGTCTCGCACCGTGGTGCACGGCATATGGCGGATGTCCGCATGATACCAAGCGACCCGGCGGCCGCGGGTTTCTGCGACGACACGCCGCCGGCCGGACAGGCCGGATCGGCCGCCCTACTTCTCCACGAATGCCCGCTCGATCACGTAATCGCCCGGCTCGCGGGTACGCGGCGAGGCCTGGAAGCCGCGGCCGTCGAGCAAAGCGCAGAGGTCGTCCAGCATCGCCGGGCTGCCGCACAGCATCACGCGGTCGGTCGACGGATCGAGCGGAGGCAGGCCGGTGACCTGGCTCATCATGCCGTCGGCGATGGCATCGGTGATGCGGCCGCGGTTCCTGAACGGCTCGCGCGTCACCGTGGGGTAGTAGATCAGCTTCCCGCGCACCAGCTCGCCCAGGTATTCGTGCTGCGGCAGTTCGTGTTCGAGGTAGTGCGCGTAGGCCAGGTCGTCCACATGGCGCACGCCATGGGCCAGCACGATCCTGTCGTAGCGCTCGTAGGTGTCGGGGTCGCGGATGATGCTCATGAACGGCGCCAGCCCCGTGCCGGTGCCGAGCAGGTAGAGGTGCCTGCCGGGCTTCAGGTCGGTGAGCACCAGGGTGCCGGTGGGCTTGCGCGTCACCATCAGCGGATCACCGGGCTTCAGGTGCTGCAGGCGCGAGGTGAGCGGACCGTTCGGCACCTTGATCGAGAAGAACTCCAGGTGTTCCTCCCAGCTTGCGCTGGCGATGGAGTAGGCGCGCATCAGCGGACGACCTTCGGTTTCCAGCCCGATCATCACGAACTGCCCGCTGTCGAAGCGGAAGCCCGGGTCGCGCGTGGTGCGGAAGGAGAACAGCGTGTCGTTCCAGTGCTGCACGTCGATCACGTGCTCGGTCGCGAAAGCCACCATGGGTATCGTCGTCTCGGATTGCCGGTCGGGAAAACGCGCCGCGTCATTGCGGCAACGGGACTCGCGTGGGATGGCTTGGGCCGGGGAACCTGGCGAGTGGCCGCGTACGAACACGGCATTGCACCATTTTACGCGATCCGCGCCAGCGCCGCCCGCCGCTTTCTCCGGCATCATTCGTCAACCTTGAACAAGGAAAGGCCGATGGAACCGAATGCCGACCCGCACGCGCACGTGCAACCCGTACGCGAACACCACGTCCACCAGCGCCATTTCGATCGCCTGGTGATGCTCGCCGACGGCGTGTTCGCCATCGCGCTGACCCTGTCGGCGGTGGAGCTGCGGCCGGAGGCGAAGCCGGGCCAGACCATGCTGCAGGTCTGGGGCGTACCGCTGCTGGTCTATTTCCTCAGCTTTTACCTCATCGCCGGCGTGTGGTACCAGCATCGCCGAGCCATGGCGCAATTGCGCCGCATCGACACGCCGCTGACCGTGTTCACCATGCTGCTGCTCAGCCTGGTGGCGCTGGTGCCGGTGCTGATCCGCAACATGATCGTCAACGGCACCCTGCAGGAAGTACACGGAGTCCCGCTGAGGATGGGGCTCCACGCGATGGTGGCTGGCAGCAAGCTGCCCGACCTCCTGCCGGCAAGCAACGCAGCCCCGGCGTTCAAGACGGTGCTGGAGTTTTCGACGAACGGACTCCTGCCTTACCTGCTCATCATGCTGTTGATCCAGCTCTGCCTGGCTGCGGCCTGGGGCTATGCGGCCTTCATCGCCAGACTGGCGCCCGACCTGTTGCCCGCCCGCGCCAAGGCGTGGTTGCTGCACGACCTGTTCCTCAGCATGATCTGGGCCACGCTCGCGGCGTGGGTTCTGCCCGCGCTCTGGCTGGCCGCGGCCTTGCTTGTGGTGGTCGTGGCCCTGCGCATCGCCGAGCGGCACATGCGGCGTGCGGCGAAAGCGGCCGAAGGCTGATTTCCACCACGCCTTGCCGATACGGGACAATGGCGGCCTGATGACTGCACCTGCCCCCAAACCCGACGCCGGAGACTGGCGCCTGTCCGTTGCGCCCATGATGGACTGGACGGACCGGCACTGCCGCTTCTTCCACCGCCTGCTCTCCCCGCACGCGCGGCTGTACACCGAGATGGTGACCAGCGCGGCGCTGGTGCGCGGCAGGCAGTTGCGCCTGCTCGAACACAGCCACGAGGAACACCCGGTGGCGCTGCAGCTGGGCGGCAGCGAACCGGCCGAGCTGGCCGCGGCGGCGCGGCTGGGCGCGGCGGCCGGCTACGACGAGATCAACCTCAACGTGGGCTGCCCCTCCGACCGCGTGCAATCCGGCCGCTTCGGCGCCTGCCTGATGTACGAACCCGCGCTGGTGGCCGACTGCGTGAAGGCGATGCGCGACGAGGTGGGTGTGCCGGTGACGGTGAAATGCCGCATCGGCGTGGACGAGCAGGACGACTACGCCGACCTGCAGCACTTCACCGAAATGATGCTGGAGGCCGGCGTCGAAGTGCTGGTGGTGCATGCGCGCAAGGCCTGGCTGCAGGGCCTGTCGCCGAAGGAAAACCGCGAGATCCCGCCGCTGGACTACCCGCGCGTGCACCGCCTGAAGCGCGAATTCCCGCAACTGGTGGTCGCCATCAACGGCGGCATCACCACGCTGGAACAGGTGCAGGCGCAACTGGCCGAGCTGGATGGCGTGATGCTGGGCCGCGCCGCCTACCACGACCCGTACCTGCTGGCCCGGCTCGAACATGTGCTGTATGGCACGCCGCTGCCCGGCCGCGAGGACGTGCTGTTGCGCCTGCGCCCCTACGTCGAGGCCGAGCTCAAGCGCGGCACCGCGCTCAAGCACATCACCCGGCACCTGCTGGGCCTGTACCAGGGCGAGCCGGGCGCGCGCGGCTTCCGCCGCGTGCTCAGCGAAGGCGCGCACCTGCCTGGTGCGGGCTGGGGGCTGATCGAGCAGGCACTGGCGCCCTTGACGGCGGCGGCGTGACAGCGGCCGCCCGTCCGGTCACTATTCAGCCCTGCTCGCCCAAACTGAACGGCCAGAGACAGATCGTGGTCGAAGCATTCCGATGAAGCTCTACCGAATCCTCCCGTTGCTCGCGCCCCTGGTGCTGGCGCTGGGCGCGAGCCCGGCGGCGGCGCAGACCAGGCCGACTGACCTCAGCCTCGGCGACGCCGTGACCCGGGCGCGGCAGGAAACCAATGGCCAGGTGCTGTCGGCCGAATCGCGGCACTTTGATCGCCGTACCGAGTACCGCATCAAGGTACTCACGCCGCAGGGCCACGTGCGGGTGATGACGATACGTGCCACCGGCAACGACAATACGCGGCCACCTTCCCCGTCACCCAGAAACCCGCCAGGCCGGCGCGCCGGCGGCAAGGAGAGACACTGATGCGAATCCTCTTGGTGGAAGACGAGGCCCCGCTGCGCGAGACGCTGGCGGCGCGACTGAAGCGCGACGGCTTCGCCGTCGACGCGGCGCAGGACGGCGAAGAGGCGCTCTACCTCGGCCGCGAGGTGCCGTTCGACCTCGCCATCATCGACCTGGGCCTGCCCAAGATGTCCGGCATGGACCTGATCAAGGCGCTGCGCGAGCACGGCCAGCGCTATCCGGTGCTGATCCTCACCGCGCGCGGCGGCTGGCAGGACAAGGTCGAAGGCCTGAAACAGGGTGCCGACGACTACCTGGTCAAGCCGTTCCACGTCGAGGAACTGCTGGCCCGCATCAACGCGCTGGTGCGCCGCGCCAGCGGCTGGTCCAAGCCGGTGCTGGCCTGCGGCCCGATCAAGCTGGACACCACCGCGCAGACGGTGACGGTGGAAGACAAGATCGTCGACCTCACCAGCTACGAGTACAAGGTGCTGGAGTACCTGATGCTGCACGCCGGCGAGCTGGTCTCCAAGGCCGACCTCACCGAGCACATCTACCAGCAGGACTTCGACCGCGACTCCAACGTGCTGGAAGTCTTCATCGGCCGCCTGCGCCGCAAGCTGGATCCGGAAGGCGCCCTCAAGCCCATCGAGACCGTGCGTGGACGTGGATACCGCTTTGCCATCCCCCGCACCGACGGCGACGACGAGTGACCCCGTGGCGCGCCGCCCGCTGTCGCTGGCGGCGCGCTCGGCCATCACCACCGGCTTCGTGCTGGCCGCCTTCCTCGGCCTGGTCGGCGTGGTCATGTCCATGGCCAGGAAGACGACCGCGCTGAACAACCTGCAGGACCAGCTGCGCGACGCCGCCATCACCGACATCATCACCCACACCGACGTCAACCGCGACGGCCGCCTGTTGCCGCCCGACTCGCCGCCGCAGAAGTTCTCCCAGCCCGGCTCCGGCCTGTACGCGGTGATCCTGGGGCCGGCCGGCTACCACTGGGAATCCACCTCGGCAGTCGGCCACGATTTCCGCTTCCTGAAACCGTTGCCGGTGGGTTCGGACCAGTTCGCCGGCCCGGTCGACACCCGCATGGGCCGGCTCTACTACTACGCCAGAGGCGTAACCTTCGACTCCCTGGACGGCAGAAAATCGACGCCCGCCACCATCATGGTGGCGCAGGCCGAGCAGCAGCTCGAAGGCGAGAACGCGGTGTACCGGCGCACGCTGGCGCTGTGGCTGTCGGTGCTGGGCATGATGCTGATCGTGCTGCAGCTGCTGCTGCTGCGCTGGAGCCTCACCCCGCTGCGCAAGGTGGCCAGCGACATGAGCCGAGTCGAGCGCGGCGACAGCGACCACCTGGACAGCCAGTACCCGCTGGAGCTGACCGGCCTCACCGAGCGCATCAACGCCTTCATCAACAGCGAGCGCGAGCAGCGCACGCGCTACCGCCACACCCTCGCCGACCTCGCGCACAGCCTGAAGACGCCGCTGGCGGTGATCCGTTCGCAGATGGAGTCCGCCAGCGACGAGCCCACGCGGCGCGGCGTGCTCGACCAGGTGCGCCGCATGGACGAACTGGTCGCCTACCAGCTGGCGCGTGCGGCCACCTCGGGCCGCCAGACCTTCGCCGCCGCGGTGCCGATCGCCAGCCATGCCGAGGACCTGGTGCAGGGCCTGGAAAAGGTCTACGCCGCGAAGAACGTGCTATGCGAGTTCGACATCGAGGACGGCGCTTCCTTCCACGGTGAACTGAACGACCTGCTCGAACTGATGGGCAACCTGCTGGAAAACGCGTTCAAGTGGACGCGCCACCACGTGCTGCTGGTGGTGCAGAAACAGCCCCAGTCCGGCCGTGCCCGCCCCGGCCTGCTGCTGAGCGTGGAGGATGACGGCCCTGGCATCGCCGCAGACAAGATCGAGAAGGTGCTGCAGCGCGGCGTACGCGGCGATGAACGCGTGCAGGGCCACGGCATCGGCCTGTCCATCGTGCAGGACATCGTGCGCGCCTACCGCGGCGAACTGGCGGTGGACCGTTCACCTGACCTGGGCGGCGCACGCTTCAGCGTGAAACTGCCGCCGGAATAAAACGGCTGCGGCGCCTCGAATGGGCGCCGCGCGACATGCGTCCTGCCGGACAGGTCTTACTGGATGGAACCCGGCAGCAACGACTGCCAGCCCAGGGTGGCCGGTCGCGCGCTGGTGGGTGCGGAGATGCGGCCGCCGTGTTCGCTGCCGCCGGCCGCGCCGTCACTGCGGCTGTCGGAGTCGCTGCCGTCCGCGTCGCTGCTGCGCCGCGACGAAGGGCAGTCGCGATTGAGCCCCATCACGTCGCCACCACTGCTGCTGCCGGCCTCGCGGGAACTGCTGTCGACTGCGCTGTGGCTGCTTGTGGTGATGTCATGGGCGGCCGTGTCGGTTGCCATGGCGCTGCCCATGCCGGCCAAACCGATCAGGCAACCGATCATCCAGTGTCTGGCACTCATGGCATGCAACCCCTTGATCCACAAGCGAGGCTGTCGATCCTCGCAGAAATGCACGCTGGATGCCAGTGCCACGGCCCAGGCAGTGCCTCGAAGCGCCGCACCCCGCTAGAATCCGCCGGATGCCCGTGATCTTCACCCTCTCCTGCAGCCGCTGCTCCATGGCGGCGCCCCGGCGGCACACGGCCAGTACGGCAAGCTTCCGGACGGCCCGCTGATGCAGCCGGCCGAACTGCTGGCCGAGCTGGCCACGGGCGCCCCGCGTTCCGGCGTCGAACTGGCCGCCAGGGCTGGCGTGACCCGTGCCGCGGTGTGGAAACAGATCGAGGCACTGCGCGCGCGCGGCGTGCCGATCGAGGCAGGCGGTATCAGCGGTTACCGCCTGCCATGGCCGCTGCAGTTGCTCGACGGGGCCGCCATCCGCGCCGCCCTGCCTGCCAACGTCGCCAAGCGGCTGGGTACGCTGGAGGTGCACTGGGAACTCGACTCCACCTCCAGCGAACTGCAGCGCCGCGGCACCGCGACGCCCGACCTCAGCATGGTGCTGGCCGAGACGCAGAGCGCCGGTCGTGGCCGGCGCGGTCGCCACTGGCTGTCCCCACCGGGGTTGAACCTGTATCTCTCCTGCCTGAAACGCTTCGACACCGGCTTCGCCGCGCTGTCGGGGCTGTCGCTGGCGATCGGCGTGATCGTGCTGCGCACGCTGGAATCGCTGGGCATCGCGGGCGCCTCCCTGAAATGGCCGAACGACGTGCTGGCTGCCGCATCGGGCCAGACACCCGGCAAGCTGGCCGGCATCCTGGTCGAGCTCAGCGGCGAATACCAGGGGCCGTGTGCCGCGGTGATCGGCATCGGCCTCAACCTGCGACTTACCGACGTGCTGCGCGAGCAGGCCGGCCAGCCTGCCTGCGATCTCGCCACGCTGGCCGGCGGCACGCCGCCGGACCGCAACCGTGTGGCTGCGGCGCTGATCACCGCGCTGGCCGAGGGCCTGCACCAATTCGAGCGCGAGGGCTTCGCCGCTTTCGCGGACGAGTACGCCTGCCACGACCTGCTGCGCGACCGCGCACTGCGGCTCAGCGGCGCCGGTGGTGAGCGCGACGGCATCGGCGCCGGCGTGGACAGCCGCGGCGCCCTGCTGCTGCGCCTGCCCAACGGCGAAATCCAGCGCATCGACAGCGCCGACGTCACGGTGCGCCGCGCATGAGGCTGCTACTGGATCTCGGCAACACCCGGCTGAAATGGGTGCTGCGCAACGGCGACGACCAACTCGCCAACGGCGCGGTGGGCTGGCATGAAGACGTGGCCGGCACACTGGCCGCCGCGTGGGCGGGGCCAGCTGCGCCGGAAGCCGTATTCGGCGCCTCGGTCGTCGACGCGTCACGCGAGGCGCTGGTTGCCACCTGCGTCAACCACGCGTTCGGGCACGGGCCGTATTGGTTGCGCACGCCTGCTGAAGCCTGTGGCGTGCGCAACGCCTACGCCGAGCCGCAACGGCTGGGCGTGGATCGTTTCCTCGCGATGGTCGCCGCCCGTGCCGACGGCCTTGCACCCTGCGTGCTGGCCGGCGTGGGCACCGCACTCACCCTGGATGCGCTGGCCGCCGACGGCCGCCATCTCGGCGGCCTGATCGCGCCGGGGCCGCGGCTGATGCAGCAGTCCCTGCTGGGCGCCACTGCGCAGGTGCGGCCCGCGCATGCGGGCACGATCGTCGAGGCGGCGGACAATACCGCCGACGCGGTGGCTTCCGGCTGCTGGCTGGCGGCGGCGGCGCTGATCGAACGCTTCGCGGCACGCATGGCACCCGCGCTCGGCGGTGCACCCGCGCTGCGCCTGGGTGGCGGCGACGCGGAAGCGCTGCTGCCCCTGCTCGCCGTGCCGGCACAACTCGCACACGACAGCGTGCTGCACGGACTGGCGGTGTGGGCCGCGGCACAATGAGCACCTGCGCGGCGCGGCATCCTGCCGGCCGCGGACGTGGATGACGGGGGATCGATGTTCCTGCGATTGCTGTTCGTGCTGCTGGTCATGCTCAACATCGTGGCCGCCGCCTGGCTGTTGCTCGGCCAGCCGTATGCGCACATTCCACCGGCCACCGATCCAGGCGTGCCGGAACTCCATCTGCTCTCCGAACTGCCCGCACACGCAACCACGGCGGCACCCGCGGACAGCATCGCCCCGCCCGCTCCCGCGTCCATGCCCGCCACGGCGGATGCACCTGCCGACTACCGTTGCCTCACGCTCGGCCCGTTCGCTACGCCGCACGACCTGCAGCAGGCCCGCAGCGCGCTGGCGGCACTGACCCAGCGCATGCGCTCGCGCCAGGAGCAGGTCGCCCAGTCGCGCAGCTGGTGGGTCTACCTGCCCGCGCCCACCAGCCGCGCGCAGGCGCTCGCGCTGACCCGCCAGCTCGCCGCACGCGGCATCAAGGACTACTTCGTGGTCAGCGGCGGCGACCAGCCCAACACGATCTCGCTTGGTCTGTTCAAGGACCAGGACAATGCGCGCAAGCGCCGCGCCGACGTGACCGCCGCCGGCTTCCCCGCCCGCATCACCGAGCGCACCGAAAGCGCGCCGCAATACTGGCTCGACCTGGTGGCCGACCGCAGCGGTTTCGACTGGCGCAGCCACGTCCACGCCGACGGCGTGGGTTCGCACAGCACGAGTTGCTTCTGAGAGCCTGCTAGAATCCCGCCCCACGCCGGCATAGCTCAGTTGGTAGAGCAACTGATTTGTAATCAGTAGGTCGCGGGTTCGATTCCTGCTGCCGGCACCACCTTGGCGACGGTCGCTCGTCTACTGTTCGGCGACCCGTCTGCTATTCGGCCTCGCCACTGGGCCTGCGCTTGATCGCTGGCCAGGTTCAGCCATGGCGCTATGCTTGGCGTCCCGCTGCCCGAGGACGCTCCATGACGCGCCCGGCCTTCCCCGACGGACACTTTTATTCGCCCGTGGTGGACGTTGCAGAAGTACAGCGCGACCTGGCTCGCCTCTGGCCTGCCGTGGTCAATCCCGGGCCGCTGGCGGAGTTGATGAAAGTGGCCCCCACCGAGCCAACGGTGCACGGGATCGACTGGGCTCCGGCGTCTCATGACGAGCTGTTGCGCGGTCGATTCCCGGCACTGATCGAAGGATACGACTACCTGAGCGAGGGCGCGCCGGACGAAACGTTGGAGCGGTTCCACGAAGGAAACAGCCAGTTCGGACCGGCGGATGCACGCGTGCTGTTCTGCATGTTGCGGATGTTGCGGCCGCGACACATCGTGGAGGTTGGATCGGGCTACTCCACCCTGCTGATGACGGACGTGAACGCGAGGTTCCTCGATAGATCGGCGTCGATCACCAGCGTGGAACCGTACCCGCGGCCTTTCCTGCATCGCATGCGCGATGCCGGTCACATCACACTGATCGAACAGCGCGCTCAGGATGTGCAGGCGGAGTTGTACATGGAGTTGGAAGCCGGCGATGTGCTGTTCATCGATTCATCGCACGTCTGCAAGACGGGAAGCGACGTGACGCATCTTTACCTTGACGTGCTCCCCTCGCTCGCACCGGGCGTGATCGTGCACATCCACGACATCTTCTTCCCGCACGATTACCCACCCGACTGGGTGCTGGAGCACGGGTTCTCATGGAACGAGCAATACCTGCTACAGGCTCTATTGGTTGGCAACCGCAATTTCCGCGTGATCTATGGTGGCTCACTGGCCCGGACCTTTCACCGTCCTGCGCTCGTGGAATTCTTCGGTCGCATGACGCACGGATCGAGTCTCTGGCTTGAGAAGCTCGCCTGACCGGCTGGAGCGGGGAAGGCACACACGCCACCTGTCCGGGTGGCGCCCCGGGTCTCCTGCCGCATCGGCGCAACATTGGTGATACCTGCCCAAACTGCCGCGTTTCGACCACTACGGCCGCGTTACGGCCGACCCGTTACACTTGATGGCCGCAAAGCATCGACGTGGACACCAGCAACATGAGCAAGCAGACCATCGCCCTGGTGGGCGCGCCCACCGACATCGGCGCCGGACATCGCGGCGCCTCGATGGGGCCGGAAGCGCTGCGCGTGGCGCAGATCGCCGAGAAGCTGCACGCGCGCGGACTCGACGTGGCCGACCGCGGCAACCTGCACGGCCCGCACAATCCCTGGCTGCCGCCGGTGAACGGCTATCGCCATCTCGCCGAAGTGGTGGCGTGGAACCAAGTGGTGCACGCGGCGATCCACGACGAACTGGCGCATGGCCGCCTGCCGATCATGCTGGGCGGCGACCACTGCCTGGCGATCGGCTCGATCAGCGCGGTGGCGCGCCACTGTCGCGAACAGGACAGGAAGCTGCGCGTGCTGTGGCTGGACGCGCACGCCGACTTCAACACCGCCACGATCACTCCCTCCGGCAACATCCACGGCATGCCGGTGGCATGCCTGTGCGGCAACGGCCCCGCCGAACTGGTGGCGATCGGCGGGCACGCGCCGGCGACCACGCCCGACGTGTTCCGCCAGATCGGCATCCGCTCGGTGGACGAGGGCGAGAAGCGGCTGGTGCGCGAGGCGAAGATGGCCGTCTACGACATGCGCCACATCGACGAGGTGGGCATGCGTGGAACCATGGAGGAGGCGCTCGCCGGCATGGACGGCGACACCCATCTGCACGTGAGCTTCGACGTGGATTTCCTCGATCCCGGCATCGCTCCTGGCGTGGGCACCACGGTGCGCGGCGGCCCGAACTACCGCGAAGCGCAGCTGTGCATGGAAATGATCGCCGACTGCGGCAGGCTCGGCTCGCTCGACATCGTCGAGCTGAATCCCGCGTTCGACAAGCGCAACCAGACCGCGAAACTGGCGGTGGACCTGGTGGAGTCGCTGTTCGGCAAGTCGACGCTGATCCGCGCCTGAGAGGTTGTGGAAAATCCGCGGGCCCTGGGCGGACGGTCGAGCCCGCAGGAGCACACCCTGTGCGCGATGGCTTTGGTGCCCAGGTCAGAGCGAAAAGCATTCGCGCACAGGGTGCGCTCCTACACCCGAGCCATGTGCCCGATGGCGGGTGCGCGACCGGGAAGGATTACGGCGCCGGGCGCCGCGCTAGTCGCCCAGCGTGGCGCGCAGCAGGGCGAACAATTCCTTCCAGTGGCGTTCGGCCGCCGCCTCGTTGTAGGCGGGGTGGTCCGGCACGGCGTAGCCGTGGTGCGCGCCTTCGTAGATCTCCACGCGATGGTCGACGCCCGCATCCGTCAGCGCCTGTTCGAGCTGGGCCTTCTGCGCCTCGGTGAAGTGCGCGTCCCCGTCCGCGCCGGCCACGTAGACGCGGCCGGCGATGCCTCCGACGTGGCGATGCGGGCTGTCCGCCGAGTCGGTAGCCAGGCTGCCGCCGTGGAAGGAGGCGATGGCTGCGAAACGGTCGGGCAAGGCGCCGGCCGCGGTCAGCGCGATGTTGCCGCCCATGCAGTAGCCGGTGGCGCCGACCCGGCCGCCCGCGACCTCGGGGCGTGTCGAGAGGAACGCGAGGCTGGCCTCGGCATCGGCGATCTTGGCGCTGCGGTCGAGGCTGCCGACCATGGCCATCAGCCTGTCCTTTGCCTCGGGGTCGGCAAATGTCCTGGCCGGGTCCATCGGCGCGTAGCTGCCGTGCCGGTAATACAGGTCGGGAAGCAGCACGGCGTAGCCGCCATCGGCGAGGCGCTGGGCCATCTCGTGCAGGGTCGGACGGATCCCCAGGCCGTCCATGAAGAAGATCACGCCCGGCCACGGGCCCTCCCCGTTGGGCGGGGTGAACAGCGAGGCGGGGCAGGAGCCATCGCGCGTCTTGAAAACGAGCTTGAGACCGGGCATGGCAGCGACTCCCCACAAGTAACGGACAAACCCGCATTATAGGAAGTCGCGCCGGTGCGGAGTCCCCCGCACGGCGCATTCCGCTGCGGTCGAGGCGCCGCGCGCGATGTCGTAGACTGGTCTTTTAGCTGCACGACGCCCCATGCAAACCCGAGTCCTCACCGGCATCACCACCACCGGCACCCCGCACCTGGGCAACTACGTGGGCGCGATCCGCCCCGCGATCAACGCCAGCCGCCGCGCGGACGTGGATGCGTTCTTCTTCCTCGCCGACTACCACGCGCTGATCAAGAGCGACGACGCCGCGCGCATCGAGCGCTCGCGGCTGGAGATCGCGGCCACCTGGCTGGCCGCCGGGCTCGACCCCGCGCGCGTCACCTTCTACCGCCAATCGGACATCCCGGAGATCCCCGAGCTCACCTGGTTCCTTACCTGCGTCACCGCCAAGGGCCTGCTCAACCGCGCGCACGCCTACAAGGCCGCGGTGGACAAGAACGCCGAGGCGGGCGAGGACGCGGATGCCGGCGTCACCGCGGGCCTGTACATGTACCCGGTGCTGATGGCCGCCGACATCCTCGCCTTCGACGCGCACAAGGTGCCGGTGGGCCGCGACCAGATCCAGCACATCGAAATGGCGCGCGACATCGCGCAGCGCTTCAACCATATCCACGGCCGCGACTTCTTCGTGCTGCCCGAGGTGGTGATCGAGGAACAGGTGGCCACCCTGCCCGGCCTCGATGGCCGCAAGATGTCCAAGAGCTACGACAACACCATCCCGCTGTTCGCCGGCGGCGCCAAGGCGCTGCGCGAGGCAATCATGCGCATCGTCACCGACTCGCGCGCACCGGGCGAGGCGAAAGACCCGGACAGCTCCTCGCTCTGCACCATCTTCCACGCCTTCGCCGACGCGGCCGAAAGCGCCGCGTTCCGCCAGGCGCTGGTCGACGGCATCGGCTGGGGCGAAGCCAAGCAGCGCCTGTTCGAGCGCATCGAGACCGACGTGGCACCGATGCGCGAACGCTATGAGGCGTTGATCGCCAAGCCCGCCGGGATCGAGGAAATCCTGCGCGCAGGCGCGGCCAAGGCGCGCACCGTCGCCACGCCCAAGCTTGCCGTGATCCGCGAGGCGATCGGACTGCGTGCGATGGGCGTGGCGCCAGCCGCCAAGGCGGGCAAGCCGTCCGCCGCGAAGGCCGACAAGGTGCCGCGCTTCGCCAGTTTCCGCGACGGCAATGCCGGCTTCCGCTTCCGCCTGTTCGCCGCCGACGGCGAGGAGCTGTTGCTCTCGATGCCGTTCGCCGATCCCAAGGCCGCCGGCGCGCTGCAGCAGCGCATCTGCCAGTTGGGCCACGCTGCCGTACTGCGCGAGGACGGCGATGCGCTGGTGCTGGAGCTGGATGGCGAAGCCGTCGCCCGTACTCCGCAGGCCGGCGACGAATTGCTCAACCGCCTGCGCGATGCGCTGGAACAGCTGGCCGTGCAGGACTGAGCGGCCACACGCCGGAGCCGCCGATGCGCTACCTCGCCCTGCTGCTGCTCGCGCCCTGGCTGCTGATCCTCGGCTGGGCCTACGCAAGCTACCCGAAATCGCTGCCGCGCACGCCGGCGCGGCGGCTGTTCGACGCTCTGGCGCTGCTGCTGGCCTTCAGCGCCGCGATCTATGCCGGCGTGGCCGGCTACGACGCAGTGCCACTGCCCGGACTCGACGCGGCCGGACGACGCGCCAGCGGCGCGATCTGGCAGCAGGTGCTGCCCGCGCTGTGCGGCTATGGCGCCTTCGCCGGCGTGCTGGTGTTGGTCTTGCCGCTGCGCGCGCGGTTGTGGCGCCGCCGCGGCTGAACCGCCATCGGCACGGATTCAATCCCAGCGGTTGAGGTGCGGGCCGAACGCGTTGCGCTGCTTGCGCACGATGCAGAAACGCTGGCCGCTGGGCGCTTCCATCACCCACCAGCGCTGGCGCACGAAGGCGATGCGCTTCGCACCAAGGCGCTCCAGCCGCACGGCCTCGGCCTCGAGGTCGTCGGTCTCGATGTCCAGGTGCACGCGGCTCTCGTGGTCGACTTTCTGCAGCAGGATCAGCGGTTCGTCGTCGGCCGTGCGCAGCTCGGCATAGCGGCCGTCGCCATCCTGGTCGGGCGTGGCGATGGGCTTGCCCAGCGCCGTGCTCCAGAACCTCGCGGCATCGCCCAGGTCATCGACCTTGCAGTCCAGTACCAGGGCACACAGGCGGCTGTGATGCATGAGATACCTCGCAGTGGGGCAGAGGTATCCAGTGTGCACCGGCACGCAGGCCGGCGCACCCATCGTGCCGCGGTCAGCGCGCCAACGGCGCGATGCGCTGCTCGATCGCGCCGAAGATCGAGGCGCCGGCCTTGTCGGTGATCTCGATGCGCAGCGTGTCGCCGTACTTCAGGAACGGCGTGCCGGGCTTGCCGTCGCGCAAGGTCTCCACCGTGCGCTGCTCGGCGAGGCAGGAGGCGCCCAGGCTGGTGTCCTGGTTGGCGATGGTGCCGGAGCCGACGATGGTGCCGGCGGTGAGCGGGCGCGTCTTCGCCACGTGGGCCACCAGCTGGGCGAAGCTGAACTGCATGTCCACGCCGCATTCGGCCGCACCGAACCACTGGCCATTGAGCCAGGTGCGCATCGGCAGGTGGAGCTTCTCGCCCTGCCAGGCCTCGCCCAGTTCGTCGGGTGTCACCAGCACCGGCGACAACGCCGAGCGCGGCTTGCTCTGCAGGAAGCCGAAACCCTTGGCCAGCTCGCCGGGGATCAGCCCGCGCAGCGAGACGTCGTTGACCAGGCCGACCAGCTGGATGTGCTCGGCCGCCTCGGCCGGCGTAGCCGCCATCGGCACGTCGTCGGTGACCACCACGACCTCGGCCTCGAGGTCGATGCCGTAGTCCTCGCTGGGCACCACCACCTCGTCGCGCGGGCCGAGGAAGCCGGCGCTGGTGGCCTGGTACATCAGCGGATCGGTGTAGAACGACGCCGGCACCTCGGCGCCGCGCGCCTTGCGCACGCGCTCCACGTGCGGCAGGTAGGCGCTGCCGTCGACGAATTCATAGGCGCGCGGCAGGGGCGAGGCCAGCGCCGTCATGTCCAGCGCGAACGCGCCCGCGGCCTTGCCGGCATTCAACTCGCCGGACAGCGCATTGAGGCGCGGCGCCACGTTCGACCAGTCGTCCAGTGCGGCCTGCATGGTGGCGGCGATGCCGCTGGCCTTCACCGCGGTGCCGAGGTCGCGGCTGACCACGATCAGCGTGCCGTCGCGGCCGCCTTCCTTCAGGGAACCCAGTTTCATGTTTCGCTCCACGGACCCGGGCGATGGCGCCGGTCCCTTCGTTCTCGGTTGATGCGGTGCCCGGCGCCTACTTGCCGGTGAAATGTTTGCGGATGCCCTGCCAGCATTCATGGTAGTTGCCCTGCAGCTCCTTCGACTCCAGCGCCTGCCGGGTCGGATGGAGCACGCGGCGCGCCTCGAACATGAAGGCCATGGTGCCGGTGATCACGTCCGGCTGGGACAGGTCGCGCGTCGAGGCCTTCTCGTAGGTCGCCGCGTCCGGGCCGTGGCCGCTCATGCAATTGTGCAGCGAGGCGCCGCCCGGCACGAAGCCCTCGGCCTTGGCGTCATAGGCGCCGGTGACCAGGCCCATGAACTCGCTGGCGATGTTGCGGTGGAACCACGGCGGACGGAAGGTGTGCTGCGCCACCAGCCAGCGCGGCGGGAAGATCACGAAATCCATGTTGCTCACGCCCGCGGTGTCGCTGGGCGAATGCAGCACCAGGAAGATGCTCGGGTCCGGGTGGTCGTAGCTGATCGAGCCGATCGTGTTGAAGCGGCGCAGGTCGTACTTGTACGGCGCGTAGTTGCCGTGCCAGCCGACCACGTCGAGCGGCGAGTGGTCGATCCCCGCGCGCCACAGATTGCCCTGGAATTTGGCCACCAACTCGAAGTCGCCTTCCACATCTTCGTAAGCGGCGACCGGGGCGAGGAAATCGCGCGGATTGGCGAGGCCGTTGCTGCCGATGGGGCCGAGGTCCGGCAGGCGCAGCAGCGCGCCGAAGTTCTCGGCGATGTAACCGCGCGCGACGTCGTCCAGCAGCTCCACGCGGAAGCGCACGCCGCGCGGGATCACCGCGATCTCCAGCGGCTCCAGCTCGATCACGCCGAACTCGGTGGCCAGGCGCAGGCGACCCTGCTGCGGCACGATCAGCAGCTCGCCGTCGGCGTCGTAGAAGTAGCGGCCCTGCATCGAGCGGTTGGCCGCGTACACATGGATGCCGATGCCCGACTGTTCCGCCGCGCCGCCGTTGCCGGCCATGGTGACGATGCCGTCGACGAAATCAGTGGGCGCGGACGGCAGCGGCAGCGGATTCCAGCGCAGCTGGTTGGGGCTGGCCGGCACTTCGTCGAAGCGGTTGTGGAAGCGACTGGGCGCCATCGTCTCGAACGGCTGGTGCATCGCCGCCGGGCGGATGCGATACAGCCAGCTGCGCCGGTTGCTGTGCCGCGGCGCGGTGAACGCGGTGCCCGACAGCTGCTCGGCGTACAGGCCGTGCGCCGCCTGCTGCGGCGAATTCTGGCCTTCCGGCAGCACGCCGGGGATGGCCTCGGTGGCGAATTCGTTGGCGAAGCCGGATTGGTAGTTGATACCGACAGACATGGGCATGCCTTCCGCTTTCAAAGCCCCTCTCCCTCCGGGAGAGGGGTTGGGGTGAGGGTTCGGTTTTCCGCAGCGCCGAGGATTGCTTCGAGCACCGCATCCATCTGTTGCAAAACTTCGTTGTCCCAGTATCGCAAGACCTTCAACCCGCGGGACTCCAGGAACCTCGTGCGTGCCTGGTCGACGGCTTCATCATGCTGTGAACCGTCCAGTTCCACGACCAGTTTCTTCGCTTCGCAAAAGAAATCCACGACATAGGGCGGCACGGGGTGCTGGCGGCGGAACTTGAGGCCATTCAATCGGCCGGCACGCAGGTGGAACCAGAGCTTTTGTTCCGCATCCGTACACGACTTGCGCAACCCACGCGACTGCTCGCGCGTTCGTGTCGGCAGTGGCGGATTGATGCGTTCCGGCATTTCCGAACCCTCTCCCCAACCCCTCCCCCGAAGGGGGAGGGGCTTCAAGGATCACAACACGCCGCGCTTCATCTGGTCGCGCTCGATCGACTCGAACAGCGCCTGGAAGTTGCCTTCGCCGAAGCCCTCGTTGCCCTTGCGCTGGATGATCTCGAAGAAGATCGGACCGATGTTGTTCTGCGTGAAGATCTGCAGCAGCAGGCGCTGCTTCGTTTCCTGGTCGGCGTCGATCAGGATCTTGTTCTTCGCCAGGCGTGGCACGTCCTCGCCGTGGTTCGGGATGCGCAGGTCGATCACGTCGAAATAGGTGTCCGGCGTGTCGAGGAATTCCACGCCCCGCGCCCGCATCGCCTCCACCGTGTCGTAGATGTTGTCGGTGAACAGCGCGATGTGCTGGATGCCCTCGCCGTGGTAGGCGTCGAGGTATTCGTTGATCTGCGACTTCGGATCGCTCGACTCGTTGAGCGGGATGCGCACGATGCCGTCCGGCGCGGTCATCGCCTTCGACACCAGGCCGGTCTTGGCGCCCTTGATGTCGAAGTAGCGGATCTCGCGGAAGTTGAACAGGCGCTCGTAGTAGTCCGACCACTTCTGCATGTTGCCAAAGTAGAGGTTGTGCGTGAGGTGGTCGATGAAGGTGAGGCCGAACCCCTTCGGATGCTGCTCGGCGCCCGGGATCGGCGCGTAGTCGTCGCCGTAGATGCTGCCCTTGTCGCCGTAGCGGTCGACCAGGTACAGCATGCAGTCGCCGATGCCCTTCACCACCGGCGCATCGACCGCCCTGGAGCGCTCGGCCAGTTCGCCCATCGCCTCGCCGCCATTGCCGAGCACGGTGGTGCGCACTTCGCCGGCGGGCTTCCTGAAACGGATGGCGAAACCGGCGGCGCAGGGGCCGTGTGCCTGGGCGAACTCGGCGGCGTAGGAGTCAGGATCCTCGTTGACCAGCAGGTTCACGTCGCCCTGGCGGTACACGGTGATCGGACGGTTCTTGTGCCTGAGCACGGCGGTGAAGCCCATGTTCTTGAACAGCGCGTGCAGCTCACCGGCGCGGCCGGCCGGGGCGGCGAATTCGACGAACTCGAAGCCGTTGATCCCCATCGGGTTCTCGAAGGTGGTGACCTGCATGCCGAGGTTGGGCTGGGCGTTCATGGGATCTCTCCGACGGGCTACGATGGGGGAAACAAACCGTGCCAACGAATGCTTTTGGCACAGCGCGCGCTAACGTGATGCGTGCTCTTGGTGAAAAGTGCAGCCATGGATGGCTGCTCGCTTGATCTTCGCGGTCACGGATGACCGCACTAATCATGGTTTCATATGTAACCATTTGCAAGGAACACCGCAGCATGCCCGCCGGACGCCATCCCGACCATGCCCCGCTGGAACTGGAGCGCTTCGTTCCCTACCAGCTGTCGATCGTGTCGAACACGGTCAGCCAGGCCATTGCCGACGACTACCAGGCGCGCCACGACCTGGGTGTCACCGAATGGCGGGTGATGGCGGTGCTGGCCCGTTTCGACGGCCTCTCCGCGCGTGAGGTGGCCGAGCGCACCGCGATGGACAAGGTGGCGGTGAGCCGCGCGCTGGCGCGCCTGGTCGCCGCCGGCCGCGTGCGCCGCCACACCCATGCCAGCGACAAGCGCCGCTCGGTGCTGGGTCTCACCGCCGCCGGCTGGAAGATCCACGACGAGGTGGCGCCGATGGCGCGGCAGCGGGAGCGGGAGCTGATGGAGCGGCTGGCGCCGGAGGAACAGGCGTGGCTGCGGCGGATATTGGACAAGCTGATGCCGCAGGACGGCCACGAGTAGTCAAGCCAGAGCCGTTGTCGATGTCCCGGGACAGGGCTCCTGCCCTGCCCGGGACTCGCCTTGATCGGGCGCAGCCCGATCAAGGCTCCGCGAGGCGGGCGCCAGCGCCCGCCTCGCGTCGGGCCATCCATGGCCCGAGTCCGGCTCCGATCACTTCACGCCGTGCATGAGCTTGTTCACCAGCGGCGCGATCAGCAGCAGCAGCACACCCGCACCGGCCAGCAGCCAGAAGCTGAAGGTGAACCCGCCCAGCGCCGCGGCGGCGGTGAGCCCGTGCTCACCGGTGATGCGGCTGGCGAACAGGCCGGAAAGGTTGCCGCCCACCGCCAGCGACAGGAACCAGCCGCCCATCGCGAAACCCACCAGCTTCGGCGGCGCCAGCTTGGTCACCATCGACAGGCCGATCGGCGACAGGCACAGCTCGCCCACCGTCTGCATCACGTAGCACATCACCAGCGGCCAGAACGGAATCAGCCCGTTGGCCCCGAGCAGCCGCGACAGCGCATACACCAGGATCGCGAAACCCACCGCGTTGAAGATCAGGCCGAGGCCGAACTTGCGCGGGATCGACGGCTCGCAACGGCGCTTGCCGAGCCAGCCCCACGTCAGTGCCACCACCGGCGCCAGCACGATGATCGCCAGCGGGCTCACCGACTGGAACCAGCCCACCGGGAACACCCAGCCGCCGAACATCTTGCGGTCCACCAGGTTCTCGGCAAGGAAGTTGAACGTGGTGCCGAGCTGGTAATAGAACATCCAGAACAGCACGTTGAACGCGAAGATGATCAGCATCGCGATCACCCGGTGCGTCTGCACGCGACCGTGCCGCGCCGCCTCCACCAGCAGCATCGCGGCCACCGCCACGAACAGAAGGCCCAGCACCCACTGCAGTCCGTCCGCACCGATGCCGGAAAGCAGCCAGTAAACCACCGGCACCGCCACCACCGCGCCCGCGAACACCCACAGCACGCGCAGCCGGCTTTCCGCGCCCGGTGCGGGCCGGCCCACGCCCTTGAGCTGGCGCCGACCGAACCAGAACCACAGCAGGCTCAGCAGCATGCCCACGCCGGCGGCGAGGAACACCAGCCGGTAGTTCTGCTCCAGCGGCGTGTCAGTGAACTGCACGGCCATCCAGCCGGTGAGCAGCGGCGCCACCAGCGCACCCGCATTGATGCCCATGTAGAACAGGGTGAAGCCGCGGTCGCGACGCGGATCGTCGCGGCCGTACAACTGGCCCACCATCGAGGAGATGTTCGGCTTGAACAGGCCGTCGCCCACGATCACCAGCGCCAGCCCCAGCAGCAGCATCACACGCTCGGGCAACATCAGCACGAACAGCCCCGCCGCCATCACCGCGGCGCCGAGCAGGATGGTGCGCTGGTAGCCGATCAGCTTGTCCGCCACCCAGCCGCCGAAGATGCCGGTGCCGTAGATCAGCGCGGTGTACGCGCCGAAGATCGCGCTGGCCCACGCCTGGCCCGAACTGTCGCCGTGGTAGAACTGCGCCACGATGTACAGCGCCAGCGCCCAGCTCACGCTGTAGAACGCGAAGCGTTCCCAGAACTCGGTCATGAACAGCATCCACAGCGGGCGCGGATGGCCGAGCAGCTGCGGATACTGCGGAACGGCTTGCGTCGTGGCTGTGTCGGTCGTTGTCATGGGGCCTGCTCGTGGTGATGATTCGGCGGAAACCTGGAAGCGCCACACGTGTACTTGCCGGAACCGTCGCCGTCAACCGGCATCAAGACGCCCCGCGCCTGCCGACTCCGGTGACCCGGCACGGAAAGTCTGTCCCAGGCGTCGCGCCTCGCCGAAATAATGGCGAAACACGTACAGCAGCGGCGACCATGCCGCGACATCGACGTGCTGTGTACCGGGCACCACGATGCCGGCGTGCGCGTGCACGCGCTCGACGCGAGTCTCGACGATCAGCGTGGGGTCGATCGGATCGTCGCCGCAAACGTGCATCGCCACCACGCGTGCTTCCAGCTGCAGCGGGCATTCGGCGATCCGCGGCGGCGTCACCACCTGGGAGGGCGTGGCAGTCAGCCCGGCGCGGGCGAACTTGTCGGGCTCGAAACGGTAGCCCATTGCGCGCTTGTACTCGGGTACGGGATGGCTGCCTGTGGTGCCGGCGATGGCCTCGACCCGCTGCCAAAGCGTCGCGTCCGGCAAGTTGATCACGCACTCGCCCAGGCGCCGCAGGTTGGCCACGCACTGGCCGCATCCGCCCAGGCCCAGTACCACGCGGTCGTCCAAGGCCCAAGCCGATGACATCGGCGAGATGTTGGCCGAACCATCCGGTTGCACGGTGGTGATCAGCGCCACCGGCGTACCGAAATACAGGATGCTGGGATTGATGACTAGGCTGTCCATGTCGGCCAGTGTCGGGCAGGCGACACGGCCGATGGCTCGTTGTACATCGAAACATCGGCGCGACGGCATGGCTATTGTCCGCGCGCGTAGCGATCTGCGCCGCCATAGGCCGCAGCGCATCATGCGTTGGCCGTCAAACCCGCAGGCGACGGCCATCGGCACGGCTCAAGTACCCAGTACCGTGCGCACTTCCAGCAATTCGGGGAAGAAGGTGAGGTCCAGCGCCTTCTTCAGGAAGCCCACGCCGGAGGAGCCGCCGGTGCCGCGGCGGTGGCCGATGATGCGCTCCACCGCCTTCATGTGGCGGAAACGCCAGAGCTGGAAGCTCTCCTCGATGTCCACCAGGGTCTCGCACAGGTGGAACTCGGCCCAGAAGCTTTCCGGCGCCTCGTAGATGCGGCGGAAAACCGGCAGCAGCGCCTCGCTGAACTGCCACGGCCGGGTCACGTCGCGCTCAAGCAATGCCTGCGGCACCGCGTGGCCGCACCGCGCCAGCCAGTGCAGGGCTTCGTCGTACAGGCCCGGCGCCTCCAGCGTGGCGCGCAGCCCTGCCTGGATCGCCGCGTCGTGCGCGAACACCGCCAGCATGTCGGCGTTCTTGTTGCCGAGCAGGAACTCCACCGTGCGGTACTGCGCCGACTGGAAACCGGACGAGGGCCCCAGCGCATCGCGGAAGGCCAGGTATTCGTGCGGCGTCATCGTCTCCAGCACCGCCCACTGTTCGAACAGCTGGCGCTGGATCTGCTTCACCCGCGCCAGCACCTTGAGCGCGGGGCCGATGCGCTCGCCGCGCATGAACTCCATCGCCGCGCGCAGCTCGTGGATCAGCAGCTTCAGCCACAGCTCGGCCACGTGGTGCTGCACGATGAACAGCATCTCGTCGTGGTACGGCGGATCGGACACGGGCCGCTGCGCGGACAGCAAGGTATCCAGGTGCAGGTAGCCGGCGTAGGTCATGCGCCCCGAGAGGTCGCGCTCGATGCCTGCCTCGAGCTCGCGCTGGTTGTCCGTCATGATCGATCGCGACTGTCGAAAGCAAGCATGTTAACCGCTGATGACGTTCGGCCCACAGGCACGGCCACGGCGTCATTTTTTGCGGTGCGCCGTACCCGCCCGCATGCTGCAGCGTACCTTGCGACGCAACATGCCCGCCTGCTATCTATGTACGGCTTTTCCCGGCCGTTTTGATCGCCACGGCGGTCGCCCGGCACGGGATCTCCAGCGCGCCAGGCCCCACTGGATGGGCCGCCGCCCCCACTTCCCCATTCGTCCAAACGGGAGCGAGTCGTGTCCATCGCCGCCAAGTTCGAAATCGAGTACCTGCAATACCTCGATGCCGAGGGCAAGCAGGTTCGCAAGGATCTGCCCGCCTTCGCCAAGGACCTCGACCACATGGTCGAGCTGTACAAGCTGATGCTGTCGACCCGCGTGTTCGACGCCAAGTCGGTGGCGCTGCAGCGCACCGGCAAGCTCGGCACCTACGCCAGTTGCCTCGGCCACGAGGCCGCCCACGTCGGCATCGGCAGCGCGATGCGCCCGGAAGACGTCTACGCGCCCAGCTACCGCGAATACGGCGCCCAGCTGTACCGCGGCGTGCAGCCGCGCGAGGTGTACATGTATTGGGGCGGCGACGAGCGCGGCAACGACTACCAGAAGGAACCGGCGCGCCACGACTTCGCGTGGAGCGTGCCGATCGCCACGCAGTGCCTGCACGCCGCCGGCTCCGCGCTGGCGTTCAAGATCCGCGGCGAGAAGCGCGTGGCCGTGTGCACCATCGGCGACGGCGGCTCGTCCAAGGGCGACTTCTACGGCGCGATCAACATCGCCGGTGCGCAGAACCTGCCGCTGGTGGCGGTGATCGTCAACAACCAGTGGGCGATCTCGGTGCCGCGCAAGATCCAGTCCGGCGCGCCCACGCTGGCGCAGAAGGGCATCGCCGCCGGCCTGTACTGCATCCAGGTCGACGGCAACGACATCATCGCCGTGCGCAAGGCGATGGAGGACGCGCTGGAGCGCGCGCGCAACGGCGAAGGCGGCAGCGTGATCGAGGCGGTGACCTACCGCCTCGGCGACCACACCACCGCCGACGACGCCCGCCGCTACCGCGGCGAGCAGGAAGTGAAGGACGCCTGGGCGAAGGAGCCGATGAAGCGCCTGCGTGCCTGGCTGGTGGACAAGGGCGTGTGGGACGACGCCAAGGAAGAGGCCTGGAAGGCCGAGTGCGACGAGTGGATGGACAACGAGGTGAACGCCTACCTCGAGACCAAGACGCAGCCGGTGACGGCGATGTTCGACTACACCTTCGCCGAAGTCCCCGCCGATCTCGCCAAACAGCGCGAGTATGTCCTTTCGCTCGAAAACAAGGGTCACTGAGTCATGGCACAGATCACTCTCATCGAAGCCGTCACCCAGGCGCTCGCCTACGAGATGAAGCACGACGACAGCGTCGTGGTGCTGGGCGAGGACGTGGGCGTCAACGGCGGCGTGTTCCGCGCCACCCAGGGCCTGCAGGAAAAGTTCGGCGAGCTGCGCGTGCTCGACACGCCGCTGGACGAGACCACCATCGCCGGCGTCACCGTGGGCATGGCCGTGCAGGGCATGAAGCCGGTGGCCGAGGCGCAGTTCGAAGGCTTCATCTATCCGATGATGGAGCAGATCGCCTGCCACGCCGCGCGCATGCGCAACCGCACCCGCGGCCGCCTCACCGTGCCGGCCGTGTGGCGTGCGCCGTGGGGCGGCGGCATCCGTGCGCCGGAGCACCACTCCGAAGCGAACGAACACCTGTTCACCAACATCCCCGGCCTGCGCGTGGTACTGCCCTCCTCGCCCGCGCGCGCCTACGGCCTGCTGCTGGCCGCGATCCGCGATCCCGATCCGGTGATCTTCCTCGAACCCAAGCGCATCTACCGCCAATACAAGGAAGAAGTGCCCGACGACGGCGAGGCGCTGCCGCTGGACGTGTGCTTCGTGCTGCGCGACGGCACCGACGTGACCCTGGTGACCTGGGGCGCGCAGGTGAAGGAAACGCTGGAAGCCGCCGACGAACTCGCCAAGCAGGGCATCAGCGCGGAAGTCATCGACGTCGCCACGCTCACTCCGCTGGACTTCGACACCATCGCCGAATCGGTGCAGAAGACCGGCCGCTGCGTGATCGTGCACGAGGCCCCGAAGACGGCCGGCTTCGGCGCCGAGATCGCCGCGCGCATCGCCGAGGAATGTCTGTACGACCTGCTCGCCCCGGTCGAGCGCATCACCGGTCCCGACACCCACATCCCGCTGTTCCGCCTGGAGATGAAGTACCTGCCCAGCACGGAACGTATCGTCGAAGCCGCGCAGCGTACGCTGGCGGTGTCGTAATTAATCCCTTCTCCCCTCCGGGGAGAAGGTGCCCCGGAGGGGCGGATGAGGGGCCAAGGCTTGCGGTAAGACCCATCGAAGCGGGTTTCGATAAAGTTCAAGGCAAGTCCCGGCCCCTCACCCCAACCCTCTCCCCAAAGGGGAGAGGGAGAAAACCCAAAAAACCTTGGAAGCTCACACATGGCCGACATCAAGACTTTCCACCTGCCCGACCTCGGCGAAGGCCTGCCCGACGCCACCATCGTCGAGTGGCACGTCAAGGAAGGCGACTACATCAAGCTCGACGCGCCGCTGTGCTCGATGGAAACCGCGAAGGCGGTGGTCGATGTGCCCTCGCCCTACACCGGCACCGTGAAGAAGCTGCACGGCGCCCCCGGCGACATCATCGAGACCGGCGCCGCGCTGGCCGACTTCGAGCCCGATGCCAACGCCAAGCAGCGCGCCGAGGCCGAGGCCACCGGCCACCACCATGGCCCCAAGAAGACCGAGGCGCCCGCCCCGGCGCCGGCCCCCGCGCCTGCAGCCAAGGCCGCCACCGCCGACCGCGAGGACGAAGGCACCGTGGTCGGCGCGATGGTCAGCGGCAGCCACGTGCACGTCGAGCAGGCCGCCAGCATCGGCGGCGTGAAGGCGGTGCCCGCGGTACGCGCGCTGGCGAAGAAGCTCAAGGTCGACCTCGCCCGCGTGCGCCCCACCGGCGCCGACGGCGTGGTCACCATGCAGGACGTGAAGGACGCTGCCGCCAACGGCAGCGCCCCGCTGGGCGCCGCCCCGGCCCGTGCCGTGCCCGCCTCCGCCGGCCGTCACCTCGCACCCGAACTGCCCGAGCCCGGCGCGGCGCCTTCGCGCACACCGGTTTCGCTGGCCGGCAAGGCGGTGCGCACCGCGCCGCCGTCGGTGCAGGCCAGTGGCCAGCCGGAACAGCTCAAGGGCGTGCGCCGCAACATGGCGCGCGTGATGGCCGACGCGCACGCACAAGTCGTGCCCACCACCCTGGTGGACGATGCGGATCTGCATGCCTGGATCGGCAAGCAGGACATCACCGCCCGCCTGATCCGCTCCATCGTCGCCGCCTGCAAGGCGGTGCCGGCGCTCAACGCCTGGTTCGATGGCAAGAACCTCACCCGCACGATGCACCCGCAGGTGGACATCGGCATCGCCGTGGACACCGAGGACGGCCTGTTCGTGCCCGCCCTGCGCAACGCCGACGTGCTCGACGGCGCCGGCATCCGCGCCGCGATCAAGCGCCTGCGCAGCTCGGTGGAAGATCGTTCCATCCCGGCGTCGGAGCTGTCGGGCTACACCATCAGCCTGTCCAACTTCGGCATGTTCGCCGGCCGCTACGCCACCCCGGTGGTGGTGCCGCCCACCGTAGCCATCATCGGCGCCGGCAAGCTGTGCCACGACGTGGTGGCCGTGATGGGCGGCATCGAAGTGCACCGCCGCATGCCGATCAGCCTCACCTTCGACCACCGCGCCGCCACCGGCGGCGAGGCGGCGCGCTTCCTCAAGGCGCTGCTGGATGATTTGTCTTTGCCGAATTGAGGCATGTCGCCAGATCGCAAACACGGGGCGCCACATGGCGCCCCGTTTGTTTCTGCCGCCCCATCCCCGTTCGTCCTGAGCGTAGCTGCGAAGCAGCGGAGTCGAAGGACATCCAGCGGCGGCGCTTCGACTGCGTTCGCCGGCGCAAGCCACGCCCAGCGCGAACGGAGCCCGTGGGCAGCCGATAGAATGCCCGCATGATCAACAACGACGTACTGCGCAACGTGCGCTACATGCTGGACCTGCCCGACGGCAGGCTCGTGGCCATCGCCGCGCTGGCCGGGCTGACGGTGGCGCAGGCCGACTTCGACGCATTCCTGAAGAAGGACGACGAACCTGGCTACCGCGACTGTCCCGACAAGGTGATGGCGCATTTCCTCGATGGCCTGGTGGTGCACCTGCGCGGCCGTGACGACAGCCGGCCACCGCTGCCGGTGGCGAAGCGCGTCACCAACAACCTGGTGCTGAAAAAGCTGCGCGTGGCCTTCGAACTGCGCGACGACGACCTGCACGCGATCCTCGCCGCCGCGGGCTTCCCGTTGTCGAAATCGGAACTCAGCGCGCTGTTCCGCAAGCCCGAACATCCCAACTACCGCCCCTGCGGCGACCAGCTGCTGCGCCACTTCCTGCGCGGCCTCACCCAGCGCCTGCGCCATTGAAAAGCGCAGCCATGAATGGCTGCCCGTTTGATCTCGCGTTCAGGGATGATCGCAAAGATTATTGATGAGTGCGGCCATGGATGGCCGCCCGTTTGATTCCGCGATCAGGGATGATCGCAAAGGCCAAGGAGCACGCATGCTGTTCGATATCGTGTTCTACACCTTGGGCGCGCTGCTGATCATGGGCGGCCTGGTCGGCGCGATCCTGCCCTCGCTGCCTGGCGTGCCGATGATCTTCGGTGGCATCTGGCTGGTCGCCGCGGTGGACGACTACCGCCACCTCGGCCTGTGGTGGCTGCTGCTGATCGGCACGCTGGGCGCCGTGGCCGTGATCGTGGACTTCGTCGCCGGCACGCTGGGCGCCAAGCGCGTGGGCGCCAGCAAGCGTGCGCTGTGGGGCGCCTCGCTGGGCACCCTCGTCGGCATGTTCTTCGGCATCCCAGGCATCCTGCTCGGCCCGTTCATCGGCGCGCTGCTCGGCGAACTTTGCTCCGGCACCAGCGTGCTGCGTTCGGCCCACGTCGGCATCGGCACCTGGATCGGCCTGCTGCTCGGCACGCTGGTGAAGCTGGTGATCTCGCTGGTGATGATCGGGCTGTTCGGGCTGGCGATGCTGTTCGGCTAGGCTGCCGCAGGCAGCACGTACAGCAGCACCGCGAAGTAGTGCAGCACGCTGCCGGCGAGCACGAAGGCATGCCACAGCGTGTGCTGGTACGGCAGCCGGCGCCACAGGTAGAACGGCACGCCCAGGGTATAGGCCACGCCGCCGCCGATCAGCAGCGCCATGCCACCCGTCTGCAAATGGGCGGCCAGCGGCTTGAACGCCAGCATGCCGATCCAGCCCATGCCCACGTACAGCAGCACCGCCAGCTTGCGGTAGCGGCGAAACCAGCCCAGCTCCAGCACGCTGCCCACGAACGCCAGCGTCCACACCGCAGCGAACAGGCTCCAGCCCCACGTGCCCGGCAGGGCGATCAGGGTGAACGGAGTGTAGGTGCCGGCGATCAGCAGGTAGATCGCGATATGGTCCAGCGTGCGCAGCAGCGGCTTGGCCGCGGGCACGGGCACCGCGTGGTACAGCGTGGACGCGGTGTACAACAGGACCAGGGTGACGCCATATACCGCGCTTGCCGTCACCGCGCGTGCGTCGCCCCGCAGGGCCGCGAACGCCACCAGGGTGGCGAGGCCGCCGATGCTCAGCACGATGCCCAGGCCATGCAGCAGGCTGCTGGCGAGTTCGTCGCCGCGGCGGTAGCGCGGCGAGGCGGCGATGGCGGCGGTCATGGCGGCTTGGACAGGCAGGAGGGGCACCCCGCACCATAGCCGGAGCGGCCTCGCTTGCCTACCGCGGCATGGGGCACCCGATCGGCGCCCGCAAGCCCGGCCTTCACGCCGCCTCCATGCCGGCACGGCCACGCTATCCGGGCGGATGCCTCCCCATCCCCCTGTCATCCGCATTCCGCCCCGCTCACCGCGGGGCTATTTTTTTGCAGCCACCATTCGGGCCATCACTGGCGCGATGTCAGAACCTGTCGGGCACATGCCCCATGGACGCCCAGCCGTCCACTTGCACGGGCACAAACGCAGGCATACGCTGCAGCCGCGTCCGCGGCGGTCCCCACTGCACCGCGTGCAGCGTCGCCGACGCCACAACCCGAAAGCCGTCAGGAGGTCGCTCATGTCGTCCGCTAGCCTGGCTGTTGCTGCTCGTCCCCACCCCGATGCCGCGCGCGTCGCCGCGCTCAGTGCGGCCATCGCGCTCAACCTCGCGGCGTTGCTGATCCTCACTCGCCCTCTGGCGCCACAGGCATTGGCGCTGGTGGAGAAGCTGGATACGGCGGCACACGTGGTGCTCATCGAACCGCCACCACCCGTGCCGCAGCCGCCGGCCATCGAAATGAAGCCGCTGCCGCACCCGCCACCCATGCCGGTGCACGTGCAGCCGCGCCCCGACATCGCCCCGCCGGTGGTGACGCCCAGTACCGAAGGCACGCAGCCGATGCCGGTGGTGGCGCCGCCCAGCGCGACGCCAAACGATGCCGCCGACACCACCGCACCGGTCGAGGCCACCCTGGCCTACCGTTCGGCGCCGCTGCAGTTCCCGGTGCAGGCGCTGCGCCAGCGCATGCAGGGCACCGTGCTGCTGCGCGTGCTGGTGGACGAGACCGGCAAGCCGCTGCAGGTTGAAATCGAGCAAGGCAGCGGCCACGCCGTGCTCGATCGCAGCGCGCGCGAACAGGTGCTGGCGCACTGGCGCTTCCAGCCCGCGATGGTGAACGGCCACGCGGTGCGCGCGTGGGCGCGGGTGCCGGTGAACTTCGTGCTGCAAAACCTCTAGCGGATGATCCGCAGCGGAGCGGAAGGCCCGGCGACACGGATGTCGACCGGGCCCTTCCACGGCAATCGTGCGCGGCATCGCGCAGGTCGCAGCTTCGCAAGTATGTGCATGGCGCGCATGGTGCGGAAGTCATGCCGCGACAGCACGCCGTCTTACGGGCGTTTAACGGCACGCGTGCTCCACTTGGCCGCCGTTCCAAACGTCGAGCTCCGCATGGGCAAGTACGTGCACAGCTTGAAGACCTTGCGCAACATCGCGCTCGAACACGGTCGTGTCGAACATCCCGACCTGGCTTCGATGGCGCGCGAACTCGGCAGTGTGGTGCATCAGGATGCGTCCGCACTGTCCGCCCGACTGGCCTCGATGCACCGTCGCCAGCGCAACGCCGGCCGCTGGCTGCTGGCCGAGCGCCGGCAGCCGTCGCTGCGCGTGCTGGTGCGGGCCTGGCCGCCCGGCCAGCGCATGCCGCTGCTCGATCACGCCGACCGCTGGGGGTTGGAACTGCCCCTGCACGGCGCGCTGGAATGGCAGTCGTACCGCCGCGATCCGCACAACGGCGAACTGAATGCGCTGGGCCGCAACTGGCTGGGGCCGGGCGATGCCAGCTGGTTCGAGCGCGACGCGAATCTGGCGCACCGCTGCCGCAATCTGTCGCGGCACGACACCGCTTACACGCTGCACGTCTATGGCGGCGAACTGCCGGACCATCGCGCCGGCGAACCATGCGAGGATGTGTCCGCATGGTTCGCGCAGGTGCAACGCGGCACGTTCGCCGGCCAGCTGACGCCCTGACCTCCCGCTTCGGAGCAACGCATGCATCGACGTGTCGCCATCATCGGCGGCGGCGCCGCGGCCGCCGCGCTCCTCGGCGAGCTGCTGGAACGCCGGCCGCCGCACCCTCTTCACCTGGACTGGTACACCGGCGGCGGCGCGCTGGCGCGCGGCGTGGCCTACGCCACCCGCTCCGACCATCACCTGCTCAACGTGCGCGCGGCCTCGATGGGCATGTTCGCCGGCAAGCCGCAGGGCTTCCTCGACTTCATGCAGCGCGAGGATCCATCGGTCGCCGGCACCGACTTCCTGCCGCGCCGGTGCTACGGCGACTACCTCGAGGCCGAGGTGGCGCGTGCGATGGCGCTGGGCAAGGTGCACGGCCACGACGTGCAGGTCGTGCCGTTCGCCGCCGACGCCGTGGTGCCCGAGGCCGATGGCGTCACCGTGTTCCGCGGCGAGGAAACCCGCCGGGTGGATGCCGCGGTGCTGGCCATCGGCACCCTGCCGCCGCAGCCCCTGGCCGGCGTCGACGCGGAAGCACTGGCCAGCGGCCGCTATGTGGTCGATCCCTGGCCGCTGCTGGCTGCGCCGCCCGCCGTGGCACCCGCCCACGTGGCGGTGATCGGCCTGGGCCTCACCGCCGTCGACGTGCTGCTGGAACTGGCCGCGCGCTGGCCCGACACCCGCTTCACCGCCATCTCGCGCCACGGCCTGCTGCCCGAGCCGCACCTGCGCACCACCGCGCTGCCCAGTGGCGACAGCGCGGAACTGATCGAGGCGATGCTGGACGCCCCCGACGTGCATCGCTGGCTGCGCCTGCTGCGCGAGGCGATCGCGCAGGAAGAGGACTGGCGCAGCGTGATCGACAGCCTGCGTCCGCACATCCCGGCGCTGTGGGCCGAGCTGCCCATGGAGCAACGCACGCGCTTCCAGCGCCATGCACGCTGGGCCTGGGAGCGCGTGCGTCACCGCATGCCGCCGCCGGTGCATGCGAGCCTCGCCGCGCTGGAGCGCGACGGGCGCCTGCGTCGCCTGCGCGGCCACCTGCAAGCCGCCGATGTCGACGGCGACGGCCTGCGCCTAGAGCTGCGCCCCCACGGCGGTGGCGCGCTACAGGTACTGCAGGCGGGACTGGCGGTGCAATCGGTCGGCATGGATTTCGACGTGGCGCGCACTCCGCATCCGCTGATGCGCCAGCTGGTGGTCAACCGCCACGTGCTGCCCGATCCGCTGGGACTGGGCTGCCAGGCGACGCCGCATGGCCGGCTGCTGCACGAGGGCGGCGTCTGGCCGCGCCTGTTCGCCATCGGCAGCCTGTTGCGCGGTACGCTGTGGGAATCCACCGCGATGCCGGAAATCCGCCAGCAGGCGCGCGCCGTGGCCGACCAGTTGCTGGCGGAATAAGAGCCTGTTCATGCTCTCCAAGCACCCCGCGTTGTCATCGAGTGGCCGCCAGGTGGTAGTGCGTGGCGCAGCGCCTGCCTGGCTGGCAGGCCAAGCCGCGCGCTGCCGCATGGCGGCCACTCGATGGCAACCCTCCGGGCCGGGTCTGTTTGCCCGCATGCCTGCGTCATCACTCGGTCGTGGACGGACGTCCACTCCTTCGTTCTTCCTTGGCCTGCCTGCAAACAGCCTCCGGCGCGGGGCGCTTGGAGAGCATGAACAGGCTCCAAAAGCGCACAACCGGCCTTCATGACTCTCAGCCTGATCGGCTCTGTCATCCTGCTGCTGCACGTGCTCGGCGTCCTCGCCGCCGCACATGCACTGATGTACACGCGCACGCCGCAGGGCACGATCGCCTGGGTGCTGGTCCTGCTGCTGCTGCCCGAGCTCACCCTGCTGCCCTACCTGTTCCTCGGCGCCAGCCGCTTCCGCGGCTACCTCCACACCCACCACCGCGCGCTGCCACGCGAGCACCCTGTGACGGCGGGCGATGGCGAAGGGCGCTACGCCGCGCTGATGGCGATGCAGGGCCGGCCATTCCGCGCCGGCCATCGCCTGCGCCTGCTGATCGACGGCGATGCCACCTTCGAGGCGATCTTTGCCGCCATCGCCGAGGCGCGGCACACCCTGCTGGTGCAGTTCTTCATCTTCCACGACGACGGCCTGGGCCGGCGCATGCAGCAGGCGCTGCTGGAACGCGCGGCGGCCGGCGTGCGCGTGTGCGTGCTGTACGACGGCGTGGGCAGCCACGACCTGCCCCGCCACTACGTGGAAACGCTGCGCGCCGGCGGCGTGGCGATCCATCCCTTCGCCACCCACCGCTGGCGCAACCGCTTCCAGCTCAACTTCCGCAACCACCGCAAGATCGTGGTGGTGGACGGCGTGCGCGCTTTCATCGGCGGCCTCAACGTGGGCGACGAATACCTGGGCCTGAAACCGCCGCTGGCGCCGTGGCGCGACACCCACATGGAAATCCGCGGTCCCGCGGTGGCCGACCTGCAGCAGCTGTTCGCCGACGACTGGCAATGGATCACCGGCGCGCCGCCGCCGCTGCACCCGTCGCCCGCCGCCGACGGCGACGCCCGCGTGCTGACCATCGCCAGCGGCCCGGCCGACGCGCAGGAAACCGGCTCGCTGTTCTTCGTGGCCGCGATCAACGCGGCGCGCCGGCGCATCTGGCTCACCACGCCCTATTTCGTGCCCGACAGTGCGGTGCGCGCCGCGTTGCGTCTCGCCGTGTTGCGCGGGGTGGACGTACGCGTGCTGATCCCGGCGCGGCCGGACCACCGCACCGTATTCCTCGCCTCCACCCTGCACGCCCACCACGCGCTGCGCGCCGGCGTGCGCCTGTTCCGCTACCAGCCCGGCTTCGTGCACCAGAAGGTGGTGCTGGTCGACGACGAGTGCGCCGCAGTGGGCAGCATCAACCTCGACAGCCGCTCGTTCCGGCTCAACTTCGAGGCCACCGCGCTGGTGCTGGACCGCGACTTCGCCGCCCAGGTGGAAGCCATGCTGCGGGCCGACTTCGCCAGGTCACGCGAAGTGGAAAGCCGCGAATACCTCGATGCGCCCTACCTGCGCCGGGTGGCGATGCACGTGGCGCGGCTGTTCGACCCGCTGCTGTAGCAACGCGTAGGAGCGGCTTCAGCCGCGATGCTCTTCAGGTTTTTCAGACCCACGGCGAAGAGCATCGCGGCTGAAGCCGCTCCTACGGCTGCTCCTACATCCGCTGGCGCCAATGCCGGCCGCACAGCACCCAGGCCACGAACACGCCCAGCGCGACGCCAAGCAACTCGCACAGTGCGCGGGTGCCGATGCCATCCGGGTCGTGCACCTCGGCCAGCTTGGCCTTCAGCAGCTGCAGCGACTGCAGCCGCGCGTAGTTGAAATAGAACAGGTTCCACATGTCCTCGCGCGCGGTGAGCACCAGCGCCAGGAAATACGCCCAGCCGATCTGCTGTCCATCGCTCCAGCCGTTGCGACGGCCCAGCCGGTGGAACAGCAGGTACAGCACGAAGCCGGCCGCAAGGCTGATCGCGCCGGCTTCCACGCCGCCGACCCAGCCATAGCCCATCCACGATTGGTCGTAATTCATCGCGCCCCGTTCCTGCCCATGTCTTCCCGCATTATGCCTGCACGCTAGACTGGTGCTTCCCCATCGATCGCGCACAGGCTCGCCATGTCTTCCGCCATCAGTGAACGCACGGCCCTGATCGTGGTCGACATGCAGCCGGATTTCATGCCGGGTGGCGCGCTGGCCTGCCACGAGGGCGACGCGATCGTGCCCGGCATCGCCCGCCTGCTGCGCGCGCGCCGCTTCCGCCACGTGGTGGCCACCCAGGACTGGCATCCGGCGGGGCATGTCTCCTTCGCCAGTTCGCATCCCGGCACGCAACCGTTCGAACAGGTCGAGCTGCATGGCCAGCCGCAGACGCTGTGGCCGGACCATTGCGTGCAGGGCACACCGGGTGCGGCGCTGCATCCGGACATCGACTGGTCGGTGGCCGACCTGATCCTGCGCAAGGGTAGCGACCCGCAGGTAGATTCCTACAGCGGCTTTCGCGAGAACCACGGCCCGCACGGCAGCCGCCCCGCCACCGGCCTCGCCGGCTGGCTGCACGAACGCGGCGTGGAGGAAGTGCTGGTATGCGGCTTGGCGCGCGACGTCTGCGTGCTGTGGACCGCGCAGGATGCGGTGGCCGCGGGCTTCCGCGCCAGCCTGCTGTGGGAGCTGAGCCGCCCGGTGACGCCCGCCGGCGACGAGCCCACCCGCGCCGCGCTGGCGGCACGGGACATCGCGCTCGTCCGCCTCGACGACTGAGCACTCCTCAGGTTTCGTCCTCGCGCGCCGCCTGCACCCGCGGCACGCCGTCCGCGTCGAACGCCACCGCCAATGCAATGGGCCGGCAGCACACGGCGCAGTCCTCGATGTAGCACTGGTCCGCCACCGAGTCGTCCAGCGACAGCTCGATGATTTCGCCGCAATACGGGCAATCGATGCGATACGGCACAGGCATGGCATTCTTCGGCAGCCGCGATGCACGCAACCTGGCACAACCACCGTCTACGCAGCGCGTACACTGTCTGCCCCCTGCCCGATCTTTCCGGACGACAACGATGGCTGAACGCGAATTCCCGGATTACACCGTGCGCTCCGGCGCCAGCCTCGAAGGCTCGCGCTACACGGCCTGGCTGGCCGTGGTGCCGCACGGCCACGGCTTCCCGGTGTACTACGCGATCTGCGAGAACCGCAGCTTCCGCTACCAGGACGTGGCCGAACGCGCCGCCGATGACGCGCTGGCCGCGGTGCTGGCGCTGGAAGAGGACGGCGCGCCGGTATTCCCCGAGAACTACACCGGCTTCACGGATGAAGCGGGCGCCGATCCGGCCTGAGTCTCCGCCCAGCCTCGCGGCGTGACGATATCGAAGCCGTGCTCGCGCCGCGTGCGCCGCGCCAGCTTCAGCAGTTCGCGATCGCGGCTGAGCAGCCACTGCGCACCGCAGGCCAGGGCCAGTTCGAGGAACTTCTGGTCGTCGGGATCGGCGCAGCGCGGCAGGCGCAGCGCCGGAGGAACAAGCCGCCGCTCCGATGCCGGCAACCGGTGCATCTGCTCATCGAATGCGGCCATCGCCGCTTCGCGGCGCACCGCATCCAGCGCCAGTTGCGGATGGCCCAGCACCGCCAGCCACTCGGCGCGGCAGGCTTCGTCGGTCACCGCTTCCACCGCGCCGGTGCGCAACGCCTCGCGCAAGACCGCGCACTGCCCGTCGCCGAACACGAACAGGTCGAGGCAGACATTGGTGTCCAGCACCAGGCGCGGCGTTGTCGCCATCAAGCCGCGGCCAATGTGCCCAGCTGCACCAGCGCGGCGGGGATCTCCGCCGCGTTCGCCACCGTGCGCATGCGCGGCGCGTCACCGGCGTCCAGGCCGTTCTCCAGCTCGTGCGCCCAGGTCACGTGGTAGGGCATGTGCACGCCCCAGCCGCCGAGGCGCAGCACCGGCTCGATGTCCGAGCGCAGCGAGTTGCCCACCATCGCGAACTCGCTCGCCGCGATGTCGAACTCGTCGAGCAGGCGACGATAGGTGGCGGCGTCCTTCTCCGAGACGATCTCGATGCGGCGGAACAGCCCGGCCAGCCCCGACTCGGCCACCTTCTTCTCCTGATGGAACAGGTCGCCCTTGGTGATCAGCACCACCGCATGCCGCTCGGCCACCGCCGCCACCGCCTCGCGGATGCCGGGCAGCAGTTCCACCGGATGCTGCAGCACGCGCTTGCCGACCGCCACGAGGCGATGGATGTCCTGCGCGCTGATGCACCCTGCGCTGAGCGCGATCGCGGTTTCCACCATCGACAGCGTCATGCCCTTGGCGCCATAACCGAACAGTTTGAGGTTCTGCCGCTCGGTGGCCAGCATGCGCTCGTGCACCGCGCTGTCGGCGAGGTCGGCGTAGGCGCCCACGATGGCGGCGAACTCGGCGTTAGCATCGCGGTAATAGTCCTCGCTGCGCCACAGCGTGTCGTCACCGTCGAAACCGACCATCTTCAGCATGACTACCTCGCAGCGCTCACGTCGCGGACAGGAGCGGCATTGTCCGACAACGGGCGCGGCGCTGCATGCGCCGGACGGCCAGCCGCCGCGACATCGCCGTAACACGGCGCATGGCATATGCTCGTGGCATTGCGCCCCTCGCGGAGAGAACCCCATGCGCATCCATCTGTTGCTGCTGCCGCTGGCCCTCGCCGCCTGTGCCTCCACGCCGGCCGCCAGCAGCACCCGGGCGACGCCGGCGCGCCGCGCTGCACCCGGCACGGCATCGGGCGCCACCACGCCGGATGCCGCGCTGCTCAGCGGCTACCACTGGCAACTGACGCAGGCCACCGATCGCTACGGCCAGCGCATCGACGCGCTGTTCGTGCGCCCGGACAAACCGCTGCAACTGGATTTCGGCAGTGACCGCATCAGCGTGCGCAACAGCTGCAACGGCATGGGCGGCGGCTATCGCATCGTGAACGGGCAGCTCGTGGTCGGCCCGATGATGCACACCATGATGGCCTGCGCCAATTTCGCGCTGAACCGGCTGGACAGCCTGATCGGCGTACGCCTGAGCATCAGGCCCACGATCACCACCACGCGCAGCGGCGGCACCCCGCTGCTGCAATTGCGCACCACCGCCGGCGACACCCTGGTCTTCACCGGCATACCCACGCCCGAAACCCGCTACGGCGGCCCCGGCGTCACCGAGTACCTCGAAGTGGCGCCGCAGGCCGTGCCGTGCAACCACCCGCGGATGCCAAGCTCGCAATGCCTCGACGTGCGCGAAGTCCATTACGACGCGAACGGCCTCAAGACCAGCACGCCCGGCAACTGGCATCTGCTGCTGCAGCCGATCGAGGGCTACACGCACGAGCCCGGCGTGCACAACATACTGCGGGTGACGCGCTACACACTGAAGCATCGCCCCCCCGACACCCCGACGGCCGCCTACGTGCTGGACACCGTGATCGAGTCGGAACTCGTCCGGCACTAGGCCCGCTGAGGAGGCCCAGGCGTGGCGATCAGGCGCCCACGCGCCGCCGCACCGCCTCGAAATCGCGTATCGGCCGCACCTCGATGCAACCGGTCTGCGCCCATGGCAGCTCGGCGGCCATGCGCACCGCCTCCTCCATGCTGTCCGCCTCGACCAGGTTGAAGCCGGCAAGGTATTCCTTGGTCTCCGCGAACGGGCCGTCCAGTACCGTGGTCTTGCCCAGGCGGATGCGCACCGCCTTTGCGCTGGCCGGTGCTTCCAGCTGCTGTGCATCGATCAGCCGCCCCTCGGCGCGCAGCTCGTCCGCGTGCTTGATGCAGGCATGCATGCGCGTGTCGAACTCGCCCGGTGGCAGGGCGTCCAGCAAGGTGTCGTCGCTGTAGACCATCAGCAGGAATTTCATGGCGGGCTCGCGTCGCTATGGCGGGGAACGATCAGCCTATGCTGCATGGGGTGCCAATGCCAAGCCGCCGGAGGGGCATGCAGCGATCGCCGCCGGCCCGTCCGTATCGATGGCGGGAACATGGCGGATCCTGCCTAAGCCCAGCAGCACCAATAGATCTTCAAGTCGCGGATGCTGTAGCCACGGACCAGCTGCGAGAGCTCCACCAGCGTCTCCTGCAGGGTGTCCGTCTCGTACTCGCCTACATTTGGATCGAAGTAGCGGCAAACCCCATTCGGGTTGATGTGCGCCGCAATGGCGTGCCCGCTGGCGTCGGCGGAGTTGCCGAACTGGCCACGCAGCGAAATGTAGTAGTAGCCGGAGTGCTTGAATTCCGTACCCTGGTTCATCAGCACCTTGCATTGCTTCGCCATGCCGGTGTCGGCGCGGATCTTCTTGTCAGCCTCGTCGAAGCGGGTGAAGTCGTGCTCCCCTCGCTGCGCCCGGAACATCGCCTTGATGTCCGCCACCTGCTGGCCCGGGCCGGACATCCAGCTCCAGAAATCCACATGGTTCGCGGATTTGATGATCCACCAGATGCTCAGGCCGAAGCACACGCCATTGGATGTATCGGTGGCTTCGAAATCCTCGCGCTTGCTTGCGCCGACGCCGACCAGGTGCGACTTGACCTCGCCGGCGTACCAGCGGGCATCACCCGACTGCTTGTAAGCCCTGATTTCCCGCTTGGCCATGACTGCGCACCTCTGCTCCGGAAGCAACCGGCCGGCCTTGCCGGCCGACCGGCAGCACTGCATCAACATGCCCAGCGACGGCGCGACAGCCTGCCGTCAAAGGGAACACATGCATCGACGAAAGCCTGCAAACCCATCCCAAACCATCAGACAGCGCGACCGCCGGAAGCCAGCGCGTAGTCGATCGCCGCGCATATCGCCGCCGCCTGCGCATCATTGCACTGCGCGGGCGTGGCGCGCGGGCTGTCGGGATAGACCTCGGTGGTGGTCCTGTAGCGCGCGTCGGTGATACCGGCACACAGACCCAGCTTGCGGCAGTCGTATTCGATCACGCCATGCGCCACCACCGGCGAACCGATGATGGTGCCATCGGGATCGGCCGGCGCGATATGGGTGACCTTGGCCACCGCCGCGATGACCGCCTGCTGGAAAGCGGGTTCCGGCTGCGCGCTGTCCGCGCACAGGTAGAAACCGTCCGGGATGGTGCCCGGCTCGAACGGCTTGCCGTCGCGCGCCGCCAGTGCGGGACGGAACTCGCTCTCGTCGCTGTCGGTGGTCTCGTGCAGGTCGATGTGCGTGCGCGCCGTGTCGCGCAACGGTGCCAGCAGGCCCCACAGCGCCGCCGATTCCCGCGCGGGGCTGTGCTCGCGGAAATTGCGGTTGGGGTCCAGCGCATCGGGGTTCCAACGGTGGATGCGCTCGTAGCCCCAGGGACTGACGCAGGGCACGCACAGCAGGTTGATGCGGCCCGCGTAGCGCACCGCGTCGCGCTCGAGGAATTGCAGCGCGCCGTGCACGCCGCTGGTCTCGTAGCCGTGCACGCCGCCGGTCACCAGCATCACGGGCAGTGCCGTATTCCAGTCGCGGCTGCGCACGGCATAGAGCGGATAGCTGTCCGGCGCGTATTCCAAGCGGCCGTATTCGCCGACATCGAAGTGCGCGCGCAGCGCCTCGATGCGACCCTGCACCTCGTCCGCGTAGCTGCGCCTGCGCGTCTGGCGGCCGCGCCAGGCGGCGACCTCGGCCGGGCCCCAGGGGATGCCGGGGGTGCCGATGGGGTAGATGGCGCTGCTGCTCATGGGAGGACTCCACGCGGGGGACGGGCCGGTCACTTTAGCACCGGCTTCGCGTTGTCCCTTTTGTCGCGGAACAAGGTTGGAGTGAGAGCGTGGCCTCGCGGGAGTCTTGGAGACTGTTCACGATCTCCGCATGGCCCACGGATGCCAAGCTGTAGGAGCGCGCCCTGTGCGCGAATGCTCTATTGCTCCGGTCCGCAAATAGGATGCGCGCACCGTTCGTCCTGAGCGTAGCAAAGCGGAATCGAAGGACACGGGATGAAACCATTTGGGGCCGGAGCAATGATGCTTCGATCAGGCATCAAAGCCATCGCGCACAGGGTGCGCTCCTACCCGGCCCGGGCCACACGGAGATATTGAACAGGCTCTTACAACGAAGCGCTGCTGTGTGCGCATCGCACCAGCGCTACCGCAACCCGGCTCGCCTGCGGCGCCCTTTCGGACGCCTGCCGGCGCCCGAGCCACTTTTCTGTGCTGGCCCACAGCGAAGTAACCAAGAGAAATGGCCTGATTCAATCCGCCGGAATTACAAGCAGGCTGTGTTGAGGATCCTGGAGCCATGCCCGCCTATGCGATAAACGGTGCGGCCACAACGCGCCGTATCTGATGACCGAGGCAAACAAGCAGCAGCCACCCGGTGCGTGTGGCATCGCCCTGCGCCTCACTGGCACGCCGTCACGCCACCGCGATCAAGCGCCGCAGCAACGCCTGGCCCTGCGGCCACTCGCCGAACCCGCTGGCTGCATTGATGTGGCCGGCGTCGCCGATGTCGACCAGTTCGCTGCCCCACGCCGCGGCGCAGGCCTGCGACCAGGCGAACCTGGCATAGGGATCGTTGCGGCTCGCCACCACGATGCTGCGGAACGGCAGCGGCCGCCGCGTGACGACGAAGCCCTCGGCTTCGACGGGAAAGGCCGGCCCCGCGGGGTCGGGCACGGCCACCAGCAAGGCGGCCTTGATGCGCAGCTTCGTGGCGGCCGCCCAGTGCGTCGCCAGCAGGGCCCCCAGGCTGTGCGCCACCAGCACGGCACCGGCACCGGCACCGGCTACCGCCTGCTCGAGCGCGATCGCCCATTCGGCGCACACCGGGTGGTCCCAGTCGCGCTGGATCACCCGGCGGAAGACGGGATTCCGTGCCTCCCACAGGGTTTGCCAATGCTGCGGCCCGGAGTCGCCGATGCCGGGCAGCATGAGCACCGACGTGCCCGTCCTGCCCGCGCTGCTCATCATCGGGTCGGCGTGCTTACTTGCCGGTTCCGCTCGGCGCCGGTTCCAGGTTGAAGTTGAGCGTGGTGATCTTCGCGTCCAGGCCGCGGATCACCTCGCCGGTAAGGTCATTGGTGATGTTGCCGCCCAGCACCGCGTCGCGGTTCAGCAGCAGGCCGCAACGGTGGCTGTTGTAGGCGCTCTCGACCAGGGGTTGCGCCTGCTGGCCGATATCCTGCATCACCTTGCCGCGGGTCAGCTGGATGCGCTGGTCGAGCTGGTTCACCTGGCCCTGGAACGCCTGCATGCGCTGCTGCAGCGCCTGGCCCTGCTGCTGGCGCTGCGCCTCGGTAAGCGTGGACGACTTCTGCTGGAAGGCCTGGATCTCGGCGTCCAGCGGCTTGCGCTGGCTTTCCAGCAGCGACTGCTGCTGCGTCGCCAGCTGCTTCAGCCGCTCGCTCGCCGCCTGCCCCACCTTGGACGCGCCAAACACCTCCTCGCGCGAAAGCATGCACACGCCCGGCACCGGGTTGCCGCCCAGCGCGGTGCTGGCAACCGGGGTGGTGGCGGCCTGCGCCGGCGTCACGGGGGCAAGGGAAAGGCCAGCGGTGGCGGCCAGTGCAGCGACGAGCAGGGAGCGATGCATGTTCATGGAAGGTATCCGTTGGCAGGGTTCGAGGATCCCGCGGGCCACTGACGGCCCACGGCAACGCCCCATCCTACTAGCGACAAGCTGTCTGCTGAATGGCCCTGCCGGCACGGCGCTCAGCCCGTTTCCGCCCGTGCCGCCTCGTGCGCCCCGAAGAAACGTGCGTAGAGCACCACGTACGCACACTGGAACGCCGCGCCGATCACGAACGGCAAGCTGAGGTAGCCCGCATGGAACAAGGCACCAGCCAACACTGGCCCGGCCGCCCGCGGAACCTGCATCGAAATGCTCTGCAGGCTGCTCGCCAGGCCACGGCGACTATCGCCAGTCAATCCGGTGGCCAGCGCCTGGCGCACGCCGGCGGTGCCGCGGTTGAACGCGCCACGCAGGGCATACAGCAGCATCGCCAGCCAGAACCAGGGCGCCAGCGGCATCAGCAGCAACAGCACGATGCCCGTCGCGCGCATCAGCACCACCGAGCGCACCACGCCGGCCCGTACCGCCAGCCGCCCGGCGAGCAACGAACCGGCCGCCCCGAGCAGGAACCCCAGGGCCATGCCCGGGCCGATCTCCGCCAGGCCATGATGGAACTTGAGCGCGAACCAGTACGCCACCAGCGGCCCGACCATGCCGACGCCAAAACCGTTGAGCGCGTTCACCAGCACCAGCCGCAGCAGCAGACCGTTCTCCCGCCGGCGTACGGTCAGCTGCGCGGCCGGGTCCGGCACCGATGCGGGCAACGCGATCTCCCGCGTGGCCAGCAGCAATCCCAGGCTGACCAGCGAACCGAGCAGGGGCAGCGCGAACAGCAGGCGGTAATCGCCCGGCGTCATGGCATGACCGGACAGCCACGGCGGCAGCGCAGCCAGCAATGCCCCACCCGCCATGCCGAAGAAGCCCACTGCGGTGTTGAAGCTGAATACCCGGCCGCGCCGCGCCATCGGCAACTCGTGCGACAGCCACGCCTGTTCCACCGGCGAGAACGGTCCCGCCGCGCCATTGGCCCCGCGCCCGAAGCCGCCCATGACCGCCGCCACGGTCAGCAGCCATGGCAGCGTGGTCGCCATCGCTACCAGCGCCACTGCGACCTGCAGCAGTTCATAGCCGAGCAGGAACCGCCGCCGATGCCCGCGATCGCTGAGCGGACCCACGACCAGGGTGAGCACGCTGCCCGCCAGGAGCGCCCCCATCAGCACCGCACCGATCGTCGTGCCGGCCCAGCCCAGCGCATGCAGATACAGCGCGAACGCCGCCACCATCGCCCCCTGCCCGAAGCTGCGCGCGGCGCGGGTGCCGATCAGCAGGCGGACATTGCGCGGCAAGGATGGGCGGGAAGCTGTTCCGCGTAAAAGCATGCGTCGGTCCCGCGTTGGACAAGTCTCCGGAAAATACCGGGAAAACGCCCCCGGCATCTTTTCCTCGCGCACCGCTCATCCTGAGCGCAGGCCCGAGGGGCCGCACGCGGGGAATGGCGGCGCTTCGACTCCGCCCGCTGCGCGGGCTGCGCTCAGCACGAACGGTGGGAAGCCGGGAGCGCCATCGGAACCATCGCGGCTTCCGCTACCTGCAGTGCTGCAGTTGCACGCCGTACTCGCGGGCGACGCGGTCGACCTCATCGGCGGTCTGCAGCAGGTGGCGATCATGCCGCCAATGCCCGCTGCGATAACCGCCGATGCCCTCGTGGTAGGCCAGGTACAAATGCCTTGGATCCCACTTGGAGATGCCCAGTTCGCGATGGATGCGGTCGGTGTACCAGCCGAGGAAATCGAGCGAGTCGTCCATGCTCTTGCGGCTCTTGAACCAGCGGCCGTTCTCCTTCAGGTACTCCCGCCATACCGGGTCCTGCGCCTGCGCGTAACCGTAGGCGCTGGACCGGCGCGGCAACGGGATGAACAGGAAGTGCGGCCGTCCCGGGCGGACCTTCTCGCGGAAACCGGACTCCCGCCGCACGAACGCCATCAGTACATTGACCGGGGTACCCCAGCGCTTCTGCGCCGCGCGGGCATCGCGGTACCAGCCCGGGTACTGGTCAAAAACCTGACAGATGTTCTGGCTGTTGCGCGGCGGCGCGGTGGCGCAGCCGCCCAGGGCCAGCAGGCCGACGGCCAAAAGAACCAGACCGAGGCGCCGGACCGTTCGATGCAGCGAAATTGTCCCCGACACCATTTTTGCGCCCCCTGGATTATTTGCCCGGTTTCGGGAAATGTGGGATTACATCAGAACCCAACCCCGGTTCCACATCAAACACGTGAGCCCGCATCCGTTCTCCATGGCCCTGCGCTGGATCGCCTGCCTGCTGCTCCTGCCGAGCGCCGGCGCGTGGGCCGGCGGCCCCGTCGCCACGGTGCGCGTCGCCTTCGACCGCAACGGCATCACCGCCATCCGCGTGCACGGCTATGCCGACAAGGCCACCGGCCGCAAGGTCAGCGCCGACGACCCGGTGCGCGTCGCCTCGATCTCCAAGATGGTCACCACCCTGGGCGTGATGCGGCTGGTGGAGGCGGGCAAGCTCGACCTGGATGCGGATGCATCCACCCTGCTCGGCTGGCGGCTGCGCAACCCGGCCTTCCCGCAGGTGCCGATCACCCTGCGCATGCTGCTGTCGCACCGCTCCAGCCTCACCGACGCCGCCGGCTACTGGCAGACGCCGCTGGGCGGCAAGCTGCGCGACATCGTCATGGACCCGCGCGCCTGGGACACGAAACACGCACCGGGCAGCTACTTCCACTACACCAACCTCAACTTCCCGCTGGTAGCACAGATCATGGAGCGCGCCACCGGCGAGCGCTTCGACCAGCTGATGGCGCGGCTGGTGCTACGCCCGCTGGGCATAGCCGCCTGCTTCAACTGGGCGCTGTGCAGCGACGCCACCGCGGCCCGCGCGGTGGTGCTGTACGACGCCGACGGCCAGCCGGTGAAGGACAACAACCACGGCCGCAAGCCCGCCTGCCCGGTGACGCCGGCCAGCGACGGCAGCTGCGACCTGTCACGCTGGCGCGTCGGCACCAACGGCGCGCTGTTCTCGCCACAAGGCGGCCTGCGCATTTCTGCCAAGGGCCTCGCGCGCATCGGCGAGCTGCTGCTCGGCAACGGCAGCGTCGACGGCAGGCGCCTGCTCAAGCCGAGTTCCATCCAGGCGATGATCACCCCGGAGTGGCAATACCGCCCCGGTGGCGGCCTGACCTGGGAGGAAGACGGCGGCGACGTCGATCAAGGCTTCTTCTGCCGTTACGGCCTCGCCGTGCAGACGCTGGCCACGCCGGTGCAAGGCTGCCGCGACGACCCGTTCGGCGACGGCGTGGCGCGCGTGGGCCACTCCGGCTCCGCCTACGGGCTGCAGGCCGGGTTGTGGGTGGACCGCAAGCGCGGCACGGGTGTGGTGTGGTTCGCCACCGGCATGCCGGACGAGCGGCTGGGCGGGAAGTCGGCGTTCAGTGCGGTGGAGGAGTCGCTGGCGCGCTAAACCGTCTGACCCCACTTCTTTCGGGAGCGCCCCAAAAATATCCCTGGCACCTTTCGACCCTACCTGCAGCGCTGCAGCTGGGCGCCGTACTCGCGAGCGAGGCGGTCGACGGTATCGGCGGTCTGCAGCAGGTGGCGATCATGCCGCCACTGGCCGCTGCGCCTGCGCGTAGCCATAGGCGCTGGACCGGCGCGGCAGCGGGATGAACAGGAAGTGCGGCCGGGCAGGCTTGGCCTTCTCGCGGAAATCGGACTCCCGCCGCACGAACGCCATCAGCACATTGACCGGGATACCCCAGCGCTTCTGTATCGCACGGGCATCGCGGTACCGGCCCGGGTACTGGTCGAAGACCTGGCAGATGTTCTGGCTGTTGCGCGGCGGCGCGGTGGCACAGCCGCCCAGGGCCAGCAGGCCTGCCACAAGAAAAGCCAGGCCGAGATGTCGTACTGTTCGATGCACCGGAATTGCCCCTGACATCCTTTATCTTCCGCGAGGATCAAGCCATGCGCATCGCCAGCATAGGGCATGCCGTGTTTGCGGCGACCCTGATCGCCCTCGGCCTGCTGGGCCTGATCGGGGGCGGATTCACCGTGATATGGCAGCCGGTGTTCGATCATGTACCAGCCGCAAGGCTCCTGGCCTATCTCTGCGCCGTGGTTTCGCTGGCGTGCGGCCTCGGCCTGCTCTGGCCACGCTCGACCTCGCTGGCCGCGCGCGTGCTGTTCTTCTACGCGCTGCTGTGGCTGCTGGTGTTCAAGCTGCCGCTGATCGCCCGGGCGCCTCTCACGGAAGGCTCGTACCAATACTGCGGCGAGATGGCGGTGATCGTGGCGGCCACATGGGTACTGCATGCATGGTTCGCCACCGACGCAGACCGGCGCCGGCTCGGCTTCGCCGTCGGCGACCGGGGCCTGCGCATGGCACGCGTGCTCTATGGCCTGGCGCTGATCGCCTTCGGCTTCTCGCACTACGTCTATCTCAGCCTCACCGCCCCGCTGATTCCCCACTGGCTGCACGCACCGGTGTTCTGGGCCTACTTCACCGGCGCCGCCTACCTTGCCGCCGGCGCGGCGATCCTCCTCAACCTGCTCGCCCGGCTGGCCGCCACCCTCTCGGCCCTGATGATGGGCCTGTTCCTGCTGTTGATCTGGCTGCCCATGGTCGCCGCCGGCCATGTCAGCGCCTTCAACTGGGGCGAGACGTATGCGACCTGGGTGCTGACGGCGGCGGCATGGGTGGTGGCGGATTCGTATCGCGGGGTGCGCTGGCTTGGGCTCCATAAGTGAACCTGCCACCGTTGCCCAAGACATCCGAATCGACACCTCCGACCATGCCGCCGATCGACTCGACACAACGCAAGCTGTTCATCGGCATCGCCGCGGCGACGCTGCTGGCCCTGGTCATCGTGATCGCCGACCTGGCGGGCGGCGGCCGCCCCGATCCGCCGGCGCTGCGCGCTGCCGCCAGCCTGCTCGATGGCTCCTGGCGCTTCCATGTCGGCGACGACCCGCGCTGGGCGGACGCCGCTACGGACGACAGCGACTGGGAGACGGTCGACATGACCGCCCCGCCGGGCAGCCACGACGGCGACGTGGGCCTGCCCGATTACGTGGGCGGCTGGATGGCGCACGGTCATCCCGGCTACCACGGCTACGCCTGGTACCGGCGCGTGGTGACGGTGCCGGCCGGACACGCGTCGTGGGACATCCTCGGGCCGACCCTCGTCGAGGACGGCTACGAGCTGTACTGGAACGGCCGGTTGCTGGGCGGTTCGGGCCGGCTCGGCCCGAACCCGCGTGTCGTCGGCACGCGGCCGCTGCAGTTCGCCCTTCCACCCGATGCGGCAGGCACCCGTGGCGTGCTCGCCGTGCGCACCTACATGGATCCGAGTTCGGCGGGCAGCGCCGACGGCGGCGGCATGCACACCGCGCCCATCCTGGCGCCGCGGCCGACCAGCGCTGCGCTCCATCGCGTGCAGTGGCAGCGGACCATCGCCGGCTACATCGTCGAGGTGGTCGAGCCGATCGCCATGCTGGCACTCATCGGCCTGGCGCTCGCGTATTGGTCGCGCAGCATTCGCAAGGGCTTCCTGGCTTTCGCCAGCATCGCGCTCGCACTGATGGCAGCCCGGCGCCTCAACAATGCCATCACCGCATGGACCGACCTGCAAAGCGTGGCCACCTACGCGTGGCTGGCGTCGGTGATGTGGATACCGACGGTGGCCACCTGGACATGGGCATGGAACCGCTGGTGCCCGCGTCCGTGGCGCAGTATCGACGTTGCAGCGCTGACACTGGCGGTCGCCGGAATCATCGGCGTCGCGATCCACTCGACAATGTGGACAAGCATCAGCCGGCTCGGATCAATCGCGCTGTTTGTCGTGATCGGCGCGCACATGGTCCGCAGCGGCCCGATGCGGATCCTGGCGCTCGCCACGTTGGCCTCGGTCGTGGTCGCGCTGTTCGGCGGCGAGCTGCTCGACACGATCGGCGTGTCAGACATCTGGTTTCCGTTCGGCATCGGCGTGTCGCGGACGCAGTACGTCTACGCGATTGCCATTCCGCTGCTGGCTTTTCTGATCGTGCGGACCTTGGCTATCGGCAGGACAAGCGCTCAGGTGAAAAGCCGGATTTAGTGAAACGGAAGAGGAGCAGGCGTACTAACAGGCTGTCGAGAAACCTCAGCGCGCCGCCGCGGTCATAGACGCTCTCAATCACTGACCGCCTGATCCGATGCGCAGCCCCGACGTCCAGCAGCTTGGCATGTTTTCGTATGTATCGGTCGAG
>NZ_JBFOHK010000002.1:0-1006305 GCF_040812335.1 Rhodanobacter lycopersici
TCCACACAATTCACCTGTGCACACTGTCAAAGATCACTTCACCGCGGAACCTTCCGCCAGGGGACATTTCGTCCCGGTGAGCCGCCCATTCTACATCGTTCTTTCAGGCCGTCAACAGTCTCGTGAAGATTTGATTTCAGCGAGCTGTTGGGGCGCCGTGCCGATGCAGCAGCGGGGCGGCGAATACTAGGGAGGCACCCGGACCTTGGCAAGCGATTTCTTCGAAAAACTCTCACTCTTTCGCACAAGCCTCTGATCCTGCGCGAAACATTCCTGCAAGGTCACGCGCAGCGCTCAACTGCCGGTCAACCGCACTCTGGCGAAGTTGCGCTTGCCCACCTGCAGCACGCCTTCGAAGCCGGCGGTGAATACGCGTTGCGCGTCTTCCACCACTTCCGCATCGATGCGCACCGCGCGCTCCTTGAGCTTGCGGTTCGCCTCGGAGTTGCTGGCAGTGAGTCCCGCCGCGGTGAGCAGCGCGGGCAAGCGCAGGCCCTCGACAGGCGCCGCAATCTCGCTGAGTGGAAGCAGCGAGGTGTCACCCTCTCCACGTACCACCGCATGCCAGCCGGCAATGGCCTGCTCGGCAGCCGCCGCGTCGTGGAAGCGCGTGGCCAGTTCGTGCGCCAGGCGCAGCTTGGCGTCGCGCGGGTTCAGCCCACCGCTTTCCACCTCACGCTTCAGGCGCGCCAGCTCGTCCAGCGACACTTCGAAGCTGAGCAGCTCGAACCAGCGCCACATCAATGCGTCGTCGATCTTCATGGTCTTGGTGACGATGTCGATCGCGGGCTCGTCGATGCCGATGTAGTTGCCCAGCGACTTCGACATCTTGTTGACACCGTCCAGGCCTTCGAGCAGCGGCATGGTCAGCACGATCTGCGGCTTCTGCCCGAAGTGTTCCTGCAGGCCGCGCCCCATCAGCAGATTGAACTTCTGGTCGGTGCCACCGAGCTCGACGTCACACTCCAGCGCCACCGAGTCGTAGCCCTGCACCAACGGGTAGAGGAACTCGTGGATCGCGATCGGCTGTTGCGCCGCATAGCGCTTGGCGAAATCGTCGCGCTCGAGCATGCGCGCCACGGTGTGCTGCGCGGCGAGCTTGATCATGTCGGCCGCGCCCATCTTGCCGAACCACTCGGAATTGAAGCGCACTTCGGTGCGCTCGCGGTCGAGCACCTTGTAGACCTGCGCGGCGTAGGTCTCGGCGTTCTTCAGCACATCCTCGCGGGTGAGCGGCTTGCGGGTGACGTTCTTGCCGGTGGGGTCGCCGATCATGCCGGTGAAGTCGCCGATCAGGAAGATCACCTGGTGCCCCAGGTCCTGGAACTGGCGCATCTTGTTGAGCAACACGGTATGGCCGAGATGCAAGTCCGGCGCGGTGGGATCGAAGCCGGCCTTGATGCGCAGTTGACGGCCGCTCTTCAGCCGCTCCAGCAGATCCTCACGCTTGATGATTTCGTCGGCGCCGCGCGCGATCGCGGCCAGCGCCTGCTCGGGTTCGTTCATGCATCCCTCGGGGTTATGGTTGCCATGACAGCCATTCACGGGATGGCAATCACGTTTCAGCGTTAATTGTGCGTTAACCAAAAACCCAGCGCAAACCCTTGATGGGAAAGGCATTGACGCACTTGTCACACGACGACTATGGTACGCGGGTTTGTTACTTTGTACGACGAGGCTCGCGCAGCATGAGTGGAAAAATCCGGGGGGGGCTCCGTGCACGCAAGCAGGCCATCTGCCGCAAGGCACAGCGCCGGCACATCAACTTCTACGAACGCTGTGCGCACTGGTCGTTCGACCGTTCGGAATCCACCACGCCGATCCACTGGCATCGCGAACGCTGGGTGCTGGCCGGCACCGCACTGATGGTGACGCTGCTCTCCGGCTTCATCATGCCGGCCTGGGCTACCGCGATGAAGCCCGCGCCCACGGCGGAAGCGCATACCCTGCTGCCGCTGCCGCTGCCGAAGCTGCCCGCGGTCAATCCGGCGGTTTCCACCGTGGACGACTGGCAGGTGGTGCGGGTGCAGCCGGGGCAGACGTTGTCGGACATCTTCAGTGGCCGCGGGCTCAGCCTCACCGATCTGCAGAAGGTGATGGACGCCGCCGGCGACGCGAAGTCCGCGCTGCACAACATCCACCCCGGTCAGGAATTCGACTTCCTGCTCGGCCCCGGCGGTAGCCTGCGCGGTTTCCGTTTCGACAAGGACCAGGCCAACCGCGCGATCGTGCGCCTCGATGGTCCGCAACCCACACTCGCCCTGCAGCCGCGCGACATGGATGTGCGTGAGGAAGTGGCGCATGGCGTGATCCGCAGCAGCCTCTACGCCGCGGGCGACCAGGCCGGCCTCAGCGCCCTGATGGTGGGCAAGCTGGCCGACCTGTTCAAGTACGACATCGACTTCGTGCAGGACCTGCGCGAAGGCGACAGCTTCACCGTGATCTACGACGACATCTACCGCGACGGCGCCCGCTACGGCGAAGGCGACATCGTGGCCGCCGAGTTCGTGAACCAGGGCAAGCGCTACACGGCCTACCGCTTCAAGAAGGAAGACGGCAGCTACGGCTGGTTCAGCGAGGATGGCCGTCCGTTGCAGAAGTCGTTCCTGCGTATTCCGGTGGACTTCACCCGGATCTCCTCCACCTTCACCGCCGCGCGCATGCACCCGATCCTCGGCCGCATGCGCGCACACAAGGGCGTAGATTACGCCGCGCCGATGGGCACCCCGATCCATGCCGCCGGCGATGGCGTGATCAAGTACCGCGGCTGGGAACGTGGCTACGGCAACTTCGTGCTGATCCAGCACAGCAAGGACATCAGCACCGCCTACGGCCACATGTCACGTTTCGCCGCCGGCGAACGCGTGGGCCAGCACGTGAAGCAGGGGCAGATCATCGGCTATGTCGGCATGACCGGTCTCGCCACCGGCCCGCACCTGCACTACGAATTCCGCGTGGACGGCGTGCAGCGCAACCCGCAGACGGTGACCCTGCCCAAGCCCGAGCCGCTGCCCGCAGCCCAGATGGCGAAGTTCAAGGCCACCGTGGTGAAGCCCGAGCTGGCGCGGCTGGAACAGATCGACCAGCGCATCAAGCTGGCCCGCAGCAACACGCCCAATACCGACAACTGAGCGCCACGACCGCGTGAGTGATGCACCGTCGCTCTACCTCGGCCTGATCTCCGGCACCAGCGCCGATGGCATCGACGCCGCCCTGGTGTCGTTCGAGCACGAACGTCCGCGCCTGGTGGCCGCACGCGTGCATCCGTGGCCAGCGGCACGGCGCGAGCAGATCCTCGCCGTGGCGCAAGGCGAAGCCGCCATCGATCTGGACGCTTTCGGGCGGCTGGATATCGCGCTGGGCCATGGTTTCGCCGAGGCGGCGCTCGCACTGCTCGAGGAAAGCGGTACGCCCGCTGCCGCCGTGCGCGCGATCGGCTCGCATGGACAGACCGTGCGTCACCGCCCCACCGGCGAACACCCCTTCACCCTGCAACTGGGCGATCCCGCCACCATCGCCGAACGCTGCGGCATCGACGTGGTGGCGGATTTCCGTCGCGCCGACATGGCTGCCGGCGGCCAGGGCGCGCCATTGCTGCCAGCCGTGCATGCGATGCTGCTGGCGCATCCCGGCCATGCCCGTGTGGTGCTCAACCTCGGCGGCATCGCCAACATCACCGTGCTGGGCGCCGACGATGGTGTCATCGGCTTCGACACCGGCCCGGCGAACGGCCTGATGGACGCGTGGTGCCTGCGCCACCATGGCGCCCCATTCGACCGCGACGGCCTGTATGCCGCCAGCGGCCGGATCGACACCACACTGCTCGACGCACTGCTGGCCGACCCCTATTTCGCACTGGCGCCCCCCAAGAGCACCGGCCGCGAGCACTTCCATCTCGACTGGCTGGCTGCGCATCCGCAGGCGGCCCTGTTGGCACCGGCCGATGTGCAGGCCACGCTGCTGGAACTCACGGCGCGCAGTGTGGCCGAAGCGATCGCACGCCATGCACCGGATGCGGAAGACGTGCTGGTCTGCGGTGGTGGCGTGCACAACGGCGCGCTGATGCGCCGCCTCGCCTTGCTGCTGGCGCCGCGTCCGCTATCGAGCACAGCGAAGTTCGGCGTCGACCCGGATTTCCTCGAAGCCGTCGCGTTCGCGTGGCTGGCCCGGCAGCGCCTGCGCGGCCTGCCCGGCAACCTGCCCGCGGTCACCGGTGCGCGCGGGCTGCGCCAGCTCGGCGCGATCCACCCCGCACCACGCTGAGCCGACTCACTCGAACAGACTCGCCTCGCGCGGGACTGGCACCAGCGGGTCGCTGCGGGCGGTCGACAATGCCTGCGCGGTTTCCCGGAACACCGCCTGCTCGGCCGCATTCCACTGGCCGGCCAGCAGGGCAAGCTCGTCGGTATCGATCAGGGTCTCGGTCTGCAGGCCATTCTCGGCGGCACCGAGGCCGCGCCGCAGCGCGTGCAGCAGCACCTCGTTCACGCTCCACTGGTGGTTCTTGGCGAACGCCTGGATGCGTTCGGCCAGCAGATGATCGACATGGCGTATCACGAGATCGGGCATTCGTCGGCTCCTTGCGCGCGGCGCACCCCTGCGCCGCGATCATCTCCGGCGCAAAGATGCCGCACAAGTCTTGCCATGCCGATTCGTGGCCTGTGCCGCAGCCAGAGCGTGAACAGGCTCTCAGTGTGGCCGCACCAGCTCGGCGCGACCGATCGCACGACGCAGCGCACATATCAGCAGCAGGCCGGGCAGCGCCGACAAGGCGGTGATCGCGAAGAAATTCGACCAGCCCACCTGCGGCACCAGCCACGCCGCCAGTGGCCCCAGGAATACCCGTCCCACCGCCGCCAGTGAGGACAGCAGCGCGTACTGGGTGGCCGAGTAGCGCACATTGCACAGCGCCGTCACCAGCACCACGAAGGCGGTGCTGCCCAGGCCGCTGAAGAAATTCTCCGCACCTACCACGACGGCCAGCGCCAACAGGTCCGGGCCGCTGTGCACCAGCCAGATGTAACCCAGGTTCACCAGCGCCTGCAGCACACCCAACAGCAGCAGTGCGGGAAACAGCCGCATCCGCGTCACTACCCAGCCCCCCGCCAGCGCGCCGCACAGGCCGGCAGCGAGGCCGAAGGTTTTGTTGATCGCACCCAGCTGGGTCAGCGAGAACTGCGGCACGCGCAAAAGGAAGGTAGTGGACAGCGAGAGTGCGAACGCGTCACACAGCTTGTACAGCACCATCAGCGCCAGCCACGCCAGCGCCAGCACGCCATAGCGCTGGAAGAAGTCCATGAACGGCTGCACCACCGCCTCGGCGAAGCTGCGCGTAGGCTGCTCGTCCGGCGCTTCCGGCGAGGTCGCGGTGACCAGGATCGCCGCCAGCATCAGCGCACCCATCAATCGATACACCCATGCCCAGCCCAGGTGATCGGCCAGGATCAGCGCCAGCGCACCGGATACCAGCATGGCCGCACGGTAGCCACCCTGCATGAAGGCGATGCCCCAGCCGCGCTCCTCCGGTCGCAACAGGTCGGTGCGATGGGCGTCGTAGGCAATGTCCTGGGTGGCGGACGAGAACGCCACCAGTACGGCAAGCAACACCAGCATGGCCGCCGCTTTTTGCGGCGTGTGGAAACTCATCGCGATCAGGGCGCAGCCGCAGATCGCCTGCATCAGGGCGATCCAGCCGCGGCGGCGTCCCAGCCAGGGCAGCTGGAAACGGTCGAGCAGCGGCGCCCAGAGGAACTTGAACACGTAGGCCGTGCCGGTCAGCGTGATCCAGCCGATGTCCCTGAGACTGAGGCCGGCGGTGGTGAACCATGCCTGCAGGGTCGGGTTGGTCAAGGCCAGCGGCAAGCCGGAGGCGAAGCCCAGCAGGCCGATGCTGAGGATGCGCCAGCGGCGCCCCGGCGCGATGGCTGCGCCGTCAGTCGGCATAGTCGACGGTGTACGGCGCGTGGTCGGAGAAACGTTCGTCACGATAGATCGCGCAACGCTTCAACCGCTTGCCCAGCGCGGGCGTGACGAGCTGGTAATCGATGCGCCAGCCCACGTCGTTCTCGCGGGCACGGCCGCGGTTCGACCACCAAGTGTAGTCCTCGCCCTCGGGATGCAGGGTGCGGTAGCTGTCCACCCAGCCGCGCTCGACCAGGCCGTTGAGCCAGGCGCGTTCCTCCGGCAGGCAGCCGGAGTTCTTCTGGTTGGATTTCCAGTTCCTGATGTCCTTCTCGCTGCGCACGATGTTCCAGTCGCCGCACAGCACATAATCGCGACCGTTCCCCAGCCACTCGCCGAGAATCGGCGCCAGCCAGTCCATCGCCTCGAACTTGAACTGCTGGCGCTCCTCGCCGGAGGAACCCGACGGCACATACAAGGACACCACGCTCAGCTTGCCGAAGCGCGCCTCGACATAGCGGCCTTCGTCGTCGAACGCGCTCCAGCCCAGTGCGGTGCGCACCTCGTCGGGCTCGCGCTTCGCATAGATCGCCACGCCCGAATAACCTTTCTTGGTACTGGCGTCGCGATAGAAGCAGTGATGACCGTCGGGGCGGAACATCGGGTCGGCGAGCTGGTCTTCCTGCGCCTTGGTCTCCTGCAGGCAGACCACGTCGGCCCGCTGCTGGCGCAGCCACTCGAACACGCCCTTGGTCGCGGCCGAGCGGATGCCGTTGGCGTTCAAGCTGATGATGCGCATGCGCGACTCCCTGGACGATGCAGGCATCATAGCAACCATGCCCATCACCCTCCGCGTCTGCCCGGTCACGCCTGCCTTGCGCGAAGCCGTGCTGCACCTGCATGTAGGGCCGGAACAGGAAGGCTTCGTGAGCCCACCCGCGCGCACCCTGCCCGACGCCGAGCAATGCCCCGGCAGCGAGCCAATGGCGATCCTGCTCGGCGACACGCCGATCGGCTACTACCGCATCGAGCACAGCGCGCGCAGCCTCACCGGTCGCGACGACGATGCCGATGCACTCGGCCTGCGCTCGTTCCAGCTCGATGCCGCCTGGCAGGGGCGCGGGCTCGGCGTGATCGCGATGGACGCATTGCTGGCCGATCTGGCGCAACGTCATCCGCAGGCGCGCCGCATCGTGCTCACGGTGAACTGCGACAACACCGCCGCGCTGACGTTGTATCTCCGCGCAGGCTTCGTGGACAGCGGCACGCTGTACCATGGCGGCCGCTCCGGGCCGCAGCACCTGTTGTGGCGCGCCCTTCCCTGACGAGGACTCCCATGCACGACTACCAGCGCGACTTCATCGAGCTCACCTTGCAGCGCGAGGTGTTGCGCTTCGGCGAATTCACGCTGAAGTCCGGGCGGCAGAGCCCGTACTTCTTCAACATGGGACGGATCGATTCCGGGGCTGCGCTGGGCCGGCTGGGCCGCGCCTACGCCGCCGCGCTGGTCAACGCGGGCATCGCCGTGGACATGCTGTTCGGCCCCGCCTACAAGGGCATCGCGCTGGCCGCCGCCTCCGCGATCGCGCTGGCCGACCGGCACGACCGCGACCTGCCCTGGGCCTACAACCGCAAGGAGGCCAAGGACCATGGCGAGGGTGGCGTGCTGGTAGGCGCGCCACTCAAGGGCCGCGTGCTGATCGTGGACGACGTGATGACCGCCGGCACCGCGGTGCGCGAGTCGCTGGCGCTGATCCGCGCGCATGGCGCCGAACCGGCCGGCGTGCTGATCGCACTGGATCGGCAGGAGCGTGGCCAGGGCGATCTCTCCGCTGCACAGGAAGTGGCGCGCGACTACGGCATCCCGGTGATCGCGATCACCAGCCTCGCCGACGTGCTGGCCTATGCGAACGAACGCCCCGAACTCGCCGCCGAACACGCACGCCTGCTCGCCTACCGCGAACGCTATGGCGTGAACGGCTAGCCACGGGCGAACCCGGTCACAGCCTGCGGCGACGGATCTCCCGTCGTGGACATGCGCCGCACCGCGGCGTCTATACTTCCGCCGAGGGGGTATCCATGCGCAAGTCACTATCCATCCTGATCGCCGCCACGCTGCTCGCCAGCGCGGCGGTGCACGCCCAGCAGCGCGCGAACAACAACGGGATGCGCTACAAGTGGGTGGACGGCAAGGGCCTGCCGCACTTCAGCGACAGCCTCACCCAGGACGCAATCAAGTACGGCTACGACGTGGTCAACGACCAGGGCCTGGTGGTGCAGCACGTGCAGCGCCAGCTCAGCCCGGAGGAACGCGCCGCCGCGCAGAAGCAGGCCGCGCAGCAGGCCGCCGCCCAGCGCGCCGCCCAGGACCGGGCCCGCGCCGACGAGCAGATGCTGGCTGCCTATCCCGACGAGACTTCGTACAAGGCCTCGCTGCAGCAGGCGCTGGCGAACATGGACCAGCAGATCCACACCAGCAAGCTCAACCTGCGCAGCCAGGAGCAGGCCCTGACCGAACTGCTGGGCCGCGCCGCCGAGTTCGAGCACAACAAGCAGTCACTGCCGAAGTTCCTGCAGGACGGCATCGCCAAGCAACGCGGCGTGGTGAGCGACCTGCAAGCGCTGCTGCAGCACCAGCAGGCGCAGCGCGACCAGGCCGCACAGGCGCAGGCGCAACAACTGGCGCGCTACCGCGCCCTGCGGGCCGCGCAGAATCAGCAACCCTGAAGCGGCTGCGCGGGGATCTGCAGCGCGCCATCAAGCACATGCGTGCTTGATGGCGGAAGCAGTCCGGACAAACCCGTCGGAAACGGATTTGGACAGACCTGGGTGGTCCGAAGGACACATGCCGCGGATGGCATGCGCACATGCACCGGACTCGCTGACTTGCACAACCGCCAGGATGACGGCTGTGCAAGATCGGCTCAGAACGGCAGCTTCAGCGCTGGATCGACGGCGAGCAACTGCTCGCGGAACGCCTGCTGGATGCGCTGCAGCGCCACCGAGGTGTCTGCATCGAAGCGCAACACCAGCACCGGCGTGGTGTTCGACGCGCGCACCAGTCCCCAGCCGTCCGGCCAGTCGGCGCGCACGCCGTCGATGGTGATCAGTGTGGCATCGCCGAAGTTCGCACTGGCGCGGAAGCGCTCCATGAAACGGTAGTGCTCGCCCTCGGCCAGCTCGATCTTCAGCTCGGGCGTGGAGACGCCCTTGGGCAGGGTGGCGAAGATCTCCTCCGGCGTGCGCTCCTCCAGGTCGCCGGCGAGGATCTCCAGCAGCCGTGCGCCGGCGTAGATGCCGTCGTCGAAACCGTACCAGCGCTCCTTGAAGAAGAAATGGCCGCTCATCTCGCCGGCCAGCTCCGCGCCGGTCTCGCGCATCTTGCCCTTGATCAGCGAGTGGCCGGTGCGCCACATCAGCGGACTGCCGCCGGCTTCGAGGATCTGGCCCTTGAGATGGCCGGTACATTTCACGTCGTAGATGATGGTGGCGCCCGGCTGGCGCGCCAGCACGTCGCGCGCGAACAGCATCAGCAGGCGGTCCGGGAAGATGATTTCGCCGGCCTTCGTCACCACGCCGAGGCGGTCGCCGTCGCCGTCGAAGGCCACGCCGAGGTCGGCGCCGGTCTGCTTCACCGCGAGGATCAGGTCCTCGAGGTTGTGCGGATCGGAAGGGTCGGGATGGTGGTTGGGAAACGTGCCGTCCACCTCGCAATACAGCGGCACCACTTCGCAGCCGACACCTGAGAGCACTTGTGGCGCCACTGCGCCGGGGATGCCGTTGCCGCAATCCACCACCACCTTGAGGCGGCGCTCGGCCTGCACGTCGGAGACGATGCGTTCCAGGTAGTCCGGCAGCACGTCGACCTGGCGCAGGCTGCCTTCGCCGCCGCGCTCCAGTGCGTTTTCGGCGATGCGCCGGTACAGGTCCTGGATCGCGCCTTCGGACAGCGTCTGGCCGCCGATCACGATCTTGAAGCCGTTGTAGTCGGGCGGGTTGTGGCTGCCGGTCACCGCCACGCCACAGCCGGTGTTGTAGTGATACGCGGCGAAATACACCACCGGCGTGGGCACCGCGCCGAGGTCGATCACGTCGATGCCGGCGGCACGCAGGCCATCGGCCAGTGCGCCGGCCAGCTCCGGGCCGGACAGGCGGCCGTCACGGCCCACCACGATCTCGGTGAGGGCCTGCTCGCGCATCAGCGTGCCGATGGACTGGCCCAGCAGGCGTGCCACGTCGGCCGTCAGCGTCTTGCCCACCACGCCACGAATGTCGTAGGCGCGGAAAATCGTCGGATCGACCGTGACACTCGACGCATCCCTGGCCGCGGGAGCGGTCGCAGGCGCGGCTGCGGATGCAGGCGCGAGCTTGGCGAGCACCGGCTCGGGCGGTGCGGATTTGCGGGCGGCTTCCTGGGACAACTTGAACTCCTCGATATCGATATCCTGCTCGGCCAGCGGCACGTCGCGCCGTCGCATGCGCCACAGCAGCAGGTACAGCCCCGCGCCGATGCCGGCCAGCGCCAGCAGCGCCGTCAGCGGCCACGAGCGCGGCAACACGATGAAGGCCATGGGCAGGGCTGCGGCCACGCTGAACGCGCTGCCCGGTACCGCCTTGGCGATCGGCTCCGCCTCGGCGGCGGCGCTGCCGTGCGAAAGAATGCGCATGTCGGTGCTGGCGTCGCCCTGGCGCAGGTCCAGCCGGCCGCCCGCGGGCGGCACCGTCTCGAAGGCCTGCTGCACCGGCGCGAACGGCAGCTCCACCCACAGCCAGGCCCGCGCCTGCTGCGTCGAACCCAGCGGCAGCACCAGGCTCAACCGACGGTCGCCCACTCCGTGCGACACGCTTTGCACCGGCGGCAGGCCGTCGTCGGTCTGCGCGGCCATCAGCTGCGCCGCCTTGGCGTAGCCGAACTCGCGGAAATTCGCGTGCACCACTTCGTCGAGGCTGCCGCTGTAGACGTCCAGCTGCAGCGCCTGCGGCAACCGCGCATGCAGTGCCGCCACCAGCAAGGCGTGGTCGCCTTGCAGCGTGGCGGAATCCAGTGACGCCACCGCCTTCGCCACCACGGTGCGCTGCACGGCGACCGTTTGCGCCAGCTTCTGCACGGCTTCATCCCGCGCCTGCTGCACGCGCGCCGCCGCGCTGCCCTCGTCCGCGATCAGCCAGGTCTGCCAGGCGCAGAACACGCCGAGCAGCAGCAGCAGCGTGCCGATGGCCAGCGGCCACAGACGACGCCAGTCCGGCTGCGTGCGCGAACGCGATCCGTTTATGTCACTCATCGCCACCCCCTGCCCCCCACAGGTATCCGCCCCATCCGGTTCGACGTGTCGGACCGGATCACTTGATGCCCGTCGAACCGAAACCGCCCGTGCCGCGCACGCTCGGCGCGAATTCATCCACGATGTTCAGCCGCGCCTGCGCCACCGGCACCAGCAGCAACTGGGCGATGCGATCCCCCACGCCGATGGTGACCGGCCCGCGGCCGCGGTTCCAGCAGGAAATCATCAGCGGGCCCTGGTAGTCGGCATCGATCACGCCGATCAGGTTGCCCATCACCAGGCCCTGCTTGTGACCCAGCCCGGAGCGCGGAACGATCAGCGCGCACCAGCCCGGGTCGCCGATGTGGATGGCGATGCCGCTGGGTACCAGGGCGCTCTCGCCGGGCGCCAGCGTGAGCGGCGTGTCGAGCGCGGCGCGCAGATCCATGCCGGCACTGCCCGTGGTGGCCGGCTCGGGCAACGGGATGCTGTCGCCCAGGCGCGGGTCGAGGATCTTCAGTTCGACGTCCAGCATCACCGCGCTCATCCGCGCACCGCGCGATAGCGCTCGGCCACGCAGGCGACCAACTGCCGTGCCAGCTCGGCCTTGCCGGCGCGCGCCAGCGCCAGCATGCCGTCGGCCCAGTACACGTCCAGCGCGTTGTCAGCGGCCTCGAAACCCAGCCCGCCGCCGACACGGTTCGCAGCGATCATGTCCAGGCCCTTGCGCTGCAGCTTGTCCTGCGCGTAATGCGCTACGTCGTGCGTTTCGGCGGCGAAGCCGACCAGGAAGGGATGCGCGGGGCGCGCCGCGAGGCTGCCGAGGATGTCGGGGTTCTCGGCCAGTTGCAGCACCAGGTCTGCACCAGCCTGCTTCTTCAGCTTGCGCTCCGACACCTCTGCCGGCCGGTAGTCGCCTACCGCGGCCGCACCGATGTAGATCTGCGCCTGCGCACAGGCATCGAGCACCGCCGCCTGCATCTGTGCCGCACTGCGCACATCGACGCGCCTGGCCACGCCGGACGGCGTGGCCACGCTCACCGGGCCGGCCACCAGGGTCACCCGCGCACCCGCCTCGGCGACGGCCTGCGCCACCGCGAAACCCATCTTGCCGGAGCTGCGGTTGCCGATGAAACGCACAGGGTCGATGTCTTCGAACGTCGGGCCAGCGCTGACCACCACCTCCAGCCCGGCCAGCACACCGCTGCCGAACGAGGCCGCCAGCGCATCGCGCAACTCATGCGGCTCCAGCATGCGGCCCGAACCCACGTCGCCGCAGGCCTGTTCGCCCGCCGCCGGACCGAGCACCTGCACGCCATGCTGGCGCAGCAGGGCCAGGTTCGCCTGCACCGCCGGGTGCGCCCACATCTGCTGGTTCATCGCCGGCGCCACGTACAGCGGCGCGGCGCTGGCGAGGCACAGCGTGGTGAGCAGGTCGTCGGCGTGGCCATGAGCCAGCTTGGCGAGGATGTCCGCACTGGCGGGCGCAATCAGGATGCGCTCGGCCCAGCGCGCCAGCTCGATGTGGCCCATCGCGGCTTCGGCGCTCTCGTCCCACAGTGAGCTGCGCACCGGCTGGCCGGACAGCGCCTGGAAGGTGGCCGCGCCCACGAAGTGCCCGGCGCCCGCAGTCATCGCCACGCGCACCTCGGCGCCCTGTTCGCGCAGGCGGCGAACCAGTTCGCAGGACTTGTAGGCGGCGATGCCGCCGGACACTCCCAGGAGGATGCGGCGTTGGGCAAGACTCATGTAGGCAGGGCCTGACGTACGGGCAGACGGTTAGCTTACCGGAATCGTGCCGCGCGACTGCTGCCCATACCGCATTCGCACCGGCACGCTGAGGGCATGAGCATCCGTGACTGGCCGGAAGGCGAACGCCCCCGCGAGAAACTGCTGGCCCGTGGCAGCGGCGCGCTGTCCGACGCCGAGCTGCTGGCCGTGCTGCTGGGCAGCGGCGTGCGCGGCAAGGACGCGATCGCACTGGGTCGCGAACTGCTGGCCGACGCGGGCAGCCTGGGCGTCCTGCTCGGTCGCCACGACCGGGCCATGCGCACCGTCGGGCTGGGACCGGTCAAGCGCGCCCGCATCGCCGCCGCACTGGAGCTGGCCCGGCGCAGCCTCGCCGAGCAGTTGCGCGAACAACCCGCGCTGGTCAACCCGCGCGACAGCGGCGATTACCTCCGTGCCCGGCTGCGCCACCTGCCCTACGAGGTGTTCGGTTGCCTGTACCTGGACAACCGCCACCGCGTGCTGGCTTTCGAGGAGCTGTTCCGCGGCACCGTGGACGGTGCCAGCGTGCATCCGCGCGAGGTGGTGCGCGCCTGCCTGCAGCACAACGCCTGCGCGGTGATCTTCGCCCACAACCACCCCAGCGGCGTGGCCGAGCCCAGCGCGGCCGACCGCGCAATCACCCGCGAACTGCGCGGGGCCCTGCAACTGGTCGGCGTACGCGTACTCGACCACCTGGTGATCGGCAGCGGTGAGCCGGTGTCGATGGCCGCACGCGGCCTGATCTGAGCCCGCGGCGAAAATGCCTTGCGATCGTCCTTGATCGCTTGAATCAGGCGGGTGGCTGTCCTTGGCCACACCTTCAAACAAAAAAACGGCGCGGGATGAGCCGCGCCGCGGGTGCCGATTCAGGGGAGCGGAGAGAGCGGCGTCTCCGGTGCCAAATGGAGGAGGGGAGTCGCCACCGGCACGCAGCCATTGTGGCAGTGCCGCATGACAGGACCATGACGACCCCACGTGGCAATCACAGTCGCCAAATGGCCGTTACTTATGCACAAAAGCCCATCACCGGCACTTGCAGCCATCAGCGCAGCCACGACTTCAAGCATGCACAAAATACATATGATCCTTAAGGATTTTTTTCCATTGAAGCCATGTGACCGCGTACGCGGAGATTTGCCCGGCGCGCAAGGCCGCGCTTTCCCCACAGACTTATCCACAGGTAGCGCATCGCGACGCAGCATGCCTGTTCCCTGGCCATTGCGAGGGCCGCCCGGTCCGGCCGGTCTGCTAGGATTGCCGGTTCCATCCCGGAACCGCCGCGCCCGTGAAAGCCCAGCTGCACGAACTGGTCCTCGAGGCCATCCACGCCCTGCAAACCCAGGCCATCCTGCCCGCCGACCTGGCGATTCCCGGCTTCGTGATCGAGCGCACGCGCAGCCGCGAGCACGGTGACTTCGCCTGCAACGCGGCGATGCTGCTGGCCAAGCCGGCCCGCGCCAAGCCGCGCGAACTGGCTGAGAAGCTCGTGGCCGCGCTGCCAGCCAGCGACCTGCTGGCCAAGGTGGAGATCGCCGGCCCCGGCTTCATCAATTTCTTCCTTGCCGCCGGCGCCAGCCAGTCGCAGGTGCGCCGCATCCTCGAACAGGGCGCCGGCTACGGCCGCAACGCGCAGGGCGCGGGCCGCACGGTAGGCGTGGAGTTCGTCTCGGCCAACCCCACCGGCCCCTTGCATGTGGGCCACGGCCGCAACGCGGCGCTGGGCGACTGCGTGGCCCGTCTGCTGGAAGCCAGCGGCTGGAACGTGCGGCGCGAGTTCTACTACAACGACGCCGGCGTGCAGATCGCCAACCTCGCCGTGTCCACGCAGGCGCGCGCGCGCGGCCTCGCCCCCGGCGATGCCGGCTGGCCGGAGGACGGCTACCGCGGCGACTACATCGCCGACGTGGCCAGGGCCTATCTGGCTGGCGACAGCGTCACGGTGGAAGGCCACACCGTCACCGGCGCGCAGGATGCCGAGAACCTCGACGCGATCCGCGCCTTCGCCGTGGCTGCCCTGCGCCACGAGCAGAACCTCGATCTGCAGGCCTTTGGCGTGGGCTTCGACGTGTACTTCCTCGAATCCTCGCTCTACACCGACGGCAAGGTGGAGGAAACCGTGCGCGAGCTGGTCGCCCACGGCCACACCTACGGGGAAGGCGGCGCGCTGTGGCTGAAGACCACCGACTTCGGCGACGACAAGGATCGCGTCATGCGCAAGTCGGACGGCACGTACACCTATTTCGTGCCGGACGTGGCCTACCACCTCAGCAAGTGGCAGCGCGGCTACGGCAAGGCGATCACCGTGCTGGGCTCCGACCACCACGGCTCGCTGGCGCGCGTGAAGGCCGGCCTCCAGGCGCTGGACGCGGGCATCCCCAAGGGCTACCCCGACTACCTGCTGTACCAGATGGTCACCGTGATGCGCGGCGGCGAGGAAGTGAAGATCTCCAAGCGCGCCGGCAGCTACGTCACCCTGCGCGACCTGATCGACGAGGTGGGCCGCGACGCCACGCGCTACTTCCTGATCTCGCGCAAGGGCGACTCGCAGCTGGTGTTCGACATCGACCTGGCGCGTTCGCAGACCAACGACAACCCGGTCTACTACATCCAGTACGCCCATGCCCGCGTCTGCTCGGTGCTGCGCCAGGCCGGCGAGAAAGGGTTCACGTTCGATCAGGACAATGGGTTGGCGCAACTCGCGCGGCTGGACAACGAGCACGAGCAGGCCCTGCTCACCGAGCTGTCGCGCTACCCCGAGGTGGTGGAGGCCGCGACGACGAACCTGGAGCCGCACCTGCTCGCCGTCTGGCTGCGCGAACTGGCGAACGCGTTCCACACCTACTACAACTCGCACCAGTTCCTGGTCGACGACAAGGACCTGCGCGACGCCCGCCTCTCCCTCGTGGTGGCGACCCGGCAGGTGTTGCGCAACGGTCTCGATTTGCTGGGCCTGGGTGCCCCGGAGAGCATGTGATGGCAGCACGCAAAGGCAAGGGCCGGCAGGCGGTACGCAACAGCGGCAGCGGCATCCCGGCATGGGTCTGGGCGCTCGTCGGCATCCTGATCGGCGCGGTGGCGGTGGTGGTGCTGATGCGCCACTCGCTGGTGCCGATGGCGCCGAAGACCGGCCCGCAGGCAAATCCCCAGGCCACCGCCGAGACCCCCAGCGAGACCGGCGCGGTGGCGCCGGGCAGTGCCGAGAGCGCGTCGAAGAAGCCGCAGTTCGACTTCTACTCCGTGCTGTCGGAGAAGGAAGTGCGCATCCCGGATGCCGAGATCAGCGCACAGGCCAAGGCCGAGCAGCAGAAGCAGCAGGCCGCCACCCCGGCCAGCGCCCAGCCGGCGACCGCGGCCGCCGCAGTGCCAACGGCGCCGGGCAATGCACCGGTGGCCACCCAGAACGTGGTGGCCGCTCCCGCCACCGCCGTACCGAAGCCTGCGGCCGGCAGCGGCTACCTGCTGCAGGTCGGCGCCTTCCCCAATCCCGCCGATGCGGAGTCTATGAAAGCCAGGCTCGCCATGCAGGGCTTCGTGGCCAACGTGCAGTCCGTCGACGTGAACGGCCAGACCTTCCACCGCGTGCGGCTGGGGCCGTTCCCCACCGCCAGTGCGCTGGAAGCGACCAAGCAGCGCCTCGCCAGTGCCGGTATCAACTCGATCGCGCTGAAGGAAGGCAAGTAACCCACCGCGACGAGGACCGCCCGCCATGACCGTCAAGACCGCCTGGATCACCGGCGCCACCGCCGGTTTCGGCGCCGCCACCGTGGAACGCTTCGTGACCGGCGGCTGGCGGGTGATCGCCAGCGGCCGCCGCGCCGAACGCCTGCAGCAACTGGCGGACAGGCACGGTGCCGACAAGGTGCATGCCGCCGCCTTCGACATCCGCGACGAGGCCGCGCTGCGTGCCGCCGTTGCCGGTCTGCCGCCGGATTTCGCCGGCATCGACCTGCTGGTGAACAACGCCGGCCTCGCGCTGGGCACCGCGCCGGCGCAACAGGCCGATCTCGTGCAGTGGAAGCAGATGATCGATACCAACGTCACCGCGCTGGCGACGGTCACGCATCTGCTGCTGCCGGGGCTGATCGAGCGCCGCGGCGCCATCGTCAACATCAGCTCGATCGCAGGCAGCTACCCGTATCGCGGCGGCAACGTCTACGGCGGCACCAAGGCCTTCGTCAGCCAGTTCTCGCAGAACCTGCGCACGGACCTGCACGGCACCGGCGTGCGCGTCACCTCGATCGAGCCCGGCATGGCCGAGACCGAATTCACCCTGGTACGCACCAGTGGTGACCAGGCCGCCTCCGACCAGCTCTATGCCGGCGCCCACCCGATCACCGCCGGCGACATCGCCGACACCATCTGGTGGATCGCCAACCTGCCGCCGCACCTCAACGTCAACCGCCTCGAACTCATGCCGACCAGCCAGTCGGCGGCCGGCCTGCAGGTGCACCGGGACTGAGGCCGATCGCGCACAAGCGATCAATCACCTCCGCCGGAACCGCCGTACTCCACGCCCAGTGCGCGATGGTGGGTCTTGCCCCAGTTCGCCAACACGTTCAGCGCCGGCCGCAGGCTGCGGCCGAATCCGGTCAGCTGGTAGTCCATGTGCTGTCCGCGCGCATCGCGCGTCACGCGGCAAATCAATCCGTCCGCCTCCAGTTGCCGCAGCTGCTGGCTCAGCACCTTGTGCGCCACCTGCGGCATGGCGGTCTGGAAGTCGCTGAAGCGCCGGTGGCGCGTCGACAGCAGCCACAGGATCATCGGCTTCCACTTGCCGTGGATCAGGTTCAGCGTCACGTCGACGGGACAGACGAAGGTCTTGCGCTGGGAGTGGTTCATGCGGTGGCTCATGCCGAGGCAGGTAACTTTCCGGTGCGTATCTTTCCGCGCGGCGGCGGATGCAGAATCGGGCGCCCACACCGATGCCCCCGCGAGGCCGAGCATGATCGTCGAGTACATCCGCTACAAGATTCCGCCAACGCAAACGGCCCGGTTCGAGCAGGATTACGCCGAAGCCGCGCGCAGCCTGGATGCCTCCGCGCACTGCCTCGGCTACGAGCTGGCCTGCTGCGTGGACGAGCCGGGCAGCTACATCCTGCGCATCGAATGGGACTCGGTGGAAGGTCACATGCAGGGCTTCCGCGGCAGCGCGGAGTTCCGCGCCTTCTTCGCCGCGATCAAGCCCTACGTGGGCATGATCGAGGAAATGCGGCACTACCGGACGACGACGGTGCAAGGTGGAAAAGCGCCATGAGCGACGACGGGATTCCCAGCCTCTACACATGGGCCGGCGGCCTGCCCGCACTTGAGCGCCTCACTGGGATCTTCTACCAGCGCGTGCCGGACGATCCGCTGCTGGCGCCCCTGTTTGCACATATGGACGCCCGCCATCCCCATTTCGTCGCGCTGTTCCTCGCCGAAGTATTCGGCGGTCCGGCCCGCTACAGCGAGCAGCGCGGCGGCCACCGCGCCATGCTGGCGCAGCACGTGGCACGGCATCTGAACGAAGCGCAGCGCGCACGCTGGATGGCGCTGCTGCTGGAGTGTGCCGACGCCGCCGGCCTGCCGGACAATCCTGAATTCCGCTCCGCCTTCGTCGGCTACGTGGAATGGGGCACGCGGCTGGCCGTGCTGAATTCGCAGCTCGGACAGCTACCCGACAAGCAGGCGGCCATGCCGGCCTGGGGCTGGGGCGAGACCGGCGGGCCCTATCGGGGCTGAAACCGGGCGACCGGGAAGGCGCGCCCTCACTCCCGATGCACGTCGTGGGTCACGAACGGCTGTTCCGCCGGTGGCGCTTCGAACCACTTCGGATGCGCCAGCGTGTGCCGCATGTCGGCGAGGCCGCTGCGCCAGTGGCCGTGCATGCTGGCAGCGCTGAATTCGTAGTCCTTGTAGTGGCCCTCGTAGGGCTTGTCGCGGTAGATCAGGTGGACCAGGTTGACCAGCGCGCCGTTCGCCTCGCATTCCGCCTGGCGATACGCCGGGTCGGCGCGACGCTCGGGCGGCACCAGCGCCAGCAGTTCCTGCAGCAGACGTTGGCGGCGACGGCTCTCGTGCATGTACTCGGTCATCAGCCGGGTGCGGCTGGAATACTGGATCTCCTTGCTGCGCTCGGCCACGCCCGGCATGTCGTGGGGCAACTCGCCCTGCGCGCTCCAAAGGTCGACCTGGAACACCAGCATGTCGCGTTGCGGCTGCTCGGTGAGCACGCGGTAGAGCGGCGTGTTGGAAACCACGCCGCCGTCCCAGTAGTACTCGCCGTCGATCTCCACCGCGGGAAACCCCGGTGGCAGCGCACCGGAGGCCATGAAGTGCTCGGGCCCGAGGCGCTGCCGGGTGTTGTCGAAATAGACGAAGTTGCCGCTCTGCACGTGCACCGCGCCCACCGACACGCGCATCGCGCGCGCATCGTTGATGCGGTCGAAATCGACCAGCTTCTCCAGCGTGCCGCGCAAGGGCGTGATGTCGTACCAGCTCGCGGTGGCGGGCGTGGCCTGCGCCTGCAGGAACGGCGGCGGCAGGCGCGGCCGGAAGAAGCCGGGCTGGCCCTGGACCAGGGCGCGCCACGCGGCCAGGCCGCTGAGCCCGTTCTGCATCACCAGCGGCCAGTGCCGGGCATCGAGACCCGCGGGCAACGCGAACGATGGCCATGGCGAGGCCTGGCAGATCGTGTCCCAGAACGCGCGCAGGCGCTCGATGCGCCGCTCGGGCGGATTGCCTGCGATGATCGCCGCGTTCAGCGCACCGATCGAGATGCCGGCAATCCAGTCGGGACGAAGCCGCACTTCCTCGAGCGCTTCGACCACGCCGGCCTGGTAGGCGCCCAGCGCGCCGCCGCCCTGCAGCACCAGGGCCACGGTGCGGTAGTCGCGTGCCACTGCTTCGGCCAGCGGCGAGCCTTGCCTGTCGCCTGCCACGGCCTTACTGCATGTACCAGCCGTGGCTGACCACGAAGCTCTGTCCGGTCAGCGCGGCGGAGGGGAACGTGGCGAGATACAACGCGGTCTGCGCGATGTCGTCGACCGTGGTGAACACGCCATCCACGGTGTCCTTGAGCATCACGTTCTTGATCACGTCGGCTTCGCTGATGCCGAGCTCCTTGGCCTGTTCGGGAATCTGCTTCTCCACCAGCGGCGTGCGCACGAAGCCCGGGCAGATCACGTGCGAGCGCACGTTGTGCGCCGCGCCCTCCTTCGCCAGCGTACGCGCCAGGCCGAGCAGGCCGTGCTTGGCGGTGACGTAGGGCGCCTTCAGCTTCGAGGCCTCGTGCGAGTGCACCGAGCCCATGTAGATCACGATGCCGCCGCGGTCGCCCCGGTACATGTGGCGCAGCGCGGCGCGGGTGGTGAGGAAGCCGCCGTCGAGGTGGATCGCCAGCATCTTCTTCCAGTCGGCGAACGCGAACTGGTCGATCGGGTTGATGATCTGCACGCCGGCGTTGGAGATCAGGATGTCCAGCGCACCGAAGGCGGCGACCACCTTGTCGGTGCCCGCATCCACCGCGGCCTCGTCGGTGACATCCATCGCGATGCCGATAGCGTGGCCGCCCGCGGCGTTGATTTCCGCCGCCGCGGCGTCGGCCGCCTGCTGGTTGATGTCGCAGATCGCGACTTTCGCGCCCTGCTTCGCGTACAACTCCGCGATCGCCTTGCCGATGCCGCTGGCCGCGCCCGTGATCAGGGCCACCTTGCCGTCGAGACTGCCCATGGGGGTACTCCGTGAGGGGGAAGAACCGCATTGTAGGCAACGCATGTGACGGCACCATCAGCCTTTGGTGCAAGGCCGGCTTGCGCCCTCTCCCCTGCGGGCACGCAGAGAACACGTCATGAATGGCCGCCGCCATGGAGGAAACGGGATGAGGGTGCGCTTGCGCGCAACGCCTGCTGACGGGCTCTTTCGCGAGCACCCACCCCTCACCTCGGTCCTCTCCCCAAAGAGGAGAGGAAGCAAGGCGGGTCAGCCTTCCTCGGCGAGGTAGGTGTAGGCGGTCAGGCCGCCATCCAGCGTGCGGTACAGCTGCTCGGCCGCCTCGCCCGCGATGCCCGCGGCGGCGATACGCTCGCGATAGCTGACGCGCAGCGCGGCAAGGTCGTAGCCCACGTAGTCCAGCATCAGGTCGGTGGTGTCGCCGCGGCGCCTGTGCGCGAAAACATACGAATCGCCGGCTACGCGCACGTTCACCGCGTCGGTGTCGCCGAACAGGTTGTGGATGTCGCCGAGCGTCTCCTGGTAGGCGCCGACCATGAAGAGGCCGAGCCGGTAGCTCTCGCCGGACCTGAGCACATGCAGCGGCAGGCTCACGTCCACGCCCTCGGCGTCGACGTAGTGGTCGATGCGGCCGTCCGAGTCGCAGGTGAGGTCGACGATCACGCCGCGCCGCGTGGGCTCCTCGTCCAGCCGCGCGATCGGCGCGATCGGGAAGATCTGCTCGATCGCCCAGATGTCCGGCACGGATTCGAACACCGAGAAGTTGACGAAGTACTTGTCCACCAGCTTCTCGTCCAGCTCGTCCAGCGCGGCACGGTGCGAGCGCTCGCCAGGCAACAGGCGCGCGCGCACCGCGTTGGCGATGGCGTAGTACATCTCGTCCAGCCGCGCGCGGTCGGCCAGCGCGAGCTGGCCCAGTGCGTACAGCGCCTGGCCTTCGGCCAGATGGTGCTGGGCCTCGTGGAACAGCTCCAGCGCAGGGCGCTGATCGAGTTCGGCATGCACCTCGCGCAGGCGGCGCAGCACGGCCGGTTCGTCGGCGCCCGGCGCGGGGATCGCGCCTTGCGGCACCTCCTCCACCTCGCTCACGTTGACCACCAGCACGGCGTGATGCGCGGTCATCGCGCGGCCGGCCTCGGTGAGGATATGCGGAGCCTTGAGGCCTTCCGCTTCCACCGCCTCGGCCAGCGACTGCACGATGGTGGCGGCGTACTGCTCGATCGAGTAGTTGATCGAGTTGTGGCTGCGCGAGCGCGAGCCTTCGTAGTCCACGCCGAGGCCGCCGCCCACGTCGACGATCTCCAGCGGCACGCCGAGCCGCGACAGCTCGACGAAGTAGCGCGAGGCCTCGCGCATGCCGTTGGCGATGTCGCGCACGTTGGAAATCTGCGAACCCATGTGGAAGTGCTGCAGCTTCAGCGTGTGCTTGAGGCCGGCCGCTTCCAGCCGCTCGACCAGGGTGAGCGCCTGCGCCGGCGAGAGGCCGAACTTGCCCTTGTCGCCGCCGGTGTTCTGCCACTTGCCGGCGCCGATCGAGGCGAGGCGCACGCGCACGCCGAGCAGCGGCTCGACGTCGAGCGCCTTCGCTTCGGCGAACACGTGATCGAGCTCCGACAACTTCTCGATCACGATGTGCACACGCAGACCGAGCTTCAGGCCGATCAGCGCAAGGCGGATGTATTCGCGGTCCTTGTAACCGTTGCAGATCACGATGGAGCCCGGCCGCGCCATCGCCAGCACGGCCATCAGCTCGGGCTTGGAGCCGGCTTCGAGACCAAAACCTTCGGCGCCCGCGGCCACCAGCTCGCCGGCCACGCCGCGCTGCTGGTTCACCTTGATCGGGTAGATGGCCGTATAGCCGCCCGCGTAATTCCACTCGGCTATGGCCCTGGCGAACGCGGCCTGCAGCCGCGCGAGACGGTCGGCGAGGATGTCGGGAAAGCGCACCAGCAGCGGCAGGCGCAGGCCTTCTGCGCGGGCGCGCTCGACGATGGCCGGCAGCGGCAGCGCAGGGCCGCGCGCGCCGTGCGGGCGGATCGCGATCTCGCCGGCTTCGTTGACGTCGACATAACCGTCGCCCCAGTGGGCCACGGCGTAGGTGTGGCGGGCATCGGCCACGGTCCAGGGCTTCGACATGGAAAGTCTCCTTGTGAAAACGGAATGCATGTCGTCGCAGCGGCGAGCCTTGACGCAGGTAAGCACGATGGGCCGGAAGCCTCGCACGCCGCGGGGCCGATCGCACTTCAGGAGCGTGAGCGGCAGAACCCATCCGGGCTGCAAAGCTTGTCGTGCGGTGCATATTTCCGCCGCTTCTTGCCCCATAGAACCACTATGGGGCAGCGAACCGTCGAAAATCTGCCCTCGCACGGCAAGCTTTTCGCCTCGGATGTTTCTACCGCTCACGCTCCTACGGCGCGCGCCGCGCACCGGAAGCGGCATTGTAACAGCCCATCCGCTACGGCTCGGCTACAATGGGCGGCCAAACATCCCGTTCGAATCCCCCCAGGAACACCCATGTCGCAGCAGATCAGCTGGTTCACCGAGGCCCACCAGGCCTCCGGCTCCTCCATCGGCTTCCGTACCGAGCAACTGCTGCACGCGGAGAAGACGCCGTTCCAGACCATCGAGATCCACCAGACCACCGACTGGGGCAAGCTGATGGTGATCGATGGCTGCGTGATGCTCACCAGCCGCGACAATTTCCTCTACCACGAGATGATGACCCATCCCGCGCTGTTCACCCATGCGCGCGCCAAGCGCGTGGTGATCATCGGCGGCGGCGACTGCGGCACGCTGCGCGAGGTGCTCAAGCACGAGGAAGTGGAGAAGGCCACCCAGGTGGAGATCGACGAACGCGTGACGCGCCTCGCCGAGCAGTATTTCCCCGAGCTGTGCGAATCGAACGGCGACCCGCGCGCCGAACTACTGTTCATCGACGGCATCAAGTACATGGCCGAGGCCGAGCCGGAGTCGATCGACCTGGTGATCGTGGATTCCACCGACCCGGTAGGCCCCGCCGAGGGCCTGTTCAATGCCGCGTTCTACGCCAGCTGCTTCAAGGCGCTGCGCCACGGCGGCCTGCTGGTGCAGCAGAGCGAATCGCCGCTGGCGCATATCGAACTGATCAAGTCGATGCGCGCGGCGATGCGCACCGCCGGCTTCAGCGCGGTGAAGACCCTGCCGTTCCCGCAGCCCTGCTACCCCACCGGCTGGTGGAGCTGCACCATGGCACGCAAGGGCGGCGACCTCAGCGGTTTCCGCGAGCGCGGTGCGCTCAGCAAGAACTTCTCCACGAAGTACTACAACGCCGAGATCCACAAGGCCGCGCTGGCCCAGCCGGAATTCATGCGCGAGGCGCTGGGCGAGTAAGAGGACGATCCCGGCATCCGGAACCCCGCCCTCAGAACATCTTCGCCCGCTGCTTCGGCAGCAGCACCAGCACCAGCGTCGCCAGCGGGCCGAACGGCAGCGAGAGCAGGAACCACAGCAGGCCGCTGCGGTTCTTGCCCTGCGCGAGGCCGGCGTTGATCAGGGCCAGCGTGCCCCAGCCGGCGAACCACGGCGCGCCATCGGCGAAACTGGAAAAATGATTCACGGCATGTCCTCCGGCCCCTGTGCGGTGGAGCGCGCCAGGCGCGCGAACAAACAGGCATCCTAACAACTCCTCTCCGGACAGGCCTGCCGCGGCATCCACCGGCTCAGACATCGTTCAGAGCATCCTCAACGCCCGGCCGCTAAGCTGGCGGTCCTGTTTTCGCTGGAGCACCCCATGCGTGGATGGCACCGCCTTGCCCTTGCCAGCGTCCTGTCGCTGATCGCCGCGCCCGCGGCACTGGCCACAGAGCACCCGACCACTGCCGCGACGCCAGCCAGCGACGGCAATGCCCGCGAACAGGCGCTGCAGTCGTTCCAGCACGACCTGGTCAGCGTGCTGGCGCTGCGTGCCACCGCGCAGCCGCTGCTGGGCGCGGCCCTGCTGGCCCGCCCGCTGCCGAAACAGCCGAAGACCAACAGTTTCCACGCGCTGATCAACCGCGCCGCCGCGGCCGGCGACGCCGGCCCCGCCGTGCAATGGATGCGCCTCGCCGACTGCGACGCGAAGGCCGGCAACTGCCCGAACGCCACCGCGCTGCACAAGCTGACCGAACAGGCGCCGGACAACGCCGCCGTGTGGCTGCTCAAGCTGGGGCTCGACACCCGCGACATGAAGTCCGACGCGGCGCGCGAGGACCTGGCCAGGGCCGCCGCCGCCAAGTCCTACGACGACTACACCGGCAGCAGCCTCACCGCGCTGGCCAGCGTGGCGGATGCGCTGCCGCCGCCACCGGCCACCCTGGGCGCAGCCGGACCCGTCGGCGTACAGGCGCTGATCGTGCTGGGCAACGCCCGGCTGCAACCGCAACCCGCGCTGCCAGTGGTGGCCAAGCTGTGCGAGAACGCGGGCGACGACGCCGCGATCAAGGCCGACTGCCTCAAGCTCGGCAAGCTGCTCGAATGGGGTTCCAGCCCGCTGGCACGCTCGCTGGGCCTGCACCTGGACGAAGTGCTCGGCGATGCGGCCGCCCAGGCAGACGCGCGCAAGCAGCGCCGCGACCTGACCTGGCAGGTGCAGAACTATTCGCAGCTGGCGCTGCGCGCGCAGGACGACCCCGCGCTGGCGCAACAGCTGCTGGCCACCGCAAAGCAGGGTGGCACCGAGATGAGCCAGATGATCGCCGTGCTGCGCGCCAGCGGCGTCTCGACCACCGCGCCGGGCAGTTGGCAGCCCGCGGCGCCGGACGCCCCGGCACCGGCACACTCCCCATGACCGGAAACACCGGTTAGGCTTGGGCCACCTTCGCGGACCGGGGCGACCCATGCTTACGACGCTGGTGGCAAGCAGCAAGGGCGGATGCGGCAAGAGCACGCTGGCGACGCAACTGGCGTCGCACTGGGCACAGGCCGGGCAGCACACCGCCATCGTGGACGCCGACCATCAGGGCTCCAGCTACCGCTGGGCCGGCCGCCGCCCCGATCACGTGCCCGGCGTGCTGGGGCTGGAAGGCGGCCGCAAGGCGCTGCAGCGCATACCGCCGGACACGCAGCAACTGCTGATCGACACTGCGGCCGGTTCCGGCGAGCGCGAGCTCGAACCCTTCATCGAGCAGGCCGACGTGCTGCTGGTGCCGGTGCTGCCGTCCAGCTTCGACCTCGACGCCACCGCGCACTTCCTCGGCGAACTGCAGGCGATCAAGCGCATCAGGAGCGGCAAGCTGCCGGTGGCGCTGGTGGCGAACCGGCTCAAGCCGTGGACCCACGCCAGCCAGGACGCGGTAGAGCAGCTGGCCGCCGAATCGCCGTTCCCGATCGTCGCCCAGTTGCGCGACAGCCAGGCCTACGTGCTGCTCACTGCGCTGGGCAAAGGCATCTTCGATTACCAGTCCGAACAGGTGCGCAGCCACCAGCAGGACTGGAAGCCGCTGCTGCGCTGGATCAAGCGCCAGGCTGCCTGAGCACGCGGCATCCCATCTTTACCGGAGTCCTCCATGCACGAACTGATCCTGCTGCGCCACGCCGAAGCCCTGCCCGTCGACGGCCATGGCGATGATCGCCAGCGCCCGCTGAGCGAGCACGGTCGACGCGAAGCGCAAGATGCCGGCGCGTGGCTGGCCCGGCACAACGCGCGGCCGCTGCGCGCACTGTGCTCGCCGGCACGGCGCGCCGAGGAAACCGCGCAGCTGGCGCTGTCCGCGCTCGCCGACCCGCCGCCGCTGCAGCAGGCCGGCGAGATCTACGACGCCACGCCCGGCGAGCTGCTCGCCCTGCTCGACCAGCACACCGACGCCGGCACCGTGCTGCTGGTGGGCCACAATCCCGGCATCGAGCGGCTGGTGGCGCTGCTGGTGGAAGGCCGCTCGGACGAATTCCGCGGCATGCCGCCGGCCGGGCTGGCGGTGCTGCACCTCAGCGGCCCGCTGGAGCCGGCCAGCGCGCGACTGGATGCGTTCTGGTCGCCCTGACGCCCATCCCGCGGTCGCCGCGTGCGGCGACCGAACGGAATTCTCCGGTTCTTGTCTCAACGCGGGCTGCCTCGGGGCATGATGCCTCGCCTACTCCATCGTTCATGTCGTCTCGCCGGCTACTGCTCCCCGTCTTCCTGCTCGTCGCGCTGCTGCAAGGCTGCACGCTGAGCCGTGCGCAGATCCGCGAGGCCGGCGCCATCGTCGCCGCCAGCCCCGGCCGCGAGGACACCTGCCACCAGGCCGACCGCTGCGCCACGCCCTCGCCCCTGCTGGAGGCCGCGCAACAGGCGATCGCCGAGTCCGCGCCCGGGCATCCGGTCAACACCGTCACCCTGCTCGACGACAGCGAGGCCGCGCTGGCGGCGCGCATCAGCCTGATCCGGGCCGCGCAGCACAGCATCGACGTGCAAACCTACATCTGGGACGAGGACGACATCGGCCAGCTGGTGCTCAACGAGCTGGTGCAGGCCGCGCGGCGCGGGGTGCAGGTGCGCATCCTCGCCGACCAGCTGTTCTCCTTCGGCGACCTCGGCCTGCTCGACCGCCTCGCCCGGGTCAGCCCCAACCTCGAGGTGAAGCTGTACAACCCGACCTTCCACGACGCGCAGACGCCGCCGCTGGAATTCGCCGCCGGCATCGTGTGCTGTTTCATGAAGTTCAACCAGCGCATGCACAACAAGCTGCTGCTGGTGGACGACACCATCGGCATCACCGGCGGGCGCAACTACCAGAACCGCTATTTCAACTGGGACCCCGACTTCGACTACCTCGACCGCGACGTGATGGCCGGCGGCCCGGTGGGTCGCGAGATGGCCGACAGCTTCGCGCTGTTCTGGAACCACAGGCGTTCGGTGCCGCTGATCCGCCTGCGCGACGTCAACCGGCGCATCCGCAGCGACAGCGCCTCGCCCGGCTGGCCCGCGCCGCACTACACCGACCCGGCGCGCGTGGCGCGCGCCCAGGCCGAGGCGGAAGACCCCGACTGGCTCGCCGCCTGGATCGGCGACGACACGCTGCAGGTGAGCCAGGTGAACTACTTCAGCGACCTGCCGGCCAAGACCGACGAGCCACACAAGCGCAATGCCCGCGAACTCACCGCCCACATGATGCGCATGGTCGCCGACGCGAAGCACGAGGTGGTGCTGCAGACGCCCTACCTGGTGCTCAGCAAGCGCGCGCAGGACATCTTCAAGCGCTTGTACAAGGAAGATCCGCCGCCCAGCATCATCGTCTCCACCAACTCGCTGGCCGCCACCGACGCGTTCGCGGTATACGGGCTCTCCTACAAGCATCGTCGCCGCTACCTCACCGAATACGGCTTCCAGATCCACGAACTGAAGCCGCACGCCGACAGTGCCGAGGAGGCCTTCGAGGAAGCCAACGAGACCGAGGACGACGGCCCCGCCGGCACGCCCATCGCCACGCCCGGCAAGCCGCGCCACCGTTTTCCCGGCAACGAGCGCCGCCCCGGCGTGTTCGGCAGCAGCGGCAAGCGCAACCGCCCCGCCCCGCTGCGCAGCAACGGCCGCCGCTACAGCCTGCATGCCAAGTCGATGGTGGTGGACGACAGCTTCGCGATGGTCGGCTCGCACAACTTCGACCCGCGCTCCGACCACTACAACACCGAGGCCGGCGTGATCGTGCAGGATCCGCGCTTCGCCAGTGAACTGCGCGATTCCATCCTCGAGGACACCCTGCCGCAGAATGCCTGGACCATCGCCAAGCGCGAACCCACCATCCCCGTCCTCGGCAACATCAGCCAGGCCATCGGCAACATCTCGTCGCGGCTGCCGCTGTTCGACCTGTGGCCGTTCCGCTACGCCACCAGCTACGAGATCAAGCCCGGCTGCGCGCCGCTCGCCCCCGACAACCCGAAGTTCCAGCAGTGCTACACGCCGGTGGGCGACTTCCCCGATGTGGCGATCTCGCCCAAGCTGATCTACACGCGCTTGATCACAGCGTTCGGGGCGGGAGTGAAGGGCATCCTGTGATGGGTGGCCGAGGCCGCCTTCAGCCACGCAACAAGGCAGCCCTCTTCACGGCGCCACCTGGCGAACGCAGATGCCCGCTACGGCGCTTGCGCCACCTGGTGGTCGCCGCTGGTGAAGCGTATCGGCAGGTCACCACTGAGCCCGTCCGGATGATCGGCCGGCACCGCAAACCGCCAGCCACGCACGGTGGCCAATGCATGGGCATCGAGCACGGGGTCGCCGCTGGACTCCGCCAGCGCCGCATCGGTGACGCGACCGCTGCCGTCGATGGCAAGGTGCAGCAGCACGCGGCCACGCAGGTGGCCTTCCATCTTCGACCATGACACTGGCGCGTCCGGCATCGACAGCGGCACCAGCTCGGGCGGCGGCGCGGTTTCCTCGGCCTGCGCGCCGGTCACGACGGGCGGCAGCAGGACGCGATGCGTCACCGCCACGGCACGCCATGGACGCGCGGCCCGACGCTGCGGCGCACGGGCCGGTTCACGCACAGGCGTGCGAGCGTGATGCATGGCTGGCACAAAACCCGCCAAGCGCTCGCTGGGCCCGGCCCAGTCCGTATTGAAACCGCTAAGCCATTGCGTGCCGGCGATGCCGACGGCCAGCGTGACGAGACTCAGGGCGGTGGTGGTGCGCAGACGAAACATGGCGCCCTTTATGCGCCCGCACGGGCAAATCGCGGCTGAAGCCGGCTGCCCGGGGTTGATCGGAGTCCTCTGACCGTCAGCGTTCGAGAATCGCGGTAACACCCATGCCGCCCGCGGTGCAGATCGAGATCAGGCCGCGCCCCGAGCCCTTCTGTTCCAGCAGCTTGGCCAGCGTGGCGATGATGCGCGCGCCGGTGGCGGCGAAGGGGTGGCCCACCGCCAGGCTGGAGCCGTGCACGTTGAGCCTGGCCGGGTCGATCGTGCCCAGCGGCGCGTCCAGGCCCAGCCGGTTCTTGCAGTAGTCGGCGGATTCCCACGCGCGCAGCGTGCACAGCACCTGGGCGGCGAAGGCTTCGTGGATCTCGTAGTAGTCGAAGTCCTGCAGCGTGAGGCCGTTGCGCTTGAGCAGGCGTGGCACCGCCACCGTGGGCGCCATCAGCAGGCCTTCGCCATGCACGAAGTCGACCGCGGCCACCTCGGCATCGCGGAACCAGGCCTGGATCTTGAGGCCGCGCTGCGCGGCCCAGTCCTCGCTGGCCAGCAGCACCGCGGCAGCGCCGTCGGAGAGGCCGGTGGAATTGCCCGCGGTGAGCGTGCCCCGGCCCGAGGTCTTGTCGAACGCGGGCTTCAGCGCGGCGAGTTTGTCCATGCTGGTGTCGGGCCGCAGGAAGCCGTCGCGCTGGATGCCGCGGAACGGCACGACCAGGTCCTCGAAGAAGCCGGCATCGTAGGCGGCGGCAAGCTTGCGATGGCTGTCCAGCGCCAGCCGGTCCTGCGCCTCGCGGTCGATGTGCCACTGCTTCGCCATCTGCTCGCAATGGTCGCCCATCGACTTGCCGGTGCGCGGCTCGGCCACGCCGGGGAAGGAGGGCTTGAGCTCCTTCAGCGAGAAGCGGTGCAGCGCGATCTTCAGCTTGTCCTGCAGGGTCTTCGCGCGGTTGATCGCCAGCAGGCGCTTGCGTAGGCGGGTGCCGTAGACGATCGGCACGTCGCTGGTGGTGTCCGAGCCGGCGGCGATGCCGGCTTCGATCTGGCCCACCGCGATCTTGTTCGCCACGATGATCGCGTTGTCCAGCGAGGTGCCGCAGGCGCGCGCGGTGGTGATGCCAGGCGTGGTGGGGGCAAGGCCGGAGGAGAGCAGCGCCTCGCGCGCGAGGTTCCAGTCCGAGGCGTGCTTGATCACCGCGCCCAGCGCCACCTCGCCCAGTTCCACGCCGTGCAGGCCGTAGCGTTCGACCAGCGCGCCGAGCACCTTCACCGACATGCCGAAGTTGCCCACGTCGGCGTAGTCGGTGTTGTTGCGGCAGAAGGGAATCCGCACACCGCCGATCACGCCCACGCGCCGTTGCATCTGTTCCATGTCCAAGACGATCCAGAACCAAGCCCTGCGTGCAAGGCTAACCCGCGCCGCCACGGCGCGAAAGCGCGGCAGGCCGCACTATGCGGGATTTCGTTCACCGACCGGGCCGGCACACCGCCAGGGCACGGCACGCCCGCTTGCTAGAATGGCGGCTTTCCCCTCCCGGATTGCCCCGCCGTGGAAGCTTCCCCGCTGATCGCCCTGCCCATCGTGCTCGCGCTGGAACCGGTGGCCGGCGCCCCGATACGCGCCAGCCTGAGCCGTGACGAGGCGGACGAACTGGCCGGCCTGGTCGCCGCCGACCTGCACGCGTTGCTGCCGCAGGTGGCGCAGGCGCGGCTGGTGCTGGCGGGTGCGCTGTTCGATCCGGTGGAACTGCTGCGCCCCGGTTTCCCGGTGTGGGCCACGCTGGACGAGCTGGGCCGCCGCGTGCCACGCGCCGGCGTGGAACAGGTGGTGGCGTTCGGCAGCCACGAGGGGCGCATGCCGGCGCAGCCGCTGGAACCCGCGCCCCAATTCGCCGACGGCCCGATGCGCCTGTTGCCGCTGTCGCTGCTGGCGCCGGAGGCGCTCGCCGGGGAGCTGTCCGAGCAGATCGAGGTGCAGCTGGTCGGTCGTGGCGAGGCCGGTGCGCGCACCGCCGACTGGCTGATGCGCACGCTGGGTGCGCGACTGGAACACGCGCGCTACCTCAGCCGCAACGATCTGATGGCGCTCACCTGCGTGCAGTACGAACACGTCAACCTCGCGCCGCTGTGGAGCCTGCTGGAAGCAGCCCTGCTCACGCCCTACCGCAGCGAGGACGTGCTCAGCACACGCGGCCTCGCACTGCGCTACGAACAAGGTCGGGTGCTGGCGCAATCGCCCGCCGCGTGGCTGGCCGTCCAGGAGGGCGACCCTGCTGAACGCGCGCACGCCTTCGCCGGCATCGTGTTCGAGTTGCGCCAGTACGCCGCGCTGCTGGACGCGCACGCCCTGCCGCTGCGCCTGCAATCGGCGCCGGAAGCAGGCGACGAAGCCGGCTGGCTGCTGGACCCCGTGGCCGCAGCCGATCCGGCGTACGACGCGCCGCAGCTGTACGCCCACGAGGCGCCCGGCCTCGGCGTGGTCGCGGTCACCGTGGCGCAGCACGGCGCAGGCGGCCGTGCGCATGTGCTCGCCCATGGCTATCCGCTGCAACCGCGGGCGCTGGGACCGCTGCTGGCAACGCTGGCCGCCCGCCATGGCAGCACCGCCGAATTGCAGGCGCCGGGGCGCATCGTGCTGGACGAACAGGGCCGGCTCGCCGCCCCCGCGATGCCCCTGCACTGAGCCAGTCCCGGGCGTCGCTCTGGACGAAAAGCTGTCTGCACGAATCGTTCACATATCGGCTCGTGCAAACCGGTGGCCGGCGGGCGCATGATGCGCCGATACGGATGGCGACCGGTCTTTGCAGGCAGCGAAGATGTCCATGGCAGTGCAGCCCACCGACGGTGATCGGCCCGCTTCCGCGTTCTCGCCGGAGCTGGCCGGACTCGTGCTGCAGGACGCACCGGCACTGATCGCCTTCATCGACACCGGGCTGTGCTTCCGTTTCGTCAACGAGACCCATCGCCGCTGGTTCGGCGTCGCTCCCGCCCAGCTCATCGGCCGTCGCGTCAGCGAGGCGATGGACGCACAGAGCTACCTCGGCGCCCGCGCCGCGCTGTTGCAGGCCCTGGGCGGCCAGCCGACGCACTACGAGGGCGAGCTGGCCTGCGGCGGGCTGCGCCGCTACGTGCACGGGCATTTCCAGCCGGATCTCGACGACACCGGCCGCGTGCGCGGCATCATTACCGTGTTCACCGACATCACCGAACGGCACGCGCTGGAACTGCAGCTGCGCGAGAGCGAGCAGCGTTTCTCGCAGGCCTTCCAGCACGCCGCGATCGGCATGGCACTGATCCATCCCGACGGCCAGTTCATGCGCGTCAACGCCGCGCTGTGCGCGATGCTCGGCTACGCCGACACGGAACTGCTCGCGCGCAACTGGCGCGACATCACCCATCCTGACGACCTGGCCGCCAGCGCGGCGCTCGCGCGCCAGCTGGTCGATGGCAGCCGCGAGGCCTACCACACCGAGAAGCGCTACCTGCACCACGACGGCCACGCCGTGTACGTGCACCTCAGCGTGTCGCAGGTGCGCAACGACGCCGGCCGGCTGCGCTACGTGGTCACCCAGGTGCAGGACATCAGCCAGCGTCGCCACTTCGAAGACACGCTGTTCCGCGAACGCCAGCTCGCCGAGGCCACGCTCAGCTCGATCGGCGACGCGGTGCTGACCACCGACCCCGGCCTGCACGTGACCTCGCTCAACCCGATCGCCGAGGCGATGACCGGCTGGAGCGCCAGCGAAGCCAAGGGCCGGCGCATGGACGAGGTGTTCCGGCTGCACGACGCGGACAACAACGAGGCCGTCGAGAACCCGCTGCGCGAGGCGATCCGCCGCAACGCGATCGTCAACCTGTCCGGCAAGGTCGTGCTCGCCCACCGCAACGGCTTCGAGACGCCGATCGAGGATTCCGCCGCACCGATCCACGACCACGCCGGCAACGTGATCGGCGGCGTGCTGGTCTGCCATGACGTCAGCGAGAACCGGGCGCTGGCGCTGAAGATGATCCACCTCACCCAGCACGACACGCTCACCGGCCTGCCCAACCGCAGCCTGCTGCCGGTGCGCATCGAGCAGGCGGTGCACCGGGCCGCCCTGCACGACCGGCGCTGCGCGCTGCTGTACATGGACATGGACCACTTCCGGCGCGTCAACGAGGCGCTCGGCTACGAGGGCGGCGACCAGGTGATGCAGGCGGTGGCGCAGGGCCTGCGCGAGACGCTGCGCGAGGACGAGACCCTGTACCGCTATGTCGGCGACGAGTTCGTGCTGCTGCTGCCGCGCGTGGACGAACCCTGCGAGGCCACCGTGACGGCCGAGCGCCTGTTGCAGCAATGCGCACGCATCACGCTGCCGGGCACGCCGGCGTTGCAGGTGGGTGCCAGCATCGGCATCAGCGTGTTCCCCGACGACGCGGACAGCACCGACGCCCTGTTGCGCCACGCGGGCACGGCGATGTACGAGATGAAGGTGGCCGGCCGTGGCGGCTGGCGCCGTTACACCGCCGCGATGAGCGAACGCGCCGCCACGCTGCGCAACATCGAGCGATCGCTGCGCGACGCACTGGCGCACGACACGCTGGCACTGCATTACCAACCCATGGTGGACGCCCGCAACGGCTGCATCGTAGGCGCCGAGGCACTGCTGCGCTGGCAGGTCGACGGCCATGACGTGTTCGTGCCGGACCAGTTCATCCCGGTGGCCGAGGACAGCGGCCTGATCGCCGAGCTCGGCGAGTGGGTGTTGCGCCAGGCCTGCATGCAATCCCGGCAATGGCGGCAGCGCCAGCGCGCGATACCGATCTCGGTGAACGTGTCGCCGCTGCAGTTCCGGCACGAGCGCTTCTACCCGCAGCTCGACGCGCTGATGGATGCCTACGACATCGGCCCCGGCCAGCTGGAGCTGGAGCTGACCGAGCGCACGATGATGGCCGGCGGCGACGCCACCGCCCGGCTGTTGCAACGCATCCGCCAGCGCGGCGTGCGGCTGTCGCTGGACGACTTCGGCACCGGCTATTGCAGCCTGTCCTACCTCAAGCACTTTCCGGTCGACACGCTGAAGATCGACCGCAGCTTCGTGCACGATGTCGTCGTCGACGCCGACACTGCCGCGATCACCCGCGCGATCGTCGCGATGGCGCGCAGCCTCGGCAAGACGGTGGTCGCCGAGGGCGTGGAGACCGCCGCACAGGCCGACTTCCTGCACGAAGCCGGCTGCACCCTGCTGCAGGGTTTCCGCTACGGCGCACCGATGCCCGCGGCGGAACTCGAACGCTGGCTGGCCGCATCGGCGGCCTGATTCACCCAGATTCTCAGAGCACCTGCTCGTACATCGCGTAATGGCTGGGGCGCATGCCCAGCCCGGCGTAGGTCCGCTGCGCACGCCGGTTCTCCGCCTCCACGTACAGCCGCAGGCTTGCCGCGCGTGCTTCGCGGGCGCGACGCGCCACTTCGGCGTAGAGCGCGCGGAACACGCCGTCGCGACGCGCCTCCGGCAGGACGTACACGCTCTGGATCCACCAGTAGTCGCCGTTGCGCCAGTCGCTCCACTCGTAGGTGACCAGCAGTCCGCCCACGGCTGCGCCATCGCGTTCGGCGACTAGGTAGAGGCCACGCTGCGGTCGCTCGAACACGCCATGCACGCCGCGCTCCAGCACCGCCGGATCGAGTTCCAGGCCTTCGGTTTCGCGCGCCATCGCCGCGTTCCAGGCACACAGCGCGGGAATGTCGGCGACGGTGGCGGGACGGATCGACAGGGTCATCTTCAGCACTTCCGGCAAGGAGCAAGACACGCATCGTAGCGCGCGTCGCCTTCACGTTCGGCCGCGTAAGGTCGATCCGTCACCGATGCGCATCGGTGCGTCCCCGGCGATCCGGTCGCGACGATCCGATCGCGCTGATTCCTGTAGGAAACCGCTTTGAACATCGGCAAACTCCCCGACCTGCTGCGGCTGCGTCGTCTGCGCGCGTTCCGCCGCCGCGCCGCACATCGTGCCCGGCGCGAGCCGGAGCCGGCGCTGCGCGCGGAGCTGTTCAGCGCCGAACAGATGGAGCGTCACGGCCGCACGCTGGCTGCGCAGCACCGGCTGAGCCCGAGTCGCCACACCGACCTGCTGCTGGCCCGGCTGACCGACAACGAGGCGGTGCTGATCCACGCCTGCGAGCGGCTCACTCCCGCCACCCGCCAGGGTCGCCGCATCACACCTGCGGGCGAATGGCTGCTGGACAATTTCTACCTGGTCGAGGAACAGGTACGCATCGCCCGTCGCCACCTGCCCAAGGGCTACAGCCGCGAACTGCCGCGCCTCGCGCACGGACCGTCGGCCGGGCTGCCGCGCGTGTACGACATCGCGCAGGAGGTGATCGCGCACGGCGACGGCCGCGTCGACATCGCGAGCCTGCGCCGCTTCGTCAACGCCTACCAGACGGTGGCGCCGCTGAAGCTGGGCGAGCTGTGGGCGATCCCGATCATGCTGCGACTGGCGCTGATCGAGAACCTGCGCCGCGTCGCCGCCCGGGTGATCACCGACTGGCGCGACCGCGGCAAGGCCGCGCGCTGGGCGGACCGCCTCACCGCCACCGCCGAGCGCGACCCCGGCAACGTGGTGCTGGTGGTCGCCGACATGGCACGCGCGCAGCCGCCGATGAACGGACCGTTCGTGGCCGAGCTGTCGCGCCGGCTGCAGGGCCAGGGCCCGGCACTGGCGTTGCCGCTGGGCTGGATCGAGCAGCGCCTCGCTCAGTCCGGCCTCAGCGTGGAGCACCTGGTGCAGTTGGAGGCCCAGCAGCAGGCGGCGAACCAGGTGTCGATCGGCAACAGCATCGGCAGCCTGCGCGCGCTGTCGGCGATCGACTGGCGCACCTTCGTCGAGCACACCAGCCTGGTCGAGCGCACGCTGCGGCAGGATCCCGCCGGCGTCTATGCGGCGATGGATTTCGCCACCCGCGACGATTACCGCCACGCGGTGGAGCGGTTGGCGCGCCGCCACCGGCTGGATGAACGCGCGGTGGCGGAAGCCGCGATCACGCTGTGCCGCCGCGCCGTCGACGACGACGCCCCGGCGCTGCAGCGCCATGCGGGCAACTGGCTGATCGCCGCGGGGCGACCCGCGCTGGAACAGGCGCTGGACGTGCGTGCGCCGTTCGGCGAACGGCTGCGCCGGCTGTTCGACCGCGCACCGCTGCCGATCTACCTGGGCCTGCTGGCCGTGCTCACGTTCGCGTTCGCGCAGCCGCTGCTGGCCACGGTGGCGCGCGACGACTTTCCGCTGTGGGCATTGCTGGTCATCACGCTGCCGGCCGTACTCGTGGCCAGCCAGCTCGCGCTGAGCCTGCTCAACTGGCTGGCCACGCTGAGCCTGCATCCCCAGCGATTGCCGCGCATGGACTACGCCGACGGCATTCCTGCCGAGGCACGCACGCTGGTGGCAATCCCCTGCCTGATCGGCGACGCGCACGACGTGGAAACGCTGGTCGAGGCACTGGAGGTGCGCTTCCTCGGCAACCGCGACCAGCACCTGCATTTCGCCCTGCTCACCGACTTCGCCGACGCGAACACGGAGACCCTGCCTGGCGACGACGCCCTGCTGCGGCTGGCGCGGCTGCGCATCGAGGCGCTCAACGAGCACCATGCCGACACAGGTGTCGACCGCTTCTTCCTGCTGCACCGGCCACGCCGCTGGAACGCCGGCGAGCACCGCTGGATGGGCCGCGAGCGCAAGCGCGGCAAGCTGGCCGATCTCAATGCGATCCTGCGCGATCAGGGCGCCGGCCGCTTCCAGCTGGTCGCAGGCGATCTCGCCGCGCTGCCGCCGGTGCGCTACGTGATCACGCTGGACACCGACACCCAGCTGCCGCGCGATGCCGCCGCGCAATTCGTGGGCACGCTGGACCATCCGCTCAACCGTCCGAATTACGATCCGCGCAAGGGCCGCGTCACCACCGGCCACGGCATCCTGCAGCCGCGCGTGGGCATCAGCCTGCCCAGTACCGCGCGTTCGCGCTACGCGCGGCTGTTCGGCAGCGACGCCGGCATCGATCCCTACACGCGCATGGTCTCGGACGTGTACCAGGACGTGTTCGGCGAGGGCTCGTTCATCGGCAAGGGCATCTACGACATCGATGCGTTCGAGATCTCGCTGGACGATCGCTTCCCCGACAACCGCATCCTCAGCCACGACCTGATCGAGGGCTGCCACGCACGCTCCGCCCTGCTCAGCGACGTGCAGCTGTACGAGGAACACCCCGTGCGCTACCAGGACGACGTACAGCGCCGGCACCGCTGGATCCGCGGCGACTGGCAGCTGCTGCCCTGGCTGCTGCCGTGGGCCCCGGCCGCGAACGGCCGCTGGCGGCGCAACGCGCTCAGTGCGCTGTCGCGCTGGAAGATCCTCGACAACCTGCGCCGCAGCCTGGTGCCCGTCGCGCTGCTCGCGCTGCTCGCGCTGGGCTGGCTGGCGCTGACGCCGGTGCTGTCGTGGACGCTGGCCGTGCTGGCCATGGTGCTGGTGCCGCCGCTGCTGTCGGCGCTGCTGGAGCTGGTGCAGAAGCAGCATGACGTGCAGCTGGAGCAGCATCTGCGCGCGGCGCTGACCGCCGCCGGCCAGCATCTCGGCCGCATCGTGCTGCATCTCGCGTGGCTGCCGCACGAGGCGTTGTACAGCCTCGACGCCATCGCGCGCACGCTGTGGCGCACACTGGTGAGCCATCGCCACCTGCTGCAGTGGCGCAGCTCGGCCGAAGTCATGCGTGCCAGCCGCCACGCGCCGGTCGCGCTGTGGCGCTTGCTATGGATTGCGCCATGCACGGCGCTGGTGTTGGCGGCGCTGCTGCTCGACGGGCGCCCGGCGGCGCTGCCGGTGGCCGCGCCGCTGCTCCTGCTGTGGCTGTTCGCGCCCACGATCGCGTGGTGGATCGGCCTGCCGCGCCGCGAGCGCGTGGCCGCTCCGACTACTGCGCAGCGGCAATTCCTGCGCCAGCTCGCGCGCAAGACCTGGGCCTTCTTCGACACCGAGGTGAACGCGGAGCACCACTGGCTGCCGCCGGACAACATCCAGGAACAGCCGGTGGCGGCCGTCGCCCAGCGCACCTCGCCCACCAACATCGGGCTGGCGCTGCTGGCGAACCTCGCCGCGCACGACTTCGGCTGGCTGGGCACGGGCCGCCTGCTCGAACGCAGCGCGCAGACGCTGGACACGCTGCAGGCGCTGCCGCGCCACCGCGGCCACTGGTACAACTGGTACGACACGCAAACTCTGCAGCCGCTGCCGCCGCTGTACGTGTCGACGGTGGACAGCGGCAACCTCGCCGGGCACCTGCTTACCCTGCGCCCCGGCCTGCTGGAACTCATCGACGAACCGGTGTTCCGCGACGCCGCGCTGCGCGGCCTGCGCGACAGCTGGCGGGTGCTGCAATCCGCCTGGCCGCGCGATGCCGATGACATCGCCACGACGCCGTTGCGCGAACTGGACACCGCGCTGGCCGAACCACCCGCCAGCACCGGCGCCGCGCTGGCCGTGCTCGAACGCCAGCTCGGCCACGCGCTGGCGCTGGCTTCGCCCGAGGACGGGGAAGCCGCGTTCTGGCTCGCGGCGTTGCAAACACAATGCCGCGAACTGCGCGACGAGACCCAGGCCTGCCACCTCGATCCACCGGCTGACGACGATGGCGGCTTCCGCGGCATCCCCAGCCTGCGCCAGCTCGCGCGCATCGAACCGCTGTGCTGGCCAGGCGCGGCGCAGGCCGAGCGCCGCCGCGAGCACGCACGCGAGCGCATCGCGCGCATCGAGCAGCTGGCGCAGCAGGCCGCCGCGCTGGCGCAGATGGACTGGCGCTTCCTGTACGACGGCGCGCGCGACCTGCTGGCGATCGGCTACAACGTGGACGAGCGCCGGCTCGATGCCGGCTACTACGACCTGCTCGCCTCCGAGGCGCGGCTGGCCAGCTTCGTGGCGATCGCACAGGGCCAGCTGCCGCAGGACAACTGGTTCACCCTGGGCCGCCTGCTCGCCACCAGCGACGGCGAACCGGTGCTGCTGTCGTGGACCGGCTCGATGTTCGAGTACCTGATGCCCGCGCTGGTGATGCCCGCCTATGAAGGCAGCCTGCTCGACCAGAGTTGCCGCGCCGCGGTGGCGCGGCAGATCGACTACGGCCGCCGGCTCGACCTGCCGTGGGGGGTGTCCGAATCCGGCTACAACGCGTTCGATGCCCACCTCAACTACCAGTACCGCGCGTTCGGCGTGCCGGGGCTGGGACTGAAGCGCGGGCTGGGCGACGACGTGGTGATCGCGCCCTACGCCAGCATGATGGCCGCGATGGTGGCGCCCGCCGCCGCCGCGCGGAACCTGCAGCGGTTCGCCGCATTCGACATGGCCGGCCGCTACGGCATGTACGAGGCGCTGGACTGCACGCCGGCGCGGCTGCCACGCGGCGCGGACAGCGTGGTGGTGCGCTCGTTCATGGCGCACCACCAGGGCATGGGCCTGCTGGCGCTGGACCACGCCCTGCTCGGCCAGCCGATGCAGCGCCGTTTCACGGCCGACCCGCAGTTCCGCGCCACCAGCCTGCTGCTGCAGGAACGCGTGCCGCGCACCGCGGCGGAATACCTGCACACCACCGGCTTCCCCGAGCTGGCCGGGAACCTGCGCGCCGCCGAGGCGCGGCTGCGCGTGTTCATCGATCCCGACCGCCCGCGCCCCGCCGTGCAGCTGCTGTCCAACGGCCGCTACCACGTGATGGTGTCCGGTGCGGGCGGCGGCTACAGCCGCTGCCGCGAACTGGCGGTGACGCGCTGGCGCGAGGACGTCACGCGCGACCACTGGGGCATGTTCGGCTACCTGCGCGACGTGGCCAGCGGCGTGTACTGGTCGGTGGCGCACCAGCCGGTGTGCCGCAAGACCGAGTTGTACGAGGCGATCTTCTCCGACGCCCGCGCCGAGTTCCGCGTGCGCGAGCGCGACTTCGACGCGCACACCGAGATCGTGGTGTCGCCGGAGGACGACATCGAGCTGCGCCGCACCCGCCTCACCAACCGCGGCCGCGCGCGCCGCGTGATCGAGCTGACCACCTATGCCGAGGTGGTGCTGGCGCCGCCCGTGGCCGACATGTTGCATCCCGCCTTCAGCAAGCTGTTCGTCGAGACCGAGCTGCTGCCCGAACTGCAGGCCATCGTGTGCAGCCGCCGTCCGCGCGCCGCCGACGAGGCGGTGCCGTGGCTGTGCCACCTGCTCGCGGTGCATGGCGCCGACGTGGCGGCGATCTCCTACGAGACCGACCGCGCACGCTTCCTCGGCCGCGGCCGCGAACCGGCGCGGCCGCTGGCGATGGAGCAGGAAACCCTGTCCGGCAGCGCCGGCGCGGTACTCGATCCGGTGGTGGCGATCCGCTGCCGCATCGCGCTGGAGCCGGAGCAGTCGGCCACGCTGGACGTGGTCACCGGCCTCGCCGACAGCCGCGAGGCCTGCCTGCGGCTGATCGGCAAGTACCGCGACCGCCATCTCGCCAACCGCGTGTTCGACCTCGCCTGGACGCACAGCCAGGTGCTGCTGCGCCAGCTCAACGCCAGCCTGGTCGAGGCACAGTTGTACGAGCAGATGGCCACCGCGATCCTCTACCCCAACGCCACGCTGCGCGCGGAAAGCGGCACGCTGACGGCGAACCGCCGCGGCCAGTCCGGCCTGTGGGGCCAGGGCGTGTCCGGCGACCTGCCGATCGTGCTGCTCAGCATCGCCGATCCCGCGCGCATCGAACTGGTGCGCCAGGTGCTGCAGGCACATGCGTACTGGCGGCTGAAGGGGCTGGCGGTGGACCTGGTGATCTGGAACGAGGATCGCGCCGGCTACCGCCAGGAACTGCACGACGCGATCCTGGGCCTGATCGCCTCGGGCAGCGAGGCGGCCCTGCTCGACCGCCCCGGCGGCATCTTCGTGCGCGCCGCGCAGCCGCTGTCCGGCGAGGACCGGCTGGTGATGCTGGCCGCCGCGCGCATCATGCTGGCCGACCATCGCGGCAACCTCGCCGAGCAGGTGCAGCGGCGGCGGGTGGAACCCACGCTGCCGCCGCAGGTGCCGGAGTGGGCGCGTCGCGCCGCGCAGGCCGCCGCGCCACCCGCGAACGCCGCGTTGCCGCAGCTGCCGCCGGGCCACTTCGCCGCGGACGGCCGCGAGTACGTCATCGTGCTCGACCCCGGCCGGCCCACGCCCGCGCCATGGGCGAACGTGCTGGCGAACCCGCGCTTCGGCACGGTGGTTTCCGAGAGCGGCAGCGCCTACACGTGGAGCGAGAACGCGCACGAGTTCCGCCTCACGCCCTGGCACAACGATCCGGTCGGCGACGGCGGCGGCGAGGCGCTGTACCTGCGCGACGAGGACAGCGGCCTGTACTGGTCGCCCACCCCGCTGCCCTGCCGCGGCAGCGGGCGCTACGTCACCCGCCACGGCTTCGGCTACAGCGTGTTCGAGCACGTCGAGGACGGCATCCGCTCCGAACTCACGGTCTACGTGGCCGTGGACGCGCCGGTGAAGTTCTTGCTGCTGAAGCTGCGCAACGACTCCGGCCGCGCGCGCCGGCTCTCCCTCACCGCCTATGTGGAATGGCTGCTCGGCGACCTGCGCGAGAAGTGCGCGATGCACGTGGTCACCGAACCGGAACCGCGCAGCGGCGCGCTGCTCGCGCGCAATGCGTACAACACCGAATTCCCGGGCCGCACGGCCTTCCTCGACATGGACGTCGCCGAGCGCAGCCTCGGCGGCGACCGCGGCGAATTCATCGGCCGCAACGGCAGCCTCGCCGCGCCCGCCGCGCTGGGCCGCGCGCAATTGTCCGGCCGGCTGGGCGCGGGGCTGGACCCCTGCGGCGCGCTGCAGGGCCGGCTCGCGCTGGACGACGGCGAGGAACGCACGCTCGCCGTCCGCCTCGGCGTGGGCCGCGACGGCACGGATGCCGCCGCCCTGGCGCAACGCTTCCGCGGCAGCGCCGCCGCGGTCGAAGCACTGGAGCAGGTGCATGCGCAATGGGAACGCATCCTGGGCGCGGTACAGGTGCGCACGCCCGAACCCGCGCTGGACGTGCTTGCCAACGGCTGGCTGCCCTACCAGACCCTGGCCTGCCGCTTCTGGGCGCGCAGCGGCTACTACCAGAGCGGCGGCGCGTTCGGCTTCCGCGACCAGCTGCAGGACTCGATGGCGCTGCTGCACGCCGCGCCGGAACTGGCACGCGCCCAGCTGCTGCTGTGCGCCGCGCACCAGTTTCCCGAAGGCGACGTGCAGCACTGGTGGCATCCGCCGCTGGACCGCGGCGTGCGCACGCGCTGCTCCGACGACTTCCTGTGGCTGCCGCTGGCCGCCGCGCGCTACGTGCTGGCCACCGGCGACCACGCGGTGCTGGACGAAGTCGTGGGCTACATCGAAGGCCGCCCGCTGCACGGCGACGAGGAGTCCTACTACGACCTGCCGCAGCACTCGCCGCTGGCCGAGCCGCTGTACCGCCACTGCGTGCGCGCGATCGAGCGCGGCCTCGCCGCGCGCGGCCCGCACGGCCTGCCGCCGATCGGCAGCGGCGACTGGAACGACGGCATGAACCGCGTGGGCGAACGCGGCATCGGCGAAAGCGTGTGGCTGGGCTGGTTCGAATGTGCCTTGCTGGCCGACTTCGCCGAAGTCGCCGCGCTGCGCGGCGACGCCGACTTCGCGCGTCGCTGCCGCGACGAAACCGCCACGCTGCGCGAGGCGCTGGAACGCCACGCCTGGGACGGCGACTGGTACCGCCGCGCCTGGTTCGACGACGGCACGCCGCTGGGCTCCGTCGCCAACGAGGAATGCCGCATCGACTCCATCGCGCAGAGCTGGTCGGTGCTCAGCGGCGCCGGCGAACCCGGACGCCAGCGCCAGGCGATGGACGCGCTGGACCGCCACCTGGTACGTCGCGATGCCGGCCTGGTGCAGCTGCTGGACCCGCCGTTCGACAAGTCGGCCCTCGACCCCGGCTACATCAAGGGCTACCTGCCCGGCGTGCGCGAGAACGGCGGCCAGTACACCCACGCCGCGATCTGGGCCGCGATGGCCTTCGCGAAACTCGGCGACGCGGCGCGCGCCTGGGAGCTGGCGCGCATGATCGCGCCCGCCCGCCGCGGCGAGGACGCCACCCAGGTCGAGATCTACAAGGTGGAACCCTACGTGGTCTGCGCCGACGTCTACGCGGTGGAGCCGCACACCGGCCGCGGCGGCTGGAGCTGGTACACCGGTTCCGCCGGCTGGCTGTACCGGCTGCTCGTCGAATCCCTGCTCGGCCTGCGCCTCGACGCCGGCAAGCTGCGCCTCGCCCCGCTGCTGCCGCCGGAATGGGATGGCTTTGAGCTGGACTATCGCCACCGTGGCACCTCCTATGGCATCCGCGTGCGCCAGTGCGCGGCCGGCACGGAAGGCAGCGTGCGGCTGGATGGCGTGCTGCAGGCGGATGGTGGCATCCCGCTGCACGACGACGGCGTGGAGCACCTCGTGGAAGTCGAACATCCGCGGGTGGCGTAAACCACCCTCGCGCGGGCGCTCAGCGATCCAGCGGGCTCAGCACGCCGTGGCCGCCGCGGTTGAGCACATGCGTGTAGATCTGCGTGGTTTTCACGTCCTTGTGGCCCAGCAGTTCCTGCACCGTGCGGATGTCGCTGCCCGATTCCAGCAGGTGCGTGGCAAAGCTGTGGCGCAGCGTGTGCGCACTGACCGGTTTGGCCAGGCCCGACTCACGGCAGGCCCGTTTCAGGGCGCGTGCCAGCAAGGCATCGTCGAAATGATGCCGCCGCTCGCAACCATCGCGCGGATCGCGCGAGCGACGCGACGCGGGGAACACGTACTGCCAGCCGAATTCGCGTGGCGCCGATGGATACTTGCGCGCCAGGGCGAACGGCAGCCAGGCAACACCAAAACCTTCTTGCAGGTCGGCCTGATGCAACTGACGTGCCCGTTCCACTTCGCGACGCAAGGGTTCGGCCAGCGAGCGCGGCAACATCGTGTGGCGATCCTTGCCGCCCTTGCCGTCGCGCACGGTGATCTCGCCACGGTCGAAATCCACATCCTTCACCCGCAGACGCAACGCCTCCATCAAGCGCAGGCCGGAACCGTACAGCAGGCTCGCCAGCAACCAGGGCCGCCCATCCATGCGCGCCAGCAGGCGCGCCACCTCATCGCGCGACAGCACGGTGGGAACCCGCGCGGGCCGCCTGGCCCGAGTCACGCCGTCGAGCCAGGGCAGTTGCACCTGCAACACCTCGCGATACAGGAACAGCAGCGCTGAAAGGGCCTGATTCTGGGTGTTTGCCGCCACCCGCCCCTGCACCGCCAACTGCGACAGGAACTGCTCCACCTCGACAGCGCCCATGTCGCGAGGGTGCCGTTTGCCGTTGGCCAGGATGAAGCGGCGGATCCAGCCGACATAAACCTGCTCCGTGCGCAAGCTGTAGTGCTTCACCCGAAGCACCCGCCGCACCTCGTCCAGCAGCCGCGGCGGCTTGCCTGCACCGGCATGCATATCGGCGTTTTCGGGGCGATAAGACATACACACCTCATTTCGCGAGATATGCATGCCAGCATCCGTCCGTGCCGCGACCCGAGGCAGCCGGACAAGTCCTTGATGGCACGTAGGATTTCACCGCTTGACGGCACGGCGGTTGACATGGAGCATGGAGCGCATATGCCCCGATCTGGGGTCTACTAAGCGTTATGCCTCAAAGGGAGCATCCTCGTGAGTTGGGACATAAGCATTCAACGCTTCAGTCGCGTCTACACTTCGATTCAGCAAATTCCCAACGATGAGCGTTGTGTCCCTCTTGGCTCGCAAGCTGAGGTGCGAGCTGCCATTTCTGAGGTTTTTCACGGCACCGATTGGAGCGATCCGACTTGGGGCAACTACGATTTCCCAGGCGGCTCGATCGAATTCAACATGGGCAAGCCCGAGCCAAACAACGGCTTCATGCTCCACGTCCGCGCATCGGAGCAAGTCGTCCCTCTTATCGTTACTCTGTGTATTCAAAACGGCTGGCAAGCTTTGGACTGTGGCAGCGGTGAGTTTCTCGAGCAGTCCAATGAGCCGGCATCTGGTCAAGCTGCTTGGCTCGCTTATCGCAATCAAGTTCTCGGCAAGGCATAACAACTCGTTCAAGGCGGACGGCTTCGCCGCCGCTTAACTCAAGCGTTAGGCAGCGCAATGAAGCGACTCTGGCCATGGATATATTTAGCGTTGTTTGCAGCCGCCTTCCTTGGCGGCCTGTCGATCTTTGAAAAAACTCAAGGTCACACCAACGTCGACTGGGTTTTCGTAACCGTCTCTTTCTTAGGCCTCCTCGTCTTTCCGTCCTTGGCAGTCGGGTATGCGCGTTTACGCACAACAACTCGTCTTCCCTCCGCTTCGTTTTCGCGAGGGTTTCGCGGTGGGTGGTGGGCAGACCCGTTACAGTGCCTTCGCGTAACTAGCCTGTTGCTTAGCGGCATGTTCCTTGGTTCACTATTTACGTCGCCTCATGCCACATCGCAAGGCGTCATGATTGTGTGGTGGCACGCTGCTATGGCGTTTGGCTCAACAGCAGGTGAGCTTGTAGCGCTCAAGACGTTTCGCGGCAGCGTTGCCTAACATCTCGTTCAAGGCGGACGGCTTCGCCGCCGCTTAACTCCAGCGTTAGGCCGCACATGACAATACGCGCAAGATTTTCACCAGATACCAGTGACGTCATTTCGACCATCGCATGGTTAAACGAATCAGGTGTTGCATCAGTGGAGACCTGGAAACAGGTATACGACCTCGGCATAGTTGAGGTCGAGCTTCACAAAACCCCATCAGTTCTTGGCTACCTTAGCCAAGTAGACGACTCTCTTTCGATCTCTCGCATCACCAAGCACGGCATCGTTTTTTACCTCACTGACGTACCGTTAGTCGTCGGCATTCCAGAGGACAGGCGCCTCGTCAAATCGGAACGATCGGATGGCTTCCTATTCGTTCCAATGTCAAACGTTGTTTGCATCAACACCTTTGGCAGCATCTACACTCACACGGGTGTTCCTGCCTAACAGTTCGTTCAAGGCGGACGGCTACGCCGCCGCTTAACTCCAGCGTTAGGTGTCACATGGAGATCGTAGCGTCATGAACTTACAGACAGCCGAGTCCACTAGTATTCTGGTATGTAAGCTCAATGCCGCTCTCGATACGCAATTGGCGAACATCCAGCAAGACTGTGAGCCTGACGAGTTAAAGCAGCAGCGTCGCCTGTTCGCTACTGCAATGGCAGGTTTACTCAACATCGCCAACTCTATCTATCACGAGCACCCCAGCCTCAAGCCCACGCAAATGGGTGGTACATATGTACTACCGTATTCTGTTCTTGCGCAAAGTGTCGCTCAACTTCTCGGCAACACCTAACATCTCGTTCAAGGCGGACGCCTCCGGCGCCGCTTAACTTCAGCGTTAGACGCGAACACAGACATCTACAAGGATGCAACAACATGAGCGATTTCGTTACCGCAAGCTTCGACACTCTTCTCGGGCAAGCATCTGACACTGCCGCAACATATCTCGGCCGGGCCGTCCAGGAGATCGACACACTCTTCGGCAAAGGGTATGCCAGGCAGTATCCGCGACTCGTAGCAGCCTTCATGCAAACTGCTGCCATCGACATGTCGGCCTCAACCCATGCAAAGGTTTACGGGGCGGCGCTTCAAGAAATATCAAGCAGCCTTTCCGCCATCGCAGACGCTATCGACCGCAAGGGCGTCTAACAAGTCGTTCAAGGCAGACGGCTACGCCGCCGCTTAACTCCAGCGTTAGATGGCACAGGGGACTTCATGGACAGTCACGAGATCATCTCTCACGTCATGCGTGAGGTGAACGGAATCATAGACCGGCAGAGGACGATCGATAAGGTCAAAGGCGCCCTCGATGACCGGGCCAGGAATCCGCATGAGGAAGATTTCATCTACGGCGAAGGCACCAACAATCAAAAGGTATTTAGGGAGGAGATTGACGGTGTAATAATTGAGAAAACGATACTACATCGGCGCGGCGCCAGAGATACTGACATTTCCGGAGCGGATCTTCTATTCGAGATCGTTGGGGAGAAGTATGTTCTCGTACAGTACAAAAGGGCAGATAGCTCTGGCAAGGTTAAGAATGACGAATCTCAACTCGACGAGTTAGTTGGTAGTTGCTCAAATGATTGCCCAGAGTTCCAGCCCTACATGCTGGGCACCTGCGGCTCTTGGTATGCACTAATTGAAGGGACGGACGTGTCGTACATGCCGGCATGCGTCGCATCAGGTTCGTTTGCTGGAAGAGGTAGCTGCAAAGCAACTAATTTTGATAGAGCCATATCGAGAGAAGCTTTCCTTTCGGCCTTCGCCAAGTGCTACATCGGAGCACGAACTGAAGAGTGGCCGTATTCGTCTTACTCACCATCGGCACTGATGCTCTTCGCTCACGAATCTAACGACCCTCTTATAGTCGTGCGCCAGATGGGAAGGTTCCGGCGCGCCGTCTAACAATTCATTCGAGGCGGACGGCTTCGCCGCCGCTCAATTCCAGCGTTAGGTGTCACACCAGCTATGCAGCAATCTGCCAGAACGTTCTTAGCAGTTGTCCAACTGTCGCTGCTTGTGGGCTGCTCATCGGCGGGCACGCCGGCAAGAGTCACAAAGCCAACAGGTGTCTTTGCTACTGAGTCCGATGCTGCAATTGACGGCTCGTTAAACCACCCTGCACCAAAAGCACTGGCTCAACTCAGCCTCAACGCACCGGTTACTGTGTTATTCGACACTTACGGCAAGGACTACTGGGCATGTCGTATTCGCACCCAAGCGTCACAAGTTGGCTGGGTGCTCTGCACATCGCTCAATTACGAGCGCAGCAGTGACACCTAACATTTCGTTCAAGGCGGACGGCTTCGCCGCCGCTTAACTCCAGCGTTAGAACGCACAACAAACGGGGCGCGGTCTTGAAGGAAAGAGCTGACATGCATGCTGAGCAATGGAATGCTTTGCGCTTCCGAAACAGGCTTTTTTGGTGTGTTCTCGCAGCAGGGGTAGTTCTACTGTTCGCCGCATCGTTTCCAAAGTTTTCACGCTACGAAGGCTTGGTGGCGTGGTCGTGGTTTGGGTTACTAGCTCTCGCAAACTCGTACTACGCCGCATTTCAATGTCCACGATGTCACAAGCCATTCTTCAAGCCCGGATTCCTGCGGTATAACACCTTTGCAAAAAAATGCCCTCATTGTGGCCTTGGCAAGTGGTGCTAGGGTCGCGGTGCGTTCTAACATCTCGTTCAAGGCGGACGGCTACGCCGCCGCTTAACTCAAGCGTTAGGTGCGCAACGATGGATCTTCGCAAGGTTATGGAAAACGAGCTGAAATCCATCGTAGTTCCTGTACTCCGGGCCGCCGGGTTTACGGGCTCTTTGCCGCACTTTCGCCGTCTCGCAACCGAGCGCATGGAGCTACTCACTTTTCAGTTCGATCGTCATGGCGGAGGTTTTGTTATAGAAGCCGCATGGTGTGAGCCTGATGGGGTTGTCACTTCCTGGGGCAAAGCCATCCCAGCCACAAAGGTCACTGCACATGATCTGCATCCCAATCTTCGGCTACGCATCAAGGCGAAGGAGGGAAGTGGCACCGACTGTTGGTTTCGCTACGATCAGGGTCAAACAAAAGACTGTGCACAAAGTGTCCTCGCCTCTCTCCCTAAAGCGGAGCAGTGGTGGGCTAGCGGCGGGCACACCTAACATCTCGTTCAAGGCGGACGGCTTCGCCGCCGCTTAACTCCAGCGTTAGCGCTCATGACGACGCTATTCATATCCAGCTGCATCGCTTTGCTTGTCGTCATCGTGTTGTTCAATGTGTTGTACTTCTGCGTCATTCTTTTGCGCATAGGCGACACTCGTGGCAAGGTGAGTGGCGACGCGCTTCTCAACTTTCGGCAACAGAGATATGTCACCAAATATCTGGAGCCTCTGACGGTGCAGGAGCAATCCCGGTGGTACAACGTCTTCATCAAGCATTCGTCAGCTATCACGCACGCCCTGTTCTTCGCCTGCATAGCTTCTCTTGCGCTGTCGTTCCTATACGGCGGGCGCTAACCACTCGTTCAAGGCGGACGGCTTCGCCGCCGCTTAACTTAGGCGTTAGGTACTCAAGGATGCGGCTCGGCAAAATCCTCAAAGTGATCTTGTTCGTTGCCGGGTTGGCTCTCGCCTTCGTTGGCGCAGGTGCCTTAGCTATGGCGGTGTCGGGCTCGGTGGTTGTAGGCCGATCCAGTGTGTACGCTCTCGGTAGCGCCCTTCTACTGCTCGCAATCCCATGCCTCGTCTTGCTCTTCTCTGTTCGGGCTGCCCAAGCCTTAGGCTCATTCGTTCTCATAGCGTTTGCTCTCGGCGCCTTATGGTTGGCGTTCGGGGCGGTACCACCAGAACATCCATGGCTTTTCCAAGCTGCCGCCATCGCCTTTGCCGTGCTGGCAATTTCTCGTGTCGGGTTGTTCTTGCGCAGCAAAAATTCTGCGCGGAGCACCTAACATTTCGTTCAAGGCGGACGGCTTCGCCGCCGCTTAACTCCAGCGTTAGGCCTTTGCTTGTGCGGCAGCTCGGCTAGGTGGGTTTCGTTCGTCAGCGCATTGTCGTGTAGTGTTTCGCTTCGGCAAGTCTGTTTGGTGTTTGTGGCAAGCCGTCAAGTTTCAAAGCGTGGGGTTTATGGCTCATTGCTGTTGCAAGGCGCCGTGGGGTTCGCCTTGGCACGCTCGGGCCGCAAATCCCTAACCAGTCATTCAAGCGAACGGCTTCGCCGCCGCTTAATTCCGGCGTTAGACCCAATGCCGATTCGAGCCGTAAATGATCCACAAGTTATTGCTGCTTGGGCACGAGCGACATCGGCATATCGCAAGCGATACAAACTTGTGCAGCCCTCCATAGGCTTGGCGGCCTTGGCTTGTATAGCTACCGGTGTCTATCTGCAAAATATCTATGTTGTTGCCCTGTTCCTTGTTTTCTTTCTTGCCCTCATGATCGCTCGCGCCGCAGAGCGAGTCAGCCTGGCCTGTCCCCACTGCTCCCAAACTCCGGTCAGTCCATTCGAGCGGGCGTCACCCCTAGACATAGACTATTGTCCGCACTGCTTCTATTGGCTTAAATCTCCGTGGTAGGCCCTCGCAAGGGGTCTAACTACTCGTTCAAGGCGGACGGCTACGCCGCCGCTTAACTCCAGCGTTAGGCTCGCAAAAAAGGGGGAGGCAACGTGAAACGTCTTGTTTTGCTTTTGGGGTTTTTTTGTCTTGGTCTTGGCATGGCTCACGCCGGTGACGCTAGTCCAAACGGCGTCTACCGTCCTACGCTCGCCACGAACGCGCGTTCGTACCTCAAAAAGTTTCCTCTCAATCGCGTGTCGCCTGACGAGATCGTTCAATATGTCGGTACTCCGGACAAAACGGCGAGCATCGCGGGCTCCGACTATCTCACGTACAACATCGAGCCAAAGAAGGGCAACGGCATCATCGAGTACACGTTCATCGTCAAAGGCGGAGTCGTGGTCAACGTCACTTACCTCAACTCAGGCAACTTTTTCGGTGTCACGCAGCGTGAGTCGGCTGTGCAACTGCAAGGCCATTGAGCATGAGCCTAACATTTCGTTCAAGGCGGACGGCTTCGCCGCCGCTTAACTCCAGCGCTAGGCCTCTGGATGAGGTGTGCTAGCATCCTGACGTCGAAAAAGGCAGGGGCGGTTCCCGGTAAGCCCGCCCCCTTCTCGTCCTGAGAAGCTCTGCTCCGTGCATGCACGAGAACCCGCGACGAACCCGACACTTCTGTGTCTCGGGCTCGTCCGTGCAGGTTGGATGAGCCCACAATTTCAGGAGCTCATCATGCAACTTAATCATCTGCACATTTGCGTTCAGGACGTAGCAGCCGTTTCGTCCTTCTTCGTCAATCATTTCGGTTTCGACCTGCGAGAAACAAGAGGCCGCAACGGCTTTGCCGTGCTCACCGGTGACAATGGCTTTGTTCTTGCACTTATGCGGTTGCCGTTTGAAACTGCGCCAGAGCAGGCATATCCACCCATGTTCCATGTAGGCTTTTTGGTCGCGGATGAGGCGTTGCTAGACAGCACTCATGCTAGTCTCGTCGCCGCCGGCTGTGATCCATCTGCTATCGAGCGCATGCGCGGCTCTAGAAGGTTCTACTGCAAAGCACCTGGTGGTTTGCTCATTGAGGTAGGGCATGAGCCAGAGGCCTAACAATTCATTCAAGCCGGCGCTGCTTCGCGGCGCGGCTTAATTCAGGCGGTTAGGCTTTACAGAAGAGTTCATACTTAAGGCAATTCTTATTGCGCGCCGTGCAGTCCGGCGCAGATCTCCAATGTGACTTCACTCCAGTAAGCTCCCAAAAGTTCATTGTAGGAGCGGCCATGATGCGCATCTGCTTGCTCGCACTGCTGTTGTTCGCCGCTCCTCTCATCGCGCGCGAACCGGGAAAACTCCCCGTGGGCCCTGCCATCGACCGGCACGTCAAAGGACTCATGGAGCACACCGGTGCCAAGGGCTTGGCGATTGCCGTCATTGATCGCGGCAAGGTGATCTACGTCAAGGCTTACGGCGTGAGGAATGCGAAAGGCGAGCCGCTGCGCACCGACACGATCATGTACGCCGCGTCGCTCACCAAGGCGGTGTTCGCCTATACGGTGATGCGACTGGTCGATCAAGGGCGCATCGATCTCGACACCCCGATCGCCGCCGACCTCGACAAGCCGTTACCCGATTACGACACCGAGGCGATCTATCCCCACAAGTACGGTCCGTACAAGGACCTCGCGGGCGATGATCGCTGGAAGAAGATCACCCCGCGCATGGTGCTGACCCATTCAACAGGCTTCCTCAACTTCTACTGGCTCGAGCCCGACCAGAAACTGCGCATCCATTTCGAGCCAGGTTCGCGCTTCAGCTATTCGGGCGAAGGAATGATCCTGCTGCAGTTTGTGATCGAGAACGGCCGCAAGTCGCAGGGCTTGGGCGTAGACGTCGGGGAGCTGGTACGGAAGAACGTGTTCGAGCCGCTCGGGATGAAACGCAGCTCGCTGATGTGGCGCGCGGACTTCGCCGGCAATCTCGCTGATGGCTGGAACGACAAGGGCCAGCCGCAGCCGCACGACGAACGCTCGAAGGTTCGCGCCGCCGGTTCCATGGATACCACCATCGACGATCTTTCGAAGTTCGCCGCCGCGCTCGTGAGCAGTACAGGCCTGTCGCGCGCCTCGCGAGCGGAAATGGTCAAACCGCAGCTGCACATCGGAACGCGGACGGAGTTCCCGACCATGCAAAACGACCTGCCTGTCGACCAGCAGCGCAAGGACTTGTATGCCGGGCTCGGCGTGGTCGTGTTCGATGGCCCGCAGGGACACGGATTCTTCAAGGGCGGCCATGACGAGCAGACCGGCAACACACTCGTCTGCGTCGAGGCGCAAGAACGCTGCGTGCTGATCCTTGCCAACGACGTGCGCGCCGAAGCCGGCTTCGCCGACCTGGTGCGCTTCATCCTCGGCGACACCGGTGTGCCTTACGCTTGGGAGTACGGCGATCAGGCTGGCAAGTCGAATTGAAGGCAGGCTGGCAAGTTCCCACACCATGTCCAAGCCTCGATGCGATGTGATCGAGCGCGATGCGCCTGCAGTCCGCAACAAGTACGCCAGGAACAAATCAGTCCAATCGGCGTTGAATGCGGCCCCGCAGTTGTAGATTGGCCGCATATCGGTCCACTCCAGCGGATGTGCAAAAGCGCGCGCCGCTTGGTTCAGGCGTCAGCCGTCGGAGGGAAACATGAAGATGCTCGCAGGTGGCGCAATCGCCGTCGTTCTACTCGTGTTCTACGTGCTGCTTGTCCACTCGGCCGTGCATGTCGTCAACTGCGTCAGCACGTCCGGCTGCACCGGCGCTACGGTTGCCTCGTTCAACGACGTCAAGTCCCAGGCCATGTCCGTGCTTGGAGGCCTGGTGTCCGCACTGATCATTTCCGAGCTGGCCATCACGAAGCCGGGCGAAGCGCCCGCGGCGCGCATCCTGGCTGCTGCATCCGACCGGGCAAAGAACGTCTTCCGCTGGACGACATGGCTTTACGTCGGCGCCTGGCTGGTTACCGGTGCCTGGGCCTTCTGGACCGGCCTGAGCCACCCGTCGGTGCTGCCTGCGCTCACGAGCGTGGGGCAATCGTGGCTGGGGCTTGCGGTGGCATCGGCCTATGCATACTTTGGGATCAGTCCTGCCAATGGCTGACTGCTCGTTCCGGTGGGCGTTCATCCGCCGCGCGGCCGCCCACCGCTGAATCCAGGCGTCGAGTGCCGCAAACATGAGCGCTGCAAACTCCCCCACTTCACGCCTCGCCTCCTGCAGCTGCGGGCAACTGCAGGCGCATGTGTCCGGCGAGCCTGTGCGCGTAAGCGTTTGCCACTGCCTGGCGTGCCAGCGCCGCACCGGGAGTGTGTTCGGCGCGCAGGCGCGTTTCCCGCGCGCGGCGGTCATCGTCGTCGGCACCAGTGCGGAGTACGTCCGGGTTGGCGACGAGGGCACCAGGACCACGTTCCGGTTTTGCCCCACGTGTGGTGCAACCGTTTTCTACACCGGCGACGACGCCGGGAGCATCGCGATACCTGTCGGTGCGTTTGCCGACCCCTCATTTCCTGCGCCGACTGTCTCGGTCTACGAGGAGCGCATGCACTCGTGGGTTCGCATGCCGAACGAGATGGAACACATGCCATGAGGCCCGAAGCCTCGCCTGGCCATTCGTCCCGGCGGCCGCGCGAAAGGCTGCGCGCCGCCTGACCCAGGCATCCGCCCGTTCCAGGAGTACGCCATGCGCCCTCTCCGGTATTCCATCAACGTCACCCTGGACGGATGTTGCGATCATCGCGCCATGATCGCGGACGCCGAGCTGCATCGGCACGTGACGGAAAACTTCGCCCGGGTCGATGCCCTCCTGCTTGGCCGGGTGACTTACGAAATGATGGAGGCCGCATGGCGGCCGACGCGCACGGGAGAGTGGCCCGACTGGATGACGGATTGGATGGAACCCTTCGCGCGGACGATCGACGCGGCAAAGAAGTACGTGGTGTCGAGCAGCCTGGAGCGGGTCGACTGGAACGCGGAGCTCGTGCGCGGAGACCTGGAGGCAGCCGTTCGACAACTGAAGCGGGAGCCGGGCAAGGGCCTCTGCGCGGGAGGCGTGACGCTCCCGCTGGCGCTGGCGGAACTGGGCTTGATCGACGAGTACGAGTTCATGGTGCACCCCAGGCTGGCGGGCCACGGTCCGACGCTGTTCGCGGGGCTGTCGAAGCATGTCGACTTGCAGCTCGTGGACAGGCGGGAGTTCGCCTCGGGGGTAGTGGCGATGCGGTATGAGCCGAGAAACCAGCCACCGGGATTGCAGCCTGCGCCGTCCCGGACCAGCTTTCGTTCTGCACACGCAGACTTTGGGGGAGACCCATGAAAATCCGCGCTTGCGTCCGCAACACTCCGTCGCGACACCTGGTCGAGGTTGCGACGGACGGGGCGACCAGGGAACTGGCCATCCCCGCGAAATCCGCAGCCCGTGGTTCCGGGACCAATGGCGGGGAACTCCTGATGCTTGCCCTGGCGACCTGCTATTGCAACGACCTGTTCCGGGAAGCGGCACGCCTGGATATCGCCCTGGACGAGGTCGAGGTTGCCGCCAGCGCCGACTTTCCCGGGGTTGGCCTTGCGGCCGAAAACATCCGCTACTCCGCCCGCATCAGCTCGAGCGCCACAAAAGAGCAAGTCGAGGCATTGCTGGCCACCACGGACCAAGTGGCCGAAATCCACAACACGGTCCGCGCCGGCACGCCCGTGACGCTTGAAGGCTGGCCTTAGGGATGCTCTGATCAACCCAACGCTGGAGCGCAGACGGACCCATGGCTACCGACCCGGATTTCATCGATTACGTGGCGGAACAGATCGCGCTCGGCGATCGGCTCACGCACAAGAAAATGTTTGGCGAATACGCGTTGTACGTCGACGGGAAAGTAGTGGCTTTCGCCTGCGACAACAGCCTGTTCATCAAGCCATCCGATGCGGCGACCAGCCTCATGCCCGGCCTCCCGCAACGGCCGCCCTATCCCGGCGCCAAGGACTACCCGGTCGCCGACGAGCTGCTGGATGACTCGGACACGATCCGCCAGCTGGTCCTGGCGACAGCCGCCCTCATGCCTGTACCCAAGCCCAGGAAGCCAGCCGTGCCACGCAGTCGCGGCAAGTGACCATGTGCAGCCTGTTACTTCATCCAGGCGACGCCCCGGCACCCCCCACTTGATTCAAGCACCGGATGCCATGACGATTTCGATACGCCCGTTCCGGGAAGGCGACTGGCCGGATCTGTGGCCGATCCTGCGCGCCACGTTCTCGAAGGGCGACACCTACAGCTTTGCGCCGGATGCCACGGAGGCAGACATTTCCGGCGCCTGGATCAAGGCGCCGACGGCCACTTTCCTGGCCTGCGACGAGTCCGGGCGGATCCTCGGCTCGTACTACATCAAGGCCAACCAGCCGGGCCACGGCAGTCACGTCGGCAATTGCGGCTACGTCGTGTCGGAGCCGGCCCGCGGCAAAGGTGTGGCGTCGCTCATGTGCGAGCACTCGCAGGCGACCGCCATCGGGCTCGGCTTTCTGGCCATGCAGTTCAACTTCGTCGTATCCACGAACACCGGCGCCATCCGGTTGTGGCAGAAGCTCGGCTTCGACATCGTCGGCTCGCTCCCGCGGGCTTTCCGCCACCCGGAACATGGCCTCGTGGACGCGTTCGTGATGTACAAGTGGCTGGCCGCCTGACCGGCGCAGCTGCGCGCCGGACCCATGCGGGCAACCCCGCGGCGCCGGGCACCTGTTCCCGTAGCATGGTTTATGCGCGAACTTCACCCCGTGCCCGGCAAGCTGGGCGGTACGTCGGCTCGCGCCCGTAACATCGTGCGAGCGAGACACTTTCCCCGTGCATCGCCCGCGACGCACCCACCCGATACGGAGCAAACCCCGGCTCATGACGAACCCTGTTTCCGATGCCCTGGTGTTTTTCGGCGCCACCGGCGACCTGGCTTACAAGCAGATCTTCCCGGCCCTGCTCGCGATGGTGGCGCGCGACGGGCTGGACGTGCCGATCATCGGCGTGGCGCATGCGGGCTGGTCGGTGGAGCAGCTGCGCCAGCGCGCGCGCGACAGCGTGACGGAGGCGGCGAAGAAGGCCGGCGCCGCCGTGGACGAGGCCGCGCTCGCCAAGCTGGCCGCGCGACTGCAGTACGTGGACGGCGACTACAACGATGCAGCCACCTTCACGCAACTGAAGCAGGCGCTGGGCGGCGCGAAGACGCCGCTGCACTATCTCGCGATCCCACCCTCGCTGTTCGGCACCGTGGTGACCCACCTCAAGGCCGCCGGCTGCGCGGACGGTGCGCGCGTGGTGGTGGAGAAGCCCTTCGGCCGCGACCTCGCTTCGGCGCAGGCGCTGAACCGCACGCTGCACACGGTGTTCCCGGAGTCGGCGATCTTCCGCATCGACCACTACCTCGGCAAGGAGGCGGTGCAGAACCTGCTGTACTTCCGCTTCGCGAACAGCGTGCTGGAGCCGGTGTGGAACAACCGCTACGTGGACAGCGTGCAGATCACCATGGCCGAGGAGTTCGGCGTGGACGGGCGCGGCAGCTTCTACGAGAGCGTGGGCGCGATCCGCGACGTGCTGCAGAACCACCTGCTGCAGGTGACTTCGCTGCTGGCGATGGACGCGCCGATCGGCAGCAGCCCCGCCGCGCTCAACGCCGAGAAGCTGCGGCTGTTCCGCGCGATGCGTCCGCTGGCTCCGCCGGACGTGGTGCGCGGCCAGTTCAAGGGTTACCGCGAAGTGTCCGGCGTGGCCGCGGACTCCGACGTGGAGACCTTCGTGGCGCTGCGCCTGCACATCGACACCTGGCGCTGGTCGGGCGTGCCGTTCTGCATCCGCGCCGGCAAGAAGCTGCCGCTCACCACCACCCAGGTGGTGGTGGACATGAAGGCGCCGCCGCTGTCGGTGTTCGACGCCATCGCCGCGCCGCAGTCGAACTATTTCCGCTTCCGGCTCAGCCCGCAGGTGGTGATCGCCGAGGGCATGCGGGTGAAGCGCCCCGGCGAGGCGATGCAGGGCGAACCGGTGGAGCTGATCGCCCGCCACCACAGCGGCGTGGAGATGTCGCCCTACGAACGCCTGCTGGGCGATGCGCTGCGCGGCGACAACTCGCTGTTCACCAGCGACGAATGCGTGGAAGCGGCGTGGCGGGTGGTGGACAGCGTGCTCGAGCACGAGGACCCGGTGCGCCCGTACGAACCCGGCAGCTGGGGCCCGTCCGAGGCGGCCGCGCTGGCCGGCGACGAAGGCTGGCACGACCCGCAGCCGGAGGCCACGCCGCCATGCTGATCGACACCGTCACGCCCGAGCCGCTGGTGTTCCTGCTTGACGTGGACGACACCCTGCTCGACAACGACCGCTTCGCCGCCGACCTCGGCGCCGAGCTGGAGCGCAACTTCGGCGCACCCGAGCGCGACCGCTACTGGGCGATCTACGCGCAGCTGCGCACCGAGCTGGGCTACGCCGACTACCTCGACACCCTGCAGCGCTTCCGCGACGGGCTGGACAACCACCCCGCCCTGCTCTCGATGTCCGGCTTCCTGCTGGACTACCCGTTCGAGCAGCGGCTGTTCCCCGGGGCGCTGGACACCGTCGCCCACCTGCGCACGCTGGGCCGGCCGGTGATCCTCTCCGACGGCGACGTGGTGTTCCAGCCGCGCAAGATCCGCCGCGCCGGGTTGTGGCAGGCACTGCAGGGCGACGTGCTGATCTACCTGCACAAGCAGCACATGCTGGATGCCATGCAGCAGCGCTACTCCGCCGCGCACTACGTGATGGTGGACGACAAGCCGGACATCCTCGCCGCGATGAAGCGCCAGCTCGGCGCGCGCCTCACCACCGTGTGGGTGCGCCAGGGCCATTACGCCGCGGCCGCGGCGGACCAGCACATCCAGCCCGCGCCCGACCTCGTCATCCCGCACATTGGCGCACTGCAACAGCGTAAGCTTGAAGACCTGCTGCCGGATGCGACCACGACGGCCGTCGTCTGAGCGGACTACACCACGAACCTTCCCCGGAGCCAGCATGAAAGCGACACAGCAATTGCACGATCTCGGCCAGAGCCTGTGGCTGGACAACATCACCCGCACCCTGCTCGACGACGGCACGCTGGCGCGCTACATCGCCGAGGACTCGGTCACCGGTCTCACCTCCAATCCCAGCATCTTCGACGCCGCGATCGGCGGCGGCGACGCCTATGACGCCGGCATCCACGCCAAGTCGCTGGCCGGGTTGGCCGGCGAACCGCTGTTCATCGAGCTGGCGCTGGAAGACCTGCGCCGCGCCGCCGACCTGTTCAGGCCGGTGTTCGACGCCACCCACCAGGTCGACGGCTGGGTGTCGATGGAAGTCTCGCCGCTGCTGGCCGCCGACACCACCGGCACCATCGCCGCCGCCGAAGCGATCCACGCGCAGGCGCAGCGGCCGAACCTGTTCGTGAAGATCCCCGGCACGCCCGAGGGCATTCCCGCGATCGAGGAAGCGATCTTCCGCGGCATCCCGATCAACGTCACTTTGCTGTTCTCCTGCGAGCAATACCTGGCCGCCGCCGGCGCCTACCTGCGCGGCATCGAGCGCCGCGTGGCTGCTGGACTCGATCCGCAGGTCGCCTCGGTGGCCTCGCTGTTCATCAGCCGCTGGGACGTGGCCGCCAACCCGCAGTTGCCCACCGATCTGCACAACGCGCTGGGCATCGCGGTGGGCAAGCAGTGCTACCGCGCCTACCGCGAACTGCTGGCTTCGCCGCGCTGGCTGAAGCTGGCCGCCGCCGGCGCGCGCCCGCAACGCCTGCTGTGGGCCAGCACCGGCACCAAGGATCCGAACGCCCCCGACACGCTCTACGTCGATGCGCTGGCCGCGCCCGACACCGTGGACACCGTTCCGGAGAAGACGCTGCATGCGGTCGCCGACCACGGCAAACCCGGCGCGGTGCTGCCGGTGGATGGCGGCGATGCCGAGGCCATGCTGGCAAAGATCGCCAAGGCCGGCGTGGACATAGCCGCGCTGGCGCTGAAGCTGCAGCAGGACGGCGCCGATGCCTTCGTGAAATCGTGGAAGCAGCTGCTGCAACGCATCGCCGACAAGCAGGCCGCGCTGGCGGCCCGGGGCAAGGAGCCGATTGCCCGATGAGCCGCGCCGACCTCACCCTGCTGCCCGAGTGGCAAGCCCTGCAGCAGCACTGCAACCAGCTCGAGACCCGCCACCTGCGCGAACTGTTCGCCGCCGACGCCAGGCGCGGCGAACATCTCGTGGCCGAAGCGGTGGGCCTGTATTTCGACTACTCCAAGCAGCGCGTGGACGACGAGACGCTGCGCCTGCTGCGTGCACTGGCCGAGGCACGCGACCTCAAGGGCCGCATCGCGGCGATGTTCCGCGGCGACCGCATCAACGCCACCGAGAACCGCGCGGTGCTGCACGTGGCGCTGCGCGCGCCGCGCGGCGAGAAGATCCTGGTGGACGGCCACGACGTGGTGCCCGACGTGCACGAAGTGCTGGACCGCATGGCCGCGTTTGCCGACGCCGTGCGCAGCGGCGCATGGCAGGGCCACAGCGGCAAGCCGATGCGTAACGTGGTCAGCATCGGCATCGGCGGCTCCGACCTCGGCCCGGTGATGGCCTACGAGGCGCTGCGCGACTACAGCCGGCGCGACATGCAGTTCCGCTTCGTGTCCAACGTGGACGGCACCGATTTCGCCGAGGCAGTGCGCGACCTCGACGCCGCCGAGACGCTGTTCATCATCTGCTCCAAGACCTTCACCACGCTGGAGACGCTCACCAACGCGCACGCGGCGCGGGCCTGGTGCGTGGCCGCGCTGGGCGACGAGAAAGCCGTCGCCAGGCATTTCGTGGCGGTGTCCACCGCCGCCGCGGAAGTGGAAAAGTTCGGCATCGACACGAAGCAGATGTTCGGCTTCTGGGACTGGGTGGGCGGCCGCTACTCGATGGATTCGGCGATCGGCCTGTCCACCATGATCGCCATCGGCCCGGACCATTTCCGCGACATGCTCGCCGGCTTCCACGCGATGGACGAGCATTTCCGCAGCGCACCGTTCGAAACGAACCTGCCAGTGCTGATGGGCCTGATCGGCCTGTGGAACGCCAACTTCCTCGATGCCGCCACGGTGGCGGTGCTGCCCTACGAGCAATACCTCAAGCGCTTCCCGGCCTACCTGCAGCAGCTCACGATGGAGAGCAACGGCAAGCACGTCACGCTGGACGGCGCGCACGTGGACTACGCCACCGGCCCGATCTACTGGGGCGAGCCCGGCACCAACGGCCAGCACTCCTTCTACCAGCTGATCCACCAGGGCACGCGGCTGGTGCCCTGCGACTTCATCGGCTTCGGCCAGACGCTGAACCCGGTGCCCGCACAAGGTGGCGGCGACCAGCACGATCTGCTGATCGCCAACCTGATCGCGCAGGGCGAGGCGCTGGCCTTCGGCAAGACCGCCGAGGAAGTGCGCACCGAAGGCACGCCGGAGGCGCTGGTACCGCCCCGCAGCTTCGAGGGCAACCGGCCCAGCACCACCATCCTCGCCGAACGGCTCACCCCGTTCGCGCTGGGCAGCCTGGTCGCGCTGTACGAGCACAGCGTGTTCGTGCAGGGCGCGATCTGGGACATCGACTCCTTCGACCAGTGGGGCGTGGAACTGGGCAAGCAGCTGGCGAAGACCACCATCGCCGAACTCGTCGCACCGGCTGAACCGAAGCTCGCCCACGACAGCTCGACCAATGCCCTGATCCGTCGCTATCGCGCCCTGCGAGACAACCCGTCAACGACAGGCTTGTAATGTCATGGTAGGAGCGGCTTCAGCCGCGATGCTTTTGGCTTGAACGTTCGAAAAAACCGAGAAGCAATCGCGGCTGAAGCCGCTCCTACGAAGTCGGCGACACTCCATGAAAGGTTTCCAAAACCCATGAGCCAGCAGATCAGTCCGCTCGCCGGCAAGCCGGCGCCGAAATCCATCCTCGTCGACATCGGCAAGCTGCTCACCGCCTACACGGCGGTGAAGCCCGATCCATCGGTGCCCGCGCAGCGCGTGGCCTTCGGCACCTCGGGTCATCGCGGCTCCTCGTTCGACGGCAGCTTCAACGAGAACCACATCCTCGCGATCAGCCAGGCGATCTGCGACTACCGCCAGTCGAAAGGCGTCGACGGTCCGCTGTTCATCGGCGCCGACACCCACGCGTTGTCGCAGCCCGCGTTCGAGAACGCGCTGGAAGTGCTGGCCGCGAACGGCGTGACGACGATGATCTCCTCAGGCGGCGAGTTCACGCCCACGCCGGCGGTGTCGCACGCGATCCTGGTCTACAACAAGGGACGCACCGTCGGCCTCGCCGACGGCATCGTCATCACCCCTTCGCACAACCCGCCCGACAACGGCGGCTTCAAGTACAACCCGACCAACGGCGGGCCGGCCGACACCGACATCACCAGGTGGGTGGAGAACCGCGCCAACGCGCTGCTGGAAGCCGGCCTGAAGGACGTGAAGCGGATGCCGTTCGCGCAGGCGCGCCAGGCCGCCACCACGCACGAGCATGACTACCTGGCCGCCTATGTGGCGGACCTGGCGAACATCATCGACTTCGACGCGATCCGCGGCGCCGGCGTGCGCATGGGCGTGGATCCGCTGGGCGGCGCGGGCGTGCACTACTGGGCGCCGATCGCCGAGCGCTACAAGCTCGACCTCAGCGTGGTGAGCAGCGAAGTCGACCCGCAGTTCGCCTTCATGACGGTGGACTGGGACGGCAAGATCCGCATGGATCCGTCCTCGAAGTACGCGATGCAGCGGCTGATCGGCCTCAAGGACAAGTACGACGTGGCCTTCGCCTGCGATACCGACCACGACCGCCACGGCGTGGTGTCGCGCTCGGCCGGGCTGATGGAACCGAACCACTACCTGTCGGTGCTGGTGGATTACCTGTTCCGCCACCGCCCGCGCTGGAACGACAAGGTGGCGGTGGGCAAGACCGTGGTCACCACCGCGTTGATCGACCGCGTGGTCAAGCGCCTCGGCCGCTCGCTGTACGAGGTGCCGGTGGGCTTCAAGTGGTTCGCCGAAGGCCTGTTCGACGGCCAGCTCGGCTTCGGTTGCGAGGAAAGCGCCGGCGCCTCGCTGCTGCGCCACGATGGCTCGGTGTGGACCACCGACAAGGACGGCCTGGTGCCTGCCCTGCTCTCCGCCGAGATCACCGCACGCATGGGCAAGGACCCCGGCGAACTGTTCGGGCAACTCACGCACGAACTGGGGCGCCCTTACGCCAACCGCGTCGAGGCCGCCGCCACGCCCGCGCAGCAGGCCAAGCTGTCGAAACTCTCGCCCGACCAGCTGAAGACCGACACGCTGGCCGGCGAGAAGATCGTGCAGGTGATCGACAAGGCACCCGGCAACGGCGCCGCGATCGGCGGCATCAAGGCCGCCACCCCCAGCGGCTGGTTCGCCGCCCGCCCCTCCGGCACCGAGGCGATCTACAAGATCTATGCCGAGAGCTTCAAGGACGAGGCGCACCTCAAGAGCCTGCTGCAGGAAGCGCAATCGGTGGTGGATGCCGCATTGGCGTAGGGATCATCGGTGTAGGAGCGGCTTCAGCCGCGATGGCCAGATGCCGAATCGCGGCTGAAGCCGCTCCTACAGCGAGAACTCAGCGCCTGAGCGCCCGGTGCGCGATATCGCGCCGGCAGAACGCGCCGTCGAAGCGGATCTTCGCCACCGCATCGTAAGCGTGCTCGCGGGCCGCGGCGATGTCCTTGCCCAGCGCGCAGACGGTGAGCACGCGGCCGCCAGCGGTGACCGCGCGTCCTTCCGCGTCCAGCTTCGTGCCGGCGTGGAACACCTTGGCGTCGGCGCCGGGGTTTGCGTCGAGCCCTTCGATCACGTCGCCGCTGCGCACCTTGCCGGGATAGCCGGCCGCGGCCAGCACCACGCCCAGCGAGGGACGCGCGTCCCACTGCGCGCGGGTCTGCGCCAGCCGGCCGTCCAGCGCAGCCTCGATCAGTTCCACCAGGTCGGACTTCAGGCGCAGCATGATCGGCTGCGTTTCCGGATCGCCGAAGCGCACGTTGAACTCGATCACCTTGGGGTTGCCGGCCTGGTCGATCATCAGGCCCGCGTAGAGGAAGCCGATGAACGGCGCGCCCTCGGCGGCCATGCCGTGCAGGGTGGGTTCGATCACTTCCTTCAGGATGCGCTTTTCCACCTCGGGCGTGACCACTGGCGCGGGCGAGTAGGCGCCCATGCCGCCGGTGTTGGGGCCGAGATCGCCCTCGTCGCGGCGCTTGTGGTCCTGGCTGGAAGCCATCGGCAATGCGTTCTGGCCGTCGCTCATCACGATGTAGCTGGCTTCCTCGCCGTCGAGGAACTCTTCGATCACCACGCGCGCGGAGGCGTCGCCGAAGGCGTGCGCGCCCAGCATGTCGTGCAGCGCCAATTCCGCATCGGCCTGGGTGAGCGCCACCACCACGCCCTTGCCGGCAGCGAGGCCGTCGGCCTTGATGACGATGGGCGCGCCATGCTGGCGCACGTAGGCCAGCGCGGCGTTGAGCTCGGTGAATACCGCGTAGCGTGCGGTGGGGATGTTGTGGCGTAGCAGGAAATCCTTGGCGAAGGCCTTGGAGCCTTCCAGCTGCGCGGCGATCGCGCGCGGCCCGAAGATGCGCAGGCCGGCATTGCGGAACTTGTCCACCACGCCCGCCACCAGCGGCACCTCGGGACCGACCACGGTGAGGCCGACCTTCTCGTCCTTCGCGAGCTTCAGCAAGCCGTCGAGGTCGGTCACCGCCACCTCGGCGTTGCGCACGCCGCGCTCGCGCGCGGTGCCCGCGTTGCCCGGCGCCACGATCACCTCGTCCACCCGCGGCGACTGCTTGAGCTTCCACGCCAGCGCGTGCTCGCGCCCGCCGTTGCCGATGACGAGAACCTTCATGCCGATGACTCCGGGGATGCTGCCGCGTGGAAATGGGCGGCCATTGTAGCGGCAGCACGCACAACGGTTCCGGATCGGGCAGGCGGCCCGCAGGCGTGGAGGCGGAATCGAGAGGCTTCCGACGGTGGCAATTCAACACGCCATCGGCGTCGCAAACGATGGCCGGCCTAGGGAGCCAAGCCCGCGCAGGCCGATCAGGCCGGGGCACGTGGCCTCGAAGGCGGCCCGCAAGGCCATTCCACGACCGGCCGCACGGATGGCCGACCGGGGAAGATCCCGGACCCCGGGACGAAGCCACAACCCTGCGGTAGAGTCCGCAAGTCGTCCGGCCATGTTCGCCAGAAAGAGGCACTTCCGAACGATGGTGGGCCATCGACCGTGCAAGCCATGTCTCCTGATTGAAAACAGAGGGTGATTCCTTGCCGCCTGCCTCGCCCAGCACCTCGCTGATCCACCGACTATCCCTCACCCTCTGGGGACTGTTCCTGGCGCTGCTGCTGTTGCTGTCGGTGCTGGGCTATGCCGCCCTGCGGCTGGCGGCGGATCGCGTGGTGCCGCTGGCCATCCAGCAGTGGGTGCAGCTCAAGGCGCAAACCAACGAGAGCCTGTTCGTGCAGGCCGATGCCAGCGTGCGCCGCCTGCGCCAGACGCTGGTGCAGCGGCTGGACCAGGCCCCGCCCGACACGGCCACGCGCTTCGACAGTCTGTTCGTGCGCAGCCCGGACGGGCTGTGGCGCGTGCGCCCCGAACTGCTGGACACCGAGAACGCCCCCACGCTGTACCTGCACGATGGACCGCATGGCCTCTCCGACTCGGTGCGCCTGCGTGCCGTCGTCAGCTACGAACTGCTGCGCGAGCAAGGCCCGGCGCTGGTGCCACCGTTTTTTTCGGCCTACATGGACTTCGTGGAAAACGGGCTGATGGTGTATGCCCGCGGCATCAACTGGGGTGGCAACGCCGACGCGCAGGCCAGCAACGCCGGCTATCCCACCATGCTGGGCTCCGACCCGCGCCGCAATCCCGGGCGCCAGGTGTTCTGGACGCCGGTGTACCTGGATCACCAGGCCCACACCTGGATGGTGTCCGTCATCGCGCCGCTGGACTGGCACGGCCACTGGGTGGGCACGCTGGGGCACGACGTGGCGATACAGACGCTGATCGACTCCGTAGCCGCCGTCCGTCCCCACGCGGCCGTACAGCAGCTCATCATGGACGGCCAGGGCGACCTGATCGCCCATCCGAAGCTACGCGAGCGCATCGCCGCCGCACAGGGCCAACTGCAGATCGCCGCGCTGAAAGATCCCCCACTCGACCAGGCGCTGCGCCTGGTGCTGGCGACCCGCACCAGCACCGGCACGGGCCGCACGCCCGACGGCCGCGAGTGGGTGGCCTGGTCGCGCATTCGCGGGCCGGGCTGGTTCCAGGTGGATGTGCTTCCGCAGAAACGCGTGGACCAGTGGGTCATGCTGGGCTGGCTGACGATGTGCGCCATCGGCCTGCTGATCCTGGCACCCGGCCTCTGGCTGCTGCGCCGCCGCGTCCATGCGCTGGTGACCCGCCCCCTGCTGCGCCTGACCCATGCCGTGGATGAGCTGGGCCGGGGACGCATACCCCAGCCCATCGCGCTGGGCAGCCCCGACGAACTGGGGCGGCTGGCAAACGCCTTCGACGCCATGGTGGCCGAGCTGGTGCAGCAGCGCGAGCGGCTCACCACCCTGGCCGAGTGCGACGCGCTGACCGGCCTGCACAACCGGCATTACTTCGAGGCCGAGCTGGCGCACTTCTTCCGGGGCGGTGCGCACGCCGGCCTGCAGGGCGCCGTGCTGCTCTTCGATCTGGACGAGTTCAAATACGTCAACGACACCTTCGGCCACTTCGCGGGTGATGCGATGCTGTTGCGCGTGGCGGGCGAAACCAGGGCACTGGTGCGCGAGACGGACAGCCTGTGCCGGCTGGGCGGCGACGAGTTCGCCGTGTTCATGCCCCACACCACGCTGGACGGCGCCCTGGCGCTCGCGGAACGCATCGTGCGCACCGTGGGACGGATGGCGCTGGAAATCGAAGGGCAGCCCCTGCGGCTGACCGCGAGCCTGGGTATAGCGCACTACCCCGACCACGGCCAGGGCGCCGAAGAACTCGTGTCGCACGCCGACATGGCCATGTACCAGGCAAAGCGCCTCGGCAAGAACCGCTGGAACGTCTACCGGTCGGACCGCGACGCCGTGCAGGCCATGGCTGCGCGCCTGGCCTGGAACGAGCGCATCGAGCACGCCCTCGAACGCAACCTGCTGCGCCTGCATTTCCAGGGCGTGTACCGCACCAGCAACGGCGAGATGACGCACCTGGAAGCCCTGGTGCGCATGCTGGACGAGACCGATCCCACGCAGTGCATCCTGCCGGACCAGTTCATCGGCCACGCGGAGAAAAGCGGCAAGATCCTCGACATCGATCGCTGGATGGTGCGCGAAAGCATCGCGTTGCTGGCCACACACCCCCGGCTGCCGGCCCTGGCCATCAACATCTCGGGACGCTCGTTCGACGATCCCGACCTGCCCGGCTTCATCACCAGCCAGCTGGCCGGGCACGGCGTGGCGCCGCAACGGCTGCTGGTGGAGCTGACCGAGACGGCTGCGATTTCCGACCTGCGCGATGCCGAGCGCTTCATCGACGCGCTGCGGCACGCCGGCTGCACCCTGTGCCTGGACGACTTCGGCAGCGGCTTCGCCTCGTTCGCCTATCTCAAGCGCCTCAAGGTCGACGTGCTCAAGATCGACGGCCTGTTCATCCGCAACCTGCCGCGCGAGCGCGACAACCAGGTGTTCGTGCGCTCCATCATCGAGGTGGCCCGCGGCATGGGCCAGCGCACCGTGGCCGAGTTCGTGGAGGACGAGGAAACCCTGCTGCTGCTGAAGGAGTTCGGCGTGGACATGGTGCAGGGTTACCACCTGGACAAACCCCGGGCGGATCATCCGGCGCTGAAGGTGTGACGCGGTGCCTGCCCTGGCCTGAAGCGGGACTTGTCAGCCCAACAGCGCCAGCAGCGCCGCACGGGGCAGCTTGCCGGTCTCGTTGCGCGGCAGCGCAGGCACGCGGCGCAGCGGGCGCGGCAGGAACACCGGATCGACGGAGCGGCGCAACGCGTCGAGGATAGTCGCCTCGTCCAGCGTGGGCGCCACCGCCAGCGCGGCGATGCGGCGCACGCCGGCGGCATCCGTCCCATCGAGCTGGAACACCACGCCGTCCTCCACGCCCGGAATCGCCAGCAGGCGCCGGGTGAGGTCGCCCAGCGAGGCACGCTTGCCGGCGATTTCCAGCAGGTCGGTATTGCGGCCGCACAGGCGGAAACGGCGGCCCCCGTCGTGCAGGCTCACGATGTCGGCCAGCACCACCGGTGCGTCGAGCTGGGGCGCCTCGATCAGGGTGCCGTCGGGCTGCGGATGCAGGTGCACGTCCTCGTACAGCGTCCAGTCCCCATCGGCAGTGACGCGACGACTGGCGAAGGCGCAGGTTTCGGTGGAACCGAACACCTCCAGCAGCGGCGCACCGAACGCCTGCTCGGCAGCCTGTGCCAGCTCCAGCGGCAGCGGCGCGGTGGCGGACAGCATCGCTGCCAGCGGCGGCAACGCGGTGCCGGCGGCCACCAGCGCACGCAGGTGCACCGGCGTGGTCACCAGCACACGCGGCGCGGGCACCTCGGCCAGTGCGGCGGCCACGTCGGCAGGGAAGAACGGCCGCCCCGCGTGCACGCCGACCTCGCCCAGGAGCGGCAGCAGCACGCTCATCTCGATGCCGTAGATGTGCTGCGGCGGCACGGTGGCCACCACATGGAAACGTCCGCCGGCCACGGCGCCCAGCATCGCCAGCGTGCCGGCGCTGCTGGCACACAGGCTGCGCCAGCTCTTGGCGTTGGCGCGCGGCGTGCCGGTGGAGCCGGAGGTATAACCGATCGCAACCGGCTGTCCGGCGGGAATCACCGGCGCCGCCGTGGGCACGGCATCGGGGCCGGGGTCCAGCGCAGGCAGCTTGCGATAGCCGTGCGGCGCAGGCGACAGCGCCTGCTCGCCCAGTGCGTAACTGCCCGGGTGCGCGGCCATCACCTCCTCCACCGCCTGCGGCGCACGCGAGGGCGGCAGCAGGTTGGCCTGTCCGCGCCGCGCGATGGCGCAGAACGCGACCAGGAAGGCGTAGCGGTCTTCGCACAGGTTCACCGCGGCAGGCGCATCGGGCAGCAGCACGGCAACCTGCTCGACATGGGCGAGGAACTGCGCCGCGCTCACCGCCGCGCCGTGGCGCCAGGCCACGGTGCGCTGCGGGTCACGCGCGGCGAGCAGGGGCAGCAGCTGCTCGGCCTGCTCGTGCTGGAAACTGTCCTGGACGATGGCCACCGGGGTTGCCGCTCCTGTTTCGCCGCCTCCGTGGCGGCCGCTGTCTGTCCTGCCGACCCTGCGGGCCGGCGCCTGTGGGTGCTGCTGGCTCCCCATGCTCATGGCCGCCGCTGAATCGCAGCCAAGCCGCCAGCGGCGCGGTTCACCGCCGGCTCAGGCCCGGATGATAGCGCCGCTCAGCGCGTCGCGAATCGTGGTGGGGCGATCCTGTGCGCCCAGCGGGGCGTCCAGCAGGCCGTCCAGCGCATCGCCGAAATAATCCGCCACGGTGGCCGCGCTGCGCGCGGGCGATTCGCCGTGCGGGTTCGCGCTGGTGGAAACCAGCGCGCCGCCGAATGCGCGACACAGCGCGGCAGCGGGTTCGTGGGCGGTGACGCGCAACGCGATGCCCGCATGCGCGCCGGCCACCCAGTCGGGTACGGCGGGGCTGCGCGGGAAGATCCAGGTGTGCGGGCCGGGCCAGCTGGCGCGCACCTGGGCCAGCACCGCGTCGGGCACGTTCGCGAAGTCGATGTAGCGCTCGAGCTGGGCGAAGTCGGCGGCGATCAGCAGCACGCCCTGGGTGGCCGGACGCTGCTTGAGCGCGAAGATCTTCCCGAAGGCCGCGCGGTCGTGCGGGTCGCAGCCCAGGCCGTAGACCGCCTCGGTGGGATAGGCGAGCACGCCGCCTGCATGCAGCAGTCCCGCGGCGGCATCCAGCCGGTCGAGGGTGAAGGTCTGCAGCATCAGGCGGGCGTCTTCTTCGCGGCGGCCTTCCTGGTCGCGGCCTTTTTCGCCGCCGTCTTCTCCGTGGCCGTCTTCTTGCTCGCGGTTTTCTTCGCCGGTGCCTTCTTGGCGGCCGCCTTCTTCGTTGCCGGCGCCTTCTTCTCCGCAGTCTTCTTCGCGGCGGCGGTCTTGCGGCCGAAGCGGCCGCCCTTCTTCACCGGCGCGGCGGCAAGCAGCTCCAGGCACTGCGCCTCGGTAAGTTCCTTCGGCTCCTGGTCCTTGGGGATGCGCGCGTTCTTCTCGCCGTCGGTGATGTAGGGGCCGTAACGGCCGTTGAGCACCTGCACGCCGTTGCCGAAGTCCGCGATCACGCGGTTGGCGAGCATCGTCAGTTTGTCTTCCACCAGCTGCAGCGCGCGCGGCAGCTCGATGGTGTAGGGGTCGTCCTCGGGCTTGAGCGAGGCGTAGGTACTGCCCTGCTTCACGAACGGACCGAAGCGGCCGATGCCCACGCTGACCTCGTCGCCGTTCGGCGCCTGGCCCAGCTGGCGTGGCAGCTTGAACAGTTCCAGCGCCTCGTCCAGGGTGATGGTGTGCATGCTCTGGCCGGGGCGCAGCGAAGCGAACTGCAGCTTCTCATCGCTGTCCTTGTCGCCGATCGCGGCATACGGCCCGAAGCGGCCAAGGCGCACGAACACCGGCTTGCCGCTCTTGGGGTCGCTGCCGAGTTCGCGTGCGCCGGTGGCCTCGCTGCGGTCCACCGATTCGGTCTTCTCTTCCACCTGCTGCTTGAACGGCTGCCAGAAACGCTGCATCAGCGGCACCCAGGCTTCCTCGCCGCGGCTCACCGCGTCGAGTTCGTCCTCGAGCTTGGCGGTGAAGTCGTAGTCCACGTAGCGGGTGAAGTGCTGGGTGAGGAACTTGCCCACCGCGCGGCCGATGTCGGTGGGTTTGAAGCGGCGGCTGTCGAGCAGCACGTATTCGCGGTTCAAGAGCACTTGGATGATGCTGGCGTAGGTGGAGGGACGGCCAATGCCGTATTCCTCCAGCGCCTTCACCAGCGAGGCTTCCGAGTAGCGCGGCGGCGGCTCGGTGAAGTGCTGGTCGGCGGCGATGTCGTGCAACGGCACCTGCTCGCCCTTCTCCAGCCGTGGCAGGCGGCGGCCTTCGTCGTCGTCGTCCGCGTTCTTCTGGTCGCGGCCCTCCTCGTACACGGCGAGGAAGCCGGGGTCGACCACGGTGGTGCCGGTGGCGCGGAACGCGGCGGGGCCGCCCGCGGCGTGCGGCAGGTCGAAGTCCACCGAGACGGTGTTCAGCGTGGCGTGGATCATCTGGCAGGCGACGGTGCGCTTCCAGATCAGCTCGTACAGCTTGCGCTGTTCGTCGTTGAGGTAGGCGGCCACCTCGCGCGGCGTGCGCATGGCGGAGGTGGGACGGATCGCCTCGTGTGCCTCCTGCGCGTTCTTGGACTTGGCCTTGTAGAACTGCGGCCCGTCGGGCAGCGCCTTGTGACCGTAGTCGCGCGCGATCAGCGCGCGCAGCTCGGCCAGCGCGTCGTCGGCCAGCGCCACCGAGTCGGTACGCATGTAGCTGATCAGGCCGACGTTGCCTTCGCTGCCCAGCGAAACACCTTCGTACAGGCCCTGCGCCACCTTCATCGTGCGGCTGGTGGTGAAGCCGAGCTTGCGCGCGGCTTCCTGCTGCAGGGTGGAGGTGGTGAACGGCGGGGCGGGGCGACGCTTGCGCTCCTTGCTGCCCACTTCGCTCACGGTGAGGCGGCCGTGCGCGGCCTCCTTCAGCGCGGCGCGCGCGGCCAGCGCATCGGCCTCGTTGGTGAGGTCGAATTGCTCGAACTTCTTGCCGTGGAGCCTGGTGAGCCTGGCGCTGAACTCGCCGTCGGCGTGGCGCAGCTGCGCCTCCACCGTCCAGTATTCGCGCGCCTTGAACGCCTCGATCTCCTCCTCGCGCTCCACGATCATGCGCAGCGCGGGCGACTGCACGCGGCCGGCGGAAAGGCCGCGCTGCACCTTGCGCCACAGCACCGGCGACAGGTTGAAGCCCACCAGGTAGTCCAGCGCGCGGCGCGCCTGCTGCGCATCCACCATGTCCAGCGACAGTTCGCGCGGCGCGGCCACGGCAGCCTTGATCGCCTTCGGCGTGATCTCGGAGAACACCACGCGGTGCAGCTGCTTGCCCTTGGTCAGGCCGCGGTCCTTGAGGATCTCGCTGATGTGCCAGCTGATCGCCTCGCCTTCGCGATCCAAGTCGGTGGCGAGATAGATGTCGTCGGCGAGCTTGGCGGCCTTGGCGATCGCATCGACGTGCTTCTCGTTGCGCTCGATCACCTCGTACTTCATGGCGAAGCCGTGGTCCGGATCGACCGCGCCCTCCTTCGGCTTCAAGTCGCGCACATGGCCGTAGGAGGCGAGGACCTGGAAGTCCTTGCCGAGGTATTTATTGATCGTCTTGGCCTTAGCGGGCGACTCGACGATAAGCAGGTTCTTGGCCATGAATCTCTTGCAGGTGGGCGTGGCAATTCCATGCCGCAGTGCGGCATGCCTATATACTAGTGAGGCCAGACGGCGCGACGGCTGTCAAGCCGGATGGCGTGAAAGCGCGCCATGGCGCGGGTTTCCGGCTGCGGCTTACCCAGGCAGACGCTGGTAGCGGTTGCCGGGCAGGGTTGCCACCCGGTCTTCCAGCTCCAGCATCAGCAACATCGAGGACAGTGCCGCCGCGGCCAGCCCGCTGCGTTGCACCAGCTCGTCCAGACTGGCCGGATCATGGCCCAGCGCATCCAGCAGGCGGCGGTAGTCCGGGTCGTCGCGCCAGCCACGGGCGCGGGCCGGGGCTTGGACCGGGGCGTCCGGCCGAGCCAGCCGCCCGGCCAGTTCCGCGCCCAGCGCCCGCGCCGACGGAGCCAGTGCCTCGGCCACTTCGGCCGGCTCCTCCACCAGCCGGGCGCCGTCGCGGATCAGCCTGTGGCAGCCGCGCGCCAGCGGGTTGGCGATGGAGCCGGGCAGCGCGAACACCTCGCGGCCCTGCTCGCCGGCCAGCCGCGCGGTGATCAGCGAACCGGACTGCAACCCCGCCTCCACCACCACGGTGCCCAGCGACAGACCCGAGATGATGCGGTTGCGGCGCGGAAAGTGATCGGCGCGCGCCGTGGTGCCGGGTGGAAACTCGCTGACCAGCGCACCCTGTGCCGCGATACGCCCTGCCAACGCGTGGTGCTTGCGCGGATAGACCCGGTCCGGCCCGGTGCCGACCACCGCGACGGTGGCGGCGCCCGCGTCCAGTGCAGCCTCGTGGGCGGCGCCGTCGATACCGTCGGCCATGCCGCTGGTGACCGTGAAGCCGGCCAGCGCCAGCGCGCGGGCGAAGCTACGCGCATGGTCCAGCCCGGCGGGGCTGGCATTGCGGGCACCCACAATGGCCACTTGCGGATGCAGCAGCAGACTCGCGTCACCGGCCACGAACAGTGCGGCGGGTGGTTGCGGGATGGTCTCCAGCAGCGGCGGGAAGTCCGCCTCGGTGCAGCGCAGCAAGCAATGACCGGGCTCGGCCAGCCAGGCAAGGTCGGCCGCGAGGCACGCCTCGTCGGGCGCATCCAGCCACGCGGCAGCGCCCTCGTCCAGCGTGGCGGCCGGCCGGCGCAGCCGCCCCAGCGCGGCGCCGATGCGGCCATCGCCCGCAGCCAGCGCCTCGCGCAGCCCGCCTGGCCCGAGGCCCGGGATGCGCAGGGCGATCAGCCAGGCGCGCAGTTCGTCGGCTTCGCTCATGCGGCGAGTCTAGCGGCCGCCACGCGCGACGACGGCGCGGGATCGCCGCGCCGTCGTGTGGGTACATGCCGTGCGCGACGGCTTACTCGGGCATCTGCAACTGGTCGCCCTTCTTCACCGGGCGCAGGCCGTCCATCACCAGGCCGTAGCTGACGTGGTCGAAAGTGCGGAACACCATCACGTGGCCGATGTACTCGGACGGCAGGGTCACATGCGGGCCCACGCCGCGGCGCCAGCTGCTGCCGGCCACGTCGTCGTGGATGGTGTCGCCAGGCTGCCAGATCGAGAAGGTGGTGCCATTGTCCACGCCTTCCTTCGCACCCACCGACAACGCCACCACCTGGTGCGGGCCGACGGCGTCCATCGCGCCGGTGAACGCGATCACGCGGCCGTCCTTGGGCAGGTTCTGCGGCGCATGCGGATAGAAGTACGGGTCGTAGGGATGGTCATCCACCGGCATGAGGCGGTCGCCCTTGTGGATTTCCGAGGTGGAATCCAGCACCAGCAGGGTGGACGGGTCGCCCGCACGCAGCATTTCGGCGGTGCCGATCACCTTCACCTCGAGGCCCATGTCGCGGCCGCGGAGGAAGTGGCCGGAGCCGTTGTCGAAGTCCTCTTCCCACGGCGACCTCACCATCGCCGCATTGGCATACAGCTCGTCGCCGTAGATCGCGGTGCCGCCGGAGCCGTCCTTGAAACCGCGGAACACGTGCTCGGGCCGCACGATCGCCCAGCGCTGGCCGGGCTGGCTGTCGAGGCCGCGCACGTAGATGTTCTGGCCCGCAGCACCATCCAGCCGGTCTTCTTCCATGCCCACCACGTAGGGGGCCTTGCTGACCACGCTGGAATCCATCACGCGCAGATCCTTCAGGAAGGTCTTCAGCGCATCCAGCGGAATCGCCGGCACCGCCTCGCCCTCTTGATGCACGCCGGGTTCCAGCCGCAGGGTCGGGCCGTTGATGAAGGACAGGTTGAGCACGTCGCCCGGATAGATCAGGTGCGGGTTGCGCACCTGCGGGTTGGCCTGCCAGATCTCCGGCCACAGCCACGGCTTGACCAGGAATTTCGCCGAGATTCCCCACAGCGTGTCGCCGCGGCGCACCGTGTACGAATCGGGGTGGTTGCTGCGCAGTTGCGCCGCGCCAGCGGCACACACCGCTGCGGCAACCATGGTGCCAGCCAGCACCGTGAAGGCTTTCTTGAGCATTGGTGGGAATCCCCCTCCCCGCGGTGAAGGCGAGTGTAACCGAAGCATTAAGCGGTGCAATCGGCACCGGTTCGCAGAATCCACGGCGGCCGTCGCATCAGGCGGCGTACTACAATGGCGGCCATGTCCATGCTCGCCATCCTCGAATTCCCCGATCCCCGCCTGCGCACCCGGGCCGCGCCGGTCACCGTGTTCGACGCCCGGCTGAAGCAGTTCGTCGCCGACCTGTTCGAGACCATGTACGCCGCCAACGGCGTGGGTCTGGCCGCCACCCAGGTCAACGTGCACCAGCAGGTACTGGTGATCGACATGAGCGATGAGCGCAACCAGCCGCTGGCGCTGATCAACGCCGAGATCGTGGAGAAGGACGGCGCCCAGGTTTACCAGGAGGGCTGCCTGTCTTTCCCCGGCGTCTATGCCGACGTCACCCGCGCGCTGAAGGTGAAGGTGAAAGCCCGTGACCTGGACGGCAAGGAATTCATCTACGAGGCCGAGGGCCCGCTGGCCGTGGCCGTGCAGCACGAGATGGATCACCTCGCCGGCAAGGTGTTCGTGGACCACCTCTCGCCGCTGAAGCGCTCGCTGCTGCTCAAGCGCCTGGAGAAGCAGCGCAAGCAGGCGGCCAGCGCTTGAGCGCTCCGCTGCGGCTGGTCTTCGCGGGCACCCCCGACTTCGCCGTTCCCTGCCTCGAAGCCTGCCGCGCCAGCGGCGCCGAAGTGGTGGCCGTCTACACCCAGCCCGACCGCCCCGCCGGCCGCGGGCGCAAGCTCGCCCCCAGCCCGGTGAAGCAGGCCGCGCTGGCCGCCGGCATCGCCGTCGAACAGCCGGAAACGCTCAAGACCGCCGAGGCGCAGGCCACGCTGGCCGTCTGGCGGCCCGACCTGATGGTGGTGGTGGCCTACGGCCTGATCCTGCCACGCAAGGTGCTGGCGATCCCCCGCCTGGGCTGCTGGAACGTGCACGCCAGCCTGCTGCCGCGCTGGCGCGGTGCCGCGCCGATCCAGCGCGCCATCCTCGCCGGCGACACCGGGACCGGCGTCGACCTGATGCAGATGGAAGCCGGCCTGGATACCGGCCCGGTGCTGCTTGAGAAACGCACCGCGATCACCCGCGAGGACACCGGCGGCAGCCTGCACGACCGCCTTGCCGCGCTGGGCGCCGAGGCGCTGGCCGAAGGCCTTGCGCGCGTGCTGGCCGGCGAGACGCTGGCCGCCACGCCGCAAGCCGCCGCAGGCGTCACCTACGCGCACAAGCTGGACAAGGCCGAGGCCCGGCTCGACTTCACCCGCCCCGCCATCGAACTGGAACGCCAGGTGCGCGCCTTCGATCCCTGGCCCGGCAGCGATGCCCAGATCGCCGGCGAAGCGCTGCGCATCTGGGCCGCCCGCGCGCGCGCGCTTACGCACGACGCAGCGCCGGGCAGCGTGCTCGGTGCCGGACGCGAGGGCATCGACATCGCCTGTGGCGAGGGGGCGCTGCGCATCACGGCCGTGCAACGCGCGGGCGGCAAGCGCATCGGCGCCGCCGATTACCTCAATGCGCGGCCCGAGCTGCGCGAGGCCCGCCCATGATTCGCGCCTCCCCGCCTACCCCAAAGGGGAGAGGAAGTGGAAAGGCATGAGCGCCGACGTGCGCGCGCTGGCCGCGCAGGCGTTGGCGCAGGTCGCGATGCACGGCGCCTCGCTGCGTGAAGCGATGGAACGCCACGCGCCCAGGATTCCGGACCCCCGCGACCGCGCCCTGCTGATGGCCCTCGTCAGCGACGGCGCGCGCTGGTGGCCGCGCTTCGACGCCGCGCTGGACCGCCTGCTGGATCGCCCGCTGCGCCGGAAGGAACCTGCGGTGCATGCGCTGCTGGTACTGGGCCTCGTGCAACTGGAAGTGCTGGAGCTGGCCGACTACGCCGCGGTGGCGGCCACGGTCGAGGCGGTACGCGCACTGAAGCGGCCACAGCTCGCCGGACTCGTCAACGCAGTGCTGCGCCGCTGGCAGCGCGAGCGCGCCACGCATCTCGCCGCGCTCGACGCGAAACCCGAGACCCGTCACGCGCATCCGCGCTGGCTGGCTGAGGCCATCGCCCGCGACTGGCCCGCGCAGGCCGAAACGGTGATGGCGGCGGACAACCGCGAGCCACCGTTGATGCTGCGCGCGAACCGTCGCCGCACCGGCCGCGACGCGCTGATCGAACACTTGCGTGCGAGCGGACAGTCGGCCGAAGCACATGTATGGCTCGCCGACGCCATCGTGCTGCCGCACAGCACCGACGTGACCCGCCTGCCCGGCTTCGCGGAAGGCCTGTTCGCGGTGCAGGACGGCGCGGCGCAGATCGCCGCCGACCTGGCCGACGCACGCGACGGCCAGCGCCTGCTGGACGCCTGTGCCGCGCCCGGCGGCAAGGCCTGCCACTTGCTGGAACGCGCCGACGTGGCGCTGACCGCGCTGGAATTCGAGCCGAAACGCATCGCGCGCATCCGCGAGAACCTCGGCCGCCTGCACCTGCAGGCGGAAGTATGCAGCGGTGATGCCGGCGATCCCGCTGCCTGGTGGGACGGCAAACCCTTCGACCGCATCCTGGTCGACGCACCCTGCTCGGCCACCGGCGTGCTGCGGCGCCGCCCGGACGTGCGCCTGCACCGGCGTGCCGACGACATCCCCGCGCTGGCGGCGCAGCAGCGGCGCATCCTCGCCGCGCTGTGGCCGTTGCTGGCGCCGGGCGGACGTCTGGTCTACATCACCTGCTCGCTGCTGCGCGCGGAGAACGAGGCGGTGGTGGCAGCTTTTCTCGCCGCGCACGCCGATGCGCATGCCGTGCCGTTCGCGCTGCCTGCGGGGCAGGCCGCCGCCGTGGGCTGGCAGATCCTGCCCGGCGAGGGCGATCTCGACGGCATGTACTATGCGGTGCTCGAAAAGCGCTGATCCGTTCGCATCGCGCTTGCGCAGGAAGGTTCCATGTCCGCTTTCTCCAAGGCCAGCCCCGAGGAACGCCGCCGCTTCTGGCTGCTGTTGCTGATCGCGCTGGTGATCCTCGGCGCCGGTATCGGCCTGCGCGACCCGTGGCCCTCGGACGAGCCGCGCTTCACGCTGGCCGCGAAGCAGATGGTGGAGAGCGGCGACTGGCTGTTCCCGCACCGCGGCAGCGAGCTGTACGCGGACAAGCCGCCGATGCTGATGTGGACCGAGGCAGCCAGCTTCGAGCTGGTGCGCTGGTGGCGCCTCGCCTTCATGCTGCCCTCGCTGCTGGCGGGGCTGGGCACCCTGCTGCTGGTCTACGACCTCGGACGGCGGCTGTGGAACCGCCGCACAGGACTCTACGCCGCGGGCGGCCTGCTGCTGGCGTTCCAGTTCGTCTACCAGAGCCAGCGCGCGCAGATCGATCCGCTGGTGATGTTCTTCATCACCGCGGCGAACTGGGGCCTGCTGCGGCACCTGCTGGCACCGCCGGATGCCGGCGCGACGCGCACGACGCACTGGCCGCTGTACTGGCTCGGCTGCTTCTGCGCGGGGCTGGGCGTGATCACCAAGGGCGTGGGCTTCCTCGCGCTGCTGATGCTGGTTCCCTACGCCTGGGCGGCGTGGCGCGGCTGGGACGGCATCGTGCGGCCGGGCCGCGGCGCATGGTGGCGCTGGCTGCTGGGGCTGGCGGCGGCGCTGGCGGCGATCGCGCTGTGGCTGCTGCCGATGCTGCTCGTCGCGCAGGCGCGCGACGGCAACCCGGCCTACGCGGCCTACGTGCACGACATCCTGTTCAAGCAGACCGCCAAGCGCTACGCCGACGCCTGGCACCACATCCACGCGTGGTGGTTCTACATCCCGATCCTGCTGTTCAGCTGGCTGCCGCTGTCGCTGCTGTACCCCGGCTGCCTGCCGCGCTGGTGGCAGCGGCTGCAGGCGCGCGACGCGCGCGTACTGCTGCCGCTGGGCTGGGTGGTGCTGGTGCTGCTGTTCTTCAGCGCCTCGCCAGGCAAGCGCGATGTGTACATCCTGCCCGCGCTGCCGATGCTGGCGCTGGCCTGCGCGCCGTTCGTGGACGAGTTGCTGCCGAAGCGCTGGCTGCGCGTGGCCGGCCTCGCGTTCATCGCCGTGCTGGGCGCGGCGATGCTGGCGCTGGGCGGCTACGCCCTGCTCTCGCATGCACCGAAGGTGGTGCAGTTTGCCGCCGAGCGCGACCTCGCCGACGATGGCAGCATGCTGTGGTGGATGTGCGTGGCGCTGGGCGCGGTGCAGCTGGGCCTGGTCGCCGCGCTGCGCGTGCGCCGCGCCCTGTGGGCAGTGTGTGGCGGCATGGCCGCGCTGTGGCTGGCCTGGGGTTGCTGGGCGGTGCCGCTGCTCAATCCCTCCAGCTCCTCGTCCGCGCTGATGGCCGAGGTGCGCGGCCATCTCGCCCCCGGCGACCAGCTCGGCCTGGTGGCCTGGACCGAGCAGAACCTGCTGATGCTGGATCGCCCCGCCGCCGACTTCGGCTTCAAGCAGCCCTACCACTTGCAGTTTGCCCGCGCGGTGAAGTGGCAGGCGCAGGCGCCGGCCACGCGCTGGCTGTTCGTGCAGCAACCGGCGATGGGCGACTGCGTGGATCGCGCCAAGGCGATTCCCCTCGGCCACACCAACCAGCGCGACTGGTGGATGTTCAAGGCCGATGCACTGGTGCCCGGCTGCCTGCCCGGCGCCAATGTGGACGAATCACCGGACGGCGACCCGGACGCGGTGCCGTGACGACGGCACCGCGCATCCAGCTGCTGGCGCGCGACAACGGTGCGGGCCTGAGTCGCGACATGGCCCTGCTCGCCGCCGCACTGGGCGAGGCGGGTGCATCGATACGCGCGACCGGACTGCCGCATCGCGGTCGCTTCGCCGAATGGCTGACCCGCGCACGACTGGCCTGGCGCGTACCCGCGTTCGAGCTGAACCTGATGCTGGAACGCGTGCGCCCCGAATTCGCCCGCGCCGCCCGGCGCAACGTGCTGGTGCCCAACCCCGAATACTTCCGCGTGCAGGATCGCGCCGCGCTGGATTGCATCGACACGGTGTGGGTGAAGACCCGCCACGCCGGGCGCCTGTTTGCGGCACTCGGCAAGCCCGTGCGCCACATCGGCTTCACCAGCCCCGACCGTCTCGATCCTGCGGTGCCGCGTCGGCACACGTTCTTCCACGGTCCCGGCCGCAGCAACAACAAGGGCACGACGGCGCTGCTGCAGCTGTGGGCCGCGCACCCCGAGTGGCCCATGCTCACGGTGGCGTGGCGGCGCAAGCGGGTGGAACTGGGCGCACTGCCGGCCAACGTGCGGCTGATCCGCAAGCACCTCGACGACAAAGGCTATCGACGCCTGCAGAACGAGCACCGTTTCCACCTGTGTCCCTCGCAGACGGAAGGTTTCGGCCACTACCTGATCGAGGCGATGAGCTGCGGCGCGGTGGCGGTGACGCTGGATGCCGAGCCGATGAACGAACTGGTGACCGCCGAACGTGGCGTGCTGGTGCCGGCACAGGCCACCGGCACGCAGGACCTGGCCACGCTGTACGGCTTTCGCGCCGGGGACATGGCGCGCGCCATCGAGCGCTGCGCGGCGATGCCCGAGGAGGAAGCCGGCATGCTGGGTGCGGCTGCCCGGTCCTGGTACGAGGTCGAGCGCGACGCGTTTCCTGCGCGATTGCGCGCCGCACTCGACGCCGTTTAGCCGTCCGGACGTTCCGGTGCCGCGAACTCGGCGAGATGGCCGTCGATGCCCCGCTCGCAGCGCGTGATGCCTTCGGTGCGGGTGGCATGGAACAGCCGGTTGTTCGGCAGGCTGAGGTCGTCCACGTCGGGCTGGGCGCGCGAGCTGTGCCACAGGTGCACGGCCAGTGCAGACCATTTCAGCGCGCGGCGATGCAGGCCGGCGTTTTCCAGCCGGGCCGCCAGTTCGCGATCCTCCGCACCGTAGCCTTCCATGCGCTCGTCAAAGCCGTTCACGCGCAGCAGGTCGTCGCGCCAGAAGCTCATGTTGCAGCTCATCACGCGGCCGCCGTTGCGCGAACGCGATTTCCAGCGCGCCAGCTGCGGCTGGCGGAAGGCATAGAGGCGCCTGGTGCCATCGAATTCGTGGAAATCCGCGCGCGACCACGGCGTGAACACCGGCTTGCCACCCGCCAGCAATTTGGCGGTTTCCTCGCGCGTGGCCTTGATGCGCCCGCCCTGCAGGAAATGGCCGCGCTCGGCCAGCATCAGGTGATCGGCGACGAAATGCGGATGCAGCAGCATGTCGCCGTCGAGCAGGATCGCGTAGTCACCGCGGCTGGCGGCGATGCCGCGGTTGCGCGCGCGCGCGGCGCGGAAGCCGCGGTCCTCCTGCCACACGTGGCGCAGCGGCACCGGGAAGTCGCGTGCCATGCGCTCGACCAGCGCGCGGGTAGGTTCGCCCGAACCGTCGTCGGCCACGATCACCTCGTCGGGCAGGCGCGTCTGCGCGGCGAGGCTGACCAACAGGCACTGCAGCGCCTCCGGCCAGTTGTAGGTGATCGCGACGACGCTGACTTTCATGCTGCGATCAACGCCCGCGCAGACCGCGGCGCAGGATGGACAACGCACGCTCGACGCGCTTCCACCACGGCGAGGGCCCGCGCATGGCGATGCCGGCGTAGCGGCGCGCCTCGGTCCAGTCGGGGCGCTCGCGGGTCTTGAATTCGGCCCGCGCCAGATCGAGCGCGTGCGCATCCAGGTGCATGCGCTGTGCGTAGAAGTTGATCAGGCAGCGCGAGCGGAACTGCGCGGGGAACTCCCGCATGCGCGCCTGCTCGTGCCACCAGCCGTTGCGGCCGTGGATGCGGTAGTCGACGTTGCCGGTGGGTAAAAAATATTTGCGCGCGCCGAGGATGCTGGCGCCGAACACCAGGCAGTTGTCGGCACTGATGCGCCAGTTGGCGGTGAACTCCGGCGGCAGGTCGAGCACGCGTTCGGCGAGCTTCCTGCGCAGTGCCAGCGCCGAGGTAGGCGCGCCGTACCAGCGCGCGAAGACCCAGGTGCCGAGCACGGTGTGGCCGAGGTCCATCGCTTCTTTCGCGTAGCCCTGCACGCCGGATTCGTTGCCGACCAGGCGCACGTCGGAAAACACGAAGTCCACGTCCTTGCGCACGGCGAACAGCGCGGCGAGCTGGCGCAGGTGGTCCGGCCCCCAGCGGTCGTCGGCATCGAGGAAGCACACCACCTCGCCAGTGGTCGCGGCGAGGCCGCGCTGGAAGGCGGCGAGCTGGCCGCCGTTCGCGCCGCAGAGCAGCTTCACGCGCGCGTCGTGGCCGTAGCGTTCGCGCAGGTACTCGGGCGAGCCGTCGGTGGAACCGTCGTCCACCACGATCACTTCCAGCGGTGCTTGGATCTGCGCCAGCGCGCCGTCCACCGCCTCGGCCACGAAGTCGCGGTAGTTGTAGTTGGTGACGACGACCGAGAACGTGGGCGCGACGTCCACCTCAGCCCTCCAGCAGCTGGCGGAAGTAGGCGATGGTCTCCTTCAGACCGTCCTCCAGCGCCACCTTCGGTTGCCAGCCCAGCTTTTCCTGCGCCAGCGCGATGTCGGGCTGGCGCTGACGCGGATCGTCAGCGGGCAGCGGGCGGAACACCAGCTTCGACCTGCCGCCGACCAGCGACAGCACCTTCTCCGCCAGCGCCAGCATGGTGAACTCGCCGGGGTTGCCGATGTTCACCGGGCCGGTGAAGCCGCGCTCCGATTCCATCATGCGCACGAAGGCCTCGATCAGGTCGTCCACGTAGCAGAAGCTGCGGGTCTGGCTGCCGTCGCCGTAGATGGTGATGTCCTCGCCCTTGAGCGCCTGCACGATGAAGTTGCTCACTACGCGGCCGTCGTTGGGATGCATGCGCGGGCCGTAGGTGTTGAAGATGCGCACCACCTTGATGTCCAGGTCGTGCTGGCGGTGGTAGTCGAAGAACAGCGTCTCGGCGCAGCGCTTGCCTTCGTCGTAGCAGGAGCGGAAACCGATCGGATTGACCCGGCCCCAGTACTCCTCGCGCTGCGGGTGCACCTCGGGGTCGCCATACACCTCGCTGGTGGAGGCCTGCAGGATGCGCGCCTTCACCCGCTTGGCCAGGCCCAGCATGTTGATCGCGCCATGCACCGAGGTCTTGGTGGTCTGCACCGGGTCGTGCTGGTAGTGCACCGGCGAGGCGGGGCAGGCCAGGTTGAAGATGCGCTCCACCTCCACGTACAGCGGGAAGGTGACGTCGTGGCGCATCAGCTCGAAATACGGATGGTTCAGCAGGTGCGCCACGTTGCGCTTGCTGCCGGTGAAGAAGTTGTCCACGCACAGCACGTCGTGGCCGTCGGCCAGCAGGCGGTCGCACAGGTGCGAGCCGAGGAAGCCGGCACCGCCGGTCACCAGTACCTTGCGCATCAAGCCATCACCCCGGAGCACGCCGCGCGCGCGAGGCGCCTAGTGTAAGCGAGCCGCGGCCGCCGCATCGGCACGGGCACGCAGCTCCAGCCACAGCGCCAGCGCCAGCGGCAACCACACCAGCAGCCAGCTCGGTCGCGGGCTGTCCAGCAGCTGCGGCATGTCGAACTGCAGCACCACGCTGGCGTACACCCACAGCGCCAGCACCAGCCGGCCGGTCATCCGGCTGCGATGCCGCCAGCCCAGCCAGGCGGTCATCACCCACAGCACGATCATCAGCAGCAGCCCGGGCAGGCCAAGCTCGATCGTCGTCTGGGTCAGCACGTTGTGGCTGTGCGTGTAATCCACCCCGGCCACCGTCAGCGTGAACGGCACGCCCTGGCCCAGGCCCAGCCACGGGTGCCGCGCGATCAGGTGCACGGACTGCTCGAACAGCTCCGGCCGCAGCGACGCGCCACGCTCCACCAGCACCGGCAACGGCCAGATGCAGCAGGCCAGCACCACGACCAGCGCCACGCCACCCAGCCAGCGCGCCGCGCGCCCCTTGTGCCACAACGGAGCGAACACGGCGCACAAGGCCAGCGCCAGCCACACGCTGCGCGAACCGGTCAGCGCGATGAAAGTCAGCAGTACCGGCAAGGCCAGCCAGCGCAGCATCGAGACGCGCGGCGCGGCCACCGGCAACAAGGCCAGCCAGAGGCAGGCTGCGCCCATCACCGCCGCGGCGTAGTTCGCGGTCGCGATCACGCCCTGGCCCACAATGCGGCCATCCTCCGGCGGGTGATGCAGGTATTGCACGCAGTAACCGCCCGCGAACAGGGCGATGCCCAGGCCCGCCAGCAGCAGCATGCGGTGCCCGCGCCGCTCGTCGTCGCCCAGCCAGATCGGCCAGGCCAGCAAGAAGGCCAGCACGCTCAGCAAGCGGCTGAGCTCGTCGCCCGGATGCCGCGAATGCGCCCACAACAGGGACAGCGCGGCCCAGGCCAGCAGCAGCAGGAAGACGCGGAATGCCGGCAGCGGCAACAGCCCTTTCCAGGTCGTCGCCCGCCGGCTCAGCGCCAGGCACCAGGCCGGCAGGTACAGCAGCACGATCAGGCAGCCCTGGTACAGCTTGCCCGGATTGAACGACACCCCCGAGGGCATCGCCACGAGGCCGAGCATCATCCACACCAGGCCCGTACCCAGCACGCCCAGCCAGAACCCGCGGCGACGGAAGAACAGCGGTGCGGCACCGGCCCCGGCAAACGGCCTGGGCGCGACCGGCGTGCCCTGCATCAGCTGGATGTTGTGTTTTTCGTGACCCATGGAACCTTCAAAGTCATGGCGCGCGCGGTCGCCACCACATTCCCTTGCGCAACCTGCAGCATAACCAATTGGCAGGTTTCACGGGGTCAGTACGCCGACGAATGCATGGCACGGCATGATGGCGACCCTATCATGCCCGTCGCCAGCTGAAACCTGGCCCACCGGCCGGCATCGACGTGCAGAAAACGTCAAGGCGCCACGTCGAGGAGACGGCAGGCGGCCCGCTAGAATGCCGCCATGCCCACCCTTCCGATCACCCTCGCCGTCATCACCCGCAACGAGGCGGCCTGCATCGCGCGCTGCCTGGACAGCGTGCCGTTCGCGGCCGAGAAGCTGGTGGTGGACTCGGGCAGCGACGACGACACCGTGGCGATCGCGCAGGCGCACGGTGCACGCGTGGTGCACCAGGACTGGCTGGGCTTCGGCCCCCAGCGCAACTTCGCCACCACCCAGTGCAGCCACGACTGGATCCTGGCGCTGGATGCCGACGAGTCACTGTCGCCGGAACTCGCCGCGGAGCTGGAGCGCACGCTACCCGCGCTGATGGCGGGGGACGCTCCCGCCGCCTGGCTGCGCCGGCGCACCATCTACATGGGCCGGCCGATGCGCTGGTACCGCCCCAGCGTGGGCGAGAAGCTGGCGCGGCTGTACCACCGCGGCCGTGCCCGCTGGAGCGATGCGCGGGTGCACGAGTCGCTGCGCTTCGAGGGCGACGCACCCACCTTCGACGCCCCGTTCGACCACGCCAACAACCCCACCCTGGTGCACAAGCAGCTCAAGGTGCTGCGCTATGCCGAGCTGAAGTGCCGCGACTGGCTGGACAAGGGCAAGCCCGCGCGGATGTGGCAGGCGCCGTTCGTGTACCTGCTGGCCTTCCTCAAGGACTACGTGTTCCGGCTGGCCTGCCTCGACGGCTGGCGCGGTTTCGTGATCGCACAGACCGCGGCCAGCTACGCGCTGTACAAGCGCATGCGCTACTACGAGATGGTGAGCAACCCCCCGTCGGTCGCCGAGGCGACCGACGCATTGAACAGACACCACATCGAGCGTTGATACCCCACGCGACTGCGCAGTTCGAAACTACGGACCCGCACGGCACGTTCGCCTCCTCTCCCCTCTGGGGAGAGGATTGAGGTGAGGGGCCAAGGCTTGCCCCGCACGCGTCGAAGCGAGGTTTAGCTTCGATGCAGAATCCTCGCAAGAACCGCCCCTCACCCCAACCCTCTCCCCGGAGGGGAGAGGGAGAAAAGCTAAGCTATCCGCATCATCCAGGCACATACCCCATGCCCAAGCACTACCTCCTCTACGGTTCCGAACGCTACGCGCTGGCCATCCTGCGACCGATCCAGGCGGCGATCCGCGCCCGCGGTGACGAGGCGGCGTGGTTCTTCGACGGCCCGGGCGCGGAGGACCTGCATGCCGACGAGCGCCTGCTGACGGTGCAGGAAGTGCGCGCGTGGAAACCGCTGGCGGTGATCACCTCGTCCAACGCGGTGCCGCACTTCTTCCCCGGCGTGAAGGTGGAGACCTTCCACGGCTTCGACGCCGGCAAGCCGCGGCACATCTACGTGCGCGGCTTCTTCGACCTGTACTGCACCACCGGCCCGCGCGACACCGTGCAGTTCCAGGCCATCGCCGACAAGACCGGCCACTTCAGCGTGATCGAGACGGGCTTCCCCAAGATCGACCCGTTCATGCGCGAACTGGGTGGCGCGCTGCCGCCCGTGCACACGCCGCCGGTGATCCTCTACCACTCCACCTTCTCGCCCTCGTGGAGCGCCGCCGAGACCCTGTACGAGGAAGTGAAGCGGCTGTCGCGCGACGGCCGCTGGCGCTGGATCGTCAGCTTCCACCCGAAGATGAACCCGGAGACGGTGGCGAAGTTCAAGGCGCTGCAGAACGGGTACCTCACCTTCGCCGAGAACGACAACATCCTGGAGCTGTTCGGCCGGGTGGACATGATGTGCTCGGACACCAGCTCCGCGCTCAACGAGTTCCTGCTCACCGGCAAACCGGTGGTGACCTTCGACAACCGCCGCCCCGGCCCGCAGCTGATCGACATCCACGACGCCGGGGATTTCGAGCCCGCAATCGAGCGCGCGTTGAGCCGGCCACCGGAATTGATGGCTGCGATCCGGGCCTACGCCGATTCAATCCATCCCTACCGCGACGGCCGCTCCAGCGAACGCGTGCTGGACGCCATCGACACCTTCATCGCCAGGGGCGGCAGGAACCGCCGCGCCAAGCCGTGGAACCTGTGGCGCAAGCTGAAGATCCGCCGCCGCATCGGCTACTGGGGCCCGGCGCGCTGGCCACGTTGAACCGCGGGGACGGCGTAGGAGCGGCTTCAGCCGCGATTGCTGCATGATTATCGCAATGCCGGTCGCGGCTGAAGCCGCTCCTACGCCGCTGTTGTGACCATGGCGGCTAGAATCGCGCCGTTGCCCCCATGAGCCAGCCCGTGACCCTGAACCCCTACAGCCGCTCCGAACACCTGCGCTCGCTCTGGCCGTGGCTGCCGCTGTGGACGGTCGCGGCGCTGCTGGCGATCTTCGCGCACGGCCCGATGCCGCTGTATTCCACGCGCACGCTGGCCGTGGCGTGGGAGATGTGGAACCAGCACCACTGGCTGGTGCCCTACATCAACGGCGAGCCGTACAGCGAGAAGGCGCCGCTGCTGTTCTGGCTGATCCACGCCGGCTGGTTCGTGTTCGGCGTGAGCGACGTGTGGCCGCGCGTGCTGGAGGTGATCTTCGGCGGCATCGAGCTGGTGCTGATCTCGCTCCTGGCGCGGCGCCTGTTCCCCACCCGCCCGTGGATGGCCAAGGCCGCACCGTGGACCCTGCTGGCGCTGTCCTACGTGTTCCTGTTCGGCCTGCAGGTGATGTACGACGTGCTGCTGGCGGTGTGGGCGCTCGGTGCACTGCTGTGCCTGGCGCCCGGCGCACGCCGCGAGCAGCCGCGCTGGTGGCTGTTCGGCCTGTGCATCGGCTTCGGCCTGCTCACCAAGGGCCCGGTGATGCTGCTGCACGTGCTGTTCCCCTGGCTGCTCGGTCCGCTGTGGAGCGACTTTGCGCGCACGCATCGCGCGCGCTGGTACACCTGCGGCGCACTGGCCGTGTTGCTGGGCCTGGCGATGCTGCTGGCCTGGGCCGTGCCGGCCGGCTTCGCCGGTGGCGAGGCCTACATGCACCGGCTGCTCTTCAGCCAGACCGCGGCGCGGGTGATCCACGGCGTGCAGACCGCAGAACCGCTGCAGAGCCACGCGCGCCCGGTGCTGTGGTACGTGCTGATGCTGCCGCTGCTGCTGTTCCCGTTCATCGGCTGGCCGCGCGCATGGGTGGCGCTGGCCACGCTGCGCAAGCCACTGGAACCGGGCCTGCGCTTCGCGCTGTGCTGGGTCGTGCCGACCTTCATCGTGTTCTCGCTGGTGCGCGGCAAACAGCTCTACTACCTGCTTCCGGAACTGGCCGGCACGATGCTGCTGCTGTGTGGCGCGATCGCCACGCTGCGCGAACGCCGGCCGCAGCTCGCCAACACCGGCTGGCTGGGCACCTGGCCGCTGGGCGTGGGCAGCCTGGCTTTCGCCCTGCTGCTGTTCGTGCTGCCCAACCTGGTGGCCGGCAACCACCTGCACGGCGAATGGCCCGATGCCTGCGCACCGTACAGCCGCTACTTCGCGGTGGTGTTCCTGCTGCTGGGCCTGCTGCTGCTGCTGCGCGGACGCGGCGAGCTGCGCCGGCTGGCGGTGGCGGGGCTGGTCGGCACGCTGGCGCTCAATGCCTTGTTCACCCTGACCATGTGGCCGCGCTACGAGCTGCGCCCCACCTCGGAGCTGCTGGGCGCGGCGGAACAGGCCGGCCAGACGGTCGGCTACCTCGGCAACTACGAGGGCCAGTTCCATTTCCAGGGGCGGCTGATCCGGCCGATCGAGGAGCTGCACAACAACAAGAAGCAGCTGGTTGCGTTCGCCCAGGCGCATCCCGACGGCCTGGTGGTGGGGCATCCCTCGAAGATCGATCCGCTGGCCCTGCGCTATGCCTTGCTGGTGCAGCCGTTCCGTTCGACGTGGCTGGTGGTGTGGCCCGCCGCCACGCTGGCCGATCTGCGCAGCGGCACCACCCCGCCCGAGCCGGTCCAGCCGCCGCAGGTGTATACCGTCGACGGCGGGCGCTCACCCACGCTGCCATGAGCAGGGACGCGCTGATCGCCAGCCTGCGCGGCCAGTGCGGCGGTCCGCGCGATGGCGCCCTGCTGCGCTACGCGCTGGGCAATGCGTTGCTGGAAGCGGACGATGCCGCTGCGGCCATCGAGGAGCTGCGACACGCGTTGAACTTCGACACGCGCTATTCCGCGGCCTGGAAGCTGCTGGGCAAGGCCTGTCTCGCTGCCGGTGACCACGCAGGAGCCGCCGAAGCCTGGCGGCAAGGCATTGCCGTCGCACGCGAGCGCGGCGACAAGCAGGCGGAGAAGGAGATGGCCGTGTTCCTGCGGCGGGTGGAGCGCAACGGCAGCACGTGATCGTGTACGGCGCTCGCCCAGCGACGCCACAGCATCGGCAAGGCTAATCCGGCCAGGACCAGCGAACCCGGGTTCGCTCAGCGCCGCCGCGTGCGCGACGCTCCCAGCTTGCGCGTCAGCGTGTTGCGTCCCACTCCCAGGGCGGCAGCGGCATGCTGCCGATGCCCGCCATGCGCGGCCAGTGCGGCCTCCAGCAGCACGCGGTCCAGCGCCTCGCGTGCTCGCGCGTGGATGTCGGCCTCACCCTCGGCCAGCGCCTGCGTGGCCCAGCTGCGCAAGGCCTCAGTCCAGTCGCTACCGCTGGCCTCAGGCGGCTGTGCGCCAAGGTCGGCGGCCAGGATCTCCGCACCGGGCGCGATCACCGCAAGGCGACGGCACAGGTTTTCCAGTTCACGCACGTTGCCGGGGAAATCGCGCTGCGCCAGCGCCTTCAGCGTGGCCCTGGCGAAGCGCTTGAGTGGCAGCTTCAGCTCCTGCGCCGCGGCGGCCAAGAAGTGCTGCGCCAGCAGCGGGATGTCGCTGCGCCGCTCGCGCAGCGCGGGCAGCGCGATGCGCACCACGTCGAGGCGATGCTTGAGGTCGGCACGGAACTGCCCGGCGGCCACGCGCGCGTCGAGGTCCTGGTGGGTGGCCGCTACGATGCGTACGTTGCAGCGGATCAGCTCGCGCCCGCCCACGCGGTAGAACTCCCCGCCGGCAAGCACGCGCAGCAGGCGCGTCTGCAGCGCCAGCGGCATGTCGCCGATCTCGTCGAGGAACAGCGTGCCGCCTTCGGCCTGCTCGAAGCGGCCGGCCACGCGCCGTTGCGCGCCGGTGAAGGCGCCGGCCTCGTGGCCGAACAGCTCGCTTTCCAGCAGCTCGCTGGGAATCGCCGCAGTGTTGAGCGCCACAAAGGTCCGGTGGCGACGTGCGCTTTCTTCGTGCAGCGCGCGCGCCACCAGCTCCTTGCCGGTGCCGGTCTCGCCGGTGACCAGCACGTTGAGGTCGCTCGCCGCCACGCGACCGATCAACCGGAACACCTCGCGCATCGGCGCACTCTCGCCCAGCAGCGCGTGCGCAGGCATTGGCGCGACCGCAGCCAGCGCGTCGCCCGGAATGCTGTCGGCCAGCGCCCGCTGCACCGTTGCCACCGCCTGGTCGAGATCGAACGGCTTGGCGAGGTAGTCCGCCGCACCGGCGCGGTATGCCGCCGCCGTGGTCGCCACGTCGGTGAACGCGCTCATCACGATCACCGGGCCGATGCCCTGCCGCTGAAGTTCCTCCAGCAGCTCCAGCCCGCTGGTACCCGGCATGCGTACGTCGGTGAGCAGCAGGGCGGGACGCTGCGTGCGCAAGGCTTCGCGCACCGCGTCCGCCGCGTCGAACTCGCGCACTGCGAGGCCGGCGTCGCGCAACGCCGCGGCCAGCACGAAGCGCACCCCGCGGTCGTCGTCGACGATCCAGATTTCGCCGTTCACCGGTGTTGCTCCTGCAGGAGCGGCTAGCTGCTTGCTCATGGCGCGTGCTCCAGCGGCAGGTACAACGAGAACACCGTCTCGCCCGGGCGACCGGCGCAGCGCAACTCGCCGCCATGCTCGTGAGCGATCTCGCGCGACAGCGCCAGGCCGAGGCCAGTGCCGTCGGCGCGGCCGGACACCAGCGGCTCGAACAGCATGTCGCGCAGTTCCGCGGGCACGCCGGGACCGTCATCGACCACGTCCACGCGCAAGGCGCTGCGCAGCACGCGCGTGCCGACGCGCACGCCGTGTTCGGCGCGCGTGCGCAGGGTGAGCATGCGGGCGCCGGCTTCCACCGCGTTGCGCGCGAGGTTCAGCAGCACCTGCTGCAGACGATCCGCGTCGCCGCGGACGTCGGGCAGGCTGGGATCGAAGTCATGGCGCAACCGCGGCGGCGAGGGTTCGGCCTGCAACAGCTCACTCAGCCGGTCGAGCAACTGATGGATGTTCACCACGCCCAATTGCGCGGCACCGCCGTGATGCAGCAGCCGGTTCGCCAGCGCGGCGAGGCGATCGGCCTCGTCGATGATGAGGCCCGCCAGCGCCTGCAGTTCCGCGCCGTCGACACGGCGCTGCAACAGCTGGGCCGCACCACGCAGGCCGGCCAGCGGGTTTTTCACTTCGTGGGCGAAACCGCGCAGCGTGGCGGACAGCGGCGAAGCCGTCTGCGACCGCTCAGCCAGGGCGTGCACTTCCAGCAGCAGGCCGCCATCGCCGTCGGGCTGCATGCCGATGTCGGCTTCGAGCGCGCGTTCGTCGAAAGTGGACAACTTGGCCTCGCGCAGCTGCACGAAACGCGCCTCGTCCAGCGCGCGCCGCGCCTGCGCCAGATCGTCCGCTGCGCCCAGCCACAACGCCAGCGACTGGCCGGCCGCACTGCGCATGCCGCAGCCAAGCAGTTCGGCCAGTGCGGAGTTGAGCCAGCGCACGCGCAAGTCTGCGTCGACCTGGGCCACCCCGGTCGCCAGCTGTTCAGCCCATGCCCGCCACGCTTCGTTGCGCATTGCACCATCATGGTACGTGCGCCGAAGTGGTGCAATGACTTGTTTCATCCGTGGCGCGCAAGTCCGCTGTATCCGGAACGCCAGCTTAGCAACGCAGGCGCCTGGGACAGCCACCCTCCAGACCGATGCTGATGGTGCGTTGGCCGCCTTCGCGCAGCATCGGCGGTGCCAGGACCCGTTGCCGTTGCCACGCCGCTGCGGGAGCAGTGGCAGCCAATGGCATCCGCTTCCTTTCGCCGGTGTTCCGGCGTGCCGGCGCCACGCCGGGCATGACTCACATCTCGTAGCCCAGCCGCTCCATCATGGGCCTCAGGATCGGCAGCACCGGCTCGAAATGCTCGCGGTAGGCATGCCAGCGGCCGACCGCGTTGCGGTGGATGCCCTGGGTTACCTGCGCATAGCTGGGCGTGCTGATGTAACCCTTCGCTTTTGCATGTGCGGCGAAGCTCGCCATGGGCTCGGTATCCTCGACGCCGAGGAAATGACCCAGCCGGGCAACGTGCTCGTCGAAACGGCTCACCACCGATTCGTATCGCCACTCCAGCACGCGTGGCGCGAACACCTCCACGTGCGCGAGCCATTGCTCGAAGGCCTGCGCGTAGCCGCGCGCCAAGCGCGGCAGGGACGAACACAGCGTCATGAAGGACGGCGACCGGAAAGGCAGCATGTAGCAGCTCAGCAACACGTCGCAGGGGTGGCGCAGGCACAGGATGAAGCGCGCTTCGGGATACAGGCGCGCCATCATCGGTAGGGTCAGCATGTTGAGCGGGTTCTTGTCCACGAGACGGGCGCGGCCAAGGCCGGGCAGCACTCTGGCGACCATGCCGTCGTAAGCCTGCCGCAGCATGCGCGTTTCGTCGGCCTGCAGGGTTGCCAGATCGCCGGGATAGGCCTGGCCGGCATGCTCCATGCGTTCGATCAGGTCGTAGATGAAGGCGCGTTCATCCATCGAACGGAAGTCCGGGTGCGCATCGATCATCTGCTCCAGCAGGGTGGTGCCGGAACGCGGAAAGCCGACCACGAACACCGGGCTTTGCCCGCTGCGCGGCGCGGGGAGCGCCGCCCAGGCATCGCGTGCGCGGCGCGTGACGCGGTGGTTGACCATGGGCAGCGACTGGGCGTGTTCGTCCAGCAGATGCGGCACGATGTGGCGCACGCTTTCGCACTGCAGGGCGTGCGCCAGCCGGAGGGCCTCCCACGCCTGGGCGTGCTGGTGCAGCTTGTCACGAGCGGCGGCAAGGCCGAAGGCCGCCGTGATGCGCAGCTCGGCGATCGGCGCATGGTCGAGCATGTGCTGCCAGAGCCCGGCGGCGCCGCGATGGTCGCCTTCGCGCGTCAGCACGGTGGCGCGTACGCTCCAGATGCGGCAGCGCACCGATTCGTGTTCGGTGGGCAAGGCGGCGATGTCGTCCATCGGCAACAGCGCCAGTTCGGCCCTGGCCTGGTCCAGCTGGTTGCCGCGTTCGTACAGGGACGCACGCATGGCGGTGATGCGCCAGGCAAGGAAGCGGGCTTCTTCGCCGGCAGGCAGCACGGCTTTGTCCAGCACATCGAAGGCCACGGGCTGCTCGCCGCGCGTGGAGAGCATGGTCGCCAGCGACAGCGCCTGCTCGGCGGGCTGGGGCGGCCAGTGCGCCACGCCCTGCAGCATGGCTTCCTCGCCCGGCAGATCGCCGCAGACATGGCAGGCGAGCGCGCCCTGCAGGCGCGCATCGATGAAGCCGGGCGCCCGTTCCGCCGCATCGAACTGGCATTGCCGCGCCTCGCGCCAGCGCCCCTGCCTGGCCAGCAGCAGACCGTAGTTGTGATGGAATTGCGCATCGTCGGGCGACAGCGACAGGGCTTGCTGGAATGCATGCTCCGCTTCGTCCAGCACCCCGCCCAACTGCGCGGTGATGGCGAGGTTGTTCCAGTAGGCGGGCGTCGCCGGATGCTCCCGCACCAGCTGGCGGAAACAGGCGGCAGCTTCCTCGTTGCGCTCGCTTGCATGCAGCGCCAGGCCCAGCAGCAGCCGCACGGTTTCATGCGCATCGGCAGGTGCCGGCAGGGATCGGGCCAGCGCGATGACCGCAGCCATGTCACCCTGCCGGTACGCAGCCGCAATGCGTTGCAGGGCTTGCCCGCCGGCGGGAAACAGAGACGACGCGTGTTCGGTCATGGCGGGCGGATGCGTGGGGTCGTGGCGCCATCATGCAGCAAGAAGCGGGGGATTGACCCCCCGCTTCCTGCGACTGCCGCCATCCGTGGCAAGCGCCCTTCGCCCATCGCCGGAGCGATCAGAACTTCAGCGTGGCGCGTGCCCAGTAGTAGCGGCCAAGCGTGTCGTAGGTCGCCGTGTCGACGTTGTAGTTCACGCCGTTCTGGTAGATCAGCGGCGGCAGGCGGTTGGTCAGGTTGTCCACGCCCACGTCGAACGTCATGTGGATAGCCGGCACCGTGTAGCCCAGCTTGATCGAATCGTAGGTGGCCGAGGCGCGCGGGATGCTGCCCGGAACGTCGTAGTACGCATTCAGCAGGGTGAACGTGCCGATGTAGCGCGTCTGCCACTGGGCATTCCAGTTGCCGCGCACCCAGTTCAACGTCACCGAGCCGCGCCAGCGGGCGATGTTGCCGAACTGCGCCGAGTAGGTGCCGGCATAGTCCTGGGTTGCCGTGCCGGGCATGCCGATGCGGTAGGTGCTGGTGTAGGTGCTGTTGAACGTCAACTTGAAGCGGCCCGGATCGAAGGCGCCGAGGTCGAAGTGCGGGATCACGTAATTGACGTTGAAGTCGATGCCGCTGGTACTCAGGTTGCCCAGGTTCACTTCCGGCGTATAGATGTAGTAGAGCGCGCCGGGCGTGGCGCTGTTGGCCGGGTTGCGGTTGATGTACGCGCAGTAGGGGCTGGCGTCGTCGGCCGCGCAGACGTTCAGGACCGTCTGCGCGCTTACCGCCTGCAGGTAGTCGGACAGGTTGATGCGCCAGAAGTCCAGCGTGCTCGACAAGCCGGTGGCCCAGCTGGGCGAATACACCAGGCCGAAGTCGAAGGACTTGCCCTGCTCCGGACGCAGCCTGGTGCCGGCTGCCGCACCGCCCTGGTACAAGGCGGTGATCTGCGCGGCATAGCCCACCGAGTAGCCGACCGGGACGTTCTTGCAGAGGTTGGCGTGCTGGGCCAGCTGGGCCGCGCTGAGGTTCTGGCACGGATCGGTGACGGTCGGATTCAGGACGGTCAGCCCGTCGTACAGCTCGTCCAGGTTCGGCGCACGGAACACCTGCGACACGGTGCCGCGCACGAGCAGGTCGTCGAACGGCTTCCACTCGATGGCCACCTTCTTGTTGGTGGTGGTGCCGGTGGTGTTGTAGTCGGACGAACGGATGCCCAGGTCGAGGTTCAGCGACTTGGCGAACGGCGCATCGCTGAGCAGCGGGACCAGGACCTCGGCGTACAGCTCCTTCACGTTGAAGCTGCCGCGGCCTGGCGATGCGCAACCTTCGGCGGCGATGCCGCAATTGAGCGTTTCCGGGTCGAGGATGGCGTCGCTGGTGACCTGGTAATCCATCTGCTCCTTGCGATACAGCGCGCCTGCGGAAAGCTGGACGGCGCCGGCCGGCAGATCCCACAGTTCGCCCGAGGCATCGAATGAAACCTGTTTGGAGCTGTTGTTCTTGGAGTAGACCGGGTTGTCCGTCACCGACGTGGGCAGCGTGGTCTGGTCGAAGATATTGGCACCCGCGTCGATGGCGGCCTGTAGACCGGCGACATTGAGTTCGTTGTAGTCCTTCTGCACGCGCTCGGAGTGGCCGTAGTCGACGTTCAGGTCCCACGTCCAGGTGCTCTTGCCGAAATTGCCGCGCAAGCCCGTGATCACGTCGTAGGTGTTGGTGCCGTAGGTGTGCAGGCGGTTGCCCGCGCCGGTCAGTCGCGTGTTGTAGGCGCCGCCGGTGCAGCTGGGCAGACTGGTGTTGCAGAACGCGATGCCGAAGGGGTTGTTGGGGTTGTCGGCGGCAATCGTCCAGCCGTCGCCGGTGCTGGTCGGCTCCGGCGCGTCCTGGCCCGCCGAATCGGTGTGGTTGTAGAACGCGTCGACGTACCAGGTGAGGCTGTCGCTGATCTTGTAATTGCCCAGCACGAATACGCTGGTGCGCTCCTGCGACGTCTGGATGTAGTTGTAGGCGTTGTAGTTGTAGTAGTCCGCATTGGTGAAGCAGCGGTAATCGCCCAGCGACGAGCCCGAGCCCGAACCACGCGTCAGGCGGCTGCATCCGAATTGATCCTGCAGCGCGCCGGCGGGCAGCGTCACCTTGCCGGCCGGGATGTTGGACGAGCCTTCTGCCTGCAGGCCGGAGCTGTACAGGTAGTACTGGTGCGAGGAGTAGCCGCGCTGGCTGGCCAGCACCGGGTCGTACTTGTTGTAGTTGATGCCGCCGACGATGTTGCCTTGCTCGCCACTGGCGCCGACGGTAAAGGTGGCGCCATGGCGCTGGCCATCGCCGTGGCTGGAAACGCCGTCGTTGATGCTCAGTTCGCCGCCGCTGAAGTCCTTGCGCAGGATGAAATTGGCCACGCCGCCGATGGCATCGGAGCCATAGGCCGTGGTGGCGCCTTCCGCCAGCACGTCCACGCGCTCGATCATGTTGGACGGGATCATGTTGAGGTCGGGGTTGGCCAGTCGTTGGCCATCGACCAGCATCAGCGTGCGGGTGAACCCCAGACCGCGCAGCGACAGACGGGAAGCGCCGTCGCCGCCCTCCAGGGTGGGGCTGGCGATGCCGCCGCCGTTGCTGTTGTTCGAAGGGTTGGTGGCCAGGCCGGAAAAACTCGGCAACGCCTGCAGCACGTTGCCCAAGGTGGGATTGCCGTTGTTGGCGAGTGCGGTACTGTCGAGGGTGACCACGGGACTGGCCGTTTCGGCATCCACGCGGCGAATCAGCGAACCGGTAACCACCACGGCTTGCAGATTCTTGGCTTCGCCGGGCTTGGCTTTGGTCGTGCTGCCACTTTGTGCGTTATTTTCTTGCCCGCTCCCCGCGCCCTGGTTGGTGTCTTGTGCCCATGAAAGGCTTGCAGTCGAAACAAATCCAAGCGACAACGCCAAACGCACTGCCAGTGAAAGGCGGTTCTGGTTTCGCATGATTGTTCCCCTTTAAATGGTTGGGGCAACGCATCAGCGTTGCCCCAACTCCGCTCCACAGGCGCGGACAGGTCGCATCCGCGCCCCCTGCTAGAGAGCGTAGTACATCTGGAATTCCAGCGGGTGCGTACTGGCGCGGTAGCGGGTGACCTCCTGCATCTTCACCGCGATGTAGGCGTCGATGAAGTCGTCGGTGAACACGCCGCCGGCCTTGAGGAAGTCGCGGTCCTTGTCCAGCGCGACCAGCGCCTCGTCGAGGCTGGCGCACACCTGCGGGATGTTCTTCTCTTCTTCCGGCGGCAGGTCGTAGAGGTCCTTGTCGGCCGGCGCACCCGGGTCGATCTTGTTGAGGATGCCGTCGAGGCCGGCCATCATCAGCGCGGTGAACACCAGGTAGCCGGAGTTCATCGGATCGGGGAAGCGCACTTCGATGCGGCGGCCCTTCGGGCTGGCGACGTAGGGGATGCGGCAGCTCGCCGAGCGGTTGCGCGCGGAATAGGCCAGCATCACCGGAGCCTCGAAGCCCGGCACCAGGCGCTTGTAGCTGTTGGTGGTGGAGTTGGCGAAGGCGTTGATCGCCTTGGCATGCTTGAAGATGCCGCCGATGTACCACAGCGCGGTCTGCGACAGGCCGCCGTAGAGGTCGCCGGCGAACAGGTTCTCGCCGTTCTTCGCCAGCGACTGGTGCACGTGCATGCCGCTGCCGTTGTCACCCACGATGGGCTTGGGCATGAAGGTGACGGTCTTGCCGTTCTGGTGCGCCACATTCTTGATGACGTACTTCATCGTCAGCAGTTCGTCGGCCTTCTTCACCAGGGTGTTGAACTTCACGCCGATCTCGCACTGGCCGGCGTTCGCCACCTCGTGGTGATGCACCTCGACGGTCTGGCCCAGCGACTCCAGCACCTTGCACATGTCGGCGCGCAGGTCGCCCAGCACATCCACCGGCGAGACCGGGAAGTAGCCGCCCTTCACACCCGGGCGGTGGCCCATGTTGCCGTCCTCGTACTTGAAGCGTGAGCTCCAGGCGGCCTCGTTGGATTCGATCTCGTAGAACACGCGGCCCATGTCGTTCTGCCAGCGGATCGAGTCGAAGATGAAGAACTCCGGCTCCGGCCCGAAGAAGGCAGTGTCGGCGATGCCGGTGGACTTGAGGTAGGCCTCGCCGCGCTTGGCGATCGAGCGGGGGTCGCGGCCGTAGGCCTGCAAGGTGCTCGGTTCCAGCACGTCGCAATGCAGGACCAGCTGGGTGTGCTGGCTGAACGGGTCGAGGTAGGCGGTGTCCGGATCGGGCATCAGGATCATGTCCGACTCGTTGATGCCCTTCCAGCCGGTGATCGACGAACCGTCGAACATCTTGCCGTCCTCGAAGGTCGACTCGTCGATGGCGTGGGCCGGGAACGTGACGTGGTGGTGCTTGCCGAGCATGTCGGCAAAGCGGAAGTCGACGAACTCGACCTCGTGTTCAACGATCAGGTCGAGCACTTTCTGGGCGGTCATGGCGGAACCTCGGTGGTGGTTGATGTCCGGTTGAGAGCAAGGGCCATGCCACGCGCCCGAAGCCTTTGCGGACAAGGGGTTGTACATCGGAAGCAGTCAATGAAACGCCAATATGGTGCAAGAGTGGAATTTCATTGCACCATATCGGGAATCCGACAAGACTCGATGCCCGTCGACCGGCAATACCCTCGCTCCGCCGAATCAGGACACCGGGAAGTCACGAACTGCCTCTAAGCTACGCCTGTTTGCCGCGGCCTGGGCGCGGCGCCCATCGATGGAACGCATCCGTGACCGATCTGCTCAACATCATCCTGCTCGGCATCATCGAAGGCATCACCGAATTCCTGCCGATCTCCTCGACCGGCCACCTGCTGATCGCCGAGCACTGGCTGGGCGCGCGTTCCGACCTGTTCAACGTGGGCATCCAGGCCGGCGCCATCCTGGCGATCACGCTGGTGTACTGGAGGCGCATCTGGCAATTGCTGACGCAATGGAGCGACCCGGCCACGCGCGACTACCTGGCCAAGCTGACGGTGGCATTCCTGATCACCTGCGTGCTGGGCCTGATCGTCACGCACTATGGCTTCAAGCTGCCGGAAACGGTGACGCCGATCGCCTGGGCGCTGATCATCGGCGGCTTCTGGATGATAGGCGCGGAAGCGCTGGCCGCGCGCCAGCCGGATCGCCGCGAGGTGACCTGGACGGTGGCGATCCTGGTGGGCATCGCGCAGATGGTGGCAGGCATCTTCCCGGGCACCTCGCGTTCGGGCGCCACCATTTTCGCCGCGATGCTGTTCGGCACCAGCAACCGCGCCGCCGCCACCGAATTCGCCTTCCTGGTCGGCATCCCCACCATGTATGCAGCCACCGGCTACGAACTGCTGAAGGTATGGAAGAACGGCGGCGCGGCGCACGAGGACTGGACCGCACTGGGCGTGGGCTTCCTCGTCTCGCTGGTCGTCGGCTTCATCGCGGTGAAGTGGCTGCTCGGCTACATCCGCACGCATCGCTTCACGGCGTTCGCGGTCTACCGCATCGTGCTGGGCGCGGCCTTGCTGTTGTTGATGCCGGCTGGCGTCTGAGCGACGTCGCTGTTGATGGCGCCCTTGGGCGGCAGCGCCATGCCCAGCTTGCAGGCCGGCAGGTTGGTGCGCTCGAACAGCTCGTGCACCCATTCCAGGAAGGCCTGCACGCGCGCGGAGAGATGCTTCTTCTGCGGGTAGACCAGCCACACCGGTGAACCGGTGCAGATGGCGTCCTCCATGATCACCTGCAGTTTGCCCATGCCGATCGCGCAGGCAGCCAGCCAGTGCGGCACCTGGATGATGCCCAGCCCCGCCATCGCCGCCTGGATCACCGACTCACCGTCGTTGATCAGCAGGTGGGCGTCGATGTCCAGCGCGACGCGACCGTCCGGCGTATCGAACTGCCACTGGTAGGCGCGGCCACTGGTGGGATAGACGTAGTTGATGCAGCGGTGCCGCTTCAGGTCTTCGATGGTGACCGGCGTACCGTGCCGCGCCAGGTATCCGGGCGCGGCGCACAGCACGTTGCTGAAATAGCCCAGCTTGCGCGCGATCAGGTTGGAATCCTCCAGCTCGCCCATGCGGATCGCGCAGTCGATGCCTTCCTCGATCAGGCCGATGTTGCGGTCGCTCATCGACAGCTCGAGGCGGATGTCCGGATATTTCGCCTCGAAATCGGCCAGGTTGGGGATCAGCGCCGCACGGCCCACCGACACGTTCACCGCCACGCGCAGTTTGCCGCTGGGCTTGGTGCGCGCGTAGTTCAGCGCGTCCACCGCCTCGCCGAGGTCGGCCAGGATCGCCTTGCAGCGCTGGTAGAACGACTCGCCGTCGTCGGTGAGCCTGAGCGCACGCGTGCTGCGGAACAGCAGGCGCACGCCGATCTGCTCCTCCAGCCGCGACACCGCACGGCTCACGCCGGACGGCGTCATGCCCAGCTGCACGGCGGCGGCCGCGAAACTGCGCGCCTCCACCACGCGGACGAAGCTTGATATTGCCGAGAAATCTTCCATGCCTGTCATTGTGCCGCCATTCGTGACTGCTCGTCACTAGTGGAGTTCACAAATTGGGCTTTTTCTGTACCGACCAGTGTACCTATTATTCGCCTCCCCATCGTGCTGCATCGCCGCACGACCCCACCCAGGGAGCGCAAAAGATGAAGAAGAAACTGATCCTGGCCAGCCTCGTCGTGGTGGCGGTCGCCGGCAGTTGGGCCTTGCTCGGCGAGCATGGCGGCAGCCATGCCCAGGCTGCCGGTACCGGCAGCGCCCTGCCGGAAGTGACCGTGGCGCGCGCCCTGCTGCGGCCGGTGAGCAACAGCGCCGACTTCACCGGCCGCGTGCAGGCGGTGGACAGCGTGCAGGTGCGTCCACGCGTGGGCGGCTACGTGGAATCGGTGGCGTTCAAGGAAGGCGCGCTGGTACACAAGGGCGACGTGCTGTTCCGCATCGACCCGCGGCCGTTCCAGGCCGAGGTGGACCGACTCACCGCCAACCGCACCCAGGCGCTGGCCGAACTCGGCCTGGCCCAGGCCAACGCGCAACGCGGCCGCCGCCTGCTCGACCAGCGCGCGACCTCGCAGGAGGACGCCGACCGCCTCGACACCGCCGCGCAGAGCGCACGCGCGACGCTGGCCGCCGCCGATGCCGCACTGGCCGCCGCCAAGCTCAACCTCGGCTTTACCGAGGTGCGTTCGCCGATCGACGGCCGCGTCAGCAACGTGCGCATCACCCCCGGCAACCTGGTCGGCAGCAGCGACGTGCTGACCAGCGTAGTCTCGGTGAACCCGGTCTACGTGTACTTCGACGTGGACGAGCACACCTGGCTGAAGCTCGACCACCTGCGCGCCAAGGCCACGCAGGACGGCCGCAGCCCGCGCATCGAGGCCGCGATGGAACTGGCCGACGAAAGCGGCTACCCGCACACGGGTCGCATCGACTTCGTGGACAACCAGCTGCACACCGACTCCGGCACCATGCGGCTGCGCGCGGTGTTCGACAACCGCGACAGCCTGTACACCCCCGGCCTGTACGCGCGGATCCGCCTGCAGAGCGGCCAGCCGCAGCCGCGCCTGCTGATCGACGACCGTGCGGTAGGCACCGACCTCGGCAACCAGTTCGTCTACGTGGTCGACGCCCAGCACAAGGTGCAGTACCGCAAGGTCAGCACCGGCGCGCTGTTCCATGGCCTGCGCGTGATCGACAGCGGCCTGCAGCCCGGCGACGTGGTGGTGGTGAACGGCCTGCAGCGCGTGCGCCCCGGCGCCGAGGTGAATCCGCAGCAGGTGGCGATGGACTACCGCCTCGACGCACAGGACAAGGCGGTGGTGGAGGCAGGTGGCCATGACGACTCGCGTACTGCGATGGCCAGTCCGCCGCCGGCCCGCGAACCGCAAGGCTGAGCCCGCTCTTCCTCCGCTCCCCTTTGGGATGCGGAGAAGGGCCATGGATGGCCCTGTTTTGAGGAGCGAGGAAGAGGATCGAGGTGAGGGGCCAGTCTTGCCCAGACATCGCCTACTTATCGAAACCTGAAAAACGCATTGCCGAAGCCCGAATGCATCGGCAAGCCCCGACCCCTCACCCCAGCCCTCTCCCCGGAGGGGAGAGGGGGTCGGCACCCTGGAGTCATCGAGACAAGCCCATGAAAAACATCGCCCAGTTTTTCGTCGACCGGCCCATCATGGCCGCCGTGCTGTCACTGCTGTTCGTGATCACCGGCAGCATCGCGGTGTTCCAGCTGCCGATCAGCGAATACCCCGAAGTGGTGCCGCCCACCGTGGTGGTGCGCGCCAACTATCCCGGCGCCAACCCCAAGGTGATCGCCGAGACCGTCGCCACGCCGCTGGAAACCCAGATCAACGGCGTGGAAGGCATGCTCTACACCTCCTCGCAGGCCACCAGCGACGGCGTGATGACGCTGACCGTGACCTTCGCGCTGGGCACCGACCTCAGCACCGCCCAGGTGGAGGTGCAGAACCGCGTGTCGCAGGCGCTGCCGCGCCTGCCGGAGGAAGTGCAGCGGCTCGGCGTGACCACCCAGAAGAGCTCGCCCGACCTCACCATGGTGGTGCACCTCACCTCGCCCGACCAGCGCTACGACATGCTGTACCTGTCGAACTACGCGCGGTTGCACGTGAAGGACGTGCTGACCCGCCTCAACGGCGTGGGCGACGTGCAGGTGTTCGGCGCCGGCGAGTACTCCATGCGCGTGTGGCTGAACCCGGACAAGCTGGCCCAGCGCGGCCTCACCACCGGCGACGTGGCGAACGCGATCCGCGAGCAGAACGTGCAGGTGGCCGCCGGTGCGCTGAACGCGCCACCGGTGCGCGGCAACACCGACTTCCAGCTCAACATCAACACCCAGGGCCGGCTCAGCACCGTCGACGATTTCCGCAACATCGTGCTGCGCACCGATCCCGACGGCGGCGTGGTGCACCTGGGCGACGTGGCGCGGGTGGAGCTGGGCTCGGACCAGTACGCGCTGCGCAGCCTGCTGAACAACCAGCCGGCGGTGGCGCTGCCGATCTTCGCGCGGCCCGGTTCCAACGCGATCCAGATCTCCAACGAGGTGCGCGCCACCATGGCGCAGCTGAAGCAGGAGTTCCCGCAGGGCATCGACTACCACATCGTCTACGACCCGACCGTGTTCGTGCGCGGCTCCATCGAGGCGGTGGCGCACACCCTGCTGGAGGCGATCCTGCTGGTGGTGCTGGTGGTGATCCTGTTCCTGCAGACCTGGCGCGCATCCGTCATTCCGCTGATCGCGGTACCGGTGTCGCTGATCGGCACGTTCGCGGTGATGTACGTGGTGGGCTTCTCGCTCAACGCGCTGTCGCTGTTCGGCATGGTGCTGGCGATCGGCATCGTGGTGGACGACGCCATCGTGGTGGTGGAGAACGTGGAGCGCCACATCGAGCTGGGCCAGGCGCCGAAGGAAGCCACGCGCAAGGCGATGCACGAGGTCACCGGGCCGATCGTAGCCACCGCGCTGGTGCTGTGCGCGGTGTTCATCCCCACCGCCTTCATCAGCGGCCTCACCGGCGAGTTCTACCGCCAGTTCGCACTGACCATCGCGATCTCCACGGTGATCTCGGCGTTCAACTCGCTGACCCTGAGCCCGGCGCTGGCGGCGATCCTGCTGCTGCCGCATGGCGCGCCTAAGGATCGCCTCACCCGCGCCATCGACCGTCTGTTCGGCTGGCTGTTCCGCCCGTTCAACCGCCTGTTCCATCGCGGCGCGGAGCGCTACGTGGAAGGCACGCGCAAGCTGCAGGGCAAGGGCGGCGCCGCGCTGGTGGTATACGCGGCGCTGATCGCGCTCACCGCGTTCGGCTTCTGGCATGTGCCCACCGGCTTCGTGCCGACCCAGGACAAGCAATACCTGGTGTCGTTCGCGCAGCTGCCCGACGCCGCCTCGCTGGACCGCACCGAGGACGTGATCAAGCAGATGAGCGCGATCGCACTGAAGCAGCCCGGCGTGGAGAGCGCGGTGGCCTTCCCCGGCCTGTCGGTGAACGGCTTCACCAACAGCACCAACGCCGGCATCGTGTTCGTGACGCTGAAGCCGTTCGACGAGCGGCGCAGCGCGGACCTTTCCGCGGGCGCCATCGCCGGTGCGCTGAACGCGAAATTCGCCGCCATCCAGGACGCCTACATCGCGATCTTCCCGCCGCCGCCGGTGATGGGCCTGGGCACGATCGGCGGCTTCCGCATGCAGGTCGAGGACCGCGGCCAGCTTGGCTTCGACGAGCTGTACAAGCAGACGCAGAACCTGATCGCGGCCAGCCGCAAGGATCCCGCGCTGGCCGGGCTGTTCTCCAGCTTCCAGGTGAACGTGCCGCAGGTGGACGTGGACGTCGATCGCGAAAAGGCCAAGGCCGAAGGCGTGAACCTGGGCGATGTGTACGAGACCATGCAGGCCTATCTCGGTTCGCTCTACGTCAACGACTTCAACCGCTTCGGCCGCACCTACCAGGTGAACCTGTCCGCCGAGCCCTCGTTCCGCCACGACCTCGAGGACATCAGCCAGCTGAAGACGCGCAACGCGCGCGGCGACATGGTGCCGCTGGGCTCCTTCGTCACCGTGTCGCACGGTGCCGGCCCGGACCGCGTACAGCACTACAACGGCTACCCCACCGCCGAGATCAACGGCGGCCCGGCGCCGGGCTACAGCTCGGGCCAGGCGCAGGCGGCGATCGAGAAGCTGGCGCAGCAGATCCTGCCGAACGGCATGAGCTTCGAGTGGACCGACCTCACCTACCAGCAGATCCTTGCCGGCAACACCGCGATCCTGGTGTTCCCGCTGTGCGTGCTGCTGGTGTTCCTGGTGCTGTCCTCGCTGTACGAAAGCTGGTCGCTGCCGCTGGCGGTGATCCTGATCGTGCCGATGGTGCTGCTGTCCGCGATCGCCGGCGTATGGCTGTCGGGCGGCGACAACAACATCTTCACCCAGATCGGCCTGATCGTGCTGGTGGGCCTGGCCTGCAAGAACGCGATCCTGATCGTGGAGTTCGCCCGCGAACGCCAGCACGAAGGCATGAGCCGCCACGAGGCGGTGCTGGAAGCGGCCAGGCTGCGACTGCGCCCGATCCTGATGACCTCGATCGCTTTCATCATGGGCGTGGTGCCGCTGGTGACCTCGCACGGCGCCGGTGCGGAGATGCGCCACGCGATGGGCGTGGCGGTGTTCTCCGGCATGCTCGGCGTCACCCTGTTCGGGCTGATCTACACCCCGCTGTTCTACGTCGTGATTCGCGCCCTGGTGGAACGTCGCGAAGCACGCAAGCACACGCAGGCGAACGGTATGCCGGCGCTGGAGGGACATTGAGATGAAATCCATCACTGTTGATGCGCAGCAACTCGCTCTTGCTCGTCACCCCGGCGCAGGCCGGGGTCCAGCGACTTCGCCCTTGGCCGTCCAAAGGCGCTGGATGCCTGCCCTCGCAGGCATGACGGGCAAAGCAACCGCACTGTTCGCCGCACTGGTGCTGGCCGGTTGCGCCAGCGTCGGCCCGAACTACCACCAGCCCGCAACGCCCACGCCGCAACTGCAGGGCGTGGACGCGGCGCGCGAAAGCGCCGCGCAATTCCAGGCGCAATGGTGGAAGCAGTTCGGTGATCCCGTGCTGGACGCGCTGATCCAGCGCTCCGCCACCGGCAACCTCGACCTGCGTATCGCGCAGGCGCGGCTGGCCGAATCGCGCGCCCTGCTCGGCGGCGCCAAGTCGCAGTACCTGCCCGACGTGCAGCCCGGCGTTTCGTACAGCCGCAGCCGCGAGCAGACGCCCGGCTTCGACACCGAACGCACCACGATCAACGACTACCAGGCCGGCTTCGACGCCAGCTGGGAGATCGACGTGTTCGGCGGCGTACGCCGCTCGGTGGAAGCCGCGCGCGCCGACCTCGGCGCCAGCGAGGCCGAGCTGCAAGGCGCGCAGGTGAGCCTGTTTGCCGAAGTGGCGCGCAATTACTTCGACCTGCGCGGTACGCAGCAGCGGCAGGAGATCGCCAACCGCGACATCGCCAACCAGCAGGACACGCTGAAACTGATCCGCGCCCGCGCCGAGGTGGGCACCGCCTCCGACCAGGACGTGGCCAGCGCCGAGGCGCAACTCAGCGCGGCGCAGGCGCAACTGCCCCTGCTCGACATGCAGGCGCATGCCGACGCGTACCGCCTCGCGGTGCTGCTGGGCGAACAGCCCGGCGCGCTGGACATCGACGTCTCGCCGCAGACCTTCAAGCCGATCGACGCCGTGCTGCCGATCGGCGCCGCCGGCGACGTGCTGGCGCGCCGGCCCGACGTGCGCATCGCCGAACGCGAATACGCCGCCGCCACTGCCCGCATCGGCGTGGCCAAGGCGGACTTCTTCCCGCACCTGTCGCTGGGCGGTTTCCTCGGCTTCCTCGCCGGCCGCAGCAACGACTTCGGCGGCCCGTCTTCGCGTGCGTGGTCGATCGCGCCCAGCATCACCTGGAACGGCCTCAACGTGCAGCGCGTGCGCAGCGAATTGCACGCCGCCGAAGCACGCACCGATGCCGCACAGGCGAACTACCAGCGCACCGTGCTGGAGGCGATCGAGGACGTGGACAACGCCGTGGTCGGCTACAACCTGCAGCATGACCGCGTCGAGAAGCTGATCGCGCAATCGCAGCAGAGCCGCCGCGCCGCGGAACTGGCCAGGGTGCGCTACGAACAAGGCGCCACCGGCTACCTCGAACTGCTCGACGCCCAGCGCGTGCAACTCGCCGCGGACGATGCGCTGGCGCAGGCACAGGCCGGCATCGACACCCGCGCGGTGGCGCTCTACAAGGCATTGGGCGGCGGCTGGCTGGCCTGCGGCGACGACGCGCGCTGCGCGCCGGTCGCCACCCCGGTGGCCGCCGTGCCATGAGCAAGCCGCGCCAGCACACGGTACAGGACACGCCGGCCATCCCCGGCGTGCATCGCGTGGCCCTGGTCAGCGGCGCGAACCGCGGGCTGGGCTTCGAAGTGGCGCGCCAACTCGCCGCGCGCGGCTACAGCGTGCTGCTGGGCGCGCGCGACCTCGCCAAGGGGCGGCAGGCCGCCAGGCAGATCGACGGCGACGTCACCGCCGTGCCGCTGGACGTTACCGACGCGGCACAGATCGCCGAACTCGCCGCGTGGATAGAACGCGAGCACGGCCGCCTCGACGTGCTGGTGAACAATGCCGGCGGCCACGCCGACAGCTCGGCGCGCGCCGAGAGCATCGCGCCCGCCGATGTGCGCTCCGCGCTGGAAACCAACCTGCTCGGCGCGTGGCAACTCGCCAGCGCGGTGCTGCCGCTGATGCGCCGGCATCGCTACGGCCGCATCGTCAACGTCACCAGCGGCTGCGCCGGCGTCACCGCGCCCGACGCCATCGGCTATCCCGCCTATCGCGTCTCCAAGGCCGCACTCAACGCCTACACCCGCGCGCTCGCCGCCGAACTCGCCGGCAGCGGCATCCTGGTCAACGCGGTCTGCCCCGGCTGGCTTGCCACCGGCCTTGGCGGCCCCGGCGGCGGCCCGGTGGAACGCGGCGCCGCCAGCGTGGTCGCCGCCGCCTGTCAGCCCGAACCCGGCATCAACGGTGCGCTGCTGCGCGACGGCCAGCGCATCGCGTGGTGACACGCCCTTTTCCACGAAGGAGACCGTTCCATGCCGCAAACTCCCCACGTCAATCGTCGCGTGCTGCTTGCCGCGCGTCCGCACGGCAAACCCGCACCGCAGGATTTCCGTCTCGACGAGGCGCCGGTACCCGAACCGCAAGACGGCCAGGTGCTGCTGCGCACCCTGTACCTCTCGCTTGATCCCTACATGCGCAACCTGATGAACGCCGCAGGCACCAGCTACGCGCCCGCGGTGGCCGTGGGCGCGCCGATGGTGGGCGGCACGGTGAATCGCGTGGTGACCTCGCGCCATCCGGATTTCTGCGCTGGCGACCTGGTGCTGGGCAACGCCGGCTGGCAGGACTATGCGCTATCCGACGGCAGCGGCCTCACGCCGCTCGGCGACATGCCGCAGTCTTCGCTGGCACTGGGCGCACTGGGCATGACCGCGTTCACCGCCTATGTCGGCCTGCTCGACATCGGCCAGCCGAAGCCGGGCGAGACCGTGGTGGTGGGGGCCGCCACCGGTGCGGTGGGGGCCGTGGTGGGCCAGCTCGCCAGGCTCAGGGGCGCTCGCGTGATCGGCATCGCCGGCGGCGCGGACAAGTGCCGTCTCGCGGTGGAAGCACTGGGCTACGACGCCTGCCTCGACCGCCACGCGCCGCAGTTGGCCGCGCGCCTCGCCGAAGCCTGCCCCGATGGCATCGACGTCTACTTCGAAAGCGTGGGCGGCGAGGTGCTGGACGCCGTGCTGCCCCTGCTCAACAACCATGCCCGCGTGCCGGTGTGCGGCATCATCGCGCACTACAACGACGATACGGCGCCAGTCGGCCCCGACCACCGTCCTGCCCTGCTCTCCACCGTGCTGCAGAAGCGCATCCGTATGCAGGGCTTCGTGATCCTCGACCACTACGCCACGCGCTTCGCCGATTTCCGCCGCGAGATGGGCGAATGGATCGCGGCAGGCCAGGTGAAGGCGCACGAGGATGTGGTGGACGGCCTTGAGCAGGCACCGGACGCGTTCATCGGCCTGCTCGAGGGACGCAACGCAGGCAAGCTGGTGGTGCGCGTGGCCGGGGACTGAACTCCGTCACTCAGCTCTTGCCGAGTTCGGTGTGCGCCGAATACAGCGCGTGCCAACGGCCGTCGATATAGGTGAACACGTCGGAGGAATACAGCTTGCCCTTCGTCGCGGGCGCGCTGCTGACGAAGCTGAGGATCGCGGTGTCGCCCTGCAGCGTCACCTGCTGCTCCACCGGATGCGCCTGCTGCCATGCCGCCACCTGCTGCTTCATCGCCTGTGAGCCGCGGTTCTTCGCGGCGTGGGCCAGGATGGCGGCCTTGGTCGCGAACGTGCCGGCCACGCCCACCGAGCGGTAGTCTGGCAGCAGCATGCCGTCGAGCCAGGCGGTATCGCCGTTCTCCTCGGCTTCCAGCCAGTGCTGGTCCACCGCCATCACCGCTGCGGCAGTGCGTGCGGTTTCGTCCGTGGCGGAAGTGCCGCTCTGCTGCGCAGCCATCGCCTGCGTGCCGACCGCGCCGGCGCCGAGCAGCAAGCCGGCGCACGCAAGGCTGGTACGGACATGGTGGTAAGTACGGTCAGACATGTTGTCGTCCCATCGGCGCGGCGACAGTGCCGCGGGAACAGCCTGCGCGGCGCATGCGCCGCACGCGTCGATTGCGGGGCGAGCGATGCCATGGCGGTGATGAACGGTCGCCACGGGCATGCCGGCGGCGAGCGGCGACCTCCCGTCCGGCTGCGCATACCGCTGGTCACGGCGAACGCCCCGGCCATCACCCCTTGCGCGACAACCACCGACGCCTGCGCCAGCCTGCCTCGGCAGCCATGACCTGGCAGCGACCGTTCTGCAAATACCCGCCTTGGGAGCTCATCGATGAATCGATCACCCCGCACGCAGCGTGGAGCATCCATCGCCTTCGCCGTACTGGCAGGAGCAGCCGGCTTGTTCGCCGGCACCGCGCCGGCGCATGCCGACACGACGCCGGCACTGGCTCCGCTGGCCTGGTTCGTCGGGCACTGGCGCTGCGAAGGCCGGTTCGCGAACGGCAAGCCCATCCGCTCAAGCGAGACCTTCACCGTCGAACTCGGCGGCCAATGGCTGCACATGAGGCACGCGGACGATCCGCCGAACCGCTACCTCGCGGATTCGTGGTGGGGCTACGACAAGGCCGCGAAGCATTTCACGGCGACGGTATTCGACAACTTCGGCGGCGACAGGCGCTACACCTCGCCCGGTTGGGCAGGCGACACGCTGACGCTGAAGAACACAGCGACGAGCGGCTATCTCGATCGCTTCGCGTTCCAGCGCCAGGGCAATGACGCCTACCGCGTGACCTACACCTACCGGAACCGCAGCGGCACGTGGCAGCTGGGCGACGAGCAGTCATGCACGCGCGACGCACGGACAACGCGATCCTAGGCCGCATCCTGGCAATGCCTTCAGGCACTGTCGCGGACGACCGCCGCCGCGCACACTGGCCCGCCATCGGGTGGTACGCCAGCGAGGATTCCGTGTTCGATCGCAGCGCAGCGCAGCGACTGAAGACCTGGGGGCTGATCTTCGGCTTCTGGACGCTGCTGGCCCTGTCGTACACGCTCAGCGCCGGGCTGTCCTCGATCGGCGAGGGTTATCCGCCCGTGTGGCTGCGCCAGCTGACCTGGAACCTCGTCGACTTCTGGCTGTGGATGCTGCTGGTGCCGCTGGTGGGCTGGCTGGGCCGGCAGGGCGCGACCGACGGCTGGCGCCGCTTCTTCGCGGTGCACGTGCCGGCCAGCCTGGCCGTGGCGCTGGCGCAGCTGTTCGCCCACCTGCTCGTCTTCTGGTACCTGTGCGGCCCGGGCCGCATGCCGGTGCACACGCTGGGCGGCTTCCTGCGCATGCAGTTCGCCTACAACTTCCACCTCGCCCTGCTCATCTACTGGGTGGTGCTGGTGGTGCTGCGCGGCCTGGAGTCGCGCCGCCGGCTGCGCGACGAACAGCTGCGCAACGTGCTGCTGGAATCGCAGCTGGCGCAGGCGCAACTGCAGGCCTTGCGCATGCAGCTGCAGCCGCATTTCCTGTTCAACACGCTCAACGCGATCTCCGCGCTGGCGCTGGCCGACCCGCTGCAGGCGCGGCTGATGATCGCGCGGCTCAGCGACTTCCTGCGCCTCACGCTGGAGGAACGCCACGCACCGCAAGTACCGCTGGCGCGCGAGCTGGAATTCCTGCGCTGCTACCTCGACATCCAGCAGGTGCGCTTCCAGGACCGGCTCAGCACACGGCTGGACGTGGCCGACGATGTGCTGCGCGCCGCCGTGCCCAACCTGATCCTGCAACCGCTGGTGGAGAACGCGCTACGCCACGGCCTGCTGGCCAAGGCCGAACCCGGCAGCCTGCACGTGCTCGGCCACCGCGATGGCGACGAACTGGTCCTGCGCGTGGACGACGACGGCCTGGGCCTGCCGCCCGACGGCGCCAGCGAAGGCATCGGCCTCACCAACACCCGCGCCCGGCTGGCGATGCTGTTCGGCGGCGACGCGCGACTGGAACTGCAGCGCCGCGACGGCGGTGGCACGCGGGTGGAGCTGCGCCTGCCGTTCCGCGAGCTCGCCGCATGAGCGCCGCGAGCATCCGCGCGCTGCTGGTGGACGACGAGGTGCTGGCGCGCCTCGCGCTGCGCCAGGCGCTGGCCGCGCATGCCGACGTGGCGATCGTCGGTGAGTGCGGCAACGCCGCCGAAGCCCTGCAGGCGATCCAGGCGCTGGCGCCGGACCTGCTGTTCCTCGACATCCGCATGCCCGGCATGGACGGCTTCAAGCTGCTGCACCAGCTGCGGCCGCAGGCGCTGCCGATGGTGGTGTTCACCACCGCCTACGGCCAGCACGCGCTGCGCGCGTTCGACGCCGGCGCGCTGGACTACGTGCTGAAGCCCATCGACCAGGCGCGCTTCGACCAGGCGCTGGAGCGCGTGCGCCGGCACTGGCAGGGCCTGCAGATGCCAGCGGTCGCGCCGGTGCACGCCAACCACCTCCAGCGCATCAGCGTGCGCGTGGGCGAGCACATCCGCGTGGTTGCGGTGGATGCCATCGACTGGATCCGCGCCGACGGCAACTACGTGCAGATCCACGCCGACGGCGCCCGCTACCTGCATCGCGAGACACTGAGCCACCTGCTCGACACGCTCGACCCCGCGCGCTTCCTGCGCATCCACCGCGGCGTGATCGTCAACGTGGAACGCATCCGCGAAGTGCATCCGCTGTTCAACGGCAACGCCGAGATCGTGCTGCGCGACGGCACCCGGCTGGATCTCAGCCGGCGCTTCCGCGCCGGGGCGCGCGTGGTGCTGGGGCTGCCCTGAACGATCCGGGCGCGGATCCGCCAAGGCGAATGCATTAGCCTATGCGGCGTTCGATGATCAGACACGTCGGCGAATATGGTCGGATTCCCAAGAGCGTGGGATGGCAGCTCGCGACCCATTCCCGGCATTCGCGAGTGTCCGGAATCGGGCGGCTCAATCAGGCCATTTGGCGTGCGGAATCGCCGAATCGCTGTCGCGTCTGTTGCACAACGGTTAGCTTTTGCGGTGCGTATCACCGACATGAGCGTGAATCATCATCGCGCAAGTGTTCACGGTGTGGGCAGGCGCAGATGCTTAGCAACGGTCGGGCCGGAGACTAGGCGCGACAGCGCAACGGCTAATCAACTAGCTCGTAGTCGTCCGGCCCCTGCAAAGGGGCTATCACGTAAACCTCGTTGTCAATCAGCAACTCGATAGCGAGGGCCAAGTTAGGCGATACGGCTTCCACCCCGCCCCCGTCAGCCGCTTTGATCTTTAGCTCTTGCAGGCCAGGGAGGTTATCGGGGTTGTAAAAATGGACGTTCAATTTCATAAGTGGCATGCTTTCCATGCCCGTCGGTATCTGGCCGAACCTCAACTTCATCACCTCAGCGTAAGGCATTTTGCTGCGGTCGGCGCACCAATTCACAATTCGCTCAACCGTTGCTTCCTTTAGCTGCATCCTTTGACCCGCGCTTTCTGGTCGCGCACTCGTGCCTTCCATCCCGCGTCCAGCGACAACAAAGCGACCAATGCGCAGCGGCGGGTCGTAATAATGGAGTAGCTCAACGATACCCAAGTGCATCTTGGCGCAGACATCGTGGAGAGCCATATAAAACTGGAAAAGGCTGTCCTCGCCGTATGGGGTTGAATGCGGCCATGAGATCGCAGTGATTTGGTCACTACCGATGCATCGCTCAAATGCTCTTGCGGCATGCTCGATTACACCAGTCTCTAGGACGCAGATATAGTTTGGCCAGACTGTCGGCGGATTCTGTGCCTCCCACTCTTTCAAGTTTTCGAGTAGCGAATCGAGAGAGTTAGCCGCCAGTCCATACGCGAACACCATGCCAAATGGCTGGGGTCGGTGGTACGCAGATGTAAACCCGGGACCAGTCGCTTGAGCTAACCCTCGCGGAGCCATCTCCTTCAAAACTCTTATCTTTTCCAGCGCGTCGAGAAGTTCGGCTTTCGAGAGAACAGATTTAACTTCGATGATTCCGTACACGCAGTCGACGGGGTAAACCTGCACATTGTCGCTAGAATAGAGCACGACGCCGTTTAGCTTGTCGTACACGATCACATCAGATTGTCGGGATAATGTGCTTCGTGTTCGCGCGGCGATTTCACCGCTACCGATACCGTATCTTTGAGGTAAGCGTTCGCGTAAGAAATCACGCAGAAGATGCTCGCGAACTGTACCCTTCGACCCGCTATGCCCAATTTCAGCGGATGCGTTGAAGTCAGCTCGTATCCGTTGGCTGATGTTTTGAAATAGCTTTTTGGTGTCCATCCAGCAAATATAGCGTACTCCGGCCCCGGCTCACGGACTTGCCGCCCATGAATGGGCGGCAAGCGGGGTGTCGTTTTCTCTTGGTTACTTCTCTTTTGGACAAGAAAAAGAGAAGTAATTCGGCTGCCGCAGACAGACGAAAGCCCTTGCTCTAGAGGCTTGGTGTGCCAAACCGAACACCGTGACAAGCAAGAGCAACGCGCGACGCATCGAGGCACCCGATTCCCCGATGCGATCAAACCGTTCGCCCCGCGCGGGCAACCGCTGGTCACGCGCCCTCACTCCGTTCGTCACAAACCCGCAGCAGCACGACGGTGCCGATGCGCAGACTCCACGGCATTGTCATCGTGCCGGGGTACCCGCATGGTCTATCGCCCGTTCGCATTGCTTGCCGGCGCGCTCACCTTGATCGGCAGCTTCGCCGCCGTCGGCCTCCGCGCCGCCGAAGTGGCCTCGCCGCAGCCGGAGATCTTCGCGCCCGGCACGATCTCCGGTCCGGCTGGCGTGGACTGCCTCACCTTCGCGCCGGACGGCGCCACCGTGTACTTCGACCAATTTGCGGGCGCGAGCGGCTTCATCATGGAGGCGCATCGCATGGGCGACGGCTGGTCCGCGCCGCGGATCGCGGCGTTCTCCGGGCAGTGGCAGGACCACGATCCGGCGATGGCGCCGGATGGCTCCTACCTGGTGTTCACCTCCAACCGCCCCGACACGGCCGGCGGCGCGCCATTGCACGGCGGCCACCTGTGGCGGGTGAATCGCCACGGCGACGGCTGGGGCGCGCCGGTGCGGCTGCCCGACGCGGTGAACGTGGGCACCGACGTCTACGCGCCCAGCGTGGCCGCGAACGGCGACCTGTATTACCAGCACCGCGACGAGGCCGACCACGCCTTCCATCTGTACCGCAGCGCCTGGCGCAACGGCCGCTACCAGCCACCGCAGCGGCTCGCGCTGGGCCATGCGACCGAGGAACAGGACCCCGCGATCGCGCCGGATGGCTCCTTCCTCGTGTTCGACGCGAACTACGCCGGCAAGGACCAGCCCGATCATCTCTACCTCGCCTTCCGCGACGGCGACGGCTGGAGCGCGCCGGTCGATCTCGGCGACGCGGCGGACCGCTACCAGCCCTGGGGCTCGCACCTGGGCCCGGACGACCGCACCCTGTACTTCACCAGCAACCGCACCCTGCCGGTCCATTACCCGCGCTCGCCCGCGCAGACGCGCGCCGACCTGGCGCGCATGCGTGCATGGGACAACGGCAACAACCACATCTGGCGCCTGTCGCTGGCACCCTGGCTGGCGTCGCATCGCGCCGCGTGACCTCGCCGCAACCTTCGCATTCTATCAGGAGCAGGCATGTCCCCACGTCACCTCATCCCTGTCGTCGGCCTCGCGGCCGCGCTGGCCGCATCGTTCGCCGCACGGGCGCAAAGCCGCGGCGAACTGGTCGGCCCCGGCGTGATCTCCACCGGCCTGCAGGAAACCTCGGCCGCGCTGACGCCGGACGGCGACACGCTGTATTTCATGCGTTCCGACTTCGCCGAGCGCGACGACACCATCCTCGTCTCGCATCGCGAGAACGGACATTGGGGCGCGCCGCAGGTGGCCTCGTTCTCCGGGCAGTGGCACGACTCCGAACCCACGCTGGCGCCGGACGGCCTGCGGTTGTACTTCGTCTCCAACCGCCCCCTGCAGCCGGCCGCTGCGCCGGTGACGGCGGATATGGGCGGCCATCATTTCGCGGGCACCAATCTCTGGTACGTGCAACGCCAGCCCGACGGCCGCTGGGGCGCGCCGGTGCATGTGGGCGGCGCGCTCAATGACGGCGCGATGATCTACAACCCCTCGGTGGCGGCCAACGGCGACATCTATTTCTCCGCGCACCGCCCGGACTCGGGTGCCGCCTACCAGATCTACGTGGCGCACCCCACCGCGCAGGGCTATGCGACGCCGCAGCGGGTGGACCTCGGCGAGGTCGCGCGCAACCGCATGGACCCGGCGATCGACCCGCAGCAGCGCTTCCTGGTCTACGCCGGCAACGAAGGCGATTCGCTGGGCAGCGCCGACCTCTACATCGCGTTCCGCCAGGCGGACGGCAGCTGGGGCAAGCCGCTGCACCTGCCGGGCGACATCAACAGTCCGGCGTTGGAGAATGCACCCTCGCTGGGGCCGCGCTTCGGCGAGCTGTATGTCTCCAGCAACCGCCGCGACGAGGTGCGATTCCCCAAGCCGCGCGACACCGCCGCCAGCTTGCAGCAGCGCCTGCAGCAACCGTTGAACGGCTCGCGCAACCTGTGGCGCTTCGACATTGCCGACGTGCTGCGCGCGCATGGCATCGACCACTGAGCCGCACGGAGGCACCGTGTCCACCCATCGCATGCTGTCGATCCTGCTGGTCGCGCTGGCGCAGCCTGCCGCGGCCACCGTTGCTCCCGCCACGGCACCTGCGCTGACGCCCGCCTATCGCGTCGGCGCCAGCCTGGGCAACGTGTTCTCGCGCACCATCTCGATCCGGGCGCCCGGTTTCGACGAGGCGGTGCATCGCATCAGCGGCACCGCGACCTATCGCGTGACCGGCGCCGCACCCGCACAGCCGCAGTTGCACATCGACTATCGCTACGACGGCCGGCCAGCAGGCAACGGCATGGTGGAGCTACCCGACGTCGGCGCCACCAACTGCTACGACGGCAAGTGCGCGCCCAACACCGATGCCAGCGGCCTGGCCTACAACCCGCGGCTATGGGGCCGGCCACCGGCCACGCTGCGGGTCGGCCAGCACTGGACGGTGGACATCGCCGCACCGTGGGAGCTCGGCCCGGCTGGCCGGCAGACAGTGACCGTGGTGGCCCTCGACTCCGCCAGCCACACCGTGACGCTGGAACGCGAAGGCACGGGCGACGGCGCCTGGCTTGGCGACGCACCCGGGCTCACGCTGACCCGCAATGGCCGCCCGTACGAAGTGACGCGGCAGGCGGGCCGCGCGCACTGGCGCGGCTACACCACCTTCCGCGACGGCATCGTACTCAGCGACGAGCTGGTCAGCACCCGGCCGGTGACGCTGACTTCCACCCAGCTTGGCCGTATCGAGGCCACCGAGCGCCAGTACATCCTGCTCAACGCGATGCCGATGGAGACCGCGCCATGATGCAGACGACCATGTCCCGCTGCCTGCTCGTCGCCGGCCTGCTGCTCGCCGCCGGCGGAGCGCACACCACCGACACGACGACCGCCACGCCGCAGGCGATCACGCTGGGCGGCATCATCCATTCCGACAGCGACGATACGCTGGCCTTCACACCCGATGGCAATACCGTGTTCTTCGACCGCAGCGAGGGCAAGCGCAAGACCATCATGGTCTCGCGCAAAGTCGACGGACGCTGGTCGCAACCCGAAGTCGCGAGCTTTTCCGGGCACTGGTTCGACCAGGACCCGGTGATGGCGCCCGATGGCAGCTACCTGCTGTTCGATTCGGACCGCCCGCCGCCGCCTGGCGGCAAGCCGCTGACGCAGGACTACTTCGTCGGCGGTCACGCACCGGGCTCCAATCTCTGGCGGGTGGAGCGCCAGGGCGACGGCTGGGGCCGGCCGGTCTGGCTGGGAGCTGTCGTCAACAACGATGCGTTCGTCGATTTCGCAAGCATCGCCGCCGATGGCAGCCTGTACTTCATCCGCTGGGACCGCCAAGCCAGGGTCATGCACACCTGGCGCGCAGCCTGGCGCAACGGGCATTACCTGCCGCCCGTGCGCGCGGGACTGGGCGACCCGACCATCTCGACCCACGATCCCGCCGTGGCGCCGGACCAGTCGTTCATCGTGTTCGACTACGGCAAGACCAAGGGTGGCCTGGGCCGGCTGTGCATCGCCTTCCGCGACGGGGACCACTGGGGAAAACCGATCGACCTCGGCGACACGGCGAACAAGGACATGCCGTGGGGTTCGCACATCGCGCCGGACGGGCACAGCGTCTATTTCACCGGGCAGTCCGGCATCTGGCGGCTCGATCTGCAGCCGTGGCTGCGCCGCCATGCGGCGGGAGCTGCTGCTTCGATGTGATGCCGTTCGCTACCGCTGCACCATGTGCCCAAACCATGCCCAGCCGCGCACGTGCTCGGTGATCAGCTTCACGCTGGTGAGCATCGGCACCGCGAGCAGCGCGCCGGGAATGCCCCACAGCCAGCCCCAGACCAGCAGCCAGACCAGGATCGCGATCGGCGACAGGCGCATGCGCCGGCCAAGGATCAGCGGCGTCACCAGGTTGCCCTCGAACACAGTGAGCCCGGCGAAACACAGCGCGGGCAGCAGCGCGTGGCCGATGTCGTCGAAATGCGCCAGGCCCACCAGCAGCAGCACGCTGGTGGTGAAGATCGCGCCCACGTAGGGAATGAAGTTCGCGAACATCGCCACCGCGCCCCACAGCAGCGGATCGGGCATGCGCAGCTGCCACAGGATGCCCGCGGTGAGGGCGCCCAGCATGAAGTTGATCAGCAGGGTGGTGAGGATGTAGCGCGACACCTCGTGCTGGATGCCACGCACCACCGACACCGCCTGGCGCTTGTAGCGGAAATCCGGTCCGATCTCCACCAGCCGGCGCAGCAGCAGGTCGCCGTAGACCAGGAAGAAGAACACCAGCAGCACCACGGTGAGTACCGCCGCCAGCACCTTCGGCGCCGCCGCCACCACGTCCCAGGCGCTCACCGCCACGTCGGCCGGCTGCGGCCGCACGCGCACGGGATGGCCGTTGACCAGGGTCTGGGTGGCGCGGTTGGCCGCTTCCAGCGGCTGGGTGATGTGCTCGAGCTTGGGCACGAAGCGGCGGATCGTGGACGGCGCCTCATGGATCCAGTCCAGTGCCGGCGGCGTGAGCAGGCCGATGCCGGTACCGATGCCGCCAATCAGCGCCAGCATCAGCACGCTGGCCCCCAGCCAGCGCGGCACGCCGTGGCGCGCGGTGCTGGCCACGATCGGGTTCAGCGCCAGGCCGATGAAGGCCGCGAGCACCAGCGGAATCAGCAGGGCCTTGCACAGCGTCACCGTGTACAAGAGCGCCAGCAGCAGCAGCGCGTTGAGCAGCACGCGGATCGCGCGCAGGTGGCGCCGCATGCCGCGCGCGCTGCGCCGCGCGAAACGGCCGCGCGACGGGATCGATGCACGCAGCGGCGGCACCGGCGGCACGGCCTCGACCGCCTCGCCGGCGCCAGGCAAGGGCAGCGGATCGTTCATGCGGAAGCGTCGTCGAAGGCGCCGGCACCCAGTTCGGCGACCAGCCGCACGCCCTGCGCCACCACCTCGGCGAGGCCGCCGCGCAACAGCGGCCCCACACCGGGCACGCGCAAGGGATGCACGTCGAGACTGCCGAGCACGAAACCCGCACCGCCAGCCGCGCCCAGCGCGAGCAGCGGATGCCGCTCCCCGCGTGCCAGCAGGGCCGCAGCCGGTTCGGCCAGTTCCGCACGATGCGCGGCCACCCGCGCCTGCGCCGCACGCACCTTGTCGAGTTGGCCGAACAGGCTCATGGCTTGTCCTCTCCCGCGGTTTCGCCGTCGGCCTCATGTTCGGCACGATGCAGCGTTTCGCGCATCATCGCACTCCATTCGTGGCGCGTGGCGGGCAGGCTCATCCAGTGCATGCAGCGGCGGAACAGCAAGATCGCGCCCGCGAGCAGCAGCGCCTGCAGCAGGGCCAGCACCAGCAGCGCCCAGATCCACGAATGGAACCAGGTGGCCAGCAGCACGCCGACCAGCCCGAGCAGGGTCAGGCCCAGCGCCACACCGGCCACGGTGGCGGCCAACGCGGCCACCAGCAGCCACGACACCGCGCTGCGCGCCAGCCCCAGTTCCGCGGCCAGCAGGTGCAGCTGCGCGCCGAACAGGTGCCGCACCGCATGCGCGAGCCGGTTCAGTTCGTCCAGCAGAGACGAGGACGGCGCCGGGGTTTCCGGCGCCGTCGCACGATCCCGGTCGCGCGCGGGTTCTTCCTGCATGCGCGATCAGCGCCTGAGCAGGCGGCCGAGCAGCCAGCCCGCACCCACCGCGATCGCCACCGACTGCACCGGTTTCTCGCGCACGTAGTCGCGCACCTGGTCCAGCCACTCGTCGGCACGATCCATCGTGGCGTCGTAGGCGGCGCGGCTGCGCTCGCTGGCGTCGGAAAGCTTGTCGCTGGCGCGGTTGGCGCCGGCGGCGACCTTGTCGGTGGCGCGGTGCAGGCTTTCCTCCACGTGATCGGCGGCGCGCTCCACCGCCTCCTTGGTGCTGGCGACTGCGCTGGAGGTGGCCTGCTTGATGCGTTCAGCGCCTTCGTCGATGCGGCTGGACGCGCCGTTTTCGGTCGTTGCTGCCTGCTTGTTCATGCTGTCTCCACGGAGCTCTTGCTGAAGAATGCCGGTTCGCCGGGCATCGCGCCACGATTCATTTCGCGCGGCGCAGGAACGAGATGATCGCCAGGATCAGGAACACGATGAACAGGATCTTCGCGATCCCCGCCGCCGTGCCCGCGATGCCGCCGAAGCCGAGCACCGCGGCGATGATGGCGACGATCAGGAATACCAGTGCGTAGTGAAGCATGGCCTTGCCCTCTTGAACGAATGCCGACCGCGGCTCGCGCAGCCGCGCACCGTCATTCATCCACAATGGCTGCCATCTGCGCGTGAAGGGGGAACCCTTATACGTCGCCTCCACATAACATTCGCCGTCACACGCCCCGCGCGGGCTGGATGGCATACGTGCCGACCAGACTCGCCTCGGCCAGCACGTGGCCGTGCATCGCCGCGCGCAATTCGGCCAGCGTGAAGCCGCCCGGCAGATCCAGCCTCGCCACGTCCAGCGCGTGGATGCGGAAGTGGTAGTGGTGCACGATGCTGTCGTTCCACGGCGGGCATGGGCCGTCGTAGCCGAGGTAGTCGCCGCCCATCTCGGCGTCGCCCGCGAACCAGCCGGTGTAGTCGTTCAGGCCCTGCACGCTGCCCGGCGGCCCCAGCGGATCGCGCTTGCCGCGCGGGGTGATGCCGTCGCTGCAGGCACCTTCGGCCAGCTCGCCGCACTCTTCGGGAATGTTGGCCATCAGCCAGTGCGCGAATTCCACGCGCGGCAGGTCGGCAGGCACGACGCGACCTTCCTTGTTCACGTCGTCGCCGCGGCTGGGCACGTCGGTGTCGATGCAGCTGAGCACGAAGGAGCGCGTGCCTTCCGGCGCGTCCTTCCACGCCAGATGCGGGCTGCGGTTGTCGGACAGCGCCACCGGGGCGCCAGGTTTGCCGAAGGCGTTGGTGGCAGGGATGGGCTGGCTGTTGGCGAAGTTGTCGCTGCGAAGTTGCATGGCTGGAATCCGTGATTCGGGATTGGGGATACGGGACTCGGAAAAGCAGGTGTCGGCAAGCCTACCTTCGCGAGTTGGCAACAGCATCCACGCTTACGAAAGCTCACTCTGGAGCGTGATTTCCTGCTAGCCGTGAGTGGCAGCCTTGTCCGCGGCAGGAACATTGATCGAATACACGACGGAAGCAATCTTCCACCCATCATTCGTGTAGATCGTCGTCCAGATGATCCGGCCATGTCCGACCTTGGCCTTGTAGTCCCACGAAACCGACCCGACTTCACCATCGGAATGAATGTCGAGGTTTTCAGTCTGATCCGGTGGCATCCGTACCTCGCCCGTCACGTCTTCCCTCGCGGTACTGGAAATCGTGCGAGGCACCGGTTGCTTGTTGGCGGCACTGATGACGGCATAGGACTTTTGGGCGATCCCGCCGATCACCGGAACATCCCCACTCGCATACATCGCGAGCAAGGCAGGTGCGTCCTTTCTTGCAACGGCTTGCTGATAGTTGTTCCACAGCGTGTGCAATGCGGCCATATCACGGTCTTCAGACTTTGGAGCCGTCGGCGCAGCCGCCATGACACAAGGCACGGCCAACGCTCCCACGACAAGGACAAACGCCCTGCATGCAAACTTCTTCATGATTCCACCCCGAAGCGCGTATCCACTCGACACGCTTGAGCCTTGACTGTGAGGCTCTGATGGAAGTTCCTATGAAGACGAGCAAGAACCAATCCATCAACCCTTGCCGTCATACGTCACCCGATACACCGCGCCCGCCAGGTCATCGCTCACCAGCACGCTGCCGTCGGGCAGCGGCTGCACGTCGACCGGGCGGCCCCAGGCCTTCTCGTCCTGCTCGAAGCCGGTGATCAGCGGCTGGTAGCTGGCCACCTTGTCGCCGTCCAGGCGTACCGTCATCACGCGGTAGCCGGATTTCTTCGTGCGGTTCCACGAGCCGTGCTCGGCGACCAGGATCGCACCCTTGTAGCCGGCCGGGAACATGCAACCCTCGTAGAAGCGCATGCCCAGCGAGGCCACGTGCGCGCCCAGCTTCAGCACCGGCGGCGTGTAGTCCTTGCAGCTGTGGCCCTTGCCGAATTCGGGGTCGGGGATGTCGCCCTCGTGGCAGTACGGAAAGCCGAAGTGCCCGCCGACGCGGCTGAGCCGGTTCAGCTTGTCGCTCGGGATGTCGTCGCCCATACGGCATCCGGCATGGGCGTTCACGCGCGGACCGGCACGGTCACCGGGTCGCCTTGTCGACCATGCGAACCACCTCGGACCAGGGCGTCGGCCCCGCATGCATCGCATAGACCGTGTCCACCTGCAGGTGTTCGCGCCGCACCGCCTGCACCACCTCATGCATCATCTGGGGGTCGAACAGCGCATGGTCGGCCATCATCTGCAGCGTGTCGCTGGCATACAACAGCTTGTACTGCGGGAAATACACCATGTACTGCCGCTCGGTATTCGCGCCGCGGAGCGGATAGACCACGATCCGGTTTGCCCCGCTGCCGATCGCCTGCCCGTCAGCCACCACCCGCCATTGCGCTGCCCGGGGCGCCATCTGCAGGCGATCGGGACTCAAGCGGTGCGGCGCCGACACCAGCCGCTGCAGCAGTGGCCGGTTCAGGTCGAGAATGTACACCGGCAGGCCCGCGGCCACGGCTTCACGCACGCCGGCAACATGCGGCCACGAATCGGAGCTGGACAGCACCGCCTTCACCGGAACGCCCGGAAACTCGCTGCGCGCCTCGGCCAGCACGCCGGCGACGTAGTGCGGCGAAATCGGCGCCTCCAGCACCAGCACACCGTCGTCCTGCCGGATCAGGGTGACATTCCACGCGCCACGGTAGAGCTCGATGCCCGGCGCCAGCTCGACGCGGTAACGGTCGCTGAAATCGCGATCCCAGCCTTTGGACTGGTTGCTCTTCGCTGCCGTCGTCGCGTCCATGGCGAAGTCCTTGTCGTCCAGCGCCACGTTGAAACGGGCGCCAAGGATCTGCGAAGAGCGCCACAACAGGCCGTTGCGCTCCTCGATGCGATTGGTCGGCAGCAACACGCCACCCAGCAGCTCCCAGTTGTCGTAATAGATGCGCTGGTCCACATCGCCCCAGGCGAACCAGAAATCCGGAGCGTGGAAGGTGGTGGTGCGTTCGTATGCATCCGGCAAGTGGTTGGACGCATTCAGCAGCACGCGCACCGGCTGTCCCAGCCACGTGAATTCCAGCACGCTGTGCGGCGTGGAGCGCAGCCACTCGCTGCCGGCATAGTGCAGATCCGGTGCCGCCGCCGCAGTGAGCAGCAAGCGCGCCGGCCCCAGCGCCAGCATTTCCTGCGCAGCCTCCAGGTCGGCCTGCGAACACGGCGCATCGCTGTCCTTGCCACGGTAGACGCCGCCCTGCCCCCCGACGACCAGGATCGAGTCGCTCTCGGCCTGCTGCGGGTCGGCTATCGGAAACGCGTCATGCCGGCGATCCAGCAGGCGGTCGCGGTCGAAATCCAGGGTCAACTCGTCGCGGCTGTACGTGGTGAGGAACGGCGCCTGCCGGGGCGATTGCTCGGCGAGCACGGTATGTCCGACCACGTCGAGCTGCTCGTCGTGGATGCCGGCAAGCTTGTCGCGCCCGCCCATCGCGGCCAGTGCGAGTTCGAGGCAACCGTGTGCGTCGAGTTGTGCGCAACCGGGATGACCGGCGATGCCTTCGCTGGCGCCATCCGTCCCGGTTGCAGCGGATGCATGCGCGACCATGCTGCCGACCATCGCCAGCAGCGCGGACATCACCATGACGGGAACACTGCGCCTGCCATCAGCATGTTTCATTGGCTTGTCGCTCGATGAGGCCCGACGGGCGGATGCCACCGCAGTCTAGGCGGCCCGTTGCGAACCACCCCCTGAGGGAAGTCACGCCATGCGGAAAGTCATGTCTGCATCGGCGGCGGGCTGGACGCAACCTTTGCGCACCATCGCAAGACCATGGCCGGAAGCGGCGGCCTTGCGCCGCGGCGGCGATGGTTTCGTGCGATGCACGACCGTGCAGGCATGCCGCGGATCAGGTCAGCGCGTTGAAGCGCGCCGCGATGTAGTCGTCGGTGAAGCTGGTCATGTTGCGGCCGCGGATGAAGCCGCAGTGGCCGCCGTATTCGGCGATGTCCAGTTCCACGTTCGGCGGCAGCCGCAGTTGCTCGAACGCACCTACCGGGATCACCGGATCGTCGCGCGCGGTGAGGATGGTGGCGGGGATCTGCATCGCCATCAGCGCGTCGCCAGCCACCGAATAGCCATCCAGGTACTGCTGCAGCGAGCTGAAGTCGGTGTGCCGGCGCACCAGCGATTCGGTGAGCCCGCGCAGGTCCTGCCGGAGTTCGGACATCTCGAAGTACTGGTGCTGCGGGAACGCCTTCTGCTTGGCCAGCAGCGAATGCCGCCACTTGCGCATGAAGTAGGCCTGGTAGAACCAGGGCGCCGACTCCTCCAGCGAGAACAGGCCCTCGGTGGGGTCGATGATCGGACACACCGCCAGCGCGTAGCTGAGCGGAATGCCCACGCGCGAGGTGTGCAGCGCGGCGCGCAGCGCGAAATTGCCGCCCAGCGAGAAGCCGGCCAGCGCCAGCGGCCGCGCCGGCCAGCGCGCGGCGATCTCGCCCAGCGCGTGCACCACCTCGTCGAGCCGGCAGGAGTGGAACAGCGCCTCGTTCAGGCCGTAGCTGTCGCCGTGGTCGCGGAAGTTGAGGCGGAAGATGTCCCAGCCGTCGGCGAGCAGGCGGCTGCCGGTCTGCAGCACGTAGGTGGAGTCGACGCTGCCCTCCCAGCCGTGGAACAGCACGGCGAGGCCGCGCGGCTGCGGGCGGAGCTTCTGTGCGGTAAACGCGCCGGTGAGGCGCACGCCGCCGCCGCCGTCCACCATCACCGGCTCGGCGCCTTCCTGCACCGCACGCGCGGTGCGCGGCAGCAGCAGGCGGCGCACGCCGCTAGAGGAGAGCATGGTCTGGATATGCCCGCTGGTAAGCGGCCAGGTCGGACGGAAATCCTTTCCGCACGGCAGACTCATGCGGCGTGGTCTTCCAGCGCCGCGGCGATGCGTTCGCGCGACAGCTCGGCCATCCGGCGGCGGGCGTCGGGGCTGGCCGGCACCGGCTGCAGGAAGTGCACCTCGGCATCCATGGCCGGGCTGCCGAGCAGGCGCAGGAGGTTGCCCATGAAGCTCTCGTGCTCGCGGAAGCCGGCGTCGACCAGGCGATGGCCGCCGCGGGCGAAGCGCAGCGCCACCGGCTGCACGGCGACCTCGGCATCCAGCGCGGCCTGGAAGATGCGCGCGTGGAACACCTTGAGCACGCCACCATGGCCGGTGCCGCCCTCGGGGAACACCGCCACCGAGCGGCCGTCGCGCAGGCGCTCGACCATCACCTGCATCACCGCCGCCAGCGAATGGTTGCTGCCGCGTCGATGGAAGATGGTGCCGCCGCTGGCCGCCAGCCAGCCCACCAGCGGCCAGTTGGCGATCTCCGCCTTGGCCACGAAGCAGGCCGCGCGCTGCGAGTGCAGCAGCACGATGTCGATCCACGAGGTGTGGTTGGCCACGAACAGCACCGGATCGGCCAGCGGCTCGCCCACGCGCACCGCGCGCAGGCCGAAGATGCGCATCAGCATGGTCGACCACCAGCGGATCAGCCGGTGCGCGAACGGTTCGCGGCCGTCGCGCATCACGCGATGGCGGTTCCAGCTCATCACGAACGCCGCCAGCAGCACGGCCAGCACGATGTGCAGCAACAGCAGCGGCACGCGCCACAGGTAGCGCAGCGGGCGCAGGCGGTCGCGGAGCGGCGGGGAGGTCGTGGCGGTATCCATCAGCTCTTTAGTCTAGCGTCTGTTGCCCGCAACGTTGTGCGGCGGCGGCGGATTTTCCGCATGCGCCAGGGGCAGCGAGGGCGAGCGTTTGACCGTGCGCAGCACGAAGCTGGAATTGGCGTCGGCCACGCCGGCGGCGTTGAGCAGGTGGTCGAGCAGGAAGCGCGAGAAATCCGCGAGATCGGCCACGTAGATATGCAGCAGGTAGTCCATGTCGCCGGTGAGCGCGTGGCAGGCCACCACCTCGTCCCAGCCGTTGACGCACTCCACGAAGCGCTCGATCACCGCCGCCTCGTGCTTCACCAGCTGCACGCGCACGAAGGCCTGCAGGCCCAGCCCTACCGCCAGCGGATCGACCTGGGCGGCATAGCCGGTGATCACCTGGTCCGCCTCCAGCCGCTGCAGCCGGCGCAGGCAGGCCGAGGGCGACAGGTTCACCCGTTCGGCCAGCTCGGCATTGGTGATGCGGCCCTCCGTCTGCAGCATGGCGAGCAGCTGCAGGTCGATGCGATCCAGTGAGACCATTGCAAGATACCTCCGAACAAGAACATTTCAACGCATGAATATTGCTCTTCGAGGCCATACATGCGCAATGTTGCAAGCTTCGTGCGGTGAGTTCGTCGTATGCTGTAAACATCGTTCCGGTACCGGCCGGAATGCGCGACCAGCAAGCCACGGAGTCCGCCATGGATCACAACACGCCCCGCAAGATCGAACACCAGCAGACCGACCGCGGCTACATCCCGGTCTATGCGACCGGTGTGGTCGAGCAGCCGTGGTCCGGCTATTCCCGCACCGATCACGAGGTGTGGGACACCTTGTACAAGCGCCAGCGCGAACTGTTGCCCGGACGCGCCTGCAAGGAGTTCCTGGCCGGCGTGGAACGCTTCGGCCTCGGCGACGGCGGCATCCCGAAGTTCGCCGACTTGAACAAGGTGCTGGGCAAGGCCACCGGCTGGGAACTGGTGGCGGTGGAAGGCCTGCTGCCGGACGAGGTGTTCTTCGACCATCTCGCCAACCGCCGCTTCCCGGTGAGCTGGTGGATCCGCAAGCCGGACCAGCTCGATTACCTCAGCGAGCCCGACCTGTTCCACGACCTGTTCGGCCATGTGCCGCTGCTGCTCAACCCGGTGTTCGCCGACTACATGCAGGCCTACGGCCGCGGCGGCATGAAGGCCTTTGGCATCGGCCCCGAGGCGCTGATGAACCTCACGCGCCTGTACTGGTACACGGTGGAGTTCGGCCTGATCGATACCGGTGAAGGCATGCGCATCTACGGCGCCGGCATCGTCAGCTCCAAGGGCGAGTCGATCTACTGCCTGGACTCGCCCGCGCCGAACCGTATCGGCTTCGGCCTGGAGCGCGTGATGAGCACACGCTACCGCATCGACACCTACCAGCAGACCTACTTCGTGATCGACAGCTTCGAACAGCTGTTCGAGGCGACGCATCCGGACTTCACGCCGATCTACGCGAAGCTCAGGGCAGAGCCTGCGCACGCCGCGGCGGATGTGCTGGATGGCGATCGCGTGTTCAACCGCGGCACGCGCGAGGGGTTTGCGACTGGGGCGGATACGTAAGCGTCCGGTCGACGGCATCGAATCCGGAACGTACGGCGCATCAACGCCCGTGCGCATCCACCCACGGCTTCAGCAGCCCGATCCACAACTCATAGCCACTGCGGTTCATGTGCAGACCGTCCGGCCCGAACCATTTCTGCTGCGGCCGGCCGTCCTTGCCCAGCATCGGCGTGAACACGTCGACATAGGTCACGCCCTTCTGCGTGGCGGCGTATTCGCGCACCAGCGCGTTGGCCTGCCTGATCTGCGGCAGCAGCGAGCGACGCGCCACGCTGGGCTTGATCGCCACGAACGCCACCGGTACGCCGGGATCGAACGAGCGCACCTCCCGCACGAAGGCCGCGAAATCGTCCCGCACCCGCTGCGGCGTATGGCCGTAGTAGATGTCGTTGTCGCCGGCATACATCACGATGGCACGTGGATGGTAGGGCGCCACGATGCGGCCGGCGAACCAGGTGGAGTCCGCGATCTCGGAGCCGCCGAAGCCACGGTTGATCACCTTCACTTCCGGAAAATCCGCGGCGACGGATTTCCAATGCTCGATCGACGAGCTGCCGATGAACAGCACCGCGCCCGGCGGCGGCGGATTGGCGCGGTCGGCGGCTTCGAAAGCCGCGATGGCCGAATTCCAGTACGCATGCGGGGCTTCGCCGGCGCACGCCATGCCCGAAACCAGGGCCAGCAACAGTGTCAGAAGGATTTTCATGGCGTTCCCGGATGTTTTCGTGGGTCGCGACAGACGGTGACAAGCAAGCCGATTCGACCTGGTCCACTCTACGATTTGGAGCGCCTCATTTCGCTCACTTCCAGCACTCCGGCGATGCGCTTGCCATCCCAGCGATAGACCAGGTGCTGCGCCTGCACGCACGGAGCCACGACATCGGGATGGAATGCGGCGAGGCACTCGCCGCCCCTATGCCGCACGCTGTCGTAGACGATGCCGTTGGAGCCGGCTTCGCGCAACACGCGCGCCAGTTTCACACTGGCCACGTAGTCATCCGGGTCGTGCACCTGTTTCCAGCCGCCGCGGATGTCGTGCAGGCGGCTGTCGATGCGGGTGCGGTAACAGCGCATCTGGATATCGCAGGCCGGTTCGGCCGTGGCAGCCAGGAAACGCTCGCGGTGATAGACCGTTTCCTCTACCGCAGTGGTCACGCTGTGCGCGGCATAGAACACGCCCCAGCTACCGTCGGAAAAACGGCTGCCTTCCGGATTCAGATGCGTGAAGGCGGCCATCACTGGCGTGCTGCCCGCACCGCTGATGCGGTGTTCCTTCGGCACCAGCTTCAATGCACCGGCCTCCTCGCGCAGGCGCGGGTTGGTCAGCGCCTCGATCGCGAACACCGCATCGAGGTCCGCCGGATCGGCGATGCGGTCGTACACGCCTACCGGAGGAAAGCGGCTGGGCACGATGCGAAAGGCCTGGTTCCAGCGGATGCGCCGGACGGGCGGAAGATCAGCGGGCATCGCAGGTATCCATGGCGCGTGATGTTCCTGTTGGTCGCGGTAGGGCAAGCGTGGCGGCATGCGATCTCGCGGAGCGCGACCGGCGCCGCGACACGGCCTCAGCCGCGCTGTGCGTCCAGGTACTGGCGCACCACGAACAGGTCGGCCACGTTGCCCGACAGCATGCGTTCCAGCGCCGAATGTCCCCCGAACAGCGATGTCGTGTTCGGCTTGCGCAACCACGCATCGGCCTGCGCGGGATCGGGAAACAGGATCTGCAGATCCTTCCAGATGCCGAGCAGGTAGCTGATGCGCTCCAGTGTGTCGCGCCCCAGGCTGCCGTCCAGCTCGCGCTTCCACTTGTAGAACGTGGACTCGGGCGGATCGCCGAGCAGCTTGCGCTGTTCGGCGACGCGCAGATCCCAGTGCTCGGCGAGGCGGAAGAAGCTGCGCAGCGCGGGCGCCGTCAGCGCTGCGTCAGTGGGCAGGTAGTGCGACGTGGCGTCGGCAATGCGGCTGGCATGTGCGTTCATGTCGGAGCTCTCCATGTGAAGCACATGGATAATCTACTGCAAAATGGCAGCTGCGTCCAAAATGGACTGCGCCAGCTTCAGGGAGCGCGCGACGTGTCCTTGCCTTTCGCGCAATCGCAACCGTAATCCGGCTCCGGCCCGCCATCCCGGATGAACTTGTCGATGCGCGCCTCCAGCACCGGCAGCGGTACCGAGCCGGTGGAAAGCACGGTGTCGTGGAAGGCGCGGATGTCGAATTTCCCGCCCAGCGCCTTCTCGGCCTTGGCGCGCAGTTCGAGGATCTTCAGGTAGCCCAGCTCGTAGCTGTCCGCCTGGCCGGGCCAGCTGATGTAGCGGTCCACCTCGTTGGCGATTTCCAGCGGGCTCAGCGCGGTGTTTTCGGTGAGGTAGTCGATCGCCTGCTGGCGGGTCCAGCCGAGATGGTGGATGCCGGTGTCGACCACGAGGCGGCAGGCGCGCCACATCTGGTAGGTGAGATAGCCGAACTTCTGCCAAGGCGTCTGGTAGATGCCCATCTCGTTGCCGAGGTATTCGGAATACAGGCCCCAGCCCTCGCCATAGGCGGAGATGTAGCCGTTGCGGCGGAACGCCGGCTGGCTGTGATCCTCCTCGGCCAGCTCCAACTGCAATGAATGGCCGGGATAGCTCTCGTGCAGGGTCAACGCCGGCATGTTGTACAGCGCACGCGATTTCAGGTCGTAGGTGTTGACCAGGTAGACGTCCGGGCCGCCGCGGCCCGAGGTGTAGTAAGGCGCGATGGCGTCCGGCACCGGCTCGATGGTGAAGCGCTCGCGCGGCAGATGGCCAAAGAACCTGGACATCTTGCCGTCCACTTCCTTGGCGATCCAGGCGGTCTTGTCCAGCAGCTCCTGTGGAGTCCTGGCGTAGAACTGCGGGTCGGTGCGCAGGTAGTGCAGGAAGTCGGCGAAGCTGCCCTTGAAGCCGGTCTGCTTCATCACGTCCAGCATTTCGGCGTGGATCTTCGTCACCTGCTCCAGGCCGATCTGGTGGATCTGGTCGGGCGAGAGATCCAGCGTGGTGTATTCGCGGATCTGCTGGCGGTAATACGCCTTGCCGTCGGGCAGCGCCTCGGCGGCGAGCGTGGTGCGTGCTTGCGGCACGTATTCGCCGTCGAAGAACTTCAACAGCTTCGCGTAGGCGGGAATCACGTCGTCGCGGATGCGCTGCACCGCCTCGCCGCGCAGCGCCTGCGCCTGGTCGGCGGGGATCGTGTCCGGCATCTGCTTGAATGGCGCGTAGAAGCTCGCTGCAGTGGGATCGGTGAGATCCGCCACTGCGGCGATCGACTGGTCGCGGCCCTTGAGCACCGCGCGCGGCACGCTGAAGCCGCGCTTCAGGCCCAGCCGCATGTTGTCGATCTGCTGCTCGAAGTAGTGCGGGATCTGGCCGAGGCGGTCGAGGTAGTTGCGATAGTCGGCCGCCGTGCGCAGGTGGTCGCCGCCCAGCTCGTAGCCCACGTCGCTCCAGAACGCGGAGTCGCTGTTGAACGGCATCTGCCACTGCTTGAATGCCTGGTCCGCGATGAAGTTGCGGATCTGCTCGCGATACACCGCGTAGTTCACCTGGTTTTCCGGCGACAACTGTCGCACGTCGATCGCGTCGAGCTGCTTCATCACCTTGCGCCAGTAGTCCAGGCGCTGCTGCTGGCTGACGGCATCGACGTCGTCGAGGCGGCCGTTGTTCGGCTGCGACTCGCCCGAGGCGCTGATGCCGGCCTGGCCGGTACGCCACGCCCATTCGGCGGTATAGATGGCGGTGAAGCGTGCGTCGGCGCTGTCGGTGGCGGCACTGGAGGAAGCGGCGGCAACATCGGCGGTCACGGCCTGTGCCGTCGGCAATCCGACAGTGAAGGCCAGAGTCGTCGCCATGGCCAGCAACAGGGTCTTGTTCACGGGGGCCTCGCAAGTTCCTGGGAAACGGCAGTGCGTGCGGAGCGCACAGGTCGCAGACCGTCCCACGTTGCAACCGTCCGCGCAATGCGGCGAAGGTCACGCCATCGCGCCACTCCAACCAGGCAGATAGCTCGCCTCGTGACCGTGGGCCAGCGTCACCGCACGTGTCACCAGTTCCGGCGAGGGCTGTTCGCCCTTGCGCAGCTTGAAGTGCTCGCGCAGAAAGCCCGCCCACATGAACTCGGCATAGGGCGTGGCGTCCTTGGCATAACCGCCGGCACGCCCCACCCGGGCGGCGAGGCTGCGGTAGGGATCGTCCTCCAGATCCGCAAGGCTGCGCGGAAAGGCGTCGTAGTCGCGACGGCGGTTCTTCGCATCGTACGGGTGCGCCCAGTGGTAGAACTCCATCGTGCGCCAGAACCGCTCCGGCGCCAGCCACGAGAAATCGCGCAGCACCATCACCGGCACGCTGTCCACACCCTCCTCCAGCAACGCGAGGCCAAGGTGGTGGTGATCGACGATGTAGCAATGCCGCTTCGGCCCCAGCACGCCGGGAAACCAGTGCCGCCCCAGCAGTTCCCTGCGTTTCTTCCTGCCGAACTGCTCCCACTCGGCACGCTTGGCAGCCACCTCGGCGTAGCCCACGGTGAGCTGGGTGGGCCGCAATTCGGCCGGCGCTACCGGCAGCAGCGGATGATGGGCATACATGGACCGTCTCCGGGACTTCGTGTCAGATCATGACGAGTAGCCGATGCAGCGTCGCCACGACGTGATGTCGCGGAGCAGGCAGGTAAACCCGCGCGTTCCACTCACCGATGTTTGTGCTGGTGATGGATGTCCGGATAGTGCGGGTGCGAATGCGTGATCGGCGCGTGGATGTGCGCGTGGGTGTGCGGCTCGCTGCCGTCCCAGTCGAAATCGTGCGTGTGCTGGTGATGCTCGTCGTGCACGTGGCGGTGGGTGTGCGTGAGCGCCTCGTGCGTGTGCAGGTGTTCGTGGCGCTCGGTGAGATGCAGCCACACGCCCGCACCCATCAGGACCGCCGCCAGCCAGAACACCGGTGTGGCGCGATCGCCGAGCGCGATGATCGCGATCACGGCACCAAGGAAAGGCGCCGTCGAGAAATACGCGCCGGCGCGCGCCGCACCCAGCCCGCGCAACGCCAGCACGAACAGCACCAGGCTGACGCCGTAGCCAAGCAGGCCGGTCGCCATCGCCGCGGCTACCGTGGCGGCCGCCGGCAGGCGGGCACCGAGCATGCAGGCCAGCGCGACATTGACGATGCCGGCCGCCAGTCCCTTCAGTCCGGCGATGAACAAGGCATCCGAATCCGACACCTTGCGCGTGATGTTGTTGTCCAGCGCCCAGCACAGGCAGGCGAGCGCGATCAGCGGCGCACCCTGGCCCAGCGCGGCGGACGGCAGGTGGCCCGGCCAGGCCAGCAGCACGACGCCGGCCACGATCAGCGCCATGCCGAGCATGACGCGCCGATCGGTGTTCTCGCGGAACACGATCCACGCCAGCAACGCGGTCAATACCGCCTCCAGGTTCAGCAGCAGCGAAGCGGTGGCCGCCGCGGTGCGCGCCAGGCCCAGCATCAGCAGCAACGGCCCCAGCACGCCACCGAAAACGATCGCCAGCAGCAGCCACCCCTGCTCGCGCCCGGCCATGGCCGGCAGGCGCCAGCCGCGGTCGCGAACCAGCCGGACCAGCACCAGGCCGACGCCGCTGCCGAGGTAGAGCAGGCCCGCCAGCAACATCGGCGACACGTCGCGCAGCAGTTGCTTGGCCAGCGGCATGCTGGCGCCGAACAGCAGCGCCGCCGCCAGGGCAGCGGTGATGGCCGGTGAAGACACGAGGCGTCGCATGCGCACAGCGTAGTCGCTTTGCGGGGGATGCATTCCGCCACGCGGTCACGCGGCATCGCCGCTCAGTTCATGCCCACCTGGCTGCCGCCCACCGCACGCAGGTAATCGTCTAGGCTGCGGCCCGGCGCTTCGGCAAAGATCTCGCCGGTGGCTTCGTTGGCGTGGATGCGGTCGGGACGGAAGTTGCGGAAATCCTGGCGCAGCCGGCACCACGCACCCAGCGTCCACTTGCCGCCCCAGAACGCGAGGCACAGCGGCTCCACCTCGCGCAGGCTGGGCTGGCCGCCCTCGTCGCGGTAATCCAGCCGCAATACCCGGTGCTCCGCGATGGCCGCGTGCAGGCGATCGATCAGCATCGCGAAATCGGCGCGCCCCTGGTCGCGCCATACCGGCGCGTAGATGCGCGTGCGCGCGGCGCGCTCGCGCAGTTCGGGCGGCAGCACCGCCTCGATCTTCAGCAGCGCGGCCTGCGCGCCCGCGGCCAGCTTCTCGCCGGCGAAGGCGCGCACGAAGCGCGTGCCGACCACCAGCGATTCGAGTTCGTCGGCCGTGAACATCAGCGGCGGGATGTCCGCGCCCTTGCGCAACACGTAGCCCACGCCCGCCTCGCCCTCGATCGGCACGCCGGAAAGCTGCAGGTCGGCCACGTCGCGGTAGACGGTGCGCAGCGACACGCCCAGCGTCTCGGCGAGGCTGCGCGCGGGCAGCGCAGTGCGCCGTCCGCGCAGGGCGTGGATGATAAGGAACAGGCGGTCGGCGCGACGCATTCGCACATGATGCCGCGAACCGTGTCGCAGCGCCTGCGCCACAAGTCACCGCGATGCGGCCGGCGCGCCGCTGCAAGCCGCACGTGCCGGCCGTCCATCGCTCAAGCCTGCTGCGCGGCAGCCAATGCCGCATCGGCCGCGGCCGCGCGCTGCATCGCCGGACGCGAGATCACGCGGTCGATATAGGCACGGATCACCGGCGTCTCCGGCACCAGCTTGAACAGCGTGGTCCAGTTGAGCGCACCGCCCCACAACACGTCGGCGGCGGTGAAGCGTTCGCCGAGCAGGTACGGACCCTGTGCCAGCTGGTCGGTGAGCGTCTTCAGCATGGTGTCGAAGTCGCCGTAGGGACAGGTCGAGGATGCCGCCGGCTCGCGCTGCATCGACTTGTCGACCAGCGCTGGCTCGAAGCAGGAGCCGTAGTACACCATCCAGCGCAGGTAGGGTCCGCGCAGGGGGTCGCCGATGGCCGGCGCCAGGCCCTTTTCCGGGAACAGGTCGGCGAGGTAGAGGAACACCGCGGGCTGCTCGGTGACCAGCGCGCCGCGATGCAGGATCGCCGGCACCTTGCCCATCGGATTGACCGCGAGGTATTCGGGCTGGCGCTGGGTGCCTGCCTTGAGGTTCAGCACGTGCAACTCGTAGTCCGCGCCGAGTTCTTCCAGCAGGGCGCGGGTGCCGCCGGAACGGCTGTTCGGGGCGTGGAAGAAGGTGAGGTCGACAGTCATGACGATGTCTCCGGGTTCACAGATGCCGCGTCTCGGCAGGTGGGTTCATCCAGTTGTTCGCGCGGCCGTCGCACCAGCGCACGGGCGCATCGATCAGCTCCTGCGGTTCGGCGTCGTCGAGGCAGGCCAGGTTGATCGACACGTAGTCGCCACCGATCTGCTCCACGTAGCCGCGCCCGAACGAGCGCACGCCGCAATGGCGGCAAAACAGATGGTGCGCACTCAGCGTGCCGAACTGGTAGTCGGACAGCGCGTCCTCACCGGTGAGCAGGCGGAAGTCCTGCGGCTTGATCGTAATGCCCCACGAGCGCGTTTTGGTACAGATGGAACAGTTGCAACGACCGGTGCCTGCGGCGAGGTCAAGATCGGCCTGGTAGCGCACCGCACCGCAGTGGCAGCTGCCGTGATAGGTCTTCTTCATGGCTTGTTCCTCGTGGGCGAGACGATATGGCGCAGGCCGGTCAGCGCCGTCAGCAGTATGTCCTGGCGTTTGGCGGCATGCTTGCGCGCGGTGGTCGCTGGCAAGCGGTATTGTCCGTTGATCAGCAGGCCTTGCAGGTAGAGCGGCCGATAAGCCATCAGCACGCGATCGATCATGGTCTTGTTCGTCATGGTGTGAGCTCTACTTGAAAAGTGTGGCCATGGAAGACCGCGGTTGGACTCGCGGAATTGGACTGCCTGCCCGTGCAGGCGCTTGATCGAAGCGGCGCTCATGGACGAGCGCACAAGTAACGCCCTTCCTCAGGCCGCAGCCGCGGTGGCGCCCGCCAGCCACGGCGGCGGCAGGGCGTGCTTGTACAGGCGGAACCAGTGCTCGCGGTCGCTGGCGTTGTAGAGATCCAGCGTGCGGATCACCTCGCGCGCGAACTCCACGCTGCCGAGCTGGCTGGCGGTGAGCGTGCCGCCGTCGCTGACCGCGAGCACCGAGCCGTCGTACTGCTCGGCGCCGCGGTAGTCGGGCACGAGGGTGTCGATGTGACCGGCGTGGTTGGCGGTGTGCCGGCAATGGTCGAGCAGGCCGGCACGAGCCAGCGCCAGCACGCCACCGTCGATGCCCGCCACCGGCGCGCCGGCCGCGTGCACGCGACGCGACGCGGCCACCGCGGCCAGACCGCCGCCATGCGTCCACAGGTGGCCGCCGGGCAGGATCAGCAAGGCCGCGCGGGCCAGGTCGAGCTGCGCCAGGCTCAGCTCGGGCTGCACCGTGAGCCCGCCCATCGACACCACCGGCGCCATCGAGAAGCCAACCGCCTGCACCCGCCAGTCGCCGGGACGGCGGATCTCGCACAGGGCCAGTGCGGCCTGCCAATCGGCGTAACCGTCGAAGACGAGGAAATAAACCGTGTCGCGCATGTCGTTCCCTCCGTGTTGGAGGTGCAGGATGCACGCCCCCTGCTGCCATCGTGATGTCAGCAGTCGGGCTGGCGCGGTTCAGGAGGAGCCGGGAGAATGGCGGCTCTTTCCCCCCACGGACCCGTCATGAAGCCCGTCTCGCTGATCCAGTTCCTGATCGAGGAACGCCGCGCCGGTCACATCAACGCCGAACTCTCCCTGCTGATCGAGGTGGTGGCGCGCGCCTGCAAGCGCATCGCGGTGGCCACCGGCAAGGGTGCGCTGGGCGGCGTGCTGGGTGCGGCCGGCACCGACAACATCCAGGGCGAGGCGCAGAAGAAGCTCGACGTGATCTCCAACGAGATCCTGCTGGAGGCCAACGCCTGGGGTGGCCACCTCGCTGCCTGCGCCTCGGAGGAGATGGAAGATCCGCAGCCGATCCCCGACGGCTACCCCAAGGGCCAGCACCTGCTGCTGTTCGATCCGCTGGACGGCAGCTCGAACATCGACGTGAACATCTCGGTGGGCACGATCTTCTCGGTGCTGCGCTGCCCGGACGGCGTCACCGAGCCGAAGGTCGAGCACTTCCTGCAGCCGGGCACCACCCAGCTCGCCGCCGGCTACGTGGTGTACGGCCCGTCCACCCTGCTGGTGCTCACCTTCGGCCACGGCGCGCACGAGTTCACGCTGGATCGCGAGATCGGCAGCTTCATCCTGAGCCGCCGCGACATCCGCATCCCGGAGGAAACCGGCGAGTTCGCGATCAACATGTCCAACCAGCGCCACTGGGAAGCGCCGATGCAGCGCTACATCGGCGAGCTGCTGGCCGGCCAGGAAGGCCCGCGCGGGCGCGATTTCAACATGCGCTGGGTGGCTTCGATGGTGGCCGACGTGCACCGCATCGTGACCCGCGGCGGCGTGTTCTTCTACCCGCTGGACGCCAAGATCAAGAGCAAGGGCGGCAAGCTGCGCCTGATGTATGAAGCCAACCCGATGGCCTTCATCATCGAGCAGGCCGGCGGCGCGGCCAGCACCGGACGCGAGCGCATCATGGAGCTGCAGCCCACCGGCCTGCACCAGCGCGTGCCGGTGTTCCTGGGCTCGAAGCAGGAAGTCGAACTGGCGACGCACTACCACCACGCGGCGGACGGCGCGCAGGGCTGACACGTCGCTCCGGCCCCTGCCCGCAGGGACCGGGAAACGGGCCACCCGCCCTCTTCTTCTTCCAGACCCCAGCCCCATGCGCCTCCGTCGCCTGTTCCTGCCCGTGCTCGCCGCGCTCGTGCTCGGCGCCTGCACGCACGCGGCCAGGCCGGTTCCACCGGCACCGCCCCCGCCGCCACCGGAACTGAAGATCGGCCTCGCGCTGGGCGGCGGTGCGGCGAAGGGCTTCGCGCACATCGGCGTGATCAAGATGCTGGAAGCCAGCGGCATCCATCCCGACGTGGTGGCCGGCACCAGCGCCGGCAGCGTGGTCGGCGCGCTGTATGCCAGCGGCATGGACGCGTTCCAGATGCAGCAGGTCGCGTTCGGCCTCGACGAGGCGAAGATCCGCGACGTGCGGCTGTTCTCCGGCGGACTGGTGCAGGGCAAGGCGCTCGAGGACTACGTGAATCTGCTGGTGAACCACCAGCCGATCGAACGCCTGAAGCTGCCGTTCGCCGCGGTGGCCACCGAACTGGAAACCGGGCAGCGCACGGTGTTCGTGCGCGGCAACACCGGGCAGGCCGTGCGCGCCTCCTCCAGTGTCCCCGGCGTGTTCGAGCCGGTGGCGATCCGCGGCAAGCATTACGTCGATGGCGGCGTGGTCAGCCCGATTCCGGTGGATGCCGCGCGCCAGCTCGGCGCGGATTTCGTGATCGCGGTGGACATCTCCACCAAGCCCGACGGCGCCAACCCGCAGGGCATGCTGAACATCGTGGGCCAGTCGATCACCATCATGGGCCGGCAACTGGCCAAGCAGGAAATCGCCCGCGCCGACGTGGTGATCCGGCCCGACCTCAGCGGCATCGGCCCCGCCGACTTCGAGCAGAAGGACCTGGCCATCCTCGCCGGCGAGAAGGCCGCACTGGCGGCGATCCCGGAAATCCGCGCCAGACTGGCAGCGCGCGAGGCCGCGCAAATCGCGGCGAACCCCTGACGATCCGCACATGGCGCAGCACAAGCTGCGGTTGTAGCGTGGCGGTTTCCCCCGCACACGGGTTCGCACCATGTCGAAATCCTCGCACCTGATCGTCTCGCTGGCCCTGCTCGCCACGCCCCTGCTCGCACAGGCGGCGCCGGACACGTCGGTCGCCCAGCCCGCCTCGCACGCTGCGACACCGCTGCCCAAGCTCGGGCGCGTCAAGCGCATCGGCGACGTGGCGCTGTCGCCCGACGGCACGCGCCTGGCCTGGATGCAGCAGGACGGCAAACAGTCCGTGATCGAGCTGGCCGATGCCGACGGCCGCCACGCGCAGGCGCTGGACGTGGGTGCGAAGCTGGCCGACTGCAGCAAGAGCGATCTGGCCTGGTCGCCGGATTCGCACCAGCTCGCCTTCATGGCCAACTGCGGCCACGACCTCACCAACACCCAGGCGGTGCATACGGACGTCTATCTCGCTGACGCCGCCGGCAACGCCGCGCCGCGCGAACTGGCCGAGCTCGCCGGTTACGCGCGCGCGCTGGCATGGACGGCCAACGGCAAGGCGCTGGGCTTCCTCTACGTGCCCGGCGCCACCCGCCGCGCCGCCGCCACCGCTGCGGGCAAGCCGCAGGTGGGCGTGATCGGCGAGGACGAGCACGAGGAAATCCAGCGCGTCGCCAGCCTCGACGTGGCCAGCGGCGCCGTGCACACGCTCACGCCGGCCTCGATCTACGCCTACGAATTCGGCTGGTCGCCGGACGGTTCGCACATCGCCTACACCGCCGCGCCGCCGCCGGGCGACAACAACTGGTGGGTGGCGAAGCTCTACGTGCAGGGCGCGAAGGAAGGCGCCGCGCCGCAGGTGGTCGTCGATCCGGCCACCGTCGGCGGTTCGCTGCACGGCCTGCAGATGGCGCTGCCGCGCTGGTCGCCGGACGGCTCGCGCATCGCCTTCATCGGCGGCCTGATGAGCGACCAGGGCTCCACCGGCGGCGACCTCTACAGTGTGTCGTCCAGCGGCGGCGCACCGACCAACCTCACTCCCGGCATCACCGTGACGCCGCAGTGGTTCGCGTGGGCCGGCAAGGACGCGCTGACGGTGAGCCAGAACGCCAAGGGCAAGGTCCAGCTGGTCCGCTACGACATCCAGGGCGGCAACGCCACGGCGCAGGCGCCGTACTTCACCGTGTCCGCGTCGATCGGCTCCGGCGGCGCGGTGGCGGCGGTGTCGCTGTCCGCCGACCACAAGCGCGTGGCCTTCCAGCAAAGCTCGTTCGAGCACGCGCCGGAAGTGCATGCCGGCGTGCTGGGCCGCACGCCGCCGCCCGCGGTCACCTCGCTCAACGCCGCGCTGAAGCCGGACTGGGGCAAGGCGGTGTCGGTGGAGTGGAAGAACGAGGGTCGCGACGTGCAGGGGTGGCTGCTGTACCCGGCCAACTACGACCCGCACAAGACCTACCCGATGATCGTCAGCGTGCACGGCGGCCCGGCGGCGGCCGTCACCTCGCGCTGGCCCGGCATGGGCGCGATGTATGCGGCCAGCGGCTACTTCCAGTTCATGCCCAACCCGCGCGGCAGCTTCGGCCAGGGCGAAGCCTTCGTGCAGGCCAACCGCAAGGACTTCGGCTACGGTGACCTGCGCGACATCCTCGCCGGCATCGACGCGGTGGAGAAGCAGGCGCCGGTGGACGACCACCGCCTCGGCCTCACCGGCTGGAGCTATGGCGGCTTCATGAGCATGTTCGCGCCCACCCAGACCCAGCGCTTCCGCGCCGCGGTCGCCGGTGCCGGCCTGTCCGACTGGCAGAGCTATTACGGCGAGAACCGCATCGACCAGTGGATGATCCCTTACTTCGGCGCCTCGCTGTACGACGATCCGGCTCCCTACGCGAAGAGCTCGGCGATCAACTTCGTCAAGAAGGTGAAGACCCCCACCCTGATCGTGGTGGGCGACCGCGACGAGGAATGCCCCGCGCCACAGTCCTTCGAGTACTGGCACGCGCTCAAGACCCTGGGCGTGCCCACCCAGCTGGTGGTGTATCCCAACGAAGGCCACGCCTTCAGCAACCCGGTCCACCGGGACGACGAGCTGCAGCGTTCGCTGGACTGGTTCGCGAAGTACCTGCCGGCGTCGAAGTGACGGCGGCGTGGCCGGCCTGCCCCGCAGAGGCCGGCCGGCCACGGGCTCGGAAATCTATTCGAACCGAATGATGCATGGACTTCAAGTCATTGACCATAAAGTTATTTGACTTGAAGTATCTATTCAAGTATCTATTCATGCATGCCCAACCCAGCCATCACGCCCGGGCGCCTGCTCGATGCCTTGCGCCTGCGCAAGGTCGCCAGTGCGCGCGAACTTGGCGAGGCACTGGGCACCAGCCAGCCCAGCATCTCGCGAGCCCTGGCAGCTGCGGGCTCGCGCGTGGTGCGCATTGGCCAGGCCCGCCGCAGCCGCTATGCCGCCGTGCGCGACGTGCGCGGCCTGGGTACGTACTGGCCGCTTTATCGCATCGACGAACAGGGCAGGCCGCATGAATTCGGTCGGCTGACCGCCCTGCACGGTAATGGCTGCCTCGTTGCTGCTGCGACGACGCCCGACTGGCTGCAAGGCGAATTCGTCGACGGCCTGTTCCCCGGCCTGCCATGGTTTCTGGACGACCAGCGCCCGCAGGGCTTCCTGGGCCGCCAGTTCGGCCAGCGCTGGGCACGCGGGCTGGGCCTGCCCGACGACATCCTGCGCTGGAACGAAGACGCCGTACTCGCCGCCCTGCTGCTGCACGGCGACGACGGCCCCGGTGATTTCGTGCTGGGCGACACGGCACTGGAACGTGCGCTACGCACGGAACCCGAAGCCATTCCAGCGGCGGCACGCGAACAGCGCTACGCCGGACTGGCGCAGGCCGCGCTTGCCGGTGAGCTGGCCGGCTCCTCGGCCGCTGGCGAGCAACCGAAATTCACCGCTTGCGTGCGCGATGCAGACGGCGGCCTGCGCCACGTCATCGTGAAGTTCAGCGAGCCGGTGGACAGCCACGCCGGCGCGCGCCGCTGGGCCGATCTGCTGGTCTGCGAACATCTCGCCGGCGAGCTGCTCGCGGAACACGGCCACCCCAGCGCACGCACCGAACTGGTCTGGTCGCAGGGCCGCCTGTGCCTGGAGGCCGCCCGTTTCGACCGCATCGGCGCGCATGGCCGGCGCGGCTTCGTCACGCTGGCCGCATGGAGCGATGCCCACGACGGCGAGCGCGACGACTGGGCCACCGCCGCCGCACGCATGCGGCAAGGCGGCTGGCTGCACGACGAGGCACTGGAACAGGTGCAGCGCCGATGGTGGTTCGGCCGCCTGATCGGCAACACCGACATGCACTTCGGCAACCTCGGCTTCTTCCTCGACGACGCCTTGCCGCTTGGACTCGCGCCCAGCTACGACATGCTGCCCATGCTCTACCGCCCCGCTGCCAACGGTGCCGTGGTGCCGCGCGTGTTCGAGCCGCCACCGCCCACGCCCGCATCCTTGCCGCATTGGCGGCAGGGTGCGGCCTGGGCCGGGCTGTACTGGCAGCGCGTGGCGCAACACCCGGCGATCAGCGACGATTTCCGCCGCGTCGCCAACACCAACCACGCCGCGCTGTCCCGGCTGCGCCGGCGCTTCGACACGGACGACGATCATCCATGAACCTCGCCCTGTTCGATTTCGACGGCACCCTCACCACCCGCGAAACCTTCGGCGACTTCATGCGCCACGCGGTACCGCCGCTGCGCCGCGCGTTGGGCATTCCGATGTTCGCGCCGATGCTGGCCGCCTACAAGCTGGGCCTCGTCTCCGGCACACACATCCGCCACCACGTCACCGCCTTCGGCTTCCGCGGCGTGCCGGCCGTGCACGTCCACGCGGCCGGCGAACGCTTCGCCGCCGAAGTCCTGCCCAGCCTGCTGCGCCCCAAAGCGATGCAGCGCCTTGCCTGGCACCAGGCGCAAGGCGACAAGGTCGTGCTGGTTTCCGGCGGCCTCGACTTCTACCTCGCGCCGTGGTGCCGGCAGCACGGCCTGGAACTGATCTGCTCAAGTATGGAAACCCGCGGCAACCACCTCACCGGCCGCTACCACGGCGTGCAATGCGTGGGCGCGGAGAAGGCTCGCCGCGTGCGCGAACGCCACGACCTTGGCGCGTACGACACTTGCTATGCCTATGGCGATACGCATGAGGACGCGGCGATGCTGGCACTAGCGCAGCGGCGCTACTACCGCGGGCGGGAAGTGGACTGAAGCCTGCGGGCCACCCCACAGCCGCCAGGCATGTCCGTGTTACCCGATTTCATCGGCCGATCACGTGCCACACACGCCGCTGGCCACATTGTCCCTTGGATCGACCACATACGTGGCCGGCGAACCGCTCCGCCAGGGCCACGCGCGCCTCATGGAAGCAGAAAAACCCAAAGACGATGACGATGGCGGCGCCAAGGACAAGCCGGCCCTGCCCGAACTGCTGCTGGGTGCCATCGGCGTGGTGTTCGGCGACATTGCCACCAGCCCGCTGTATTCCATGCAGCAGGCGTTCGGCAAGGGCGGCATCGCGCCAAGGCACGACAACATCCTCGGGTTGCTGTCGCTGGTCTTCTGGGCCCTCGTGCTGGTGATCAGCGTCAAGTACGTGCTGTTCGTGATGCGCGCGGACAACCACGGCGAAGGCGGCATGATGGCGCTGACGGCACTGGCGCGGAATGCGATGCGCCAGCATCGGCGCGCCTGCTGGTGGGTGGTCATGCTGGGGCTGGCCGGCGCGGCGTTGTTCTTCGGCGACAGCGTGATCACGCCGGCGATCTCCGTGCTCTCGGCGGTGGAAGGGCTGAAGCTGGCTTCGCCGGATCTCGGCCGCTGGGTGCTGCCCATCAGCGCCGTGATCATCGTGGGACTGTTCCTGCTGCAAAAGCGCGGCAGCGCGCTGGTCGGCACGCTGTTCGGGCCGGTGATGACGCTGTGGCTGCTGAGCGTGGCGGCGCTGGGCATACATGGCCTGCTACGCCATCCGGAAGTCCTGGCAGCGGCTGATCCGCGCTGGGCAGTGACGTACATGTTGCACAACGGCTTCAGGGGCTTCGCCTCGCTCGGCGCGGTGGTGCTGGTGATGACCGGGGGCGAAGCGCTGTATGCCGACATCGGCCATTTCGGCAGCCTGCCCATCCGCCTGTCATGGTTCACCCTGGTCCTGCCGGCGCTGCTGCTGGGTTACGCGGGGCAGGGCGCCCTACTGCTGGCCGATGCCTCGGCGGCGGCACATCCGTTGTATTCGCTGGCACCGCATGCGCTGCTATATCCGATGATCGCGTTGGCCACCGCAGCCACCGTGATCGCCTCGCAGGCGGTAATCTCCGGCACTTTCTCGATGGTGCGCCAGGGCATCCAGCTCGGCTATCTGCCGCGCTCGCGGGTGGAACACACCTCCGGCGACATGGAAGGCCAGATCTACCTGCCCACGGTGAACTTCCTGCTGTTCGTGGCGGTGATGGCCGCGGTGCTGGGCTTTCGCAGTTCGGACCGGCTGGCCAGTGCCTACGGCATCGCGGTGAGCGGCACCATGCTGCTGACCACCTTGCTGTTCCTGGTGGTGGCGCGCATGCGCTGGCGATGGGGGCCGCTGCGGCTCGGCGCGTTCGGCCTGGTCTACGTGCTCATCGATGCCGCGTTCTTCGGCGCCAACCTGCTGAAGCTTCCCGATGGCGGCTGGTTTCCAGTGGTGTTGGCGCTGACGATGATGGTGGTGATGACGGTATGGCAGCGCGGGCGCCAGCTGGTCGGGCGCCAGCTGCATGCCGAGGGCGAGAAACTGGTGGATTTCATCGCCCAGCTGCAGGACAAGCCGCCGCTGCAGGCACCCGGCACTGCGGTGTTCCTCACCGGCCACCGCGAATGGGTGCCGCAGGCCCTGCGCCACAACGTGGAACACAACCACGTGCTGCACAAACGCAATGTAGTGCTCACGGTGGACGGCCTGGACCATCCGCGTGCGCGCGGCGAGGACGGCGGCGAAGTCGAGGAACTGGAGCGCGGCTTCTGGCGGGTGACGCTGCGCTTCGGCTTCGCCGAGCACATCGACGTGCCAGCCCGGCTGCGCCAGCTCGAGTTCGATCCCGCGCTGGAAGCGGACAAAGTGGTGTGGTTCCTCGGCCACGACAAGGTCAACGCCGAGGATGACAAGTCCTACCGCATGGCGCGCTGGCGCGCACGCCTGTTCGCCTGGATGGCGCGCAACGCAACGCCCGCCACCACCTATTACGGCATTCCATCGCGACGGCTGATCGAGATCGGCGCGCGCATCGATCTCTGAAAGCCTGTTTACGATCTCCGCATGGCCCACGGATGCCAACCCGTAGGAGCGCACCCTGTGCGCGAAGGCTTTTCGCTCTGACCGGAGCATCAGAGCCATCGCGCACAGGGTGCGCTCCTACCCGGCCAGGGTCGTGGGAGATCAGGCTCCAACCCGTTCCGGTGTGTAGCCCGGTCAGAACAGGCTGCCCTGCGGCGACGGCTTGCGCGGCGACACGAAGCGCGAGCCGTCGAGCCGGAGTTCGCGGGCGCGGCCGAAGCCATGCTTTCGGCAAGCCACCTCGAAGCGCTTGCGCAGCAGCTCGGCAAACACGCCCTGGCCGTGCATGCGGGTACGGAAATCGCTGTCGTAGTCGCGGCCGCCGTTCATCTGGCGCACCAGGCTCATCACGTGTTCGGCGCGCTGCGGCGCGTGCAGCGCCAGCCATTCGCGGAACAGCTGCTTCAGCTCCCACGGCAGGCGCAGCACGGTGTAGCCGGCGCAGCGCGCGCCGGCTTCGTGGGCGCGATCCAGCACCACTTCCATGTCTTTGTCGTTGAGCGCCGGGATGATCGGCGCCACCAGCACGCCGACCGGCACGCTGGCCTCGGCCAGCGCGGCGATCGCCTTCAGGCGGCGATGCGGCGCGCTGGCGCGCGGCTCCAGTTTCGCGGCGAGATGGTTGTCCAGCGAGTTCACCGAGACGAACACCTGCACCAGCTTTTCGCGCGCCATCGCGGCAAGCAGGTCGAGATCGCGCTCCACCAATGCGTTCTTGGTGACGAGAGTGCACGGGTGGCGGCACTCGGCCAGCACTTCCAGCGCGGCACGGGTGAGCCGCCACTTCTTCTCGATCGGCTGGTAGGGATCGGTGTTGCTGCCGATGTTGATCGGCTTCGGCACATAGCCGGGTTTCGCCAGTTCGGCGCGCAACACCTCGGCCAGGTTGCCCTTGGCGCGGATCTTCGTTTCGAAGTCCAGCCCGGGCGAGAGGTTGAGGTAACTGTGGCTGGGCCGCGCGAAGCAGTAAACGCAGCCATGCTCGCATCCCCTGAAGGGGTTCAGCGCCTGATCGAAACCGATGTCGGGCGAGTCGTTGCGGGTGATGACACTGCGCGCGCGCTCCTCGGTGACCTCGGTGCGCGGCCGCGATGCGGCCTCGTCCAGCAACGCGCTCTGCCAGCCGTCGTCCTCGGCACGGTGGCGGATGGTTTCGAAGCGCCCTTCCGGGTTGGAGGCGGTGCCGCGGCCCTTGATGGCCGTCGGTGGCGTGTCGGGATATTCCATCGGCGCAGTGTGCGCCCGCCATGTCTCAGCACGGGCGACACCACTGCCGCGACTGGAGCCGCGATGTGCCTGCCGTCACGTGGCGCGCGGCGCCCCCACCGGCAGCACCGTGCGCTGCTGGTTTTCGTTGATGATCTCGGCGGCGGACAGGTAGAACGCCAGCGCCGCCGTGAGCAGGCCCATGTAGCCGCCGGCCTGGTGCAGGCCGCCGATGCCGGTCCATTCGCCCGCCGCAAGCAGGAAGAAAGTGATCCACAGCGCCAGGAAGATCAGCTGCAACGCACGCGGCGCGCGGAAGGTACCCAGCCACATGTAGAAGGTGAATACACCCCACAGGCACAGGTACCAGCCGACGAAGGCGGCGGGCACCTTGTCGTGCAGGAACAGCACGAACAACGCGAACGACCACCAGAACGCGCCGTAGCTGAGGAAGGCGGTGGCGCCGAAGGTGTTGCCGCGCGGCAGTTCCATCACGCCGGCGATGGCCTGGGCGGTGCCGCCATAGGCCATGGCGCAGGCCAGCACCATGCCCATCGCCTCGCCGCCGAACCAGCCGGCGTTGATCATGCTGAGCAGCCAGGTGGTCAGCGCGAAGCCGGCCAGGCCCAATGGTGCAGGATTGGAAAACTTCGCTTGCGTGCTCGCGTCGCTCATCGTGATGCTCCCCAGGTGGTCGGATGGCGATGCCGGATGCCGTGTCCAGCGCGCGCGGCGGGCCCATCCACGCGCCGCGCACCGGCTCGTGTCGCAGCAGGCATGCCCGCTGTCATGCATGAAACGGAATGCGGCGGCGGCTCCGGTGCCGCCGCCGCGCATCGGATCAGAAGTGGTACAGCGCGCTGACGCTGACCTGGTTGCCGCTGTTGGTCTTGGTATTCGTGCCGTTGGTCGTGCTGTCGATCCAGCCGTACACCCATTCGAGGCCAAGCTCGTAATTGCCGGCCGCGTAGTCCAGGTTCAAGCCGGTCTGGCGGCCGCGCAGCAGGCCGGTGGAGCCGTTGCCCATCCAGCGGACCACATCGTCCCGGTTGAGCTTGCTGGTCGCATAGAGTGCGTTGAGGCTCCAGTTCGGCGTGAAGTTGTAACCCGCCTGCAGGTAGCCGCCGGTGTCCTTGATGTCGCCGAACTGCGACAGGTCGCCGAACACCTCGCCAAGACCCTTGCCGGTATAGGCATTGGCCCTGAACACCCACGGGCCGGGCTTCCACTGGCCGCCCACCTCGTAGCCCACGCTCTTCACGCTGGACTGCACCGGTGTCGGCGCGGTGCTGCCCACGCCCCGCAGGTCCACCTCGCTGTAATGCGCCACGACGTAGGCCAGCCAGTCCTTGCCCTGTGCGTGCAGGCGCGCCTCCAGCTGCGGGCGGAAGCCGGCGTTGCCGGCGGTCAGGTAGTTGGTGTTGTTGACCGCGCCGTCAGGTCCGTTCCACGAGCCCTCGAACGCACCCAGGTCCAACCGCCACTGCGTGCCTTCGCTGCCGTGGTTGAGGTCCTGCATCCACACGACGCCGGGGAAGCGCCAGCCGATCATGCCGGTGCCGAAGCCCAGCGGGAAGGCGATGTGCGCCAGCGAAGCGGTCACGTTGTCCAGCGGGAACAGCAGCTCCCACTGCTGGCCGATGCGTATCGTGCTGCCGGTATCCGGATTGGTGAGGTCCATGTAGGCCTGGCGCAGGCGCGGCACGGGCTGCTGCTGGCTGTAGGCGCCGGTGCCGTTGAAGCCGCCGAAGAAGTCCATCTCGATGCGGCCGCCGCCGGTCCAGTCGCCGGCGAACTTGGCACCGCTGAAGTCGAGCCAGAAGCGCGTGTTGCGCACGTCCACGCCACTGAGTGAACCGCTGGAGCCACCCGCGGGGTATTCGGCATTGGTGCCATTGCCGTAGGTGAAGCTCTTGTTCTGGCTGAAGGCGGTGGCGCTGATGAAGCCGTGCAGGGCCACCGACAGGCCCGGCGCGGTGGTGAACACCGGCTTGGACCCGGCAGCCGGCGCGGCGGCGACGTTCTGCGCCGGCGCGGCCGGTGTGGCCTGGCTGGCCGCCTGCTGCTTCTGTGCCTGGATCATCGCCTTGAGCTGGGTCAGCTCCTGCTCCAGCTGGTCCACCCGCTGCTCCAGCTGCTGCTCGCGTGCACTGACGGTGCCCGTGCTCGCGGTCGACGTGCTGGTCTGGGCCTGCACCGCCCATGGCATCACCAGTGCGCAGGCAATGCCCAGCGCCAACGGCCGGCGGCAGCGACGGATAAGTGTCGGGCTCATGAAGGCTTCCCCAGGATGACAGTGGTGCGAGCATGCTCATGCCCTCGCGCACATGACTATTCGCCGATGGTCGTACCTCGACCAAAGTCGATGCGAGGGGCTCCTCGCCACAGCGGTGACGACGCTACACTCGAAAGCCCGTGCAAGCCGTTCGCACCAGGCCCCGCGCCTGCCTCCCCACCCTCGCCAGCAGGAGACCCGCATGTCCACGATCCACCCCGTCGACCCCGCGTTCGCCGCCAAGGCGCGCATCCGCAAGGATGATTACGAGCGGCTTTACGCCGAATCGGTGAAGGACCCCGAAGGCTTCTGGGCCAAAGTGGGCGAGCGGCTGGACTGGGCGAAGAAGCCCACCAGGATCAAGGACGTCTCCTACGACCCGAAGAACCTGCACATCCGCTGGTACGACGACGGCACCCTCAACGTGGCCGCAAACTGCCTCGACCGGCACCTGAAGGAACGCGGCGACAAGGTGGCGATCATCTTCGAGGGCGACGATCCGAACGAGTCGCGCAAGCTCACCTACCGCGAGCTGCACGCCGAGGTGTGCAAGTTCGCCAACACGCTGAAGCACCTGGGCGTGGCCAAGGGCGACCGCATCGCGATTTACCTGCCGATGATCCCCGAGGCCGCGGTGGCGATGCTGGCCTGCGCGCGCATCGGCGCGATCCACTCGGTGGTGTTCGGCGGCTTCTCGCCCGACTCGCTGGCCGGGCGCATCGCCGACTCGCAGTGCAAGCTGGTGGTAACCGCCGACGAAGGCGTGCGCGGCGGCAAGAAGATCCCGCTCAAGGCCAACGTAGACGAGGCGCTCAAGCGCCCCGGCACCAACAGCGTGGAAACCGTGGTGGTGGTGCGCCGCACCGGCAGCGCGGTGCCGATGCAGTCGCCGCGCGACCGCTATTGGCACAACCTGATGGACGGCCAGAGCGCCGACTGCCCGGCCGAGCCGATGGAAGCCGAGCACCCGCTGTTTATCCTCTATACCTCCGGCTCCACCGGCAAGCCGAAGGGCGTGCTGCACACCTCGGCGGGCTACCTGGTGTTCACCAGCTACACCCACGAATGCGTGTTCGACCTGCGCGAGGACGACATCTACTGGTGCACCGCCGACGTGGGCTGGGTTACCGGCCACAGCTACGTGGTGTACGGCCCGCTGGCGAACGGCGCCACCACGGTGATGTTCGACGGCGTGCCGAACTATCCCGACTTCAGCCGCTTCTGGCAGGTGGTGGACAAGCACAAGGTGTCGCTGTTCTACACCGCGCCCACCGCGATCCGCGCGCTGATGCGTGAGGGCGAGGCACCGGTGAAGAAGTGTTCGCGCGCCTCGCTGCGCGTGCTGGGCACGGTGGGCGAGCCGATCAACCCCGAGGCGTGGGAGTGGTACCACCGCGTGGTCGGCGACAGCCGCCTGCCTATCGTGGACACCTGGTGGCAGACCGAGACCGGCGGCATCCTGATCACCCCGCTGCCCGGCGCCATCGCCACCAAGCCCGGCTCGGCCACCAAGCCGTTCTTCGGCGTGAAGCCCGCCATCGTCGACGCCAGCGGCGAGGTGCAGGAAGGCGCCTGCGAAGGCAACCTGCTGCTCACCGACTCCTGGCCCGGCCAGATGCGCACCGTGTACGGCGACCACCAGCGCTTCATCGAGACCTATTTCAGCGCCTACCCCGGCAACTACTTCACCGGCGACGGCGCGCGCCGCGACGAGGACGGCTACTACTGGATCACCGGCCGCGTCGATGACGTGATCAACGTCAGCGGCCACCGCATCGGCACCGCCGAGGTCGAAAGCGCGCTGGTGGCGCACCCCAAGGTGGCCGAGGCCGCCGTGGTCGGCTGCCCCCACGACATCAAGGGCCAGGGCATCTACGCCTATGTCACGCTGATTGCCGGCGAAAGCGGCAGCGACGAACTCAAGAAGGAACTGGTGGCCTGGGTGCGCAAGGAGATCGGCCCGATCGCCACGCCCGACTACATCCAGTGGGCACCCGGCCTGCCGAAGACCCGCTCGGGCAAGATCATGCGCCGCATCCTGCGCAAGATCGGCGAGAACCAGCCCGACCAGCTCGGCGACATCTCCACCCTCGCCGACCCCTCGGTGGTGAAGAGCCTCGTCGAGGAACGACTGATCAAATGAGCCACCGTAGGAGCGCACCCTGTGCGCGAATGCTCTTGCTCCGATCAGCGCCAAAGCATTCGCGCACAGGGTGCGCTCCTACCCTTTCCATCGACCCATGCCCGACATCCTGATCGCCGACGACCACCCGCTGTTCCGCGACGCCCTGCAACGCGCAGTGCTCGCCGCGCTGCCGCAGGCGCAGGTGCGCAGCGCCGAGAGCGTGCACGGCCTGTACGCGCTGATCGAGCAGTACCCGGACGCCGACCTGCTACTGCTCGACCTGCACATGCCCGGCGCACGCGGCTACTCCGCGCTGGTACACATCCGCGGGCAATACCCCGGCCTGCCGATCATCGTGGTCTCCGGCCACGAGGAAGCCCAGGTCGCACGCCGCGCGCTCGCCCACGGCGCCGCCGCCTACATCCCCAAGTCCACCGCCGGCGAGGAGATCGTCCACGCGATCCGCGCCGTGCTAGATGGCGACGTGTGGCTGCCGCCGCAACTCGTCGGCGGCCGCGCCGAACTCAAGCCCGACGAAGCCGACATCGCCGCCCGCGTCGCCGCACTCACCCCGCAGCAATTCCGCGTGCTCACCATGATCGCCGAAGGCCTGCTCAACAAGCAGATCGCCTGGGAACTCGGCGTCTCCGAGGCCACCGTGAAGGCGCACATGACCGCCATCATGCGCAAGCTCGGCGTCAACAACCGCACCCAGGTCGCACTGGCCGCCAGCCAGCTCGCCGTCGAACCCGGCGCGATGCAGCCGCTGCCGGTGGATGAGGAAGGGGAGTAGGCGCGTCTCGGTGGATGCGTGAAAGCATACATCGAAGCATTACTTGCAGTGGTCACGTATCCCTGCTTGCTCTTGCCGACGCCGACAAGAGGAACGACACATGCCCGCTCCCGCGGGAAAAGCTGCAGGAATATGAGTGCATATTCCCAATCAGGGGGTTTGCCAAACATTATGCCGGCAAGGAACAAATGTGGACATCCTCGAAATCTTCCCTTCCGTAATTTCTTGGGTGGCGGATCAACAGCTCTGGGCACGCTCTCTCGGAAGACCGCTAGTACAAGAAGAGGTCAAGTGGGCGAGGTCGGTAGGAGTTGAGAAACTAGAGAATGTTCGCGTTCTCGAGGTTGAAGACTTCCCCCGCCCCTCATCTAGCCAATTGGTGGCGCTCATGTCTGAATATGGCTTTCTCGGGCCTGACACGGATGGCATAACTTACGGATACTCGATTCTCATAAGAAGAGGCAAATCGAATTGCCGGCTTCTTTCCCACGAATTTCGGCATGTCTATCAGTACGAACAATACGGCTCCATTGAAAATTTCTTGGCTCATTACCTGACGCAAATCGTAGAAGTTGGATACGAAAAATCGGCTCTAGAAATTGATGCCAGAAAGCATGAATTGCAAGATGACAACCTCCCCAATTCGAATCGCTAAAAGTGATGGCTCAACTTAAACGTCCGAGGTCTTGACCATGACAATGAATGCATTCCAGGTTGCGGTTGCCGCCGAGGCTTACGTTGCCGCATTATTCGCCCAGGTTGGATGCGACGTCTCGATTCAATATGGCGCAAATCAACCTGAGTACGATCTGATTGCAACCAAAGGAAATATCTTTAAGAAGATATCAGTTAAAGGTAGTAAAGACGGTGGCTGGGTTCTTGCTGCAGGTTTAAAAAAGGGGCGCGATTACCACGAAGCAATAGATGCTTGGTTCAATCGGCATAAGGACAAGAGTGTCGTCTATGCATTTGTGCAATTCAAGGATGCTCCCGTGGGTAGCATGCCTAGGGTCTATCTCTGCGAAGTTGTTGAAGTGGCGAACCACCTAAAATCCAGTCGTAACAAATATGGTTACACATCGCTCCGCGAGCACTATGTTTGGGCGTCTGGTATAGCAAAAGATTCAATAGACGCCATTCCAGATGATTGGCGTTTCACGGAAGAGCGTATTATGCAATTATGGAATAGGAAATAAAGTAGATAGTGCTTATGTAGTTTTACGCGATTGTGAAAATCCACCTCAATGTCTACGAAGCGAAAGGTGGCAGGGCGAAATCGGTGGCTTTGAACCGGCAGCCGTTCTCTGGCAATCCATCCGGGAAGGTGAAGGTTCTGCCGCAAAATGCATGATGATGTTCAAGCAAAACCTGCCACTCAGCGACCTCGGTTGGCGCCAATACGGATGAATATCCATTATGGTCTTCGGCATAGTAGGGTGTTTCTCCCGCTTCCGACAGTGACGAGGTGGTCAGGCTGAACCGAGAGCCAGCCAACACTCTACACAGCAAAGCGGGATTGACTGGATGATCCAGAAGGAACCGGAGGATCGGGGCAGGATAGCCTTGAAGATAAGCCTTGCGTGCAGAGAGTCGGTACCCGAAGTCTTCACCCCGAATGGGAGTGATGCCGTCATACACAAACGTCACCTCGAGAATTCGCGCTTCCCAATTTGACTTGATGTTGCCGGGGTCAACATCAAGTTTGAAGTCCAGACATTGGCGTATGTCGACGATTTCAGCAGGTGAAAAATCCCTGCGGGAAGGTAGCGGTCCACCATCGCCACGATTGAGGACGAAGCGGATCGCTATCAAGCTAGTCGGCGTGTTGGACAAAATATTTCCTGGAAAAGGTGCCAGCAACAATTCACCCAGCATCTGTCGACCCGATGTTCCTGCCAATGTCATTGCGGTCGTCGACAACCTGCATGCTCATGCATTGGCGCTCCTCTCACCCTGCTTACTCGCCAACGCCGTCAACAACGCCCGCAATGCGGCCGGCTTCACCGGCTTGTGCAGCAGCGGGTAGCCGAGCGCACGGGTACGCTGCTTGAGTTCGCTGCTGCCGTCGGCGGTGATCAGGGCGGCAGGCGGCAGCGGATCGCGGGCGGCGCGCAGCTGCTGCAATGCCTGCAGGCCGTCGACGCCTTCGGCGAGGTGGTAGTCGGCGAGGATCAGGTCGACCGGACCGCGGCGCAGTTCGGCGGCGGCGGCCGGCACGTCGCGTGCGGTGCGGCAGTCCACGCCCCAGCGGCCGAGCAGGGCGCGCATGCCATCGAGGATGGCCGCGTCGTCGTCGAGGCAGAGCACGGTGAGCGGCAGCTGTTCGTCGCTACCGCCGCGGCGCACCGCCTGCCGGCGCGGCGGCGCGGCGGCGGCGCGCGGCACGATCACCGTGAAGCAGCTGCCGTGGCCTGGACGCGAGTGCAGGTCGAGCCGGTGGTCGAGCATGGCCGTGATGCGGTCGCAGATCGACAAACCCAGGCCCAGGCCCTTCTCGCCCCATGGCGAGGGCTGCTCAAGCCGCTGGAACTCGCCGAAGATGCGCGCGCACTGTTCGGCGGGAATGCCGGGGCCGGTGTCCCACACCTCGATGCGCACCTCGTCGCCGGCGCGGCGTGCACCCAGCAGCACGCTGCCGCGCTGGGTATAGCGCAACGCGTTGGAGAGGAAGTTCTGCAGCACGCGGCGCAGCAGCTGGGGATCGCTGCGCACGGCGAGCCGGGTGGACACCACACGCAGGCGCAGGCCACGCTGTTCGGCGAGCACCGCGAACTGGCTCTGCAGCGAGTCGAACAGTTCGGCCAGCGCGAAGCTGCCGACTTCCGGCTGATAGCTGCCGGTGTCGAGGCGCGAAGTGTCGAGCAAGGCGTCGAGCAGGTCCTCGGCAGCGCGGAACGCGGCGTCGATGCGTTCGGCCAGCTGCCGCGATTCCGCATCCAGCGCCGGCTGCTGGCGCAACGCGGAGGTGAACAGGCGCGCGGCGTTCAGCGGCTGCAGCAGGTCGTGGCTGGCCGCGGCGAGAAAGCGCGTCTTGGACGCGTTGGCGGCTTCGGCGGTGCGCTGCGCCTGTGCGGTGGCGGCCAGCGCCTCGCTGAGTTCGGCGGTGCGCTGGTCCACGCGCTGTTCCAGCGTCTCGTTCGCCTCGATCAGCGCCTGCTCGGCGCGCTTGTACGCGGTGACGTCGGTGTAGGTGGTGACATAGCCGCCGCCGGGCAGCGCGCGCCCGCGCATCTCGATGGTGCTGCCGTCCGCGCGTACGCGCTGGAACACGTGCGGCGTGCCTGCACGCAGGTGGGCGATGCGCTTGGCCACCTGTGCGGGCGCCTCGCCGGGGCCGCATTCGCCATGCTCGGCATTCCAGCGGATCAGGTCGGCCACCGGCACGCCGACGTAGACCATGCCGTCGGGGTAGCCGAACAGTTCGAGGTAACGCCGGTTCCACGCCACCACGCGCATCTGCGCATCGACCACGCTGATGCCCTGCGAGACGTTCTCCAGCGTGGTGGACAGCAGCTCGCGGTTGAAGCGCAGCTCCTGCGAGGCCTCGTCCATCAGCGCCATCGCCTCGGCGATGTCCAGTCCCGAGCCGGACAGCACGCCCATGAGGATGCGTCGCGCGCTGGCCGTGCCCACCGCGCCGGCGAGCAGGCGCTCGGTGTGCTGGATCAGCGCGCGCTCGGCCGCCTCGCCCGGTTGCAGCGGCTTGCCGCGGCGTTGCGCGTAGTCGTCGAACGCGCGCTGGGTGCCGCGCACGCCGATGATGCGTTCGGCGATGGTGCGCAGGTCGGCCACCCGCACGCGGCCGCGCCAATCGCCCGCGCCGACGCGGCTGGTCGCATGCAGGTCGACGAACATCGCCGCGTGCAGGCGTTCCTCCAGGCTGGGCCGCCAGCGCAGCGAGACGAACACCAGGCAAGCCACGTTGACCAGCAGCGACCAGAACATGCTGTGCAGCACGGGGTCCCAGCCCTGGGTGCCGAACAGCGCCTGCGGCCGCAACCAGGACAGATCCAGCGGCCCGTGCTGCAGCCATGGCGCGGTGTGGTTCATCGCCGGTAGCAGCAGGGTGTAGATCCACAGGGCGAACCCGGCCAGCAGACCGACGACCACGCCGCGCTGACTGGCGCCGCGCCAATACAGCGCGGCCACGATCGCCGGCGCGAACTGCGCCACGGCCGCCAGCGACAGCAGGCCGGTCGCCGCCAGGTTTTCGACGTCGGCCGCCAGGCGGTAATAGGCATAGGCCATCAGGGCCAGTACCACGATGGCGCAGCGGCGCACGCGCAGCAGCAGTCGCGACACGTCGTTGCGCTGCTCCACCCGCAGATGGCGGATGCGCAGCAGCAGCGGCATCGCCAGATCGTTGCTGACCATGGTGGACAGCGCCACCGCAGCCACGATCACCATGCCGGTGCTGGCGGAGAAACCGCCCAGGTAGGCCAGCATGGCCATGCCATGGCTGCCGTGCGCCAGCGGCAGGTTCAGCACCCACGCGTCGGGCGCGCCGTCGCGCACGGCGGGCAGCAAGGTGCCGGCCGCCACGATCGGAAGCACGGCGACGCTGACCACGACCATGTATCCGGGAATCAGCCAGCGCGCACAACCCAGGTCGTTCACGTCCTCGCATTCCACCACGCCGATCTGGAACTGCCGCGGCAGGCAGAACACCGCGCAGAAGGCCAGCACGGTCTGGGCGATGAAGCTGGGTTGCGCGACCTGGTCCACGTGCTGCAGCGGCAGCGCCAGCACGGCCTTCAGGTCGGGCGCATGCCAGTACGCGTAGAGCGCCAGCGCGGCGAAGGCCAGCAGCTTGATCAGCGATTCCAGCGCGATCGCCAGCATCAGGCCATGGTGGTGTTCGCTGGCGTCGATGCTGCGCGTCCCGAACAGGATCGCGAAGGCCGCCAGCAGCAACGCGCACCAAAGCGCGGTGTCGCCGATCGGTCCGGGCGTCGACGTCGCCCCCTGCAGCACCGCATACGACATCGCCACGCCTTTCAGCTGCAACGCCAGATACGGCACTACCGCCACCACGGCGATCACCGCCACGAGCGCCGCCAGCCCGTGCGATTTGCCGAACCGCGCGCCGATGAAGTCGGCAATCGAGATGATGTTGCGCCGGGAGGCCACCCGTACCAGTCGCCGCATCAGGCCGTATCCGGCCAGGAACAGCAGGATCGGTCCCAGGTAGATCGGCAGATAGGCCAGCCCGGAGCGCGCGGCCGTACCTACCGCGCCGTAGAACGTCCACGAGGTGCAATAAGTGGCCAGCGCCAGCGCGTACACATAGGGCCGCAGGCGCGGCTGCCGCGGATACAGCGGACGATGGTCGCCCAGCCAGGCCACGCCGAACAGCAGCCCCACGTACAGCAGCGATACCAGCAGCAGCAGCCAGCCGGCGATCAAGCGCTCTCTCCCGTGACTCCAAGCGATGCGAGCCGCCCGCTTGTGCGCGGCGGCGCCTGTCCGTCAGCATGCGCGCATGCAAGCCATCGACGGATTCCTGCCCGCGAAAGTAGCAGAGCCCCCACGCGCTGACGAGATACACGTCTGGCGTCTGCACCGGCCCAAGGGCGCGGGGCGTGGGCCCCTGCTGGCGTTGCTCGCGACCTATCTCGGCATCGCGCCGGAAGCGGTGCGACTGGTATCGGGCGAACATGGCCGCCCTGCGCTGGATGCAATCCACGGCAATGCGCTGGACTTCAACTGGTCGCACAGCGGCGAACAGGCGCTCGTTGCCGTGACGCGTGACATCACACCCGGCATCGACCTGGAGCTGCAGCGCACGCGCGCCAGCGCGCTCGAGATCGCACAGCGTTTTTTCACCGCAGAAGAGGCCGCCTGGCTGGGTACGCTGGACGAGGACACACGCCACGCTGCCTTCCTCGAACTGTGGACGGCGCGCGAAGCAGTGCTGAAGGCACTGGGCCGCGGTCTCGCGTTCGGGTTGGATCGTTTGTCGATCCACAGCGACACGAGCGGACTCGCATTGCGACGGCTCGACGGCGACGATCCTGCCGCGTGGCAGCTGCGGCGACTGGACGTGGGCGCGGATGCCTTCGCCGCGCTGGCCTGGCGCGGTACGCCGCGGCACATCCGCCTGTTCACGCTTGCCGACGCGGCCTGATCGGCGCAGTGTTGCGTTCCCTCCCGTTTTCCCCCGTGACGATCCGCCCGCCATGACATTGCTCAGCGTCAACCTCAACAAGATCGCCGTGTTGCGCAATTCGCGCGGCGGCGACGAACCCGACATCTGCCGCGCGGCGCAGACCTGCATCGAGAATGGCTGCGGCGGCATCACCGTGCATCCGCGGCCGGACCTGCGCCACGTGCGCCCCGACGACGTGCGCGCGCTGGCCGCGATGCTGCGCGGACGCGTGGAATACAACATCGAAGGCAATCCGTTCGCCGCACCACGCGGCGCCTACCCCGGCCTGATCGCGCTGGCGCGCGAGGTGCGTCCCACCCAGGTGACCCTGGTACCCGACAGCGACGGTCAGATCACCTCCGACCACGGCTTCGACCTGTCGCGCGATTTGGATCGACTGCGCCCACTGGTGGACGAGCTCAACGCGATCGGCTGCCGAGTCAGCCTGTTCGTGGACGCGGGCAGCCAGGATTTCGCGGCGGCGAAGGCGATCGGCGTGCGGCGCATCGAGATCTACACCGGTCCCTATGCCGAAGCCTTCGACGAGGGAGAGCCCGACGCGGTGCTGGCGAGTTGCGCCGCCACCGCGCGGCGGGCGCAACAAGCGGGGCTGGCAGTGAATGCAGGGCATGACCTCAGCCAGGCGAACCTGGGCACGTTCAAGGCTGCGATCCCGGGACTGGCCGAGGTGTCGATCGGCCATGCACTGATCGGCGAGGCGCTGTACGAGGGCCTGGCCACCACGGTGCGCAACTATCTGCAGATCCTGCGGTAGGAGCGCACCCTGTGCGCGAATAGTTTTTCGCGAGACGCCGACAAAGAGCCATCGCGCACAGGGTGCGCTCCTACCGGTGCCGTGGTGGGCGTCGAATGGACATGGACATCAGACGCCGAGCGCCACAAACGCCAACCCCCACACGAGGCGGGGGTTGGCGCGGGTAACGCTTTTACTCGACTACTGCGGGCTTACTGCCCGTTGTCCGCGAATCCGATCTTGGTCAGGTTGTACTGCTTTGCGTCCGCCAGCACGGTAGCGACGTACTGGTAGGCGGTGGCATCGGCAGCCTTGATCTGGATTTCCGGCTGGTTGGTCTGCTGGGCGATCACCGCGAGCTGCGCCTTGAGGCCCAGTTCGTCCACCGGCGTGTCGTTCCAGTAGAACGCACCACTCTGGTCGATCTTGAGGTTGACCGGTTCCGGCGGATTGGTCGGCGGAGTCTGGTTCGGATTCGGCTGCGGCAGATCGATCTTGATCTTCAACAGCGGAATCGGCGCCGTCACCATGAAGATGATCAGCAGCACCAGCATCACGTCGATCAGCGGCGTGATGTTGATGTCCGCCATCGGGCCGCCCGTGGTCTTGGTGGAAAAGGCCATGGTTAGTTACTCCTTCGCCGGCGCGGTGGTCATGAAGCCGACGTGCACCATGCCTTGGCCCTTCGCATCGCTGATGACCTTGAACACGTCCTTCCACTGGATCGCCTTGTCGGCACGGATCTGCAGCTCCGGCTGCGGCGCCTTCTGCGCCGCCACCGCCAGCTGGGACTTCAGTTCCGCCTCACTGACCTGGTGATCCTGGAAGTACATCGTGCCGTCTTCCTTGATCGCCAGATCCAACGGTGGGGTCTCCGGCGGCTTCTCGTCGCTCTTGGGGGCGGCGACCGGCACCGTGATCGTGACCGGATGGGACATCAGCGGCGCCGTGATCATGAAGATGATCAGCAGCACCAGCATCACGTCAGCCAGCGGCGTGACGTTGATTTCCGAAACCGGACCGCCGGTATTGCCTCCGACGCTCATTGCCATGGATCAGGCCCTCACTCGACGCGCGAGCCAGTCGCGAAGAAGTCGTGCAGGTCATGCGCGAATTCGTCGAAACGGGCGAAGATGACGCGGTTCGAACGGTTGAAGAAGTTGAACGCGAGCAGCGCGGGGATAGCGGTGAACAGACCGATCGCGGTCATGATCAGCGCCTCGCCCACCGGGCCGGCCACGGCGGTCATCGAAGCGTTGCCGCTGGCGGCAATGCCGATCAGCGCGTGGTAGATGCCCCACACGGTACCGAGCAGACCGACGAACGGAGCCGACGAACCCACCGTGGCGAGCAGGGTCTGACCACCCTCGAGGCGCAGGCTCTCACGGGCCACGGCCTGGCGCAGCGCGCGGTCGACGAACTCGGAACGGCTCAGCGACTCGGCCAGGCCACCCTTGTTGGCCTGCTGGTGATGGGCGACCGCCGAGGCGGCGTCCAGCGCGATCTTCGAGAACGGTTCGCCCTTGGGCTGGGTTTCCAGCTCGCGGATCGCGTCCTGGGTGGACGGGTTGTTCCAGAAGCCGTTGATGACGCCATCGGCGCGCCCCTTCACCATGCCGTTGCGGATGGTGTTGGCGATGATGAAGTACCAGGACAGGAAGGACATCACCACCAGGGTGACGAAAACAATCCAGCCCAGTGCGTCAAAGCCTTGGGCGAGGTTGGCGAAGCCCATCTGCTTCATGGCTTCGGCGTTGGAGTTGCCCGCCACCTGGGCGGCGGCATCGGTCGGTGCAGGAGTCTGTAGGAACATAACGCTACCCTTGGGAAGTCAAGCGTGAACTGTAGTGACTGTAACGAGGATTACAGGTTGTTGAGGTTGAAGGTGACCGGAACGCGTGCGTAGCCTTCCACCTTCTTGCCGTTCTTGACCTCGGGATTGAAGCGCCACTTGCCGGCCGCTTCGATCGCCGCGCGATCAAGTTCGTGGTATCCGCTGGACTTGTCGACCTTGATGTCCTTCGGCGTACCGTCGACACCCACCAGGATCAGCAGGATCACCGTGCCCTCATGGCGCTGGCGAATGGCCTGTGGCGGATAACGCGGCTGCATCCGACTGTTGTAGCTCAGATCCTGGCCAGCACTGATGTCGGCCGGGGGGGCCGGCGGTGCCGGGGGAGCCGGCGGCGCGGCAGGGGTCGCGTTCTGCGACACCTCCTGCACCGGCGGCGGCGGGGCCGGCGGCGGCGGAGTCGGCGGCGGCACCACCTGCTTGATGATCTTCGGCGGCGGCTGCTTGGGCGGTTCCGGCGGCGGCGGCGGCGGCGGCGGCGGCGGCGGCGGCGGCTCGATGAAGTTCACCTGCACGATCTGTTCTTTCTTCTCGTGCTTCTGGCCGGGCGGCGCCATGGGCGCGAGCAGGATCAGAAACGCGAAGGCATGCAGGCCGATGGCGAATGCCAGAGCCCAGGTGCGCTTCCAACTGAACGTGTCGCGCTCAGTGTCGTGGATACTTGAGGCCATCTGTCACTATCTGGAGCTGGGAACGGAGAAAGCGTCACCACCGGGTCGGCATGTTCCGTCTGGCATATGGACGGGACGCGCCGTTGGAGTTACGCAGGGAAGGTTTCAACGGTACAACAGCGTCTAGCTTTTGTATAGCGCTCGCGTGGCAGACAGATGGACGTCCATCTGACACGCGTTCCTTGCCTGGCAATCACTTGCCCACGCCGGCCTTGCGCAGCCAGTCCTTGGCCTTGGCCGCCGTATCCGGATCCTTGGTTGCTTCCATCATGGCGGTGATCGCGCCGGGCTTGTCCTTCAGCTCGCGATCCGTCTCGGCAAGCACCATGTAGGCCTGTCCCTTGTGCTGGACGCCCTTGCCGATGCCCTGCGTGAGGTACTTGCGCGCCTGGGCGTATTTCTGATCCTGGAAATAGACCTTGCCCAGCGCCACGTCGACCTCGCCGTCGCTGGCCACCGCCGAACCCTTCTGGTAGTAGCCGATCGCCTTGGCGTCGTTATCGCCGATCACGGCGGCGTCGCCGGCAAGCTTGTAGTTGGCGGCGGTGGGCTTGATTGCGCCCTTGGCCATGCCGTCGTCGAAGGCCTGCAGCGCCTTGGTGCTGCCGGACTTGGCATCGCCGCCGTTCTGCGCCTGCAGCAGGTAGGCCTTGACCAGGTTGACCCAGTCGCCCTCGTCCTTCAGCGCACCATTGGCGCGGCCCTGCTCCAGCACCTTGATCGCGCCGGCGTAGTCCTGCTGCTGCAGCAGGATCGCACTGGCGTTGTGCAGCGTGCCGCTGTCGGTGGGGTTCTTCTCGTATTCGTCGGTGGCCATCTTCGCCGCATCGCCACCCTTGCCGGATTCGGCATAGCTGGCCATCAGGATCTGGTTCCAGGAATCCTGCGGCTTGTCGGTGAGCGACTTGGCCTTCTGGATCGCGGCGATCGCCTCCGGATACTTCTCGAGGCGGTAGTAGTCCATACCCTCCAGCCCGTAGGAATCGGCCGTTTCCTTCTTGCCCTCGGCGCGCCACTTGGCGACGGTATCGAGCGAAGCCTGGTACTGCTGGTCGGCGGCATAGAGCTGGGCCAGTTCGAACATCAGCTGGAAGTAGGTGTCGTTCGGCATCACGCCGTCGTCGATCGAACGCTTCAGCAGCGGGATCGCACCCTTCACGTCACCTGAGTTGTAGGTGACATTGGCCAGACCCTGCAACGCGATCGCCTGCGCGTACTTGCTCTTGCTGCTGTCGACGATGGGCTGCAGGATCTGCTCGGCCTTGGCCTTGTCACCGCTGTTCACCGCGTCGAGGCCCTCGTTGAGCGCCTTCTGCTCCTTCTCGCTGGTCAGGTCGAGCTTGGGTGCGACACGCGTGGTGTTCGGGTACTGCACGGCCTGCTTGTCTTTCGATGCACTGTTGTCCGCATGAACGGGCGTGGCGGCGAAGGTGAACGCCAGCGCGGCGCCGGCCAGCATCGTGAACAGGGGCGTGTGCTTCATGACCATCCTCGTTTCCGGGTTTTTACGCATTGCTTCGTTGCGCAGGGGATCGTTGAGACTACCCTGAGCAATGTGTGAATGACAAGTCGCAATGCGGCAAGAAAGCACTTGTGAGATCAATGGGTTGCGTTAAACCGGCCCATACGCGGTCGAATTGCTTGTAGTTTCGGGCCGCTCGTCACGGCAAATCGCGCCATCACCCCACCAGGCAAAGCCGCTGCCTCGTAGCATGCATTAACGAGTTAATACATTGATGCTCGCTGGAACAGCGAACCGCGCGGCGGGCCGAAACCCTGCCGCGCATGGGTTCAGATGTCGAGGTTGGCCACCTTCAGCGCGTTCGCCTCGATGAAGTCGCGCCGCGGTTCCACCGCCTCGCCCATCAGCATCGAGAACATCTGGTCGGCCGCGAAGGCGTCCTCGATGCCAACCTGCAGCATGCGACGGGTCTCCGGATTCACCGTGGTCTCCCACAGCTGCTCCGGATTCATTTCGCCGAGGCCCTTGAAGCGCTGGATGGTGCGGCCCTTCTTGGCCTCGTCCAGCAGCCAGCCACGCACCTCGGCAAAGCTGGTGACACCGCGCGAGGCATTGCCGCGGCGAACCACCGCCTCGGCCTGGATCAGTCCGGCCAGCTGCTGGCTCACGTGCAGGATGGGCCGGAACTCGGCGCCGGCGAAGAACGGCTGTGGCAGCAGCAGGGTGTGGCTGAGACCGTGCTGGTCGCGCACCACCTCGATCGCCGCCGGCTGCTCGCCCTGCGCAGGGCGCAGCGACAAGCGATAACGCGGCTTGCCCAGCCCGCTGGCGGCGAGGCGCTGGGCAATGCCGTCCAGCCACGCCTGCATGGCGGCCGGGTCGGCCCACAGCTCCGGCGTGACCGGCGCGTGTTCCAGCAGTGCCGACAGCACGCTGGTGTCGAAACGGTGGCCGAGACGCTCGATCTGGTCCAGCGCGCTCTGGTAGTCGCGCAACAGCTTCTCCAGCACCGCACCGGTGATCGCGGGCGCGGCCGGATCGGCCACCAGCTCGGCGTTGTCCACCGCGCTGGAGATCAGGTAGGCGTTGAGCGCTGCGTCGTCCTTGAGGTACAGCTCCTGCTTGCCCTGCTTGAGCTTGTACAGCGGCGGCAGGCCGATGTAGACGTGGCCGCGCTCGATCAGTTCAGGCATCTGGCGGTAGAAGAAGGTCAGCAGCAGGGTGCGGATGTGCGAGCCGTCCACGTCCGCGTCGGTCATGATGATGATGTGGTGGTAGCGCAGCTTGTCCGGGTTGTAGTCCTCCTTGCCAATGCCGGTGCCGAGCGCGGTGATCAGCGTGCCGACTTCGGCGGAGGACAGCATCTTGTCGAAGCGGGCCTTCTCCACGTTGAGGATCTTGCCCTTCAGCGGCAGCACCGCCTGGGTCTTGCGGTTGCGGCCCTGCTTGGCCGAGCCGCCGGCGGAGTCGCCCTCGACCAGGAACAGTTCGCACAAGGCGGGATCCTTCTCCTGGCAGTCGGCCAGCTTGCCGGGCAGGCCGGCGATGTCCAGCGCGCCCTTGCGGCGGGTCATCTCGCGCGCCTTGCGCGCGGCCTCGCGGGCACGTGCGGCGTCGACCACCTTGGAGGCGATCGCCTTGGCCTCGTTCGGATGCTCCAGCAGGAACTCGCCCAGCTTCTCGTTGACGGCCTGCTCCACCGCGGTCTTCACCTCGGAGGAAACCAGCTTGTCCTTGGTCTGCGAGGAGAACTTCGGGTCGGGCACCTTCACCGACAGCACCGCGATCAGGCCTTCGCGCATGTCGTCGCCGGACAGCGCGACCTTGGCGTTCTTGGCCAGCCCTTCCTTCTCGATGTAGCCCTGCAGCGAGCGCGTCAGCGCCGCGCGGAAGCCGGTGAGATGGGTGCCGCCGTCGCGCTGCGGGATGTTGTTGGTGAAGCAGAACATCGTCTCGTTGTACGAGTCGGTCCACTGCATCGCCAGTTCGATGCTGATGCCGTCCTGCATCGCGCTGAGGCTGATCACGTTCGGATGCAGCGCAGTCTTCAGCTGGGCCAGATGCTGCACGAAGGAACGGATGCCGCCCTCGTAGGCGAAGGTGTCCGAGCGCCCTTCCCCGCGTTCGTCGCGCAATTCAATGGTGACGCCGGAATTGAGGAAGGCCAGTTCACGCAGGCGCTTGGCCAGGATGTCGTAATGGAACTCGATGTGCGTGAAGGTCTGCGGGCTGGGCAGGAAACGTACCAAGGTGCCGCGCCGGTCCGACGGGCCTACGACCTTCAATGCGTACAGCGGCTCGCCCAGCGAATATTCCTGCTGGTGTTCCTGACCGTCGCGATAAATCGTCAGCCACAGGTGCTCGCTGAGTGCGTTCACCACCGACACGCCCACGCCGTGCAAGCCACCGGAGACCTTGTAGGAGTTCGCGTCGAACTTGCCGCCCGCGTGCAGCACGGTCATCACCACCTCGGCGGTGGAACGGCCCTCTTCTGGATGGATGTCCACCGGGATGCCGCGGCCGTTGTCGCTGACGCTGACCGAGCCATCCTCGAGGATGGTCACGATCACATGGTCGCAATAGCCCGCCAACGCCTCGTCGATCGCGTTGTCGACCACCTCGAACACCATGTGATGCAGGCCGGTGCCGTCATCGGTGTCGCCGATGTACATGCCGGGACGCTTGCGGACCGCTTCCAGGCCTTTCAGCACCTTGATGTTGCTGGAGTCGTAATGCGATTCGTTGATGGGTTCGTTCATGCGAATCCGGTTCCTGATGGTGCGGCAGACACGGCATGCAAGCCGTTGAGCTGCGGTGCAATCCTCAATTATAGCAGGGGCGTCAAATGCCCCTGTTCCACGTGGAACAGGCAATGGGTCAGCCCGCGCAACGGCTCAGGCAAGCCGGTGCCGGTCACCAAGACCTGTGCCCCGCTTTCGACGAGTTGGGCGATGACCGCTGCCTGGTGAGCCTCGTCCAGTTCGGAAGCCAGATCATCCAGACAGATAATGGGCCAGTCCTTGTGCTGATCGGCGTACAAGCGTGCCTGCGCCAGCATGCAGCCCAAGGCGACGAGTTTCTCCTGCCCGCGGGAGAGGTGCTCGCGCTGCGGTGCATGCTCAAAGGACATCGACCAGTCGGCACGATGTGCCCCGAGACTGGTGTGCCCACGGGCAAGATCGCGCCCTCGTTGTATTTCCAGTTGCTCGTGCAGATCCCGTTCGTCGACCCATCCCCGGCGGTAGCGCAGCTCCGGTGCGCCCAGCTCGGGCAGCAAGGCGGCGATACAAGCGTGCAGGACGGGCCGCAGGCATTCGAGGTACCCGCGCCGTTGGCTATCGATCCAGTCCGCAAGTCCCGCCAGCTCGGTCTCCCAAGGTCCGTACAGCGGCGATCCCGGTTCCATACCCGCACGCAGCAGGCTGTTGCGCTGCTTCAAGGCACGCTGGTAGCGGCGCCAGTTGTCCAGGAAAGTGTGTTCCACGTGGAACACACCCCAATCGAGGAAACGACGGCGTTCCTCGGCGGCGCCGGCAATCAGCGCATGCGAACCTGGCTCGAAGCAGGTCACCGCGCATTCGGCGATCAACTCACCCAAGCTGGTGTCCTCGCCTTCGAGCCGGGCCTCCCAGCGCGAGGCTTCACGGCCCAAGCCCATGCGCAGCAGGCGATCATCGGCCTTGCGCAATTCCGCGAAAACGGAGAGCCGCGGCGCACCGCGCGCCAGCAAGGCTTCGCGCGCCGCACTGCGGAACGAACGCGCATGCGACAACAGGAACACGGCTTCCAGCACGCTGGTCTTGCCCGCACCGTTCGCGCCCACGAAAACGTTGATACCGGGTGCAAGCGCCAGATCCACCTCGTGCAAGCAGCGCAGCGCCTGGATGCGCAGACGATCCAGCCTCATGCCTGACCCTTTCCCATGCAAGAACGCCGGAGCGTCTGGTGACGACTCCGGCGTTGCCGTTGCTGGGTGACGCGCCGCTTGCTGACGGGCATGTGTCAGAGGCGCAAGGGCATGATCACGTGACGGGCCTGCTCGCTATCGTGTTCCTGCACAAGGCAGCTGGACTGCGCGTCGCGCAGGCTCAACCGGGCCTGTTCCCCGCGCAGCGCGGAGAGCGCATCCAGCAGATAGCCCACGTTGAAACCCACGGCGAGGTCGGAGACATGAGTATCGGCCTCGACTTCTTCCACGGCCTCTTCCTGCTCGGGGTTGTGCGCCACGATGCGCAGCTTGCCAGGCGACAATTCCAGTTTCACGCCGCGATACTTCTCGTTGGAGAGAATCGCGGCGCGCTGCAGTGCACCGCGCAGCACTTCCCGATCCAGCGTGGCGGTCTTGTCCGCACCCAGCGGAATCACCGCTTCATAGTCGGGGAAACGGCCGTCGATCAGCTTGGAGGTAAAGGTGACGCCACCGCGGCGCACGCGTAGGTGGTTGCGCCCGAATTCCAGCTCCACCTCGCCTTCACCCGGCTCCAGCAGGCCGATCAGCTCGTTGACGCCCTTGCGCGGAATGATGATCTGCCGACGCGTCTTCACCGAAGTCGCCAGGCTGGTTTCCTTCATGGCGAGGCGGTGGCCGTCGGTGGCTACGCAGCGCAGGCTGTGTTCCTGCAGATCCAGCAGCATGCCGTTCAAGTAGTAGCGCACGTCCTGGTTCGCCATCGCGAATGCCGTGCGCTCCATCAGGTCGCGCAAGGCCTCTTCCGGCAGGTTGACCTTCTCCACCAGTTCGATCGATTCGATGGTGGGGAATTCGCTGGCTGGAAGGGTCGTCAACGTGAAGCGGCTGCGCCCAGCATTGAGGGCTGCGCGGTCACCATTGAGCTTGAGCTCGATATTGGCTCCGTCCGGCAGTGCTCGCACGATGTCGAAGAACTTGCGCGCCGGAATGGTGACTTCGCCATCGGCCAGCTTGTCGGCAACCGTGGTGGCGATCATCTCCACTTCCAGATCGGTACCGGTCAGCGACAGCTGCCCGTCGGCGACCTTCACCAGCAGATTGGCGAGCACCGGCAAGGTCTGGCGGCGCTCCACCACACCGACCACCTGCTGCAATGGCTTGAGCAGGGCTTCTCGTTGGATGCTGAATTGCATGTCTGCGCTTCCCCTATGCCTGCTGTACTGTCTTTAAAAGAAGTTGGTGGTTGCTGTAGACGGCGTGGATAACTTTTTTTAGCCGTTTACTCTTTTCGAATCAATAATTTGCGCGAATTTCCGGGTGTGCGGAAAGTGGTGCCTTGGAGGTGGGCGGTTTGTGGATAACTTGCCTGCCGCTTTCATCCACGCATTATCCACAGCTTCCCGACCAGCTTATCAAGAACTTGTGCTCGTACTGGACGAAAAACTCAACCAGTGAGGGTGCGAATCAGCTGTTCCCAGTCCTGGCGCATGCGCGTGTCGGCTTCGCACAGCTTCTTGATCGTGCGGCAGGCATGCAGCACCGTGGTGTGGTCGCGGCCGCCGAAGGCCTCGCCGATCTCGGGCAGGCTGTGGTCGGTGAGCTCCTTGGACAGCGCCATCGCGATCTGCCGCGGCCGCGCCAGCGAGCGCACGCGTCGCTTGGAGAGCAGGTCCTGCAGGCGCACGTTGAAGTATTCGGCGGTGATCTTCTGGATGTTCGGCACCGTCACGGCCTGGGCGTGGGTGGCCAGCAGGTCGCGCAGGGTTTCCTCGGCGAAATCGGTGGTGATCGGCTTGCCGTAGAAGTTCGCGCGTGCCGCCAGCGTGTTCAACGCGCCCTCGAGGTCGCGCACGTTGGAGCGGATGCGCTTGGCCAGCAGCATCGCCACGTGCTCGTCCACCGCCACGCCCTTGTCCTGTGCCTTGGAGAGCAGGATCGCCGCGCGCGTCTCGAAATCCGGCGGTTCGATCGCCACGCTGAGGCCCCAGCCGAGCCGCGACTTCAGCCGCGGCTCCAGCTTGTCCACTTCCTTGGGATAGCGGTCGCAGGTGAGGATGATCTGCTGCTTGGACTCGAACAGCGCGTTGAAGGTGTGGAAGAACTCCTCCTGCGTGGTGTCCTTGCCCGCGAAGAACTGGATGTCGTCGATCAGCAGGGCGTCCACCGAACGGAAGCGCTGCTTGAACTGGTCCATGCTCTTGGTGCGCAGCGCCTCGATCATCGAGCCCACGAACTGTTCCGAACGCAGGTACAACACCTTGCAGGCCGAGTTGTTCTGCCGCATCAGGTTGCCGGCCGCGTGCATCAGGTGGGTCTTGCCCAGGCCCGTGCCGCCGTACAGCAGGAGCGGGTTGTAGGCGCGGCCAGGGTTCTGCGCCACCTGCATCGCGGCGGCCTTGCCCAGCTGGTTGGACTTGCCTTCGACGAAGGTTTCAAAGGTGTAGTGCGGGTCGAGGTTGTGGCTGAAAGCCGGTGCCGGCGCCGCGGCCGGTTCGGTCACCGCGCCGGCGCGAGGCGTGGCCGCAGGTTTGGCGGCTGCGCGCGGGGCACTGGAGCCCACCTCCAGTCGAACCGGCAGCTCGCGGCCAGCCAGCTGGCTCAGCAGCAAGGTGATCTTCGGCAGGTAACGCTCGCGCACCGTGTCCAGCGTGTACGGGTTGGGGGCGAACAGGGCCAGCCCGGTCCCGTCCTCGCGGGCCTGCAGCGGCATCAGCCAGGTATGCAGATCCTCGGCGCTCAATTCGCCTTCCAGACGCTCCAGGCAGCGCCGCCACAACTCACTCATGAATGTTTCTCGTCCACAGGCAGGGGCGCTTGCGCGCGGGGTGGACGGACTAGTCTAGCAGCACGCTCCGGCATCACTATCCCCGATCCGTCCACACGGATATCCACAAGCGGGGTGGCGGCCTTCCGGCCGGCATGTGGCGCCGATTTGACAGTGCGCCGCTCTGGCCCGCATAATTTCCAACCTTTTTATCCACATTCCCTTCGGAGCAAGCCATGAAGCGGACCTTCCAGCCCAGCAAGCTCAAGCGTGCGCGTACCCACGGGTTCCGTGCCCGCATGGCCACCGCCGACGGTCGCAAAGTCCTCAACGCCCGTCGTGCCAAGGGCCGCAAGCGCCTGATCCCGTAAGCGGCGCGCCCGTCATGAACCCTGCCGGCCTGCCGCGCGAGTTGCGGCTGCGTCTGGCCGGTGACTTCGCAGCGTTGCGAACGAGCAGCGGCCGCTTCGGTGGCCGCTGTTTTCATTTGCGCTACCGACCCAACGGACTGGGGCATGCGCGGCTGGGCCTGGCGATCTCCAAGCGGGTGTCCAAGCGCGCGGTGGAACGCAATCGCCTGAAGCGCCTGCTGCGCGAATCCTTCCGCCAGGTCCGCGACCAGCTGCCGCCGGTGGACGTGGTGGTGATGGCGCGCGAGCAGGCCGCCGGCCTGCCCGGCCCGGAGCTGCTGATCGAGGCTGCTGCGCTGTGGCGGCGCCTCGCGGCGATCCAGGCCGCGAGCCCGCACCATTGATGCCGATGGATGCCGCCGCCACAATCGCGCGTTGACCTTCCCTTTTCCCCAGTGGCCGCGTGCCGCGTGGCGTCGTCCGGATCCGTGACCCGATGAACCAAACACGCAACTTCCTCCTGTTCGCCCTGCTTGCCGTGGCCTATCTGCTGTTCATGGCCTGGGAGAAGGACTACATGACGCCGCCGGCGCCCGTCGCCAGCAGCGCCGCGAACGCGGCCAGCGCGCCCGGCGTGCCGAACGCCCAGCCGGGCAGCAGTGCATCCGGCACGCCGGCGATCAGCAGCGCCGCCGCTGCGAACGCACCCTCGCCGCTGGTCACGGTCACCACCGATGTGCTGCGCCTCACCATCGACACCCGTGGCGGCAGCCTCGTGCAGTCCCAGCTGCTGGATTACCCGGTGGCGCCGCGCACGCACAAGGATCCGGATCCCGCGCCGGTCACGCTGTTCGACAACACGGACACGCACTATTTCGTGGCACAGAACGGCCTGGTCAGCAGCAGCGATCCGGCCGCGGCGGACCAGCCCAACCATCTGGCGGTGTTCCAGGCCGCGCAGACCGCCTACACGCTGGCTCCCGGCCAGAACGAGCTCGACGTGCCGCTGACCTGGCAGGACGCCAAGGGCCTCAAGGTCACCAAGACCTACCGTTTCACCCGTGGCAGCTACGTGATCGCGCTGGACCAGAAGATCGACAACGGTAGCAGCGTGGCGTGGCAGGGCAACGCCTACACCCAGCTGCTGAGCACCGAGCCGCCGCATACCGGCAACTGGCTGCAGAACCTCTCCAATCCCGAAATACGCAGCTTCCATGGTGCGGCGTGGTACACCGGCGAGAAGTTCGAGAAGCTGGCGCCCAAGGATTTCAAGGAGCCCAAGGACGCGCTGAACGCCGACTTCAAGGGCGGCTGGGCGGCCTGGCTGCGCCTGTACTTCTTCGCCGCGTGGATTCCGCCGGCCGGCGAAACCGCGCATTACGCCACCGATACAGTGAATCCGGACAGCGCACATCCGCGTTATCTCATCCGCGCAGTCGGTCCCACGCTCAGCGTGGCGCCGGGTCAGAGCGTGGATGCCATGGCACGCCTGTATGTCGGTCCCAACCGGCAGGGCCATCTGGACGCGGTGGCGCCCGGGCTGGACCTCACTATCGACTACGGCATGTTCAAGGCGATCGCCGTGCCGATGCATGGCCTGCTGTCGTTCTTCGAGGCCATCGTGAAGAACTGGGGCCTCGCGATCATCCTGCTGGTGCTGTTGATCAAGGGCGCCACCTGGAAGCTCACCGCGATGCAGTACCGCTCCAGCGCCAGGATGCGCAAGCTGATGCCGCGCGTGCAGGCGCTCAAGGAGCGCTACGGCGACGACAAGGCCAAGCTGCAGCAGGCGCAGATGGAGCTGTACAAGAAGGAGAAGGTCAACCCGATGGCCGGCTGCTTCCCGGTACTGATCACCTTGCCGGTGTTCTACGGCCTGTTCTATGTGCTGGAGTACAGCCTGGAATTGCGCCATGCAGCGTTCCTGTGGATTCCCGACCTCAGCGCGCCCGATCCCTACTACATCCTGCCGGTGATCTACGCGGCGGTGATGCTGGGCACGCAGTGGCTGAACCCGGCTGCGGCGGGCATGGATCCCGCCCAGGCGAAGATGATGAAGGTCATGCCGCTGCTGTTCACGGTGATGTTCGCGTTCTTCCCAGCTGGCCTGTGCCTCTACTACGCGGTGAATGGCCTGGTGGGCCTGGGCCAGCAGTGGTGGATCACCCACCACATGGATCGCGAGGACGCGGCGGCGAAGGTGGCCTGATGCATGGTCTTTGCGATCGTTCCTGATCGCGAAGATCAAACGGGCAGCCATCTCTGGCCGCACTTTTCACTGACGGCCGCGCCGGGCAACCGCCGCGGTCGTCTTCGTTTGTAAACTCCGGCCTTGGACTGCCCTTCGACTCCGCCGCTGCGCGGCTACGCTCAGGGAGAACGCTGCGGGGGCATTTGACCCGTTCGTCCTGAGCGTAGCCGCGCAGCGGCGGAGTCGAAGGACAATGCGTGCGACAAAACCTTGGTCCAGACCAGAGCGCGACTTGTGAAACCCCGTCATGACCGTCCAGCCTGACGACACCATCGCCGCCATCGCCAGCGCCCCCGGTGCCGCCGGTGTGGGCGTGTTGCGCGTGTCAGGGCCGCGGGTGCCGGCGATCGCGCAAGCCTTGCTCGGTCGCGCGCCGCAACCGCGCCACGCACACTTCGCCAGCTTTCGCCATGCGCAAGGCGAAACGATCGACCACGGCCTGCTGCTGCACTTCCCCGCCCCCGCCTCCTACACCGGCGAGCACGTGCTGGAACTGCAGGGCCACGGCAGCCAGGTGCTGCTCGATGCGCTGCTGCGCCGCGTCTGCGAACTCGGCGCGCGGCTGGCGCGTCCCGGTGAATTCACCGAGCGCGCCTTCCTCAACGGCAAGCTCGACCTCGCCCAGGCCGAAGCCGTGGCCGACCTGATCGCGGCACGTTCGCAGGCCGGTGCACGCGCCGCGCTGCGTTCGATGGAGGGCGTGTTCTCGCGCAAGGTCGAAGCCTTGCTGCAAGCGCTGATCGCGTTGCGCGTGCACGTCGAAGCCGCGATCGACTTCCCCGAGGAAGAAATCGACTTCCTCGCCGATCCCGCCATCGCGCAGCAACTCGACGCGCTGCGTACGCAACTCGACGAACTGCTGCGCGAAGCGCAACGCGGCCTGCGCCTCAACGATGGCTTGCGCGTGGCCATCGTCGGCCGCCCCAACGCGGGCAAGTCCAGCCTGCTCAACGCGCTGGCCGGCGGCGAGCGCGCCATCGTCACCGCCATCGCCGGCACCACCCGCGACGTGCTGCGCGAAAGCGTGGCGCTCGATGGCGTGGCGCTGGAACTCGCCGATACCGCCGGCCTGCGCGACACCGACGACGAAGTCGAACGCGAAGGCGTGCGCCGCGCGCACGGCGAACTCACGCGCGCCGACGCCGCGCTGCTGGTCACCGATGCCGAGCACGCCGAAGCCGACCTCGCCCTGTTCGCGCACCTGCCCGCCGGCGCCGAACGCGTGGTGCTGGTCAACAAGATCGACCTTGCCCACGCCGCGCCACACGCGGAAACCCGCGACGGCATCCGCTGGCTGTGGGCCTCCGCGAAAACCGGCGAAGGCCTGGCCGCGCTGCGCGAGCACCTCAAGCAACTCGCCGGCAGCGGCAGCGGCGAAGGCGCCTTCAGCGCCCGCCGCCGCCACGTGCTCGCACTGGAAGCGGTGCGCGAACACCTCGCCCACACCACCCACGCCCTCGCCACTACCCGCGCCGGCGAACTCGCCGCCGAAGAACTGCGCCAGGCCCAGCACGCGCTGGGCGAAATCACCGGCGACTACACCAGCGACGACTTGCTCGGCGCGATCTTCGGCTCGTTCTGCATCGGCAAATAGCCGCAGGTGTGTCCCGGTATTCCGTTATGCTTTCGGCCTGATGCAGGGTTGGAGCATGGGGGCTTCGGTGGCTTACAACGAGGAAGAAACCCGCTTCCACCTCATCGATCCGGTGCTGCGTCGCAAGGGCTATGACGACCCGCAGCGCATCAAGCTGGAAACACCCGCGCCAGCGGAACCCACCGGGCCGAAAGGTCGCCGCCGCAAGGGTGCGGCGGCGCACCGATTACTTGCTGTGCGTGCAGCTGTTGCGCCCGGCCAGGATGATCGATGCGCCGGCCAGCAGGTAGGCCGCGATTTCCAGCGGGCTCATGCGCGGGATCGATCCGTGAGGAAGGCATCCAGTTCGGCTTGCTGCGGCATGCCGCCCTGCGCACCCAGCTTGGTCACCGACAGCGCCGCGGCGGCGCAGGCCTTGCGCACCGCCTGTGGCAGGCCTTCGTGCAGGAACACGGCGAGCGCGCCGTTGAAGGTGTCGCCGGCGCCGGTGGTGTCGATGGCTGCGACGGCGAAGCCGGGTTGATGCGCGGGTGCGGGGTGGGTGTCATCGCAGTACCACGCGCCTTCGCCGCCACGGGTGAGCACCACGGGGCAGTGTGCGCGGCGCATCAGTTCGCGGAAGTCCGTCACGGCGTCGGCACTCAGCGCGGTGGCGAGTTCGTGCTGGTTCGGGGTGAGGTGGCTCGCGAGGCTGAGCCACTCGGCGGGCAGCTTTTGCGCGGGCGCGGGGTTGAGGATCACCGGCACGCTTTCACGCCGGCCGAGCCGCAGCGCGGCTTCCACCGTGTCCAGCGGTATCTCCAGCTGCACCAGCACGGCGTCGGCATGGCGGATGGCGTCGCGTGCGGCCTCGACCTGGGTCGGGGTAACGCGCGCGTTGGCGGCGGGCACCACGATGATCTGGTTCTCGCCTTCGGCCACGGTGATCGAGGCACTGCCGCTGCCCTCGTCCTCGAGGCGGGCGACATGGGCGAGGTCGATACCCTCTTTCGCCAGCCCCTGGTACAGCTGGTCGCCGAACGCATCGCGGCCCAGTGCGCCGACCATGCTCACGCTGGCGCCCAAGCGCGCCGCGGCCACCGCCTGGTTCGCGCCCTTGCCGCCGTGTGCGGTGAGGAAACGGCTGCCTAGCAGGGTTTCGCCCGGGCCGGGAAAGCGCGGCGCGAGCGTGACCAGGTCCATGTTGATGCTGCCGACGACGACGATGCGGGTCATGCGTTCCTCTTGCCGCGAAGGCTATTGCGGAAGGGCAAGAGTAAACGTCGGGTGGGCCGGTGTGGGAGTCCGCGTGATTTTGCCGTGGCAGTGCGCTGCTGCAATGAAATACTTTCGCGGGGCTGGCCCCTCACCTCGCTCCTTCCCCGGAGAAGGAGAAAAGCGCGGTGTCAGTCAATCGTCGAAGTTGCTGCGCAGCAGCTCTTCCACGTCCTTGCCGCGGCCGGCCAGTACCGCCTTGGCCGAGTACAACGCGGTGTGCAGCACCTGGCCGGGCTCGATCTTCGGCGGCATCACCAGCTCGTAGCGGTTGACCTTGACGTCGAGCAGCGCGGGGCCGGGCTGGGCCAGCAGGTCGCGCACGGCGGCCTCCAGTTCGCCGGCCTGCTCCACGCGGCGGGCGTGGAAACCGATCGCTTCGGCTACCTTCGCGAAGTCGGGGTTCTGCAGGTCGGTGTAGCTGTCGAGCAGGCCGTCGACCTTCTGCTCCATCTCGACGAAGCCCAGCGAGCCGTTGTCGTACACCACCACCTTGATCGGCAGCTTCTCCTGGATCGCGGTGAGCAGGTCGCCGAGCAGCATGGCCAGGCCGCCGTCGCCGCACAGCGCGACCACCTGCCGGCCGGGGAAGGCCTTCTGGATACCCAGCGCGGAGGGCATCGCGTTGGCCATCGTGCCGTGCACCAGGCTGGTCAGGGTGCGCCGCTTGCCGTTGCTGTGGATGTGCCGCAGCAGCCAGACCATCGGGCTGCCGCCGTCGGCGGTGAAGGCGGCGTCCTCGGCGGCGTGCGCGTCGATCAGGTGGGTGAGGTACTGCGGGTGGATCAGGCCGTCCCTGCCGGGACGCTCCTGCGCGGCTAGTTGCTGCAGGGTCTTTTCGCGGCGTTCGCGGCAGTTGCGCAGGAAGGCGTTGTCTTCGCGCGGCTCCAGCCGTGGCAGCAGCGCCGCCAGCGTGGCCTTGATGTCGCCTGCCACGCCGAGGTCGACCGGATGGCGGCGGCCGAGGTGGGTGGCGTCGCTGTCCACCTGGATCAGCGTGGCCTCGTCCGGATAGAACTGGCTCCATGCGAAGTCGGCGCCGAGCAGCAGCAGCGTGTCGCAGGCGTCGATGGCGTGGAAGCCGGAGTCCACGCCGAGGATGCCGGTCATGCCCATGTCGTACGGGTTGCCGGGTTCGATGAAGTCCTTGGCGCGCGAGGTGTGCGCCACCGGCGCCTTCAGCTTGTCGGCCAGCGCCACCACCTCGGGTCCCGCGTCTTCGCAGCCGGAGCCGCAATACAGCACGATGCGCTTGCTGGCATTGAGCCGCGCGGCGATGGCGTCCAGTTCCGCATCGGAGGGGCGCAGCAGCGGCTGCGGATGGTGCGGGCGGAACGGCAGGCCCTCGTCCACCTCCATGGCCGCCATGTCACCGGGCACGATCACCACCGCGGCGCCGCGCTTGTTCAACGCCGTCTGCGCCGCCAGCGCCACCACCCGGCGTGTCTGTGCGGGCGTGTGGATGGGCTGGCAGAAGTGGCTGCAGGTGGAGTAGATGGTCTTGAGGTCCACCTCCTGCGGGAAATCCATGCCCAGCTGGGTGGTGGCGACCTGGGTGGCGATCAGCACCACCGGCGCCCGGTTGCGGTGCGCCTCGAACAGGCCGTTGATGAAGTGCAGGCTGCCCGGCCCGCAGGCACCGGCGCAGGCGGCCAGTTCGCCGCTGAGCAGGGCGTCGGCGCCCGCGGCCATCGCGCCGGCTTCCTCGTGGCGCATGTGGATCCATTCGATGCGGCTGCGGCGGATCGCGTCGGTGATGTGGTTGAGCGTATCGCCGACGATGCCGTAGCAGCGCTTCACGCCGGCATCCTGCAGGGTCTCGACGATGATGTCCGCGACTTTCTTGCGAGCCATGGAAGCGCTCCGTTGAGGGAAACGAGCTACCGATTCAACGGCATCGCGCGGAAATTCCGGGTGAAAGCACAAAAGGAAACGCCCGCCAAAGGGCGGGCGTCACGGACATCGCGGCGCGGGACAGCTCAGTGCATGTGGCCGATGCCGGCGTCGCCTGGCTCTAGCGCCGGCGCGGGACCGGCCACGACGAGCAGGGCCTGGGCGTAGCCGTCGCCGATGCTCAGCGTGGAGACTTCATCCCAGGCGAAGAAGGAGGCCTGGCGCATCCACTCCGCGTCGGGGCTGAGTTCCTGCAGGTAGAAGCCGTCGTCGTCGACGCGGACGAGGTGGCCGATGTAGCAGACCTCCTCTTCTTCCTCGGTGTCCACGTGCACGCCGATCACCGCCGACATCGCGCCGGCGGCCTGCACGGCGTCGCGGATCGAATCCAGCGGGAAACCGCGCGGCAGGTGTGGGGTGATGCCCTTGAGCGCCAGCGCCTTGGCCATGAAGACGTGGTGGCGCTCCGGCGACTCCAGCTCGGTGATGTCGCGGTGCCGCATCACGTAGATGCCGTCCTCGGTGATGCCGTCGCCGAGCACCCACAGCAGGACGAACTCGCGGCCCACGCCGCCCACGTAACCGCAGAAGCTGCCGTGTTCCAGCTCGCCGCGCCAGAGGCGCACCATCGTCTGCTGCTGCTGGGCGTCGCGCAGCTGGGCGCGCAGGCCATTGGTTTTGAACTCGAGAATCTTTGCCATAGCGGGCCTATTTTAACAGAGAGCCCTCCCCCAGCTTGTTCAGAGGATGTTTCTGGATAATTTCGTCGAACACGCACTCAAAATGCGCCAAAAACATTGATTGGCGCATATTGGGGATGATCCGACAGATTGCTGCGATATCCTGCTCGCCACGTCTGTCTCACAGGATGTAGCGGCTGAGATCCTCGTTGCCGATCAGGTTGCCGAGGCTCTTGTCTACCTGTTCGGCGTCGATCAGGTATTTTTCACCGGATTTGTCTGCAGCTTCATACGAAATCCGCTCCAGCAGCCGCTCCATCACCGTGTGCAGGCGGCGGGCGCCGATGTTCTCGGTGCGCTCATTCACCTGGTAGGCCACCTCGGCCAAGCGGTCGATGCCGGAGTCGGTGAACTCCAGGCCCACGCCCTCGGTGCCGAGCAGGGCCACGTACTGCTTGGTCAGCGCGTTGTGCGGCTCGCGCAGGATGCGCTTGAAGTCGCCCACTGACAGGGCGCTGAGCTCCACGCGGATCGGCAGGCGGCCCTGCAGCTCGGGGATCAGATCCGACGGTTTGGCCAGCGAGAACGCGCCCGAAGCGATGAACAGCATGTGGTCGGTCTTCAGCGGGCCGTACTTGGTGGACACAGTGGAGCCTTCCACCAGCGGCAGCAGGTCGCGTTGCACGCCCTCGCGACTGACGCCGGCGCCGCCCCATTCGGAACGCTGCGCGATCTTGTCGATCTCGTCGAGGAAGACGATGCCGTTCTGCTCGGCGGCTTCCACCGCTTCGGCGCGGATCTCCTCGTCGTTGAGCAGCTTGGCGGCTTCCTCCTCGACCAGCAGCGGCCGCGCCAGCTTGATCGCCAGCTTGCGGTGCTGGGTCTTGGCGCCGCCCAGGTTCTGGAACATCTGGCGCAGCTGCGCGCCCATCTCCTCCATGCCGGGCGGGGACATGATCTCCACGCCGACGTTCATGGCGAAGTCCAGCTCGATCTCGCGTTCGTCGAGGGTGCCCTCGCGCAGCTGCTTGCGCAGCTTCTGGCGGGTGTCGCTGTCGATCGTCGGCGTGGCGGCCTGGTCGTGGCTCCAGTCGCTGGGCGTCTGCCGGCGCGGCAGCAGGGCGTCGAGGATGCGGTCCTCGGCGCGGTCCTCGGCCTGGGTGCGCACGCGCTTCATCGCCTGCTCGCGGGTGAGCTTGTAAGCCACGTCGGCGAGGTCGCGGATGATCGATTCCACGTCCTTGCCCACGTAGCCCACCTCGGTGAACTTGGTGGCTTCCACCTTCACGAACGGCGCGTTCGCCAGCGAGGCGAGGCGGCGCGCGATTTCGGTCTTGCCCACGCCGGTGGGGCCGATCATCAGGATGTTCTTGGGGGTGATCTCGTTGCGCATCGCCGGTTCCAGCTGCATGCGCCGCCAGCGGCTGCGCAGCGCCACCGCCACGGCGCGCTTGGCGTCGTGCTGGCCGATGATGTAGCGGTCGAGTTCGTTGACGATTTCGCGGGGAGTGAGTTCGCTCATGGCTTCGCCGGGATGCGGGGGAAGGTTGGAAACGTGGGGTGCGACTGCAAGTGAGGAGTGCGGCATCGATGGCTGCCCGCTTGATTCTGCGACCACCATCATCCTTGGCGGTTGCCCTTCGGGCCATCGCTGGCGCGATGTCAAAAATCGCGCCCGGCGATTTTTCGCGGTCAGGGACGATCGCAAGGACTGCGCATCACGAAGCGCGGGCCCCGAATTCCAGTTCCTCGATCGTGGTGTTGTGGTTGGTGTAGATGCAGATGTCGCCGGCGATCTTCAGCGCCTTCTCCACGATGGAGCGCGCGTCGAGCTCGCTGTTTTCCATCAGCGCCAGCGCGGCGGACTGCGCGTAGGGGCCGCCGGAACCGATCGCGATCAGGCCGTGTTCGGGTTCCAGCACGTCGCCGTTGCCGGAGATCAGCAGGGAAGCCTCCTTGTCGGCCACCGCCAGCATCGCCTCGAGACGACCCAGGCGACGGTCGGTGCGCCATTCCTTGGCCATCTCCACCGCGGCGCGGGTGAGATTGTTGCCGTGCTTGTCCAGCTTCTGCTCGAACAGTTCGAACAGGGTGAAGGCATCGGCGGTGGCGCCGGCGAAACCGGCCAGCACCTCGGCGTTCTTGCCCAGCCGGCGGATCTTGCGCGCATTCGCCTTCATCACGGTGTTGCCGAAGGTGACCTGGCCGTCGCCGCCGATCACGACCTTGCCGTTGCGGCGCACGCTGACGATGGTGGTGGCGTGAAAGGATTCCATAAAAGCTCCAGGGTTGAGCGAACCAGATGGGGTCGGTTCGCCGGAGCTTCAACACGGGGCGAAACTGCTTGGCACCTTCGCCTCCTCTCCCCTTTGGGGAGAGGATTGAGGTGAGGGGCCAATCTTGCGGGAAACTTCATCGAAGCGCGCTTTCCAATGCGATTTTCTCGCAAGCACCCGCCCCTCATCCCAACCTTCCTCGCTCCTCAAAGCCGACGCCATCCATGGCGTCTCCCCGCGTGCTCCCCGGAGGGGAGAAGGGGCAAACGCAACAAGCGCGTTTACTTTTTCCGAGCCCGCGGATGCGCCGCGTCGTACACCTTCGCCAGGTGCTGGAAATCCAGATGCGTGTAGATCTGCGTGGTGGCGATGTCGGCGTGGCCCAGCAGTTCCTGCACCGCGCGCAGGTCGCCGGAGGATTCCAGCATGTGGCTGGCGAAGGTGTGGCGCAGCAGGTGCGGGTGCACGTGCTTGGCGAAGCCGTGCGCGAGCGCGAGCTTCTGCAGCCGGGCCTGCACGGTGCGCGGGCTGATCGCCGCGCCGCCGCGGCCACGGAACACCGGCGCTTCCGGCGCCCTGCCCTCGGCCTCGCCCAGCGCGCGCAGCGCGGCCACGGCGTGGCGGCCCACCGGCACGATGCGCGTCTTGCGGCCCTTGCCCAGCACGCGCACTTCGCCGCCATCGAGGTCGAGATCGCTCCAGCGCAGGCCGACCAGTTCGGACAGGCGCAGGCCGGAGGAATAGAACAGTTCCAGCATGGCGCGGTCGCGCACGCCCAGTGCGCCGTCGCCGCCGGCTTGCACCAGGCTGGCGGCTTCGTCCACGTCCAGCACCACGGGCAGCTTGCGCTGTACCTTGGGGCCGCGCACGCCGGCCAGCGGATCGTGCGCCAGCGCGCCTTCGCGACTGAGCTGGCGGAACAGGCTGCGGCAGGAGGACAGCAGGCGCTGCAGGCTCTTCGGCGCCAGTCCCGCGCGGTGCTGCGCGGCGACGAACTGGCGCATGCGGTTCGTTTCCAGCGCGGCGAAGCCGGCGATGCCCTGCGTTTCCATCCAGCCCAGCAGCTTGGCGAGGTCGCGGCGGTAGCCGTCCACGGTATGCGGCGAGGCTTGCCGTTCGCCGGCGAGGCGGGCCAGCCAGGTTTCGACCTGTTGCACCGGCGTCGTCATGCGGAACTCAGGACAGATCGTGCGCCCGTGCCAGCGCGGCGGTGACGGTGGCGGCGATCATCTTCAGGAACAGCGTGCCCATGCCGGGCTGGAAACGATCCGGGTCCTGGCTGCCGATCGCGAGGATGCCTGCCTCGCCCAGCGGTATCAGCGCCGCCGAGCGGATGGCGGATGCCTCGTCGCCGAACAGCTGCGCCAGCTTGTCGGGCGACAACCGGCCGGAGACGGGTTCCTGCCGCTGCAGCAGCTCGGCCAGCTCGGGCAGATCCGCGCCGCCGCCGCCCACCTGGCGCAGCCAGTCGGAGCGCGGCAGGTCCGCGTTGTTGCCGAACAGCAGCAGGCGCACCTGTTCGGTGTGGAAATCTTCGCTGAGGCGGGCCATCACGGTGCGCGTGGTCACCTCCAGTGTGTTCGCGCGCAGCAGCGCCACGGTGAGCGCGTGTACGCGCTCCATCAACTGCTCGTTGTCGGCGGCGATCGCCGTGAGTTCGGCGAGGCGCCGCTCCAGTTCCGCGTTCTTCTCGCGCAGCTGCTGCAGCTGGTAGGCGGCCAGCGAGGCCACCGAGCCCTGCTCGCGCGGCATGGTGAGCTGGGCGGCCAGCTCGGGATAGTCGCTGAGGAAGGTGGGGTGCTGCTTCAGGTAGGCTGCGACGGCACCGGCCTCGGTGGCGTCATCGGGCAGGGGGGCGTTCATGGCGTTTTCCTCGGGCCGGTGCGTGGAAGGTGGGCGGGATGCCCTCGGCCCGAGTGTGCGATGGACGCGCACGGGGATCAATCCGTGAGCCACTGTCCCTCGAACACGAATGCCGCGGGGCCAGTCATCCACAGCGTATGGCCGGGACCCTGCCAATCGATGTGCAGGGAACCGCCCGGCAGGTCCACCTGCACGCTTTCGTCCACTGCGCCGCGCCGGCGCAGCACTGCCATCGCGGCGCAGGCGCCGGTGCCGCAGGCCAGCGTCCAGCCCGCGCCGCGTTCATGCACGCGCAGCGCGAGATGCGTACGGTCGATGCGTCGCACGAAGCCGGCGTTCGCACCTTCGGTGAAGCGTGGGTGCGTGCTGAGCGCCGGGCCCAGCCTTTCCGCCGCACCGTTGGGCAGCTCGTCCACCATCACCACCGCGTGCGGATTGCCCATCGACACCGCACCGATGGCCAGCGCCGTGCCATCGACCTCGATCACGTAGCGATCCGCCTCGACCTCAGCCACGAAGGGAACCCGCGTCGGTGCGAACGCCGGCGCGCCCATGTCCACGGTGACCTTGTGCGCGTCGAGCAGGCGCACCGTCACCGGGCCGGACGGGCTTTCCAGCCGCACCGCCTCGCCCAGCGCCAGCGCGCCGGCACGATGCAGCCACGCCGCCACGCAGCGCACGCCATTGCCGCACTGGCCCGAGGGCGAGCCGTCGGTGTTCCAGATGCCGTAGTAGAACGCACAGCCAGGGTCGCGCGCCGGTTCCACGCTGAGCAGCTGGTCGAAGCCCACGCCGGTGCGGCGGTCGGCCAGCGCGCGGATGTGCGCCACGTCCAGTGCGAACGGCGTGGCACGACAATCGAGCACGACGAAGTCGTTGCCGAGGCCGTGCATCTTCGAAAAGCGCAGCATCGACGCGCTCAGTGCGTGGCGGCGGGGATGCTGCTGCTGGTCGCCGGCGCCGGTGCCGTCTGCGAAGTGGCCGGCGCGGGCTGTGCCTTCGGCGGCACGTAGACCGGAGGGTGCGGATTGTTCGGCATGTACAGCGGGCCCTTGTTGCCGCAACCGGCAAGCATGGCGGCGGCGAGGCAGAGCGGCAGCAGCAGCGGACGGCGCATGGTCGGGTACCAGTGGAGAAGGACGGAACGGCGTGCTCGGCGGCCGTGGCCGCCGATGACGCTCGCAGTATAGCGAGCGTGCCGGTGCGGCTTATCATGCGCGAGCCTTCCCAGCGGAAACCTCCGATGAACCCGATCGAGCTGCTGCGCCTGCCCGCCACCGTGCTGCTGGTGCTGGCGGCGGTCCTGCTGCTGCTGAGCCTGCTGCAGCTGGTGACGCTGCGGCGCCGCCTCGATGCCGGTGCGCGGCTGGCCGCGAGCTGGCATGCGCTGCTGTGTGCGGTGTGCTTCGCGCTGGCCGTGCTGCTCGGCGTGGGTGGCTGGGCGTTGCGCGGCTACCGCCTGCTGGGCGAAGAGACCCCGGTGGTCGACATCGACGCGCACATCCTCTCGCCGCAGCGCTGGGCAGTCACGCTGGCCTGGCCCGACGGCAGCATGCGCCAGCTCGAGTTGGCGGGCGACGACTGGCGTGTCGAGGCGGTGGTGCTGAAGTGGAAACTGCCGGTCCTGCTCGCGGGTCTGCCGCCGTTGTACCGGCTCGACCGCATCGACGGCCGCTACGACGATCCCGCCCAGGAGGCGAGCGCGCCGCGTACCGTGATCGGCCTCGGTTCCGCCGACGGCTTCGACCTGCTCGATCTGCACCGGCAATACCCGCGTGCGCTGCCGATGGTGGATGCGGTGTACGGCAGCGGCACCTTCCTGCCGCTGGTCGACGGCGGCCATTACAGCGTCAGCCTATCGCGCACCGGCGCGCTGGTGGCGCGGCCGGACGCGGCCACGCAGCAGCGCATCAGCTCGCCGCTCGGGGGATGAGCCGCGGCCCGGCGGTCCGTGTGCCGGGCCGGTGGGGTCGCCGCGGCGAGTCAGTGCGCGGCGGCGGCTGTCGCGGATCGGGGGCCTTGATCCGTGCGCGCTGCCTGCGGATTCGAAACGGCAATGGCGTTCACCTGCCGCACCCAGCGGGCCGGGCGCTGGTCGGCGGGCACCACGAGCCGCCACGGGCCGGTAGCGGGCGGCAGCGGCTGGCCGTTCTCGCGGTCGGCCAGCAGCACTTGCCGGTTGCCCAGCGTGGGGTCGAGCTCGGCCAGGGCGAACACGGCGTGGTAACCGTCCGGCGCCGAGACGGTGACGATGGTGGTCATGGCCCTGCCGCGCAAGGCGCTGGCCCGTACCCCGGCAGCCTCGAGCACTTGCCGCAGGTCGTAGCCACCGTAGCGGGCGGTTTTCCCGTGTGCGGTTGCGGACACGCTCAGTCTCGGCAGCGATTCGATGGCTTTTGCGGACAACTGCACCGTCCTGCCGTCAGGCAGGGTGATCGGCGGCGTCGCCGCGAGGCTGGCGCCGCCTGCAACGAGCAGGACAACAAAAGCCAATGAACGCAGGGGCAGGCGGTACAGAGACATGAGATGGCTCCCGAGGGTGCACCGGACACCTCACACGGGTGCCCAGGCTTTCAACAATCTCGCACATCTCGATTCCGCCCTGCCAGTTGTTGCCCGCCGAACGGATGCGGCGCAGGAACTTGAATCGCGGCCGCGCTAGATTCGCCACGCCACGCCACGCCACGCCGCCGCGGCCGCGCTGCGTGGCATCCACTCAACCGGGGAGACGCACATGAAGAAGCTCACAGGGGTCGTCCTGACCTCCGCACTGGCGCTGGTCGCCGCTGCCGCGTTCGCCGCACAGCCGGTCCGCGACGTCAGCGGCCACCGCCATCCGAACATCGCCGCGGCGCAGCGGCTCACCGACCAGGCCTACCATCGCATCGTCGCCGCGCAGCAGGCCAACGAATGGGACATGGAAGGCCACGCGGCGAAGGCGAAGGACCTGCTCGACCAGGCCAACCGTGAACTCAAGGCGGCGGCGGAAGCGGCGAACCACGATCACCGGTGACGACCGCAACTCGCTCGTGAATGGCAAACCAGCCTTGCCGCCCACGCGGCAAGGCTGCGCGGGTTTTCAGGCGCCCTGCATCGCCAGCAGCTTCTCGTAGCGCCAGGCGTCGGCGCCATCCTCGTAGTAGTCCCGGGCGTGGCCGATGCGGCGGTAGCCCAGCCGTTCGTACAGGCGCACGGCACCATGGTTGTCGGTGCGCACTTCCAGCCGCAACGCGCGGCAGCGTCGCCGCTGCGCCAGCTGTTCGGCGGCGTCGAGCAGGGCGCTGCCCACGCCGAGGCCGCGCGCCTCGTGGTGGGTGGCGATCGAATACAGCCGCGCCACGCCGCTGCGCTTGCGGAAGAACACCACGGCCGTGCCGAGGAAGCGGTGTGGGCCGGTGCTGGCCACCAGCACCTTCGCGCTGTCGCTGTCCAGGTGGCGGCGGAATTGCGCGCGGCTCAGCCGGTCGCTGTCGAAGCTGTGTTCCTCCAGCGCCACCAGGTCGTCGAGGTCGGAGAGTTCGGCGGAGCGGATGCGCACGTTGGCCGGCGGCATGGCGATGGACTCCCTGGGTCGGACGATGCGGATCGGACGATGCGGCCAGCCGCACAGGCACGGCGGGAAACCGGGCGGACTGTAGTGCCCGATCGGCGGAGCGGCAATCGCGGCGCGGCCCGGGCGCTCAGAAAAGGTTCAGTGCCACGCCTTGTGGCGCGGTCGTGCTGTGCGAAACTGCGCGCTCGCGTTCCCTGTCGCCCCGCCCGCAGGGCGTCCCCGCAATCGCAAGCCTGAGTGGTGACATGGCTCGTCTGGTCATCGTGGTCGAGAAAGCCTCCGACTGGGGCTCCTACTACCCGTCCGTGGACGTGGTCAGCGCGATGGACTACCTGCGCGAGCCGGTAGGCAGCGACGACGAGCGCACCCACGTGATCAACCTGTGCCGCAGCTACAAGTACCTGGGCACCGGTTATTACGTGTCGCTGCTGGCCGAGGCGCGCGGGCACAAGGTGATGCCCTCGGTGCGCACCATCAACGACCTGGGCCGGCGTTCTCTGTACGGCGTGAACATCGACGACCTCAACCAGAAGCTCACCCACTTCCTGCCCGCTGGCGGCCGCGACACCACCGACTTCGGCATCCTGGTCTACTTCGGCGAGACCGCCTATCCCGCGCTGCAGGACCTGTCGCGGCAGGTGTTCGAATCCTTCCCCTGCCCGCTGCTGCGCATCGAGTTCGAGCGCGACCGCGTGTGGCAGGTCAGCTCGATCAAGCCGGTGGGCCTGCACACGCTGGACGACGCCCAGGAGGACGCGTTCGCCGAGGAACTGGACCGCTTCTCGCGCAAGCTGTGGCGCAAGCCGCGCGCGCGCAAGCTGTACCGCTACGACCTGGCGATGCTGGTCGACCCCAACGAGCAGATGCCGCCGTCGAACCGGAAGGCGCTGAAGTCCTTCATCGCGGCGGGCAAGGAGCTGGGCATCGAGGTCGAGCCGATCGGCAAGAACGACTACCAGCGCCTCGCCGAGTACGACGGCCTGTTCATCCGCGAGACCACCGCCAGCGACAACCACACCTACCGCTTCGCCCACCGCGCGGAGAAGGAGGGCATGGTGGTGATCGACGATCCGACCTCGATCCTGCGCTGCACGAACAAGATCTTCCTCAACGACCTGATGGTCTCGCGCAAGCTCGCCGTGCCGCGCACCGAGATCCTCTACCGCGACGACAGCAAGGGCATGAAGGAAGTGGCCGCGCGGCTGGGCTACCCGCTGGTGCTGAAGATCCCGGATGGCTCGTTCTCGCGCGGCGTGGTCAAGGTGGAGAACGAGCTGGCGCTGGACAAGGCCAGCGGCGAGCTGTTCCAGCACAGCGCGCTGCTGCTGGCGCAGGAATACGTCTATACCGAATTCGACTGGCGCGTCGGCGTGCTCAACCGCGAGCCGCTGTATGCCTGCAAGTACTACATGTCGCGCGGCCACTGGCAGATCTACAACCATGCCGCCAAGGGCGACGCGAAGTCGGGCGGCTTCGAGACGATGCCGGTGGACCAGGCGCCGCCCGAGGTGGTGAAGCTGGCGCTGAAGGCCACCAGCGCGGTAGGTCACGGCTTCTACGGCGTGGACCTGAAGCAGGTTGGCGACAGGCCGGTGGTGATCGAGGTCAACGACAATCCCTCGGTCGATGCCGGCGTCGAGGACGCGCATCTCGGCGGCGAGCTGTACCTGCGCGTGATGCGCGAATTCCTGCGCCGGATGGAGCGCAAGCGCCAGGGCATCGGCAACCGGCCGCTCCAGCGCGACCACGCCGGCAACTGAAGCGGGTCGAACCGGCTGCCGCATTCCCTGCAGCGCCGGCTTCGGACGCGCTCCGCGCGCAGCCGGGCGGTCAGCGGCTCCTACCACCGGCCCGGCAACCCTGCACGCGGCCATCCTGGCCACGCGCCGTTCCACTGCCAGATGGAATCAGTGCCGGCGGCGGACCTGCTTCCGCGCCAGCAGCTGGCGCGGCAGGCCCGGCTCGAGAATCAGCAGCAGCGCCGCCGGCGCCACCAGCAGCCACAGCAGCGGCGCCCAGCCCAGCAGCGCGGTGTGCGCCGGCACCAGGGTGGTGAGCAGCAGTGCGCCGCCGGCGGCGAGCCACAGCAGGGCGATGCCGAGCAGGCGGTCGTGGCGGTGGTGGTCGATGGCGGTCGGGCGCATGCGGTGTCCTCGCGGCGATGGGGCGCAGCATGCCGCCCCGCCATCTCAGAACCTGCGACGGCCCGGCGGGCCGCACGACGGGCGGTCTTACAATGGCCGCCCATTCCCAGGAGCACCGCATGAGCCAGCCCTCCCAGTTCGCCGTGTTCGGCCACCCGATCGCGCATTCGCTGTCGCCGCGCATCCACCAGGCCTTCGCACGGCAGTTCGGCATCGCGCTGGAGTACCGCACCACCGATGCCGCGCCGGAGGCTTTCGCTGCGGCGGTGCGCGGGTTCTTCGCCGCTGGTGGCGCGGGCGCCAACGTCACCCTGCCGCACAAGGGCGCCGCGTCCGCGCTGGCAGACGAGCGTAGCGAGGCGGCCATGCGCGCCGGCAGCGCGAACACGCTCACCCGTTTGCCCGACGGCCGGCTCGCCGCGCACAACACCGATGGCACCGGGCTGGTGCGCGATATCACCGAACGCCATCGCGTGGACTTGCGCGGCCACGATGCATTGATGCTGGGCGCGGGCGGCGCGGCGCGTGCCGTGGCGTGGTCGCTGCTGGACGCGGGTGTGCAGACGCTGACTATCGTCAACCGCACGCCGGAAACCGCCGATGCGCTGGCCGATGCGATCGGCGAACCGGCGCGCGTGCATACCCGCTACTGGAACGATCTCGCGGACCTGGGCAGCTACGACCTGATCGTCAACGCCACCTCGGCCGGCGTGCTGGGCGGGGGATTGAAGTTGCCCATGTCCCTGGTGGGCGCGCGTGCGCTCTGCTACGACCTCGCCTATGGCGCGGCGGCGATCGATTTCGTCGCGTGGGCGAAGGCGGCAGGGGCGCGCTACGCCTGGGATGGCCTCGGCATGCTGGTGGAGCAGGCGGCCGAAGCATTCGAGCTGTGGCACGGCCGGCGGCCCGACACGGAGCCGGTGTACCAGGCCCTGCGCGCGACGGTCTGAGCGCACGCGCGTCCTGCCAACCGCGTCACCTTTCCGCACGGGCATTTGACCCCGTCTAAAACCGCCGGTGCCAGCATGCCCGGCGCGGGGGGGGTGGAGCCTGTCCACGATGCTTGCAAGGTCATGGGCTGGCTCATGCGCAAGGGGTAACCACATGTTGCAGATGGGGATGTTCGCCCGAAACCTGGCCGCTGCCGGGTCGACGTGGCATGCCTGCAATGTTTCCGCCGCCGCCAGCAGTCCGGTCGGTCCGTCCAACGCGATCAGCGCCGCTGCGTCGGCGCAGTGAAAGGGAGGGGTGCCATGTCGATTCGATTGCACTTTGTCCGGAACCTGAAACTGCCCGTCGCGCAGTGCGCCTTGGCGATGCTGGCATGCGGGGGTTGGTCGAATGCCTTCGCACAGTCCTTGATGGTCGGCTCGCACAACGTGGCCACCGCCGATCCCGCCGTGCCGCGGCCGCCCACGACACCTTGCGTCGTGCCGCTGTACACCAACCAGTCGTTCGACAATCCCAGCGGCCCGACGCCGATCAGCTACACGCCGCCTGCCGGATGCCCCGGGCCCTGGCAAAAAGTCGTGCTCACGGTCGATGTCAGCATGCTCGGCACCAACCAGTTCGATCGCACCGGCTCCATCTGGCTGGGTGGCGCGATCCTCTATTTCGGCACCACGCAGGAACCCAGCGTTGCGCCGCCCAATGCCACGACCTGGCATGTCGAACGTGACGTGACCGACTACAGCGCCCTGTTCGCGGTTGCCCAGACCGGCCACTCCGACTTCGTCAACTACGTGGAGGGCCCTTACAACGGCAAGCTCAGCGGTTCGGCGGCCCTGTATTTCTATCCGTTGGTCCATGGCAACGCGCACGGGAACCACGGCAATGGCCATGGGCACGATGGCGACGCTGGCGGCAGCCTGCAGCCGCGCCCGGACGTCGTACTGTCCATGAACGCGAATCCGACGAATGGCACCTATGCCCTGAACACGACGACCGACCAGTACACGGCAACCTATGCCTCGCTGCCGAGGAACATCGAGCGCGCGTACCTGGACGTCTATGCGCAAAGCCAGAGCAACGACGAGATCTGGTACTCCTGCAACCCGAACGACCAGGGAAACCTGAGCTTCTTCGGCTGCAACAACACGGCATTCCGCGAGACCGAGGTCAGCATCGATGGCCGGCCGGCCGGCGTCGCGCCGGTCTACCCGTGGATCTACACCGGCGGCACCGGCAACCCGTGGCTGTGGGAACCGATTCCGGGCGTCCAGACACTGTCCTTCACGCCTTATCGCGTCGACCTCACCCCGTTTGCCGGTTTGCTCGACGACGGCAAGACGCATACCGTCTCGCTGAGCGTGTTCAACGCGAACCAGTATTTCAGCGTGGCCGGCAACCTGCTGCTGTATCTCGACCATGGCTCGAAGCGCGTCACGGGTTCGGTTATTTCGAATACCCTGGCCGCCGCGCCCACGCCCAAGGTGGTCGAGAACCTCACCACCGACGCAAACAACGATGTGACCGGCGGGAACATCACCGTCACCTCGAACCGCAGGTTCACCATCACCGGCGTGGTGGCCACTTCGCATGGCGTGGTGCAGACGCAAGTGGCGCAGGACGTCGCCTTCTCCAACTCGCAGGACTACTCCTTGCCGGCCAACAGCGAAGGCGAAAACATCGTGCAGACCTCGACGGTGGATTCGACCACGACGCGGACCGACGGGCGCCGGACGACCATTCTCCGCGAGCATCGCAGCTATCCGCTCAAGCTCGACCTGGGTTATTTCGAACAGCCCGACGGAACCTACCAGCAATATTCCGACGTGAAGGAACAGGGCTTCAGGCAGTCGGTTGCCCTGCAACCCCTGCTTTCCCTGCCCGTCTCGGCCACGCTCGACAATGCGTTCGACGGAAACAACACCATCCTGATCAATTCGGCCCAGACGGCAATTACCGGAGTGACGGACACGTACAGCAACCAGGATTACCGCTACAAGGATTCCTTCGGCGAATGCTACAGCCGCAAGATTTCCTCGAAGGACAACGCGCTCACGGGCTGGGTGGATGGCGCGGCATGCTGGATGGGCGCCAACAACCTCTCGTGGCGCGATCGTTTCTCGCAATTCGCGTCTCGCGCCTACGGAGCGACCGTGCAGTTGCTGCCTTGATGCGCTTGCCTGATGCGGATGGAAAGGGCCGGTCTCCGGCCTTTTCCGTCCGGCCGATCACGGTGGCTGCGCCTGGCCGAGTCATCGCGCTGACATGATGCGCCGCTAGCTTGCCGCCACGGTCGCGTCAGGCAGGATGTCATGCAAGGTCTCGTTTCGCTTTTTTCTCGCCGCCCGGTCTGGCTGGGTGGTCTCCTGGCACTGATCCTGGCGGCCGGCGGCGGCTGGTGGCACTGGAACGCCCGCGCCGATACCGGGCCGTCCGACGGCAATGGCGTGCGCATCCTGCTCGGCCTCGCCGGCGATGCGCTGCATGACGGCCGGCGCGTCGCGCCGGTGGGCAGCAACGCGTTCGAGTTCTACTTCAGCGTGCTCCAGCTCGACCCGCACAACCGCACCGCGCTGGACGGTCTGCGCGAGGCGTTCAAGCCGGCCTGCGAGGATGTGGAGCGGACGATCGCCGCAGGCGATCTCGACGAGGCGCAACGCGAGCTGCAACTGCTGCGCGCCTACGACGTCGGCAACTACAAGTACGACCCCGCGCATTACGAGCTGAACGCCAACAACTACAAGCTGGCCCTGCTCGGCGGCTACCTCGATGCCCAGCGCACCATGCTCGGCCGCCGGCACGCGGAAGAAGCGGCAGCGATCAGCGCGCGGCAGGCGGATGCGGCCGCGTCGCAATGAGCAGGCTCAGCCGGTGAGGTAGTCGTCCTTCAGCCGCACGTAGTGCGCGGCCGAGTACAGCAGCTGCCCGACCTGGTCGTCATCGAGCACGCGCACGAACTTCGCGGGGTTGCCCAGCCACAGCTCGCGTTCGCCCACCACCTTGCCCGGCGGGATCAGCGCGCCGGCGCCGACGAAGCCGTGCTTCCGCACTACCGCGCCGTCTAGCACGCTGGCGTGCATGCCGATCAGGCAGCCATCCCCGATGGTGCAGGCGTGCACCACCGCCGCGTGGCCGATGGTGACGTCGGCGCCGATCAGGCAGGGATAACCCGGTCCATAGCGGCCGGCGTGCGCCACGTGCACGATCGCGCCATCCTGGATGTTGGTACGCGCGCCGACGCGGATGTGGTTCACGTCGCCGCGCAGCACCGCGCCGGGCCAGATCGAGACGTCCTCGGCCAGCACCACGTCGCCGATCACGCTGGCCATGGGGTCGACGTAGACGCGTTCGCCGAGGACGGGGGCGATGCCCTTGTAGCTGCGCAGGGAGTTCATGCGCGCATTCTAGCCGCACCGCCAAAGCCCCTCTCCCGCTTGCGGGAGAGGGGAGTCAGGTGTGCTCGGCTTCGAGCACGCGCATCGTCTCGCGATAGCCCGCCTCCACCGCACGCTCCCAGTCCTTCCAGTCCAGCATGCCGATGTGGTCCAGCGGCGGAGTGATCAGGCGCTGCGCCAGTCCGCGGCAGTGCTCGCTGGCTTCCTCGCTGTTGACCATCGCGGCGCGGGTGAGTGTGGAGACCAGTCCCGGCCAGCGCGGGCCGCGGCGCTGTTGCAGCAGCAGGCGCCACCACGGCGGCGTGGCGAAATCCTCGATGCCGCTGCGCAGCTCGATGTCGGCGCGGATGCTCACCGCGGTGAGGTGGGCGAGACCGTCGACGGCCATCACGTCGGTGGGCAGGTTGTCCACCAGCGCGCCGTCCACGTAGACCTCGCCATGATGCAGCACCGGCGGCAGCACGCCGGGGATCGCGCTGGAGGCGCGCAGCCACAGCCACAGCGGTCCATGCCGGTGCACCACGCGGCCTGCGCCGGAGAGGTTGGTGGAGACGCAGAAGAACGGCGTGGCCAGGTCCTCGATGTCGATCGCGCCGAACGCCTGGCGCAACAGCATCGCGGCACGGCGGCCGCGGGTCAGGGCCACCAGCGGCAGCGTCCAGTCCGACAGCGGGCGGCCGCGCACGAAGGCGGTGTGGTACTTGCGCATCAGCGTCGGCGTGTCCCAGCCGTCCGCCACGCCGGCGCCGATGATCGCACCGATACTGGTGCCCCCCACCGCGTCGAAGCGGTGGCCTGCCTCGCGCAACGCTTTCAGTGCGCCGAGGTGGGCCAGCCCGCGCGCGCCGCCGCCGGCCAGCACCAGGCCGCGACCGTGGCCGCTGACCAGGCGCGCCACCCGCGCGATGTCGTCCTCGCCGCGGATGTGATGGTGCTGCAGCACGCCGCTGAACTGGGCGCGCCAGCGCTGCGCCGCGCCCTGCTGCACCTGGCGCCCCGCATGCAGCAACAACAGGTGGCGCGGACGGTGCCGCGCACGCGACGGGTGGCCGGGCGCGGCTTCCGGCCATGGCCGCGCCGGCTGCGCGGCCAGCGCGGGCAGCAGCAGCACGTCGGCCTGGCGCAGGCAGCGCTGGCGCCACAGCGCATCGCCGTTGCTGTCGAGATAGATCACGAAGCGCGCCTGCGCCTCGCGCTCGGCGAACCAGTCGCTGCCGCGGCCGGTGCCGTGTTCGGCGTCGATCACGGCGCAGCTGCCGTGCGCTTCCAGCGCCTTGCCCAGCTGCAGCGCCAGTGCGCGCACGGGGACGCCGGCGTCGACCGGCAGGATCGCGAAGGTGCGCGGCTTGTCCGGCGCGGTGTCGCGCCGCTCGTTCTGCAGCAGGCGCTGCATCGCCACGCGGGCCACGTCCAGCATCGCGCGGGGATGGTGCTCGATCAGCGCCTCGAACGCGCCGCGGTCCAGCCGCAGCAGCTCCGAATCGCGCAGCGCGCGCACGGCGAGGCGGTGGTGGCCGCCGCTGAGCAGGCTGATTTCGCCGATGCATTCGCCGGCGGCCAGCTGGTGCAGCAGCGTGGTGGGGCCGTCGAACACGCCGAGGCTGCCGCTGCGCAGCAGGTACAGCGCGTCGGCCGGTTCACCGGCCTTGAACAGGTACTGGCCGCCGGGCAGGCACAGCCAGCGCATCTGGCGCTCAAGCGCCGCGCGCTGTGCTTCGCCCAGGTGGGCGAACATCGCGGTGCGTCCCATCAGTTCGGCCAGATCGGTCGGCGACATGCCGCGGATGCTACGCCATCGGCATGACGACTGAATCCGTCACGCGGCCACGCTTGATTTCGCCCGATCCGCTCGCCACGCTTCACGGCGACAAGGAGCCTCCATGAACCAAGACAATCCGCTGCTGACCGACGACGCGCTGCCGGCGTTTTCCCGCATCCGCCCCGAACACGTGGCGCCGGCGATCGACGCCATCCTCGCCGGCGACCGCGCCGCCATCGACGCACTCGTCGCCCCCGGCGCGCCGCGCGATTTCGCGCACGTGATGCTGAGCCAGGAGCGGCTGGAACAACGCCTCGCCCGCGCCTGGGCGCCGGTGTCGCACCTGCATTCGGTGGTCGACAGCGCCGCGCTGCGCGAGGCGTACGGCCCGGCCGAGGAAAAGCTCACCGACTACGGCCTCGAACAGGGCCAGAACCGCGACCTGTATGCCGCGGTGCAGGCGGTGGCCGACGCGCCGGCGTTCGCCGCGCTGGGCCGCCCCGAACGCGCGCTGGTGGAACACGCGCTGCGCGATTTCCGGCTTTCCGGCGTGGCGCTGGAGGAGCCGGCGCGCTCGCGCTTCCGCGAGATCGGCGTAGAGCTCAGCAAGCTCTCCACCGAGTTCTCCAACGCGGTGCTGGACGCCACCGACGCCTGGCACGAGCACGTCACCGACGAGCGCGACCTGGCCGGTATCCCCGAGTCCGGCCGCGCGGTGCTGCACCAGTACGCGAAGGAGCAGGAGCTGGACGGTTACCTGGTCACGCTGAAGCAGCCCAGCGTGCAGACCGTGCTCACCTACGCGGACAACCGCGGCCTGCGCGAGCGTGTGTACTGGGCCTACCAGACCCGCGCTTCCGACCAGGGCCCGTACGCGGGCAAGTACGACAACTCCGCGCGCATCGAGCGCATCATGGCCTTGCGCCACGAGGCCGCGAAGCTGCTCGGCTATGCCAATGCGGCGGAGGAATCGCTGGCCACCAAGATGGCCGGTTCGCCTACCGAGGTGATGGAATTCCTGCACGACCTCGCCGCGCGCGCGAAGCCGGTGGCGCAGCGCGAGCTGGCCACGCTGCGCGAGTTCGCGCGCACCGAGCTGGGGCTGGACATGCTGGAGCCGTGGGACGTGGGCTACGCGTCCGAGAAGCTGCGCCAGCAGAACTACGACCTCGACGAGGAGCAGCTCAAGCCCTACTTCGCGCTGCCCGCTGTGATCGACGGACTGTGGGCCATCGTGCACAAGCTCTACGGCATCCGCCTCGCCCCGCGCGAGGGCGTCGATGTGTGGCACCCCGATGTGCGCTACTACGACGTGAAGGACGCCGACGGTCGCGTGTTCGCCGGTGCCTACGTCGATCTCTATGCGCGCAACGGCAAGCGTGGCGGCGCCTGGATGGATGTCTGCCGCGCCCGCTTCGACGACGGCGACGCGAAGCAGTTGCCGGTGGCCTTCCTCACCTGCAACTTCGCGCCGCCCACCGAGGGCCGGCCCGCGCTGCTCACCCACGACGACGTGCTCACCCTGTTCCACGAGTTCGGCCATGGCCTGCACCATCTGCTGACCGAGATCGCGCTGCCCTCGATCGGTGGCATCGACGGCGTGGAGTGGGACGCGGTGGAACTGCCCAGCCAGTTCATGGAGAACTTCGGCTGGAACCGCGAGGCGCTGGACCTGTTCGCGCGCCACTGGCAGACCGGCGAAGAGCTGCCCGAGGAACTGTTCCAGCGCATGCTGGCCGCACGGCATTTCCACGCCGGCCTGTTCCTGGTGCGCCAGCTGGAATTCGCGTTGTTCGACTTCACCCTGCACCTGGGCTACGACCCCGCCGAGGGTGCACGCGCGCTGGCCGTGCTGGCCGAGGTGCGCAAGCAGGTGGCGGTGCTGCACCCGCCGGCCTGGCACCGCTTCCCGCACGCGTTCAGCCACATCTTCGCGGGCGGCTACGCGGCCGGCTACTACAGCTACCTGTGGGCCGAGTTGCTGAGCGCCGACGCCTTCGGCGCGTTCGAGGATGCGGCCAGGGATGCCGGCAGCGTGATCGATCCCGCCACCGGCGCACGCTTCCGCCGCGAGGTGCTCGCGGTGGGCGCCAGCCGCCCCGCGCTGGAAAGCTTCATCGCCTTCCGCGGCCGCAAGCCCGAACCGGAAGCCTTGCTGCGCAGCCACGGCCTGCTGGAATGACGCGGTGACCACCGGGTTGCAGTGGCGCCGCGCCCGTCCCGACGACGCCGACGTCGCGGTGCCGCTGCTGGTGGAGGCGCTGGCGGCGCTGGCGCTGGAACTGGCCGGGGCAGGCACGGCGCGCGAGGTCTGGCCGGTGTTCCGCGTGCTGTTCGCGGCACGCGGCCATCGCTACAGCCACGAGCACATGCGGGTGCTCGACGAGGATGGCGCCGCGGTGGCGGTGATCCTCGCCTATCCCGGCCGCGACGAGCCTGCGCTGGCCGCGGCTTCGCTGGCGCGGTTGCGTGAGCGCGATCCGTCGAGGGCATTGCGCCACGAGACGAAAAGCGCGCCCGACGAGTATTACCTCGACGCGCTGGCGGTGGCGCCGTCGCAGCGCGGGCGCGGTCTCGCCGCACGGATGATCGAGGCGGTGTGTGCCGAGGCGCTTGCCGCTGGACACACGCGGGCGGGCCTGCTGGTGGACGAGGCCAAACCCGGCGTCAAGAGGCTTTACCGGAAACTGGGTTTTGCCGTGGACGGCGAGCGCATGCTGTCCGGCCACCGCCATGATCACATGGTGAAGCCCTTGCGCTGAGCGCGCCCACGAAAAAGCCCGCCATGCGGCGGGCTTTTCGAGGCGGCGGAGTGCCGAAGGCTCAGGCCTTCTGCACTTCCTCGGCCTGCAGGCCTTTCGGGCCCTTGGTGACGACGAAAGTGACGCGCTCGCCTTCCTGCAGCGACTTGAAGCCGTTGCCCTGGATCGCGCGGAAATGCACGAACAGGTCTTCACCGCTTTCCGGCGTGATGAAGCCGAAGCCCTTGGCGTCGTTGAACCACTTGACCGTACCGCTCTGACGTTCCGACATGACACATACCCTTGAAACATGAATGGTTTGCGGCCAGACGCGGGAGCGCCCAACCACAACATGGAGCAGGAAATCCGGGTCCTCCCCGGCCCTTGCCCCGACGAGCTTACATGGAAAACCGCCGCGGCGGCGGCCGGGGGTGCCGGCGATTCAGCTGGCAGAGGCCGTTCACGGGCATCCCGTACAATGCCCGCATGAAGACAATGCCCGCATGAAGATCGCCTCGTGGAACGTGAACTCGCTGAAGGTGCGCCTGCCGCAGCTGACGCAGTGGTTGGCGGATGCGCAGCCGGACATCGTGGCGCTGCAGGAAACCAAGCTTGAGGACGCGAAGTTTCCCGTGGCCGAACTGGCCGCTGCCGGCTACCGCACTGTGTTCTCCGGCCAGAAGACCTACAACGGCGTGGCGATCCTCGCCCGCGAGGCGCTGGGCGAATTCGCCGACACGGTCACCGACATCCCGGGGCTGGACGACCCGCAGCGGCGCATCCTTGCCGCCAGTGTCGGCGGCCTGCGTGTCGTCGACCTCTACGTGGTCAACGGCAAGGCGGTGGGCGACGAGAAATACGCCTACAAGCTGCACTGGCTGGAACGCGTGCGCGAGTTTCTCGGCCGCGAGATCGAACACCATCCGCGCCTGGTGGTGCTGGGCGACTTCAACATCGCGCCCGCCGACCGCGACGTGCACGACCCCGCCGCCTGGGGCGAGGACATCCTGTGCTCGCCGCCCGAGCGCGCAGCGCTCAAGGCGATCACCGACCTCGGCCTCGCCGACAGTTTCCGGCTGTTCGAAGCCGAGGGCGGCCACTACAGCTGGTGGGACTATCGACAAGGTGCGTTCCGGCGCAACATGGGCCTGCGCATCGACCTGATCCTGCTCGGCGAGGCCTTGAAGCCCGCCGCCGTTGCCGCGGCGATCGACCGCGAACCGCGGCGCTGGGAACGCCCCTCCGACCACACGCCGGTGACGCTGGAACTGGATACACGATGAACACAAGCAAGACCGACTGGCCCAGTTCGCTCACCGACCACGAACTCGACGAGCTGGACCGTTACCTGCGCGCCCACACCAATGGGGAGGACGGCCGCCTGCTGCTGGACGGCGTGCACGGCCTGCTCAGCGCGCTGGCGGTGGGCCCGCTGCAGGTATTGCCGGACGAATGGCTGCCCGAGGTGCTGCACGAGCCGTTCGCCGACGAGGCCGAGGGCAACCGCGTGCTGGAACTCCTGGCCAAGCTCAACGACTCGATCAGCGCCGAACTCGATGTGGACGCCTACGAGCCCATCCTCGGCGAGATCGACACCGAAACCGGCCCCGCGCTGTCGGCGGCCGGCTGGTGCGAGGGCTTCAGCCGCGGCATCGACCTGCGCGCCGCGCTGTGGGAAGGCCGCCTCGCCGACGACCCGCAGCTGATGGAGCTGCTTGGCCCGGTGATGGCGCTGGCGGTGGACGACGGCGTGCTCAGCGCCGACGCCGAATTCGAGAAGCTCAGCGACGAGGAGTACGACGAGTGCCTCTCGCAGGTGCCTGCCGTGCTCGACGCGGTGGGCCAGTACTGGCAGGCCAGGCCTGTCACGGAAGCAGAACTCGAGGCGATGGTGCAGCGGCATGCCGAGCCCGAAGGCGGCGACAGCGCGCCACCGCGCCATCGCAGCGGGCACTGGGTGCACTGAAACCGCGACGCGGCGGGGAGGAAGCAGCACGTGAATGCCGCCTCGCCGCTCTACGAGCCGCTGAACACGCTCAAGCCGGTCGCATCCGGGCTGTGGATCGTCGACGGCCCCATCGTACGCATGGCCGCGCTGGGCGGCAGCGCACCGTTTCCCACCCGCATGACCGTGGCACGGCTGGCCGACGGCGGGTTGTGGTGCCATTCGCCGATCGCGCCTGATGCGGCGCTGTTCGCCGCGATCGACACGCTGGGTCCGGTGCTCCACCTGGTCTCGCCGAACAAGCTGCACTACACGCACATCGCCGCGTGGAAGCGGCGTTATCCCGGCGCCGTTGCCTGGGCCTCGCCCGGCGTGCGCGAACGCGCGGCCAGCCAGCGCATTGAGGTCGCCTTCGACGCCGACCTCGGCGACGTGCCGGAGCCGGCCTGGGCCGCCGAGCTCGACCAGCTGCGTTTCCGCGGCAGCCGCGTGATCGAGGAAGTGGTGTTCCTGCACCGCGCCAGCAGCACGCTGATCCTCGCCGACCTGATCGAGAACTTCGAGGCGGCAAAGCTGGGCCCGGCCATGCGCTGGATCGCGCGGCTGGGTGGCGTGCTCGACCCCGACGGCAAGACGCCGCTGGACATGCGCTTCACCTTCCGCGACCGCGCCGTTGCCCGCGTCTGCCTGCAGCGTGTCATGGCATGGCAACCGCGCCGGGTAATCCTCGCCCACGGCCGCTGCTATCCGGAACACGCCGAAGCAGAGCTGCGCCGCGCGTTCCGCTGGCTTGAGTGAACGCATCCGCCATCGTCGCCCCGGCGGAACGATCCGTTTCCGCCGGGGCGCTTGGATAAGGTGCCGCGTGCGCGCATCTTGGCGGCATCACCTCACCGGAGCATCGTCATGAGCGAACGCCGCATCATTCGCCGCATCCGCGGCATCGATACCGCCGACGGCGCGGGCGTGAAGTTGAAGCGCATCATCGGCCAGCCCGGGCTGGACATGCTCGATCCCTTCCTGCTGCTGGACGAGTTCCGTTCCGACAGCGCCGACGACTACATCGCCGGCTTTCCCGAGCATCCGCACCGCGGCTTCGAGACGGTCACCTACATGCTGGCCGGACACATGCAGCACGGCGACAACCACGGCAACCGCGGCGACCTCGTGCCCGGCAGCGTGCAGTGGATGACCGCCGGCCGCGGCATTCTGCATTCGGAGATGCCACAGCAGGAGAACGGCCTGATGTGGGGCTTCCAGCTGTGGGTGAACCTGCCAGCCACCGACAAGATGACCGCGCCGCGCTACCAGGACATCGGTCCCGAGCGCATCCCCGCGGTGCACCCGGCCGACGGCGTCACCGCGAAGGTGATCGCCGGCGAACTGGCCGGCGCCACCGGTCCGGTGGCGGGCATCGTCACCGCCCCGGTGTATCTGGACATTGCGGTCGAACCGGGCGCGCAAGTGGAGATTCCGCTGCCGGAAGGCCACCACGCCTTCGCCTACGTGTTCGACGGCACCGATGCGCAGGTGGCCGGCGACAAGCTTGCGCGCAGCGAGCTGGCGGTGCTGTCGCCGGGCGGAAGCGTGCGCATCGGCGGTCGCGAGGCAGCGGCGCGCGTGCTGCTGGTCGCAGGCCGCCCATTGGGTGAATCGGTGGCGCGCTACGGGCCGTTCGTGATGAACACGCCCGAACAGATCCACGAGGCGATCGCCGACTTCCGCGCCGGCAAGTTCTGACGCGGCGCGTCCACACTTGCCCCGGCCGCACCGGCCGGGGCCTTGTCCTGCCGCCATTGCGCCGCCTTGCGCGGACGAGCCCGGGTGGCAAAAGGCGGATCAAATCGACACCTGCAACGTGACCGCGCGCCCGGATGTGCGGCATTCCCGGGCGTGCACGCCGTTGGCCGGGCCGGCTGGTACGGCCGATGCTTGCCCTTCAGGCGAGCCGGCCGATGCCGACAAAGATGAATGAAACAGGTACTTGCAAGCAGCAGAGTACCGGCGTTAAATAAAGATTAATCTTCGCAGGTTCATGTGGCTGTATTCTCAAGTTCCTGTCAAATCACAACAATCGACAGATAACGCACTGATTTTTCTAGCCATGCTTCCCTTGATCTTCACCGCTGCCTTCAGCCTGCTCGCACTTGCCGCGATGGCGGTGAAGCACGTGCCGGACGGCCAGGTCTTCAGCCTGTACCGCCACGGCAAGCCGGTGCGCCTGCTGCAGCCAGGCACTCACGTGGTGCTGCCCTTGCTGGACCGGGTAGGACATCGCATCGATCTGGGCGGTCGCGTGCTGCGTTTCGAGGAACCGCTGGCCGACTCGCGCGACGTGCGTGGCACGGTGTACTGGCAGGTGCTGGAGCCCGAGCGTGCCGATGCGGTGATCGAGCAGGCCGACCAGCTGATCCGCCGCGGCGCGCTGGAAGCGCTGCACGGCGAGGCCGAGGCGGTGACCGGCGACCGGCGCGCGCTGGGCCAGCAACTCAAGCAGAGTCTCAATGGCACGCTGCGCGCGCGCGGCGTGATGGTGACCCGGGTGGAGCTGGATCTCGCCTGAGACGCCGCGCACTTCACGCAGGCCGCCGGAGAGCGCCGCGCGACAGGGGCCGCAAGCAAGCCTTGAACCCGCCACCCGGCGGGTTTTCCTTTTTGCCCGTCTGAATTTGGCGATCATGGATGATCGCAAGACCGTTCTGCCGGATACTGGCCGGCCCGCCATCGCCGTGGATACCGCATGACCGCCCGCGCCGCCCTGCAGCAACGCCTGGAACAGGGCATCGCCGCGCTCGGCCTCGCCCTGCCCGCTGGCGCGGTGGAGCGCCTGCTGGACTATCAGGCCCTGCTGGAGCGCTGGAACGCTGCCTACAACCTCACCGCGGTCCGCGACCCGGCCGAGATGGTCACCCGCCACCTGCTCGATTCGCTGGCGATCCTGCCGTTCGTGCAGGGCGAGACCCTGGCCGACCTCGGTACCGGCCCCGGCCTGCCCGGCATCCCGCTGGCGATCGCCGCACCGGGGCGGCAGATCCTGCTGGTGGACTCCAACGGCAAGAAGGTCCGCTTCCTGCGCGAGGCGATCCGCGCGCTGCGGCTGGATGGCGTGCGCGCCGTGCAGTCGCGGGTGGAGGACGTCGAAGGCAGCTTCGACTGCATCACCGCGCGCGCCTTTGCCAGCCTCGCCGACATGCTGGCCTGGGGCGGGCATCTGCTGGTGCCCGGCGGCACCTGGCTGGCGATGAAGGGCAAGGCGCCGGCCGAGGAATTGCCCGGCGTGCCGTCCGGCTTCGCGGTACGCGGCATCCACGCGCTGGCGGTGCCGGGGCTGGATGCCGAACGCAACCTGGTGGTGCTCGACCGCGTGGACAACTGAACCCGGCCTGCCGGGCCTGCTAATCTAGCTTCCCTTTCGCGCATACGATCGACGACATGGCACGCATCATCGCTGTCGCCAACCAGAAGGGCGGCGTCGGCAAGACCACCACGGCAGTGAATCTCGCGGCGGCGCTGGCCGCGGCGAAGCGCCGTGTGCTGCTCGTCGATCTGGATCCGCAGGGCAACGCCACCATGGCTTCCGGCGTGGACAAGCACGCGGCGCGCCCGAACGGCTGCGCGGTGCTGCTGGAGGAGGCCACGGTGGCTGACGCCGTGGTCGCCACCGACGGCCATTACGATGTCCTGCCCGGCAACGGCGACCTCACCGCCGCCGAGCTGAAGCTGATGGACACGCTGGCGCGCGAACACCGGTTGAAGGAGCAGCTGGCCACGGTGGGTGGCCGCTACGACACCATCCTGATCGACTGCCCGCCCTCGCTGAACCTGCTCACGCTCAACGCGCTCACCGCCGCCGACGGCGTGCTGATCCCTGTGCAATGCGAATACTTCGCGCTGGAAGGCCTTTCCAGCCTGCTGGAGACGGTGAAGGCGGTGCGCCAGCGGCTGAACCCGAAGCTGGAGATCGAGGGCCTGCTGCGCACCATGTACGACGTGCGCAACAACCTCGGCAACGAGGTCTCCGCCCAGCTCACCACGCATTTCGGCGACAAGGTGCTGCGCTCGATCATCCCGCGCAACGTGCGCCTCGCCGAGGCGCCCAGCCACGGCCAGCCGATCCACCTGTACGACCGCAGCTCGCGCGGCGCGATCGCCTACATCGGCCTGGCCGGCGAGGTCATCCGCCGCGAACGCGGCCTGCCGCCGGCGCCGGTGGAGCCGCATGAAGCGGACGATCCGACCGACATTACCGAGCCGTCCGCACCGGGCGTGCATGGCGTGGTGCTGAAGGCGCCCGCCGCCAACCACCAGGATTGAGGCATGGCAGCAAAGAAACGGGGACTGGGTCGCGGACTGGACGTGCTGCTCGGCGGCGATGGCGCCGCCACGCCGGTGCTGGAGCAGGAAGGCGAGCTGCGCACGCTGCCGATCCAGCAGATCCAGCCCGGCAAGTACCAGCCGCGCCGGCACTGGAACGACGAGGCGCTGGACGAACTGGCCGCCTCGATCAAGGTGCAGGGCCTGATCCAGCCGGTGGTGGTGCGTGCCATCGGCAAGCACAGCTATGAACTGATCGCCGGCGAACGCCGCTGGCGCGCCGCCCAGCGCGCCCAGCTCGCCGAGATTCCCGCGCTGGTGAAGGAGGTGCCGGAGGTCGCGGTGCCCGCGATGGCGCTGATCGAGAACATCCAGCGCCAGGACCTCACTCCGCTGGAAGAGGCCGACGCGATCAAGCGCCTGATCGAGGACTTCGACCTCACCCACCAGCAGGCCGCCGACGCGGTAGGCCGCTCGCGTGCGTCCGTGTCGAACATGCTGCGCCTCACCGAGATGCCTGAGCCGATCAAGAAGCTGCTCGACGACGGCAAGCTGGAGATGGGCCACGCGCGCTGCCTGCTCACCCTGGATGAATCCATTGCCGTGCCGCTCGCCCGCCAGGCGGCGACCCTGGGCTGGTCGGTGCGCGAGCTGGAGGACGCCGCACGCCGCGCCCAGGCCGCGCCCAAGGGCAAGGCGAAGAGCGCACCTGCGCGCGATCCCAACATCGCCGCGCTGGAGCGCGAACTGGCCGAACGCTTCGCCACCCGCGTGGAGGTGGCCGCCGCCCGCGGCGGTCGCGGCAAGCTGGTGATCCACTACCACAGCAACGACGAGCTCGAGGGCATCCTCGGCAAATTGCGCTGAAATCGCGACGCAGTTGCAGGGGCGGCGTAGGAGCGGCTTCAGCCGCGACCAAGCGGACGAATCGCGGCTGAAGCCGCTCCTACGCTACCTCGGACTAAAATACGTCCTGCCGTCGCACGGCTGCATTCGTTTCCATCAAGGCTCTGCCATGCCCCAGCTCTCCGTCGTCGTTCCTGTGTTCAACGAGCGCGACAACATCCCGCCGCTGCTCGCCGAAATCGCCGCCGCATTGCGCGGCAAGGTCGACTACGAGGTGGTCTACGTCGACGATGACTCCGCCGACGACAGCCGTGCCGTGCTCGATGCGCAGAAGGCGCAGCACCCCGAACTGCGCGTGCTGCACCACGTCACCCGCAGCGGCCAGAGCACCGCGGTGTGGAACGGCGTACGCGCGGCGCGCGGCAGCTGGATCGCCACGCTGGACGGCGACGGCCAGAACGATCCCGCCGACATCCCGAAGCTGCTCGCCGCGCGCGACACCGCGGCGCCGGAGGTGAAGCTGTTCGCCGGCTGGCGCACCACGCGGCGCGACAGCTTCAACAAGCGCATCTCCTCGAAGATCGCCAATGCGGTGCGCTCGCGCATGCTGCGGGACGCCACGCCCGACACCGGCTGCGGACTCAAGCTGTTCGAGCGCGAGGCCTTCCTGCGCCTGCCCTACTTCGACCACATGCACCGCTACCTGCCCGCGCTGGTGAAGCGCGCCGGTTTCCAGAGCACCAGCGTGCCGGTGGGCCACCGCCCGCGTACCGCGGGCGTGTCCAAGTACGGCATGCTCGATCGCCTGTGGGTGGGCCTGGCCGACCTGCGCGGCGTGGCCTGGCTGATGCGCCGGGGCAAGGTGACGAAGGTCGAGGAGCTCTGATCCACGTCACGCCCGCATGACTGCGCGGGCGTATGCTGCAACGCATACCCTTGCGGGAGTTGCGTGCATGAGCATTGCCGTGAAACGCGTCTACGAGCCGCCGGCAAAATCCGACGGCTACCGCGTGCTGATCGACCGCCTGTGGCCGCGCGGGCTGAAGAAGGACGATGTGCCGCTGGACCTGTGGGCCAAGGAGCTGGCGCCATCCACCGCGCTGCGCCAGTGGTTCGGCCACGATCCGGCGCGCTGGGAGGGTTTCCGCCAGCGCTACGCCGGCGAGCTGGACAAGCGCACCGAATACTGGCGGCCGCTGGCCGAGCGCGCCGCGAAGCATGTCGTCACCCTGCTCTACGGTGCCCGCGACGAGGAGCACAACAACGCGGTGGTGCTGAAGACTTACCTGGAAAACTGGCTGCGGACGCACGGGCCGCGTTGACGCGCGTGGCGTTGCGTTCGTGTTTTGGGTAGGAGCGGCTTCAGCCGCGACCGTGGGGGATCGCGGCTGAAGCCGCTCCTACGGCTGCGCCTGTGTCGATGGCGTGTGGCCGCGCGGCCAGTGCGCCAGCGCCGTGCGCGCCTGCTGCCGGCCCAGCTCGATGAGCTCGCGGGCACGGTAGAACTCGTAGGGGCTGGCCATGTTGCGCGGCAGCTGGATCAACAGGTCCGGCTCGTAGGCGGCGAGGCGCAGTCGCGCCATGTTCGCCTGCATCAGGTCCATCGCCTGGGTGAGCAGTTCGAGCGCGCCGGGCTCGCGCGGCGCGTCGCCGTTGCCGCCGTGCGGCATCAGCCGGCCGATGAAGGCGCCGATGCGCTGACGGTAGCCGGGCGCGTCGGCGCCTTCATCGCCGGCAGGCGGTGGTGGCGTGGGCTCGGTGGCCGCGCCGTCCACGCTCACCGCGATCAGGTAATCGGCCGGTTCGCGGATCAGCGGCGTCACCGGCACCGGGTTGAGCAGGGCACCGTCCACCAGCCGGCGACCGTTGATGTGATGCGGGCGGAATATGGTGGGGATCGCGATCGAGGCGCGGATCGCGTCGAACAGCGGGCCACGCGACAGCCACACCTCGCGCTCGCGGTCGATGTCGGTGGCTACCGCGGTGAACGCCAGCGGCAGTTCCTCGATCAGCGCGTCGCCGATCAACCCGCGCAGCGTGCCGATGATCTTCTCGCCCTTGATCAGGCCGCCGCCGGAGAAGGTCCAGTCCACCAGCCGCAGCACGTCGAACTTGGCCAGTGCGCTGACCCAGTCGCGGTAGACATCGAGCTTACCCATCGCGTGGATGCCGCCGATCAGCGCGCCCATCGAGCTGCCGGCGATCGCGGTGATGCGGTAGCCCTGCGCCTCCAGTTCCTCGATCACGCCGATATGCGCCAGTCCCTTGGCCCCGCCCGCGCCCAGCGCCAGCGCCACGGTGGGCTGGTGCCGGGTGCCGGCGGCTTCGAGGGAAAGCGGCGTGTTCATCCGTGCATTCTGCCCCGGATCGTGGTGAACGAGGCATGCATGCGGTTTTGCGCCTGCGCCGCCGTCGCGTAGCATGCAGTCTGCACCGCCGCCGCTGGCACCAGGATGACCCCGATGTCGACATCACGCCGAACGCCGCTGGCGCTCGCCCGACAGGGAGCCGCCGCATGAGCTGGCAAGCCTGGGCGGTGGTGGCCGTGATCGCGGTGGCGATGGTGCTGTTCGCCAGCGAAAAACTGCGCATCGACCTGGTGGCGCTGCTGGTGCTCGCCGCGCTGGTGGTGCTGGGTATCGTCAGTCCGGCCGAAGCGCTGTCGGGTTTCAGCAACGAGGCCACGGTGACGGTGGCGGCGATGTTCGCGCTCAGCATCGGCATCGAGCGTTCGGGCGTGCTGGAGCCGCTCAGCCGGCTGCTCATGCGCATCCGCAAGCCCTGGCTGCTCACGCTCACCCTGATGCTGGCGATCGCGCCGCTGGGTGCGTTCGTGAAGAACATCGCCCTGGTCGCCACCTTCCTGCCGCTGGCGCTGCGCGTGTGCCAGCGCACCGGCACGTCGCCGGCGCGGGTGCTGATGCCGATGGCCTACGCCGCGCAGATGGGCGGCGTGTGCACCCTGATCGGCACTTCGTCCAACCTGCTCGCCGACTCGCTGGCGCAGAAGCACGGCCTGCCCGCCTTCGGCGTGTTCGAGTTCACCGGCATGGGCGTGCTGCTCGCGGTGGCCGGCATGGTCTACCTGATGCTGGTGGGGCGCTGGCTGCTGCCGCGCCACATCGACGCCGACGAGATCGAAGAGGTGGAGATCGGCAAGTACGTCACCGAGCTCGCGCTCACCGCGCAGTCGCCGCTGCTGGGCAAGAGCATCGGCGAGGCGCAGCTGGGCGAACGCTACGGCGTGTACCCGCTGGAGCTCCTGCGTGGCGAGCGGCGCATGTGGTCGCCGCGCTCGCAGCAGATGGAGGCCGGCGACGTGCTGCTGGTACGCGGCGACTGGGAGAAGATCGAGGAGTTCCAGCGCCGCGCGCACCTGCACAACGTGCCGGAGAGCCGCTACGTGCGCGATGCCGACCATCCGCGCGTGCTCGCCGAGATCATGGTGGCGCCGGCCAGCCTCGCCGAGGGCCGGCGGCTGGCCGAGACCGACCTCGGCCGCCGCCCCGATGCGGTGGTGCTGGCGATCCATCGCCGCGGCCAGGTGCTGCGCGACAAGCTCAGCGACGTCAGCCTCGCGGTGGGCGACGTGCTGCTGGTGCTGGTGGACGAGGACAGCATGCCGCAGCTGCGCGGCGACGATGCCTTCATCGTGCTGAGCGAGCGCGACGATGCGCGGCGCATGTCGCGCAAGGCGATCGTGGCGGCGGCGATCATGGCCGGCGTGGTGGTGGTCTCCGGCCTGCGCTGGCTGCCGATCCCGGTGGCCGCGATCTGCGGCGCGGCAGCGATGGCGCTCACCGGCTGTTTCGGCCGCAAGGACGTCTACGAGGGCATGGACTGGAAGATCATCGTGCTGCTAGGCGCGATCCTGCCGCTGGGCACCGCGATCGAGAAGACCGGCCTGTCGCATGAAGTGGTCCACGCCGGGTTGGGCCTGGTCGGCAACCACGGCCCGCTCGCCGCGCTGCTGATGGTGTACCTGCTCACCGCCCTGCTCACCGAGCTGATGGGCCACAATCCCTCGGTGGTGCTGATGGTGGGCATCGCCATGAGCGTGGCGCATGCCGTGCACGCCGACCCGCGCCCCTTCGTGGTGGCCGTAGCCTTCGCCGCCGCCACCTCCTTCGCCACCCCGGTCGGTTATCCCACCAACACCATGGTGTATTACGCCGGCGGCTACCGCTTCACCGACTTCATGAAGGTGGGCATCCCGCTGATCGCGCTGTTCTGCACGCTGTCGATGTGGCTGATACCGAAGTTCTGGCCGTTCCATCCCGGCTGAGGCTTGCAGCCGGGATGACGCTGTTCGGGCAGGCCCTTACTTCGGCTCGCTCTTGATCGCATGCCCGCCGAACTCGTTGCGCATCGCCGCGAGCAGCTTGTCGGAGAACGATTCGGTGTCGCGCGAGCGCAGCCGCTCGATCAGCGAGGCGGTGATGATGGGGGCGGGCACGTCGAGGTCGATCGCCTCGTCGACGGTCCAGCGGCCTTCGCCGGAATCGACCACGTAGGGCGCGATGCCGTCCATGCTGGGGTTCTTGCCCAACGCGTCGGTGGTGAGGTCGAGCAACCAGGAACGCACCACGCTGCCGTAGCGCCAGATCTCGCCGACCTGGTGCAAGTCGAGGCCGAATTCCTGTTTGTGCGCGAGGATGGAGAAGCCTTCGGCATAGGCCTGCATCAGGCCGTACTCGATGCCGTTGTGGACCATCTTGGTGAAATGGCCGGAACCCGCCGGACCGACGCGGCCCCAGCCCTGGTTCGCGGCGGGCGCCAGCGTTTCGAAGATGGGCCTGAGCGCGTCGACGGTCTTCGCGTCGCCGCCCACCATCATGCTGTAGCCCTCCTTGAGGCCCCAGATGCCGCCGCTGGTGCCGGAATCCACGTAGCCCAGGCCGTGTCCGGCGTACAGCGCGGCGCGGCGCAACGTGTCCTTGTAGTTGGAGTTGCCGCCGTCGATCACGGTGTCGCCTTTCGACAGCAACGGCAGCAGCGCGTTGACGGTGTCATCGGTGACCTTGCCCGCGGGCACCATCAGCCACAGCACGCGCGGCGCGGGCAACGCCCTGACCAGCGCCGCCAGCGAGTCGGCGCCGCCGATGCCCTTGGCCGCCACCGCCTGGCGCGCGTCGGCGCTGGGGTCGTAGCCAGTGACCTTGTGGCCGCCACGCACCAGCCGCTCCGCCATGTTGGCGCCCATCTTGCCCAGCCCGACCATGCCCAGTTCCATCGTCTTGCTCCGCTTGTTTGAATGGATGTCGGTGACGCGCTGCGCCACCGGAAGATTTCAGGACCGCTTGCCGTGCGCGTCCAGCCAGCCGCCGCTGAAGCCGGCGGCGCGCAGGCCGTCCACGATATACCGGCAGCCGCGCAAGAGCTGCCACAGCAGGCCGCTGCGCTGGTTCTCGATCATCAGCAGGATCGGCCCGGTATTGATGCCGAAGAAATAGGGCGAGATCCAACCGCAGGCGCTGTCGCCGCCCCAGGTGGGGTTGAAGCTGGCCTCGAAGCCATAGGGGTGGCGGTCGTGCAGCGCCAGCGTGTGGATGAAGTGGTGCAGCGTGGGTAGCACGATCTCCGGGGCGAACGGCAGCGCGGCCGCCACCGCCCACGGCGACAGCGTGCCGTCATCCTGGCCCCACGGCGCACCGCGCCCGGCATAGCCGTAGAACTGGCGCTGCGTGCCGTCGATGGTGCGCGTGGTTTCGCCGGGACCGTCGCTGGCGGTGATGCCCCAGCACTGCTCGCCGTAACTCTTGAGGTTCAGCGGATTGTCGATCGCGTAGCGCTGCTGCACCAGGCTGGCGCGGCGGCTGTTCTCGAAATAGTCGATGCCCTTGCCGCGCATGAAGGCGTCCTGGATGCCGCGGAAATCGATCCACACGTGCGAGAGCTGGTGGGTGAACAGTGGCCCGCAATACAGGTAATCGATGTCGTAGGCGTGCTTCCACTCGTAGGTGGAGGCCCAGGCCTCGAATGCGGCGGGCGGCAGCGCGTGGCTGGGTGAGCCCAGTGCCAGCATGTACAGCAGCAGGCCTTCGTCGTAGCCCTGCCACCGGTGCTGGATGAAACCGCTCTCCGGCCGCCAGCCGTGGCCGATGGTGCCGTCCGCGGCCTGCGCCCAGGCCCAGTCGGCGCGACGGTACAGCAGGTCGGCCAGTTCGCGGATCTCGCGCTGCTGCGGTGTGTCGGCACGGAAGTACGCCGCCGCGGTGAGCATGCCGGCGAACAGGAAGGCGCTGTCCACCGTGGACAGTTCGCACTGCCATGCGCGCCTGCCCGTGTGCATGTCGAGGAAGTGGTAGTAGAAGCCGCGGTACCCCGTGGCATCCGCCGCCTCGCCCTGCACGCTGTCGCGGAAGAAACGCAGGGTGGCCAGGGTGCGCGCGATCGCGGTGTGCTCGTCGAGCAGGCCGCGCTCCACCGCCACCGGATACGCGGTGAGCGCCATGCCGGTGGCGGCGATGCTGGCGGGCCAGTCGGGCGCGGTCTTGTCCGCCACCAGGCCGTTGTGCGGATTCGTCTCGTACTGGAAGTAGGCCCAGGCCTTGTTCTGCAGATGCTGCAGTTGCGGGCCGGATTCCAGCGGGGGATGCGGGATGGCGGTGGGCATGCACGGAATGTGGCGAATGATCGCCGGCCAGCGTGCCGTTCGCCGTGCATTGACGCCGTGAATGCGCGCGGCCCCGCATGCTCGACGTTTCGCCGCATGAAATCCCGCCGATGATGGTTTCCTCCGCTGCACCACGGCACTGCCTGCTTTCCAACGGCCAGCTCACCCTGATGATCGATCGCCATGGCGCCGGCTTCAGCCGCTGGCGTGATCTGGCGGTGACGCGCTGGCGCGAGGACCCGACGGTCGATGGTTGGGGCAGCTGGCTGCTGCTGCGCGACGAGGGCAATGGCGAGGTCTGGTCACCCACGCAACAACCGTTCGGCCACGACACGCCCGACGACGCCAAGCGGTTCGAGCCCGGCCGCGCCACGTTCCACCGCCGCCATCACAGCCTGCACTGCATGCTGGAGGTGGCGGTGGCCGCCGATGCGGACGTGGAGTTGCGCCGGCTCACGCTGAGCAACCACGGCGATCGCGTGCGCCATCTGTCGGTCACCAGCTACGCCGAACTGGTGCTGGGTCCGGCGGGCGCGGACGATGGGCATCCCGCGTTCTCCAAGATGTTCGTGCAGACCGGATGGGACGCCGGACTTGCCCTGCTGCTGGCCACGCGGCGCAAGCGTTCGAACGACGAGGCCACGGTCTGGGCCGCACAGGCGCTGCAGATCGCGGGCGCCGAATCCGCCGCATCGGAAATCGAGACGGATCGCATGCGTTTCCTCGGCCGCGGCCGCACGCTGCGCTATGCGCAGGGACTGCAGGCTGGTGCCGCGCTGGGCGGCGGCGTCGGCTGCGTGCTTGATCCGGTGTTCGCGCAGCGCCGCCATTTCACGCTGGCACCTGACAGCGAAGTCACCGTGCTGCTGTGGGCAAGCTTGGCTGACAGTCGCGCTGGCGCGCTGGCGCTGGCCACGCAGGCCGCCGCCGAGGACGCGGCTGCGCGCCTGTTCGACGGAGCCATGCAGCAGGCACAGGCACGGTTGCGGCAATACGGCATCGATGAAGCGCAAGCCGTCCGCGCCGCACACTGGCTGGATGCGCTCCTGGTCAGCGACCCCGCGCAACGCGCTGCGCCGGAGGAAATCGCGCGCGGCCACGGTGGTGCGCCTACGCTGTGGGCCGCGGGCATTTCCGGTGATCGCCCGGTCGCGCTGCTGCGGTTGCGCAGTGAGGCCGACCTGCCCCGCGTGCAGGAGTTGCTGCGCGCCCAGCAGCTGTGGCGTGCCCAGCGCTGCGCGATGGACGTGGTGCTGCTCACCACGGACGATGCCGCCGTTCAGCCAGTGCTTGATCCGCTGGTCAAGGCGCAGCAGGCGCAATTGAAAGCCGGCGATGGCCTGCCCAAGGCGGAGCTGTTCGCATTGCAGGAAGGGACGATCGGCGACGACCTGCGCAACGGCCTGGCCTGCGTGGCGCGGCTGGTGCTGGATGGTGAAGCGGCACCGCGGCCTGCAGTTTCCGTCGCCACACCCGCAGCACCCGCGCCACCGCTGCGCGCCACCAGACCGGCACGCGACGCCGCCGCGGTCGATGCGGCGCCGGAATTCCCCAACGGCTGCGGCGGTTTCGTGGAGCAGGGCCGCGCGTACCGGGTCGAATTGGCCGAGGGCGATTGCACGCCGCAGCCCTGGGTGAACGTGATCGCCAACCCCGCGTTCGGCTTCCTGGTCTCGGCCGAAGGCGGCGGCTACGCATGGTCGATCAACAGCCAGCAGAACCCGCTCACGCCCTGGCCCAACGATCCGGTGAGCGACAGCCCGCACGAGGTGCTGTACCTGCGCGACGAGGACAACGGCGCGCTGTGGAGCGCCACCGCCTTGCCGATCCGCGTCGCCGGCGCGAAGTACGCGGCCACCCATGGCAAGGGCTGGAGCCGCTTCGAGACCGACGCCCACGGCATCGCGCTGGAGCTCGTGCAATGCGTGCCGGTGGACGACGCGCTGAAGCTGGCGCGCGTGCGGCTGGCCAATCGCTCCCCCCGCATGCGGCGCCTGTCGTTCACCGCTTACGTGGAATGGGCGCTGGGCCCGAACGGCGCCGTGTCCGCGCCCTTCGTGCAGACCGCGCGTGACGAGAAGACCGGTGCGCTGTTCGCGCGCAACCGCTGGCGACCGGATTTCGGCGACCGCGTGGCCTTCGCCGACCTGGGCGGGGCGCAGCAGGCCATGAGCGGCGACCGCGCAGGCTTCCTGGGTCCGCTGGGCGCGGTGGATTGTCCCGCCGCGTTGCGTGGCGATGCGCCCTTGCCCGGCCGCTTCGGCGCAGGGCTCGATCCCTGCGGTGCGTTGCAGCTGCGCATCGAGCTGCCGCCGCACACCGAAATCGAATTGCGCTGGCTGCTCGGCGATGCGCCCGGCGAGGCCGCGGCGCAGGCCATGGTGGCCAGATACCGCGCTATCGACCTCGACGCGGTGCTGGCCGCGGTTGCCGTGCAATGGAACGGCCTGCTCGACGCGGTGCAGGTGCGTACGCCCGACCGTGCGCTGGACCTGATGCTCAACGACTGGCTGCTCTACCAGGTCGCCAGCTGCCGGCTGTGGGCGCGTACCGCCTACTACCAGGCCAGCGGCGCCTGGGGCTTCCGCGACCAGCTGCAGGACGTGATGGCGCTGTGCGTGAGTCGTCCCGACCTGGCGCGCGAACACCTGCTGCGCGCGGCCGGCCGCCAGTTCGCCGAAGGCGACGTGCAGCACTGGTGGCTGCCGCCGGACGGGCAGGGCATCCGCACCCGCATCAGCGACGACCGCGTGTGGCTGGCGCACGTCGCCGCGCACTATGTCGAGGTAAGCGGCGACGCCGCGGTGCTGGACGAAGCCTTGCCCTTCCTCACCGGGCAGGCGATTCCCGACGGCGCCACCGATGCCTATTTCCAGCCCGGCAGCTCGGACGAAAAGCCCAGCCTGCACGAACACTGCGCCCGCGCGCTGGACTCGGCACTCACCCGCGGCGCCCACGGCCTGCCGCTGATGGGCACGGGCGACTGGAACGACGGCATGAACGCGGTGGGTGCGGGCGGCCGCGGCGAAAGCAGCTGGATGGGCTGGTTCCTGATCCGCAGCATCGAGGCCTACGCGCCGCTGGCCGAAGCCCGTGGCGACAAGGCCCGCGCGCAGCGATGGCGCGACTACGCCAAGGCCATGCGTGCCGCGCTGGAACAGGCGTGGGACGGTGCATGGTATCGGCGCGGCTATTACGACGACGGCACGCCGCTGGGTTCGGCGCAGGGCGAAGAATGCCGCATCGACACCCTTGCCCAGTCGTGGAGCGTGCTGGCCGGCGCCGCCGATGCGGCGCACGCGGCGCAGGCGATGGCCGCGAACGAACGCGAACTGGTCGACCGCGAACACCGGCTCTCGCGCCTGTTCACACCGCCGTTCGATCACGCGCGGGAAAACCCCGGCTACATCAAGGGCTATCCACCAGGCGTGCGCGAGAATGGTGGCCAATACACGCATGGAGCGGTGTGGTCGATCTTCGCCTGGGCCGCATTGGGTGACGGCGACCGCGCGGGCGAGCTGTTCGGCTACTTCAACCCGATCCGCCACAGCGATGATGCCGGTGCGGTGGCGCGCTACAGGGTCGAACCCTATGTCTCCTGTGCCGACGTGTATTCGATGGACGAGCTGGCCGGCCGTGGCGGCTGGACCTGGTACACCGGCTCGGCCGCGTGGCTGTACCGCGCGGGGCTGGAAGCGCTGCTCGGCTTCCGCAAGCAGGGCGGGTGCCTGCGCATCGATCCCTGCGTGCCGAAGCACTGGCCCGGCTTCGAGCTCGACTACCGGCACCGCGGCGCGCAGCATCTCACCCGCTACGCGATCCGCGTGGAGAATCCGCACGGCGTCTGCCGCGGCGTGGGCGTGCTGGAACTGGATGGCCGGCCGCTGCCCGTGGACGAGCCCGTCGAGCTGGTCGACGATGGTGCCGCGCACGTCGTGCGGGTGCTGCTGGGTTGACGTCCGAAAATCCGAATGGACCGCGTAGGAGCGCACCCTGTGCGCGATGGCTCTGATGCCGGATCGGAGCCAAAGCCATCGCGCACAGGGTGCGCTCCTACAGGGTGATCCGGGGCCTGGCAGATCAGCTTGCCTGCGCGTGGTTCTCGATGTCGTAGGGACTGGGGCGGTCGTCGGCCGACCAGCGCTTGTATTGCCACTGGTACTGGGGGAACGCGAGGTCCACGCAGGCTTCCACGCCGCGGTTGAGCGCGCCGCAGGCAGTGGCGAGGTCGGTGTCGGCGAGGCCGTCCGGCGCGGGCAGGAAATGGATGCGGTAGCCGGCGCCTTTCGGCAGCCGTTCGGCGAAGGCGTACAGCACGGTGGCGCCGGTGCGCGCGGCCAGCCGCGGCAGCAGCACCATGGTCAGCGCCTCGCGGCTGAAGAACGGCGCGAACTCGCCTTCGCCCGCGCGCGGCTTCTGGTCGGGCAGGATGCCCACCGTACCGCCCGCGGCCAGCCGCTTGTACAGCGTGCGCACGCCCGCGCCCTCGGCACGCACCTGCTCCGGCGCCAGCGCGCCGCGCACCTTGCGCAGCAGGCCCTCTACCGCGGCGATGCGCGGCGGCCGGTACAGGATCGCCATCGGCGTCTTGCGGCACAGCCAGTAATTCAACAGTTCCCAGCAGCCCAGGTGTGGCGCGGCGATGATCACGCCCTTGCCCGAAGCCAGCGCGGCGTCGAACAGCGCCTCGCCGCGCACCTCGCGCACCAGCCGCAGCGCGCGCTCGGCGCCGCTGCCCCAGATCTTGATGATCTCGGTGGCCGATTTGCCGCTCTCGGCCAGCGCCTCGCGCAGCAGTGTGGCGCGCGCGGCTTCGTCCAGCCCGGGCCGGGCGATCGCCAGGTTCACTGCCACGTGGTGCGCGGTGCGGGTACGCCGCCCCAGCGCGATGCGGCCCAGCAGCGCGCCGCCGACCTGCAACGTGCGCAGCGGCAACAGGGCGAGGAGACGCAGCAGGAGGTAGACGAGGAACATGTCGGCACGCATCGGCGCAGTGTACGGGATAGCCGTGCTTCCACCGGCCGCGCGGCGCGCTTATGCTGCGCACTTCGCCTGCCATGAGGAGTCTGTCGGACTTTGATTGGCCGGCCTGCGAATCCGTCTGTGTGGTGCATATTTCCGCCGCTTCTTGCCCCATGGGACCACCATGGGCGGTGAATCGTCGAAAATCTGCCCTCACACAGCCGAATTCTCGTCTCGACCATCAAAGCCCGCCAGACTCCAAGGTCGCCATGATCGCCCTGATCCAGCGTGTGCTCTCCGCCCGTGTCGAGGTCGAAGGCGAAAGCGTGGGCGCGATCGGTGCCGGCCTGCTGGCCCTGGTGGCGGTGGAACCCCACGACGGCGAACCGCAGGCGCGGCGCATGCTGGAACGCCTGCTCGGCTACCGCGTGTTTTCCGACGAAGCCGGCAAGATGAACCGCTCGCTCACCGACACCGGCGGCGGCCTGCTGCTGGTGAGCCAGTTCACGCTGGCTGCCGATACCCGTTCCGGCATGCGTCCCAGCTTCACCAGCGCGGCGGCGCCCGAGCATGGCCGACGCTGGTTCGAACGGCTGCTGGAACTGGCCCGCGCAATGCATCCCGCGGTGGAAACCGGGCGTTTCGGTGCCCATATGGTGGTGAGCCTGGTCAACGATGGACCGGTGACGTTCCGGCTCGACACGGGCTGAACGTGCGGCGCGTTGGGACACGTGCAAAACCCCGTTCTGGCGCGATTTTTGCGTGCAGTTCGGCGAACTTTTCCACCTTGAAAACTGGTCAAAAAAGCAGCACATCGCTATAATGTCCGGTTCTTGAACCCTGCGGCGGTCAGTGAATGAACAACAAAGTCCACGAGCAACAGTCCGAAATCAAGGCGCTCATCTCCAAGGGCCTGGAGCAGGGCTATCTGACTTACGCCGAGATCAATGATCACCTCCCCGACGATATCGTCGACGCGGAGCAGATCGAAGACATCATGGCGGTGCTCAAGGGCGTTGGCATCGAAGTGCACGATGCTGCACCAGACGCCGATCCGCTGGCCGACAACGCGCCCGGCGCGAGCGGCGACGACGAGGCCGCCGCCGAGGAAGCCGTCGCCCTGCTCTCCGCCGTGGACGCCGAGGTGGGCCGTACCACCGACCCGGTGCGCATGTACATGCGCGAGATGGGCACCGTCGAGCTGCTCACCCGCGAGGGCGAGATCGCCATCGCCAAGCGCATCGAGGAAGGCCTCGCCCAGGTGCAGCAGGCGCTGGCCAGCTTCCCGCTGACCATCGAACTGCTGCTGGAGGAGTACGACCAGCATCTGGACGGCAAGCGCCGCCTGTCCGAGATCCTCGCCGGCTTCCTCGACCTGGAGGCCGCCGCCGACGCCGCGCGCCTGGAGGCGGAGGAGGCCGCCGCCAATGCCGCCGAGGACGGCGACGGCGAGAGCGACGAGGAGGACGAGGACGACAAGGACGACAACAGCTCCGATGACGAGGAGGCGGGTTCCAGCGGTCCCGACCCGGAAGAGGTCAAGCGCCGCATGGAACTGCTGCGCGACCACTACGGCAAGTTCCAGAAGGCCGCCGCCAAGGCCGCCGGCATCACCGACAAGAAGATCGTCAAGCTGCGCGACCAGATGGCGGAGGAATTCCTCAAGCTCAAGTTGCCCAGCGCACTGATCGACGGTTTCGTGCGCAAGCTGCGCGAGGTGGTGGGCGACATCCGCCACCACGAGCGCGTGCTGATGGACATCTTCGTCAAGCACGTGAAGATGCCCAAGGCCGAGTTCCTCAAGACCTTCCCGAGCAACGAGGGCAATGTCGAGTGGGCCGCCGAGCTGGGTCGCAAGCGCCAGAAGTGGTCGCCCAACGTCAAGACCCACCGCGAGTCGATCGACGCCGAGCAGGAGAAGCTCGCCGCGATCGAGAAGAAGCTGTTCCTGCCGCTCACCGACATCAAGGAAATCAACCGGGCGATGGCCTCGGGCGAGGCCAAGGCCCGCCGCGCCAAGAAGGAGATGGTGGAGGCCAACCTGCGCCTGGTGATCTCGATCGCCAAGAAGTACACCAACCGCGGCCTGCAGTTCCTCGACCTGATCCAGGAAGGCAACATCGGCCTGATGAAGGCGGTGGACAAGTTCGAATACCGCCGCGGCTACAAGTTCTCGACCTACGCCACCTGGTGGATCCGCCAGGCGATCACCCGCTCGATCGCCGACCAGGCGCGCACCATCCGCATCCCGGTGCACATGATCGAGACGATCAACAAGCTCAACCGCATTTCCCGCCAGATGCTCCAGCAGTACGGCCGCGAGGCTACGCCGGAGGAGCTGGCCAAGGAAATGGAGATGCCCGAGGACAAGATCCGCAAGGTGCTGAAGATCGCCAAGGAACCGATCTCGATGGAAACGCCGATCGGCGACGACGAGGACTCCCACCTCGGCGACTTCATCGAGGACAGCAACGCCTCCTCGCCGATCGACTCGGCCACCGAAACCGGCCTGATGGAAACCGTGCGCGACGTGCTCGCCGGCCTCACCCCGCGCGAGGCCAAGGTGCTGCGCATGCGCTTCGGCATCGACATGAACACCGACCACACGCTGGAAGAAGTCGGCAAGCAGTTCGACGTCACCCGCGAGCGTATCCGCCAGATCGAGGCCAAGGCGCTGCGCAAGCTGCGCCACCCCAGCCGCTCCGAGCAGCTGCGTTCCTTCCTCGACGTGGATTGATCCCGCGGCACCAAGGCGGGCAACGACGACGGCCGCGCAAGCGGCCGTCGTCGCATCCGGCCCGCGCTCAGCCCATGTCGTAGAAGAACTGCTCGCTCACCACCTTGCCGCCTCGCACGCGGTACACGCCGATCTCCGCCATCTGCGTACGGCCGCGGCCCTTGAAGGTGACGTCCATCGCCATCGCCACGCTGAACCAGTCGCCTGCCACCACCGGCTCGCTCACGTCGTGTGCGTGTATCGCTTCCACCATCGCGGCGAACTGGCGGCCCTTCTCGTAGATCGCCTCCAGTCCCTGCGCATCGCCCAGCGCCCCCGCAGGCGCGCCCGGCATCTCGATGCTCACCGCATCCTGCGCGTACAGCTCCCGCTGCGCCTGCTCGTACTCGCCCTTGCGGCACAGTTCGGCCAGTCGCTTCGCCACGGCTTCGGTATTCATGTGGGGATCTCCACAGGGATTGGACGACCAGACTATGCCGATCTGCTGACAGCATGCTGTCAGCAGCCTCGCTCGCTCGATGGTCGCGCCCTCCCCGCCACCCGGGCCTATAGCTCAACGGTTAGGGCAGGGGACTCATCGAAAGGTGCCGCCATGCAGGAATGCGTGGACGGGAAAGGATAAATTCAAGGAATCCTCAGCAGCGCACACACGGCGATGGCAAGCCTGAGCCAACAATGCAAAAGCGATCCGCACGATCAAGCAGTTCGATGCCACCCGCAAGCGCATCCGTCAGATCGAGGTCAAGGCGCTGCGCAAGCTGCGCCACCCCTGACCGCTCCGGGCAGTTGCGGTCCTTCCTCGACGCGGATCGATGCTGCTCGTCTACGATGCCTCTTTCAACGGACGCGCATGCGGCCGTTGTCTTTTCGCAAGCCTCGGCCCGCCGTGGCCATCTCGGGGGGATGTTCCTCCGCGTGGCAGTTGGCGCACAGCAGGATGCATTTGGCCAGTTCGTCCTCGATCTCGGCCATGCTTCGGTTCGAGAGCGCACGCAGATCGAGGTTGAACGATTTGTGCGAGGGCTTGCGATGGCGCCAGGTCAACGCCGCAAGATTCGCGCGATAGCCGCACCTCGCGCAACACCCGCCAGCGGCTTCCACCAGTTGCCGCTTGCGCAACAGGCCGCGCGACTGCTGGTTGGAATAGTTCTGGTGACGATAGTTGGTATCCCGGTTCTTGCAGGTTCGCGAGCAAAATCGGCGCTGCCTGCCTGCCAAGGGGGCACCGCACACCACACAGCCAAGTTCGGATTTCATACAAAGAGCATAATCCGAAGCGTGCGCGTAGCGTGGTTTTGCCTGCGGGCGTTGCTACCATGTGCGAACGGGCCTATAGCTCAACGGTTAGAGCAGGGGACTCATCGAAAGGTGCCGCCATGCAGGAATGCATGGACGGGAACGGGATGAATTCAGGGAAACCTCAGCGGCGCAAACGCGGCCGGTGGCAACCCTGAGCCAAGCCGCCGGTACACCGGCGGAAGGTGCAGAGACTACCTGGGGGCTTGAGTGCCCTTCATCACAGGCTGGAGCGTCCCGCACCCTATCCGCTCCACGGAGCGACGGGTGAAGAGATAGTCCGCGCCGAAGGGAAACCCTCGGATCACGCGAATCCCTTGGTTCCAGGTTCGAATCCTGGTGGGCCCACCAAACGCGCCAGCCAATCCTCCAACTGCTGTGCACTTACCCATAACTTGGCCGCATGCTGCAGCAGGCCAGCATGCTAACGGCTGCTAATCAGCAGATCGGGACCAGAATGCCTTTGCCTTGCCGAACCTCGTGACCAGGCGTCATCGCAGTTCTTCGCGGTGAGGGATCGCCTTGTTTCTGCCGACAAATGGCTAGCGGTTCTTTAACGACAGGCATGATCTATTCGCCCCGAGCCCACGAGTTCAGGGGAAGTTTATGCACGATGCCATCGCAACCGGCACCGATGTCTGGACCCATCGGGTATTGGCCACCATCGCGCGGAACCTGGGCGACGGTGGCAGCGGGGATGTCGCCTCACTGGCGCATTCGCTTGCGCAATCGCCGTGGTGGGAGGGTTGCCCCACCGCGGCTGGCGTGCTTGCTGGCGCCGGCGCGAACCGCTACCGGCGGTTGTCGCTGAGGCATCCGCAGGGTCCGGACGACTATGCGGTGCTGCTCATCGCGTGGCCGCCCGGGCATGCCACGCCGATCCACGACCACGACGGCCTGTGGGGCATCGAGTTGGTGCTCGACGGCGCGTTGCAGGTCGAATCGTTCGCCATCGCGGTGACGCCGTCGCTGCAACTCGTGCCACGGGGGACGGCGCCGCTGGGCATCGGCGACCATGCCGCGTTCTCCGACCAGGACTACGCCCACCGGTGCCGCAACCTGTCCGGGCAGCGCCCGGCGCTGACACTGCATGTGTACGGCGGCGCGCTGGAGCGGTATCGCGCCTATGACTGCGATGCCGCCGGCTGTTGGGGCAGCGTTCCGCAACGCGCCGAGCTGGAGCTCGCGAACCACTGATTCCACCCACGGAGGAGACATGCCGGGCGACTCGTCGAGGGATGAGCCGCACGATCAGATGTCCCCGTCCAGCAAACAGGACACCATGCATGACTGACATTGCCATCATCGGTGGCGGCGCTGCCGGGGCCGCCGTCTTCGGCGAACTGCTGCGACGGCCGGATCGCCAGGGCGCCGTCCACTGGATCACCGGCTGCCAGGCGCCGGGACGCGGCGTGGCCTACGCGACCAGGGACGAACATCACCTGCTGAACGTGCGCGCCGCCGGCATGGGACTGTTCGCGGACCAGAAGGACGATTTCCTGCAGCACGCAAGCCGCAGCCTCGGCCACGCGCAGGGCATCGACTTCCTGCCGCGTCGACTGTTCGGCGAATTCATCCAGGCGCAGGTGCATGCGCGCATGAGCGAGGCGCAGGCGCACGGCGCGAGGTTCCATCTGCACCACGCCAAGGCGCTGTCGGTGCAGCGGACGGCGGAGTCGCGCTATCGCATCGGCCTGGAGCATGGCGATGCGCTCACGGTCGATGCGGCGGTGCTGGCGATCGGCGCGCTGGCGCCGCGTGCGCTCAGGACCGTGTCGGTCGAGGCGTTGAACAGCGGCGCCTACATGCTCGATCCGTGGAACCAGGACGAACCGGCACGTCCGCCGCGTCGTGTGCTGGTGATCGGCACCGGCCTGACCGCGGTCGACACGCTGATTTCCGCCGCCACACGCTGGCCCCGGGCGGAACTGGTAGCCGTATCGCGCCACGGCCTGCTGCCGTTCCGCCACCAGCCGGTGCCGCTGGCGCCCTATCCCTACCAGGACGATCTCAATGCCGCCCTGCTTGCGTGCGATGGCGCGGCACCGATGATGCGGCTGGTGCGCGAGGCGATGGCCAACGCGCCCGGCACGGACTGGCGTGCGGTGATCGACGGCATGCGGCCGGTCAACGCGAAGCTGTGGCAGGCCCTCACGCTGGCGCAGCGCCGCCAGTTCCTGCGGCACGTCCGTTGGGCGTGGGAGGCATCGCGCCACCGCACCGCGCCGGCCTCGTTCGAGACCGTGCAGGCGCTGATCGACTCCGGCCGCCTGCAGGTGCATGCCGCCCGCGTGCTCGCCGTCGATGGCCGCGGACCGCTGGCCGTCACCGTGCGCAGCCGGGCCACCCAGCTGATGAGCACGATCGAGGCGGACCGGGTGCTCCAGGCCACCGGGCTGGACACGGCCGTCGCGTATGCGCGCGACCCGCTGCTGGCGCAACTGCTCGACGAAGGCGTGGCCACGCCCGATCCGCTGCAACTCGGCATCGCCGCCGAACCCGACGGACGCCTGCTGGATGCCCGGGGCCAACCGCAGCCGCGGTTCTACGGCATCGGCTCGCTGTTGCGCGGCAACCTGTGGGAATGCACCGCGATGCCGGAAATCCGCACGGCTGCCAACCGGCTGGCCCGAGCTCTCGCCGAACCGGGCGACGCCGCGGATCTGGACATCGCTGCACGGGCCTGAACCTGTAACGAAACACCTGCGTTCGGGCATCCGGACGGATCCGGTATTTCGACATGTCCACATGGCAGCGCCCCAGGGTTCTGCTTGGCGCTGTAGGTGCATACCTATACAGTGCGTACGTGTGCTGCCTGGGCGATTGGGTCAGACAGGCCGATCGACACGGAGCTCGCTGACAGCCGCGTCAGGGAATGCCGACATTAGCCCCATCCGTTTTCCTGCATTCTGTACTCGCCCCAGGAGTTTGGCGATGTGCCTGCAGCTTGAGGCAGCCAATGACCAGGGCCTCCTTTGACCCAGCCCAAGGCGTCCGCCGATGAGCATCCTGTTCGCGATCAGGGAAGATGATGCCGGTATGTGGTGCATCTGCCGCGGGCAGACCTGTCTGGCGAGCCGCCTGACCTTGGCACGAGCCATCACTGAAGCGCGCAAGCTGGCGCGGGATCAGCACACCCAAACCGGCTTGACCACCTCCGTGGATCTGGTCAGCCCGGAAGGCACGACCCGCCTGGGCCACTATGCCCGCCCCAGCGCCGAGTCCGACGACACTGCCGTGGCCTGACTTCGGGGCAAGTGCCCGTGACCCGGCGGCTCGGGCAAGCTTGCGAAAAGTGGGCAACTGATGCTGACGTCAAACATGCAGGCGCCCTGATTCAGCCGCTCAAGTCACTTTTCGGTGGCTGGCAGGCAAGCGCCCCAGCCATTCCTCCAGCTGCCTCAGCACCTGGCCGCGGCCGGGTTCGGCCTCGTTGAACAATTCGTGGTAGAGCCCCGCGAAGTAGCGCGTGGTGAGCTGTTTCGTGCGTGCGGCAGCAGCGGAAAAATCGCGGCTGCCGCTGGCGTCGACCAGCGCGTCGTCGCCGGCCACCAGCAGTAGGGCGGGCACTTCGAGGCGACTGGCGTCGGCGATGCAGGAAGCACCGGCACGGAAGATGAAGTCGGCGAGGCGCGGACTGACGCGGTCGTGGCAGAGCGGGTCGTCGCGGTAGGCGGCCACCACCTGCGGATCGTGACTGAGGCGTTCCAGGTCGAGGCCGTTGCGCAGCGGCAGGTTCGGCAGCAGGTGCGCCAGCGTCGCGGCCAAGCGCTGCAATCCCCTGGAGGCGTGGCTGCGCAGCGCGGGCGAGGACAGCACCAGCGCCTTCGGCGTGATGCGTTCGTCCAGCACGGCACGCAGGGCGACCAGCCCGCCCATGCTGTGGCCTAGCAGCAGTGGCGCGCTGCCGAGCGTGCGCGCGTAGTCGGCGTGCACCACGGACAGGTCCGCCGGCAGGTCGTCGGGATGGTTGAGCACGCCGCGTGGTCCGGCGCTTGCCCCATGGCCACGCTGGTCGAAGGCGCGCACCGCGTAGCCATGCACGTTGAGCCAGCGCGCGAGCGGTTCGTGGCGGCCGGCATGCTCGCCCAGTCCGTGCACCACCAGCACGCCGCCGCGCGCCTGCGGCAGCGGCCAGTCGTGCAGGCGCAGAGGCTGGCCGTCGGGCATCTGCAGCCATGCCGAGCCCCGCGTCTGTTCCGTGTCGTGCGCCCTGCGCGCCAAGTGGTCTCGCTGCTTCACGCCTGCTTTCCGTCATCGGGTGCGATGCATTGCCGCATGCTGCCTGCCGGGAAGGGTGCGGCTTCTCGCGCGCCCTTCCCGGGACGTCGATCAATGCTCCGTCACCCGCAGGTCCTTGGTCAGCAGACCGAGCCTGCTCTTCATGAAGGCCTGCGGCTGGTTGCCTTCGATGCCGTAGAAAGCGGTGTACAGCACCTTGGGCGAGGTCGCCCCGGCCTGTGCGGCCACGACATCGATCTTCATCAGGCTGTCTTCGTAGCGTGCCACGCCGTTGTAGGGATATTGGCGTCCCGCCAGCTTGGGCCACTTGTCGCTCATGGCTCCATCGATCCCGGGCGGCGGTTCGACGAAGCGTTGAACGTCGACATTGTTCTTGTTCGAACCCTCGTCCTCCCAGAGATCCATGACCGTCGCGTCCCAGACCGGCTTGTCGCCCTCCAGAACGACCCGGAAGCCAAGCCACAGCTCGCTGCGGGGCGTGATTTTCTGCACGTCGGAAGTGAGCGAATAGGCGACGCGCTGCGAGGCGTAACTGAAGCGGTGGCCGTAGTCGAAGTCGATATGGATATTGTGGAATGCGGCCGGCAATGACGAAGCCTGCCCGAGGAATTCCTTCCATTGCGCCAGGTTGCCGATAAAGGAGACGTCGATGAAGTCGGTCAGCGCATCCAGGTCGAGCTTCGTGTCGTGTTCATTGGCCGCCGGCACGATCCGGATCAGCATCGCGCTGCCGTCAGGAACCGGCAGCGAGTACGCCACGACCAAGGCGTTCGCGTAAGGCAACGGCCATGCATCCACCTTCCAGGAACGCTGCCAGCGATCCACGTGCACCGTCTCGGACGTCGGTTCGCCGAGCGAGGTGATCTTGGTCTTTTCGCCCGCCACCGCGCGCTGGAACATGCCGGTCCTGGCAAGCAGATCCATCCGCAGTTTCGCGTCGCCGTAGAATTTGGCTCCAGCCATGTCGTCGGGCCGGGATATGTGGACGAGCATGTTTCGGCCTGTCAGGGCGATATCCACGTAGCCGTTGTCTTCGAGCGCGAAATTCCGCGACTGGTAGCCCGCCCGGATCCATTTGCCATCGCTGCCGCGGACGATCAGCCTGGGCGTGCTGTTGACCTGCGTCTGCTCATACAGCAGGGATGCCGAATCCTGGCCGTTCGGGAACAGGTCGGCAGACTCCTTGGCAAGCAGCGCCTTCAGCTGTGTCTCGCTGGTGGCATCGAAACGTGTCTGCAAGTTGCGATAGAAATCGGCAAGTCTCATCGGCAGCGCGAATTCGTCCTTGAGACTGCCGTTCTGCAGCGTGTTGAAGATATCGAGCTGGTAAACCATGCGCGAATCCATCACCGCTTTGTCGTCCGTCGCCTGCAGCACCTCGGTGATCGGCAACGCGTAGTTGAGGTTCTCGTTGGCCGACTTCATCAGCACCACGCCGATCACCTTGCCGCTTTGGTCCAGCAACGGGCCGCCGCTGTTGCCGGGCGAGGCGGCGGCGGAGAAGCGCATCCACTTCCAGGCGCCGTCCTGTTCCTCCGGCGTGTCGGAGGTGTACAGGCCGTCGCGGATCACCACGCCGGTGCCGAGCGCATTGCCCACCGCGTAGACCGCCGTGTTCAGGGCCGGCTTGGCATCGATGGCCAGCGCCGCGTCGCTGGCGGGTTGCGTAGCCAGCGTGAACACCACGAAATCCTTGCGCAGGGCGAATTTCTCGATCTTGTCGATCGCATAGACATTACCCTTGGAATCGCGCAGCGCGGGCGGCCCCCATAGGCTGTCCAGCCCGGCGAGCAGCACGTGACCGGCGGTGACGTAGCGGCCGTGGCCGATCGCGAACGCGGTGCCGATCGAGTGGTACTTGTCGGTGCGTTCCTGATAGGGCAGCAGGTCCAGCGGCAGCGGCTTTTCGTAAGTCAGCGGATCGCTGGCCGGCTTGGCCTGCACCACCTCGAACGTGGCGGCCTCGATCTTCGGCAGCGCCGCCGGGTCCAACGTGGCGGCCCGTGCGGACGGTGCCCCGCACAAGCCCGACACCAGCAGCAGGACCAGGCCGGCTTGTGCGAAGCCGCGGGCAGCCTTCTTGTGCCATGTACGCATACATGTCCTTCGCATGAGGACCGGCGCCGCGGACTCCCCTCGGCATCCTCGCGGGCGACGGCCAGCGCGCATCTTGGCACGGCAATGCATCGCATGCATGGCGGTTGGCGGGCAGGCGCGGGCGCGTAGAATCCGAAGTCCCCGACCGCCATCGCGCCCCCTTGCATGCCAGCGGATGCCCGCCTGCCGAACGGTTTCCATCCTGCCGTAACCGCCTGGTTCGCGGGCCGTTTCGCTGCGCCCACCGCGGCGCAGGCGCAGGCGTGGCCGGCGATCCGCGACGGCGGCCACGTGCTGGTGGCCGCGCCCACCGGCTCGGGCAAGACGCTCACTGCCTTCCTCGCTGCGATCGATGCGCTGGTGCGCGAGGGCGTGGCGAACGGCGGCGCGCTGCCGGACGAGACAAGGGTGGTCTACGTGTCGCCGCTGAAGGCGCTTTCCAACGACATCCACGTCAACCTGGAAGAGCCGCTGGAAGGCATCCGCGTCGAACTGGAAAGGCTTGGCCTGCCCGAGGTGGCGATCCGCACCGCCGTGCGCACCGGCGACACACCGCAGGCCGAACGCGCATGGATGCGCAAGACGCCGCCGCACATCCTCGTCACCACGCCGGAGTCGCTGTACATCCTGCTCGGCTCCGCCTCCGGCCGCGAGATGTTGAAGAACACGCACAGCGTGATCGTGGACGAAATCCACGCCGTGGCCGGCAGCAAACGTGGCGCGCACCTGGCGCTGACGCTGGAGCGGCTGGAGTCGCTGTGCCAGCGGCGGTTGCAGCGGATCGGGCTGTCGGCGACGCAGAAGCCCATTGAAGAGGTGGCGCAGTTCCTCATCGGAGCTGCTTCTACTCCCTCTCTCCTTTGGGGAGAGGGCTGGGGTGAGGGGTCGCTCTTGCGACAATCTACTTTAGAGCACGCTCTTGGAGATGCCTCCGCAAGCACCCGCCCCTCATCCGACCCTTCGGGCCACCTTCTCCCCAAAGGGGAGAAGGGAGAATCGTATTGCACCATCATCGACACGGGCCACGTGCGCAAGCGCGACCTTGCCATCGAAGTGCCGCCGCTGCCGCTGGAAGCGGTGATGTCCAACGACTGCTGGGAGCTGGTCTACGATCGCATCGCGCAACTGGTGCAGGCGCATCGCACCACCCTGGTGTTCGTCAACACGCGACGGCTGGCCGAGCGTGCGGCGCGCCACCTGTCCGAGCGGCTGGGCAAGGAGGCCGTGGCCGCGCACCACGGCAGCCTGGCCAGGGAGCAGCGCCTCGACGCCGAGCAGCGGCTGAAGCGCGGCGAGCTGGCGGTGCTGGTAGCCACCGCTTCGCTGGAGCTGGGCATCGACATCGGCGACGTGGACCTGGTCTGCCAGCTCGGCTCGCCGCGCTCCATCGCGGCCTTCCTGCAGCGCGCGGGCCGCTCCGGCCACCACATCGGCGGCACGCCGAAGGCGCGGTTGTTCCCTGCCACGCGTGACGACCTGGTCGAATGCGCGGCCCTGCTCGACGCCGTGCGCCGCGGCGAACTCGACGCGCTGGTGCAACCGCCGCAGCCGCTGGACGTGCTGGCGCAGCAGATCGTGGCCGAAGTGGCCTGCCGCGAATGGGACGAGGACGCGCTGTACGCGCTGGTGCGTGGTGCGCATCCCTACCGCGCGCTGGCGCGTGCGGATTTCGACGCGGTGGTGCGCATGCTGGCCGAGGGCTTCACCACCCGCCGCGGTGCGCGCGCCGCGTACCTCCATCGCGATGCCGTGCATCGACAAGTGCGCGCGCGGCGCGGCGCGCGGCTGATCGCGCTCACTTCCGGCGGCGCGATTCCCGACACCGCCGACTACCTCGTGGTGCTGGAGCCGCAGGCCACGGTGATCGGCTCCGTGCACGAGGACTTCGCGGTGGAAAGCCTTGCCGGCGACATCTTCCAGCTCGGCAACACCAGCTACCGCATCCTGCGCGTGGAGCGCGACCGCCTGCGCGTGGAGGATGCGCACGGTGTGCCGCCCAGCATCCCGTTCTGGCTGGGCGAGGCACCGGGGCGCACGGATGAGCTCTCGTTCGCGGTGTCGCGATTGCGCGAGGAAGTGGATGCCTTGCTTGAACCCCTCTCCCTTCGGGCACGCGGGGAGGCGCCATGGATGGCGCCGGCTTTGAGGAGCGAGGAGAGGGGCAGGGGTGAGGGTTCGGTTTTCGCCGAGCTTTCTGGCACAACCGAACCCTCACCCCCAACCCCTCTCCCAGAGGGAGAGGGGAGCAGGGCGCTGGTGTGGCTGCGCGACGAACTCGGCCTGGGTGAAGCCGCCGCGCGGCAACTGGCCGATTACCTCGCCGGCGCGAAAGCCGCGCTGGGCGTGCTGCCCACGCAATCGACCCTGGTATTCGAGCGCTTCTTCGACGAATCCGGCGGCACCCAGCTCGTCATCCACTCGCCGTTCGGCAGCCGCATCAATCGCGCCTGGGGCCTGGCGCTGCGCAAGCGCTTCTGCCGCCAGTTCAATTTCGAACTGCAGGCGGCGGCCACCGAGGACGCGATCGTGCTGTCGCTGTCCACCAGCCACAGTTTTCCGCTGGAGGAAGTGGCGCGCTACCTGCATTCGAACAGCGCCGAGCACGTGCTGGTGCAGGCCCTGCTCGACGCGCCGCTGTTTCCCGCGCGCTGGCGCTGGAACGCGGTCACCGCGCTGGCACTGCCGCGCTTCGCCGGCGGCAAGAAGGTGCCGCCGCAACTGCAACGCATGAAGAGCGAGGACCTGCTCGCCGCGGTGTTCCCCGACCAGGTCGCCTGCCTGGAGAACATCGTGGGCGAGCGGCAGATTCCCGACCATCCGCTGGTGGCGCAGACCCTGCACGACTGCCTGCGCGAGGCGATGGACGTGGATGGTCTGCTGGATCTGCTGCGTCGACTCGAAGCCGGCACCATCCGTCTTGTCGTGCGCGAGCTCGCCGCGCCCAGCCCGCTCGCCGGTGCGGTGCTCAACGCCGCGCCCTATGCCTTCCTCGACGATGCACCGCTGGAGGAACGCCGTACCCGCGCCGTGCGACAGGACAGCCCGGTGAATGCCGGCGATCTTGGCCGGCTCGATCCCGATGCGATCACTGCGGTACGCGAAGAAGCGTGGCCCGAAGTGCGCAGCGTCGACGAGATGCACGAGGCGCTGGATGCGCTGGGTGGCATCACCGCGGACGAGGCAGCGGCGAACGAAGGATGGAGCGACAAGCTGCGCGCGCTGGCGAAGGACCAGCGCGCCACCCGCCTGTCTCCCTCTCCCCTCCTGGGCACCCGGGGAGGCGCCATGGATGGCGCCGGCTCTGAGGAGCGAGGAGAGGGTTGGGGTGAGGGGACAGTCTCGCCAGAACCCGCATCGAAGCAGGCTCCTGGAGACGCTTCCGCGAGCACCCGCCCCTCATCCCAGCCTTCTCCCCGGAGGGGAGAAGGAGATGGCGACGTGTGGGTCTGTGCGGAAAAACTGCCGCTGTGGCAGGGCGTGCATCCCGAGGCCCCGCTGCAGCCCGCGATCGTCGCGCCCGCCGAACATGCAGCACGGGCCTGGACCCGCGAGGACGCCTTGCGCGAACTGGTGCGCGGCCGCCTGCTGGGCCTGGGTCCGATGACGGTGGGCGCACTGGCTGCGCCGCTGGGCGTGGCCCCCGCCGACGTGGAGGCGGCGTTGCTGCGCCTGCAGACCGAGGGCTACGTGATCCAGGGCCGGTTCGACCCGGACATGGCCGAAACGCAGTGGTGCGAGCGTCACCTCCTCGCGCGCATCCACCGCTACACGCTGGGCCGCCTGCGCCGCGAGATCGAGCCGGTGAGCCGGCGCCAGCTGGTGCGTTTCCTGCTCGACTGGCAGCACGCGAGCCCCGCCACGCAACTGCGCGGCCCCGACGCGCTGTCGGCGGTGCTGGCCCAGCTGGAAGGCTACGAGGCGGCGGCTGGGGCCTGGGAGGCGGAGATCCTGCCCGCACGCATCGCCGACTACTCGGCCAGCTGGCTGGACGGGCAGTGCCGCGCCGGCCGCATCGGCTGGAGCCGGCTGCGCGCGGGTGGCGGCAGCGGCCCGGTGCGCGCCACGCCCATCGTGCTGCTGCCACGTCGGCAGATGGCCGTCTGGACGGCCGTCGCGCAAGACGATTCGCCGCAGGAAGGCCTGCTGTCCTCGCGCGCGCAGGCGGTGGCCGACGCGCTGCGCGAGCACGGCGCGCTGTTCTTCGACGAACTGCAGCACATCGCCCACCTGTTGCGCACCGAACTGGAGGACGCGCTGGGCGAGCTGGTCGCCGCCGGCCGCGCCAGTGCGGACAGCTTCGCCGGCCTGCGCGCGCTGCTGCTGCCCGCGGCGAAGCGCGAGGCGCCGCGGCATCGGCGGATGCATCGGCATGTATTCGGCGGCATCGAGGATGCGGGGCGCTGGTCGCTGGTGGCTCGTTCCCTTCTCCCCGCTGGGGAGAAGAAGGTGCCCGGCAGGGCGGATGAGAGGCGGGTGCTCGCGGGAAAGTCGGATGCAGCGTCAGCGCAAGACCAGCCCCTCACCTCAATCCTCTCCCCGAAGGGGAGAGGAAGCGATGGCGGCGCTTCGCGCGATGTTTATTCGATGGAAGCGGAAGCCGTGGAGCACGTGGCGCGCGCCCTGCTGGCGCGCTACGGCGTGGTGTTCTGGCAGCTGCTGGAACGCGAGGCGCCGTGGTTGCCGCGCTGGCGCGAGCTGCTGCGCGTGTATCGCCGGCTGGAGGCGCGCGGCGAGATTCGCGGCGGCCGTTTCGTGGAAGGCCTGGTGGGCGAACAGTTCGCGCTGCCCGCGGCGATCGCGCCGTTGCGCGCGATCCGCCAGCGCGCGGACGATGGCGAGCTGGTCGTGGTCGGCGGTTGCGATCCGCTGAACCTGCTGGGCGGCGTGCTGGCCGGCGACAAGGTGCCGGCGGTGCCCGGCTCGCGCGTGCTCTATCGCGACGGCATGCCGCTGGCCGCGCAGGTCGCGGGCAAGTTCGTGCCGCTGGCGGAGCTGTCCGCCGCAGAGACGCAAGTGGCGAAGCAGGCGCTGCTGCAGCGCGCGTGGCGCACGGGCGGAGATGCGGGGCCGCGCGCCGCGGCGGCCATTTGATCCATGCCGGGCATGGATGGGCGCCGTCGCGGCGCGGACAAAAAAAGCCGCAGCCCTCGCGGGCTGCGGTGGGGAAGACGAAACGTTGCCGGTGCCTCGTGCTGAAGTGATGCTCAGAAGTCGTAACTGATCGACATGCGCACGTAGCGCGGCGCCTGCCGGTAGACCACGCGGTCGTAGCTGTCGGTGGGTACCGCGCCGGTGCTGCCCCAGCCGTAGCTGAGCAGGGTCGGGCGCTGCTGGTTGAGCAGGTTGAACACGTACAGGTCGAAGGCCAGCTTCCTGCCCGCCCATGCCGGCCGGTATTCCACGTTGGCCGACAGCTGCCACTGCCAGGGCAGGCGCCCCGCGCGGCCCGGCGGCTCCGCCTGGTGGTTGCAGAAGTAGTAGGCCGAGTAGCCGTAGCTGATCGGGTCGGGGTTGCTGTCGTCGTAGCCGTACGAGCCGAGGCAGCTCTTGGGCGCGCCCGAGCTGACCGCGAGGTTCGCGCCGACCAGCCATTCGGGCGCCAGCTGGTAGTAACCGTTGAACTTGAACTGGTGGCGGCGGTCGCTGGCCTGGTCGCCGTTCGAGTTCACCATCAGGGCGGGGTCGTCCCACGAGGTGGTCGCCGAGATGTCGGACTGGCTGACGTCGGTGCGCACCTGGCCTTCGGTGTTGCCGTAGCTGCGCGAGAACACGTAGTTGAAGGAACCGTACCACTTGCCGTCGAACGGATGCTCCAGCTTGAACTCCAGGCCGTAGTACTTGCGCTTGAGCTGCGGGAAGCCGTAATCGGCGTTGCTCACCCGCACCGTCTGGTGCGTGCCGGCGTTGGTCAGCAGCACGTAGTCGTTGGCGACGCCAGGGTTGAAGATGCGGCAGCCCTTGAGCGGTGCGAGCGTGCTGGTGTCAATGCCCTGTGCCGCGGCGGCGGCGAGGATCACGTCGGTGTCGCAGACGTCGTCGATCGCGCTGCGCAGGTTGCGCACCGTGCCCTTGACGCCATAGACCCAGGCCGGGGTGAGCTGCTTCTCGAAGCCCAGGATGTACTCGTCCTGGTATTCCGACTTCAGGTTCTGCGCGGCCACTGTGGCCGGGTCCGGCGCCACGCCCAGCTCGCCGTCGGGCGACACCGGGTGGTATGGCGGCAGTTCGGTCAGGCCGGTCGGCGTGCCGTCCGCATTGATGCCGGTGTAGGTGTAGTAGTGGTTGGTGTACAGACTGCCGCCGGCGGCGCGGATGGCGACCTGGTTCGGCAGGGCGAGGTAGTAGCGGCCGACGTTGCCGAACACCTTGAAGCTGGCATCGCCGTCCACGTCCCAGGCGAAGCCCAGGCGCGGCGCCCACTGCGGCTTGGTCTGCCGCACGTAGGGCTCGCTGTTGACGTTGTAGTTGGTGAACGTGTCGTTGCGCAGGCCCAGTTTCAGCAGCAGGTGGTCGTTGACCTGCCACGCGTCCTCGACGTACTGCGCGCGCTGCACGGTGCGCGCCGAGGCCATCGCGTTGTACGAATACTGGCTGACGTAGTAGCCGGTCCCGCCGCCCGGATAGCCGACCGGGGCGGGCACGCCGTGCGCCGGATCGATCGGCGCGGTCGGGTCGTTCGAGGCGTTGTGGTAGATCCACCAGTAGCCCGGGCCCGAGGTGAGCGAACCCTGGTCGATGGCGCGCGCCACCTGGTTGTCGATGCCTGCGCTCAGCGTGTGGTCGCCCAGGTGCCAGGCCAGGTCGATGCGCAGGTTGGTGGTGCGGTTGGCGGCGCCGGGGGCGTTGATGTAGCCGAACGGCTGCGGGCTCTTGACCGGGTTGCCGCCCACGATCGCCGGGTTCTCGGAGGTGATGCCGCTGATGTACGTCTTGCTCGGGTCGTAGCCCGGGTAGTCGGTGTAGTTCACCTGGCGCATCTTGCCGTAGAGCACGTTCAGGGTGAGGTCGTCGGTGAGGTAGCCGGTGTACTTCAGCACGCCCATCTTGCTGCTGTTCTTGGTGGGCGAGCCCAGCGAGCGGAAGCCGCCTTCCGTGTCGGTGGCGTAGTCGTAGTTGTACTGGGTGGAGTCGTACGTTGTCTTGGACGAGGCGGCGGTGAACTCGAGGATGTTGCTGTCGGTGATGTTCCAGTCGACCTTGGTGTACCAGCGCGGCATCTTGTACGCGTACTGCGTCTTGTACGGCGCGTCGATGCTGCCGACGCTGCTGCCCTGCTGGCGTTCCGACTCGTAGGCCGCGTACAGGAACAGCCTGTCCTTGATCAGCGGGCCGCTGAGGTAGCCGCTGACGTCGGTGTCCCAGCTGCTGTTGTGCGCATAGCGGCCGTACAGCTGGCCACGCTTGCTGCCGCTGACGTAGTAGGTGTTGGCCGTGTCCGCGTGCAGCGAGCGCGGCGTCCACGACGCATGGGCGCCGAAATGCCATTCGTTGCCGCCGCGCTTGCCCACCTGGCTGATCACGCCGCCGTCGGAGCGGCCGTACTGCGCACCGTAGCCGCCGGACAGCACCTCCTGCTGCTCGATCGCGTCGTAGGGCAGCTGCATGCCGCCGATGTTGGTGAGCGGATTGCTGGTGTCGAAGCCGTTGATGTAATACGCGTTCTCGCTCACCGAGGAGCCGCTGAACGACACCGCGCTGCCGAAGGCGGGGCTGCCCGCGACCACGCCGGGCGCCAGCATCGCCACTGCTTCCGCGTTGCGCGCGATCGGCAGCTTGGCGAGCTGGGTCGCGGTGATCACCGTGCGCGAATCCACGCTCGTCACGTCGATCGCGGGCAGGGCGCTGGCACTGACTGTCACGCCGGAAAGGCTCTTCGCGTTGTCGCTGCTGGCAGCGGTGGCCGCGAACGACACCTGGGTGCTGGTACCCACGCGCAGCTCGACGTCGCGGCGCGCGTCGAGCGTCTGCCCGCCGCGCTGCAGGCTGACCGTGTAGTTGCCGATCGGCAGCGCCGTGGCGCTGAACCGGCCCTGCGCGTCCACCGGAACCTCGCGCAGCAGGCCCGAAGTGGTGTTGCGGATCTGCACCGTCTCGCCCTGGGCGGCCGGGGCGGTGCCGAAGATGCTGCCGGTGGTCGACTGCGCCATGGCGAGTCCGTTGCCGGCCAGCATCAGGGCGACGCCCAAGGCGGTACGGCGGCATCGGCTCAACGAAAGGTTTTCTTGCGAATTCATGTGTTCGGATCCCTGCAACGTATGAAATGACAAGTAATCGAAATATCGCGGCCGCATCGGGCCGTGCCGCACAAGAGCCTTGTGCAGCAAGCAGGACAGAAGAATCTCGCGCTCCCCAAAGCGCCGGCAGATGACGATCTGCCGGACCAAGCTAAACTTGCGAAAAAGAAATTGTCAACATTCGAAAGCAAAAAATGTTACGTAGAGGTTTCACTTGAAACTTGATGTGCAAGCCACGGTGGCGCGGCGGCGCGCATGCGTGGCCGGCCGGATGGGGCGGATGGCTGATCGCAGGAGCGTGCGGGGCAACGCCGCGAGTCCACGGACGTCGAAGGAAGATCCGCAGCGGGCTCCCTGACGGACGTGGCGCATCGCGCTCACGTCATGGCGCACGGGTCCCCAAGGCTAGCGCCGATCCATCCGCCGCCCGGCATGCCCCGGTGGTCGGCGCATGCGATTCCGATGGACGCAATCGTTGGCCGGCAGCATGCCGGTCACGGCAAGGTCACGCGAGGCGTCGCGGAAAGCGGGGTGTGCGCATCATGCGTGATGTCCCGTTGCCGGCACAGGAGCACCCCGTGCGCGAATGGCCCGTCATGGAGAGCCACTCGCGCACGGGCTGCACTCCGGCCGCGGGTTCACGGCCTGGACTGCAGCGACACCCGGCCCAGTGCGTACAGCGGCCCGTCGATGGGTGCGGTGTAGATCAGGCACAACGCATGCTCGCCGCTCTGCGCAGGCAGCTTCGCATCAAGCCTGAACTGGCGCGGGCTGTGTGCGGGATCGGGCAGCGGCATCGTGGCCAGCACCGGCCCGTCGCAGCGATCGGCATGCACTACCAGTTCGCCGAACGGCGTGGTGTGCGGGCGCGATACCACCAGTTTCTGCTCATGCGCCAGCGCGAAGTTGCGCGGCAGCCGTACCGCGTCGACATGGATCGCGTCGACGCCGCCCATCAGCGTGGGCGGGAACAGCTGGCAGGTGTCGAACACGTTCACCGCGTACACCGGCTGCGTGCTCGTCGCGTCGGGCATCGGCTGCACGCGCAGGCGGAAATCGCTGCCGGGGCAGTTCCCCAGTGCGGTGCCGGGCAGGCTCAGCAGCGCGGCGCGGTCCAGCACGCGCTCGCGTGGCGCGGCGAGTTCGCCGCCGTCGGTGGCGAAGTTGGCGGCGCGCACGGTGGCGGGCAGCTTCACGTTGAACGGCGCGTCGTAGCGCGGCGAGGCCGGCGTGGGCGCGCTGCCGTCCAGCGTGTAGCGGATGGTGCCGAAGCCGGTCTGGTCGGTGAGCGTCACCGTGGCGTTGCCGGTGGCCAGCGTCACGTTGCGGTCGGCCTGGATGTCCACCGCGAAAGCGCTGTCGGCATAGCCGACGTGCTGCGCGCGATAGCGTGCGAGCTGCGCCGGCAGGCGGGCGAGGAAACCCTGCCAGTCGTTCGCGGCGGCCGGTGACCAGGCCACCTCGCTGAGCGCGTCCAGTCGCGGGAAGATGGCGTGCGTCACGTGCGCCATCGTCGGCAGGTGCTCGGTCCACACATTGGCCTGCACGCCCAGCACGTGCTTCGCCTGCGTGGCGTTGAGCACGTCGGGCACGGCCTGGAAGCCGTACACGTCCTGCAGCGATTCCACGTCGAGGCGGCCGGAGTATTCGTCGGCGAGGTCGCCCTGCACGTGGTCGAAGTAGAGGACCGGCGACGGCGACATCACCACGTCGTGGCCGAGCAGTGCGGCCTTGATCGCGCCGTCGATGCCGCGCCACGACATCACGGTGGCGTCGGCGGGCAGGTTGTCGCCTTCGAGGATCTCGTCCCAGCCGATCAGCTTGCGGCCGTGCCTGTCGAGGTACCGGCCGACGCGGCCGATGAACCAGCCCTGCAGCGCATCCTCGTCGGTGATGCCCAGCGCGCGCATCTTCGCCTGCACCGTGGGCGAGGCCTTCCACTGGTCCTTGATCGCCTCGTCGCCGCCCACGTGGATGTACTGCGATGGGAACAGCGCCATCACCTCGTCGAGCACGTTGTCGATGAAGGTGAAGGTGTCGTCGTCCACGTTGTAGAGCCAGGGGTTCACCCCGGAGTCGACGGAAACCTGCGGCCGCTTGCCGGTGACGCCGACCTGCGGATACGAGGCCACCGCGGCCTGCGCGTGGCCGGGCATGTCCAGCTCCGGCACGATGGTGACATGGCGTGCAGTGGCGTAGGCCACCACGGCGCGGATCTGGTCCTGCGTGTAGTAGCCGCCGTAGCGCTTCGGCTCGCCGTCGTGGCCGGCGTCGGGCGGCGTGCGCCATGCGCCGATGCGGGTGAGCTCGGGATAGCGCTTGATCTCGATGCGCCAGCCCTGGTCGTCGGTGAGGTGCCAGTGCAGCACGTCGAGCTTGAGCTGGGCCATCTGGTCGATCAGCTTCTCGATGTCGGCCACGCTCTGGAAATGGCGCGCGGAATCCAGCATCAGCCCGCGCCAGGCGAAGCGCGGCCAGTCGCGGATGGACAGCGCGGGTACGTCCACCGCGCCCTGCTCCGCATCGGGCGTCAGCAGCTGGTACAGCGTCACCGCGCCGTGAAACAGGCCGGCACCGTCACGCGCGGTGATGCGAATACCCTGCGCCGTGACGTCGAGCGCATAGCCGCCGGCCTGCGTCACCGGCGCTTGCGGGTCGAGCTGCAGCACGATGGCGGAGGTCGCCATGTGGCCCGGTGCCACGAGCAGATGCAGACCGCGCGTACGCGCCACCAGGTCCATGAACCAGGCCGCCGTCTGCCGCGTCGAGGCGGAACGGTCGGCAAGCACGATCGGCGTGCGCGCATCGACATGGAAACGGCCTGCGGCCATCGTCATCTGCACCGGCTGCGGGATCAGCGACGGGGATGGCGCGACAGCACCGGCAGCGCGGCCCGGAGTCGGCAGCATGGCCGCGCAGGACAGCAGGGAAGTGCACAGCAACCCGACAAAACGATGTGTCATCGGTCATCTCCAGAGCGAGCGGCGCAGCATGTCATGCACGGCGTGACATGTGGAGTCGATACCAAAAAAAACGGGCCCGTAAACAGCATGCCGGACCCGTTCGGGGAGAGTGCAGAGCCGTCCCTGGCTCGCGATTTGGATGCAACCGGCAACTCAGAACTTGAAGTGCGCCTCGAGCTCGAACTGGCGCCCGGTCACATACTCCTGGGCGATCTGGTTCTTGCTGCCCAGGTACTGGTAGTACTTGGAGTTGAGCAGGTTCAGCATGTTGAGCGACAGCGAGAAGTTTTTGCTGATCTGGTACCCGGCCGAGGCGTCGAGCTCCTTGAAGCTGGCCGTGTTGGTCGGCGCCGCGCCGGCGACGTAGCCACCTGCGAGGTAGCTGCTGCGCCAGTTGTAGGCGATGCTCGCGGTATACGGGCCCATCTCGAAGTACGGCGCGATGTTGTACGAGTTCTTCGAGTTGTACGGCAGCGCACCACCGTCGCTGGTCTTGGCATTCGAGTAGGTGTAGTTCGCGCGCAGACCGAAACCGCTGCTGCCGAACGCCTGCTGATAGCTGAGCGTGGCGCCCTTGACCTTGGCGTGGCCGCCATCGACAGGTGCGGTCACGCTGTACTGGCAGATGCCCGCCGCGGTGCAGAGGCCGGCGGCCACTTGGGCGTTGCCTTCAGCCTGCATGTAGCCGGGCAGCGTCCAGGAACCGTTGATGCGATCCTGGAAGGTCGCCGCATTGACGATGTAGTTGATGATGTTCTTATAGAAACCCGACAACGCGATGACGGACTGGTTGTTGAAATACCACTCCAGCGAGGTATCGAAGTTCACCGAGCGATACGGATTCAGGTCAGGATTGCCGCCAGCCGCCGTGAGCACGGTGTCGTTCGACTCGAAGTACGGAGCCATCTGGTTGTAAGGCGCATAGGCCACCGTCTCGGACGCCGCGCCGCGCAGGATGAGGTCCGGCTGGATGTTCCATGCGATGTTGGCTGCCGGCAGCCAGTTGCTGTGCGTGCTCTTCTGGGTGATGTAGCCGAAGCCTGCCGGGAAATCGCAGTCAAACGTATCGGCGGAAGAGCATGCATTGGGCACGTTGAAACCGGAAGACGTGTTCGCGGTATGCACGTAGCGTGCGCCAATGTTGCCACGCACGTAATCGTTGCCGAAATCAGCCTGCAGATAGAAGGCGCTGTTCTGCTGCTGGATGTTCCAGGTATTGTCGTAATAGACGTTCGCGTCCTTGGCAACGCCAAAGCCGGGTGTGCTGAGAACGGCATTCTTGATCGCATTCAGACCCAACGTCTGCACGTGGGCGATGAAGCTCTGGGTGAGCCCCAGGCTGCGCGCACCCGACAGGTCACTCAGGCCACCGTAGCCGATCTGGTCCAGGGTCAACAGCTGCGGACCCGTGAACGCGTTCTCGACCTGGCTTTCCCAGTGGCTGGCGTAACGCACGCCAACGTCCAGCTCGTTGAAGAAGCCGTCGAAATCCTTGCTGAAATCAAGCTGGCCGTAGGAGTCCTTGGCCTTGTACAGGATGGTTTCTTCGTTGCCGCCCCAGCCATTGTCGGCCCAGTAAGCGGGGTTGTCGGCCGTGCTTGGATCCGTGTACTGGGCACCCTGGTTGATATTCCAGTTGAACGCACCGCCGTAGTAGATCTCCTTGTTGAATTGAGTCATCGGGTTGCTAGACGTGCTGATGCCCACATCGCCACCGAGCCGCCAGCCATCACCGAAATACGTGCCTTTCCAGTCGGCACCCTTGGTGCTGACCATCGATTGGCGCGCATAGTTGTCCATGGTCGTATTCGCCGAACTGTTGCAGGTGGTGGTGTTGTAGCAAGGCGTGCCCACCTGCTTACCGGCAACGATGATGCCATTCGGACCCTCGGTGAGCGACGTGATGCCACCCGGCTGGTTGGTGGCCCACGGATACATCGACTGGTTGACGTTGTTCAGCCCGTCCTTCATGTACATCAGGCTGAGCGTGCTGTCGAAATTGTCATTCGGCCTGTACTGCAGGTTGATCAGCACGCTGTTGCGCTTCTCGGTCTGCTGGAAGTTCGACGCGCTGACCTCGTTGGGGATCTGGTCCGTCGGCTTGATCTGGCCGGCATTGATCTCGTTCTGGATCGCGTCGTTGCCGGCGGCCAGTGCCCCCGCATTCACCGAAGCAACACTGCTGTAGCCGTAGTTCTCCATGCCCTCACGGGATGTGTACTGCTCGTAATGCTGGGCGGAGACATCGACGCCGAAGGTCTTGTCGTCGTTGTGCCAGGAGTAGAGCAGCGAGCCGTTCGGGCGGGAATTGCCCACCATGTCGTTGTAATTCGCGCCGAATGAACCGCTCACCGTGTTGGACGGCAGATCGAGCGGCTGCAGGGTATGCATGAGCACCGTGCCACCCATGCTGCCCTCGGGCAGGCGGGCTTCGGGGCTCTTGTAGACCTCCAGCGAACCGAGGATTTCAGGCGGCAGCAAGGAATAGTTGAAACCGCGGTTCGGGCTGTCGCCGAACAGCCAGACAGCCTGTGCCACCGGATGGCCATCGAGCAGGCTCAGGTTGAGGCTCGGATCCATGCCGTCGATGCTGACGCGCTGGGTGCCCGGAATGCTGCGATCCAGCGTCACGCCGGGAATCTGCGCCAGCGCCTCGGCCACGTTGGTGGTCGGGAACTTGCCGATGTCAGTGGCGGTGATCGCATCGACGATGGCGTCGGCATTGCGCTTGGTGTCCAGCGAGGCCTGCAAGCTGGCACGAATGCCGACGACGGTGACCGTCGCCAACTCCTTTGCGTTCTTCGCGTTGGGCTTGTTGTCGCTGTTCGTCGTACCGGTCGTCGGCGTGGTGCCGCTGGTTTGGGTATTGCTGTCCTGCGCGTACGCGCCGACGGACAGGCACAGGCCGGCGACGATGCTCGCGGCAAGCAGTGTCTTGCGGTGGTTCATGATGTCCTCCCCTCAGAGGCTGGATCGGTCTGGGACCGTGTGGTCGTAGTGGTGCTTGGTTGGTTGGTTGGCGGTGTTCGGCGCCGTGTCGCTAGAGCGGTGGCATGGCTGGATCTCCCTGCCGCTCGTCCAGAAACCAGCTGGCGGCGCCGATGACACCTAGCTGGCCGTGCTCGATCAGTCGTACGGGAATCTTTTGCAGGAAGGCGCGCATCACGCCCTTGTCCAGATAGCGCTGGGCGAAGCTGCTGGCGCGCAGGAAGGCGTGGATCTGCGGCAGGATGCCGCCGGCGAGGAACACGCCGCCGCTGGCGCCGTACAGCATGGCCAGGTCGCCCACGAAGCTGCCGAGCAGGCCGCAGAACACCTGCAGCGTTTCCTGCGCCGCGGCATCGTGGCCGGCCAGTGCGGCGGCGGTGATTTCCGCCGGCGTCATCAGCGCCACCGGGCAACCGCGCAGTTCGCACAGCGCGTGGTAGAGATTGAGCAGGCCGGGGCCGGAGAGCGCCGCCTCGTAGGAGACGTGCGTGTGGCCGCGCGCCAGCACGCGCAGGATCTCCATCTCGCGCTCGTTGCCGGGCGCCAGCGAGATCTGGCCGGCCTCGGTGGGCAGCACCTCGGCACGGCCGGCGCGCGGCAGCAGTACCGCCGAACCCAGCCCGGTGCCCGGGCCCATCACCAGCACCGGGCCGCGGGCCGCGGGCTGCGTGGTCTCGATCACCGGCAGCGTCTCGTCGGCATCGAGGAACTGGGTGGCCCAGGCCACTGCCTCGAAATCGTTGATGACTTCCAGCTGGGTCAGGCCGAGCTGTTCGCGCAATGCACCGATCGATACCGGCCAGGGCAGGTTCTCGTTGACGATGGTGTCGTCCAGCACCACGCCGGCACAGGCCACCACGCAGCGGCGGATGCGTCCCTGCGCCGTGGCGTGACCGGCCGATGCCAGTTGCGCCACGAAGTCGCACAGCAGGGCACCGAGGTCGGACCAGTCGGCGCAGGGGTAGCGGTGGTAGTGCAGCACGCTGACCGGATGCCGATGGTCGGATGTGCCGAGCACCAGGCCGATGCGCGCGTGGGTGCCGCCGACGTCGGCGGCGAGGAAAGGCTCGCCGTGGTCGCGCATGCCGCTCTGCGCCGACGGTTGCGGCGACGGTTGGGCGGCATGGCGCTGGCTGGCGAGCTCTCCCACGTGAAATTCCCCTTGTCCGCTGCAGTCAGCCGGTGTGGATGCGCGGTCCGCGCACAGCTCCCGGCAAGCGATGGGGATGGAGTCTGGAATCGGCATGACAACGTTGTCAAGTGACTGTCCCGGAATTTTCACCAGCGGGCGTGAAGCGTTGCAACATGACCCTTGGCAGGGGTTATGGCACTGGATCGATTTAAATTTTCCCGACGCGCCAGGTGCTGTCGTGTTGACCCTTGCGGCCAGCGGCGGGAGCAGGAAAAAACGCCTGTGGAATTGCCTTCCGCGCGTGAAGGACTTGCGCCTGGAGCGGAGCCGGAAGTCATCGCGCAGGGGCGGTCGCTCCCATGGGGGCTTGTCGGCGGGTTCAGGGGAGGCCGATGCAATTTCTGTTGACAACGTTGTACTTCGCAGCCAATAAAGGTGCTTCGGCGGCCGCTTGTACCGTTATGCTCATGGCCGACCACGCCGTTCCTCGGGGAGAGTCTTCAATGGCAAGCACGCTGGCGGCCGCGCCGTCCGAACGTTCCTACATCGGCCCGATGATCATCATCGGCGTGCTGTTCTTCATCATGGGCTTCTTCACGTGGCTCAACGGGCCGCTGACGATCTTCGTGAAGCTCGCCTTCAAGCTCGATGACGTCAGCGCATTCCTGATCCCGGTGGCGTTCTACCTGTCCTATTTCGTGCTGGCGCTGCCTTCGGCGGCGATCCTCAAGCGCACCGGCATGAAGCACGGCATGGCGCTGGGCCTGTTCGTGATGGCGATCGGCGCGGTGCTGTTCGCCGAGTTCATCAACCTGCGCGTCTATCACGGCGCACTGGTGGGCCTGTTCGTGATCGGCGCCGGCCTGTCGTTGCTGCAGACGGCATCCAATCCCTACATCAGCATCCTCGGCCCGATCGACAGTGCGGCGCAGCGCATCGCGGCCATGGGCATCTGCAACAAGTTCGCCGGCTTCCTTGCCCCGTTCGTGTTCGGTGCGCTGGTGCTCAGCGGACTCGACACCTTCGCCGAGCAGGTGAAGGCGGCGCCCAGCCAGGCGGCGCACGATGCCCTGCTCAACAGCTTCGCGGCGCGGGTGTACTGGCCGTACATGACGATGGCGGTGCTGCTGGTGCTGCTGGCGATCTGGGTGGTGCGTTCCTCGTTGCCGGCGATCAAGGCCGCCGGTGCGAACGACGAGCATGCGATCGGCCACGCCGGCCGCAGCGTCTTCAGCTTTCCGCACCTGTGGCTGGGCGTGCTGTGCCTGTTCCTGTACGTGGGCGTGGAGGTGATGGCGGGTGACGCCATCGGCATCTACGGCCAAGGGTTCGGCCTGCCGCTGGACGCGACCAAGCATTTCACCGCCTATACGATGTTCGGCATGCTGCTGGGCTATATCGTGGGTCTGGTGCTGATCCCGCGCTTCGTTTCGCAGCAGCGTTACCTGGCGGTGTCGGCGGTGCTCGGCGTGCTGTTCGCGGTCGGCGCCTACGCGACCACCGGCTACACCTCGGTGACCTTCGTGGCCGCGCTGGGCTTTGCCAACGCGATGATGTGGCCGGCGATCTTCCCGCTCGCGATCAAGGGCCTGGGCAGCCATACCGAAGTGGGTTCGGCGCTCCTGGTCATGGGCATCGTGGGCGGCGCGCTGATCCCTCAGGTGTTCGTGCACCTGAAGGAGGCCATCAATTTCCAGCTCGCGTTCCTGCTGGTGATCGCGCCGTGCTACCTGTACATCCTGTACTACGGCCTGCGCGGCCATCGCGTGGGCCAGCACGTGGCGGGCTGAGCGCCGTGTCGCGCCCGCGTATCCGTCCGCTAGACTGTGCCGCGCGGCCGCCTGGCCGCGCCCGCGTCGTTCCATTCCACCACGGCATCTGAGGTCCAGCGGTTGCGCAGCGCCACCATCAAGGATGTAGCCGAGCAGGCGGGCGTCTCGCTGAAGACGGTCTCGCGGGTCATCAACAACGAACCCTCGGTGCACGCGCGCACGCGCGAGAAGGTGCAGCGAGCGATCGACGCGCTGGGCTACCGGCCCGACCCTTCCGCGCGCAGCCTGCGCAGCACGCGCGCCTACGCGGTGGGGCTGGTCTATGACAACCCCAACGCGCACTACATCATCAGCATGCAGAGCGGCGTGCTGGCGGCCTGCCGCGCCAACGGCTACGGCCTGCAGATCCATCCCTGCGACTCCACCTCGCCGCGGCTGGCCGAGGAACTGGTGGCGTTGGCGGCGCATGCGCGGCTGGCCGGCCTGGTGCTGGCGCCGCCGATGTCCGAGCAGCCGGAGCTGATCCGCACGCTGGCGGCGGCGAAGATCCCGTTCATGCGGGTGATCTCGGCGCGGCGGGACCCGCAGGACGGCTACCCCTGTGTCTACGTGGACGACCGCGATGCCGCCTACGCGATCACCGAACACCTGATCCAGCTCGGCCACACCCGCATCGGCTTCCTGTGGGGCGGCCGCGACCATCGTTCCAGCCCCGAGCGCTACCAGGGCTACGAGGACGCGCTGAAGGACTACGGCATCGCGCTGGACCGCAAGCTGATCCTGCCCGGCGACTACTCCTTCGACGACGGCTTCCGCGGCGCGCGCAAGCTGCTGGCGCTGAAGGACCGCCCCACCGCGATCTTCGGCTCCAACGACGAGATCGCCGCCGGCGTGCTGGCCGCCGCGCATTCCGGTGGCATCAGCGTGCCGTGGGAGCTGTCGATCGCCGGCTTCGAGGACAGCCCGTTCTCCAAGCAGTCCTGGCCCGCGCTCACCACCGCGCGCCAGGCCACCGAGGAGATCGCCCATCACGCCGCCCAGCGGCTGATCGGCAACCTGCAGCGCGCGGCCAACGGCGAGCCGCTGGAGGAGGGCAACGAGGGCTTCAGCCCCGAGCTGGTGGTGCGCGGTTCCACCGCGCCGCTGCGGAGTGCGCCGGCGAAGCGCTGACGCGCGCCCTTCTCCCTCTCCCCAGTGGGGAGAGGGAGAAAGTAAGGCGCACCCGCGCCCACCCTCATTCGCTGTAATCAGCGATATAGATCAGCCTTCCGTCATGCTGGCGAAACTCGCTGCGCCCTTCGAGTGCGATCGACTGCCCCGCGCGCACGCCGCTCGGTAGATCGATTGCGAAGGTACCCTCGAAGTGGATGTTGGCGTGGGCAGTGTCGCCATCCTCGCGCCATGCAGTGATGGTCTGCCGGCGCATCGAGAACAGGTGGCGCGAGCTTTCGGCGAGGTGTCGCAATTCAGTGATGCCGATGGTGCGCAGGGCCAGCACGCCGGCGGTGTAGTTCTCGAACACCACCTCGTCCTGCATCGTCGCCAGCATGGCGGCGACGTCCATGCGGTTGTAGGCATCGATGTAGCGATCGATCAGGGCGCGCATGTTCGTTCCGGCTTCAGGCGGGGCGTGCATTTCAGCACGCGACCGCGGTGCCCGCCAGCCACGCTCAGTGCTTCACGTTGTCCGTGTTCTCGATGAAGCGCGCCACGTTGTCGTGCAACTGCTTCAACGAGGGCTCGTGCGCGTAGACCATATGGCCGGAGGGGTACCAGTGGTAAGAGATGTTCTGCTGCAGCGAGTCGGGGATGGGCAGGTGGTGCATCTCGTACTCGGCGGCGTAGAACGGCGTGGCGAGGTCGTAGTAGCCGCCGTTGAGCATCACCTTGAGGTCGGGGTCGGTCTTCATCGCCATCGCGAGGTCGGGCATCACGTTGGTGGACTGCTGCAGCGCCTCGTGGCTGCCGGGCGCCTTGTGCGCCATGTCCCAGTGATTGATGTCGGCGTATTCGCGGTAGTGCTGGCCGTCGCCGTATTTCAGATCCTTGCGCACGTAGTCGTTGAACGCGGCGATGTAGGCCGAGCTGATCGCCGAGGACTGCGGGTCGTATTCGGATTCCTTGCCCAGCGGATCCAGCGAGGGGCCGGAGAAGCGGGTGTCGAGGCGACCGGTGGTGGTGTCGTCGTTCGCCTGCAGTTCGTGCTCGAACATGCCGCCGGAGACGCGCAGGTCGGCCTTGACCCAGTACGCCGCTGGCAGGCCGGTGTACTGGTACAGCTTCTCGGCGACGGCCTGCTTGCGCGAGGCGTCGAGCTGCGAGCCGGCCATCAGCGCCTGCGCGTATTCGCCTGTGGCGAACTGCTCCACCTCGCCGAGCAGGGTCTCGAGGTCGGCGGGTGGCGACGGCAGCTTGTGGTGGTAGTACGCGGTGGCGGCGTAGGTGGGCAGCGCCAGCTCGTAGGGCTGGTCCACGCCGGGGTTGGTTTCCGGGCCGTCGATGCTGTTGTCGAAGCTGAGGATCTGCGACAGCAGGATCACGCCGTTGAGGTCCACGCTGTCCTCGTTGGTGAGGATGTTCGACACCACCGCCGAGCGGGTGGTGCCGTAGCTCTCGCCGAACAGGTATTTCGGCGAGTTCCAGCGGCCGTACCTGGACAGGAACTCGGTGATGAACTGGGCGAACGCATGGCCGTCGCCGTCCACGCCGTAGATCGCCTTCTTGCGGTCCTTCATCTGTTCCGCGCGCTTGGCCGGATCCTTGTCGTCGGCGATCAGCCGGCTGAAGCCCGCGCCCGGCGCGTCGATGAACACCAGGTCGGAGGCGTCGAGCAGGCTGTAGTCGTTGTTCACCAGCTGGTACGGCGCCGCCGGCGTGTGGGTGTCGTCGGCGGTCACCACGCGCTTCGGCCCGAACGCGCCCATGTGCAGCCACACCGTGGCCGAGCCGGGACCGCCGTTGTAGATGAAGGTGACCGGTCGCTCGCCCGCCTTCGCGCCTTTCTTGAAATAGGCGACGTAGAACATGCTCACCGTGGGCTCGTGCTCCTTGTCGCCCGAACCGTGCAGCACCAGGGTGCCGGCCACCGCCTGGTAGCCGATGCGGTGACCCTCCACCGACACCGAACCCTCGCTGGCCGACGACTGCGGCTTGACCAGGGCCGCCTCGGGCGCATTGGCCGGCTGCTCCTGCGCGTGCTTCTTGCCGGTGTCGGCGGCGACGGCGGTGCTGAGCAGCAGGGCGGCCACGGCCGCGGCGAGGGGAAGCTTGCGCATGGGCGAATATCCTCGGGGTTGCGGAGGCGTGCGACGCCTCGTGGAGCGGACAGCATAGAAACCGCTTCCGCACCCTCGCATGCCCCGGAAGTCACTGCCTTCCAGCAATATCCTGCTTTCGGCTCAGGTCCAGGCCAGCAACGTGATCGCCAGCAACGCCAACAGCAGCCCGGCGAGGTTCGTGCGGCTCAGGTGTTCGCGGAACAGCAGCACGCCAGCCAGCGCGCCCAGCACCACCACGCCGAGGTTCATGCTGGCGAACACCAGCGCCGGGTGTTGCGGCAGCGCGCGGTGCGCGCGCAGGTAGAACAGGATGTTGCCGAAGTTGAAGAGTCCCAGCAGCACGCCGCCCAGCGTGTTGCGCAGGGTGAAGCGTGCACCGCCGCGCGCGGCGCGCCACGTCGCCAGCACGAACGCCACCGGCAACGCCAGCGCGAACATCGCCGCGAGCGAGGTGCCCAGCGGCACGCCGGCTGCAGCCACGCGCTTGAACAGCACGTCGATCATGCCGAAGCCGGCGAACACCAGCAGCGGCCACAGCCATTGCGCCGCACCGCCTTCGCCGCGGCCCTGCCCTGCCCGCCACACCATGCCCAGCAGCGCGAGCAGGCCCAGCACGCAGCCAAGCGCCTTCGTGGCGTCCAGCCGCTCGCCGAACAGCAGGAACGCCGCCAGCAGCGAGAGCAGCAGCGACAGCCGCTGCGCCGCGTCCGAGCGCACGATGCCCGCATGCCGCACCGAGGCGCCCAGCGCCAGGAAGATCGTGGGCAGCAGCACGCCCAATCCCGCCAGCGCGAACCACGGCGCAGCCGGCTGCCGCAGCGGCGCCAGCGAGGGTTGCAGCAGCAGCGCGGCCAGCGCAACCGCCGCCGCATAGTTCCACGCCACCATCTGGCCGATGTCCAGCCCGAAGCGTCGCGCCAGCTTCAGCAGCACCGACACCAGCACGCTGCAGATCGCGCTCGCCAGCACGTAGATCATCGAACGGTCCCCGATCCGGAAGGATCGGCGAGCTTAACGCCTGTGGCGCGGATTGCCGCGAACCGCATCGCCGTGGAAGGATGGCTGCCCGGCACTTTTCACTGCGCAATGGCAGACGACTTCCATGGAGATCCGACTGCTCGACCGCCGCGATGCTTCCGCCTACCAGGCGCTGCGGTTGCAGGCGCTGCGCGAGAGCCCGCACGCGTTCAGCGCCAGCCATGAGGACGAGGCGGGCCGCAGCATCGACGAGGTGGCGGCGCGCATCGTGCCGGCCGCGGACGGCTCGGCATGCGTGTCCGGCATCTTCGAAGCTGGCGTGTTGGCCGGCTTCGTGGCCCTTGTCCATCTGCAAAGGAAGAAGCTGCGCCATGGCGCCGAGCTGGCGGGCATGTACGTGGCGCCGGCATACCGTCGGCGGGGGCTGGGCGCCGCCTTGCTGCGGGCGGTGATCGTACATGCGCGTTCCATCGACGGCGTGCGCCAGCTCGGGCTCGGCGTCAACGCGACGAATGCGGCGGCGCAGGCGCTGTACCGCTCGGCGGGTTTCGTGAGCTGGGGCGTGCAGCCGCGGGCGCTGCAGATCGACGGCGTGTTCCACGACGAAGAACACCTGCTGCTGCGCTTCGACGCCGCAGGCTGAGCTTCCATCGGAAGCCTCCGCGGGCCGCGGTCGATCCGCCGCGCACGCACCTGCGCAGCCCGCCGGCACGGAACCAATCGATGCGTGGCCGGTCTCCGCCAAGGCCTGTGCGTCGTTCGGCGCCGCATGACCGGGATGGAACCTCGCAGCATGAGTGGACGAAGGGCATCGCTGGAGCGGAGGGCCCCGGGCCGGCATGGCCACCGCCTGCGCTGGGCGCGTGTCGCCACGCTGGCGGCGGTGCTGCTGGTCCACCTGGGTTTCCTCGCCTTCCTGCTCGCGTCGCCGCCCGGCTGGCGCTGGGCTGCCGCGGAAATGTCGGCCGCGTCGCCGGATGCGCTTGTCGTGCGCTTGCTGTCGCCGCGGAGCAAGCCGACCGAACCGCTGCGACCGGCCATGCCACGGCCGCCGCAATCTGTTCGTGCCGCCTACCCGGCAAGCCGCTCGAGGCCCGTGGCACAGCCCACCCATGCGACGGCGCAAGCGGCGCCGCCGACACCGGCTGCGGCGCCGCGTTCCATCGACAGCCTGATCGTCGCCGCGCCGCCAAGCTATGTTGCCGGTGGCGGGCGGTTGTCCGGCCCGGGCTACGGACGGCAGAACGTCCGCGTGCCGGGCAGCAGCCAGCCGGTGCGCGGCGTGCCGGTGTTCCGCATGGCCGATCCGCGCATGCAGGGCATTGCCGGCGTGGTCCGCTTCATCGGCCACCTGACCGGTGCCGTCGACCCGCATTGCCTCAAGCTCGACGCCGAGAGCGGCATGACCATCCGGGAACGCATCGCGAACCACGTCGATGCCGACGATGCGCAGATGGCTGCCACCGCCGAACGCTATGGTTGTCCCGATCCGCTGAAGCCGGGCGCTCCGATGTACTACCTCACGCATTGATACCGGTTGCGGCGCCGTCATGCGGGCGTTCCGATTCGGTCCGGCAACATATTTCGCCCGGGTGTTATTGACATTGCTTTTGACCCGGGCAAAATAGGTGGCCGATTTCATCCGGATCGTCACCATGTCCTCGCCCGACAACTCCAGCTGTACTGCCTTCGACGGCCATGTGCTCATCGCCTCCGGTGCACTTGCCGAAGTGGCGCTGGCGGTGAAGCGTCTGCTCGACCGCCACCCGGCACGTACGCCACTGATCCTCGACGACGCCACCGGCCAGCCGGTGGAGGTCGACTTCCGCGGCAGCGCCGACGAGGTGCTGGCCCGCCTGCAACCGGCCGCGAGCGACGAAGCGCCGCGTGGCGCGGGGCGGCCCCGGCTCGGCGTGGTGGCGCGCGAGGTGACCTTGCTGCCGCGCCACTGGTACTGGTTGAACAGCCAGCCCGGCGGCGCTTCGGCCACGCTGCGTCGGCTGGTCGAGGAGGCTCGGCGCAACGGCAGCGCGAAGGATCGCGCGCGCCTCGCGGGCGAGGCTGCCGACCGCTTCATGCGCGTGGTCGCCGGTGACCTTGCCGGCTATGAGGAAGCCTCGCGCGCGCTGTGGCGCGGCGACCGCGATGCTTTCAACCGCCATACTCGCGGCTGGCCGAAGGACGTGCGCGAACACGCCCGCCGGCTCGCCGCCATCGCCCGCGATGCACAGGCCGAGGCCGGCTGAATCGTCGCGTGCATGCGCAACGGACACCTCATTCAACCGGAACTTCCATGCCCTCCTCTCCCACTGCTTCGCCGCTTGCCCAACGCGACTTCCGGCTGCTGTTCGGCGGCAGCGGCATTTCCGCGATCGGCGACCAGTTCACCCTGGTGGCGCTGCCGTGGCTGGTGCTCAAGCTCACCGGCAGCCCGGCCGCGCTGGGCCTGGTACTGGCGACGATGGCGCTGCCGCGGGCGGCCTTCATGCTGATCGGCGGCGCGGTGGTGGATCGCCTGTCGCCGCGCCGGGTGCTGCTGGCGGGGCGCGGGGTGAATGCGCTGCTGGTGAGCCTGCTGGCCGCGCTGGTGCTGGGCGGCGCCATCCACATGGGGTTGGTGTATGCGCTGGCGCTGGGCATCGGCCTGGCCACCGCGTTCGCCTATCCGGCAGGCTCGGCGATCCTGCCGCAGCTGGTGCCGCCGGCGCAGCTGCGCGCGGCCAATGCGCTGTTCATGGCGATGCGCCAGCTGAGCATGCTGGTGGGGCCGGCGCTGGCCGGCCTGCTGATCAGCGTGGGGGCGCATGGCGGCCACGGCAACATGGCCGACGCCACCGGGCTCGGTCTCGCCTTTGGGGTCGATGCGCTGAGCTTCTTGTTTTCGCTGGCCTCGCTGGCATTGATCCGTATCCACGGCGACTACCATCCGCGCCCGCGCGATGGCGGCGTGCTGGCCAACGTCAACGCAGGCGTCCGCGCGGTGTGGGCCGACCTGCCGCTGCGCGCGTTCGTGCTCTATGCCGCGGTGGTATCCGTGTTCGTGGGCGGCCCGATCCAGGTCGGCCTGCCGATGCTGGCCGACACGCGGCTGGATCTCGGCGCCGCCTCGCTGGGCATCCTGATGACCGCGAACGGCGGCGGCATGCTGGTGGGCAGCATGCTGTCCGGCTTCGCCGCGAAACTGGTGCGCAACCGGCTGGGCCTGATGGTGCTGGGCATCGACAGCTTCGCCGGGCTGGCGCTGGCCGCGCTGGCCTTCGATCACTCCACGCTGGCCGGCGCCGCCCTGCTGGCCGCTACCGGCGTGCTGGGCGGCATCGTGCAGGTCACCATCGTCAGCTGGATCCAGCACCGCGTGGCGCCGGAAATGATGGGCCGCACGATGAGCCTGCTGATGTTCACCTTCATAGGGCTGGGCCCGTTGTCGGCGGCGGTCGCCGGCAGCCTGCTGAAGGTGGTGTCGCTGCCCGCACTGTTCGCCGGCGCGGGCCTCACGCTCACGGCGATCGCGCTGGGCTGCATGAGCAGCCCGGCGCTGCGCAGCATCGGTACGCCGCTGCGCGTGCCGGCGGAAGCCTGAGCGGCGACTAGCGCGGCGCGCGCAGCGCCGCGGCCTCGCGCGCCAGTTGCTCGATGCCGGCCCAGTCGCCGGCCTGCAGCTTGTCCTTCGGCGTGAGCCAGGAGCCGCCCACGCAGGCCACGTTGGGCAAGGCGAGGAAGTCCGGTGCGCTGGCGAGGCTGATGCCGCCGGTGGGGCAGAAGCGGATCTGCGGCAGCGGGCTGGCCCAGGCGGCCAGCAGTTTCGCACCGCCCGCGGGCGCGGCCGGGAACAGCTTCAGGTGCCTGTAGCCGCGTTCGAGCAGCGTCATCGCCTCGCCTGCGGTGGCCACGCCGGGCAGCAGCGGCAGCGCACTGGCGTCGGCGGCGTCGAGCAGCTTCGGCGAGACGCCTGGCGATACGGCGAAACGCGCACCGGCGGCCCGTGCGGCTTCGAGCTGGGTACCGTCGAGCACGGTGCCCACGCCCACCACGGCGCCTTCCACTTCGCTGGCGATCGCGCGGATCGCGTCCAGTGCGGCCGGCGTGCGCAGCGTCACCTCGATGCTGCGGATGCCGCCGGCGACCAGGGCGCGCGCCATCGGCACGGCGTGGGCCACGTCGTCGATGATCACCACCGGCACCACCGGGGCGAGGGCGAGGATCTCGGCGAGGACGGTCTGCTTGTGGTCGTTGCTGTTCATGGGTTGGCTCGCGAAAGAAGGTTGGTGTCGTAGGGGCGGTCGTAGGAGCGGCTTTAGCCGCGATTCCGAGCCGGTCGCGGCTGAAGCCGCTCCTACGGAGGGGCGGATCAGGCGTCGGCGGCGTGGTGGCGGTCGTGCCTGGCGAAGATGGTGGCGCCGGCGTCGGCCGAGCCCACGGCATTGCGCAGGCTGGCGAACAGTTCGCGGCCCATGCCCACGTGGTGCGCGGAAAGGTCGGCGTGCACCTGCGCGCGCGCGGCCCACTCGGCGGCGTCCACCTTCGCCTCCAGCGTGCCGGCGATGGCGTCGAGACGGACGAGGTCGCCGTCGCGCAGCTTGCCCAGCGGGCCCGCGTCGATCGCTTCGGGGGTGACGTGGATCGCCGCGGGGATCTTGCCGGAGGCGCCGGACATGCGCCCGTCGGTGACCAGCGCCACGCGGTGTCCGCGCGCCTGTAGCACGCCCAGCGTGGGGGTGAGCTTGTGCAGCTCGGGCATGCCGATCGCCTTCGGTCCCTGGAAGCGCACCACGGCCACGAAGTCGCGGTCGAGGTCGCCGCGATCGAAGGCCTGCTTCACCTCATCCTGGTCGTGGAAGATCACCGCCGGCGCCTCGATCACCAGGCGGTCGCCCGGCACCGAGGACACCTTGATCACCGCGCGGCCGAGGTTGCCTTGCAGCACGCGCAGGCCGCCGTCGGCGCGGAACGGTTCGCCGGCCGGGCGCAGCACGTCGAGGTTGCCGCTGGCGGTGACTTCGTTCCATGCCAGCTGGCCGGCCGCGTCCAGCGCAGGCATGCGGCGGTAGGCGTCGAGGCCCTTGCCCCACACCGTGTGCGCGTCGCCGTGCAGCAGGCCGGCGTCGATCAGCGAGCCGATCAGGAACGGCATGCCGCCGGCCTGGTGGAAGTGGTTCACGTCGGCGTGGCCGTTCGGGTACACGCGCGCCATCAGCGGCACCACCCCGGACAGCGCGTCGAAATCCTCTAGCGTCAGCACGATGCCGGCGGCGTGCGCCATCGCCACCAGGTGCAGCAGGTGGTTGGTCGAGCCGCCGGTGGCGTGCAGGCCCACCACGCCGTTGACCACGCTGCGCTCGTCGAACATGCGGCCCAGCGGGGTGTAGTCGTCGCCCAATGCGGTGAGCGCCGCGGCACGGCGCACCGCGGCTTCGGTGAGCGCATCGCGCAGCGGTGTGTTCGGGTTGACGAAGCTGGCGCCCGGCAGGTGCAGGCCCATGATCTCCATCAGCATCTGGTTGGAATTGGCGGTGCCGTAGAAAGTACAGGTGCCGGGCGCGTGGTAGGAGGCGGCCTCGGCCTCCAGCAGCTCCTCGCGCGTGGCCTTGCCCTCGGTGTAGCGCTGGCGCACCGCGGTCTTGGCGTCGTTGCTGATACCGCTGGGCATCGGCCCCGCCGGCACGAACACCGCGGGCAGGTGGCCGAAGCTCAGCGCGCCGATCAGCAGGCCCGGCACGATCTTGTCGCAGATGCCAAGGAACAGCGCGGCGTCAAACATGTCGTGCGACAGCGACACCGCGGTCGCCATCGCGATCACCTCGCGCGAGAACAGCGACAGCTCCATGCCGGCGCGGCCCTGTGTGATGCCGTCGCACATCGCCGGCACGCCGCCCGCCACCTGCGCGGTGACGCCGGCCTCGCGCGCCACGCGGCGGATCAGCTCGGGGTAGTGCTCGTACGGCTGGTGCGCCGAGAGCATGTCGTTGTACGCGGTGACGATGCCGAGGTTGGGCACGGTGCCCGCGCGCAGCGCGGCCTTGTCGTCGGCGCCGCAGGCGGCAAAGCCGTGTGCGAGGTTGCCGCAGGACAGCTGGCGGCGGTGCGGGCCGTTGCCGCGTGCGGCGTCGATGCGTGCCAGGTAGGCGGTGCGGCTGGCGCGGCTGCGCTCGGCGATGCGGGCGGTGACTTCGGCGAGGAGGGGATGCAGGGTCATGACACGAATCCGGGAATCGACGGGAATCATCAAGCGGAGCGGGCAGCGGGCCAGGGATGGCCCGCCCGCGAAGCAGGCGCTTTGCGCCTGTTTCGGCGGAGCCTGCGCCGGGCTATGCCCGGCACAGGCGAGTCGACCATGGGCAGGAGCCCATGGTCGACATCAGGCACGGCGCTCTTGATCTGGTGCCGTGCCTGCAACAAGCTCCGCCTTTTATCGAACCGTCAAAAAGCGAAGCCTTTACTGATGCCATGCGAGTGCAGTCCTGCACTTGCATGGCTCGGCCAGCCCGGCTGCGCCGGCCTGACCTCCGTCGGTCCACGGTGAAGCCGGTGACCGACGTGCGGCCCCTCCATGGGCCGCGACCGCTCCGATCAAGGACACCAGTAAACCGCCAACGGTACGCGATCCTGCCGTACGACAGCGCGCACCGGATAATTCTTCGCCTCCGCCAGCCCCAGTCGCACATCCGCCAGCAGATCGCGCTTCTTCTCCCCGCTCACCAGCAGGTACAGCGCGCGGGTGTCCAGCAGCACGGGCAGGGTGAGCGTGATGCGCGGCTCGCCGGCGCCCGGCGCCTGCATCGGCAGCACCTTCGCCGTGCCCTGCGGATCCAGTGCCGCGGCCAGGTGGTCGCCGCCGGGGAAGAAGGAAGCGGTATGACCGTCCTCGCCCATGCCCAGCACCACCACGTCGAATGGCACGGGCAGCGCAGCGATGCGCGCATCGGCCTCGGCCAGCCCCGCTTCCGGAGTGGGCGCGCCGGTGTACAGCGGCACGAAGCGGGCGGCCCGGGCCGCGTTCTGCAGCAGGGTGGTCTCCACCAGCTTCGCGTTGGAGCGCGTGTCGGTGTCCGGCACCCAGCGTTCGTCGACCAGGGTGATCGTGACCTGCGCCCAGTCCAGCGCCTCGCGCGACAGCCGGGCGAAGAAATCCCTCGGCGTGCTGCCGCCGGAAACCGCGATCACGGCGTGGCCGCGTGCCGCGATCGCCTCGCGCAGTTGCGCAGCGACGCGCTCGGCCAGCGCCACGGCCTGGGCGTTGCAATTCGTGAAGCTGTGCGTGGTGACGTTCGACATCGCGTGTGTCCGTTTACTCGCTGTCTTCGTGCCAGGTGCGGCCGTCGCGCTCGATCAGCGCCACCGAGGCGCTCGGACCCCAGCTGCCGGAGGCGTAGGGGCGCGGCGCTTCGCCGCTGGCGGCCCAGGCGGCGAGGATGGGGTCGGCCCAGCGCCACGCCGCCTCCACCTCGTCGCGGCGCATGAACAGGGTGGGGTTGCCGCGCACCACGTCGAGCAGCAGGCGCTCGTAGGCATCCGGCTGCGCCACGCCGAAGGCTTCGGCGAAGCTCATGTCCAGCGGCACGTGGCGCAGGCGCAGGCCGCCGGGGCCGGGGTCCTTGATGGTGAGCCACAGCTTCACGCCCTCGTCGGGCTGCAGGCGCAGCACCAGCCGGTTCTGCGCCAGCGGACCCGCGCCGGCGCCGAAGATCGAATGCGGCACCGGCTTGAACGCCACCACGATCTCCGACACGCGCTCGGGCAGGCGCTTGCCGGTGCGCAGGTAGAACGGCACGCCGGCCCAGCGCCAGTTCTCGATCTCGGCCTTCAGCGCCACGAAGGTCTCGGTATCCGACTTCGCGCCATTCAACTCGTCCGGATAGCCCGGCACCGACTGGCCCTCGGCCACGCCGGCGCGGTACTGGCCGCGCACGGTGAGCTGGCTGGCATTGCTTTCGTCGATGCGCTTGAGCGAGCGCAGCACCTTGAGCTTCTCGTCGCGCACCGCGTCGGGCGTCAGCGAGGCGGGCGCTTCCATCGCCACCATGCACAGCAGCTGCAACAGGTGGTTCTGCACCATGTCGCGCAGCGCGCCGGCGCGGTCGTAATAGCCGGCGCGGCGGCCCAGGCCCAGCGTCTCGGCCACGGTGATCTGCACGTGGTCGATGTGGCTGGCGTTCCACAGCGGCTCGAACAGCGCGTTGCCGAAGCGCAGCGCCAGCAGGTTCTGCACCGTTTCCTTGCCGAGGTAATGGTCGATGCGGTAGGTCTGCGACTCGGCGAACACCTGGCCCACCGCGTCGTTGATCCGGTTCGCGCTGGCGAGGTCGCGGCCGATCGGCTTTTCCAGCACCACGCGCGAGCGTTCGCCGTTCAGGCCGCACTGGCCGAGCCGGCGGCAGATGTCCTCGAACAGCTCGGGCGAGGTGGAGAGGTAGAACACGCGGACGTGCTCGGGCTGCTCGCCGATCAGCGCGGCGAACGCATCCCAGCCTTCGTCCTTGCGCGCGTCCAGCGGGCGATAGAACACCTGCTGCAGGAAGGCATCCAGCTTGGCGGGATCGGCGCCGTTGCCGGCCAGCGATTCGTGCAGCTGGGCGCGGTAGCCGGCATCGTCCAGCGGCTCGCGGGCCACGCCGACGATGCGGCTGCCGGCCGGGATCTGGCCGTCGGCGTAGCGGTGGAACAGCGCGGGCAGCAGCTTGCGCAGGGCGAGGTCGCCGGTGCCGCCGAAGATCACCAGGTCGAAGGTGTCGACCTTCTGGAAAGTAGCCGTCACGCAATCACCTCAGATACGGGTAGAGACAGGCGGGCTGGAGGGGAGTTCGGCCCGTGCCGTGACGATAGTACCAGTGGAATACCAGAGCAAGCACGGCCGTGCATACGAATTCATTGGCACCCGGCATGCCGCCTGGGGACCGGGTTTTCATCGGTATGCAGGAAATGGACATCCGGCCGACTTGCGGCCAATGGTTTGCTATTGGTATCTTCTACGTATGGAAACCGCATTGGCCCGCGAATACCGCCGCATCTGCCGCGACCCGACCAGCCACCAGCCGCTGGCCTACCTGCGGCTGCGCAGCGCGATCCGCAACGTGGTCGAGCACCGCGCGATCGAGCCGGGCCAGGCGCTGCCCAGCGAGCGCGACCTGTCGCAGGCGCTGAAGCTGTCGCGCGTCACCGTGCGCAAGGCGATCGCCGGCCTGGTCGAGGAAGGCCTGCTGACCCAGCGCCACGGCGCTGGCACCTTCATCGCCGAGCGCATCGTCAAGCCGATGTCGCGGCTGTCCAGCTTCACCGAGGACCTGCGCGACCGCGGCCTGCATCCGCGCTCGGAATTCTTCGAGCGCAGCGTGGGCGAGGTGACGCCGGAAGAGGCGATGGCGATGAACCTGTCGCCGGGTTCGCTGGTGGCGCGCCTGCACCGCGTGCGCTACGGCCAGGACGAACCGCTGGCGATCGAGCGCAGCGTGGTGCCGGCCAGCGTGCTGCCCGACCCGATGCTGGTGCGCGATTCGCTGTACGAGGCACTGGAGACGCTGGGTTGCCGCCCGAAACGCGCGCTGCAGCGCCTGCGCGCGGTGTCGCTGGGCCCGCAGCACGCTCGCCTGCTGCACGTGGCCGCCGGCAGCGCCGGGCTCAACATCGAGCGGCGCAGCTTCCTGGACGATGGCCGCGTGGTCGAGTTCACCTGCTCCTGGTATCGCGGCGACATCTACGACTTCGTGGCCGAACTGCACGCCGACTGAGGTGTGCCGGCCCTCCAACCTCGCTTCGCCGGACCGTGGCGGGGCTCACCCTGAATGAGATCACCATGCACGCCAGCGACACCCTGATGTACCGCGAAGCGCACGAATCCGCCGACGTGGTGGCGCGCCAGTTCGCCGCCAACGAGCGCGTGGTCGGCGAACTGGCGGCCGCGCTGCGCGCCCGGCCGCCACGTTTCATCGTCACCTGCGCGCGCGGCAGTTCCGATCATGCCGCCGCCTACGCCAAGTACGTGTTCGAGACCCAGCTCGGCATCGTCACCGCTTCGGCCTCGCCCTCGGTCACCTCCGTGTACGCGGCGCCGCAGCAGTGGGAAGGCGCGCTGTTCATCGCGATCTCGCAGTCGGGCAAGAGCCCCGACCTGGTGCGCAACGCGCAGGCCGCGAAGACCGCCGGCGCCCGCGTGGTGGCGATGGTCAACGTGGAGGACTCGCCGCTGGCCGCGATCGCCGATACCGTGATCCCGCTGCACGCCGGCCCCGAACGCAGCGTGGCCGCCACCAAGAGCTACCTCGCCGCGCTGGCCGCGATCCTGCACCTGTGCGCGCGCTGGCATGGCGACGCGAAGCTGCTCGCCGCGCTGGAGGCCTTGCCCGGCGCCCTGCGCGCAGGCTGGGACGCGGACTGGTCGGCGCTGGTCGATGGCCTCGCCGACGCGCACAACCTGTTCGTGGTGGGCCGCGGCTTTGGTTTCGCGGCCGCGCTGGAGGCCGCGCTGAAGTTCAAGGAAACCTGCGGCCTGCATGCCGAGGCGTTCAGCGCCGCCGAGGTGAAGCACGGCCCGATGGCGCTGGTCGGCCCGGACTTCCCGGTGCTGTGCTTCGCCCAGGACGACGGCACGCTGGAAAGCACGCTGGCCGTGGCGAACGAATTCCGCGGCCGTGGCGCACAGGTGCTGGTGGCCGCGCCGGGCCTCGCCGGCGAAGGCTTCCTGCCGCTCGCCTCCGGCCTTCCGGCGATCTGCACGCCATTGCTCACCATCCAGAGTTTCTATCGCGCCGCCAGCGCGCTGGCGCTGCGCCGCGGCTACAACCCCGACGTGCCGCCGCACCTCAACAAGGTCACCGAAACCGTCTGAACCCCGTAGGAGCGGCTTCAGCCGCGACTAGGAGGGAGAATCGCGGCTGAAGCCGCTCCTACGCCGCTCCGACGGCCGCTCCTGCCGATCGTTTTCCATCGAGTTTTTGCCATGACCACCGCCCTCACGAACGCCCGCGTCCTCACCGCCCACGGCTGGCGCGACGATCTCGCCGTGCTGGTCGAGGGCGGGCGCATCGCCGCGCTGCTGCCGGATGACCATGCCGCCGTGCGCGCCGTGCAGGCGCAGGACCTCGGCGGCGCGCTGCTGGTGCCGGGCTTCATCGACGTGCAGGTGAACGGCGGCGGCGGCGCGCTGTTCAACGCCGCGCCCACGGTGGAAACGATCCGCACGATCGGCGCGGCGCACCGCAAATTCGGCACCACCGGCTTCCTGCCCACCCTGATCAGCGACGGCACCGACGTGATGCGCGCCGCGCTGGCCGCGGTGGAGCAGGCCTTCGACGAAGGCGTGCCGGGCCTGCTCGGCATCCATCTCGAAGGGCCGTACCTCGCGCCCGAGCGCAAGGGCGTGCACGACCCCAGGTGGTTCCACGTACCGGGTGAGGCAGAGCTCGAACTGCTCTGCGCGCCGCATCGCGGCGTGCGGCTGCTGACGCTGGCGCCCGAGCGCGTGCCGCACGAGATGATCGCGCGGCTCGCCGCCGCCGGCGTGGTCGTCAACGCTGGCCACACCGCCGCCGACCACGCCACCATCCGCGCCGCGCTGGCTGCCGGGGTGCGCGGCTTCACCCACCTGTTCAACGCGATGACGCCGCTCGGCAGCCGCGAGCCCGGCGTGGTGGGCGCGGCGCTGGACGATGCCGGCAGCTGGTGCGGCATCATCGTCGACGGTCACCACGTGCATCCGGCCAGCCTGCGCAACGCCGTCGCCGCCAAGCCGCGCGGCAAGATGCTGCTGGTCACCGACGCGATGCCGCCGGTGGGGGCGGATTCTCCCGAGTACGTGCTCAACGGCGAAACCATCGTGGCGAAGGATGGCATCTGCCAGACCGCGAACGGCGTGCTCGCCGGCTCGGCGCTGGACATGGCCGCTGCGGTGCGCAACACCGTGGACATGCTCGGCCTGCCGCTGGACGAGGCGGTGCGCATGGCCAGCACCTATCCCGCCGATTTCCTCGGCCTCGGCGCAAGCCACGGCCGCATCGCGGTCGGCTATCGCGCCGACCTCGTCGCGATGGATGCCGACTGCAACATCCGCCGCAGCTGGATCGCCGGCGAATCGCCGTAGGAGCGGCTTCAGCCGCGATGCTTTGGGCGGAATGTTCGAAAAGCCGAGAAGCTATCGCGGCTGAAGCCGCTCCTACGCCGCTCCTGCGGCAGCGTGTACCGGGCGTGTGCGGCCGTCCCCAGTCCACGACCTGCTAGACTGCGCGGCGTCCAGGTGTCCCGGCGGCATTCGCCGCAGGGATGAAACGGGAAGCCGGTGCGTGGTGTTCCACACCGCAAGGCTGGCGCTGCCCCCGCAACGGTAGGCGAGTACACGCGCGGCCATCCGCCACTGTGTCGAGGACACGGGAAGGCGCCACGCGGGACGGTGCAGGCATCGTCCGCTCGCAAGCCCGGAGACCGGCCCGGACATGACTGCTGGCTCGCGGTGGGCGAGACCGGACAGACGCGTCCGGCCCTTGCCGTGCCTGCCTGTTCCCGTCTCCCCGTACCCGCCTGCCGGTCCATGGAACACCATGTGCCGTGCGGTGCGCGCGGCCGAGGAACGAGACGTGAAAAAGACCCTGCTGGCCGCGGCGCTGCTGTGCTGCCTGCCTACCGCCTACGCTGCCGACCAGAACGACGCGAGCACGCTGAATCCGGTGGTCGTCACCGCCACCCGCACGCCGATCACCGCCGATGACGCGCTGTCCTCGGTCACCGTGATCACCCGCGCCGACATCGAGCGCCTGCAGCCGGTCTCGCTGATCGACCTGCTCACCGGCCTGCCTGGCGTGAACCTTACCCAGAGCGGCGGCATCGGCCAGGTGAGCACGCTGTTCATGCGTGGCACCAACTCCACGCACACGCTGGTGCTGATCGACGGCGTGCGGATCGGCTCGGTCACCGCCGGCTTCGCTTCGCTGGAGCAGATCCCGATGGAGCAGATCGAGCGCATCGAGATCGTGCGCGGCCCGCGCTCCAGCCTGTACGGCGCCGACGCGATCGGCGGCGTGATCCAGATTTTCACGCGCCACGGCCAGGCCAACGGCGGCATCGCGCCGTCGCTGAGCATGACCGCGGGCAGCCACGGCCTGTTCGGCAGCCAGGCCGGCCTGTCCGGCGGCGACCAGCACGCCTGGTACAACCTCAGCCTGGGCGGCGAATACACCAGCGGATTCCCGGGCTGCAAGATGGGCGCGGCCGAGGCGATGGCCGGTTGCTTCGTGGACGATCCGCGCGACGACGCCTACCGCAACTGGAACGGCGCGGCCGATTTCGGCTACCGCTGGGACAACGGCACCGAGCTGGCCTTCACCTGGCTGCGCAGCAAGAACGACGTCGAATACGCCGGCAGTCCGTACGGCGGCGACGATGCCGTCAACGAGCAGCGCGTGGCCGGCGTGCGCCTGAGCTTCTCGCCGCTGGAGGCATGGAAGGTCACGTTGAACGCGGGCCAGAGCAAGGATCTCGCCACCACCTATTACCAGGGCACGTACTACGGCGAGTACTACCCGCTGGCGCAGACCGGCTACTTCAACTCGCGGCGCAACCAGTTCTCGTGGCAGAACGACATCGCGCTCAGCTCGAACCAGTTGCTGACCGTGGGCGTGGACTACCAGCAGGAACACCTGGACAGCAGCACCGGCTACCTGGCCGACAGCCGCGCCGACACCGGCGCCTACGCGCAGTACCAGGGCACGTTCGGCCGCAACGAAGTGCAGCTTTCCGTGCGCCACGACCACAACCAGCAGTACGGCGACCACGACACCGGCGCGGCATCCTGGGGCTACCACTTCGACCACGGCCTGCGCGTGTACGCCAGCTACGGCACGGCCTTCCACGCGCCGACCTTCAACGACCTGTACTACCCGCCGTACTACGGTGTTCCGTCGGCCAACCCCGACCTGAAGCCGGAGAAGTCGCGCAGCGCCGAAGTGGGTGTGGCCCAGCAGCTGGGCGTGTGGAACTGGGGCGTGAGCGCCTACCAGACCAGGATCGACGACCTGATCCTGCTCGACCCCAGCCAGAACTATGTGCCGTTCAACGTCAGCAAGGCGCGCATCCGTGGCCTGGAGGGCCAGGTCGGCGCGGACCTCGGCGGCTGGCAGGTGCAGGCTTACCTCACGCTGCAGCAGCCGAAGGACGTCGGCAGCGCCACCGCGGACGCCAACAGCGGCAACCTGTTGCCGCGCCGCCCTGAGCGTATGGCGCGCATCGACATCGACCGCCGCTTCGGCGCGTTCGGCATCGGCACCACATGGTATGCCGCGGGTCGCAGCTACGACGATGCCGCCAATACGCACCGCCTCGGTGGCTACAGCACGCTGGCGCTGCGCGCGAGCTGGCACTTCACGCAGGACTGGCAGGTCGAGGCCAAGCTGGCCAACGCCTTCGACCACGAATACGAGACCGTGTACTACTACAACCAGCCCGGCCGCACCTGGTACCTGACCCTGCGCTACAGCCCCGCGGCGCACTGAATCCCGTCGGGCCAGGGAAGGCCTGCCGCGCAGGGACAGGGGAGGAGACATGAACAGGGACGTTCGCCGCCGGCGCCCTGCGGACCTGCCGCAGACAGGGCGGCCCCTGCCTTTCGACAGGGGCCGCCTTCAGGCATATACATCGCGGCGCGAGGTCAGGCATAAAGGGCACATGGTCGGGAACCCGTTCATGCCGCCGCAGGTCGCGTGTGTTCTCCCGCTATGCTTGCGCGCCACGGAGGACACGTGAACATCTTCGCTCCCATGATCCGACGGCCCGTCGGTACTTCGCTGCTGGCGCTCGGCCTGGCCCTCGCCGGTTTCTGCGCCTACCTGCTGCTGGGCGTGGCGGCGTTTCCGTCGATCGAATTCCCGTTCATGGCCGTGTCCGCGCAGTTGCCGGGCGCCAGCGCGCAGACCATGGCGAACACCGTGGTGGCGCCGCTGGAGCGGCACCTGGGCCGCATCCCCGGCGTGTCGCACATATCCTCCACCGCCACCGAAAGCGGGGCGCAGATCTTCCTGCAGCTGGACTTCGGCCGCAGCCCCGACGAGATGGCGCGCGACGTGCAGGCGGCGATCAACGCCGCGTTGCCCGACCTGCCGCAACTGCCCAGCCCGCCGACCTACTTCAAGGCCGACAGCTCGCAGATCCCGATCCTGCTGGTGGCGCTGACGTCCACCAGCCTGCCGCCGGACAAGCTCTACGACCTCACCGATACGCTGCTGCAACCCGCCGTGGCGCAGATTCCCGGCGTGGCGCTGGTGCAGGTGGGCGGCGGCGCGCCGCATGCGGTGCGCGTGGCGCTGAACACCGCCGCGCTGGCGCACGCCGGCATCACCGCGAACGACGTGGCGAACGCGTTGCGCGCGGCCAATGTCACCTCGCCGCAGGGCACGATCGGCAACAACGCGACCCAGATGACGGTGAGCGCCAACGATGCGCTGCATACCGCGCAGGACTTCGCCCAGCTGGTGATCGCCACCCACAACGGCGTACCGGTGCGCCTGGCCGACGTGGCCACCATCACCAGCGGGCAGCAGGACAACTACGCCGCGGCCTGGTTCAACGACCAGCGCGCCGTGGTGCTGCGGATCACCAAGCGCCCCGAGGCCAATGCGGTGGCCACGGTGGAGGCGATCCGCGCGCGGCTGCCCGAGTTGCGCAACCTGCTGCCCGCCGACGTGCAGATCACCCCGATCTTCGATCTCACGCCCACCACGATGTCGGCGCTGCACGAGGTGGAGGTGGCGCTGCTGATGAGCGTGGTGATGGTGGCGCTGGTGATGCTGGTGTTCCTGCGCCGCAAGCGGCCCACGGTGATCGCGATGTTCAGCGTGCCGCTGTCGCTGGCCGGCGCGTTCGTGGTGATGTGGGCGCTCGGCTTCACGCTCAACATCTTCTCGCTGGTGGCGCTGGTGCTGTGCGTGGGCTTCGTGGTGGACGACGCCATCGTGGTGATCGAGAACATCGTGCGCCACATGGAGAAGGGCATGCCGGCGCTCGAGGCCGCACTCACCGGCGTGCGCGAGATCGGCTTCACGGTGATCTCGATCACGCTGTCGCTGATCGCGGTGTTCGGGCCGATGGTGTTCGGCAACAACATGTTCATCCTGCTGATGCGCGAGTTCTCGGTGACCCTGATCGCCACCATTGTGATCTCGGCGCTGGTGTCGCTGACGCTCACGCCGGCGCTGTGCGGCCACTGGCTGGCCGGCGACGACGTGCATGCCGCGCGCCGGCCGGGGCGGCTGGAACGCTGGGCCGAGCGGTTCGACCAGGGCTTCCTGCGGCTGTACGAACGCGGACTGGACTGGTCGATGCATCACCGCCGGCTGATGCGCTGGCAGCCGCCGATCCTGCTGGTGCTGACCATCGTGCTGGCGGTGCTGGTGGGCATGACCGCGGGCGGCGGGCTCATGCCCAAGGAGGACACCGGCCTGATCAACGCGAACATCACCGCCGACGCCAACATCTCGCCCACCCTGATGATGAAGCGCACCCAGCAGGTCGTGGCGCAGATCCATGCCGATCCGACGGTGCTGGACATCACCGCGTCGGTCGGTGGCAACGTCGGGTCGACCGCCAACCAGGCGAACCTGTTCATCGACCTGAAACCGCTGGGCGACAAGCCCGGCGACCGCCGCGACTCCGCGCAGCAGGTGGTGGACCGGCTGACCAGGAAATTCAAGGATGTGGCGGATCTCGACGTGACGCTCACCGCGCAGCAGTTCATCAACATGGGTGGCGGCGGCAGCAGCGGCGTGGGTCGCTACTCGTTCCAGCTCACCAGCATCAGCGGTACGCCGCTGCAGCAGCCCACCCTGGACCTGGAACGCGTGATGCGCGGCATGAAACAGTTCCGCGACGTCACCTCGAGCTTCGACAGCATCGGCAAGCAGCAGATGCTGGAGGTGGACCGCAATGCCGCCGCGCGGCTGCAGCTGGGCATGGGCATGATCGATTCGGCGCTGTACGACGCGTTCGGCCAGAACCAGATCTCGACGATCTATTCGGACATCAACCAGTATCGCGTGGTGCTCACCTCGGACAAGGCCGACACGCTGAGCCCGGACGCCCTGCTCAACACCTACGTGCGCAACAGCGCGGGCACGATGATTCCGCTCTCCGCGGTGGCGCGCATCCAGCCGCACATGGCGCCGGTGAGCGTGCAGCACTACGACCAGGTCGAATCGGCTTCGATCAACTACAACCTGGCCGAGGGCGTGACCCAGGCGGACGGGCTGAAGCTGGTGGACCAGGCGATCTACGCCGCCCACCTGCCGGACGGCGTGCAGAAGAAGTACACCGGCGAGAATCAGAACCTGCTCGACGCGCTCACCAACTCGCTGCTGCTGCTGCTCGCGGTGATCGGCGCGATGTACGTGGTGCTCGGCATCCTGTACGAGAGCCTGATCCATCCGCTGACCATCCTTTCGACGCTGCCGGCGGCGGGCATGGGCGCGTTCCTGGCCATGCTGCTCACCCACACCCAGCTCACCGTGATGTCGGTGATCGCGGTGCTGATGCTGATCGGCATCGTGAAGAAGAACGCGATCCTGATGGTGGACTTCGCCCTGGTCGCCGAGCGCGAGCACGGCATGGCGCCGCCGGCGGCGATCCGCGAAGCGGCACTGGTGCGTTTCCGCCCGATCACCATGACCACCCTGGTGGCGATGGGCGCGGCGCTGCCGCTGGCGGTCGGTTTCGGTGCCGGCTCGGAGATGCGCCAGCCGCTGGGCATCGCGATCCTCGGCGGCCTGTTCGTGTCGCAACTGCTGACCCTGCTCAGCACGCCGGCGATCTACCTGTGGCAGCACGACCGCCGCGAGCGCAAGGCGAAGCGCAGGGCGCTGCGCGAGGCGATCCGCCGCCAGCGCCTGCTGGTGAAGCAGGTGCCGGCGCTACCGAAGTAGGAGCGGCTTCAGCCGCGACTGGCGCGGGAGTCGCGGTTGAAGCCGCTCCTACGGCCGCTCCCTCGACAGGACAAACCTGCTCGTCACCTGGATGGCGAGCCTGCGAAAGCGATCCGGCCGCGCCTTCCGCCCGCGAACCAGGCCGGCGTACCGCCCCTGCCTTTCGACAGGGGCCGTCTTCAGGCACATACGTCGCAGCGCGAAGCCGGGCATAAAGGTCGCATGATCGGGAACCCTTCCATGCCGCCGCTGGTCGCGTGTGTTCTCCCGCCACGCTTGCGCGCCACGGAGGACACGTGAACATCTTCGGCCCCATGATCCGACGGCCCGTCGGCACCTCGCTGCTGGCGATCGGCTTGGCCCTCGCCGGTTTCTGGGCGTACCTGCTGCTGGGCGTGGCGGCGTTGCCGTCGATCGAATTCCCGGGCGTGGTGGTGTTCGCCTCGGCGCCGGGCGCCAGCGCGCAGACCATGGCGAACACCGTGATGGCGCCGCTGGAGCGGCACTTGGGCCGCATCCCTGGCGTCAAGCAGATGAGCTCCAGCGCCAACGAGGGCGGTGCGCAGATCCAGATCATCTTCGACATGAGCCGCAACGCGGACCAGGCCGCGCGCGACGTGCAGCAGGCGATCAACGCCGCCATGCCGGACCTGCCCGCCGGCATCGCGCCGCCGCAGTACTTCAAGTTCGACACCTCGCAGATCCCGATCCTGCTGGTGGCGGTCACCTCCACCAGCCTGTCGCCGGACAAGCTCTACGACCTCACCGACACGCTGCTGCAGCCGGCGGTGGCGCAGGTTCCGGGTGTGGCGCAGGTGCAGGTGGGCGGTTCGCCGCACGCGGTGCGCGTGGCGCTGAGCAGCGCCGCGATGGCGCATGTCGGCATCACCGCGAACGACGTGTCCAACGCGCTGACGGCGGCCAACGTCACCGCACCGCAGGGCACGCTCAGCAACGGTGCCGTCCAGTTCACGGTGAGCGCAGACGACGCCCTGCACACCGTGGGCGATTTCGCCAGGCTGGTGATCGCCAGCCGCAACGGCGTGCCGATCCGGCTGGCCGACGTGGCCACCATCACCGGCGGCCAGCAGGACCAGTACGCCGCGGCCTGGTTCAACGACCAACGCGCCGTGCTGCTGCAGATCAGCAAGCGGCCGGAGGCGAATTCCGTGGCCACGGTGGAGGCCATCCTCGCCCGGCTGCCCGAGCTGCACAACCTGATGCCGGCGGATGTGCAGATCCGCCCGATCTTCGACCTCACCGCCACCACCAAGTCCGCGCTGCACGAGGTGGACGTGGCGCTGCTGATGAGCGTGGTGATGGTGGCGCTGGTGATGCTGGTGTTCCTGCGCCGCGTGCGGCCCACGATGATCGCGATGTTCAGCGTGCCGCTGTCGCTGGCCGGCGCGTTCGTGCTGATGTGGACGCTGGGGTTCACGCTCAACACGCTGTCGCTGGTGGCGCTGGTGTTGTGCGTGGGCTTCGTGGTGGACGACGCCATCGTGGTGATCGAGAACATCGTGCGGCACATGGAGGAAGGCATGCGGCCGCTCGAGGCCGCGCTGACCGGTGTGCGCGAGATCGGCTTCACGGTGGTGTCGATCACGCTGTCGCTGATCGCGGTGTTCGGGCCGATGGTGTTCGGCAACAACATGTTCACCATGCTGATGCGCGAATTCTCGGTGACCCTGATCGCCACCATCGTGATCTCGGCGCTGGTGTCGCTGACGCTCACGCCGGCGCTGTGTGGGCACTGGCTGGCGCATGACGAGGTGCAGGTCGTGCGCCGGCCGGGGCGGCTGGAACGCTGGGCCGAGCGGTTCGACCAGGGCTTCCTGCGGCTGTACGAGCGCTGGCTGGACTGGTCGATGCATCACCGCCGGCTGATGCGCTGGCAGCCGCCGATCCTGCTGGTGCTGACCGTCGTGCTGGCGGTGCTGGTGGGCATGACCGCCGGTGGCGGCATGATGCCGAAGGAGGACATCGGCCTGCTGCAGGCGCAGATCACGGCGGACGCCAACATCTCGCCCACGCAGATGGCCGTGCGCACGCAGGCCGTGACGGCGGCGGTGCGCGCCGATCCCGACGTGCTCGACGTCACCACCCTGCTCGGCGGCAACAACAACAGCGGCGCGGTCGGCAACAACTCCACCCTGTTCATCGACCTCAAGCCGCGCGGCGACGGCCCGGACAGGCGCCGCGCCACGGCGCAGCAGGTCGTCGACCGGCTGGCCGAACAGTTCAAGAACCTGGCCGACATGAACGTGTCGCTGACGCCGGTGCAATTCCTCGGCGGCGGCGGCGGCGGCGGGGGCAGTGGCGGGCCGCAGTTTTCGGTCCAGCTCACCAGCACCAGCGGTACGCCGCTGCAGCAGCCCACGCTGGACCTGGCCAGGGTGATGCGCGGCATGAAGCAGTTCCGCGACGTCACCACCAGCTTCGACAGCATCGGCAAGCAGCAGATGCTGAAGGTGGACCGCGATGCGGCGTCGCGCCTGCAGGTAAGCATGGGCGAGGTGGACGATGCCTTGAACAAGTCCTTCGGCCAGACGCCGGTGTCGACGATCTACTCGAACATCAACCAGTACCAGGTCGTGCTCACTTCGGACCAGGCCGACTCGCTGAGCCCGGAGAGCCTGCTCAACACCTATGTGCGCAATGCGCAGGACAAGATGATCCCGCTGTCGGCGATAGCGCGCATCCGGCCGCAGATCGCACCGGTGAGCATCAGCCACTTCGACCAGATCGAGTCCTCCACCATCAGCTACAACCTCGCCAAGGGCGTGACCCAGATCGAGAGCCTGAAACTGGTGGACCAGGCGATCTACGCCGCCCACTTGCCGGACGGCGTGCAGAAGAAGTACACCGGCCAGAACCAGGATCTGCTCGACTCCCTCACCAACTCGTTGCTGCTGCTGCTCGCGGTGATCGGCGCGATGTATGTGGTGCTCGGCATTCTGTACGAAAGCCTGATCCACCCGTTGACCATCCTCTCCACCCTGCCGGCGGCGGGCATGGGCGCCTTCCTGGCCATGCTGCTCACGCATACCCAGCTCACCCTGATGTCGGTGATCGCGGTGCTGATGCTGATCGGCATCGTGAAGAAGAACGCGATCCTGATGGTGGATTTCGCCCTGGTCGCCGAACGCGAACGCGGCATGGCGCCTCCGGCGGCGATCCGCGAAGCGGCACTGGTGCGTTTCCGCCCGATCACCATGACCACCCTGGTGGCGATGGGCGCGGCGCTGCCGCTGGCGATCGGTTTCGGCACGGGTTCGGAAATGCGCCAGCCGCTGGGCATCGCGATCCTCGGCGGCCTGTTCGTGTCGCAGCTGCTGACCCTGCTCAGCACGCCGGCGATCTACCTGTGGCAGCACGACCGCCGCGAACGCAAGGCCAGGCGCAGGGCGCTGCGCGAGGAGATCCGTCGCCAGCGCCTAGTGGCGAAGCAGGTGCCGGCGCTACCGAAGTAGGAGCGGCTTCAGCCGCGACTGGCGCGGGAGTCGCGGCTGAATCGCGCTTGCGGGGAAGGGAAGCGTGCAGGCCAGACATCGCAGGCATGGTCCAGCCGGGCTTGTTGTGGTTGTCGGTCCCGCGGCCTGGCCTGCCGCCCGGTTCGCGCCGCCACTCCGCAAGACTTGGCCGACGGCCGGCATGCCGGAAACGGACAGGCTGGATCTGGAAAGTCCCGGCCCGCAGCCGGCAGCGGCCACCGGGCGCTGAAAGACCTCTCATGCAGTACCCGAAACCCCGGCTCCGGCCGGGTTTTCCATGGGGCATGCACGAATCGGCGCTGCACGGTCGGCGCCTGCGGAATGGGGTTCGCCGCGGTCGCAAACACGGGCCGACGACGCTTCATTTACAATACCGTGCGGTATAGTTCATGAATGACGCCCCCTGTCCCCACAGGCATTCCTCATGGCTATTTCCCTCCGTTTCCTCCGCCTCCCCGTGGCGGCCGCACTGGCGTTTGCCGCTTTGCCTGCCGCGGCCACCCAGATCGAGCTGCAGGCCGGCCGCAGCTACATGGACAACCACGCCGCCAACACCGTGTTTGTCGAAAGCGTGTTCGACGAACATCCGCTCGGCAACACGAGCCTGCACTGGGCACCCGACGTGTCGCTGGGCTGGATCGACGGCCGCGATATCGGCCGCTACCAGCATGCCCGTTACGGCACGCGCGGCGCGATCTGGCTGGCGGCCGGCGGCGTGCGCCTGAACGCGGGCAGCTCTTCCGACTGGTACCACCATTTCTTCTACAGCTTCCAGGTCGCCCTGCACAGCGGCCGCACCCAGGCACTCAGCAGCGCCTACGAATTCGTCAACAGCGTGGGCTGGCAATGGCACCATTTCAGCTTCGAGATCCGCCACATTTCCAACGGCAAGCTGCACGAGCCGAACCGCGGCGAGACGATGGCGCTGGTGGGCGTCGGTTTCGATATCCAGTGACCGCAGCGTTGCGGCGCGCTCATTCGGCCGCGGCGCGGAACAGGCCGGCGGCCGCATCCTCCAGTTGCAGGCGCAGCAGGTGCACCGCGGCCAGCAGGTGCCGGCGCGTGGCGATGGCTTCGCCGGTGTCCGCACGGGTGAACCAGGCGGTCAGCGCGCGCTCGCCGCTGGCCAGCGACTGCAGCGCGCGGCGGTGCGTTGCTTCGTGCGGATGCTCGAACAGGCGGGCCAGCCTGGGCAACGCACCGTGTTCGATCCGTGCGCGCAGTGCGGGCGGCGGCGCGGCGGCAGCCAGTCGCGCGCGCAGGTCGAGCACACCACGGCCGGTGTTCATCACCAGCTGTGCCCATTGCACGGTGCGGGTGGTGGCCTCCGCGGACAGGCCGGGTTGGGACAACAGCTTCTGCAGCAGGTCGCGTGGCGCGGTTTCGAAGCGTGCGTGCTGCCCGGCCAGCGGCGCCCGGCAGGTCGCCACCACGTAGCGGCGCAGACCCAGCAGCATGCGCCGCCGCAGCCAGCGGCCACCCGCAGGCATGAACACGCTCAGCAGCACCAGCGCCAGCAGCACGCAGGAGAGATCGGCGAATACGTCGTTGAGCAGGCCGGCCCAGTCGTAGTCCATCGACACGCGGATGTTGATGCCGTCCACGAACAGGATGTTGAAGCCGGCGCCGATCGAGGCCAGCGCAGGCCGGGTGAGCATGTAGTTGCCCACGATCAGGAAGGGTGCCAGCGCGAAGGCCAGGGTGGCGAAATCGTGCAGCTGCGGCAGCACCAGGCTGTAGCACAGCACCGCGCATACCGCGGCGATCAGGAAACCGGTGACGAGGAAGCGCAGCGAGGCGATCGGGTTGGGGCTGGAGCCGTACAGCGCCACGAACACCGTGCCCAGGATCACCATGCCCAGCCCGCTGGGCCACGCGGTCCAGATCCAGATCGCCGAGCCGATCAGCAGCGCCAACCCTGCGCGCAGGCCGACCAGCAGATCCACCAGGGTGTCGGTGTGCGGCACGAAGGCATGCCGCCGCGAGGCCGGCTCGGCGCCCGCCTGCACGGGCGCGTCGCGCAGCGTGGCATAGGTGGCGGCGTAGCGCTCCAGTTCCTGCGCATAGTCGTCCAGCAGGCCCAGCGCCACCTCGAAATCCACCTGCGCCGAAGCATCCATTCCCGCGCGCAGCGCGGTTGCCTGCGCCGGCAGCCCGGCGCGGAAGCGCGCGAGTGCGCCGGCCAGTTCACGCGCCTGCTCGCCGGTGTGCGCACCCAGTTCCACCGCCAGCGCGTCGGCCAGCGGCCGGTACAGCGTCTCCACCGCAGTTACCACCACAGCGGCGGCCTCGTCGCACGGTGCTTCGCCGGCCTCGCCGCGACGCAGCCGCAGCCGGTGCATCCAGTGGTGCAGGCGCAGCAGCCGGGTGTTGGCGCTCATGAACTCCAGGTTCAAGCGCTGCACCATCGCGCTGCGCATCCGGGTCTGCGGGTTCTCGAAGATGGTGGAGCTGCGCTGCGCCTCCAGGCCGATCGCGTCGGTGACGAACGCGCGCCAGTGCGCCTCGATCCGCGCGTGGTCCAGCGCGCCGGTGAGCGCCGCGTGGCTGTAGCCGGCGAACTTGCCGAAGCGCGCACGCACCGTGCGCACCAGCGCGTCGCGCAACTGTTGCGGGAACACCACGGCGCCCACCGTGCCGGCGCAAAGGATGCCGAGCATCACCTCGGACACGCGCGCCACCGCGTCCTCGAAGATGTCGCCGGGCGCGGATACCGCGGGCAGGCCGATGATGCAGGCGGTGTAGCCCGACAGCACGAAGGCGTAAGAGGCGAAGTTGCGGTAGCGCGCCGCACCGAAAGTGCACAGGCTCACCCACAGCGCCAGCCCGAGCAGGAACGGCACGCGCTGCTGCGGCACCAGCGCATACAGCAGCAGCGTCGCGGCGGCGCCGGCGAGAGTGCCGATGGTGCGGTAGAAGCTCTTGGCCAGCACTAGGCCCGACTGCGGACGCATCACGATGAACACCGTGAGCATCGCCGTGTAGGGCTGCGGCAGGGCGAAGCGCAACGCCAGCCACAGCGCCAGCAGCGCCGCGGCGAGCGACTTGGCGACGAACAGCCAGGACAGCGCCTCGCCGTGCAGGAAGTCGCGCCACGCGACCTGCGCCGCCTCGGCCCGCCATGCCTGCATCACACCCATGTGCCGCCTCCGTCGCCCGGATCATGCACCATCGCGGCGGCTCGACGGAGACGGCGCCGCCGGCGTCAGTGGCCGCCCGACGCGGCTGGTCCCGCCTTCGGCGTGAACGGCGGCCTGGCCAGCCAGATCACCACGATCAGGCTCAGGAAGATCCAGCCCAGCGCATGCAGGACCTCGTTGAAGGCCATCTGGAAGCCCTGCTGCGTGATCATGCCGTTGAGTGCCTCGGCGCCGCGTTGCGGGTTGCCGTGACTGAGCTGCTGCAGCGCCGCTTGCGCGGTGGGGTTGTACGGGTTGATGTGCTCGGTGAGCTGCTCGTGGTGGGTCACCGCGCGGCGCGTCCACATCAGCGTGGTGATCGAGGCGGCGAAGCTGCCGCCCAGCGTGCGCAGGAAGGTGGCCAGGCCCGAACCGGCGGCGATCTCGTTGGTCTGCAGGTCGGACAGCAGGATGGTCAGCGTGGGCATGAAGAACAGCGCCACGCCCAGGCCCTGCCACAGCTGCACCATTGCCACGTGGTAGAAGTCCACCTGCACGTAGAAATCCGAACGCATGAAGCAGGTGCCGGCCATCACCACGAAGGACGCCGCGGCCAGCAGGCGCAGGTCCATGCGCGTGGCGTACTTGCCCACGAAGAAGGTCAGCAGCACCGGGATGATGCCCAGCGGCGCGGTGGCGAAACCGGCCCAGGTGGAGGTGTAGCCCAGGGTCTGCTGCAGCCACAGCGGCACCAGCAGCGAGATCGAGAAGAACGCGGCGTAGGCCAGCACCAGCGCCAGCGTGCCGGCGCTGAAATTGCGGTGGCGGAACAGTTTGAGGTCGACGATCGGGTCCTTGTCGGTGAGTTCCCAGATCAGGAACACCGCCAGCGCGATCGCCGAGACGACGCTGGTGATCACGATGAACTGCGAATTGAACCAGTCTTCGTCGTTGCCCTTGTCCAGCACGACCTGCAGCGCGCCCACGCCGATGATCAGCGTGACCAGGCCCACGTAGTCGATCCGCGGCCGCTCCAGCTTCTCCACCTTCTCGCGCAGCTGGTTCGCCACCACCACGCTGGCGAAGATGCCGATCGGCACGTTGATGAAGAAGATCCACGGCCAGGAATAGCTGTCGGTGATCCAGCCGCCAAGGATCGGTCCGGCGATCGGCGCCACCACCGTCACCATCGACAGCAGCGCCAGCGCCATGCCGCGCTTGTCGTTCGGATAGGTGCCGATCAGCAGGCTCTGCGTGATCGGGTACATCGGCCCGGCCACCGCGCCCTGCAGCGCGCGGAACAGCAGCAGCATGCCCATGCTCTGCGACACGCCGCACATGAACGAGGTGAACGAGAACAGCAGCGTGCACCACACGAACAGCTTCACCTCGCCGAAGCGGCGGGTGAGGAAGCCGGTCAGCGGCAGCGAGATCGCCATGCTCACCGCGAACGAGGTGATCACCCAGGTGCTCTGGTCGTTGCTCACGCCGAGGTTGCCGGCGATGGTCGGCAACGACACGTTCGCGATGGTCGTGTCCAGCACCTGCATGAAGGTGGCCAGCGACAACCCGATCGTGGTGACGGCGAGATTCGGTGGACGGAAATGGGTGCTCATGAGGTCGCGTTATTGGTGTAGGAGCGCGCCCTGTGCGCGAATGCTTTTGCTTCGATCAGCGCCAGAGCGTTCGCGCACAGGGTGCGCTCCTACGGGGGAATCAATGGGCCTGGTTGCCCGCCATGTTGGCGTGGATGATCTGCGCGATCAGCGCGTCGGCCTTGGCCGCCTGCTGCTCGTACACGTCGGTGCTGAAGGCCGGCTGCGCCGGCGGCTGCTGCGCCAGCATCGGGCCGTTCTGGTCGTGCAGGCTCACCTCCACGTCCAGCGACATGCCGATGCGCAGCGGATGTGCGTCGAGCTGCTTCGGATCGGTGAACACCACGCGCACCGGGATGCGCTGCACGATCTTGATCCAGTTGCCGGTGGCGTTCTGCGCCGGCAGCAGCGAGAACGCGCTGCCGGTGCCGATGCCCAGGCTCTGCACCTTGCCCTGGTACTTCACCGCGCTGCCGTAGACGTCGGACTCGACCGTCACCGGTTGGCCGATGCGCATGTGGGTGAGCTGGGTCTCCTTGAAGTTCGCGTCGATCCACACCTCGTGCAGCGGCACCACCGCCATCAGCGGCGCGCCCGGCGCCACGCGCTGGCCGAGCTGCACCGAGCGCATCGCCACGTAGCCGGTCACCGGCGCCACCAGGGTGGTGCGCTCGTCGTCGAGGTAGGCGGCGCGGAACTGCGCGGCGGCGGCCTGCACGTCGGGGTGCGAGGCGACCACGGTGTCGTCCACCAGCACCTTGCTGGTCTGGTACTGCTGCTGGGCGGTGACCAGCGCGCTCTGCGCGGCGGTCAGCTCGTCGCGGACGTGCGACAGTTCCTCGGCCGAGATCGCGCCGGACCTGGCCAGGCCCGTGCGGCGGTCGTAGTCCGCCTTGGCCTTGGCCACCGCGGTCTCGCGCGCCGCCACGATTGCCTGCTGGCCGTTGACGCTGGAATACAGGCCGCGCACCTTGCGCACGGTGTTGGCGAGGTTGGCCTTGGCCTCGGCCAGCGCCACGTCGGCGTTGGAGCGGTCGAGCTTCACCAGCACGTCGCCCTGCTTCACCAGGTCGCCGTCGTCGGCGCCGATGGTGACCACGGTGCCGGGGATCTGCGGCGTGAGTTGCACCACGTTGCCGCCCACGTAGGCGTCGTCGGTGCTTTCGTACCAGCGGCCGTCGAGGAAGTACCACAGCGTCCAGGCGATGCCGGCGATCACGATGACCGCCAGCAGCATGCGCAACAGGAAACCGCGCCGCTTGTTCTGCGGCGGTTGGGCGGCTGTATTGGCGGCCGCGGGGGAAGTCTGGCTGGACATGGATCTGCCTCAGGAATGGTGTTCGGATGCGGGGGAAACGGATGCGGTCGGTGCCGGCGGCTGGTCGGCCGCGGGGCGGTAGCCGCCGCGACGTGCCTGATCTTCAGGGCGGTAGCCACCGCCCAGGGCCTGGATCAGCTGCACGGACTGGTCGGATTGCTGGGCCTGCAGGGCGGCCATGCGCTGCTCGGCCACCAGCAGCTGCTGGCGCACGCTGAGCGTTTCCAGATAACTGCCCACGCCGGCCTTGTAGCGCTGCTCGGCGAGTCGTTCGGCGTCCCGCGCGGCGGTCAGCGCGCGTTGCTGCGCTTCGGCCTGCTGCAGCAGCGACTGCAGCGCATCGACGTCGTCGGCGACGTCGTTGACGGCGCGCACCAGGGTCTGGTTGTACTGCGCCACCGCGAGGTCGTATTGCGCATCCTTGCCGGAGAGGTTCGCGCGCCGGCGGCCGCCGTCGAAGACTGGCAGGCTCACCGCCGGTGCCACGTCGTAGAAGCGCGCCGGCAGCTGGAACAGGCTGGCCTCGCCCATCGAGATCAGGCCGACCATCGCGCCCAGGTTGAGGTTGGGCAGGAACTGGGTCTTGGCGGCCTTGATGTCCTTGCCGGCGGCTTCCACGCGCCAACGCGCGGCGACCAGGTCGGCGCGATGTCCCACCAGGTCCACCGGCAGGTTGGCCGGCACGGCGAGCGCGGCGGGTGACAGCAGGTGCGGGCGGCCGATCCCGCGGCCGCGATCCGGACCCTTGCCCAGCAGCACCGACAACGCCGACTGCGCGGCATCGATCGCGCGGCCAGCTACCGCCAGCTGCTCCTGCGCACTCGCTACTTCGGCGTCGCCCTGTTTCAACTGCATCTGGTTGTCGATGCCGGCGGCCACGCGCTGCGCGGTGAGCCTGCGCGCCGCGTCGGCGCGCTGCAGCTCGGCTTTGGCCAGGTCTTGCTGGGTATAGGCGTAGCCCAGTTGCACGTAGGCACGGGCCACGTTGCTGGAGAGCTCCACGCGCGCGGCGCGGGCCTCGATCTCGGCGGCGCGGGCCTGGCCCACCGCGGCTTCCCAGGCGGCGCGCTTGCCGCCCCACAGGTCGATGTCCCAGTTGAAGCTGCCGTAGACGTAGCGGGCCGGCGTCATGTGGCCGTTGCCCAGCCCCGGCAGGGTGGTGGGGATGCGCGCGTCGGCCACGCTGCCGCCCACGTTGAAGGTGGGCTGCCGCGTGGCGTCGGCCGCGCCCACCACCGCCTGCGCCTGATGCGCGCGGGCATCGGCGATGGCCAGCGTCGGGTTGTCGGCCAGCGCTTCGCCGATCAGTGCGTCGAGCTGGGGATCGCCGAGGCCGGTCCACCAGTCGGCGGACGGCCAGGCCGCGCTGGCCGGCACGTTCGCCAGGCTTTGCGCGGCCTTCAGCGATGACGGATCGATCGGCGTGCCGTCGGGATGCAGGCCGCCGCTGCTGGCACAACCGGCCAGCGCGAGGCCCAGTCCGACCGCTGCCGCAAGGAGATGCAGACGCATGAGCTTTCGGTCTCGAAGCAGAGTGGGTGTGTGGATCAGTTCTTGTTGCGGAGCGCGTGCAGCACGCGTTCCAGGTAGTCGTGCAGGTGCTTGCGCTCGGTGGCGTTCAGCGAACGCTGGGCCGCCTTGAGCACACGTTCGTTGCAGTTGGTGAGCTGCTGCCACAGGGCGTCGCCTTCGGCGGTGAGTTCGATGCGCAGCGCACGCCGGTCCTGCTCGTGCGGGCAGCGGCGCAGATAGCCGCGGCTCTCAAGCTGGTCGAGCTGGCGCGTCATCGCACCGCCATCCAGCTCCACCGAGCGGGCCAGCTCCGTGGCGCCCATCGGTCCCAGTTTGGCCAGCCGCTTCAGTATCAGGAACTGGGTGAAGCGCAGCTCAAGTCCCTTGGCCGCGATCTCGGCTTCCATCGCGCGCACGATCTCCGTCCGCACCAGGCCGAGCAGCACGCCGAGGCTCTCGCGGGAACTGGAATGGGCCAGGGGGTCGTTGTTCATGGACGCGCATTCTATTGCCGAAAATATATTTGTCAAGGCAAATATGTGTGCGTTGAATTTTGTTTCAGCAAGATCAGGCGCGGCGCTGCTGGCGCGCCTCCAGTTCGTCCCGCACCATGGCGTGCAGCGCCGGATCGCGGATCGCGAACAGCTCGAACACCCCCAGTGCATGCAGCGCGGGCAGCACGGCGAGCAGGCGGGGTTCGGCGCGGCGCCGCGCGGCTTCGGGCGTGGCCGGATCGAGCATCTCGTGGGCACAGGCGACGAAGGTTTCCAGCGGCGAACGGAACGGGGCGGCGACAGACGGCGTGGACGAAGACATGCGGGCTCTCCGATGGGGGCGCCGGGATGGCGAACGGGGAGGCGGGAAACCGCGAGCGATGGCAGCGGCAGTGCGATCCGGCAGTCGGCTCCGGATGCCAGCCAGCCTACACACGCGGGGCGGCAAGCTGATAACGTTATTTGGTCAACAAATATCGAGAACCGGACATGGGTTCCTGGCACGAACAGCTTCACGACCGCATCGAGCGCGCCGACGGCCCTGCCGTGATCGCCTACTGGGACGAGGGGGAGGCGGCCAGCGAACAGGACGGGGAGACGCGCACGCACGACTGGCACCGCCACCTGCGCGGGCAGGTGTACTGCATCGAGAGCGGCCTGGTGCATGCGCGCACCCGCTACGGCTCCTGGCTGCTGCCGCCGCATCGCGCGGGCTGGATGCCGCCGGGTGAACTGCACACGGTGAGCGTGAGCGGGCCGATGAGCGGCTGGGGTCTGTTCCTCGCGCCCGCCGCATGTGCGGGCCTGCCCGAGCGCCCCTGTGTGCTCGGTGCGAGCGAGCTGATGCGTGCCCTGGTGCGACGCGCCAGCGACTGGTCGATGGCCGGACAATTGCAGCCGGAACAGGAGCGCGTGTGCGCGGTGCTGCTGGACGAGTTGCGTCGCGCGCCGCAGGAGCCGCTGCACCTGCCGATGCCGGTCGACCGCCGCCTGCTGCGCATTGCCCATGCGGTGCTGAAGGCGCCACAGGACAACCGCAGCCTGGAGTCCTGGGCCGGGCACGCCGGGCTGTCGGCGCGCAGCCTCAGCCGGCTGTTCCGCAGCGAAACCGCACTGAGCTTCGCGCAATGGCGCCAGCAGGCGCGCTTGAGCCGCGCGCTGGAACGGCTGGCCGAAGGCATGCCGGTGGCGCAGGTGGCCGAGGCCACCGGCTACGCCAATACCAGCGCGTTCATCGCGATGTTCCGGCGCGCCTGCGGCCAGTCGCCGGCACGCTACTTCGAGCGCGCGTCGAGCTTTGCTTGAACCGGGGCTGCGTGCAGATACCGGACGGGCCCCCAGAGGCTGTTTACGCTCTCCGCAAGGCCCACGTCGCCTTGCCGTGGCCACCACGCGGCGGCAAGACAACGGGCGGATGCCGAACGGTAGGAGCGCACCCTGTGCGCGAAGGCTTTTGCTCCGATCGGCGCCAGAGCGATCGCGCACAGGGTGCGCTCCTACCCGGCCCGGGCTGCGGGGAGATCGTGAACAGGCCCTCAGCACCGGCGCTCCAGCAGTTCGTCGCCAACCATCGTGGCGAGTGCCGGGTCGCGGATGGCGAACAGTTCGAACACGCCCAGCGCCTGCAGCGTGGGCAGCAGCGCGAGCAGCCGCGGCTCGGCCTCGCGGCGTACCGCCTCGGGTGTCACCGGGTCCAGCATCAGTTGTGCATTGACGACGAAATCGGTCAGCGCGTCGGTTTCCACCGGCGCGTGGTTGGCGGTTTCGCTGTCGGTGATCAGCAACGGCATGTCGATCTCCTTCCATAGCAGCAGGGACGTGGGATGCAGCCTCGACGTTACCGACGGCGCGCGCGGGACTTCCATCCGGGGCGTGCGGGGGTGGGGTGCGAGGGATCGAAGGGGCTGCGCGTTGCACGCAACCGCGGGATGTCCCGGCCCGGCATGGGTCGTCCGTGACGGACGGGCCGGGACATCCGTTGGATCAGTGGGGTAGCGTCACCATAAATCCGTGGCCAGTACCATGGGGAGACAGTTCCCGCTGCTGGTATTCCCACTACCACCCGATGTCACGCGCATGCAGCATTCCCGGCAACGCACCGAGTTGAAGGCCTTCCTGCGCGCCCGTCGCGCCGCGCTCGCCCCCGAGGCGATGGGCTTGCCGCGCGGCGGACGCCGGCTCACCCCCGGCCTGCGCCGCGAGGAGGTGGCTGTGCTCGCCGAGGTGGGCGTCACCTGGTACACGTGGCTGGAACAGGGGCGCGCGATCAACGTTTCCGCCGCGGCGCTGGCGCGCATCGCGCGGGCGCTGCGGCTGGACGCCACCGACGAGGCCTATCTGTTCTCGCTGGCCGGGTTGGCGCGCGCCGAGCCGGTGCGCAACCACGTCGTGCTGCCGCCCACGATGCAGGGCGTGCTCGACCTGTACCAGGCGCCGGCCTTCGTGCTCGATCCGGCGTTCGACGTGCTGGCCTGCAATGCGATGGCCGAGCGTCTGTACCAGTTCCGCGAGTTCCACGGCCGCTTCGCGGCCAACCACCTGTGGAACGCGTTCATGAATCCGGCACGGCGGCGCCTGTACGAGCCCTGCTTCGAACCGGGCATGCTCAACCTGCTCGGCATCTTCCGCGTGAACCAGGCGGCGCATCCCGACGATCCGCGCTTCGACGCGCTGATCGAGGCGCTGGCCGAGGCCAGCACCGATTTCCTGGCGCTGTGGCAACGCCACCAGGTGGCGCCGCTGACGGCCTGGATCGCGCACTTCCGCCATCCCGAATTCGGCGAGGTGCGCGTGCACTCCAACCGCTTCCCGTTGCGCGATGCCGACGGCACCGCCAGCGGCGCCACCGCGTTCTTCTTCGTGCCCGAGGATGCGGCGACCGCGGCCAGCTTCGCGCGCATCGCTCGCCGCCTGCAGCGTTCCGGCGAGGCGGCGGCCGCGCCGGCCTGAACATAAGAGGCGTTTATCGTCTCCATCATCAAAACCGTCTTGGCTTATCGGTGCGTGGAGGCCTAGCATGCGGCGACGTTCATCCACGCCGCCACGAATCGCGAGGTCGCCATGCTCCGTCCGCTGCTCTCCAGCCTGCTCGTGCTCAGCCTGTTGCCCGCCGCCGCCATGGCCGGCGACAGCCAGACGCCCGTCGTCACCGCCGCCGGCGCGTTCCACCCGGTACCGCATGCGGCGTTCCTGCCCGACCGCAATGCCACCTACAAGGTGGTTTTCGCGATGACCAGGGCCAGCGACAAGCCTGATCAGGTCAATCCCGCGCTGGAGCGCGTGGCGCGCACGGTGAACCTGTATGCCGCCTCGGGCGTGCCGCTCGACCACCTGAAGTTCGTCGCCATCGCCTACGGCCCGGCCACCGCGCTGGTGCTGGATGACGCGCACTACCGCGCGAAGTTCGGCGTGGCCAACCCCAACCTGGCCGCGATCGCGCAGTTGCGCAAGGCGGGTGTCACGGTGGCAGTGTGCGGGCAGGCGGTGGTCGAGAACCATTTCGAGGACGCCTGGGTGGCGAAGGACGTGGAGGTGGCGTTGTCCGCGCTCACCACGATCACCGAGCTGCAGCAACAGGGCTATGCGCTGATGCCCCTGTAAAGGGGCATCAGCCGGGCCATGGATGGCCCGACGTCGACCCGGCGCGGCACCCGCCAGGGCGAACGGAGCCGGGTCCGGCCTTGCCGGACTCGGCGAGCCAAAAAGTGCAAGACGCACTTTTTGGCATCAAGCACGCGCTCTTGCTCTTGGGGAACACCGATGAAGCACAAGTACCCGTGGATGGCTGCCCTCGTGCTGGCCGCAACCTGCGCCACCGTCCAAGCCGCCGACCAAGCCAAACCCGATTTCCTCCCCCCATGGAACCCGCCGCCCGCAGGCCTGCAATTCAGCGTGCCGCCGTTCGACGCCATCGCCGACCTGCACGGCGACGTGGTTGATCCGCAGCTCACGGTGTTCTTCGCCGGCAACCAGTTCATGGTGGTGCACGACCTGGTCGCGGCGTTCAGGCAGGCGCATCCCGAATACCGGCGCGTGTTCGTGGAAACCCTGCCGCCCGGCATCCTCGCCAAGCAGATCGAGAGCGGTGCGCTGGTGATGGGCAACCTGCGTCTTGCGCTGAAGCCCGACATCTACACCGCCGGCAAGGGCGCGGTCGAACGCCTGCAGAACGAGCACGGCTGGTTCGCCGCCACCGCCGACTATGCGCGCAATCCGCTGGCGATCCTGGTGGCGAAGGGCAATCCCAGGCACATCGAGGGCCTGAAGGACCTCGGCCGCGCCGACGTGCGCGTGAGCATGCCGAACCCGGCCTGGGAAGGCATCGCGAAACAGATCGAGGCCGGCTACCGCAAGGCCGGCGGCGAGGCGCTGGACCATGCGGTCATGGTGACCAAGGTGCAGGACGGCAGCACCTTCCTCACCACCATCCACCATCGGCAGTCGCCGCTGCGCGTGCTGCAGGGCGAATCGGACGCCGCGCCGGTGTGGTCCACCGAGGCGTACTTCCAGCAGCAGATCCTGCATCACCCGGTCGAGACGGTGGCGATCCCCGCCGGGCAGAATGCCGTCGCCACCTACACCGCCGCGCGCATGAAGGCCGCGCCGCATCCGCAGGCGGCAAAGGATTTCCTCGCCTTCATGCAGAGCCCGACGGCGCAGGCGATCTACCGCAAGTACGGCTTCCAGCCGCCGAAGTGAGGGCCTGACGATGCGCCTGCCGCACTTCGCGATCGCACTGCTGCCGCTGGCCGCGTTGCCGTTCGCCGCCGGCGCCACCGATGCCGCCGCCATCGTGCACCAGGGTAATGGCAAGGGCGCGGCGCCCTGCATGGCCTGCCATGGCGTCGACGGCGGCGGCATGGCGGTCAATGGCTATCCCCGGCTTGCCGGTCTCGATGCCGCCTATATCCAGCGACAACTCGACGACTTCGCGAACGGCACGCGCGCGAATCCTGTGATGCGGCCAAATGCCAGCGCGCTCAGCGAAGACGAACGTGCCCAGCTGGCGAAGTACTACAGCATGCTGCCGGTGCCCGCACATGCCGCCACCACGCCGCCCGCCGACGATATCGGCGCGAAGCTGGCGACGCGCGGCGACTGGAGCCGCGAGCTGCCTGCCTGCGTGCAATGCCATGCGCCCGGCGGCGTGGGCGTGGGTGCGAACTTCCCGCCACTGGCCGGCCAGTCCACTGCCTACATCGCATCGCAGTTGCGGGCGTGGCAGCAAGGCACGCGCCACAACGACCCGCTGCAACTGATGCAGCACGTCGCGCAGCAACTCACGCCCCGGGAGATCGACGCCGTGGCCGCCTGGTTCGCCGCACAGCCGCTGCCGGCCAAGGGGAGCACGCCATGAAACACTTGCCGATCGTGCTGCTCGGTACGCTGGCGCTTGCCGCATGCTCGCATCAGGCGCCCGATGCGGCTGTCGCCGCGAAAAGCGCGCCGGCCGCATCGGGCGCCATGCAAACGGCCAAGGCTGCGCCGAAGCAGGCGCAGCCTGCATTCACGCCGCCGCCCGAATCGGCGATTCCCGCCGGCCCGCTGGGCGACGAGATCCGCCTGGGTCGCGCGATCTTCACCGACACGCCGGAACACGCCCACGACTACGTGGGCAACGGCCTCAGCTGCAGCAACTGCCACCTCGACGCCGGCCGCCTCGCGAACTCCGCGCCGCTGTGGGGCGCCTGGGGCATGTATCCGCAGTACCGCAAGAAGAACGGCCACGTGAACAGCTTCGGCGAACGCCTGCAGGGCTGCTTCCGCTTCAGCATGAACGGCAAGGCGCCGCCGCTGGACAGCGACGTCATCGTGGCGCTGGAAAGCTACGCGTGGTGGATGAGCAAGGGCGCGCCGAACGGCGTGAAACTGGCCGGCGCGGGTTATCCCAAGCAGGGCTTCAAGCCGCCGCAACCGCCCGACTATGCGCGCGGCGCCGCGGTGTACGCGCAGGACTGCGCGCTGTGCCACGGCGCCGACGGCCAGGGCCAGCAGGTGGCCGGGCGCAACGTGTTCCCGCCGCTGTGGGGGCCGCAGTCCTTCAACTGGGGCGCGGGCATGCACGAGCTGGACAACGCCGCCGCCTTCATCAAGGCCAACATGCCGCTCAGCCGCGGCGGCACGCTGAGCGACCAGGACGCGTGGGACGTGGCGATGTACATGGACGCGCACGAGCGCCCGCAGGATCCGCGCTACGCCGGCGACGTCGCCGCCACCCGCGCGAAATACCACGACACACCGATGTCGCTGTACGGCACCACGGTGAACGGCCACCTGCTCGGCAGCGGGGTGGCGAAGTGAACACGCCGGTGCATCGCCTCACGCCCGCGTTCGGCGTGGCCGGACAACTCGACGCGCACGACATCGCTGCGCTGGCCGCGCAAGGCTGGCGCAGCCTTATCTGCAATCGCCCCGACGGCGAGACGGCAGACCAGCCGGCCAGCGCCGGACTCCTGCAGGCCGCGGCAGCGCACGGCCTCGTGTGGTGCCACATCCCCGTCGTCTCCGGGCAATGGCGCGACGCCGATGTCGCCGCGTTCGCCGAGGCGCTGCACACGCTGCCCGCGCCGGTGCTGGCGTTCTGCCGCACCGGCACGCGCTCGATCCACCTGTGGGCGCTGGCGATGGCGGGCGCACTGGATGCCGGAAACATCCAGCGCATTGCCGCCGATGCCGGCTACGCGTTGCATCCCGCGGTGCTGCGTCGCGCACCGGGTGCATCGCCCTGATGCTGTCCGCCGACCTGTTGGCGCTGGCCTGCGGCTCGCTGGTAGGTTTTTCGCTGGCGCTGATCGGCGGCGGCGGTTCTATCCTCGCCACGCCGATGCTGCTGTACGTGGTGGGCCTGCACGACCCGCACCTCGCCATCGGCACCAGCGCGGTGGCGGTGGCGGCCAATGCCTTCATCAACCTCGTGCCGCACGCGTGCGCCGGCCACGTGCGCTGGCCCGCCGCGCTGGTGTTCGCCGCATGCGGCGTGCTGGGCGCGTTCGCCGGTTCCACGCTGGGCAAGCGCGTGGATGGCCATCACCTGCTCGTTCTGTTCGCCGTGCTGATGCTGGTGGTGGCGGCGCTGATGCTGCGCGGACGGCGCGGCGGCGCGGACGGCAGCTATCCGAAACCGCGGCTGTTTCCCCGTCTAGGTGCTACCGGCTTCGGCGCGGGCATGTTGTCCGGCTTTTTCGGCATCGGCGGCGGCTTCCTGATCGTGCCGGGCCTGATCTTCGCCAGCGGCATGGAGATCATCGCCGCCATCGGCAGCTCGCTGGTCGCGGTGGGCGCGTTTGCTTCCACCACCGCCATCAACTACGCCGCTTCGGGACTGGTCGACTGGCACATCGCCGCACTGTTCGTGGCCAGTGGCATCGCGGGCGGCTGGCTGGGGGCGCGTCTCGCGCAGCGTCTGGCACGCACGCGCGGCGCGCTCAACCTCGTGTTTGCGGTCGCTGTCATTGTGGTGGCGATATACATGCTGGTGCGGAACCTGCATGTTTGAGCCTGCTGGCGGCTGGATGGCACTTCACGTCGTTAAGACCTTAGCTTCCATTCTGCCCAGCGGCCATTGGTGGAAGCTGGCTGGGCTGAAGCCGGGCTGGCGGCACAACTGGCAGCCTCACCCACGTAGGCAAGAATGGGAGCCACCTCAGTCAAGGTGTAAGCCACAAGATTATCTTTGCTGTGTAGAACATTTTCTACGAAATCTAAATCGTCGAACAAGTCGCCTACAGTAAGTTCGGTTGGCTCGCTGTTCACTTTGTATTTCTCGCTGTCGCTGACCTTCCAGTAAAACTGCTCCTCTAAGGCGATGCTATCGGAGCCCTTATCAATGACGTGATCAAGAAGGAGGTTTATGGCCTCTTTCAATTTTCGAATCTCGATATTTCGCATGCAATTATTCTCCACCGTGCTCAGCCCGACACTTCGCAAGTTGCCTAGCGCGGGTTGGCAAGCCCCTGACGAAGACACGTTCTCCCGGTTCGGTGCGATTTTCCCTAGACGCGAGTTTCGGCTCGCATCCGGCACGCGCGCATACGAGACAGGCGTTCCGACTCATGCTCCGGTTTCAGTTGGCTCAGCAGCGGAGAAAGTCTCTCTTAGCGGCTCTTATCCAGCCACGGCTATTCACATTCATTGGGCAATTTTCCAAAACCATTTTTAATGGTTAAATCAGCGCCGTGCGACAACAAAAATTCGATAAGATCTTGGTTTTTACTCCTATACGCCCAATGCAGCGGAGTATAGCCCATATCGCCCATTTGATTGATATCCTGACCGGCGGAAATCAGTAGCTCAACAGTCCTAAGATCGCCCAAGCCTGATGCAATATGAATCAAGCGATCACCCGAGGAATCAATATAATTTAACGGGTCTATTGGATCATTCAACTCCTCGTTATTATTATATAAGTAATAGTAACGAGACTGAATTTCCGATTTCTCTTCAGGGGTCATTTCTGAGATTGACATTTGCAGGCCTTTTCAACTCGTTTCTGAGCATTTCGAACAGCATTTTCTGACTCTTGGATAGCCTGGGCATGCGTACCCGGTCCCCACTGAGCATCCCACGCAATGCGAGCCACCAATAAAGCTTCCTCGCGTGCCAATTGCCACTTAGCCTTTTCACACGGATCTAAGCCATCCGGCGGCGGTTGCCTGTATGCGGATTTATATGCCTCATACTCTGCGATTGCTGCCGGATCTGAATTCCAGCTCATCTGTTGACTCATACCAGCGACAGATCCCGCGAAGACGCCAAGCGCAACCAAATCGCCCACTGGATCTTCCGGGCCACCGCCCACTGCATCCACAGCCGCCGCGCGCTCGGCAGCAACTGTCCAGGGAGATGTAGGAATGGCTCCTACGGCCAACCCTAACGAATCCGTGTAACTCAGCGGGTCGTTACCAACCGCTGCATAGGTACTGATGCCGCCCTCCAGCCCCAGCGGATCGCTCTGCAGGAACCGCCACGCGCTCGTATCCCGTGTGCGGAAGCCGTTGCTGTTGAGGCCAGTCTCGGCATCGAAGTATTCGCCCGCGCTGCGCAGGTTGTACACGTAACCTGTCGAAGACGTCGGCGATAGTTCCTCGAAAGCGTTGCCCTGATACGGCCACTGCCAGATCGTCGCTCCACTGCCGTTGCTGATGGCCCGTGGCGTGCCCAACTGGTCAGCGGTAACGTAAGCGATGGTGCTGGTGGTGTCGGTGGTATCCACGTTCGCCACCGGGATGCCGTCCATCCACACGTAGTCCCGATTGGTGGCCCCCAGCTCGCTGAGCAGCTGCTGGCCTTCGTCGTAGCTGTAGCGCTCGCTGGCCGTACCGGCAACCTTCTGGATGCGCTCGCCCAGCGCATCGTAGGTGTAGCTGCCCACCGTGCTGCCGCCGACCTGGGCCACGACCATGCGGTTGCAGTCGCTGTAGCCAAAGCTGTAGTCGCCGCTGGCCCCGTCGATGGCCGTGGTGTTGCCGTCGGCATCCACCGTCCGCGCCATGTTGCCGGTCGCGATGAGCTGGTGGGTGTTGGAGTTGTAGCTGTACGCACCCGTGGCCAGGCCGCTGCCGGTCTTGCTCAGCCGGTCGCCCGTCGGATTGTAGGTGACGCCCTCCAGCACGCTGCCGTTGGCCTCGGTGATCTGCGTCAGCCGGTCCAGCGCGTCGTAGCTGTAGGTCTCCGTCGCCGGGTTCGCCCCCGGCGCGTTGCCGAGGGCCGTGATGTCCCCCATCGCATCCCGCGCCACGTGCAGGCTGAAGGCCGGGCTCGTCAGGTCCGTCAGCCGGTAGTTCGCATCGTACGTGCGCGTGATCGTCTGCCCGTTGCCCAGCGTGTAGCCGCTGACCGGGCCGAACGGTTGGTAGGTCACGCCGCTGACGACGCTGCTGGCCGCGCCGGAAGGTGGCGTGACACTCAGGCTCTGGATGCGTCCGTCGCCGTCACGGGTATAGGCGACCAACGTACCGCTGGGATACAGCAGGCCGCTCAGCCGGCCGGCGGCGGTGTACGCGTAGCCGGTGGTATCGGTGGTGGCGCCGGTGGCCTGCTGCTTCTCGATCACCCGGCCCTGGGCGTCGTAGCAGTACACCGTGGTGACGGTGGCCTCGACGATGCGGGTCAGGCGGCCGACCGGGTACGAGCTGCTGCAGCCGGTGACGCTGTTGGCCTCGTCGTAGTGGTAGGCCACGTCCTGGGTGCTGTCGGCGTAGCTGGTCCCCGTCAGCCGGTCCAGCGCGTCGTAGCTGTGCGTGGCCGTGATGCCCTTGGCGTCGGTGCCCGTGAGCATGTCGCCGGCCGTGTCGAAGATGCGGCTGGTGGTACCGGTGTCCGGGCTGGTCTGGCCAGTGGCGTCGTTGAGGCCGTCGTAGCGGTAGGTGGTGGCGAGCTTGCTGGGGTCGGTGACCTGGGTGAGCCGGTCCAGGCTGTCGTAGGTGAATTGGGTGGTGGTATTCGCCGTGGCCGTGTCGCTACCGTCGTAGTTTGCGATGGTGCTGACCAGCCGGTTCAACGCGTCGTAGCTGCGGTCCTGCTGGATGCCCAATCCATCCGTGCTCTGCAACAGGTTCCCGTTGGCATCGTAGTTGCCACTCGCGCTGGAGTTGAACACGGTGTTGTTGAGGCCATCCATCACCGTGGTGAGCTGGCCCAGCGCGTTGAAGGTGCGGGTGAGCTGCTTGTGCAGCGTGCCGCTGGAGTCGTAGACCTGTTCGGCGGTCTTGTTGCCGGCGGCGTCGAGGGTGTACTGGATGACATTGCCCAGCGCATCGGTGATCGAGGTCAGGCGATGCGCGGCGTCGTAGCCGTAGGTGGTGGTGACGCCATCGGGATCGGTGACGGTTTGCACCGCGCCGTAGGGGGTATAGGTGAAGCTCGTGGTGGCACCGCCCACGCTGCGCGAGGCCAGCCAGCCGCGCGGGGTGTAGGTCATGTCGGTGTCGACGCCGTTGGCGTCGGTCTCCCGCGTGATGCGGCCGTCGGCGTCGTAGGAGGCGATCGTGGTGACGTGGCCCAGGGCATCGGTCACCTGGGACAGATCGCCGGCCTGGTAGCAGGCGGCGCCGGGGGAGCCGCAATCGGTGGCGCTGCTGCTGGTGTAGTAGCTGTAACTCGTTGTTTGCGTGAGATCGGTGCGCGGGCCCGTGGCGGTGAGCATCAGGCCTGCGAGCGGACAATCGGTGCCGACGGTAGTGCAATAGGTATAGGTCCAGCGGCGGATACCGGCTGGAACGGTGCCGGTATTCGAGCATGCATACGACGTTGCACCCGATACCGAGGGGTTGGCATCACAGCGTGCGAGCACTTGGCCGGCGCCGTTGTACACCCATTCGGTCTGCGCCACCGGCGCGGAACTGGCGTTAAAGACGATCCGCTGGGTCGGGACATGGAACGTATCATTCCATGTGGTCATCGTCGTTCGTTGCGCGGGACTTCCCGAGCCATCGACCCGGTTGTTCTGCATGCCATCCACATCGTGTTGATAAGTAGTGATATTGCCGTTGAAATCCGTGGTTTTGCTTTGTACACCAGTAAGGTCGTACGACCAGGAACTGATGTTCGAGCAAGCCTCACACGTACCATTGATGCTGGCTACATGCGGAACCCCCATGATTGTACTGAAGGTGTGGAGGCGAGAAGTTCCCATCGGGTCGACCACATCGGCGGAACCGTCGCTGTTGTAGGTTATGGAATAGGACTCGACACCTCCGGCCATCTGGTTGTTGATGCCCTGGCCCGAAGCGTTGTAGCTGTAGCTGAAATAGCGATTGCCGTCTTCGTCGAGAATGCCGGTCAACAGTCCCGGAGTGGTATCGCCGCCGTTGTTGGGCGATTCATCGTAGAGATAGGTCCAGGTCTTGCCGTCCGGGTAAGTGACCGTTTGCAGTTCGTCATTGCTGTCGTAGGCATAGCCGTAAGTCGATCCATCCGGCGCGATGACCTGATTGATCAGGCCAGCGCCGTTGTAGATCAGTTGAATAGTCCGCTGCTGCGGATCGACCACCGAAATCAAATAACCCGATCCAGGCGCCACATTGGCGGGCGTGGCGGCCGTGCTGTAGTTGAGGGTGGTCACAAACCCGTTCGGGTCCTGGATGCTGACCAGCTGACCGGATGCGTTGAACAGCTCCGTACTCCGGTTGTCGACACGCAACAAGGTCCATCCGGTGGGATTTCCGCTGCTGTCTTTTTGCTCGGTCAAGGCATCGGGGACGTCGGGCTCGCCCGCCCATGTGCCGTTCGACAACGAATATGTGCTGACCCGCCCATCTTCGCGCGTGATGGTCACTGTGCCTGTGCCGGACGTCGACCCTGCTACGTAGTCAAGACTGCTGGCGTATGTATGACGCCAGCGCAGACCCAGAGTGCTTGTACCCGCGCTGGAAGCACTGTTGTAGAACCGCTCGAACTTGAGCCAACGACCCGCACTGAAGTCTTCATCCTCGCGAAAGACATTGCCCGTGCCGGCGTTAATGGGGTCACCCACACCATTGGAACCCGGCGGCTTTCCATTCTGTTTGCCGGAGGACGGTTGAGTGACACCATTGCACAAGAAGTCCACCGTCTGATTGGAGTAGCCCCCCAGGTATGTCCATGTAGCTTCCCACACCCCTTGGTAGCCACCCCCCGATGCTGCCGTCATGCTGTAGATATGGCAGGGATTGATGAGCGTCCAGTAACTCGTCTGCTCCGTTGCCTGCATTTCGGTTACACAGGTTTCATATGCACTTTCATAGGAAGCGTAACTTTGGCTTGGAGGTACGCACCAGCCGCTGTTCGCCATGACAGATGTTGGATAGGCGATAGCAAACAGCAGGAGAGCGAACAGCGCACCCAGACGTTTGAGGCCCGAGATGGGTGCTGTGCCAGCTGTCACTACCAATATAACGGCCAAGCAACGCGGCGCAGCAGTGCGCGGAACAAGCATGATTTACCCCCTTCAAGGATGAGCTCGAATGCTCACGCTGGGAAACCTATCACTATCCAATCTTGCATGATTGTGAACGACGCCCTCAAAAGTTGACGGGGGTATTGCTGATGATGGGGGTCAATTTCCTTCGCAACGATCAAGAGGTTGCTGCGCTACTTCCCGGTGGCTCGTCTGCACGAGCCACCGAGCGCATCCCACCTCCTTACGCACCACGCCGCTTCACGTAGGTATCGAACAACTCGTCGATCCGCCGGTACTCGTCGTACCAGTCGTCCGCATGCTCGAAGTCGTGGCGCTCCAGCGGGTACAGCGAGATCCAGAAGTTTTTCTTGTGCAGTTCGACGAAGCGCTGGTACAGGCGGATCGAGTCGCTGGCCATCACGTTGTCGTCGATCAGGCCGTGCTCGATCAGCAGCGGGTCCTGCAGGTTCTGCGCGTATTCGATCGGCGAGCTGGCCTTGTACGCCTCGGGATCGAGCTGTGGGTCGTTGAGGATGTTCGAGGTGTACTCGTGGTTGTAGGTGGCCCAGTCCGCCGGCGGGCGCAGCGCGGCGCCCGCCGCGAACTGGCCCGGCGCGCGCAGCAGCGCCATCTCGGTCATGAAGCCGCCGTAGCTGCCGCCGTAGATGCCAACGCGTTTCGGGTCGACGCCGTGGTGCTGCACCAGCCAGGCCTTGCCGTCGAGCAGGTCTTCCAGCTCGGGGTGGCCCATCTTGCGGTAGATCGCGTCGCGCCAGTCGCGGCCGTAGCCGGCCGAGCCGCGGTAGTCCATGTCGAGCACCACGTAGCCCTGCTGCACCAGCAGGTTCTGGAACATCTGCTCGCGGATGTAGTAGGTCTCCTGCTTCGACACGTCCTGCAGGTAGCCGGCGCCGTGCACGAAGATCACCGCGGGGCGCGAATCCGGCGCGTCGGTCTCGTCGGCGGGGCCGTAGTACTTGGCGTAGACCACGCCGGCGCCATGCGACGAGGGCACTTCGACGAACTGCGGCTGGATCCACGGCTGCGCGGTGTACGCGCTCTTCATGGTGTCGGTGAGTTCGCGCGGCGCGCCGCCGGCGGCGTCCTGCACGGCGAGCTGGCTGAGCAGGTACGGTGCCGAGTGCAGCACGGCGAGCCGGCTGCCGTCGGGCGACAGCGTGAAACCGTCCACGCCTTCGTACTGCGTGACGCGGGTGAGCGGACCGCCACCGGAAGGCAGGCGATATACGTCATAGCTGTACGGCGCCAGCTTGTTCGCCAGCACGTAGAACCACTGGCCGTCTTCGCTGAGCTGGGGCTGGCTGACCTCGAACCGGCTGTTGTCGATGAGCGCCTTCGCCTTGCCGTCCAGCGGCTTCACGTAGAGCCGCGACCAGCCGCTGGCTTCGCTGAGGTACCACAGCGTGCGGCCGTCCTTCAGCCAGCCGAAGTCGTTGAAGCTCCAGTTGATCCAGGCGCCGTCGTGCAGGCGGTCCTGCGGCACCAGGGCGTGGCTGGCGAAATCGACGCTGGCGATCCAGCGGTCCTTGTTGTCGATCGCGCGCAGCTGCACGGCGGCCTGGTTGCCGTCGTCGCTCCATACGATGCCACCGCCGCTGCCTTCGCTGGCGATGGTCACCGGGCGCACGGCCGGCGCCTTCAGCGCCTTGGCTTCGTCGCCGTGGCCGGCCTTTTCCAGCGCGGCGATGGTCTGGTCGCGGATCGCCTTCAGTGGATCGTCCTTGATGCCGGGCAGCGTGTTGGTGGCGAGCGGCCAGACCTTGTGCGCGGAGAGATCGAGCAGCAGCAGCGACTGCGGCGCGGGGTCGTTGCGGCCGACGTAGTCGCGCGCTTTCTGCACCTCGGTGTAACCCGAGTCGGTGACGTAGTGGATCACGCCCGGCGCCTTGCCGTCGTCGCGGTGCGCGGGTTCGGTGACCACCAGCATCCAGCGGCCGTCGGGCGACAGCTCGGTGTCCACCGCCTTGACCTTGTCGCCCAGCCAGAACGGCTGCGGCGCGCGCCCCGGATCGGCGACGTCCAGCGCCTGTTGCCGGGCATGGCGCGCATCGCGGTCGGCCTTCATCTCGCGCAGCGTGCTGAACAGCGCCAGCTGCTGGCGTTCCAGCGCGTCGGGCTGCTGCGCCTGCGGATCGTCGGCGAACTTCAGGATCGCCGTGGGCGACGTGATGCCGCTGGCGAGGTCGTAGCCGTACCAGTCGTTGCCGTCGCGGAACTGCAGCGTGCGACCGTCGGCGGAGAATTGCGGCGAGGATTCCGGCTGCGGCGAGCGCGTCACCTGCATGCGGCGGCCGCTGGCCAGGTCCACCAGGAACACGTCGCCGTGCAGGATGAAGGCGGCGTGCGTGTGGCTGCGGTCGTACACTGCCGGGCCTTCGGCCTGCGCCATCGCGGCGGGATCGAGCCTGGTGCCGGTGCCGCCCGCCGCGTTCACGTGGTAGAGGTCGCGCACCGGGTCGCCATCGCGCTTCAGCGAGTAGTACAGGTTGTGCCCGTCCACGCTCCAGTACGGGTTCTCCACCGGCTGGCCGATCCAGTCGGGGCTGGCCATGATCTGCTCCAGCGTCAGGCCGCCGGCGAGGGCCGGCGCGGCGGTGAACAGGAGCGCGGCGACAAAGGCGATACGGCGCATGGCGGTTCCCTGCGACAAAAGAGCGGAGCATAGCCGAGCGCGCCGGCCGGCCGGCTTCGCCCGTGCCGAAAGTCAGGTGCACGCGGGGCCGCCTGGCGTTACGCTCGAATACCTCGCCATCGTCTGGAGAATCCGCATGCGCACCGTGCTGGCCTTCTCTCTTGCGCTGTTCGTCGCCACCGCATCCGCCGCCGGGCAGCAAATGCCGTCGCCCGTCCGCAACGATGTGTCGCTGATCGGCGGTCACCCGCCGCTGCCACCCGCGTCGCCCCGCCATGACGACGCCACCGTGCTGCACGGCGTGCGCGTGGCCGATCCGTACCGCTGGCTGGAAAACGCCGGCCAGCCCGATGTGCAGCACTGGATCGCCGCGCAGAACCGCTACACCGACTACATGATCGCGGCGATGCCCGACGGCAAGACGATGAACGCGCGCGTGCAGCAGCTGGCGATCACCTCCACCACGCGTTCCTCGCCGCTGCTCGCGGGTGGCACGCTGTTCTACCTGCAGGAAACGCCGCCGCAGCCGCAGCCGCAACTGATGGCGCAGGCATGGCCGGACGGCAGGCCGCGCGTGCTGGTCGACCTCAACGCCGGCGGCGGCAACACCGCGATCACCGGTTACTGGCCCTCGCCCAGCGGCCGCTATCTCGCCTACGGCACCGCCGAGGGCGGCAGCGAACTCACCACCATCCATGTGCTCGATGTGCGCAGCGGCAAGACCCTGCCCGATGCCCTGCCCTGGGCCGGCGGCGGCACCACGCCGCAGGGTCTGGCCTGGGACGCCGACGAGCAGGGCTTCACCTACGTCCGCTTCCCGCCGCCGCCTGCAGGGCATGCAGTGGTGCAGTTCCACGCCGCGCTGGTGCATCACGTGCTGGGCGAGCCGGCCACGAAAGATGTCGCGGTATTCGGCAAGGATTACTCCAAGGTGGCCGAATACCGGCTGCTCTCCTCGCCCGGCGCGAAGCAGCTCGCCGTGCTGGCCAACAAGGGCGATGGCGGCCCGGCCGAGGTATGGCTGCGCGAAGGCGACACGTGGAAGAAGGCGCTGGGCGATGCCGCCGACGTGCGCTTCGCCGGCTGGGTGGGCCAGCGCCTGTACGCGGCCAGCTTCGCCGCCGCGCCGCGCGGCAAGCTGCTGGCGGTGGACGCGAGCGGCAAGGCCAACGAGGTGCTGGGGCAGCGCGAAGGCGCGTTGCAGCAGGTGGCGCCGATCGCCGACGGCTTCCTGGTGGTGCGCAGCTGGGGACCGGACTGGTGGGTGGAGCAGTACGATCGCGCGGCGAAGTTCGTGCGTCGCCTGCCCTTGCCGGCGCACGGCATCGGCATCGACGGCATCGCCGCCGAACAGGGCCAGGACCATGCGCTGATCGATTACGGCGGCTGGACCTTGCCCTCGCGCTGGGCCGAGTATGACGCCAGGGCCGGCACGCTGAAGACCGTGTTCGAGGTGAAGGCCGCCGCCGATTACTCGAAGGTGGAGGTGCATCGCATCGACGGCACCTCGAAGGACGGCACGAAGATCCCGGTCACCGTGCTGGCCATGCAGGGTGTGGCGCCGAACGGTGCACGGCCCGCCATCCTCTACGGTTACGGCGGCTTCGACATTCCGGTGGCGCCGCACTTCGTGGGCCCCGAGCTGGCCTGGCTTGAGCGCGGCGGCGTGCTGGCCGTCGCCAACATCCGCGGCGGCAACGAGAACGGCGAGCTGTGGCACGAGCAGGGCCAACAGCTGCACAAGCAGAACGTGTTCGACGACTTCCACGCCGCCGCGCTGGCGCTGATCGACACGCACTGGACCGACCGCCAGCACCTCGGCATCCTCGGCGGCAGCAACGGCGGCCTGCTGATGGGCGCCTCGCTGGTGCAGCATCCGCAGGATTACCGCGCCGTGGTGAGCATGGTCGGCATCTACGATGTGATCCGCCACGAGACCGAGTTCGCCAACGGCGCCTACAACGTGCCCGAATACGGCACGGTGGCCGACCCCGCGCAGTTCAAAGCCACGCTGGCATACTCGCCGCTGCAGAACGTGCAGCCGCACACCGCCTATCCCGCCGTCTTGATGACCACCGGCGCGAACGATCCGCGCGTGGCGCCGTGGCAGTCGCGCAAGTTCACCGCCGCGCTGCAGGACGCCACCACGTCGAACCAGCCGATCCTGCTGCTCACGCGCATGAACGCCGGCCACGGCATCGGCGCGCCGTTCTCCCAGCGCGTGGGCAACACCGCATTGATGCTGACGTTCTTCGCGCAGGAGCTGGGCTTGCCGGCGAAGTAGCTCCTAGCCGCCGCGAAATTCGCGGCGGTACAGCGAAGGCGTGGTGTGCAGTGCCGCACCGAAATGCTGGCGCATGGACAACGCGGTGCCGAAACCGGCGCGTTCGGCGATGCGCTCGATCGGCTGCGCGGTGGTTTCCAGCAGACGCTGCGCCAGCGCCAGCCGCTGCGCCAGCAGCCACTGGCCCACGGTGGCGCCGGTGTGCTGGCGGAAGTGGCGGGTGAAGCTGCGCCGGCTCATCGCGGCGCGGGCGGCCAGCGAGTCGAGGCTGTGCGCCTCGTCGAGGTGGCGTGCGGCCCAGTCCAGCGTCTTCGTCAGCGGCGTGTCGCGCGCGGTCGCCAATACCGGGTGCTCGATGTATTGCGCCTGGCTCCCCTGCCGGTGCGGCGGCACCACCAGGGTGCGCGCCACGCGGTTCGCCGCCTCCGCACCAAGGTGGTGGCGCAGCACGTGCAGGCAGCAGTCGATGCCGGCGGCGGTGCCGGCCGAAGTCAGCACGTCGCCCTCATCCACATACAGCACGTTGGGATCGACCCGCACCCGCGGATAGCGTTCTGCGAAGCGCGCGACCCAGCGCCAGTGCGTGGTGGCGCGGCGACCGTCCAGCAGACCGGCCTCGGCGAGCACGAAGGCGCCCACGCACAGGCCGACGACCAAGGCGCCGCGCGCATGCGCCCGCCTGAGCGCTGCCAGCAGCGATGGCGGTGGCGTCTCGCGCGGATCGCGCCACGAGGGAACCACCACGATGTCGGCCCAGGCCAGAGTGCGCAGCCCATGCTGCGCCACGATGCCGAAACCCGCACGGGTGCGCAGCTCGCCAGGATCGACGGCACACACCCGCAGGTCGAACGGCGACGCGTTTTCGCCGGCCGCCTCGCCGAATACCGCGCACGGTACCGACAGGTGGAATGGCCGTATCTGGTCGAACGCCACTACCGCCACGCGTGTCCTGGTCATTCCGGAACCCTCCGCATCGATTGGCCCGATTCTAATCAGGATTGGCAATCAGGCCACTGTCGGCCATGCCTGCGGATGCGGATCATGGCGTCACCGGGACAGGCCGTCCCATGTATCCCAGGAAAGCCACCATGACTGAAGTCCACACCCCGCGCCGTGCACTGGTCGTGATCGACGTGCAGAACGAATACGAGAGCGGTGGCCTGCGCATCCAGTACCCGCCGGTGGCCGATTCGTTGCGCAACATCGGTCGCGCGATGGACGCCGCGCATGCCGCCGGCATCCCGGTGATCGTGGCGCAGCAGTCCTCGCCGGCCGATGCGCCGCTGTTCGCCACCGGTTCGCATGGCTGGGAATTGCACCCGGCCGTTGCGGGTCGCCCGCGCGAGCACTACCTGCGCAAGACCCTGCCCAGCGCCTTCGCCGGCACCGATCTCGGCGACTGGCTCGAAACGCAGGCCATCGACACCCTGGTGGTGGTGGGCTACATGACCCACAACTGCAACGACACCACGATCAAGCACGCTTTCGACGCGGGTCTTGCCGTGGAATTCCTGATGGATGCCTCCGGCAGCGTGCCTTATGCCAACCGGGCCGGTCGTGCCAGCGCCGAGGAAATCCATCGCGTGTTCGCCGTGGTGGAGCAATCGCGCTATGCGGCGGTGATGACGACCGCGGAGTGGGTCGCCCACCTGGCCAGCGGCACCATGCCCGAGCGCGACAGCATCCACGCTTCGCACCAGCGGGCGCTGGCGCGGCTCGACGAGGCGGCCTGAACTGCGGCTGGCAGCGGGGAGGTGCAGGCAGGGATCGCCGCAGGCGCTAAGCTGTGCGCCTTTCCGCAACGATCCCGCCATGTCCGCCCTGCTCCCCGCCGTCGAACACGAAACCGCCGCCAGCCCCCGCTACAGCATCTTGTGGCTGCATGGCCTGGGTGCGGACGGCCACGACTTCGCGCCGATCGTGCCGGAGCTGGTGGCGGCGGACTGGCCGGCGCTGCGCTTCGTGTTCCCGCATGCGCCGGTGCGGCCGGTGACGATCAACGGCGGCATGGCGATGCACGCGTGGTACGACATCTACGGCTTCGACCTGGTGGCGCAGCAGGACGAGACGGGCATCCGCGCCTCCATCGCCGCCACCGAGGCGCTGATCGACCGCGAACGCGAACGTGGCGTACCCGACGAGCGCATCTTCCTCGCCGGCTTCTCGCAGGGCGGCGCGATCGCGCTGGCCGCGGGCCTGCGCCATGTGCGGCGGCTGGCCGGCATCGTGGCGCTGTCCACCTACCTGCCGATCGCCGACACGCTGGCCGCCGAGCGCAGCGCAGCGAATGCGGACGCGCCGATCTTCCAGGCGCACGGCAACCTCGATCCGGTGGTGATCCCGCCGCGCGGCAGCGCCAGCCGCGACCTGCTGCAAGGCCTCGGCTATCGCGTCGACTGGCACAGCTACCCGATGGCACATGCGGTCTGCGCCGAGGAAATCGCCGACCTGCGCACGTGGCTGGGCGCACGGCTGACCTGATCCGGCTCGGCGCTGCGGCATACTCTGCGCATGCGCGAACCTCTTTTCCGTACCCGCGACGAACCGAGTCCGCTGCCGGATTTCTGCAGCCTGCCGGTGCTGTTCACCCTGCTGGTGACCGGCGCGCTCGCCGCCACCGTGGTGTGGCTGGCCGCGGGCAACCATCGCGACTTCTCCGGCTACAGCGTGGGCATCCTGTTCGTGACCTGGCTGGTGCTGGTGCTAGGGGTGATGCTGTGCCTGCTGCGGGCGTGGCTGCAGCGCCTGCCCGGACACCTGCCCTACATCGCTGCGTGGCTGCTGATCATGCCGATCGTCGGCACGGCAAGCTGGGTGGCACATGGCCTGGACGAATCCCTGCGGATGGGGCTGCTGAGCGACGGCGCGACAACCTTCGTGTTCGACAACGTGCTGATCGCGGCCCTGCTCGGCGCGGCGATCCTGCGCTACTTCTATGTCGCTGCGCAGTGGCGATTGCGCCTTGCCGCGGTGACGCGGGCGCAGGTGGAGGCGTTGCAGGCGCGCATCCGTCCGCACTTCCTGTTCAACAGCATGAACACCGTGGCGGCGCTGATTCCGGTCGATCCGGCGGCGGCCGAACGTACGGTGGAGGACCTGGCCGAGCTGTTCCGTGCCGCGCTGGGCCAGCACGAGCAGGGCGACGGCACGCTGGGCGAGGAGCTGGCCCTGCTCGACCGTTACCTCGCGATCGAGCAGCTGCGTCTTGGCGAACGCCTGCGCGTGCAACGCGAGCTGGACGACCTGCCGCCCGGCTTTCCGTTGCCCCGCCTGCTGCTGCAGCCGCTGCTGGAGAACGCGGTGCGCCACGGCGTCCAGCCCCTGCGCGAAGGCGGTGTGGTGACGCTGCGCGGCGAACGCCGGGGCGACGCCATCGTGATCGAGATCGCCAACCCGTTGCCGTCCTCGCCCGCGCGCGGCGGCAACGGCCATGGCCTGGACAGCGTGCGCCGGCGCGTGGCGTTCCGTTACGGCCCGCGCGCGGCAGTGCAGGCCGGACCGCAGGGCGAGCGCTACGTGGTGAGCCTGCAGTTGCCGTTGGAGAACAAGGAGAGTGGCGATGCGCGTCTTGATCGTCGATGACGAGCCACTGGCGCGCATGCGGCTCGCCACGCTGCTGGGCGAGTGCGATGGCGTGGAGCTCGCCGGCAGCGTGGGCGACGGCGAGGCCGCGCTGGCGGCGCTCGGCGGACTGCAGCCCGACCTGCTGCTGCTGGACATCAACATGCCGGGCCTCGACGGTATGGCACTGGCTGCGCGCCTGGCCGGACGCGCGCGGCCGCAAGTGGTGTTTTGCACCGCCTACGAGAACCACGCGCTGCACGCCTTCGAACTGGAGGCGGTGGATTACCTGCTGAAGCCGGTGCGGCTGGAACGCCTGCGCGAGGCGTTGCAGCGTGCGCGCAAGCGTCTGGCCGAGGCGCCGCGCGCCGCCGCCGCGTGGCTGCATGCGCGCGTGCGCGACGAGCAAGTCCGCGTGGCGCTGGACGAGGTGATCTGCCTGCTCGCCGAGGAAAAATACGTGTGCGTGCGGCACGCTGGCGGCGAACTCCTGATCGACGAGTCGTTGCGCCAGCTGGAGGAAGCCTATCCCGCCCAGTTGATCCGCCTGCACCGCAACTGCCTGGTACCGCCCGCCCGCCTGCTTGGCCTGAGGAGCCTGCCCGATGGACGCGTGCTGGCACGCCTCGCCGGCACCGACTTCAGCCCCGAGGTGAGCCGGCGTAACCTGCCGGCCCTGCGCAAGCTGCTGCGGATGGGGTGAGCGGTCCGCGCGGCGCGTCGATTCGTCGCTGTCTGCGCAATCGTCGTGGCATCGGCGACAATGGTGCACGAGTCAGACCACGGAGCCTGCATGACCCCGAACACCCTGCGCATCGCCACCCGCAAGAGCGCGCTCGCGCTGTGGCAGGCCGAGCACGTGGCGGCGTTGTTGCGTGCGGCTCATCTGGGGTTGATGGTGGATCTGGTGCCGTTGTCCACGCGCGGCGACGAGATCCTCGACCAGCCGCTGGCGACGATCGGCGGCAAGGGGCTGTTCCTCAAGGAACTGGAGGTGGCGATGCTGGAAGGCCGCGCCGACCTTGCCGTGCACTCGCTGAAGGACGTGCCGGCGGAGCTGGAGCCGGGCTTCGCGTTGCCGGCGATCCTGCCGCGCGCGGATGCCGCGGACGCCTTCGTCAGCAAGGATCATGCAGATCTCGCCGCCCTGCCGCTGGGCGCGAAGGTGGGTACGTCCTCGCTGCGCCGGCAGGCGCAGCTGCGTGCGCTGCGGCCGGACCTGGAACTGCTGGACCTGCGCGGCAACGTGGGCACGCGGCTGGCGAAGCTGGATGCTGGCCACTACGACGCGATCGTGCTGGCCTGTGCGGGGCTGGAGCGGTTGGGCCTGGCCGCGCGCATCCGCAGCCGGCTGGCCGCGCCGGACTGGCTGCCGGCGCCGGGACAGGCGGCGATCGCGGTCGAGGCGCGCGTCGACCAGCCGGCCACGCTCGCCCTGCTCGCGGTGCTGGACGATGCCGACACGCGGCTGGAGGTGAGCGCCGAGCGCGCGATGAACCAGGCGCTGGGAGGCAGCTGCACGGTACCGGTGGGCGCGTGGTGCACGGTCACCGAACGCGGCCTGCACCTGAGCGGCCTGGTGGGCGATGCGGCCAGCGGCCGCCTGCTGCACGCGCAGGCGGCCGGCGAGGACGCCGTGGCGCTGGGGCATACGGTGGCGCAGGCGCTGTTCGCGCAGGGTGCGGCCGCGTTTCTGGGAGTCTGACTCCGGAACGAAAGCGGCCCCACCGGTGGCTGGGGCCGTTTTGCAGTTGCGTATCCCTGACATGATGTCGAGAAAGTGCTTGCCTGCACTTCCTCGACTCGCCAAGTCCGGCCTGCAGCCGGACCTGGCTCCGCCGATCAAGCCCCAAGGTGCCTGATCGGCGCGCAATCCATCCGTGGAATGCGCTGACCAGCGATCTGTCGGACGCTGGTCAGAAGTTGTAGACCAGGTTGGTGGTGGTCAGCGTGTCGGTCTTCTTGATGCCCGGCAGCACGCTGCTGTTGTGGCGCACCTGGAAGCCCACCTTCAGCGCCAGCTTCTTGGTCATGCTGACGGCAAGGCCAGCGTCGTTCTGGATGTAGGTGTTCTTGGAGCCCGCTTCAGTGAGGAACGTGTCCTCGAGCGAAGTATTGGCGGTGAGGCGGAGCTTGTAGTTGATCAGCCCGCGGGCCACCATCTCGTGTTCCACCGGCTGCGTCTGGTTGATGCTGACGCCGTCGACGAGTATCGGAAGCTCTGCCGGCCGGTATTCCTTGTAACCGGGGCCGATTTCGAACGACAGCTCGTTGCGTGCGTCCTTCAGCGCGATGTAGCCGTAGCCCAGCGAGACCACGCCCTGCCACAGGTTGGCGCCGAAGTCGTCGTGGTCGTAGCGCGCCGCGCCCACGATGTAGCTGCGCGGGTCGAGCTTGTAGCCCACCGAGGCGCCGCCGTCGTAGCGGTTGGCGGTGGTCTCGAACTCATTGACGGTGTTGCCGGCCGGGGTAACCACCTTCTCCTGCACCTTGGTGCGCAGCACGTCCAGGAAGAAGTTGTTCTTCCACTGCTCGTTTTCCTGGTTCAGGCCGAGCTTGGCATTGACGTTCTGCGAGCGGGTGTTGCCGGTGGCCGAGGCGTAGCCGAACTCGCCCGAGCCGCTCCAGCCGCCGTTGTTGGCGCTGTTGCCGTTGCCGTTGCCGGCGTCTTGCGCCTGCACGGCAAAGCTGGCGCAGGCTGCCAGCAGCAGGGCGGCGATCAGAGTCTTGTTCATCGATGGGGGTTCCATTTCGTTAAACAATTGTAAGTCGCACACCTTAACGGAATGGCTTGAATTTTCAATGAACACGAGCCGGTGGAGCGGGCCTCGCGGCTGCCGTATCGGTCAGCGCGACCTCGTACAGGTAACGCTCCAGCAACTGGCCAAGCACGCCACTGGGCGCGGCGAGCGCGGCCGCCAACAGGCTGCCTGCGGTGCCACCCAGCAGCAGTGCCATGCAGGGCAGCGCGTAGGTCAGCAGTGCCGCGACGAGGCGTGCGGGGAATCGGCTGCGGCTCGCCGTGACTTCGCCGGAGACGGCCTCGGGCTCGCGCAGGGACTGCCACATCCCGCTTTCGAGCAAGCCCAGGCCCAGTGCCAGTGCGAACAGCAACAGGATCCACAGGTAGGCATCGTGGCTGCCGTCGAACCCGCCTTGCGCCAGCACGCTCAGCCACAACCAGAGGCCGCCCGTATAGGCCGCGGTGGTGATGCGGCAGGCCGGCAACAGGGCGGTCGCGCGTTGCAGTGGGGCTGGCAGGCAGGCGCGATCATCATGGGTGGCCTGCAGCAGGCTGACGAGGCTGCACAGCATCAGCAGTGCGCCGGCCAGCCGGGTCACCCAGAAGCTGTTGTCGCCATGCGCCAGGCCCGCCACCGCCAGCACTGGCAACCAGGTGACCAAGGCTGTCAACGCGGAACGCGTGGGGCGATGGCCCGGGCGCGGCTGCCAGCCGTGCCAGTACGCGAGCCCCGGTATCCGCAGGCAGGCCAGCAGCAGGCCGGCACCTACCAGCACCGCACCCAGCCCCAGCGGAACCAGGGTACCGTTGCGGCCCAGCCGGCTCAGCCCCAGCAGCAGGGACAGGCCCAGCCACAGCCACACACCGTAGCCGCCGGTCGCCAGCACCTGCAGGAGTGCGGCGGCTCGGGTAGGGCGGACGCTCGGTGGTGCTGGCGGCGCGGCGCCGGCGGCGCTCGCATCGGGCCACTCGCGGGTGGACTGCATGGATGGGTACCGTCCGGGGAAGGCGGGAATTCCAAGCTTAAGCCAGCCGTCGTGTGCGCGGGTTAGGCAAACGTTCGGCAGGCTTGCGGGCGCCGGCAGGCGTACCCATGCTAGAAGTCCCGTCCTGCATCACTGCCCGCGACCACCGAGCCTGCCATGGACCGCTACGAACGCATCCTCACCCTGCATCGCCTGCTCAAGTCAGCGCATTACCCGGTGCCGCTGCCCAAGCTGATGGACGAGCTGGAATGCTCGCGCGCCACGCTGTACCGCGACATCGGCTTCCTGCGTGATGCGCTGGGCGCGCCGCTCGAAAGCGCCGGCGGCGAGCATGCCGCGTTCCGCTACGAACTGGGCGAGGGTGAGCGCTTCGAGTTGCCGGGGCTGTGGCTCACCTCCGACGAACTGGCCGCGCTGCTGGCCCTGAACGAGCTGATCGGCCGCAGCGGTCCCGGCGTGCTGGCCGGCGCGCTGGCGCCGTTCAAGTCGCGCATCGAGCACCTGCTGTCCGATCGCGGCAGCGGCAAGGCGCTGCCGGTCGAGCGCATCCGGGTGATCCCGTGGGGCGCGCGCAAGCTCGACCAGCAGGCGTTCCGCATCGTGGCCGGCGCCGTGCTGGAGCGGAAGCAGCTGCGCTTCCGCTACCGCGCGCGCACCACCGGCGCGGACAGCCGCCGCACCGTATCGCCGCAACGCCTCACCCATTACCGCGACAACTGGTATCTCGACGTGTGGGACCACGACCGCGAGGCGCTGCGCAGCTTCGCGGTGGACCGCATTGCCGAGGCGCAGGCGCTGGACGCTCCGGCGCGCGACGTGCCTGATGCGGAGCTGGACCAGGCGCTTGCCTCCAGCTACGGCATCTTCGCCGGCCAGCCCAAGGCCTGGGCCACCATCCGCTTCTCCTCGCACGCCGCGCGCTGGGTGGCCGACGAACACTGGCATTCGCAGCAGAAGGGCGAATGGCTGGCCGACGGCCGCTACGAGCTGCAGCTGCCGTATTCCAACTCGAAGGAACTGCTGATGGACGTGCTCAAGTACGGCCCGGACGCCGAGGTGGTCGCGCCGCTGCCGCTGCGCGAGGAAATGAAGATCCTGCTGCAGCTGGCGCAGGGCGCGTACCAAGGTCCGCCGCGGTAGGAGCGCACCCTGTGCGCGAATGGCCTGGTGCTTGATCGAAACCAAAAGCCATCGCGCACAGGGGGCGCTCCTACCGCAGCGTCGATTGCGACGCCGCGTAGCTCAGCTTGCCGTCCTCGACCTGCGCGGCCGAGCTCCACGGGTGCACCACGCCGTGTTGCAGGCCGAGGATATGGATCACCTCGATGCCGCGCTGCTTCAGCACGTCGGCGATGATCGAACGGTGGCAGCGCCACCACACCGCTTCGGCGCACATCACTGCGGTGCGCTGGCGCGCCGCGAACGCCAGCAGCCCGGCCAGCCCCTCGGCGAATTCCGCGCTGGCGAGGTGGTCGGCGTAGCCGCGGAACGCGGCGTTGCGCCAGGCGGTGTTCGGCGAGTCCGGGCGCGTGCGGCGGCGCCCACCCAGTTGGGGAAACCATCGGTAGCCGATGCCGTGTGCGGCCAGGCTGACGGCCAGTGCGTCGCGCGCGAACTGCGGCCAGCGCCGCGAACCGGGGAAACGGCGCACGTCGGCGACCGCCTCGATGCGGAAGGCCGCAAGCAGGGCGAGGAACTCCTCCAGCGTGCGGGTGGAGTGGCCGATCGTCCAGACCGTGGCGGGGGCGGCGGCGTTCACGCGATCTTCTGCAGCGCCGCGCCCTTGTGCATGGCGATGTGGTCGGTCTTGTCGCTCTTGATCTCGTATTGCGGGTCGTCCGGGCTGCAATGGCGCGGATAGCCCTTGTACAGCGTGTCGGCCGTGTGCACCTTCACGATGCGGCCGGTGACGTAGCCGGCCTCGGAATTCCAGCGCACATGGTCGCCGACGTGGAACTGCAGGCTCATGATGGCGGTCTCTGCCTGTTGACGATGCCCGTCATCCTTGCACCGGAGGCGTGCAGGCGGGGTCGCTGCCGGCAAGCCGTATCGCGACCGGCTAGGATGGATAGCAACTGACTGGAGTACGACATGCAAAGCGGCAATCCCGCACTCAACAAGAACACCTTCCTCGACGCGGCCAGCGGCACGGTGTTCAGCCGCGACGGCGCCGCGATGACCTTGAACGGCACGGTCAACAAGACCGGCCTGCTGCTGCTGCTGGTGGTGGTCGGAGCGATGTTCAGCTGGAGCCGTTTCGCTGGTCCGGCCAGCCTGCCTGCGATGGCGCCGCTGGTGCTCGCCGGTGCGCTGGCCGGTTTCGTGCTGGCCATGATCACTGCGTTCAAGAAGACCTGGGCGCCGGTCACCGCACCGCTCTACGCGCTGGCCGAGGGCGTGTTCGTGGGGGCGCTGTCGGCGATCTTCGAGATGCGCTATCCCGGCATCGTGATGCAGGCGGTGGCGCTGACCTTCGGCACCATGGCCGTGCTGCTGCTGGGCTATCGCAGTGGGCTGATCCGCGTCACCGACAAGTTCCGTGCGGGCGTGGTCGCCGCCACCGGCGGCATCCTGCTGATTTACCTGGCCAGCTTCGTGATGGGCTTCTTCGGCCATTCCTTCGGCTTCATCACCGGCAGCAGCGGCATCGGCATCCTGTTCAGCCTCGCCGTGGTGGTGATCGCGGCGCTGAACCTGGTGCTGGACTTCGACATGATCGAGCAGGGCGTCAATGCCGGCGCGCCGAAGTACATGGAGTGGTACGGCGCCTTCGCGCTGGTGGTCACCCTGGTGTGGCTGTACCTGGAGATGTTGCGCCTGCTGTCGAAGCTGCAGTCGCGGAATTAGCCGATAGCGGGGAAAGGGCTTCTGCCCTTTCCCCGCTCGTCGAATCCGGTACATGCCCGGATTCGACTCCTGCGAATCAGTCAGCTCGTGCTTGATTCGCGGGCCATCCATGGCTGGCCGCGGAGGGATCGGGCCGCGGGGTGGCATCGGCTAAGCTGAGCGCCGACTCCGCTGCCATGGATCCGCATGAGCCAGTTCGCCCTGTTCGGCCAGCGCCGGTTCGCGCCGTTCTTCTGGACGCAGGCGCTGGCGGCGTTCAACGACAACGCCTTCCGCAACGCATTGCTGGTGCTGGTGGCGTTTCAGCTGGGACTGGATGACCGCGCGGCCTCGATCTACACGAACTTCGCGCCGGCGCTGTTCATCCTGCCGTTCTTCCTGTTCTCGGCCAGCGCGGGCCAGTTGGCGGAACGATTCGAGAAGACGCGCATCATCCGCTGGGTGAAGCTGTTCGAGATCGCGGCGATGGTGGTCGCGGCGGCAGGCTTCATCACCCATCACGTCGCGCTGCTGCTGGTGGTGCTGTTCATGATGGGCCTGCACTCCACTGTGTTCGGGCCGATCAAGTACGCGATCCTGCCGCAGGCGCTCAAGCCCGCCGAACTGGTGGGCGGCAATGGCCTGGTGGAGATGGGCACGCAGCTGGCGATCCTGCTCGGCATGATCGCGGGCACCACCGCGATGGGTGTAGCCGGGCCATGGCTGGCGGCGGCCATCACCATAGGCGTGGCGGTGGCCGGCTACCTGGCCTGCCGCGCGATTCCGCCGGCGCCGGCCACCGCGCCGGAACTGAAGATCAGCTGGAATCCGTTCGGCGAGACCGCACGGGTACTGCGCATCACCCATGCCGACCGCGCAGTGTGGAACGCGGTACTGGGCATTTCCTGGTTCTGGTTCTTCGGCACCGTGCTGGTGGCGCAGCTGCCGATCTACACGCGCGAGACGCTGGGCGGCGACAACACGGTCTACACCCTGGTGCTCACCCTGTTCTCGATCGGCAGTGGCATCGGCGCGCTCGCCTGCGAGAAGCTTTCGGACCGGCGCGTGGAGATCGGCCTGGTGCCGCTGGGCGCGTTCGGACTCACCGCGTTCGGCGTGGACCTGTACTTCGCACGGCATGGCCTTGCGCCGGTGCGCGGACTGAACTGGCTGGGCTTCCTGCACACGCCGGGCAGCTGGCGCATGGTGCTCGACCTCACCCTGATCGGCGCCTTCGCGGGCCTGTACGTGGTGCCGCTGTTCGCCTACGTGCAGGCGCGTGCGCCGCGCGAGAAGCTCTCGCGCATCATCGCCGGCAATAACATCATGAATGCGGTGCTGATTGTGGCCGCGGCCGGCTTCGGCCTGGGCCTGGGCGCGCTGGGGCTGGATGCGGTGCAGATCTTCCTCGCCGCGGCGCTGCTCAACGTGCTGGTGGCGGCGTACATCTTCACCCTGGTGCCCGAGTTCATCCTGCGCTTTGTCACCTGGCTGCTCACCGGCACGCTGTACCGCGTGCGCGCGGATGGCCTGCAGCACGTACCGGAGGAGGGCCCGGCGTTGCTGGTGTGCAACCACGTGAGCTTCGTCGATCCGCTGCTCCTGATGGCGAACCTGCGCCGGCCCGCACGCTTCGTGATGTATTACAAGATCTTCAGCATCCCGCTGCTGAAGTTCCTGTTCAAGACGGCGAGAGCCATTCCCATCGCGGGGCAGAAGGAAGATCCAGCCGCGTTGCAACAGGCGTACGACACCATCGACGCCGCGCTGGCCGATGGCGAACTGGTTTGCATCTTCCCCGAGGGGGCGCTTACCCGCGATGGTGCCATCGCGCCGTTCCGTCCCGGCGTTGAGAAAATCCTCGCGCGTCGTCCGGTGCCGGTGCTGCCAATGGCCCTGCGCGGGTTGTGGGGCAGCATGTGGAGCCGGCGCGATTCCGCGCTGCATCGCGCGCGCCTGCCGCGGCGCTTCCGCGCGAGGGTGGAGCTGGTGGTGGATGCGCCAGTGTCGCCGGAACGTGCCAGTGCGGCGGCGTTGGAAGCGCGCGTGCGCGAGCTGCGCGGGGAGATGGCGTAGGCCGTCCCGGCGGGCGTAGGAGCGGCTTCAGCCGCGATTGGACATGAAATCGCGGCTGAAGCCGCTCCTACCGCTGGTTCATGGGCTCAGCGCAACCAGCCGCCGATCACGATCAGCGCCACCATGCTGAGCCAGGCCAACAGGGCGCGCAGCAGCGCGCTGCGCAGGCGCCGCAGTTCCAGCAGCACGTCGCTGCGTTCCTCGGCATAGCCTTCGCCACCTTCGATGTCGACCTGGATGTCCGCACGCGCCGCGGCACCGAGGAAGCCGGGTCCTTCGCGATACCAGCCATTCGGCAGCGCCTGCTGGTGCCAGCGCCGCCACGCACCGATCACCGCATCCCAGTGGCCGACCAGGGCAAGGGTGAACACCAGCAGCTGCGCGGGGAGCCAGTCCAGCGCATTGGCGAGATGGTGCGAGGTGGTGCGCGCCTCCCCGTCCAGTCGCAGCGTGTCGTCGTGGCCCAGCGCGCGGGTCAGCCGGTACAGCAGCGCACCCAGCGGTCCGAACAGGAAGAACCAGAACAGCACGCCGAAGCGTCGGCGCAGTGCGGCGTAGACGGTGGCTTCGCCCAGCTCGGCCGCGCTCCACGGCACCTGCTCGCCATCCTCACCCAGCGCCTGCGCGGCGGCTTCGCGACTGGCGCCGTCGGGTGCGGCCAGGATCGCCTCCAGGTCGGCTTCGAACGCGTGCGGGCCGCAGCAGAACAACAGCACCGCCAACGCGAACAGCAGCTGCAGCAGATCGGCCAGCGGCAACAGGTGCAGCAGCCAGATCGCCAGCGCACACAGGGCCAGCGGCAGCAACAGGGCCAGCACCACGCGACCGGTGCCGTTGGTGTCGTTCAGCTGGTCCACCCAGCGGCGGAAGCCACCATCGTTGCGCCAGTGTGCGAGGCGCGGCTGCCAGTGCAGCAGGCCGAGGGCAATCAGGGCGACGAGCAGACGGATGGCCATGTTAGAGCCTGTTCAATGTCTCTCCGTAGCCCGCGCCGGAAGCTGTTTGCGCGCAGGCCAAGGAAGAGCGAAGGAGTGGACGTCCGTCCACGACTGAGTGATGACGCAGGGATGTGGGCAAACGGACCCGGCCCTTCGGGTTGCCTTGCCGTGGCCGCCATGCGGTAGCGCGCGGCTTGACCTGCCAGCCAGGCAGGCGCTGCGCCACGCGCCACCACCTGACGGCCACGGCAAAGCAACGCGGGCAACGGGGAGACATTGAACAGGCTCTATTCTCCGGGGGATCGCCGCATTGTATGCGAGGCGCCTTGCCGTCACATGGCGCGCCGCGTTCGGCTCAGGCGTGTTCGATGCGCGCCGCGAGCAAGGCGTCGAGTTCCATCCCGGCGCGCTCGCGCAGCCAATGCTGCAGCAGCCGGTAGGACACCGACAGCGGCGTGGACGGCAGGAAGCTGCCGTCGGCGATGCCATCGGCGATCTGTCGCGGCGTGAACCAGCGCGCGTCTTCCAGCTCGCGGTCGCGCAGCCGGATCGTGGGGTCGCGTGCCACCGCGGTGAAGCCCACCATCAGCGAGGCCGGCATCGGCCAGGGTTGCGAGGAGTGGTAGTGCACCTCGCCCACGATCACGCCGGATTCCTCGGCCACCTCGCGGCGTACCGCGTCTTCCAACGCCTCGCCCGGCTCGATGAAGCCGGCCAGCGTGGAGTAGCGTCCGGGCGGCCAGCCGGCTTGGCGGCCGAGCAGGCAGGCGCCCTCGTGCTCCACGACCACGATGATCGCGGCATCGGTGCGCGGGAAATGCATGCGTCCGCAGGCGGCATTCGTGCAGTGCATGCGATGGCCGGCGGAAACGATGGCGAGCGGCGCGCCGCAGTATGCGCAGTGCCGCGTCTCGCGATGCCAGTGCGCGAGGCCCTTGGCGTAGGCGAACAGGCCGGCCTCGTCGGCGGACAGCAGCAGGCCGGCCTCGCGCAGGCCGGCACGGCGTGCAGACAACTCCACTTCCAATGCTTCGACGCTCGAATCGTCCTTCAGCGTCAGCAGGAAGTGCGGACGACCGTCAGCGATGCCGAGCAGCCACGCCGGAGCATCGGCACACAGCCGCTGGCGTTCGCCGGCGGCTAGCCAGCGCAGCGCGTCGTCGTCGATGTGCAGGAAGCCGCGGCCTTCGGCGTCGAGCAGCAGGTAACGTGCCGTTGGTGCCGCGGCCTGTGCAGCCACCCACGCCGCATCATCGCGGCGTTCGGCCATGCGGTCGAGGATCAGGCTGAGTCCGGCGAAGGTATTGGGCGGCGTCGCGGGCATGCGACGTTCAGGCCGAGAACGAGGAGCCGCAGCCGCAGGTGGTCTTCGCGTTCGGATTGCGTATCACGAACTGCGAACCGCCAAGGTTCTCGCTGTAGTCGATCTCGGCGCCGGTGAGGTATTGCAGCGACAGCGGATCGCACAGCAGGGTCACGCCCCCGCGCTCCAGCGCGAAGTCGTCCTCGGCCTGGGCCTCGTCAAACGTGAAGCCGTACTGGAAGCCCGAGCAGCCGCCGCCGGAGATGTACACGCGCAGCTTCAGCGCGGGATTGCCCTCTTCCGCGATCAGCTCGTGCACCTTGCGCGCGGCGGCCTCGGTGAACAGCAACGGTGCACCGCTGCTGCGGTAGTCGGGAACGGCGGGAAGCGGGACGACGGTATCCATGGCACTCAGATGGGGTCACTGGCGGACGGTACAAGCATACTTCGCCCGCCTTGCGGCGGCATGACCGTCGTCGCGGTCGGCACCTGTGGAGAATTCCCCAGGATGTGGAATCCTCCATCGGCGCGTCCGGCGCATGTCCATACGCGCCTCCGCGAATCAGTCACCTGCGTGACCGATCCGCGTCCGGCTATCCGTGGCCGGCCGAGAGGCTGAAAATTCATGGCCTCTCAGCCCTGCATCTTGCTCTGCAGGTAGCGCTCGGCGCCGATGTCCTTGACCAGGCTCTGCTGGGTCTCCAGCCAGTCGATGTGCTCTTCCTCGTCGTGCAGGATGCCCTTGAACAGGTCGCGGCTGACGTAGTCGGCGATGCCCTCGCTGTGCGCGATCGCGGCGCGCAGGTCCTTGGCCGCGGCCAGTTCCAGGTCGAGGTCGCCCTGGATGCACTCCAGCACGTTCTCGCCGATGTGCAGCTTGCCCAGGTGCTGCAGGTTGGGCAGGCCGTCGAGGAACAGGATGCGCTCGATCAGGCGGTCGGCGTGCTTCATCTCCTCGATCGATTCCTTGTACTCGTGCTCGGCCAGTTCCGCGTAACCCCAGTCCTTGAACATGCGGTAATGCAGGAAGTACTGGTTGATCGCGGTCAGCTCGTTGTAGAGCACCTTGTTGAGGAATTCGATGACCTTGGCGTCGCCCTTCATGGCTGTCTCCGCTGTGTGGGGATGCGACGACTATACGAAGTTCGCCACCCCAAGGGCGGAACACGAATGGCAATGGTTTGCGCGCGGGAACGCGCGGGCGGCTCAGGCGACCGCGACGAAGGCGGGTAGCGTGGCCGCAGATTCGTGCTGTTCGACCGCCTGCTGCAGGCAGGCGCGGGCTTCAGGTTCGCAACAGCCGCAGCAATCCGAGCAGCCGGTGCGCGCCTGCAGTTCGGCAAACGTGCGTACGCCGTCGGCGACTTCGCGGCGGATGTCGTGATCGGTGACGGCGTTGCACAGGCAGACGTACATGCCGCGCATAAGAACGCAAATGCGAATGATTGTCAACTATTTGGGGGTGTTGGCTCCCGCCGTTCAGGCGACGCGCCAGCCGTGCCCCGGCTCGTCCGCTGGAGCGTCGCCGGCCTCGCGCGGCGGCGCGTTGCCCAGCTCGATCCGGCACATGCCTTCCACCAGCGGCGCGAAATGGCGCAGGGCGCGCTCGTACACCTGCCGCTTGAAGTTCACCACATGGGCGGCCGGGTACCAGAAATCCACCCAGCGCCAGATGTCGAACTCGGGCTTGTCGCAGGCATCCAGCCGCAGCGAGGCCTCGTCGCTGACCAGCTTGAGCAGGAACCACACCTGCTTCTGGCCGATGCAGGTAGGGTGCTGGTGGTGGCGCACGTAGCGCTGCGGCAGCTTGTAGCGCAGCCAGCCGCGGGTGGCTGCCACCACCTCGACATGCTCGGGCGCCAGGCCGGTTTCCTCTTCCAGCTCGCGGTACATCGCCTCCAGCGGCGTCTCGTCGCTGCGCATGCCGCCTTGCGGGAACTGCCAGCCGTCGCGGTTGATGCGGCGCGCCCAGAACAGGCGCCCGTCTGCATTCAGCAGCACGATGCCCACATTGGGACGGTAGCCATCGACGTCGATCATCTCGTCATCCTCGGGCCTGGTCGCGCGCCGGCAGCGGTGACGCGCGCAAGGCGATGGCCCGATTCAACCATGCACGCCGGACCGCGGCAAGCCGAAAAGCTTGAACCGGAGCGTGCACGCCATTAAACTGCCGCGCCCCGCTTCCGGCATCGTCGCGATCCGGCGCGGCGGCTTTCCCCATGGCTATGTAGCTCAGCCGGTTAGAGCACAGCACTCATAATGCTGGGGTCGGTGGTTCGAGTCCACCCATAGCCACCATGCGCTCCATCCCGCGCCCGTGCGATTCGCGGTCGACGGATCGCCGGAGCAACAGCATGCGCATCTTCAAGGTTTTCCAGATCGAGGCGGCCCACCGTCTGCCCAACGTGCCGCCAGGGCACAAGTGTGCTCGCCTGCACGGGCATTCGTTCCGCGTTGAGGTGCATGTGGCGGGCGAGCCTGGCGCGCATAGCGGCTGGGTGATGGATTTCGCCGACGTGAAGGCGGCTTTCGCGCCGCTGTTCGAGCAGCTCGACCACCATTACCTCAACGACATCGAGGGGCTGGAGAATCCCACCAGCGAGGTGCTGGCGCGCTGGATCTTCCAGCGACTGGAGTCGCGCCTGCCGGGCCTCGACGAGGTAGTGGTGCATGAAACCTGCACCTCCGGTGCCAGTTGCAGCCGGGTCAATCGTTGACGCGGTGCGATGACAGGTTCGTGACATGCAAAAGGCTGTGTTACATGAATATTTTCCAACTGGTCTGGCCAGTCGACAAAAAATATATTGCATTGCACAAAATTGCCTGCTAGAGTCACTTCCACTAACCGCATACCCCACGAGGGCAAGCTCATGACTCAGCAGTTCAACAACCAGTTTTTCGCTTACACCAAGCAGGTCACCGAGGGCGCGTTCAAGGCGCAGTCGCTGGCCCTGAAGAGCCTGGAGACGGTCGCCGGTCTGCAGCTCAAGGCGCTTGAGCAGCAGACGCGTGATTCGGCCGCGTTCGTGGCCGAGGCGCTGGAGACGCGCGACGCCGATGCCTTGCGCAGCCTGTGGGAAAAGGGCGCCAGCCTGAGCCGCGAGCAGGCCGAGCGCGCGGTGGCGGTTTCGCAGGAAATCATCGCCGTGACGCAGAAAGCTGCGGAGTCGCTGCAGGCTCTGGTGCAGGAACAGCGCCAAGCCGCCAATGAGGCGGTGACTGCGCCGGCCGCCGTGAAGAAGGCCGCGAAGTAAGGCAACGCACAACCCCGAGTGGCACCCTGCCGGCGGCTCCCCTCCCGCGTGGCAGCAAGGGCCGGACTTCCCCAGTCCGGCCCTTTTCTTTATGCGAATCAGGCGGCCGCGCAGCCATCGCGGGACAAGTTGCCGCAGTGCCTGCGGCTTGTCGCTGCAATCGGGGCACTGATATACTTTTACGGATTGGATCGTAGTTCGTGGCTGGTATCGGTGCCACCTGGTGGGAACCGGTGCGGAGAGGTTACGTGCTCAACAGTCTCGACGCCGGCCGACGCCTTGCGCTGCGCCTAGTGCTGCTGCAGCTCATGGTGGCGGTGATGATCGGCGCGATGTTCCTGCTGAAGGGGCATCGGGAGGCGGTTTCGGCCGCGGCCGGGGGATTTGCGGTGGCGCTGGGTACCGCGCTGATGTCCGCGCAAGTCTTCGGTCGCCTGGTCGGCGGCGCGGCGACTTTCGCCCGTCTGCTGCTCGGCATGCTGCTGAAGTGGGCAGTGGTCGTCGGCGGGTTGGGGCTGATCCTGTTCAAGTACAAGTTGCCGCCGCTGGCCGCCGTGACGGGGCTGGTGGCTGCTTACGCGGTTTATCTGGTGGCGTTCAGATTCAAGGGTTGATACATGGCGAGCGAGCCGCAGGGCGGACTGACCGAATACATCCAGCACCATCTGACCCACCTTATCCCGGTGGGCGCGGATCACCGCGATTTCTGGGCGGTGCACATCGATTCGATCACCGTGTCGCTGGTGCTGGGCGTGCTGTTCTGCCTGTGGTTCTGGTCGAAGGCGCGCAAGGCCACCTCCGGCGTGCCGTCCAAGGGCCAGGCCTTCGTCGAAATCATCCTCGAATTCGTCGACGGCCAGGTCAAGGACGTGTTCCACGGCGATCGCCGTTTCCTCGGTCCGCTGGCGCTGACCGTGTTCGTCTGGGTGTTCCTGATGAACGCGATGGACCTGCTGCCGGTGGATCTGCTGCCCTGGATCACCGAGAAGTTCGGCATCGGCCACTTCCGCGCGGTGCCCACCGCCGACACCAGCATGACGTTCGCGATGTCGATCACGGTGTTCCTGCTGATCATCGTCTACAGCTTCAAGGCCAAGGGCTTTAACGGCTACATGCACGAGCTGTTCACCGCACCGTTCGGCAAGCACCCGTTGCTGTGGATCCCCAATTTCGCGCTGAACCTGGTCGAGCTGCTGTCCAAGCCGGTGAGCCTGGCGATGCGACTGTTCGGCAACATGTACGCGGGCGAGCTGGTCTTCATGCTGATCGCCGGCCTGTTCAGCGCGGGCGCGGGCGTGGCCGGCTGGGCGCTGTACGGCGCCGGCATCATCGGCTACACGGTGTGGGGCATCTTCCACATCCTGATCATCTCGATCCAGGCCTTCATCTTCATGGTGCTGACCATCGTGTACATCTCGATGGCGCACGACCATCACTGATTCCGGTTTCGTTTCAACTTTCCAACCCTTCAACGCAAAACCGTTTTTTCGAGGAGACCACCGTGGAACTAGTCGCTCACATTGCTCAAGTCCAAGGCTTCACCGCCATCGCGCTCGGCCTGATCATCGGCCTCGGCGCCCTGGGTGCCTGTATCGGCATCGGCGTCATGGGTTCGAAGTTCCTGGAAGCCGCTGCCCGCCAGCCGGAGCTGGTGCCGCTGCTGCAGGGCCGCATGTTCCTGCTGGCCGGCCTGATCGACGCGGCGTTCCTGATCGGCGTGGCGCTGGCGATGTACTTCGCCGTGGCGAACCCGCTGCTGGCGAACCTGACGGCCGCGGCTGGTCACTAATCGGCTTGGTTCACGGCGCCGTCCCGGCGGCGCCGTTGCCTCGTACGGGAGCCTCGGCACCCGTACTCGTAAATCCACGTTACAGGTAACGCAGCGATGCTTCCCAACGGCACTCTGATCGGCGAAATGATTGCTTTCGCCATCCTCATCTGGTTCTGCGTCCAGTTCATCTGGCCGCACATCAGCAAGGCCATCGAGGAGCGGCAGATCAAGATCGCCGAGGGCCTCAGCGCCGCCGAGCGCGCGCACGCCGAGCTGAAGAGCGCCGATACCAAGGTGGCGGACGAGATCCGCAAGGCGCGCCAGCAGGCGTCCGAGATCATCGACAAGGCGCAGCAGCAGGCCAACGGCATCCTCGACAAGGCCCGCGCCGACGCGATCGTCGAGATCAACCGGCTGAAGGCCGCCGCGCAGGACGACATTGCCGCGATGGCGCAGCAGGCGCGCGAGCAGTTGCGCGAGCGCGTGGGCGCGCTGGCTGTGCAGGGTGCGTCGAAGATCGTGCAGCGCGAGGTGGATGCCTCGACGCACAAGGCGCTGCTCGACCAGCTCGCCGCCGAGGTCTGATCCATGGCCCAGGCAATCACCCTCGCCCGTCCCTACGCCCGCGCCGCGTTCGAGCTGGCTCATGCCCATGGCGCGCTGGCCGCGTGGTCGCAGGCACTGGCGTTCGCGGCGCAGGTGGCGGCCGATCCGCGCGTGGCCGCGCTGGGCAACGACCCGCGCATGCAGCCGGCGCAGCTGGTGGCGCTGCATCGGCCCGAGGGCATGGCGGCCGATGCGCCGTTCGCGCAGTTCCTGGGTGAACTGGCCGAGCATCGCCGCATGGCGCTGCTGCCGGAAGTGGCCGCGCTGTACGAGCAGTACCGCCGCGAGTCCGAGTCGCAACTGCTGGTCAAGGTGACCAGCGCGATGGCGCTGGACGCCGCGCAGGCCGAGCAGCTCAAGGCTTCGCTGAAGCGCCGCTTCAAGCGCGAGATCGAGCTGGAGACCCGGGTCGATGCCTCGCTACTGGCCGGTGTGGTGATCGATACCGGCAGCGAAGTGATCGACGGTTCCGCGCGCGGACGCCTTGAGCGCCTGGGCAGCGCCCTCGCAAGCTAGTTTCACGTTTTACGCGAATCCTTGGTTCGCGAAGAGCCAACCGGCCGTTCAAGGTCGGACGACAAAAGTTTCATGCGAAGTCCTTTCGCACAAGAGCTAAAAACCGGCCGTCCATGGCCGGACTCTTGAAAAGGCTTTCAAATTTCAGGATCACGACCATGTCCAGCACCACCCTGAATCCGTCCGAGATCAGCGAACTGATCAAGAACCGCATCGAGCAGTTCAAGCTCGGCGCGGAAGCCCGCAACGAGGGCACGATCATCAGCGTGTCCGATGGCATCGTGCGCATCCACGGCCTGGCCGACGTGATGCAGGGCGAAATGATCGAACTGCCGGGCAACGCGTTTGCGCTGGCGCTGAACCTGGAGCGCGACTCGGTCGGCGCGGTGGTGCTGGGCGAATACCAGCACCTGCGCGAGGGCGACGTCGCCAAGACCACCGGCCGCATCCTTGAAGTGCCGGTCGGCCCCGAACTGCTCGGCCGCGTGGTCGATTCGCTGGGCAACCCGATCGACGGCAAGGGCCCGCTCAACGCCAAGCTCAGCTCGCCGATCGAAAAGGTCGCGCCGGGCGTGATCTGGCGCAAGTCGGTCGACCAGCCGGTGCAGACCGGCTACAAGTCCGTCGATTCGATGATCCCGATCGGCCGCGGCCAGCGCGAGCTGATCATCGGCGACCGCCAGACCGGCAAGACCGCGCTGGCGATCGACGCGATCATCAACCAGAAGGATTCGGGCATCTTCTCGATCTACGTGGCGATCGGCCAGAAGCGCTCGTCGATCGCCAACGTGGTGCGCAAGCTGGAAGAGAACGGCGCGCTGGCCAACACCATCGTGGTGGTCGCCTCCGCCTCCGAATCGGCCGCGCTGCAGTACATCGCGCCGTACGCCGGCTGCGCCATGGGCGAATACTTCCGCGACCGCGGCCAGGACGCGCTGATCGTGTACGACGACCTGTCCAAGCAGGCCGTGGCCTACCGCCAGATCTCGCTGCTGCTGAAGCGCCCGCCGGGCCGCGAAGCCTACCCGGGCGACGTGTTCTATCTCCATTCGCGCCTGCTCGAGCGCGCTTCGCGCGTCTCCGAGGAATACGTCGAGAAGTTCACCCACGGCGAGGTGAAGGGCAAGACCGGTTCGCTGACCGCGCTGCCGATCATCGAGACCCAGGCCGGCGACGTGTCCGCGTTCGTGCCGACCAACGTGATCTCGATCACCGACGGCCAGATCTTCCTGGAAACCGATCTGTTCAACGCCGGCATCCGTCCGGCCGTGAACGCCGGCATCTCGGTGTCGCGCGTGGGCGGTTCGGCGCAGACCAAGATCGTGAAGAAGCTCTCCGGCGGCGTGAAGCTGGCGCTGGCGCAGTACCGCGAGCTGGCCGCGTTCGCGCAGTTCGCCTCCGACCTCGATCCGGCCACCCGCGCCCAGCTCGACCGCGGCCAGCGCGTCACCGAGCTGATGAAGCAGTCGCAGTACGCGCCGCTGTCGATCGCCGAGCTGGCGCTGTCGGTGTACGCGGCCGAGAAGGGCTACCTCGACGACCTGCCGGTGAACAAGGTGCTGGCGTTCGAGAAGGGCCTGCACGCCTTCATGCACCAGAACCACGCCGAGCTGATGAAGAAGATCGTCGCCACCGGCGCCTGGGATGCCGAGATCGAAGGCGTCTTCAAGGCCTCGCTGGACGAGTACAAGAAGACGGGCAGCTGGTAATCCCGGAACGGCACGCCGGCTCCTGAGCCGGCATGGCACAGACCCGACAGATCGAGGCAGACGTGGCTAGCGGACGCGAAATCAAAACCAAGATCAAGAGCACGCAGAACATGCGCAAGGTGACGCGCGCGCTCGAGATGGTCTCGGCCTCGAAGATCCGCAAGGCGCAGGATCTGATGAAGGCCTCGCGTCCCTATGCGCGTTCCATGCGCAAGGTGATCGCGCACGTGGCGCAGGCCAGCACCGACTTCAAGCACCCGTTCCTGGTCGAACGCGACAATGTGGCGCGGGTGGCCTACATCGTGGTGTCCACCGACCGCGGCCTGTGCGGCGGCCTGAACTCCAACCTGTTCCGCCGCCTGCTGCCCGCGATCCAGGAGTGGCAGGGCAAGGGCGTGCAGGTCGACGTGGTGGCGATCGGCCAGAAGGCCGTGCAGTTCTTCCGCCGCATCAAGGGCGTGAACCTGATCGGCAGCACCACCCACCTCGGCGAGCGGCCGAAGCTGGAGCAGCTGATCGGCGTGATCAAGGTGGTGCTGGACGCCTACACGGCGAACGCGCTGGACCGCGTGTTCCTCGCCTACAACGACTTCGTCAACACCATGACGCAGAAGCCGAGCATCGACGCACTGCTGCCGCTGCCGCTGGTGGCGGCGGAGCTGGAAGCGCACCAGGCGGCCGGCGAGTCGGCGTATGCCGGCATCAAGCTGGAGCAGACCCACGACTGGGACTACATCTACGAACCCGACGCGCAGACCGTGCTGGAACACGTGCTGGGCCGCTACATCGAGTCGGTGGTGTACCAGGGCGTGCTGGAGAACCTCGCCAGCGAGCATGCCGCGCGCATGGTCGCGATGAAGAGCGCGTCGGACAACGCGAACAAGGTGATCGACACGTTGACGCTGGTCTACAACAAGACCCGCCAGGCGGCGATCACGCAGGAAATTTCCGAAATCGTCGGCGGTGCCGCGGCGGTGTGATGTTTGACCCTTCTCCCTGTGGGAGAAGGTGGCGCGAAGCGCCGGATGAGGGTACGGGCGAAGCGGAACCTGCCGCGAGTGCCGAACCCTCACCCCAACCCCTCTCCCGGTGGGAGAGGGGCCAACAGACAAAGATTTGAAGGTTCGAGGAAACCACAATGAGCCAGGGCAAAGTTGTTCAGATCATCGGCGCGGTCATCGACGTCGAGTTCGCGCGCGATCAGGTGCCGCAGGTGTACGACGCGCTGAAGATCGACGGCACCGAGATCACGCTGGAAGTGCAGCAGGTGCTGGGCGACGGCGTGGTGCGCACCATCGCGCTGGGTTCCACCGACGGCCTGAAGCGCGGCCTGCTCGCCCGCAACACTGGCGAAGGCATCAAGGTGCCGGTGGGCAACGCCACCCTGGGCCGCATCATGGACGTGCTCGGCAACCCGATCGACGAAGTCGGTCCGATCGACGCCGAGGACCGCTGGGTGATCCACCGCGAAGCGCCGTCGTATGCCGACCAGGCGCTGGCCAACGAGCTGCTGGAAACCGGCATCAAGGTGATCGACCTGGTGTGCCCGTTCGCCAAGGGCGGCAAGGTCGGCCTGTTCGGCGGCGCCGGCGTGGGCAAGACCGTGAACATGCTCGAGCTGATCAACAACATCGCGACCCAGCACTCGGGCCTGTCGGTGTTCGCCGGCGTGGGCGAGCGCACCCGCGAAGGCAACGACTTCTACCACGAGATGCAGGACGCCGGCGTCGTCAAGCTGGACAACCTGCCCGAGTCGAAGGTGGCGATGGTCTACGGCCAGATGAACGAGCCGCCGGGCAACCGCCTGCGCGTCGCGCTGACCGGCCTGACCATGGCCGAGTACTTCCGCGACCAGAAGGACGCGTCCGGCAAGGGCAAGGACGTGCTGTTCTTCGTGGACAACATCTACCGCTACACGCTGGCCGGCACCGAAGTGTCCGCGCTGCTCGGCCGCATGCCGTCCGCCGTGGGCTACCAGCCGACGCTGGCCGACGAAATGGGCGTGCTGCAGGAGCGCATCACCTCCACCAAGACCGGTTCGATCACCTCGATCCAGGCCGTGTACGTGCCTGCGGACGACTTGACCGACCCATCGCCGGCCACCACCTTCGCGCATCTCGATTCCACCGTGACGCTGAGCCGCCAGATCGCCTCGCTGGGCATCTACCCGGCGGTCGATCCGCTGGATTCCACCAGCCGCCAGCTGGACCCGCAGGTCGTCGGCCAGGAACACTACGACGTCGCCCGCCGCGTGCAGGGCATGCTGCAGCGCTACAAGGAGCTGAAGGACATCATCGCCATCCTCGGCATGGACGAGCTGTCCGAAGAGGACAAGCAGGTGGTGGCGCGCGCCCGCAAGTGCGAGCGCTTCTTCAGCCAGCCCTTCCACGTGGCCGAAGTGTTCACCGGCGCGCCCGGCAAGTACGTGTCGCTGAAGGAAACCATCCGTGGCTTCAAGATGATCGTGGAGGGCGACGTCGACCACCTGCCGGAGCAGGCGTTCTACATGGTCGGCGGCATCGACGAGGCGATCAAGAAGGGCGAGGAGATGGGCGCCAAGAAAGCCGCGTAAGCGGCTTTCGCAAAGGCACGGGCAAGCCTGCGAAAGCGCCGCGACTTGAGCGTGCTCTTCTTCATCCATCGTTCCGAACGTGACGAGTAACCAACCATGACCACCCTCCGAGTCGACATCGTCAGCGCCGAGGCCGAGATCTTCTCCGGCGAGGCCGCGATGCTCGTCGCCACCGGCGAGCTGGGCGAGCTGGGCATCACGCCGCGCCACGCGCCGCTGATCACCCGCCTGAAGCCGGGCCACGTCGACGTGGTGCTGGCTGGGGGCGAGCGCCAGCAGTTCTACATCTCCGGCGGCATCCTCGAGGTGCAGCCACAGGTGGTCACCGTGCTGGTCGACACCGCGATCCGCGCCGCCGACCTCGACGAGGCCGCCGCGCAGCGTGCGAAGAAGGAAGCCGAAGACGCGCTGGCCAACCGCACCGATGCACTGGAAGTGTCCGAGGCGCAGGCCAAGCTGGCCGAGGCCATGGCCCAGCTGCAGGCGCTGGAGCGGTTGCGCAAGAACCTCAAGCATTGATTGGTGCGCTCGTCCTTGAGCGCAGAGCAGGATCAAGAAGCGGCCATCCGTGGCCGCACTCGGGGATGAAGCGGTCGCTTCGATGGACATCGTGGAAAAGGACGCCGGCCTTGCGCCGGCGTTTTTGCGGGCGGGGATAGCCGATGCGGCCATGATGACACTTCAAATTACAAATGTAGTTTGATAGCGTTGCCGTCACTTGCCGGATGGAGAAGGTCATGGTGGCACGCAAGAGGTTGCTGCTTCCCGGCTTGCTCGGGCTGGGGGTGGCGGGTTGCGCCACCGTGGCGAAGCCACCCGCCAAGGCACCCAACGAAGGTTCGACGAGCTACCACATGGTCGACGATGGCCACATGGCACATTACCCGCTGGCCTTGGGCGATGTCGCCATCGGCGGCAAGCCCTTCCAGCGCGTGTTGCCGACCTACCCGCCGACGCTGCTTGCAGCGTGTCCACCGGTCGTGGATGTACAGGTGCAGGTCATCGTGGGCACTACAGGCAGGGCGAGCGAGGTGCGGCGCTATCCGGCGGCCGACAACACGGCAGCGCCCATCCCGCCGCAGTTTTTCGATGCGGCGCGGGCGGCGGTGATGCAATGGCAATTCATCCCGTTGCAGATCAGCCACTGGGCCGCGGATGCGGATGGCAATACCCACGAAGTGGACAGCGACACCAAGCCTTTCAGCCTGGTGTACGCCTTCCGCTTCGAATGCCATGCCGGCAAGGCAACGGTGTCGTCTGCATCGGCGGAACATTGAGCCTGAACCACGCCAGCCCACGGCCATGCGGGTGGCCGAAGTCCGGCAGGGCGGGCTGATAGACTTTCGGACCAGGTCACGCCAAGGCAGACACGCATGAGCCACGCCCCGCTGCACGTCATCGTTCTTGCCGCCGGCGCCGGCACGCGGATGAAGTCTGCGCGCCCCAAGGTGCTGATGCCGCTGGCCGGCCGCCCGCTGCTGGCGCACGTGCTGGCCACCGCGCGTGCGCTCGAGCCGGCCGCGATCCACGTGGTCTACGGTCACGGCGGTGACGAAGTGCGGGATGCGTTCGCGGGCCAGAACGACCTGCATTGGGTGCTGCAGGCCGAGCGCCTTGGCACCGGCCACGCGGTGGAGCAGGCGCTGCCCGACGTGCCCGATGCGGCGCAGGTACTGGTGCTCTACGGCGATGTGCCATTGATTCGCGCCGAGACGTTGCGTGGGCTGGCGCAGGTCGATGGCGGCTTCGGCCTGCTGGCGATCCGCGTCGCCGATCCGCGCGGCTACGGCCGCGTGCTGCGTGACGGTAACGGCCACGTGCGCTGCGTGATCGAGGAGAAGGACGCCACGGACGAGCAGCGCGCCATCGACGTGGTCAACACCGGCATCCTCGTCGCATCCGCTGCCGCGCTGCGCGTGTGGATCGCCGGGCTCGATCGCGACAACGCACAAGGCGAGTTCTACCTCACCGACATCTTCGCGATGGCCAGCGAGGAAAACCGCCCTGCGCTCAGCGTGGAGTGCGCCGATCCGGTCGAAGCTTCCGGCGCCAACGACGCCATGCAGCTCTCGACGCTCGAAGCCGAATACCGCCAGCGTGCCACCCGTGCGCTGCAGCTCGCCGGCATGCGCCTCGCCGATCCCGCGCGCCTCGACGTGCGCGGCGAGGTGAGCAGCGGCCGCGACGTGGAACTCGACATCGACGTGATCCTCGAAGGCGAGGTGAGCCTGGGCGACGAGGTGCGCGTGGGCCCGTTCGTCCGGCTGAAAGACGTGCGGCTCGCCGCCGGCACCGTGGTGCAGGCGCATTGCGATCTGGAAGGCGTGGTCACCCACGGCCCCTGCACGATCGGCCCGTTCGCGCGTCTGCGTCCCGGCACCGAGCTCGATGCCGGCGTGCACGTGGGCAACTTCGTCGAGACCAAGAAGACCCGCATCGGCGAGAACAGCAAGGCCAACCACCTCAGCTACCTCGGCGACACCGTGATCGGCCGCGGCGTCAACGTGGGCGCCGGCACCATCACCTGCAACTACGACGGCGTGAACAAGTTCGCCACCCGCATAGAAGACGGCGCCTTCATCGGTTCCAATGCCGCGCTGGTGGCGCCGGTGACGATCGGTGCCCAGGCCACCATCGGCGCCGGTTCGGTGATCACCCGCGACGCGCCCGCCGGCGAGCTCACCGTGGCGCGCGGGCGGCAGCTCACGCTGGCGGGCTGGAAGCGGCCCGAAAAGCAGTCGTGATTCGGGCGGCTATTCAGGCGTAGCGCCACCCATCCAGTTCCACCAGCAGCTCGCTGCGGCAGACGTCGCCTTGCAGCAGCAGCACCGGCACGCCGGGCAGGCGTTGCTTGAGCAGCTCGCGCACGCGCGGCGCGTCGGCGGGGTGGCGCACGTAGGCCTTCAGCGGTGCGTGGGTGTCGAAGCCGGCGGGCATGCCGGCGCTGGCCAGCAGCGCTTCCAGGTTGACCAGGATCTCCTCCAGCTGCGCGGCGAGGTCGCCTTCGTGCGCGGAAGCGTGGCCCACCACCGCGGCGGTGCCGGAGATCGCCAGCGCGTCCTGCGCGGGCAGCCGCATCGCGCGGGCGAAGCCGGGTGCGGTGCGGCCGTACTGGCGCGGGTAGCGCCAGGCGCTGACCTGGCGCGGGTTCTCCACCGCCGAGCCGGCCTGCGAGCTGGCCAGCAGATACACCTGCAGCAGATGCGGTTCGGCATGGTGGCCGATCGCGGTGGCGGCGGGGTAGCCGTTGGCGAACCAGTCGCCGCAGCCTGCGGCGCGGCCGTCACAGAACAGTTTGTAGCGCTCGGCGTCGTTCTCGCCCTGGTTGATCGCGCCCTGGTAGTTCCAGATGCGCAGCACCTGCCGCTCGTGGCGGCCGTGGATGAACTCGCGCAGCTGCGCATAGGCGACGTGGGCCGCACCCGCGGGGCCGCCGTGTTCGCGTTCGTCCAGCTCCAGCGCGGCGAACAGCCAACCACCACCCGCCGACCAGCGCAGCGCACCATCGCGGCCGTGCTGCACCGGGTCGTCGACCTGCCAGGCTTCCAGCGGTGCGGGGGCGTCGAAGGCCTCCAGCGGCACACGCATCCAGCGCGGGTCGTCGACGGCCGCGGCACCAGCGCCGAAGCCGAATACCGCCAGCGTGTCGGGCTCGGCCAGCAGGGCGGCGGCATCGTTCATGCGATAGGAGATGCGCGGCGCGCGCGCCGGGCCGGCCTCGGCCCACCTGCTTCCACAACCTTCGAGCATATCTGCAACCGGGAAAGACAAGGGCTCCATGTTACACTTCGCCGCCGCTCTTGCCTGTTTCGACGACGTTTCCCGAGCTTCCACGCACATGGCCGAATTGACTGCTGCCCAGCACGAGCTGGCCACCCTGATCGTGGAAAGCCTGAACCTCGAAGCGATCGATCCCGCGAAGATCGACCCGGACGCGCCGCTGTTCGGCGGCGAGCTGGGGCTGGATTCCATCGACGCGCTGGAGATCGCGCTGGCGGTGTCCAAGCGCTACGGTTTCCAGCTGCGTTCGGACCATCCCGACAACCAGCAGATCTTCGCCAGCCTGCGGGGCTTGAGCGCGTTCGTCGAAGCGCACCGCGCGCACGACTGAACCCGCCCCTGGCATGAGCGAGGCCACGCACTGGCGCCAGCACCGCGAAGGTGGCGGCCGCCTTGCGCTGTGGCTGATGCGTACGCTGGCGCTGCGTGGCGGCCGCCGTTTCGGCCGGCTGCTGATGTATCCGGTGACGCTGTATTTCTTCCTGCGCCGGGGGGCCGAGCGGCGCGCCTCACGGCAATACCTCACGCGTGTGCTCGGGCGTCCGCCCGGCATATGGTCGATGCTGCGCCAATTCCATGCCTACGCCACCACCACGTTGGACCGGGTCTTCCTGCTGGCCCACGGCGAACGCGGTTTCCGCATCGAGATCGAGGGCCTGGCGGAGCTGGAGCGGCGCATCGCCGAAGGCCGTGGCGTGCTGCTGGTCGGCTCGCACCAGGGCAGTTTCGAGGCCTTGCGCGTGCTTGGTGCGCGGCGCCCCGACGTGCCGTTGCGCGTGGTGCTGGACAAGGGCAAGACGCCGGCGATGACCGAGCTGCTGGAGGCGCTGGCGCCCGCAGTGGGCGCAGCGGTGATCGACGCCGCGCAAGGCGGGGCGGGCGTGGTGCTGGCCGCCGCCGAGGCCTGCAGGCAGGGCGCGATGGTGGCGCTGCTGGCCGACCGCGCCGGCGAACACGAGGCGCAGCGCGAGGTGGATTTCCTCGGTGCGCCGGCGCCGCTGCCGGTTGGACCGTGGCTGCTGGCAAATGCGCTCAAGGTGCCGGTGTTGTTGTGCTTCGGTCTGTATCTGGGCGGCAACCGCTACCGGTTGGTGTTCGAGCCGTTCGCCGAGTGCGTGGCGATTCCGCGCGAGCAGCGCGGCCCGGCGCTGGATGCGCTGCTCGTGCGCTACGCCGCGCGGCTGGAGCATTACGTGCGGGTGGCGCCGTACAACTGGTTCAACTTCCACGATTTCTGGCAACAGCCGGTGGCCGCGACCATTGTCGCGCCACCATCGGACCCGCCCGGCGCGGATTGAACCGACGCGCGTTCAGCGCGTGCCGGTCAGCGGTGCGAGTGGGTGGACGCTCTCCGGCGCACTGTCGACCACCCGCGGCGCGGTATGCGAGCGCCGGTAGCTTTCCGCGATGCGGCCGTAGTGCAGCACGCGGCCGATCGTGTATGCGGTGATGCGCAAGGTGTCGCGCACCGGTCGCAGGTGGCTGGGCCGTGCACCGGGCGGGTAGCGCGAGGCGATCGGCACCGCGACCACGCCCATGCCCAGCTCACGCGAGGCCGCGATCAGGATCGCCGCCTCGAACACGAAGTTCTGCGCCGGCAGGTCGACCAGGTCCAGTGCGGCACGCGGGTACCAGCGCTGGCCGCTCTGGGTGTCCAGCACCGGCTGGCCGCAGCCCCAGGAAATGCCCCAGTCGGCGAATGCGTTGGCGCGCCGGCGCGCCTTCGGCTGCTGCGCCTTGTCGAGCAGGCGTGCGCCGATCACCAGCTGGCCGGGATACGCGGCGGCGGCGGCCACGATGCGCGGGATGTCGGTTGCCAGATGCTGGCCGTCGCCGTCCATCGTCAGCACCGCCTCGCAGCCCTGGCGCAGTGCCTCGCGGAAGCCGTCGCGCAGGGCCTGGCCCTTGCCGAGGCGCCGCTCGTGGCGCAGCAGGGTCACCGGCAGCGTGGCGAGGATCTGCGGCGTGCGGTCATCCGAGCCGTCGTCGACCACGATGACGGGCACGCCCAATGCCAGCGCCGACTCGACCACGCCGCGGATCGCCACCTCCTCGTTGAGGCAGGGAATCAGCACGCACCAGCGGGGCAGGGCAGCGTTCAGGTGATGGGCTCCACGTCGATCAGCAGATCCAGCGCGGTGGCGGTCCCGAGTCGGCAATGGCCGCCGCGCCCGGCCAGCGACGCGAGCAGCGCCAGCGCGGCGCCGGCGGGATTGCCATCCGCTTCACTAGCCAGCGTAGCGGGCGGCGGCGTGGACACGGCGTGATCCACCGATGTTTCCAGTCGCAGTTGTCCCAGCGTGGTTACGCCAGCTTCCGGTGCCAGCAGCAAGGCACAGCCGAAGGCACGCCCGCATCCGGTCATCTCCAGCAACGGGCCGCGTCCGGCGATGTCGCTGCATGCCAGCAGCACCGGGCGCCGCTCGACCAGTGCCTGGGTCGCCGCTTCCAGCAGCGCGGCGCCAAAGGTGTGGACGCTCGCGCAAACCGCGCTGGACGGCGCCCGGCAGCCGGTGGCGATGGTCCAGTAGCCGGCGGGCGCGTTGTGCACGGAATGGTGGAAGCGGGTGGGCGACAACTCGGCCGGTGCGCGCGCCAGCGTGGCGCAGATCGCGTCGGTGATCGCCTGGTCGCCGTGGGCCGAGGCGAACACGCAGGCGAGTGTGGTCGGGTCGCGCCCGCTCATCGCCAGTGCCTGGCCAGCCACTTCCACCGCCAGTCGCACGCTTTCCGGGGCACGGCGGCGCTCGTTCGCCGGCAGCAGCGCGGCAGCCGGTGCGGCGGGAATGGCAGGCGCGTCGCCGGCGAGCAGGGTGCGCAGCGCGGCGAAGTCGCCCAGCCGCGGCGACCACAGGCCGATGCCTTCGACGTGCAGATGCATGGGGGTCATGGTGCGCGCCCGAACACGAGGCAGGCGTTGTTGCCGCCGAAGCCGAAGGAATTGCTCAGCGCCACGTCCACGCGCTGCGATTCACCCCGCCACGCGAACTGCGGACCGCAGGCGGGATCGGGCGTGGCGACACCGAGGTTGCCGGGTATGAAGCCGTGCTCGATCGCCTGCAGTGCGATCGTCGCTTCCACGATGCCCGCCGCACCCAGCGTGTGGCCGGTGTAGCCCTTGGTCGAGCTTGCGCGCGTGCGCGCGGAGAAGCGGCGCGCCACCAGCGGGGCTTCCATCGCATCGTTCTGCTGGCTGGCGGTGCCGTGCAGGTTCACGTAGTCGACCCGTGCCGCATCGAGGCCGGCGCGGGCCAGCGCCGCGTCCAGCGCCAGTTCCGCGCCGTCGCCGCCGGGATGCGGCGAGGACATGTGCCAGGCGTCGCTGGCCTCGCCGTAGCCGAGCAGGCGTGGCGCCCGCGGCGCGGCCTCCACGCGTTCCAGCAGCGCGAAGCCGGCCGCCTCGCCGATCGAGATGCCGTTGCGCGTCGCGTCGAACGGGCGGCAGGCGGCAGGCGAGATCAGCTCCAGCGCGTTGAAGCCGAACAGCACGTTGTCGCACAGGCTGTCCACGCCACCCACCACGGCCGCGTCGGCCAGGCCCAGCGCGAGCAGGCGCGCGGCACTGGCGAACACCTTGGCGCTGGACGAGCAGGCGGTGGAGACGGTGAGGCAGGGGCCCTCCAGCGCCAGCGCCGCCGCGGCGAACGCGCTCAGCGAGTCGGGTGCGTGCAATGCAGGCCGGCGCAGGTCGGCGGGGAAACGAGCATCGGCACCGAGCCGGCGGTAAGCTTCCTCGGTGGCGCCGATGCTGGCGGTGGAAGTACCCAGCAGCAAGGCCACGCGGCGCGCGCCATGGCGCGTGCGTGCAGCGTGCACACGGTCGAGGAAGCCATCCTGCTGCAGGCCCAGCCAGGCGAGGCGGTTGTTGCGGCATTCCCAGGTGGCGAGTGCGGTGGGCAGGGCGACGGCTTCCACGCCGTCGACGCGGCCGATCCAGCCCAGCCGCGGCGCACTGCCGAAATCGTTGGGGCGCAGCCCGCCGTGGCCGTGCAACAGCGCGTCGTGTTGTGCCGCCAGTCCGCAACCGAGTACGGAGGTGACGGTGCAGGCGCTGACCGCGAGCGGGGTCATCGGTGTCGTCATCGCTTCAGCCTAGCGAGCGTCTTCCGCCCTGCCTAGCTTGCATGCCGCGGGCAACGCCTGCACGTTCAGCTGCGGTGCGCTCCTGATCCGGCGCAGGTCCGCGCGACGCCGCGCCACAGCGGCGATGGGAACCGCTCTTGCTAAGCTCACGACGATAACGATGGAGTGCGACCGATGAGCGAACAAGCCGACCGGGCCGAAACCTTCCTGCGCGAACTGCAGGATCGCATCTGCGCCGAACTGGAACAGCTGGACGGCACGGCGCGCTTCGTCGAGGACGCCTGGACACGCACGGCGGGCGGTGGCGGGCGCACCCGCGTGCTGCGCGATGGCGCGCTGTTCGAGCAGGCCGGCGTGAACTTCTCGCGCGTCAGCGGCAACCAGTTGCCCCCCAGCGCCACCGCGCACCGCCCCGATCTGGCCGGCGGCAGCTTTATTGCCACCGGCGTGTCGCTGGTGCTGCACCCGAAGAATCCCTACGTGCCGACCACGCACGCCAACGTACGCTACTTCGAGGCCAGCAAGGAGGGCGTGGAGCCGGTGTGGTGGTTCGGCGGCGGTTTCGATCTCACCCCGTATTACCCGTTCGACGAGGATGTGGTGCATTGGCACACGGTGGCGCGCGACTTGTGCGCGCCGTTCGGCGTCGGCGTCTACCCGCGCTACAAGCAATGGTGCGACGAGTATTTCCAGCTCAAGCACCGCGGCGAGACGCGCGGCGTGGGTGGCCTGTTCTACGACGACCTCAACGAAGGCGGCTTCGAGCGCTGTCTGGCATTCACCCGGGCGGTGGGCCAGGGTTTCCTCGACGCCTACCTGCCGATCGCCGCGCGCCGGCGCGACACGCCGTACAGCGAGCGCGAGCGCGAGTTCCAGCTGTACCGCCGCGGCCGTTACGTGGAGTTCAACCTGGTCTACGACCGCGGCACGCTGTTCGGGCTGCAGTCGGGCGGACGCACCGAGTCGATCCTGATGAGCCTGCCGCCGCGGGTGCGCTTCGAGTATGCCTATGCACCCGAACCCGACTCCGCCGAGGCGCGGCTGGCCGACTACCTCAAGCCGCGCGATTGGCTTTAACCGCGCGGCACGAAAGGCGGTCGATCACGGTGCGGCGCCGCTGAACTTCTCCGCCGTGGCGCCCTTGACCGGGCCGATCTGCGCGCTGTCGCTGACCTTGAGCACCACCTCGCGGCGGAACTCCAGCGTGCCCCGCACCACCGCGTGCGGGCCGATCACGACCACCGGCTTGCGCTCGCTGCCCCAGTGGAACCAGCCGTTGTTCGGCTGGTCGACCAGGATGCCGCCTTCGACGTGCGAGTTCGCACCCACCGTGATGTCGCCGGCCACGGTCTCGAGGCCGCCGGCCACATGGGCGCCATCCAGCCGGATGGCGCCGTTGACGTTGGAGAGATGGCCGTCGACCTGGGCGCCGTGCGCCAGGCTGATGTCGCCGTTGACCGCATGGACCTGGCCGTCGACCTTGCCGCCGGCGGCAACCTCGATCGAGCCGTTGACGGTGTGCAGCTCGCCGGCCTCGGCCTGGCTGCCCAGGGACACCGAACCGTTCACGGTGCTGGCCAGCTGCACTACGGCGTGGTCGCCCACGTCCACGTCCCCGTTGACGCTCTTGGCATCGCCGGCGTGCTGGCCAGCCTCGACGCGGACGTCGCCGTTGACCTTGTGGAGGTCGTTGTCCGACGCGGCCGCGGCCAGCGGCAGGAGCAGGGCGAGGGAAAGCAGGATGCGGCGCATGGCAGGACTCCGTTCAGTGGATGACGTGGACTGGGATGCATGCCGGCGGATTTTGGTTGGCGTGACCTTTGGCAGGGGAGGCGGCTGCCGCTACCATTTCACCCTTCCCTGTCGAGAATTCCCGCCATGCACAAGCTCGTCCTGATCCGCCACGGCCAGTCGCAGTGGAACCTCGACAACCGCTTCAGCGGCTGGGCCGACGTGGACCTCACCGCGCTGGGCGAGCAGGAGGCACGCGAGGCGGGCGAGCTGCTGAAGCGCGAAGGCTACGCCTTCGACGTGGCGCACACCTCGGTGCTGAAGCGCGCGGTGCGCACGCTGTGGGGCGTGCTCGACACGATGGACCTGATGTGGCTGCCAGTGCACACCGACTGGCGGCTCAACGAGCGCCACTACGGCGCGCTCACCGGCCTCAACAAGGCCGAGACGGCGGCGAAGTACGGCGACGCGCAGGTGAAGATCTGGCGCCGCAGCTACGACATCCCGCCGCCGCCGCTGGACCGTGCCGAGAACGAGGCGGTGCACGACCCGCGCTACGCCGCGTTGGCGCCCGCACAGATCCCCGACACCGAATGCCTGAAGGACACCGTGGCCCGCGTGCTGCCGTACTGGCACGAAGTGCTGGCGCCGGCGATCAAGGCCGGCCGGCGCGTGGTGGTGGCGGCGCACGGCAACTCGCTGCGCGCGCTGGTGAAGTACCTGGACGGCATCTCCGACGCGGACATCGTGGAGATGAACATCCCCAATGGCGTGCCGCTGGTGTACGAGTTCGACGCGGACCTCAAGCCACTCAAGCGCTACTACCTGGGCGATGCCGCGGCGATCGAGGCGAAGATGGCCGCGGTGGCGAACCAGGGCAAGGCCCGGTAGGGGCGGCTTGTAGGAGCGGCTTCAGCCGCGATCTTCTCCGTACCCCGTACCAGTCGCGGCTGAAGCCGCTCCTACCGGTTTGCGGAAATCCTGCTGACACCCGTCATGCGCGATACCTGCACTGCGTCAATCGCGCGACGTACATCGTTCCGTTAGGCTGCGCAGATCCTCCCAGCCGGATGCGCCGACCATGTCTCCCCACCTGATGAGCTACGTGATCATCGTGCCGCTGATGGCCCTGATGGTCTGGCGCCGGATCAGCCGCCAGTTCGGCCGCCAGCCGATCCGGCGCAAGCGGATGATCGCGCGCATCGTGATCTTCGCGGTGATCGGCGCCCTGCTGATGCTGGGCGGCCTGCACGACATCCGCCTGGCCGAGGGCGTGCTCGGCGGCGCGGTGATCGGTGCGGCGCTGGGTTTCGTCGGCTTGCGCCTGACGCGTTTCGAGACCGATCCGGTGAAGGGCGACTGCTACCTGCCGAACCCGTGGATCGGCGCCGTGCTGACCGCGCTGCTGCTGGGCCGGCTGGTGTGGCGCTTCATGGTGCTGGCGCCGCAGATGCAGCACGCCGATGCGCTGGCCGCCAGCGCGCCGCCCGGCACGAGCATGCAGATGGGCTACCAGTCCAGCCCGCTGACCATGCTGGTGATCGGCCTGCTGGTGGGCTACTACATCGTCTATTACGCCGGCCTGCTGGTGCACCACCGGCGCTACCAGCAGTCGCGCATCGCGTCCGCTGCGTAAGAGCCTGTTCAAAGTCTCCGCGAGGCTCGCGCCGGGTAGGAGCGCACCCTGTGCGCGAATGCTCTGGCGCCTGATCGAAGCCAAAAGCATTCGCGCGCAGGGTGCGCTCCTACACCGCGGAATCGGTGCTTGCGTTGCATGGCCGCCATGCGGCAGCGCGCAACTCGGCCCGACGGCCATGGCAAGGCAACGCAAGTTGCGGGGGGACTTTGGAACAGGCTCTAAGTCGGTTCAAGGTGCCACGCTGAAGTCGATTTCCAGCGGATACGGCACCGGCGAGGCTGGCGGCACGGGCAGCGTCCAGCCGGCGATCTGGCCGGCCATGCAGGTGGCGACCGGTGCGGCCGGCTGCACCACGATGCGCTGCGGCTTGCCGTGTGCGTCCACGTCCAGCACCAGGGTGAACGGGGACTTGTCATCGTGGTTGCCGGCGAGGCAGCCCTTGTAGGCGTCCGTGGTGGGGTTGCCGATCTTGCCCCACAGCGCCTTCTGGTAGGCCGGTCCGGTGGCGGCGGCCTCGGCCATCTTCGCCTGGTGCACGCGCGTTTCGAAATCGGCGCCGGCGTTCGACGGCGTGCCGCCCAGCAACAGGGCGAAGGCGAGGGTGAGGGGCATCACGGGGCTTCCGGCGGCGGGACTGCCGAAACCTTAGCAGTTCGCCGCGGCAGGCGAGGCATCGGGTGCGGCGTGCTCGCGCTGCCAGCCGGGCACCGCCGTGCCGGGCATCGGGGGAGCGATGTAGTTGCCCTGCACCTCGTCGCAACACATGCTCCGCACCGCTGCCATCTCGTGCGCGGTCTCCACACCTTCCATCACCACGCGGAAGCCGAGGTCGTGGCCCAGCGCCGCCATCGAACGCACGATGGAAGCATCGTGCTGGCGGACATCCAGGCCGCGCACCAGCGACTGGTCGATCTTCAGGCTGGTGGCCGGCATGCGGCGCAGGGCGTCGAGGTTGCTGTAGCCGATGCCGAAGTCGTCGATGGCGATGCCCACGCCGGCCCTGCGCAGCGCGCCGAGCACGTCGCGGGTGAGCTCGTTGTGGTGGATCGCGGTGCTTTCGGTGAATTCGAGTTCCAGCCGGGTCAGCGGCACGCCGTGATGTTGCGCGGCCGTGGCGATGCGCTTTTCCAGCGTGGCGTCCAGGTCGATGCTGGAGACGCTCAGGGACAGCCGCAGATCGAGTCCGTTGCGCAGCCACTCGGCCAGTTGCGCAAGGCCGTGATCGAGCACCCAGTCGGTGAACGAACGCATCAGGCCGGCCTGTTCGGCCAGCGGCACGAACACGCCGGGCGACACCGTGCCCAGCGTGGGGTGGCGCCAGCGCGCCAGCGCCTCCAGCGTCACGCAGCGTCCGCTGGCCAGGTCCAGGCGCGGCTGGTAGTGCAGTTCCAGTTCGGCGCGCTCGGAGAGCGCGGCGGCCAGTTCGGTGACCAGGAAGAACTCATGCCGCTGGCGCTCGTCCTGGGTGTGGTCGTACACGGACCAGCCGCTGGCGGTGCTCTGCGCGTTGTACGAGGCGTTCATCGCCCGGCGCAGCGGGTCGCCGCCGCGCAGTTCGCCCGCCTCGACCCGGAGCAGGCCCACGCCGGGTTGCAGGGTGAACGGCACGCCGAGGCAGTCGATGGGTTCGCGCAGCATGGCCACCAGGGCATCCAGTTGTGCGGGCGAGGGTGCTTCATGCGTGCCCGGCAGCAGCGCCGCCAGCCGGGTGGGGGCCACCTGGTAGAGCTGCATGCCCGCGATCATCCATGTCTGCATGCGTTCGGCCACCGCGCGCATCAGCGCGTCGGCATAGGCGTGGCCCATGGCACGCACGAAAGCGTGGAAGCGCGCCACCGGCGCGGTTTCGATCGACACCAGCCAGGCGGTGTCGGTTTCGCCCGGCAGTCGTGCATGCAGGTCGGCGAAGAACGCCTTGCGGTGCGGCAGCCGCGTGGCGGGATCGATGCGGTTGAGGTAGAAGCGCAGCGCCGCCCCCGTGCCGGCCAGCGCGGCGGCGTCGCGCAGCGCGGCCTGTTCGCTGGTGGTCAGGGCGAGACGCGGGCGGCGGTCGATCGCAAACAACGCACCCAATGGCTGGCCGTCCAGGCCGAACACCGGCTCACAGGCGAAGAAGGCGATTTCGGCATGCGCGGGATCGGCGCCGGCGGGCAGGAAACGGGCGTCCTCGCGTGCGTCGGGCACCACTTCGGCGACGCCGTGGCGCATGGCCGCGCGGCAGGCGGCCAGCAGTGCACCGTCGAGCGACAGGGGATCCGGCTGGCCGGGCGGGGTGTACCAGAAGGCGCTGCCGTCCGTCAGCAGCAAGGCTACCAGCGGCACGCCCAGCGCTCCGGAGGCCAGTCGCGCCACGGCCTCGAAGCCAGGCAGGGCATGGCGTTCGGCCGCGTCAGGGGTCGCCGGAGCACAGCCGGCGTCGGGTTGCCCGCCCGGGAGCGAGTCCCGCGAGATTCCCATCTTTCCATCCCCCTGCGCGGCAGCATGGTGCCGGCGGTCGGAGCAGGCTACTGCTGCGCCGCTGGCGTGGCAATGAGCCGTTTGGCCGGGGACCTGAACGGGCTCAGTCGGCGCGGTGTGGCAAGGCCAGGTAGTCCTCGCTCTGCATTTCGATCAGTCGTGACTCGGTGCGGCCGAATTCGGCGCGCAGGCGCTCGCCGTCGTACAGCTCGGTGATCGGTGCGACGGCGGAGAGGATCAGCTTCACGTGGCGGTCGTAGAACTCGTCGACCAGCTGCACGAAACGCTTGGCAGCGTCCTCGCTGTAGATGGTGAACTGCGGCACGCCGGAGACGATGATCGCGGGACCGGCCTTGGCCAGCGCGATGTAGTCGGCCACCGCGCGCGGACCCTCGCACAGCGCGGCGAAGTCGAACCACAGGATATTGTCGGCGCGCTTGCGGCAGGGAATCTCGCGGCCGTTGATTTCCAGCGCACCATCTTCGACCACCGTGCCACGGGCGTGGTCGCGGAAAATGCGCTCCAGCGCGCGGTGCGCCTCGATGCCGGGCGGCGTGTAGTAGACCGCGGCCTGGCTCAGTGCGCGCAGGCGCCAGTCGCGCGACGAGGCCATCTCGACCACGCGGCAGTGCTGTTCCAGCAATGCGATCGCAGGTAGGAAGCGCGCGCGTTGCAGGCCGTCCTTGTACAGGTTTTCCGGCGCGGTGTTCGAAGTGGTGACCAACGCCACGCCGCGTGCGAACAGGCCCTCCAGCAGACGCGCGAGGATCATCGCGTCGCCGATGTCGTTGACCAGGAACTCGTCCAGGCACAGCACGCGGCAGCGTGCGGCGAGGCCGGCAGCCACCTCGGCCAGCGGGTCCTGCCGCTCGCCCAGCTCGCGCAGGCGCTCGTGCACCTCGCCCATGAAGCGGTGGAAATGCCGGCGCAACACCACGCCATGCGGCAGGCTGGCGGCGAACAGGTCCATCAGGAAGGTCTTGCCGCGGCCCACCGTGCCCCACAGGTACAGACCCGGCGGTGGCGCGGCCTCGCTGGCGAGCAGCGACTTCAGCCGGCCGAACAGGCTGCCGTTGCCGTTCGCCGTGGCGCACAGCGCGGTGTGCAGGCGGTCGAACTCGGGCAGCACCGCGAGCTGGGCGGGGTCGGATTCCCAGCGGTGCGCGGCCACGCCTTCGTGGTAGCGCACGCTGGGTGCGGGCGAGAGGGATTCGCTCATGCAACGGTCATCGGCATCGATGGCCCGTGCCGCCGCGATGCGCTCAGAAAATTTCCTTGATGTCGACCACCTGGCCGTGGGCGATGTAGATCTGCACGGTCTTGTTGCCCTGCACGTAGTCGAGTCGATAGGCGAGCACGGCGCCGTAGGCGTTCTGCACCTCGGTCCTGCTCGCGGGGGCGCCCGCGATCGCGGTCACCTTTTCTTCCGAGTCCCCGACCGTGACGACCTTGGAACCGAAGCGCACGGTGTCCGCGGCCAGCGCCTGGAAACTGAGCAACAGGCCGGTTGCCAATACGATCCATCGTTTCATGACATTGCCCTCTGGGTTGGGAGTGGCTGGATTATAGGGTGTCGCTGCCGCGCTCAATCGCGCAGTGGCGGCAGCCAGTCGGCGATGGCGTGCTTCACCGCGCCGCGCAGGTCCATCAGCCGGCGGTGGAAGAAGTGGCCGGTCTCAGGCATGCGGATCAGCTCGGGCGGCTGGTCCATGCCATCGATCCAGTCGAACACCGCCTGCGGTTCCACCACCTCGTCGGCCTCGCCCATCACCACCAGCCACGGGCAGGTGGGCAGCACGTCGTCCGTCATTGACCAGCGCCCCACCGGTGGCGCGATGCTGACCAGTGCATCGGCCTCGAGCCGCACCGCGTTGCGGATGGTCACGTAGCTGCCGAACGAGAAGCCGGCCAGCCACAACGCATCGCCGGGACGCACGCGGCGCAGCCAGGCCACCACCGCGGCGAGATCCTCGCTTTCGCCGTCGCCGTCATCGTAGCTGCCCGCCGAGGCGCCGGTGCCGCGGAAGTTGAAGCGCAGCGTGTCCAGCCCCGACTCGCGCAGCGCGCGCTCCAGCATCGTCACCACCTTGTTGTGCATGGTGCCGCCCTGCACGGGGTTGGGATGGCAGACCACCGCCGTGCCCGCGCGCGCGCCGGGGCGCTCGGCCAGGTCGGTGAGGGTCTCCAGCTTGCCGGCCGGGCCGGCGAGCGCGAAGCTGGCGGCCTGGTCGGGAAAGCTGGCGGGGTCGTCGGGAAGCGCAGTGGGATTCATGCCGAAGATGATAACCGCCGGCGCCACCAGCCGCCCCCGGAGGCGCACGGGCGGGCGCCGGTGAACCACCTGGCGCACCTGCTGCTGGCTGGCGACGACGAGGCATTGCGCCTGGGCGGTCTGCTCGGCGATTTCGTGCATGGCGCGCCCGATCCGGCGTTGCCGTCGCGCGTGGTGCTGGGCATCCGTCTGCATCGCGCCATCGACGTCCATACCGACCGCCACCCGGAAGTGGTGGCAGCGCGGGCGCGCTTCGAGCCGCCATACCGGCGCTATGCCGGCATCGCACTGGACCTGTGGTTCGACCACCGCCTGGCGCGTGACTTTGCGCGCTGGAGCGCGGTGCCGCTGGCGGCCTTCTCGGATGCCGCGCGCGAGCTGCTGCGGCGCCACGATGCGTTGCTGCCGCCGGCGCTGCGCCGCTTCCGCGCCTACATGGAGGCGCACGACCTGCCGGCGGGCTATGCGCGTCGCGAGGAAATCGGGCGGGCGCTGGAAGGTGTCGCCGGGCGGTTGCGGCGGGACAACCCGCTGGACCGGATGCTACCGCTGCTGGTGGCGCTGGATGCACCGCTGCAGGCGCATTTCGAGGTGTTCTTTCCGCAGCTGCGGGAGTTTGCGCAAGCGTGGATCGAGGTGAACGCGGCGGGGTGAAGGGGCTGTGCCACGAGGTGGGACCCTCATCCCAACCTTCCTCGCTCCTCAAAGCCGGCGCCATCCATAGCGCCTCCCCGCGTACTTCCCGGCGGGGGAAGGGGCGAACGAAAACGCCGCCCGGGGGCGGCGTTTGCCTTGATCTGACTGAGGCGGGCTCTTACTTGGCCTGGTCCACGATCCAGGTGACCGCGGCCTTCACCTGCGCATCGGTGAGCGCGGGGTTGCCGCCTTTGGGCGGCATGAAGTTGCCATCCGGACCGTGATAGCCGTCGGTGGCGTGCTTGATGAGGGTGTCCAGGCCCTCGGCGATGCGTGGTGCCCACATCGCCTTGTTGCCCACCTTGGGTGCGCCGGCGACGCCGGCGGTGTGGCAGCTGGTGCAGAGGTGGTCGAAGATGGTCTTGCCGTCGGTGGTGCCGCCGTAGGCGACCTGCGAGGCGGCGGCCTTGGTGGCGGCGTCGGCGGCGGCCTGCATGGCGGCGCGGCCGGTGTTGCCGGCGTACACCGCTCCGGCAGGCGCGAGCCGCGCGTCGACCTGCGCCTGCACGTTCGGGTCGGTTTCCTTGGGTTCGTGGCCGTAGATCGCCAGGGCGGTCAGGATCAGCACAACGGTCAGCACGGCCAGTCCGCCGATCAGCTTGGCGAACTGGTGCACGAAAACCCGGTCGGAATTATTCATGGAACCGCTCACGTATGTACTCCAGGTCGGTGGATCGTCCGGAAGGCCCCCGCGGCACCCGGCATGCCGATTGGCTGCCGCGTGCCCGCACCTGCCATGGCCGCGACGCAGTGCGGCGAGTCGGACAGGCGCAAGGCCCGGAGTATAGACGAAGCCGCCGGCAAGTTTTCAGCCGGCGGCAGCGGCGATCTGTCGCGCCGAGGAACCGCGGCGGCCGATACCTGTCCAAGCGGCGCGGTGCGGCGGCAGCGCATCCCTGCCATCGGTCATGCCCCACCCCTGTCGACTGGCATTGTTCCATTTCGTTGCGCTGCACCTATGCTTGGCAACCATAAGCCGACTGCTGGTCGCGTTGGCTGGGGTTCCTACGGTGGCACAGTTCATTCGGGAGTTTTCTGCATGTCGCGTTTTTGGAAGATCGCGCTGATCGTCGTCGCGGTGGTCGTGCTGGCCATCGTCGCCGTGCGGCTGCTGCACAAGCCCGGCGGTGCGGGGCAGGGGCAGCCCGGTGGCATGGGCGGCAAGGACAGTCCCCCGGTGCCGGTCACCGTGGTGCCGGTGGTGAAGGAGAACGTGCCGGTCTACCTCACCGCACTGGGCACGGTGCAGGCACTCAACACCATCACCGTGAACCCGCAGGTGAGCGGCCAGCTGATCAGCCTCGCCTTCACCGAGGGCCAGCAAGTGAAGAAGGGCCAGCTGCTGGCGCAGATCGACCCGCGCACCTTCCAGGCGGCCTATGACCAGGCGCTGGCCAAGCAGAAGCAGGACACGGCTTCGCTGGCCACCGCGCAGAGCACGCTCAAGCGCAACCAGGCGCTGGTGGCCAAGGGCTACGTGGCGGCACTGGACATGGACACCTACCGCAACAACGTGAACCAGCTGGAGGCCGCCGTGGTGCAGGACAAGGCTGCCGCCGAGAGCGCCAAGGTGCAGCTCGACTACACCCAGATCCGTTCGCCGATCGACGGCGTCGCCGGCATCCGTGCGGTGGACCCGGGCAATGTGGTGACCACCACCAGCACCATTGTCACGCTGACCCAGCTGCACCCGATCTACGTGATGTTCAACCTGCCCGAGCAGAATCTGGACATCGTGCGCAAGGCGCAGCTGAAGGCGGCGCTAGAGGTCACCGCGCTCGATCGCGTCGATGCGCACCCGGTGGCCACCGGCGGCGTGCTCCAGGTGATCGACAACGAGATCGACGCCACCACCGGCACGTTCCGCCTGAAGTCGCAGTTCCCGAACGTGGACAATGCGTTGTGGCCGGGCCAGTTCGTCAACGTGCGGCTGCAGGTGCGCACCGATGACGGCGCCCTGGTGATTCCCGCCGAGGCGGTGCAGCGCGGCCCGGATGGCGACTACGTCTACCAGGTGCAGGGCGACAACACGGTGAAGATGCAGCCGGTGGTCGTCGCCGGCGAGGTGGGCGACAGCCACGTGATGATCGGCAGCGGCCTCAATGTCGGCGAGAAGGTCGTCACCGAGGGCCAGTTCCGCCTGAAGCCCGGCAGCAAAGTCAATCCGCTCAAGCCTGGCGAGGTGCCGCCGGCGCCCACCGCGGCGGAGATGCAGAAGGCCAAGCAGCAGGGCAAGAACGGCAATCGCCGCGGCCACTGACGTTCCCCCGGCGACCGTCGCCCTGGCGACGGTCGCCTGACACCCGCCGCCATGATGGCAGCGGGCCACGCATCGCCTCCCGGCGGCCGCGCGCCCCGGCGAGCAGGACGCCACCCAGACAGCAGCACGGACACCCATGGGATTCTCGACGCTCTTCATCCGCCGCCCGATCGCCACCTCGCTGCTGATGGTGGCGATCCTGCTGCTCGGCATCCTGGGCTACCGCCAGCTGCCGGTGTCGGCGTTGCCCGAGATCGAGGCGCCCAGCCTGGTGGTGACCACCCAGTATCCCGGCGCCAGCGCCAGCACCATGGCGGTGCTGGTCACCACGCCGCTGGAGCGCCAGCTGGGGCAGATCTCCGGCCTCACCATGATGAGCTCGGATTCCTCCGCGGGCCTGTCCACGATCATCCTGCAGTTCTCGATGAGCCGTGACATCGATGTGGCCGCGCAGGACGTGCAGGCGGCGATCAACCAGGCGCGCGGCGTGCTGCCCAGCAACCTGCCGTACCCGCCGATCTACAACCGGGTGAACCCGGCCGACGCGCCGATCCTCACGCTGTCGCTGCAGTCGGACAGCCGGCCGCTGCGCGACGTCAACGATTACGCCGACTCGATCCTCGCGCAGAAACTGTCGCAGGTGCCTGGCGTGGGCCTGGTCTCGATCGCCGGCAACGTGCGCCCCGCGGTGCGCGTGCAGGTGAATCCGGCGCAGCTCTCCAACCTCGGCCTGACCCTGGAAGACGTGCGCAGCGCGCTCACCCAGGCCAACGTCAACGCGCCCAAGGGCACGCTGAACGGCAAGACGCAAAGCTACTCGATCGGCACCAACGACCAGCTGGCCGATGCCGCCGACTACAAGAACACCATCATCGCGTACAAGAACAACGCGCCGGTGATGCTCTCCGACGTGGCCAAGGTGGTCGACGGCGTGGAGAACGACCAGCTCGCCGCATGGGCGAACGGCAAGCCCGCGGTGCTGCTCGACATCCGCCGCCAGCCCGGCGCGAACATCGTGCAGACCGTGCAGTCGATCCGCCAGATCCTGCCCGAGCTGCGCGCGGTGTTGCCCGCCGACGTGCACCTCAACGTGTTCGCCGACCGCACCATCACCATCCGTGCCTCGGTGGAGGACGTGCAGTTCACCCTGCTGCTGACCATCTTCCTGGTGGTGGCGGTGATCTTCGTGTTCCTGCGCCGCTTGTGGGCCACGGTGATCCCCTCGGTGGCGGTGCCGCTGTCGCTGCTGGGCACATTCGGCGTGATGAGCTTCACCAGCATGTCGCTGGACAACCTCTCGCTGATGGCGCTCACCGTGGCCACCGGCTTCGTGGTGGACGATGCGATCGTGATGATCGAGAACATCGTGCGCTACATCGAGCAGGGCAAGAGCGGCAAGGAGGCGGCCGAGCTGGGCGCGAAGGAGATCGGCTTCACCGTGCTGTCGCTGACGGTGTCGCTGATCGCGGTGTTCCTGCCGCTGCTGCTGATGCCCGGCGTCACCGGCCGCCTGTTCCACGAGTTCGCTTGGGTGCTGACCATCGCGGTGGCGATCTCGATGCTGGTGTCGCTGACGCTGACGCCGATGATGTGCGCCTACCTGCTGAAGCCCGACCAGCTGCCCGAGGGCGAGGACGCGCACGAGCGCCATCTCGCCGCCGGCAAGCGCACCGTGTGGTCACGCATCGTGGGCGTGTACGAGCAGTCGCTGGACTGGGTGCTCGACCACCAGCGGCTGACCATCCTGGTGGCGGCGGCCACGGTGGCGCTGACCGTGTTCCTGTACATCGCGATCCCCAAGGGCCTGCTGCCCGAGCAGGACACCGGCATGATCACCGGCGTGGTGCAGGCCGACCAGAATGTGGCGTTCCCAGCGATGGAGCAGCGCACCCAGGCGGTCGCCGACAAGCTGCGCAAGGATCCGGCGGTCGCCGGCGTGGCCGCGTTCATCGGCGCGGGCACGATCAACCCCACGCTCAACCAGGGCCAGCTCTCGATCGTGCTGAAGGATCGCGGCAAGCGCGACGGCCTGGACAAGATCCTGCCGCGCATGCAACAGGCAGTAGCCGACATCCCCGGCGTGGCGCTGTACCTCAAGCCCGTGCAGGACGTGACGCTGGACAGCACGGTGTCGGCTACCGAGTACCAGTATTCGCTGTCCGACACCAACATCGACGAGCTGGCGAAATACGCCACCGAGATGACCCAGGCACTGCGCCAGCGACCCGAGCTGTCCGAGGTGGGCAGCAACCTCGCCGACCAGGGCAATGCGCTCAAGCTCACCATCGACCGTGACAAGTCCTCCCGTCTGGGCGTGCCGGTGCAGACCATCGACGACACCCTCTACGATGCGTTCGGCCAGCGCCAGATCTCCACCATCTTCACCCAGCTCAACCAGTACCGGGTGGTGATGGAAGTGGCGCCGCAATTCCGCACCACCACGGCCCTGCTCGACCAGATCACCGTGCGCGGCAACGGCAACGGCGCGCTTACCGGCAGCACGGCCACCAGCTTCGGCCAGCTCACCTCCAGCAACTCCGCCACGCCGTCCGGCATCGGCAACACCGGCAACGTGGGTTTCATCGTCGGCGGCGGCGGCACCATCCCGCTGTCCTCGCTGATCAGCGCCAAGGTCACCAGCGCGCCGCTGGTGATCAGCCACCAGAACCAGCTGCCGGCGGTGACGCTGTCGTTCAACGTGGCGCCGGGCTACTCGCTGTCCGATGCGGTGAGCGCAATCCACCAGGTGGAGGCGCAGCTGAAGTTCCCGCCGCAACTGCGCGGCGAGTTCATCGGCAAGGCGGCGGAGTTCTCCAACAGCCTGGGCGACGAAGTGCTGCTGCTGCTCGCCGCGATCGTGGTGATCTACATCGTGCTGGGCGTGCTGTACGAGAGCTACATCCACCCGCTGACGATCATCTCCACCCTGCCGCCGGCCGGCGTGGGTGCGTTGCTGGCACTGATCCTGTTCGGCATGGACCTGTCGGTGGACGGCATCGTGGGCATCGTGCTGCTGATCGGCATCGTGAAGAAGAACGCGATCATGATGATCGACTTCGCGATCGAGGCGCAGCGCAAGGGCATGAGCGCGCGCGACGCGATCCACCGCGCCTGCCTGCTGCGCTTCCGCCCGATCATGATGACCACCGCCGCGGCCATGCTCGGCGCGCTGCCGCTGGCGCTGGGCACAGGCATCGGTGCGGAACTGCGCCGGCCGCTGGGCGTCTCCATCGTGGGCGGCCTGCTGCTGTCGCAGCTGGTGACGCTGTACACCACCCCGGTGATCTACCTGTACATGGAGCGTTTCCAGGACTGGCTGCACGAGCGCCGCGAGCAGCGCCTGCTGGCCCGCGCGCAGGCCGACGGCCCGGCGCATTGAAGGATCTTGGTCTGCCGGGCATCGTGCGCCGGTGTCGCATTCAACGCGGCGAAACGATCTACTGTTTCGCCGCGTGCACGTTGAGCAGGACATGAACCGCCGCATTGCCACCCGCATTCTCCCGCCGCATTGCCACGGATGCCGGGCATGAACATCTCCGGCATCTTCATCCGCCGCCCGATCGGTACCTCGTTGCTGGCGATCGGCGTGTTCGTGACCGGCATGATCTGCTACATGCTGCTGGGCGTATCGGCGCTGCCGGACATGCAGTTTCCGGCGATCTTCGTGCAGGCCAGCGAGGCCGGTGCGGATGCCTCGACCATGGCTTCCACCGTGGCCGCGCCGCTGGAGCGCCACCTGGGCCAGGTGCCCGGGATCGAGATGATGCACTCGTCCAGCTCCGAGGGCAGCACCTTCGTCTTCATGATGTACAACAGCGGCGTGAACCTGGATGCCGCGGCGCGCGACGTGCAGGCCGCGATCAATGCCGCGATCCCCGATTTGCCCGCAGGGGTGACGCCGAGCTACCAGAAGGCCAATCCCAACGACGATCCGATCATCGCGATCGCGCTGACCTCGACCACGCAGTCCGCGGCAGAGCTGTACAACGTGGCCGACACCCTGCTGGCGCAGCGCCTGCGCCAGCTGAAGGGCGTCTCCTCGGTGGATATCGCCGGTGCCGCCACGCCGGCAATCAGGGTGGACGTGAACCTGCGCGCGTTGAACGCGATGAGCCTGTCGCCCGACCAGCTGCGCAACGCGCTCACCGCCGCCAACGTCACTTCGCCGGAGGGCTTCCTGTCCAACGGCAAGACCACCATGGCGATCAGCTCCACCGCCCAGCTGCACACCGCCGACGACTTCGCCAAACTGGTCATCGCGATGAAGAACGGCACGCCGGTGCGGCTGTCCGATGTGGCCAAGGTGTATGCCGGTACCCAGGACGCCTACCAGGCGGCCTGGTTCCAGGGCAAGCCGGCGATCCTGATGTACGTCTACAAGAAGTCCGACGCGAACGTGATCGCCACGGTGGACGAGGTGCGCGCCCAGCTGCCGCTGCTGCACAACTACCTGCAGCCGGGCACCAGGATGACGCCGTTCTTCGACGACACGCCCACCATCCGTGCCTCGCTGCACGAGGTGCAGGCCACGCTGCTGATCTCGCTGGCGATGGTGGTGCTGACGATGGCGCTGTTCCTGCGCCGGCTGGCGCCCACCCTGATCGCCGCGGTGGCGGTGCCGCTGTCGCTGGCCGGCGGCTTCGTGGCGATGTACGTGCTGGGTTACACGCTGAACAACCTCACCCTGCTCGCGCTGGTGATCGCGATCGGCTTCGTGGTGGACGACGCGATCGTGGTGATCGAGAACATCATCCGGCACATCGACGCCGGCATGACGCGCATGGAGGCCACCCTGGCCGGCGCGAAGGAGATCGGCTTCACCATCGTCTCGATCACTGCCTCGCTGGTCGCGGTGTTCATCCCGCTGCTGTTCGCCGGCGGCTACACCGGCATGTTCATGCACGACTTCGCGATGACCCTGGTGGCCGCGATCCTGATGTCGGCGCTGGTCTCGCTGACCCTGACCCCGGCATTGTGCGGACGCTTCCTCAATGGCCACGATCACCGGGCCGCCGGACCGTCGCGGCTGGGGCGCGCGCTGGACCGCTTCCATGCCGGCATGCAGGCGGTCTACAGCCGCGCGCTGGCGTTCTCGCTGCGCCACACGCTGGCGTTCTCGCTGACCCCGCTGGTGCTGATCGCGCTCACGTTCTTCCTGTTCGGCGTGGTCAAGAGCGGCCTGTTTCCGCCGCAGGACACCGGCCTGATCTGGGGCCGTGCCACCTCCAGCGCCACCGTCTCGTTCGGGCAAAGCGAGCAGCGCATGCAGCGTCTCACCCAGATGCTCATGTCCGATCCGGACGTGGCCACCGTGGGCACTCGCCTGGGCAGCAGCCGGCAGGGCGCCAGCGGCTCGTTCAACATCGATTTGAAGACCCCCGGCCAGGGCCGCAAGGACGACACCTTTGCCGTGCTGGCGCGGCTCAGCGCCAAGGCAGCGAAGTACCCCGACCTCAACCTGCGCCTGCGTCCGCTGCAGGATCTGCCCAGTGCGAGCGGCGGCGGCACCAGCCAGGGCGCGCAATACCAGATCGGCCTGCAGGGCAATGACCTGTCGGAGTTGGAGGAGTGGCTGCCGAAGCTGGTGGCCGAGCTGAAGAAGAACCCCAAGCTGCAGGACGTGGGCAGCGACGTGGACGAGGGTGGCCTGCGCCAGAACATCGTGATCGACCGTGCCACCGCGGCGCGGCTCGGCGTCTCGATCGGTACCATCGACGGCGCCCTGTACGACGCCTTCGGCCAGCGCCAGATATCCACCATCTACTCGGATATCAACCAGTACACGGTGGTGGTGAACGCGCTGCCCAACCAGACCGCCACGCCCGAGTCGATCAACCAGCTCTACGTGCCGTCCAGCAGCGGCACGATGGTCCCGCTCACCGCGTTCGCGCACCAGGTGCCCGGACTGGCGCCCTCGTCGATCTCGCACGAGAACCAGTACACCACGATGGACCTGAGCTTCAACCTCGCCCCCGGCGTGACCATGGGCGAGGCGATGGCGATCGTGCAGGCCACGGTGACGAACATGCGCATGCCGGGCGACATCAAGCTCAACATCGGCGGCGACTTCCGCCGCTTCCGCGACGTGCAGAGCGGCATGCTGTGGCTGGTGCTGGCCGCGGTGCTCACCGTCTACATCGTGCTGGGCATGCTGTACGAGAACCTGATCCACCCGGTGACGATCCTGTCCACCCTGCCGGCGGCCGGCGTGGGTGCGCTGATGGCGCTGTGGATCACGGATACCGAGCTGTCGGTGATCGCGCAAATCGCACTGGTGCTGCTGATCGGCATCGTGAAGAAGAACGCGATCATGATGATCGACTTCGCCCTGGTAGCCGAGCGCGAGCACGGCAAGAGCCCGCTGGAGGCCGTGCACGAGGCCTGCCTGGTGCGCTTCCGCCCGATCATGATGACCACCATGGTGGCGATCCTCGCGGCGTTGCCGATCGCGATCGGCCTTGGCGAGGGCAGCGAACTGCGCCGCCCGCTCGGCATCGCGCTGATCGGCGGCCTGCTGATCTCGCAGAGCCTGACCCTGCTCAGCACGCCGGCGCTGTACGTGGTGTTCTCCTGTCTCGGCGCGCGCTGGAAGGCATGGCGTGCGCGCCGTGCCGGGCAGCGGCGCGCGGCCCCGTTGCGCCTGCCTGGCTGAATGGCCGGCAGCCGTTCTTGCCCGCAGGCGCGCCGCTGCCCGTAAGATGACAGCCCGGCGTCCGCCGGGTTGCCATCAGGGGCATGCAGCATGATTCGGTTTCCGTCGCGTTTCACGCGCAGCGGCGTGGTACGGGTATGCGCCGCGCTGGCCTTCGCGGCCTGCGTCTGGTCGACGGTGTGGCCGGAGCCGGAGCCGTTGCAGAAGCTGTTCGTGCTGGCGCTGATGCTGTGCGTCGCCGGTGCACTGCTGTGTGCCAGCTTGCGCCTCGCCTTTTCGCTGCTGCTGGGCGGCGGCTTGTTCTTCGCGTTGCGCTTCGTCTCCGACCTCAAGGAGAACTACCTCGAAACGGCGCTGATGCCGGCGGACTTCGTCTACTACGCGCGCTCCAGCCTGATCGCCACGCTGCGTCATTATCCGCACCTGTACCTGCTGAGCGTGGGTGTGCTGCTGCTGGTGCCGTTGCTGCTGGTGCTGGCGTGGCGGCTGGACCGGCCGTTGTCCGCGCAGCGACGCGGCTGGGGCGGGGCGGCTTGGCGCATCGGCGGCGTGCTGCTGTGCGCGGTGGCGTTCCGCGCGTGCCTGCTGCCGGAAGGCCCGTTCGCCGGGCTGCACAACCGCGACGTGTGGGACAAGCTTTCCGACGACGCCCAGCTCACCAACTTCTTCATCAACATCAACGACGGCGGCGTGACGATGCCGGCGATGTCCGACGACGCCACGGCGCAGCAGCAATGGGGCGCCACCGCGAGCGGCCGGCCCGGCACGCGGCCGCCGCCGTATCCGGACATCGTGCAGGTGCTGGAGGAAAGCACCTTCGATCCCTCGATCTACACGGCCTGCGACGTGCCGGGCTGCAAGTTCGCGCTGTTCCAGCCCGACGCGCGCACGCGCGGCACCGGCCTGTTGCGCACGCACACCTGGGGCGGCGGCACCTGGGTCAGCGAGTTCGCCGTGCATACCGGCCTGCCGCAGGACATCTTCGGCAAGGGCGGCATGTACGCGCCTTTCGTGCTGGCGCCGCACGTGCACGACACGCTGCCCGACCTGTTGCGCCGGCTGGGTTACCTCACCATCGCGATCTATCCCACCAACAGCGATTTCCTCAACGGCCGCGACGCGTACCGTGCCTATGGATTCGACCATCTCTACGGCGCGGAAGAGTTGGGCCTGGACGAATGGGACGAGACCGACGCGCAGATGTTCGCCGCGGCCAAGCACGTGTACGACAAGGTGAAGAAGCCGGGCCAGCCGGTGTTCGTGATGATCCTCACGATCAACCAACACGGCCCGCACGACGACAATCCGATGAACAAGCTGCCGTTGCCCTGGCGCAACATGGTGCAGGGGCTGGGCAGCAAGGACGAAAGTGCGCTGGATTTCGACACCTACCTGTGGCGCCTGCACGATTCCGACGTGGCGATGCGGGGTCTGGAGCACGATTTCCTCGACCGCGGGCAGCCCACCGTGCTGGTGCACTTCGGCGACCACCAGCCGTCCTTCGATGGCCTGATCCGCCCGCTCAAGCGCACGCTGCCGCCCGCGCTGGTGCCGCGGCGCGATTTCCTCACCTACTACATGGTCAAGAGCAACTTTGCCGGACCGCCGTTGCCAAGCTATCCCGCGCTCGACATCGCCTTCCTGCCGACCATGGTGCTGGAAGCCGCCGGACTGCCCGCCGATCCCTACTTCGCCGCCGCCGCCGAGTTGCGCGAGCGTTGCCAGGGCCGCTTCGACGACTGCCCGGACAAGGCGCTGCTGGCTTCCTACTACGCCTGGATCTTCGGGCGGCTGCACGTGTACGAGTAGGGCTGGCGCGATAGACCATGAACACGCAGGAACTCATCATCACCTGGGCCACGCCGGTGTTCTTCCTGCTGATCGGCATCGAGCTGCTGGTGGCGAAACTGCGCGGGCGCGACGCGTATGCCAGCAGCGACGCGATCAACAGCATCGGCCTGGGCGTGATCTCGCAGCTGGTGGCGGTGTTCACCAAGCTGCTGAGCATCGGCATCTACGCGTGGTGCGTGCAGCACTTCGCGCTGCTCAGGCTGCCGGTCCACAGCGCGCCGGTGTGGGTCGGCGCCTTGCTGGGCTACGACCTCTGCTACTACTGGCTGCACCGCATGGGCCACGAGGTGAACATCCTGTGGGCCGCCCACGTGGTGCACCACCAGAGCGAGCGCTACAACCTCTCCACCGCGCTGCGCCAGACCGGCAGCGGCGCGCTGCTGGGCTGGATCTTCTACCTGCCGCTGGCGATCCTCGGCGTGCCGGTCGAGGTGTTCGTGGTGGTGGCGCTGATCGACCTGCTGTACCAGTTCTGGGTGCATACCGAGCAGATCGGCCGGCTGGGCTGGTTCGACCGCGTGTTCTGCTCGCCGTCCAACCACCGCGCGCACCACGCGGTGAACGACCGCTACCTCGACCGCAACTACGGCGGCATCCTGATCCTGTGGGATCGCCTGTTCGGCAGCTTCGTGGAAGAGGACGGCACCGACCCGCCAGTGTACGGCACGCGCTCGCCGCTGCGCAGCTGGAATCCGCTGTGGGCGAACGCGGAGGTGTACTGGCGCACCGCGCAGGATGCGTGGCACGCGCAACGCTGGCGCGACAAGCTGCTGGTGTGGATCAAGCCGCCGGGCTGGCGGCCCGCCGACGTGGCGGCGCGCTTCCCCAAACCGGCTTTTGCGATGCCCGGCGAACGCTACGACCCGCCGATAGCCGTGCCGCTGAAGTTCTATGTGCTGTTGCAGTTCGCGCTGCTGCTGGGCATGGCCACCCAGTTCCTCGGCATGGCGGGCAGCGCCGCCTTGCCGGTGCTGCTGCTCTACGCGGCCTACCAGCTGGCTGGACTGTGCGTGCTGGGTGCCATGATGGAAGGCCGGCGCTGGGCCTGGTGGGTCGAAGGTCTGCGCGTGCTGGCCACCGCCGTGCTGCCGCTGGCCAGTGGACACTGGTTCGGCATCGGCCATCTGGATGGCCGAACCGCGTCGGCATTCGTGCTGGTGTTTGGCGCCAGCGCCTTGGCGTTGCCATGGCTGCGCGCTTCCTCGCTTGGTGCATCGCAGCGTGGGGAGTGCATGACCGCTGGCCCATGACCTCTGGCAGGGATTCGCTATGATCCGCCGGTTGCCCGCAGGAATGAGCCCATGCGTTTTCTGAGCCGAATGCTCCGCCACAAGTCCGTCGAGCAGTTGCAGAGCGAAGCCGGGCAGCGTGGCGACTTCCGCCGCGTGCTGGGTCTGTGGCAACTCACTGCGATCGGCATCGGCGGCATCATCGGCGTGGGCATCTTCGTGCTGGCCGGCCAGCAGGCGGCGATGAACGCCGGCCCCGCGGTGGCGCTGTCCTTCCTGATCGCGGGCGCGGGCAGCGCCTGTGCGGCACTGTGCTACGCCGAGTTCGCCGGGCTGATCCCGGTGACCGGCAGCGCCTACACCTACGGTTACGCGGTGCTGGGCGAGTTCGTGGCCTGGATCATCGGCTGGGATCTGTTGCTGGAATACGCGCTGGTGGTCGCGGTGGTCGCGATCGGCTGGTCGGGCTACGTGCAGGTGCTGCTGGCTTCGGCGGGTGTGCACCTGCCGGAATGGGCGCAGCAGAGCATGAGCGCGCAGACCATGCAGTACTACCTGCAGCAGATCTTCGGCGTGCACGGCGGCACGGTGATCGCCGCGCCCAGCGACGACCACCGCTTCAACGTGATCGCCGCCGGCGTGTCGCTGGCGGTGGCATTGCTGCTTACCGTGCGCATGGAATGGGGCGCGCGCTTCAATACCGTCATCGTGGCGATCAAGGTGGCCGGCGTGCTGCTGGTGATCGGCGTGGGCGCGTTCTTCATCCACACCGCGAACTGGCAGCCGTTCATCCCCGCACGCACGTTCGATGCGCAGGGCGTGGGCCATTTCGGCTGGGCCGGCGTGCTCACCGGTGCCAGCGTGGTGTTCTTCGCGGTGTTCGGCTACGACACGCTGACCACCGCGGCGGAGGAGGCGAAACATCCGCAGCGCGACCTGCCGCGCGCGGTGTTGCTGTCGCTGGCGGTGGCGATGGTGCTGTATATCACGGTGTCGCTGGTACTCACCGGCATCACCCATTACAGCAACTTGAACGGCGACGCCTCGGTGTCGCAGGCGTTCGAGTCGATCAGCCTGCACTGGGTAAGCATCGCGATCGCGGTGGCCGCGGTAGTGGGCGTCACCAGCGTGCTGTTCGCCTTCATGCTGGGCGCGGCGCGCATCTGGTTCGCGCTGGCGCGCGACGGCCTGCTGCCGGCGTGGTTCGCCAAGGTGAGCCCACGCTTCGGCACGCCGGCGCGACCCACCCTGATCCTCGGCGTGTTCACCGCGATCGTCGCCGGCCTGCTGCCGATCGGCGAGGTGGCCGAGCTGGTCAACATCGGCACGCTCAGCGCCTTCATCATCATCTGCTCGGCGGTGCTGGTGCTGCGCATCCGCAAGCCACAGCTGCCGCGCAGCTTCCGCATGCCGTGGATCGCCGTGCTGGCGCCGCTGGGCGTGCTGTTCTCGCTGCTGCTGATCTTCGGCCTGCCGTGGCAGGACGCGCACGGCTGGCAGCGCATCGGCGGCCTGCCCGCGATCACCTTCGAGCGTTTCGTGATCTGGATGGCGCTGGGCTGCCTGATCTACTTCGGCTACGGCATGCGGCACAGCAAGCTCGAACGGGGCGGCTGAGCGCTCCGGCATGCACATGCGCCGGCCTCGGGGCCGGTGCATGATGCCCCGATCCGGGAAAGGGGTATGTCATGCAGAAGCCGGGGGACTTGCCGGGTGAATCCGCTGCGGTCTGCGCAAACTGCGGTGCGCCGATGGGCGGCGAGTATTGCATGCAGTGCGGCGAGCGCCGCCTGCATCCGGACGAACACACGTTGCGGCATGTCGCGGGCGAGTGGTTCGAGGCGTTCTCGCATGGCGAAGGCCGCCTGCTCAATTCGCTGCGCACGCTGCTGTTCAAGCCGGGCGAGCTGACGCGCGAGTATTTCCGCGGCCGGCGCGTGCCCTACACGCGGCCGGTGGCGCTGTTCTTCGCGGTGAATCTGCTCTATTTCCTGCTGGCGGTCCTGCAGACCTTCAACACGTCGTTGAATACCCAGCTGGAGATACGTCCGCTCGCCGAGGTCAAGCAGGCCCTGGTCATGCGTCAGGTGGCCGGTGCCCCCGTCACCGGCGCGGAGAGCACCCGGCTGGCGGGCGCCTACTGGCGCTCGGAGAATCCTTCTGCATTGAACCCTCGCAAGAGCGCCCGGCCATCCGCCGTGGCATCGGCGAGCGGCGCTGTGCCTGCCCAGGAGGCCAAGGTGTTCGCGGCCCTGCAGGGCTATGGCAAGCGCTACGACGAGCGCACCGACGCCCTGTCGCGCGCACTCGTAATCGCGCTGGTGCCGATGCTGGCGTGCTGGCTGTGGCTTGCGCTGGTGCCGTGGCGGCGTGGCCTGGCCGAGCTCTCCATTTTCGCGACCCACACCTGGGCGGCGCTGCTGTTGATCCTGCTGGTCTTCGGTTGGGCATGGAGGGGCTTGGCGAATGCGATGCTGTGGTCCCGGGGCGAGCTGCCGGCATTCCTGCAGACCGACCGCTATGGCAGCGCGGCGCTGGGCCTGCTGATCCTGGCCTACGTCTATTGCGCGCTGCGGAACAACTTCCGGTTCACGTGGGTTGGCAGCGCGGCCCTGTGTGTCTGGACGATGGCTGGCCTGTACCTGTCGCTGGAGCTGTATCGCCTGCTGTTGTTCTTCGTGACGGTGTATGCGCTGCACTGAACGCGCCGGCGCAAAACAAAGTCGTTCGGGCGCTTCGTGATCTGGATGGCGCCGGGCTGCCTGATCTATTTCGGCTGAGGCATGCGGCACAGCCGGCTGGTGCATTCGAAGCGATAGTCGACCACGCTGCAGGTGCAGCATCGACACAGTCAGCCCGCGCCACCTTCCACCCGCGGTTTCGAGCGGCCAAGGGCCTTGTGCGACGTGGTAGTGCGGAGCACGGCGTGGCGGAACATCATTGCGGGCCGGCCGTCATGCCAGTCGCGTCGTCACGGGATGCTGGCGGTGCGGAAACCTTGACGCACCGGCATACGGGTTTTTCGGGTGCGATGAGCGCGCCGGTGCAGGTCCAGGTCCGGCGGAATCGATGATGAGGCGTGAACCCCGGCGGCGCAGCTTCTTGTAAGCTCGACACGAGTTGTTTGATCAGGGGAGCAGGATGACATTGTCAGCGCGGCGCATCGGCGCCATGTGCGCCCGGAGGGGTGTGGTCGTTTCAGGCGCGGTTTTCATCATGGCATTGGTGAGCGTGGGCCTGGTGTGGTGGCTGGATCCGGCGCTGCACGGCGCGTTTGACACGGCACTGCTGTGGCGCAATGCGCTGCCGGTGTTTTTGCTCATCCTGCTGATATACGGATTGGGCGGTCGTGCGCTGCTGGCGCTTTTACTGGGTGCGGGCTTCACCTGGCTCGTGTTCGAAGTGAATGCGATCAAGGAGTTCAATCTGAATGAACCTCTGATGCCGGGTGATCTGGTGCTCTGGCATCAGGTGTTGCACAACATGGGTTTCTTTGCGCATTACGCCGGGCATCGTCTTGCTTTGCTGCTGTTGGCGCTCGGGTTCGCCGTGATGCTGTGGGGCGCCTGGCGCCTGGAGCGCCGCTGGCGTCGCCCGGGCCGGGCGAGTCGCATGGCGTTGGCCGTGCTGTCGCTGGTGGCCATCATTACCTTGTACCGCGGGAATGGTTTCTGGTACGAGGCTTACGCGGGCGAGACGTCGATTCGCTTCCAGTTGTGGAGCCCGATCGACAACGTGCAGCATGTCGGCTTCATGGCAGGGTTGGTGCGGATGTCGCAGAGGGTGCGCATCGCGCTGCCGAAGGCCGATCAATCACTCGTTGAAGAGTTCGCCGCACGCCACGCCGAGGATCTGCAGGCACGCACGAAGCGCCAGCCGCCGGCCGAGTTGCCGGATATCGTGGTGGTGCAGAGCGAGGCGTTCTTCGATCCCGGCGTGTTGAAGGGGGTCGACTTCGATCAATTCGTGCCGAATTTCGGGCGTCTGGCTGCCACGGGCATCACTGGCAGCCTGACCACGCCCACCTACGGCGGCGGTACCATCCGCACGGAGTTCGAAACGCTCACCGGCTATCCGATGGAGGCATTTCCCACCATCGTCTATCCGTATTACGGATTGGCCGGCGCGTGGATGCCGAGCGTGCCGCGCCGGCTGGAGGCGCTGGGCTATTCGACGACGCTGTTCCATCCGTTTCGCAGCAGTTTCTGGAATCGTCGGCAGGTGATGCCCGAACTCGGATTCCAGCACAGCTATTACCGGGGATCCTTCGCCGGGGCCGCGCGCGCAGGCAAATACGTCTCCGACCACGCGCTGTTCGATTTCGTGCTGGCGCATCTCGACGATGCGCGACACGACCCGCAATACGCGATGGTGATCACGATGGAGAACCATGGTCCCTGGGACTCCGACGCGGGCGCGCTGGCCAACGTGCTGGATGGACACCCCTTGCCGCAGGGGCTTTCGGCGGCCGGTACCCAGGAGTTGACGTATTACCTGTCGCACCTGGTCAACGGCGACGCCGCGCTGGGCGACTTTGCAAAGCGCCTGCTGGCGCGGCCGCGCTGGACCGTGCTGCTGTTCTACGGCGACCACCTGCCCGCATTGCCGCATGCGTTCGCGGATCTGGGTTTCGATGACGACGGTGCGGAAGTGGAAGAACACACGCGCTACCTGCTGGTGTCGAACCGCCCGTTGACCCCGCGCACGATGAACCTCAGTTCCTATGAGCTGCCGGGTTTGCTGTTCGATACGGCGGGATTGCCCGAAGATGGTTATCTCGCGTTGAGCTCCGTCGCTCGGCAGGCGTGGGAGCAGGATCATTACCGGCATGGCCCGGAGTACGGTCAGGTGGAGTTCAATGGCGCGCGGCTGGAGGTGAGCTGCCGGCGCAAGCTGGATGCGGCGGGCCGATGCGGCGAGGGCAAACCCTGATGTGATTGCGCCAGCGGCCGGAAGGCGGCATGGATCATGGGGCGGTACATGCATGCCGCAATCGCGAAACGGTTGCAAACACGGCAGACCGGCCTTGTTCTCCGTGGATGCGCCATCGCGTGCCGCTGTTCTTCGAGGCGGCACGTCTCTCGACGGATATCGCCTGCGCAAAATCATGCGAGACGGCGCAAGTTCGCCGGGGTGACCTCTGGCAGGGTGGAGCATTGCAGGCTTCGCCTTACCATCGCCCGGTCACCCGCCGCTCGCCATCACGACGAACGACGCGTTCCTGCCGGCAGCGCGGCTTCCGCGCGGGCCGGTGCCTGCCCGGAGCTCCCCGTGAATCGTCATCCCTTCCGTTCCAGCCTGATCGCCGCCGCGGTGGTCGGGGCACTTTCGCTGTCCGTCGCCGCCACGGCGCAGGATGCCCACCGTGCCGCACCGCTCGACCAGCCGTATGCCGGCATGCTCACGGTGAACGTGGACCTCACCGACGCAGCGAAGCGGATGTTCCGCGTGCACGAAACCATTCCGGTGAAGCCGGGACAGTTCACCCTGCTGTATCCGGAGTGGATTCCCGGCGAGCACGCGCCGTCGGGCCCGATCCAGAACGTGGCAGGGCTGATCGTCACCGCAAATGGCAAGCAACTGGCATGGCGCCGCGACCTGCGCGACATGTACGCGATCCATCTCGACGTGCCGGCGGACGCGAGCCAGCTCGACCTCTCGTTCCAGTTCCTCTCGCCGGGTGATGGCGAGGGCAGCCTGTTCGGCGCGAGCGCCTCGTCCACGCCGAACCTGGTGGACATCGAGTTCAACCAGGTGGCGTTCTATCCGGCCGGCTACTACTCGCGCCAGATCCAGATCCAACCCACCGTGCAGTTGCCTGCCGGCTGGAAGTTCGGCACCGCGCTGCAGGTGGCCAGCCAGAATGGCGGCACCGTGCAGTTCAAACCGGTGAGCTTCAACAACTTCGTGGATTCGCCGCTGATCGCGGGCGAATACTTCAATCGCGTGGATCTGGCCCCGGGCGCGAAGGTGCCGGTGCACCTCAACGTGGTGGGCGATGGCGCGAAGGACGTGGAGCTCACCGACAAACAGCTGGAGCAGCAGCGCGCGGTGGTGAAGCAGACCAACCTGTTGTTCGGCGCGCACCACTACGACCACTACGATTTCCTGCTCACGCTGTCCGACCACACCGGCCACTTCGGCCTGGAGCACCACCAGTCCAGCGACGACCGCCTGCCGGCCGACTTCTTCACCAACGACGACATGCACACGCTGGCGGCCAGCCTGATGCCGCACGAATTCGTGCACTCGTGGAACGGCAAGTTCCGCCGTCCGGCCGACCTGTGGACGCCGAACTTCAACGTGAAGATGCAGGACGATCTGCTGTGGGTCTACGAGGGCCTCACCGACTACTGGTGCAGCGTGCTCACCGCACGCGCCGGCCTGTGGACGCCCGAGCAGTTCCGCGACACGATGGCGGACATCGACGCATCGATGAGCGAACGCACCGGTCGCGCCTGGCGTTCGCTGCAGGACACCGCCGATGCCGCGCCGCTCACCTATTACGGCGGCGGCGGCTGGGGCAACTGGCGCCGCGGCACCGACTTCTATCCGGAAGGCCAGCTGCTATGGCTGGACGTGGACACCAAGATCCGCGAACTGTCCGGCGGCAAGCACTCGCTGGACGACTTCGCGCACGCCTTCTACGGCATGGACAACGGCAGCTACGTCACCAAGACCTACACCTTCGACGACGTGGTGAACACGCTGAACCAGGTGCAGCCGTTCGACTGGGCGAAATTCCTGCGCGCACGGCTGGACTACACCGGCCCGGAACTCCCCGAGCACGGCATCGCGAGCGGCGGCTGGAAGCTGGTCTACACCGACAAGCCGAACGCGCAGACCAAGGCGATGGAGGGTCTCCGCCACGGCGTCGACCTCGCCGCCTCGATCGGCCTGTCCGCGTCGAAGAGCGGCAACATCTATGACGTGCAGTGGAACGGTCCGGCGTTCAAGGCCGGACTCGTGCCAGGCCTCACCATCGTGGCGGTGAACGGCAAGGACTATTCGCCTGACGCGCTGAAGGATGCAATCACCGCAGCCAAGGACGGCAGCGCGCCAATCGAGCTGCTGGTGAAGAACGTCGACGTGTACAGCACGGCGAAGGTCGACTACCACGGCGGCCTGCGCTACCCGCACCTGGTGCGCGCCGACGGCAAGGATCTGCTCGGTGCGATCATCGCGCCGCGCAAGTGACGGCATCGCCAACTCCAACGACAACGGCCGCCCGAGGGCGGCCGTTGCGCATGCACGGATGTCGTGCAGGCTTGCTCAGAAGCGATACTCGACCGAACCCGAGAACGCCGCCACGTTGAGGTGGCTCTGGCCGTCGCCGCGACGGCCGTACAGCAGGCGGTAGTTGTCGTAGTTGACGGCGAGGCTCACGTTCCGGGTGAGGTTGTAGCCCACGCCGGCGCCGGCGTACCAGCCGTTGTTCCAGCTCTTGCTGCGCGCCGCATCATCGCTGCCGACGCTCTCGCCCATGTAGCTCGTCGAGCGCATGTAGCCGGCATGGGCGGTGGCGAACCAGTCGCTGCTGCCGAAGTCGTACTTGCCATTCACGCCCACGGTGGCGGCGCGCGACTTGAGGTTGTTCTCGACGCCGTTGCTGACAGTCTTCGGACGGCCGAGGTAGACGTAGCCGATTTCCGGGCCGACGTAGCCGTTCCAGCGCCAGCCGAAACGCACGTTCTGGAACACGCTGTTGTCGTGGCTGAAGTCGGCGCGGTACTGGGTCTGGCCCAGATTGCCGGCGACGTAGAAGTTGTCCAGCGGGTTGGTGTTGCCGTTGCTGTTGTTGTCGTCCGCGCGCGCGGCCAGCGGGGAGGCGAGCAGGGCGGCGATGGCGGTGGTGACGAGTAGCTTGTTCATGGGGGACTCCACATCTTTTTGTTGTTCGCCACGGGCAGGGGAACCCGTGGTGCATCGCGCGGGGATACGCGAAGGCGTCGACGGTGGCGGCGCAGTCTTGCACCAGGCTTTCGCTTAACAATCCAGCACGGCCTTCGTTCAGCTCGATATGTCGCGCACGGGCGTGACCTCTGGCAGGGGAGCATGCCGCGCGGCAGGTCTAGCATCCGGGTTTCATGTCCGCGCCACACGTTCCGCGCGGCCGTTGCCCAAGGGAGAATCCATTGAAAGCCACACGTCTTGCCTCCGCCGTCGTCGCCGCTGCCATCGGCCTGGTCAGCCTCAACGTACTCGCCGATGACGTACCGCCGCCCAAGGACGTGACTTACCCGGGCACGCTGCAGATCAGCGTGGACGCTACCGATCTCGCGCACCGCGTCTTCCGCGTGCATGAAGTGATCCCGGCGCAGGCCGGCGCGCTGACCCTGCTCTACCCGCAGTGGTTGCCCGGCAACCACTCGCCCAGCGGCCCCATCGACAAGTTCGCCGGCCTGGTGGTGAAGGCCAACGGCCAGGTGATTCCGTGGGTGCGCGACCCGCTCAACGTCTACGCCTTCCACGTCGACGTGCCGCAGGGCGCGAGCAATGTCGAAGTGGACTTCCAGTACCTCACGCCGCAGAACCCCCGCGAGGGTCGCGTGGTGATGACGCCGGAAATGCTCGACCTGCAGTGGAATGCCAACGCGGTGTACCCGGCCGGCTATTACACGCGCCAGATCAAGGTCGATGCCAGCGCCAAGTTCCCCGCCGGCTGGCAGTTCGGCACGGCGCTGGAAACAGCCTCGCGCGACGGCGCCACCGTGCACTTCAAGACCACCACCTTCAACACCCTGGTGGATTCGCCGATCTATGCCGGCAAATACTTCAAGCGCCTCGACCTTGATCCGGGCGCCAAGGCCGCCGTGCACATGGACATCGTGGCCGACGACCCGAAGGATCTCGAGATCAAGCCGGAGCAGGAAAAGCCGTTCCACAACCTCGTGCAGCAGATGTACAAGCTGTACGGCGCGCATCACTACGACCACTACGATTTCCTCGTCTCGCTCAGCGACAAGATGGGCGGCGAAGGTCTCGAGCATCACCAGTCCAGCGAAGACGGCACGAGTGCCGACTTCTTCACCGCGTGGGACAAGAACGCGCTGGGCCGCGACCTGTTCTCGCACGAGTACAACCACTCGTGGGACGGCAAGTACCGTCGTCCTGCCGACCTGTGGACGCCCAACTTCAACGTGCCGATGCAGGACTCGCTGCTGTGGGTGTACGAAGGCCAGACCCAGTTCTGGGGCCAGGTGATGGCCTCGCGCGCCGGCCTGTGGAACGACGAGCAGGCGCACGACATGTGGGCCTACGTGGCCGCCACCTACGACAAGGGCCGCCCCGGCCTCGCCTCGTGGCGCAACGTGCAGGACACCACCAACGACCCCATCATCGCCCAGCGTGCGCCGCTGCCCTACCGCAACTACCAGAGCAGCGAGGACTACTACAGCGCGGGCCAGCTGATCTGGCTGGACGTGGACGGCAAGCTGCGCGAGCTCAGCCACGGCAAGAAGAGCATCGACGACTTCGCCAAGGCCTTCTTCGGCATGGACAACGGCAGCTTCGTCACCAACACCTACACCTTCGACGACGTGGTGAAGACGCTCAACGACATCCAGCCCTACGGCTGGGCGAAGTACCTGCGCGATCGTCTCGATGGCCACGGCCCGCTGATCGGTGGCTTCGAAGCACACGGCTGGAAGCTCGTCTACACCGACAAGCCCAGTGCCGCGGTGAAGGCGATCGAAGCGCGTCGCCACTTCGCCGACCTCACCTACTCGCTGGGCCTGTCGGTGGGCAAGGGCGGCCAGATCGGCGACGTGCTGTGGGACGGCCCCGCGTTCAAGGCTGGCCTCGCACCCAGCATGACCGTCGTCGCTGTCAACGGTCGCGACTACGATCCCGATGCGCTGAAGGACGCCGTCACCGCCGCCGCGAAGGACAAGAGCCAGCAGATCCAGTTGCTGGTGAAAGACTTCGACCAGTACAAGACCATCAACATCGACTATCACGATGGCCTGAAGTACCCGCACCTGGTGCGCGACACCAGCAAGCCCGACACGCTGACCGCGCTGTTCAAGGCCCGCTGATCGCGGTTTCCTCCCTCTCCCCTTTGGGGAGAGGGTTGGGGTGAGGGGGCGGCTCTTGCGTCAGCCACCCACGCAGACCCGGGTCGCCTCGCGTGGGCGATCCCCGGCATCTCGGCTATACTGCCCGTCCGCCGCGGATCGCAACGACCCGCGCGCAGTTCCGCAACACCACGCGCCCGTAGCTCAGCCGGATAGAGTAGTGGCTTCCGAAGCCATTGGTCGGGGGTTCGAATCCCTCCGGGCGCGCCATCCATCGACCAGACGTCGCGTGATCGAGTAACCGGCACATTTCTGCCGTGGCCCTGCACCACGAGGGATTTTTTGCGTTGCGGCATGGCAATTCGCGCGGGCGCGAGTACAGTCTCAGGCAGTCCCCGTGTCGCCTTCGCGGAAGATCACGAAAATCGTTCTTGCCAGGTTGGCATTTTTTTGATTAGGTGTATGTTAGCGCTAACACTCATTGGTGCAGGATACGCATGAGCTTGGTCGTCGGACTCGATGTAGGCACTCAGAGCGCGAAGCTCGTGGCGTACGACTTCGTGACGCATGAAGTCGTCGCCACGCATGGCCGTCCGCTCGAACTGAGCGCGGGCGACGACGGCAGCCGCGAGCAGGAGGCCGGCTGGTGGCTGGATGCGATCCGTGCCTGCTTCGCGGAGCTGGAGCCGGCACTGCGCGTGCGGGTCGCCGCGATCGGCGTGTCGGGGCAACAGCACGGCTTCGTGCCGCTGGATGCCGCCGGCCGCGTGCTGGCGCCGGCCAAGTTGTGGTGCGACACCAGCACGCAGCGCGAATGCGACGAGATCATGGCGGCGGCGGGTGGCGCGCAAGGCTGTGTGGCGCTGGCGGGCAACCCCATCCTGGCCGGCTACACGGCCTCGAAGCTGCCGTGGACGCGGCGCCACCGGCCGGAGGTCTACCGGCAACTGGCGAGCATCCTGCTGCCGCACGACTACGTGAACTTCTGGCTCACCGGCGAGCGCTGGATGGAGTGCGGCGACGCCTCCGGCACCGGCTGGTTGGACGTGCGTGGGCGGCGCTGGTCGGCGCCGCTGCTGGCCGCGACCGACGGCGAGCGCGAACTGGCCGCCTGCCTGCCGCCGCTGGTCGAGGCGGACACGAGTTTTTCCATCGCCCCGGCGATCGCCGACGAGCTCGGCTTGCCGCGCACGGTGCGGGTGTCGGCCGGCGGCGGTGACAACATGATGGCGGCGATCGGCACCGGCAACGTCGTCCCCGGCGTGCTGAGCATGAGCCTGGGCACCTCGGGCACGTTGTTCGCCTATGCCGACCGCCCGGTGGTGGACGATGCCGGCCGCTGGGCCGCGTTCTGTTCCTCCACCGGTGGCTGGCTGCCGCTGATCTGCACGATGAACTGCACCGTGGCCACGGAGAACGTGGCGCGCGCGCTGGGCTTCGACAGCCGCGAAGGCGATACGGTGATGGCGGACACCCGGCCGGGCGCCGGCGGGCTGACCCTGCTGCCGTTCTTCAACGGCGAGCGCACGCCCGACCTGCCGCACGCACGCGCCAGCCTGCACGGCATGGACGCGGGCAACCTCACCCGCGGCAACCTCTACCGCGCCGCGATGGAAGGCGCCACCTACGCGCTGCGGCATGGCTACGACGCCTGGCAGGCCGCCGGCCTGCGCTTCGATGCCATCCGCCTCACCGGCGGCGGCAGCCACAGCGCCGCGTGGCGGCAGATGGTGGCGGACGTGTTCGGGCTGCCGGTGGACGTGCCCGCACAGGCCGAAGGCGCCGCCTTCGGCGCGGCACTGCAGGCCCTGTGGGCGCTCGACCATGCCCACGGCGGCCGCACGGAACTGGCCGCCATCGCGCGCGAGCACGTGCGCCTTGCGCCGGAGCGCTCGACCTATCCCGGCACCGACGCCGCGGCGGTCTACCGAAGTCACTACGGCCGCTTCCTGCACCACCTGGAAGCGGCCGTGACCGCCCACGCGAACCAGTCCGCCGCCAACAGCGCCTGAGACCACGGCCGGATCCGACGCCACCCTCTGCAGACCAACCAAGGAACCGAACCCATGAGCGCTCCCTTCATCGGCAAACGCGAATACTTCCCCGGCATCGGCCGCATCCCCTACGAAGGCCGCGAGTCGGACAACCCGCTGGCGTTCAAGCACTACGACGCCGGCAAGAAGGTCGGCGACAAGACCATGGCCGAGCACCTGCGTTTCGCGGTGTGCTACTGGCACAGCTTCTGCAACGCCGGCCACGACCCGTTCGGCCCGGGCACCCGCGCCTATCCGTGGGACACCGCGGCGAGCACGCCGCTGGGCCGCGCCGAGGACAAGCTCGATGCCGCGTTCGAGTTCTTCACCAAGCTCGGCGCGCCGTACTACTGCTTCCACGACATCGACATGGCGCCGGATGCCGACGACGTGGCCGAGTACGAGAAGAACCTCAAGCACATGGTGGCGCTGGCCAAGGAGCGCCAGCAGGCCACCGGCATGAAGCTGCTATGGGGCACGGCGAACCTGTTCAGCCACCCGCGCTACATGAACGGTGCCGCGACCAATCCGGATTTCGCGGTGGTGGCGCGCGCCGCGGCGCAGGTCAAGGCCGCGCTGGAGGCCACCGTCGAGCTGGGCGGCGGCAGCTACGTGTTCTGGGGTGGCCGCGAGGGCTATTCCACGCTGCACAACACCGATACCAAGCGCGAGCTCGAGCACTTCGCGCGTTTCCTCGCCGCCGCGCGCGACCATGGCCGCAGCATCGGCTTCAAGGGCAATTTCCTGATCGAGCCCAAGCCGATGGAGCCGATGAAGCACCAGTACGACTTCGATTCTTCGACCGTGATCGGCTTCCTGAAGCAGCACGGCCTGGACCGGGATTTCAAGCTCAACATCGAGGCCAACCACGCCACGCTCTCCGGCCATACCTTCGAGCACGACCTGCAGATGGCCTCCAACCACGGCCTGCTCGGCAGCATCGACGCCAACCGCGGCAACGCGCAGAACGGCTGGGACACCGACCAGTTCCCCAGCGACCTGTACGACACCGTGGGCGCGATGCTGGTGGTGCTGCGCCAGGGCGGCCTGGCACCGGGCGGGCTGAACTTCGACGCCAAGGTGCGCCGCGAGTCCACCGACCGCGACGACCTGTTCCTTGCCCACGTCGGCGGCATGGACAGCTTCGCGCGTGGACTGGAAGTGGCGCATGCACTGTTGACGGCCTCGCCGTGGGAGCGCATGCGCGCCGAGCGCTATGCCAGTTTCGACCAGGGGCCGGGACAGAGCTTCGCGCAGGGCAAGCTGGGCCTGGCCGCGTTGCGCGACCTCGCGGCCGCCGGCGGCGAGCCGGTCCAGGCGAGCGGCAAGCAGGAGCGCTACGAGAACCTGGTCAACCAGTACCTGATGCGTTGACGGCGGATGCGCCGCGCTTCCATGTCGGATGCGTGGCGCATCGCCCGGGTTGCCGTTCGTGCTGAGCGCAGCTTGCGCGAGCAAGTGTACGCGGAGAGGGGCCATGGATGGCACCGGCTTTGGGGAGCGAGGAAGTCGAAGCATCCCTCAGTGCCCTTCGACTCCGGCCCTGCGGGCCTACGCTCAGGGCGAACGGTGGTTGGGACGCAGCGCACACTGGGAAATCACAGGCCGGCTGAGCCGGTCGAGGGGAGGGGAACCGGCTCATGGCAGCAGATACCTATGACACGCAGGGCACCGTGCTCGAAGGCGCCGCGCCCGCGCAGCGGACGGAGAACACACGGCTGATCGTGCAGGTCAGTTGCGTCGCCACGCTGGGCGGCTTTCTGTTCGGCTTCGACAGCGGCGTCATCAACGGCACCATCGACGGACTGAAGAAGGCCTTCCAGTCCGGCGCCAGCGCGACCGGCTTCGAGGTGGCCTCGATGCTGCTGGGCTGCGCGATCGGCGCGTTCTTCGCCGGGCGCGTGGCCGACCGCTGGGGGCGGCGCTCGGTGCTGATCGTCGCCGCCGTGCTGTTCCTGCTGTCCGCGCTGGGCGCCGGGGCGGCGCAGGCGGCGTGGTGGTTCATCGCCGCGCGGGTCGTCGGCGGCTTCGCCGTCGGCGCCGCCAGCATCATCGCGCCGGCCTACATCGCCGAGGTGGCGCCGGCGCGCTACCGCGGGCGGCTGGCCACGGTGCAGCAGATCGCGATCATCGGCGGCCTGTTCTGCGCCTTCCTCAGCAACTACCTGCTGGCCCAGGCGGCCGGCGCTTCCACCGGCACGCTGTGGCTGCGCCAGGATGCGTGGCGCTGGATGTTCTGGGTGCAGGCATTGCCCGCGTCGCTGTTCCTGGGCTCGCTGCTGTTCATCCCGGAGAGCCCGCGCTTCCTGGCGCTGAGGCGGCGCGACGACGAGGCCGTGGCGGTGCTGGGCCGGTTGTACGGCGCGGGCGAGGCCCGCGGCAAGCTGGCCGAGATCGGTGCTTCGCTGGCGGGCGACCGCCATCGCCCGCGCCTGTCGGACCTGCTCGACAAGGCCAGCGGCCGCGTGCGTCCGATCGTGTGGGTGGGCATCGGGCTGGCCACGTTCCAGCAGCTGGTCGGCATCAACGTGGTGTTCTACTACGGCGCGGTGCTGTGGCAGGCGGTGGGCTTCTCCGAGAGCGACGCGCTGCTGATCAACGTGCTGTCCGGCGCGCTGAGCATCGGTGCCTGCCTGGTCGCCATCGCGCTGATCGACCGCATCGGCCGCAAGCCGCTGCTGTGGATCGGCTCGATCGGCATGACGATCACCCTGGCCCTGGTCGCGGCGGCTTTCGCCCACGCCGGGCTCGATGCCAGTGGCCACCTGGTGCTGCCGCACGCAGCCGGCACGCTGGCGCTGGTGGCCGCCAATGCCTACGTGGTGTTCTTCAACATGTCGTGGGGGCCGGCGATGTGGGTGATGCTGGGCGAGATGTTCCCGAACCAGATCCGTGGCTCGGGCCTTGCGGTGGCGGGCGCAGCGCAGTGGATGTCGAACTTCGCGATCACCGTGAGCTTCCCGCTGCTGCTCGCCGGCATCGGCCTGGCTGGCACCTACGGCCTGTATGCGGCGGCGGCGGCGCTGTCGGTGCTCTTCGTGTTCCGTTGCGTGCGCGAGACGCGCGGCAAGGAACTGGAACAGATGGAAGGCTAGGGCGATGTGTCGTCGCCCTGTCCCCGGAAGGCATTCGCTGCGGACGGCTGGCGCGAAGCGTTGCCTCGTGTCAGCCGCGCGACTTGCCGCCGTCGACCGGTGGCGCCACCGAATCGCGCAGCACCAGCTGGTGTGCCACCACGTGGTCGACCACCACGCGGGTATCGCTGGGCCGATGGCGGATCGTGCGCAGCAGGATGTCGATGGCCGAGTCGGCCATGCTGGAGATCGGCTGGCGCACGGTGGTGAGTTCGGGCCACACGGTGGTCGCCGCCGAAGTGTCGTCGAAGCCCACGATGGACAGGTCGCGCGGCACCTCCAGCCCGCGCCGGTGCGCCACCGAGATCGCCGCGGCGGCCATGTCGTCGTTGCTGGCAAAGATCGCGGTGGGCGGCTTGCGCAGTGCCAGCAGCTTTTCCACCGCATCCAGTCCCGAGCGGTAGGTGAAGTAGCCCTGTTGCACCAGGTTCGCGTCCGGCGCGATGCCGGCTTCCTTGAGCGCGGCCTGGTAGCCCTCGAAGCGGCGCGTGCTGGCCATCTGGTTGGGGTGGCCCTTGATGCAGGCGATGCGCGTGTGGCCCGCCTTGACGAGGTGCTCGACGATCTCCTTGCTGGCCAGGTAGTCGTCGATGCGCACGCTGGAGATGTCGTGGTTGAAGTGGCCCGAAGCGATCGCCACCACCGGCACGCCGGCGCGGGTCAGTTCCTCGATCACCACCCGGGATTCGCACAGCGGCGGCGGCAGGATCACGCCGCCCACGCTCCTGGCCAGCGCGCGCGCGGCCTTGCGTTCGGCGGCGGCGTCGAACCCCTCCCAGTCGTCGATCACCAGCTGCGCCGCGGTGCGCGCCGCGCCGTGCAGCGCGCCCAGCAGCAGCTCGCGCAGGTAGGCGGCGCTGGGGTTGGTGTAGATCAGCGCGACGCGTGCGTCCTGCGCGGCGGCCAGCGAGCTGGCCGCGCGGTTCGGCACGTAGCCCATCGCGCGTACTGCCTCCATCACCCGCTCGCGGGTCGATTCACGTACCTTGCTGTGGCCGTTGACGACGCGCGACACCGTCATCGGCGAAACCTTGGCGTGCGCGGCCACCTCGTCGATGGTGACGGCCATGCCCTTGCGGCGAACCGATTTCCTGCCTGCCTGCTTCAATGCCGTTTCCCTCCAGCGGACGCGCGGCGACAGGGGTCACGGCGCGCTTGCCGCATCACTCGACACCCATCCTGACGACGGATCGGACATGCATGCATCTTGGCATAGGTTAGCGGTAACAGGCGCGGGCGACGACGAAGGTCGTGCCGGCGGAATGGCCCTGCGCGCGGAACCCGCGCGACGGGCGACGGGCTTGCGCCGGTTGCTCGCCGGCCTGTTGATGCTGGTCGCCGGCTTGGGCGCGGGACACGCCCGCGCCGAGGACGGCCATGACCTGTGGCTGCGCTATCGTCCGCTGCCGGCCGCGCAGGCCGACGCTGCGCGCGGGCACGCCACGCAGCTGGTCGCGGGCACGGCGAGCGCGACCCAGGCGGTCACCCGCGCCGAGCTGCTGCGTGGCCTGGGCGGCCTGCTGGGCCACGCGCCGGTGCCGGCCGACGCGGTGAGCCGCGACGGCGCCATCGTGGTCGGCACGCCGGCCTCGTCGCCGTTGGTCGCAGGCCTGCACCTGGACCTGCACGATCTCGGCCGCGAGGGCTACCTGATCCGCAGCGTGGTGCTGGACGGCCATCCGGCCACGGTGATCGCCGGCAACGACGATATCGGCGTGCTGTACGGCGCGTTCGGCCTGCTGCGCCGGCTGCAGACCGGGCAACCGATCGACCGGCTCGACCTGCGCGAGCGCCCGCGCGTGCAGCTGCGCGTGCTCGACCACTGGGACAACCTCGACGGCAGCGTCGAGCGCGGCTACGCCGGCGCCTCGATCTGGGACTGGTGGAGGCTGCCGGACTACCTGCCGCCGCGCTACACCGACTACGCGCGCGCGAATGCCTCGATCGGCATCAACGGCACCGTGCTCAACAACGTCAACGCCGATCCGCTGATCCTCAGCCACGCCTACCTGGAGAAGGTGGCGGCGCTGGCCGGCGTGTTCCGCCCGTACGGCATCCGTGTCTACCTCAGCGTGCGCTTCAGCGCGCCGATCGAGGTCGGTGGCCTGAAGACCGCCGATCCGCTGGATCCGCAGGTGCAACGCTGGTGGCGCGGGAAGGCCGACGAGATCTACCGGCTGATCCCCGACTTCGGCGGTTTCCTGGTCAAGGCCAATTCCGAGGGCCAGCCCGGCCCGCAGGACTACCACCGCAGCCACGCCGACGGCGCCAACATGCTTGCCGCCGCGCTGGCGCCGCACGGCGGCGTGGTGATGTGGCGCGCCTTCGTCTACGCGAACAAGCCCGGCGAGGACCGCATCAAGCAGGCGTACGGGGAGTTCAAGCCGCTGGACGGCAAGTTCGCCGCCAACGTGCTGCTGCAGGTGAAGAACGGCCCGCTCGACTTCCAGCCGCGCGAGCCGTTCAACCCGCTGTTCGGTGCGATGCCGAAGACGCAGTTGATGATGGAGTTCCAGATCACCAAGGAATACCTGGGCTTCGCCACCCACCTGGTCTACCTCGGGCCGCTGTACCAGGAGGCGCTGGCCGCCGACACCATGGAGCACGGCAAGGGCTCCACCGTGGCGAAGGTGGTCGACGGCACGCTGGACGGCCACGCGCTCACCGGCATGGCCGGCGTGGCGAACATCGGCGCCGACCGCGACTGGTGCGGCTCGGTGTTCAACCAGGCCAACTGGTACGTGTTCGGGCGCCTCGCCTGGGATCCCACGCTGTCCGCGCGCGCCATCGCCGAGGAATGGACGCGCATGACCTTCGGCAACGACGAGGCCGTGGTGCGCCCCGTGGTCGACATGATGATGGGCTCGCGCGAGGCCGCGGTGGACTACATGACGCCGCTGGGCCTGGCCCACCTGATGGGCCACGGCCACCACTACGGCCCGGAGCCGTGGGACGCCAGCGGCCCGCGCGCCGACTGGACGCCGGTGTACTTCCATCGCGCCGACAAGGGCGGCATCGGCTTCGACCGCACCGCCAGCGGCAGCGACGCCGTGGCCCAGTACGCGCCGCCGGTCGCCAACGAGTTCGCCAGCCTCAGGCAGATCCCCGACGAATACCTGCTGTGGTTCCACCACGTGCCGTGGAGCTACCGCATGCGTTCCGGCCGCACGCTGTGGGACGAGCTGGTGCGGCATTACACGCAGGGCGTCGAAGACGTTGCGCGAATGCGCGAAACCTGGGCCGGCCTCAAGGGCCACATCGATGACGAACGCTACCGGCAGGTGGCCACCTTCCTCGCCATCCAGCAGCGCGAGGCGCAGTGGTGGCGCGACGCCTGCATCGCCTATTTCCAGAGCATCAACGGCCTGCCGCTGCCGGCCGGCTACGCGCCGCCGGCGCATCCGCTGAAGTACTACCAGTCCCTTTCCTTCAAGTACGTGCCGGGGTATTCCGCATGGTGACCAACGCAGTGCCGACGAGGTTCCACTCCCGCATGCTCGCCGCCACGGCGGTGCTGCTGTGCCTGGGCACAGGCGCGGCGCACGCCGCGGACGCCGTGCTGCTCAACCCGCTGTTCCAGGATCACGCCGTGCTGCAGCGCGACCGCGCCGATCCGGTCTGGGGCCAGGCGAAACCCGGCGTGGCGCTGACGGTGAGCTTCGCCGGCCATACCGTGCATGGTCGCGCCGATGCCGACGGGCACTGGCAGGTCGCGTTGCCCGCCCTGCCCGCGGGCGGCCCGTACACGCTCACCGTGAGCAGCGCGGACGGCGCCACGCAGACGATCAGCGACCTGCTGGTCGGCGACGTGTGGCTGTGCTCGGGCCAGTCCAACATGGTGCTGCAGGTGAGGCGCACGCTGGATCTGGATTCCGAGACCCGGGATGCATCGAACGACCGCCTGCGCATGCTCACCGTGGACGACACCGCCAGCGTCACTCCGCAGGAGGAAATCCCGCGCACGGACCACTGGCTGCCGACCACGCCGGCCAACGTGCCGAATTTCTCCGCCACCTGCTACTACTACGCGCGCGAGCTGCAGAAGAAGGTGCCGGTGCCGATGGGCATGGTGGTGGCCGCCTGGGGCGGTTCGCGCATCGAGCCGTGGATGAGCGCGCAGGCGCTGCGCAAGGTCGGCGGCTACGACCAGGGGCTGGATCTGCTCGCGCTCTACGCCAAGGACCGACCGCGTGCCGAGCAGCAATGGGACCGCGAGTGGAAGGCCTGGTGGCTGTCGCGCCCCGGCGCCACGCCCGCCAATGCTCCGTGGAACACGGCGAGCCTGGGCGAACCGGGCTGGCAGCGCGCGCCGCTGGAGCGCGGCGCCTGGCAGCACTGGGGCATGCCCGCGCTGGCCGATTTCACCGGCATGCTGTGGTACCGCACCACGGTAAAGCTGGACAAGGCGCAGGCCGCGCAGGGCGCCGTGCTGGACCTGCTCGCCAACGAGATCGACCAGACCTGGGTCAACGGACACTGGGTCGGCACCGCCTACGGCAGCGTGCAGCGCCATTACAAGATACCGGCCGGCGTGTTGCACGAAGGCGTGAACCTGATCGCGCTGAACGTGCTCGGCACCTATCGCGACGACGGCCTGCAAGGCCCGGCGTCCAGCCGCGCGCTGAAGCTGGCGGATGGCACGTCCATCCCGTTGCAGGACTGGCAGTACCAGGTGGTGCCTTCGTCGTACGGCGCACCGCCGGACTTGCCGTGGCAGTCCACCTCCGGCCTCAGCACGCTCTACAACGGCATGATCGCGCCGCTCGGCCACTACGGCTTCCGCGGCCTGCTGTGGTATCAGGGCGAATCCAACACCGGCGACCCGGGCAACTACCGTGCCCTGCTGGAGGGCCTGCGCGACGATTTCCGTGCGCGCTTCGGTATGGCGCTGCCGATGCTGATCGTGCAGCTCTCCAGCTACGGCCCCTCGCCCACCCAACCCGGCGAAAGCGGCTGGGCCGACGTGCGCGACATCCAGCGCCGGGTCGCCGCGGAGGATCCGCACTCGGGCCTGGCCGTCGCGGTGGATATCGGCGAACGCTACGACATCCACCCCGCCAACAAGCAGGAGCTGGGGCACCGGCTGGCGCGGGTGGCGCGCCATGTGATCTACGGCGTCAAGGCATTGCCGCCATCCGGTCCGGCCGTGCGCTCGGCCACGCGCGACGGCGACGCGGTCACGCTGGATTTCGGCGACGTCACCGGCAAGCTGGTCGCCTACAGCACCGACCACCCCACCGGCTTCGAACTGTGCGGCGCGCAGCCCGGCTCCTGCCATTACGCCGTCGCCGGCATGCGCGGCGACCAGGTCACGTTGCACGTGCCGACTCCGGCGGACACGATCACGCGCGTGCGCTACTGCTGGGCCGACAGCCCGATCTGCACGCTCTACGACCAGGCGGGCCTGCCCGCAGGGCCGTTCGAGATTCCCGTCACTTCCCCTGCGAGCCGGCACTGACATGCACACCGCTTCCGAAACCTCCGCCCACGGCTCGGCGCGCGACCGCGAGATCGTCGCGGCGCGCGTCATCGTCACCAGCCCGGGACGCAACTTCGTCACCCTGAAGATCGAGACGCGCAGCGGCATCAGCGGCCTCGGCGACGCCACCCTGAACGGTCGCGAGCTGGCGGTGGCGTCCTACCTGCAGGACCACGTGGTGCCCAACCTGATCGGCCGCGACGCCGGCCGCATCGAGGACCTCTGGCAGTTCCTCTACCGCGGCGCCTACTGGCGGCGCGGCCCGGTGACGATGAGCGCGATCGCCGCGGTGGACGTGGCGCTGTGGGACATCCTCGGCAAGCTGGCCGGCCTGCCGCTCTGCCAGCTGCTGGGCGGCCGTTCGCGCGAGGGCGCGCTGGTGTACGCGCACGCCAACGGCCGCGACATCGAGGAGGCCAGCGACGAGGTGGGCAAGTTCGTCGAGCAGGGTTTCCTTGCCGTGCGCGCGCAGTGCGGCGTACCGGGCATCAAGAAGCCCTACGGCCTGTCCGCCAAGGGCAAGCCCTACGAACCGGCCGAGAGCGAGCTGCCGCTGGAGACGACGTGGTCCACGCCGCGTTACCTCGACGTGGTGCCGCGGCTGTTCGAGCGCCTGCGCGCCGACCACGGCGACGGCGTCGAGCTGCTGCACGACGCGCACCACCGGCTCACCCCGATCGAGGCCGCGCGGCTGGCGCGCAGCCTGGAGCCCTACCGCCTGTTCTGGCTGGAGGACGCCACGCCGGCGGAGAACCAGGCCTCGTTCGAATTGATCCGCCGGCATTCGGTGACGCCGCTGGCGGTGGGCGAGGTGTTCAATTCGATCTGGGACTGCAAGCACCTGATCGAGCAGCAGCTGATCGACTACATCCGCACCACGATCGTGCATGGCGGCGGCATCACCGCGATGCGCCGGCTGGCCGACTTCGCCGCGCTGTACCAGGTGCGCACCGGCTTCCACGGCGCCACCGACCTGTCGCCGGTGACGATGGGCGCGGCGCTGCACTTCGACGCCTGGGTGCCCAACTTCGGCATCCAGGAATACATGTTCCATTCCGACGAAGCCAACGCGGTGTTCCCGCACGACTACGCGTTCCGCGACGGCCGCCTGCACGTGGGCGACACGCCGGGGCATGGCGTGACGATCGACGAGAAGCTCGCCGCGAAGTACCCGTACGCGCCGAAACAGTTGCCCGTCGCACGGCTGGAAGACGGCGCGATGTGGAACTGGTGACGATGAGAAAACCACGCATTGCAACATTTCTCGCCGCGTCGGCATTCGCCGCCGTGGCGTCGGCATCGACGCAGACGCCGGTCTACCAGGACACCTCGCGCAGCTTCGGGCAGCGCGCAGCCGACCTGGTGGCGCAGATGACGCTGCCGGAAAAGGTCGCGCAGATGCAGAACAGCGCACCCGCGATCCCGCGCCTGGGCGTGCCGGCCTACGACTGGTGGAGCGAGGCGCTGCACGGCGTGGCGCGCGCCGGCGAGGCCACCGTGTTCCCGCAGTCGATCGGGCTGGCCGCCACCTTCGATCCCGGTCTCCTGCACCAGGAGGCCAGCGCGATCAGCGACGAGGCGCGCGCCAAGTACGACGACTTCCAGCGGCGCGGCATGCGCGGCCGCTACGAGGGCCTGACGTTCTGGTCGCCCAACATCAACATCTTCCGCGACCCGCGCTGGGGCCGCGGACAGGAAACCTACGGCGAGGATCCCTACCTGACTTCGCGCATGGGCGTGGCCTTCGTGCGCGGCCTGCAGGGCGACGACCAGGCCGCGGATTCGCTGGCGGATCCGCGCAATCCGGACAAGTACCGCAAGCTCGACGCGACCGCCAAGCATTTCGCCGTGCACAGCGGGCCGGAGCCCGAGCGCCACCGCTTCGACGTGCATCCCGATGAGCGCGACCTGTACGAGACCTACCTGCCGGCCTTCAAGGCGGTGGTGCAGCAGGGCGGGGTGGATGCGGTGATGGGCGCCTACAACCGCGTGGACGGCGTGCCCGCCACCGCCAGCCAGCGCCTGCTTGAGGACACCTTGCGCAAGGACTGGGGCTTCCAGGGCTACGTGGTCTCCGACTGCGACGCGGTGGCCGACATCTACATGTTCCACAAGGTGGTAGCTACCGCCGAGCAGGCGGCCGCGCTGGCGGTGAACCACGGCGACGACCTCAACTGCGGGACCACCTACGCCACGCTGGTCAAGGCCGTGCACGACGGCCTGGTCAGCGAGCACACGATCGACACTGCGGTGACGCGGCTGATGCTGGCCCGCTTCCGCCTCGGCATGTTCGACCCGCCCGCGCGCGTGCCGTGGTCGACGCTGCCGCTCTCGACCATCCGCTCGCCGCAGCACGACGCGCTGGCGCGCCGCGCCGCGCAGGAGTCGATGGTGCTGCTGAAGAACGACGGCGTGCTGCCGTTGTCGCGCGACCTGCGGCGCATCGCGGTGATCGGCCCCACCGCCGACAGCGTGCAGGCGCTGGTGGGCGACTACCACGGCACGCCCAGGGCGCCGGTGACCATCCTGCAGGGCATCCGCGCGGCGGCGCCGCACGCGCAGGTCAGCTACGTGCAGGGCGCGGAACTGGTGCAGGGTTTCGACGGCCCGGACGTGGGCAGCGTGATCGACAGCGCCTGGCTGCGTCCGGCGCCGGGCTCGGGCGAGCACGGCCTCAAGGGCGAGTACTTCCGCAGCGCCGACTTCGCGGCGCCGCCGGTGATGACGCGCATCGACCCGCAGGTCGGCTTCCACTTCATCCACGGCAGCCCCACCGACGCGCTGGTCGCCAGCGGCAAGCTGCCCGACGCGCAGGCACTGGATAACAACCAGTTCGCCGTGCGCTGGAGTGGCGAACTGGTGCCGCCGGTGTCGGGCCGCTACGAGCTGGTCGCCGCCGCCGACAGCGGCTTCCGCCTCTACCTCGACGGCCGCCTGTTGCTGGACCGCTGGGATGCCAGGTCGAAGCAGCGCGGACAGGGCGCCTTCGTCGACCTGAAGGCCGGCAAGGCCTACGCGATCCGCCTCGACTACGTGCGCGCCGCGCACAACGCCAGTATGCGGCTGGCCTGGCGCATGCCCGGCGCGAAGCCGCCGTTCGAGGCGGCGCTGGACGCGGCGCGGCAGGCCGACGTGGTGGTCTTCGCCGGTGGCCTCACCAGCGACCTGGAAGGCGAGGAGATGCCGGTCGACTACCCGGGCTTCGCCGGCGGCGACCGCACCACGCTGGCGCTGCCGGCGACCCAGCTGAAACTGCTGAAGGCCCTGCAGGCCACCGGCAAGCCCGTGGTGCTGGTGCTGACCACCGGCTCGGCGCTGGCGATCGACTGGGCGCAGCAGCACCTGCCGGCGATCCTGCTGGCCTGGTATCCGGGCCAGCGCGGCGGCAGTGCGGTGGCCGACACGCTGTTCGGCGACGCGAACCCCGCGGGCCGGCTGCCAGTCACCTTCTACAAGAGCGTGGCGCAACTGCCGCCATTCGACGACTACGCCATGCAGGGCCGCACCTACCGTTACTTCAAGGGCGAGCCGCTGTACCCGTTTGGTTACGGCCTGTCGTACACGCGCTTCGATTACGCCAACCTGCAACTCGACCACGACGCGCTGGGTGCGGACGGGCACCTGCGGGTCACCCTCAAGGTGAAGAACAGCGGCCAGCGCGCAGGCGACGAAGTGGTGCAGCTCTACCTGCGTCCGCTGCAGGCGCCGCGGATGCGCGCGATCAAGTCGCTGCGCGGCTTCCAGCGCATCCACCTCGAACCCGGCGAGGAACGCAGCGTCAGCTTCGACCTCGTGCCGAGCCGCGACCTGCACTACTACGATGTGGCGCGGCATGCCTGGGCCGTCGAGTCCGGTCGCTACCAGGTGCAGGTGGGCGCCTCCAGCGCCGACATCCGCCTCACCCGCGATTTCACCGTGCAGCGCTGAGAGACCGTGGACGGCTTGCGCGAACGTTGCTCAGTGAACCCCTCTCCCTCCGGGAGAGGGTGGCGACAGCCGGGAGAGGGTACGTTCGGAGCGAAGCGTGGCGGCGTTGCCGAACCCTCACCCCAACCCCTCTCCCGGAGGGAGAGGGGCTTCGCAAGCACGCGCGCACCGCACCACCGGCTTTCCATGAGTGACGAGAAACCATGATGTCGCACGATCCACAAACCGGGCCTGGCAAGGCCCGCATCGTCTGCTTCGGCGAATTGCTGCTGCGGCTGTCGCCGCCGGGACATGAGTTGCCGCTGCAGTCGCCGCGCTTCGAGGCGCGCTTCGGCGGCGCGGAGGCGAACGTGGCCGTCTCGCTGGCCATCCTCGGCCACGCCAGCGCGATGGTCAGCGCGCTGCCCGACCATGCCATCGGCCGCGCCTGCGCCGGCGAGTTGCGCCGGCATGGCGTGGACACCGCCGGCCTGCGCCATGCGGAAGGCCGCATGGGCCTGTACTACCTCGCGCCCGGCGCGATGCAGCGGCCTGCCGAAGTGATCTACGACCGCGCGGAATCGGTGTTCGCGCGCAGCCCGGCCGCGGCCTGGGACTGGCCGCGCCTGCTCGCGGGCGCGCAATGGCTGCACCTGTCCGGGATCAACCTCGCGCTGGGCGAAGCCACGGCGCAAGCCGCGCTGGAGGCGGTGCGGGCCGCGCACGCGGCCGGCGTGCGGGTGTCATTCGATTGCAATTACCGTGGCAAGCTGTGGGGCGCGCGCGCCGCGCAGGCGCCCGCGCTACTGCGCGAGATCGTGGCCGGCGCCGAGCTGGTGTTCGGCGGCGAGCGCGACATCGCGCTGATCCTCGGCGAGGACTTTGCCGCGGTGCCGGCGGGCGAACGCTTCGGCCACGCTGCCGCGGCCGCCTTCGCGGCATGGCCGAAGCTGCAGTGCCTGGCCACCACCGAACGCGAGCAGCACAGCGTGGACGAGCAGGCGCTGCTCGGCCGGCTGGCACGGCGCGGGCGCACGCTGGCCACCGTGCCGCGCGGCCTGGCCGGTATCGTCGACCGCATCGGCAGCGGCGATGCCTTCGCCGCGGGACTGCTGCACGGCCTGCTGCGCGGCATGGCCGACGCGGCCGCGCTGGATTTCGCGCTGGCGGCGGCCTGCCTGAAGCACTCGGTGCCCGGCGACGCGAACCTGCTGGGCGAGGCCGACATGCTGGCCCTGCTCGCGGGCGGCGGCTTCGAGGTGCGGCGCTGATGGCGACCCTGTCCACCCGTCGCGAACAACGCTTGTCGCCGGCGTCGTTGCTCGCGTTGCCGGCCGCCGTCGCGCACCCGCGCTATGCGTTGGACGATGTGCGTATCGGCATCGTGCACTTCGGCCCCGGCGCATTCCACCGCGCGCACCAGGCAGCCTACGTCGACGAATTGCTGGCCGGGGATCCCGACTGGGCGATCTGCGCCGTCTCGCTGCATAGCGCCGAGGTGCGCGACGCGCTGCGGCCGCAGGGCGGGCTCTATACCCTGGCCCTGCTCGGCGAAGCGGGCGGCCTGCGCGTGATCGGCGCGATCCGCGAACTGCTGTGCGCTCCCGAGGAACCCGACGCCGTGCTGGCGCGGCTGGCCGATCCGGCGGTGCGGCTGGTCACGCTGACGGTGACCGAGAAGGGTTATGCGCTGGCGGGCGAGGGCCTCGACCTTGCCCACCCGGAGATCGTCCACGACCTCGCCGCGCCGGCGACGCCGCGCAGCGCGGTCGGCTACCTGGTCGCCGGCCTAGCCGCGCGCTGGCGGCGGGGCATCGCGCCGTACACGGTGCTGAGCTGCGACAACCTCGCCGGCAACGGCCGGCGCCTGCGCTGCGGCGTGCTGCAGTTCGCGCAGCGGATCGATTCCGCGCTGGCCGCGTGGATCGCCGACGCGGTGGCCTTCCCGTGCTCGATGGTGGACAGCATCACCCCCGCCAGCGACGACGCGCTGCGCGCGCGCGTCGACGGCGAGCTGGGCTGCACGGATGCCTGGCCGGTGCAGCGCGAACCCTATGCGCAGTGGGTGATCGAGGACCGCTTCTGCAACGCGCGGCCGCCGTTCGAGCGCGTCGGCGTCACGCTGAGCCGCGACATCGCCGGCTACGACCGTGCCAAGCTGCGCCTGCTCAACGGCGCGCATTCCACGCTGGCCTACCTGGGCTCGCTGCTGGAGCTGGAGACGGTAGCCGACGCGATGGCCGAACCGTCGCTGGCGGCCTTCGTCGAGCGGCTGATGCGCGCATCCATCGCGCCGGCCACCGCGCTACCGGATGGCCTGGATGCCGGCACCTACATCGACGCCATCCTTGCGCGTTTCCGCAACCCGGCGATCCGCCACCGGCTGGCGCAGATCGCCTGGGACGGCTCGCAGAAACTGCCGGTGCGGCTGTTTGGCACGATCGCCGACGCGCTGGCGCAAGGCCGCGACGTGGCGCCGCTCTGCCTCGCCGTCGCCGGATGGATGCACTTCGTGCGGCGACAGGCGCAGCGTGGCGTGGCCCTGGTCGACCCGCTGGCCGGGCCGCTCGCGGCGATCGGCCGGGCGTGCCGTGGTGAGGCCGCGGCCGACGTGGCCGCGTTCCTCGCGCTCGACGCGGTGTTCGCGCCGTGGTCGGGCGACGCGCGTTTCGTGGCGGCATTGCAGGCCGCCTATGCCGCGCTCGGCGACGCGGGTTCCGCCGCGGTGCGTCGCACATTGGCGCTGTAGGAGCATCCTGTGCGCGAACTTCTGGCGCCGATCGGAGCAAAAGCATTCGCGCGCAGAGTGCGCTCCAACGGGGACGCCGGTCAGAGCTTGTAGGCCCGTTTCGGCAGCTTGTAGGCGAGGTCGATGGCGACTTCCGCCGCCTCGTCCTCGTCCAGGCGATGCTCGGCTACCAGTCTGGCGAGGAAGGCGCAGTCCACGCGGCGCGCCACGTCGTGGCGGGCGGGGATCGACAGGAAGGCGCGGGTGTCGTCGTTGAAGCCCACGGTGTTGTAGAAACCGCCGCTTGCCAGGGTCTGCTCGCGGAAGCGCCACATGCCTTCCGGCGCGTCGTGGAACCACCAGGCCGGGCCGAGGTACAGGCAGGGATAGTGACCGGCCAGCGGCGCCAGCTCGCGGCTGTAGCTGCTCTCGTCCAGGGTGAACAGGATCAGCTGGAAGCGCGGCTCGTTGCCGTAGCGGTCCAGCAGCGGCTTCAGCGCGTTGACGTAGTCGGTGCGCAGCGGCAGGTCGGCGCCCTTGTCGCGGCCGTAGCGCGCGAACAGCCCGGCGTTGTGGTTGCGGAAGCAGCCGGGGTGGAGCTGCATCACCAGGCCGTCGTCCAGGCTCATCGCCGCCATCTCGGTGAGCATCTGCGCGCGGAACAGTTCGGCGTCCGCGGCGCTGGCGCGGCCGTGCGCCACCGTGTCGAACAGCCGGCGCGCCTCGGCGGGCGACAGGTCGGCGGTGGCCGCGCTGGGGTGGCCGTGGTCGGTCGAGGTGGCGCCCATCCGCGCGAAGAAGGCGCGGCGCTGGCGGTGCGCGGCGAGGTAGCCGTCCCAGCCGTACACGTCCTCGCCGGTGAGTTCGCCGAAGCGCCGCAACGCGTCGGGGAACTGCTCGTGTTCCGGATCGATCACCGGGTCGGGCCGGTAGGCGGTGATGACGCGCCCCGGCCAGCCGCTGGCGCGGATCGCCGCATGATGATCGAGCGGATCGAGCGGCGATTCGGTGGTGGCGAGCACTTCGATGCCGAAGCGCTCGAACAGCGCGCGTGGGAGGAACGCCGGCGTGGCCAGCGCCGCGGTGATGGTGTCGTAATAGAGGTCCGCCGTGGCCTCCTCCAACCGCACGCGCAGCCCGAACACTTCGTGGAACACGTGGTTCAGCCACAGCGACGACGGCGTGCCGCGGAACAGCCGGAAGTGCCGCGCGAACATCCGCCAGGCCTCGCGCGGGTCGACCACCGCGCGCGAACCGTCGCGGCGCGGGATGCCCAGCGCATCCAGCGGCACGCCCTGGCTGTAGAGCATGCGGAACACGTAGTGGTCGGGCACCAGCAACAGTTCGGTGGCGTTCGCGAACGGCTTGTTGTCGGCGAACCACGCCGGATCGGTATGGCCGTGCGGGCTGATGATCGGCAGGCGCGCGACCTCGGCGTACAGCCGGCGCGCGATCGCGCGCTGGGTGGGCTCGGCCGCGAACAGGCGGTCTTCGTGCAGGTGCAGCGGATGGGCGGGGGTGTTCATGCGCAATGGTTTCTCGGGAAACGGGGCCGCTCACGGAACCGGCGCGGCGACGGGCAGGTAGGTGCTTTCCGGCGGACCCAGGTAGCTGCGGTCGGGCGTGCCGCGGTACAGCTCGACGCGCTGGAACACCACGCCGGGATCGATCCGCCACAGCTTCAGCGTGTGGGCGCCCGCCCGCGCGACCTGGTGCTGCGAGGTGGCAGTGTAGACGGCGTCGCTGACCGCGCGGTTCCAGGCCTCGAAGCCGGGATGGCCGGGCTCGGGATCGAGTGCGATGGTGGCGACCTGCGGCGGCTCGTCGTCGATCGACACGGCGTAGCGCAGCCCGCCGCGATGCAGGAAATCCAGCGACGGCGACAGCCGCACGCGCACCGTGATCTCGCCCGCCGCGCGCAGCCAGATCGGGTATTCGAGCCAGGCGCCGGCGGCGGTGGGTGGCGTGGCCGGCGCGGTTGCCGGGGTGCTGGTGACGCCGCCCAGCGTGCGGCCGAGGTTCGGGATGGTCTGCCATGCGAGTCCGGCGGGAGCCACGGCGCGCGTGTGGTGCGGTGCCTCGATCGCGATGTGGCCTGCGCTTTCCACGAAGCCGCCGGGCACGGCGTCGTGCGGCAGCGGTTCGACCGGCACCGTCACGTCCACGCGGCTGCCTTCGCTGCCGCGCAAGGTCAGCCGCGCGCTTTGCGTGCCGTCGGGCACGGCATTCCAGTCGACCGTCATGCGCAGCGTCTGCGCGTCCGCGACCTCGCCGCTGGCGGGCGTCACCCGCAGCCACGGTTGCGAACTGCCCGCGGTGTAATGGAACGGTGTGGCGCCACGGTTGAACACGGTGACGTCGCGGGTGTCGGCGCCAAACGGGGCCAGCGGCGGCAGCCGCGGGGCATCCGGCGGGCCGGGCCAGGCGCGCGCGTCGCCTTCGACGGCCACTCCCATCGCGGCCTTGTCCGGCACGGCGAGCGTCAGCGTGGCCGGGATCACGTTCTTCGCCGGCTGCTGCCAGCCGGTGTAGCCGATGTGCGTCTGCTCCATCATGTGCGTCCACTTGCCGCCGGCGATGTCCTGCTCGTAGACGCGCGCCAGTTCGGCGTCGCGCGCGAACAGGCGCTGCGTCAACGCGGCCTGTCCGTTGGTGCTGGCGCGCCCCTGGGCGGCGTACTCGCGGTTGCGCGCCGCGGCGATGTACAGCGCGTTGAGGTTGGCGCTGGCCAGGATGGGGTAACCGACCAGTTCGTACCAGGCGTCGTGCCAGGCGGTCGGGAGGGCGGCGCCGATGCGTTGCGCACGGGTGGCCAGGGCGTTCCAGTCGGCTTCGACGCGTGCGGCCTCGTGGAAGTCCGTCAGGCTCCAGGTGTCCGGCGACAGCAGCTCGGGTTTGCGTCGCGCGTTGTATTGCGTATAGCGGGTCAGCAGCTCGCCGATCTCGGCCGCGTACCGCGGGCCGAATTGTCCGGCGGCCCAGTCCGCCGGATACGCGGCGAGTCGCTGCGCGGTCATCGCCTGCGGATTCCAGGCCACGTCGAGGAAGAAGCTGATCGGAAATTCCAGCGGCTTGATGTCGCCGACGTTGACCATCCACAACTGGTTGGCGCCATAGGCCGAGGCCAGCCGCATCTGTTCCCAGACGCGCTCGATCTGCGTGCTGTCGACCCACTTGTAGTTGCGCGGCCCGCCCACGTAGTCGAAGTGGTAGTAGATGCCGTAACCGCCCTGGCGCACCTCGCCGGGTTTGGGCAGGCGCCGCAGGTTGCCCCAGTTGTCGTCGGAAAACAGCAGGGTGACATCGTCGGGCACGCGCATGCCGGCGTCGAAGTAGTCCTGCACTTCCTTGTATAGCGCCCATACCTGCGGCGTCTGCGCGGCGGGCTGGCCGGTGACCTCGCTGATGATGCGCCGCTGGTCGGCGACGATGCGTTCGAGCAGGCCGATCGCGGTGCCTTGCGTCATCGGTTCGTCGCCGTCGCCGCGCATGCCGATGGTGACCAGGCTTTCGTGGCCGTCCATGCGTTCGATGCCGCGGCGCCAGAACGCCTGCAGCGCATCGGCGTTCTTCGTGTAGTCCCACGGGCCGCGGCCGTAGCGTTGCCACTCGGCGTGGGCGCGCATCATCGGTTCGTGGTGCGAGGTGCCGATCACCACGCCGTATTCGTCCGCCAGCGCCGCGTTCTGGGGGTCGTCGTCGGCGAAGGCGCGATCTCCCCACATCGCCGGCCACAAGGTGTTGCCCTTCAGGCGCAGGATCAGCTCGAACACGTGCTGGTAGAAGCGGTGGTTGGGGCCGCCGAACTTCGCGTTCATCCAGCCGCCGAGGTCGGGATCCTCGTCGTTGAGGAAGATGCCGCGGTAGCGCACCCGCGGCGCGTCCACCAAGCGTCCCGGCGCCACGTACAGGGCCGCTTGCCGCGGCACCGGCACATCCGCCCACCAGCTCCACGGCGATACGCCGATGCGCCGCGACAGCTCGTAGATGCCGAAGATGGTGCCGCGCTTGTCGGCGCCCGCGATCAGCAGTGCGCGACCGATGCCGGGTTCGGGATGGTCCACCACCTGCAGCAGGTAGGCCTCCCAGCGTCCCTCGACGCCGGCGGTGTCGATGTGCCGCTCGCGCACGATGCGGTCGATGCGCGCGCTCTTGCCCAGCGTGCCGACGATGATCGCCGTGGGTTGCCCGGGCGCGTCGCCGGTGGAAAACGCACCCGTGTTCCCGGCCACCTTGGCGAGGTCGGACTGCAGGTCGCGCGCCGCGCGCCGCACGCCGGGGTAGTCGTGCGCATCGGCGAGCACGGCTATCGGATGCGCGTGGTCGACCAGCGCCAGCGCATCCGCGACGGCGGTATCGCAGACGGTGGCCGGCTGCGTGCAGTCGGTCTTCGCATGGACGACCGGCGCGCAGGCCAGCAGCGCCAGGCCGGCTAGCGCGGCGCGCAGCCGGAAACCCCGGAAAAACTTCCCGGACACCGTTCGCGAGAACACGCGGCTTGCCCGTTCGCGCAAGCGTGGCCCAGCGAAACCCTCTCCCTCCGGGAGAGGGTGCCGGCAGGCGGGTGAGGGTACGTGCGGAGCGGGGCGCAGCGGCGTTGCCGAGCCCTCACCCCCAACCCCTCTCCCGGGGGGAGAGGGGCTTGGCATGGCGGCGGTGCCGCGGGCATGACGGCCGACGAAGCGGCTTTTCGATGCTCCCCCGAGGTTCACGGAGCCACCACGTGCGCAGGGTCGTGCACGTAGCGACGCAGCCAGGCCAGCGCCGGGCGCTCGCTGCCATCGGGGTTGATCAGGTAAGCCCGCTCCTTCTCGCGCCACAGGCCGGGACGGAAGCCCCACAGGGTGATGCCCTTCACCGCCGGGTCCTTCCAGAACACCGGGAACACGCGCTGGTATTCCTTGAGCTGCGCGGCGTCGGTGGTGCCGTCGATGTCCATCTCGGTGATGTAGACCGGCAGGCCGGTGGCGGCCAGCGTGTCGAGGTTCGCGCGCAGCGTGGCGGCCGGCACGCCTGCCGTCTCGAACGCGTGCGCCTGTACGCCGATGCCGTCGAGCAGCTTGTCCTTGCGCAGCAGGTCGATGATGGCGCGGTAGCGGCGGGTGTTTTTCGCCTTGTTGATCACGTTGTAGTCGTTGATCAGCAGCTTCGCGTGCGGGAAGTAGTGGCGCGCCAGCCGGTACGATTCGATCACCCAGTCCCAGCCGCTGGCGCCGCTGCCGCCCAGTGCCCCGATGTAGTTGCCACCGCCCTCATCGTCCTTCGAGGGCGGATCGTTCAACGCCTCGTTGACCACCTCGACGTAGTCGAGGTCGGGATAGCGTTGCGCCACCGCGGCGAACCAGTGCTCGATCTCGCGGCGTTGCTCGGCGCGCGGCAGGTGCTTGATCCATTCCGGCTGCTGGTTGCCCCACACCATCACGTGCATGTGGAACGGGAAGCCGTGCGCCTTGGCGAACCGGTAGGCCTGGTCGAGCCCGCTCCAGTCCATGTGGCCGCGTACGGCTTCCACCTCGCCCCATTTGCCCGCGTTCTCCGGGGTGACCTTGTTCCAGTAGCCGGCGAAATCCCGCGCCTGGGCCGGGCTGTAGGTGCAGCCGAGGAATTTCGCCTGGCCGGCGGCCAGCGGCGCATCCTGGGCCTGCGCGACGGGGGCCAGCAGCGCCAGCGCGGCGGCGAACAGCAGGGCTCGCAGCGTCGTCTTCATGGGTTTCCCTCCGGGAATGGTTGCGGATCGTCGAGCCGGGCCGGCTGCAGCTGCGGCACGAGCAGGTGGACGGCGAGCAGGGCGACGAGGTAGGCCGAGCCGGCCAGCAGGAACACCGGCGTGTAGCTGCCGGTGAGTTCGAGCAGCAGGCCGACCACGGTGGAGATCAGCATGCCGCCCACCGCGCCGGCGAAGCCGCCGATGCCCACCACCGAGGCCACCGCGTGGCGCGGGAACATGTCCGAGGCCAGGGTGAACACGTTCGCCGACCAGCCCTGGTGCCCCGCGGTGGCCAGGCCCACCAGCGCCACCGCCAGCCACAGGTTGCCGGCTTTCGCCGCGAACATCACCGGCACCACGGCCAGCGCGCAGGCCAGCATCGCGCCCTTGCGCGCGCGGGCGTGGCTCCAGCCGCGGCGGATCAGCCGGCCGGCCAGCCAGCCGCCGGCGATGCTGCCCGCATCCGCGCACAGGAAGATCGCGATCAGCGGCGGCCCCAGCTGCAGCAGGTCGAGTCCGTACTCGGCGTGCAGGAACTTGGGCAGCCAGAACAGGAAGAACCACCAGATCGGGTCGGTGAGGAACTTCGCCGCCGCGAACGCCCAGGCCTGGCGGTGGCGCAGCAGATGCAGCCACGGCACCCGTACCGACGGACCGGGCGGCTGCGTGCCGATCCAGGCGCGCTCGGCGGCGCCCAGCCGGGGTTGCCGGTCCGGCGCGCGGTAGCGCAGCAGCCAGGCGGTCACCCAGCTTGCGCTCAGCACGCCGGTGAACAGGAACGCCGCCTGCCAGCCCCAGTAGGCGGCAATCACCGGCACCAGCAGGGGCGCCACGATCGCGCCGATGTTCGAGCCGGAGTTGAAGATGCCGGTGGCCAGCGCGCGCTCGCGCTGCGGGAACCACTCCGCCACCGTCTTGATCGCGGCCGGGAAATTGCCCGCCTCGCCCAGCCCCAGCGCGAAGCGCGCTGCCGCGAAGCCGAGCACGCCGGTGGCCAGGGCGTGGCTCATCGCGGCCAGGCTCCATACGCCGATCGACAGCGCGTAGCCGATGCGCGTGCCGAAGCGGTCGATCACCGCGCCGGCGCCGAGCAGGCCGATCGCGTAAGCGGCCTGGAAGGCGGTGACGATGCTGCTGTAGTCGAGCTCGCTCCAGCCCATCTTCGTTTGCAGGAACGGCGCGAGCACGCCCAGCACCTGGCGGTCGATGTAACTGATCGTGGTGGCGGCCAGCAGCATGGCGCAGACGCGCCAGCGATAGCGGCCGATCCCCGGGCCCGGCGTGGTGGCGGCCGGCTGGTCGTTGCCTTGCATGTCAGCCCCCGCGGCCCGTCAGCGCACCCGGCAACGGCCGCGCTCGTGGTGCGTGTCGTGGTGCGTGCGATTCCCGGCCCATGTTCCGTCGCCCCCTTCGCTCGGTCCAGTGGATGTTAGCGCTATCAGATCATTTGGCAAACATGCCGGCCTCCGTCCCGCAACACGTATGAAATTGCGATACCGAAAAGACATCGCGTGAGCATATCTGCTTGTTTTGTCCTGCTTTACACCGCGCAAGTTTTTGTTGCCATGCAGCGTGCACGCGTAAATTGTTAGCGCTACCTTCGCAAGAAGAAGTGGTTGTGGCGCTGGAACTCGAAACGCAGGGGTACGTCGCGATCGGCGTGCCGGGGGCAGTTGGATCACCAGATACCGTGAGGGGAGCAGTCATGGCGCAGGTTCGTATCGCACAAACCGTGTTGTCGCACGCGTTGGGTCTGGCCTTGCTTGGCGCAGTGGGGGTAGCGCAGGCACAAGAGGCAACGCAGGCACAGGCCGCCCAGCAGGGCCAGCAGGACCAGCAGGATGGCTCGAAGCCGAAGCCGGAGTCGGCCAGGCAGCTTGAGGGAGTGAACGTCACCGGCAGCTACCGCAGCAGCATCCAGTTCTCGACCGAGGCCAAGCGCGACGCGACCGGCTTCACCGATTCGATCTTCGCCGAGGACATCGGCAAGTTCCCGGACACCAATATCGCCGAGTCGCTGGCGCGCATCCCGGGCGTGCAGCTCAACCGCGACGTCAACGGCGAGGGCCTGAACATCGCCATCCGCGGCCTGGGCAGCAGCTTCACCAAGACCACGATCAACGGCAATTCGGTCGCCACCGCCTCGATCGGCCTGGACGCGACCAACCAGAACCGCGAAGTCGACCTGAACCTGTTCCCGACCGAATTCTTCAGCCAGCTGACGGTGTACAAGTCGCCCAAGGCCAGCCTGCCAGAAGGCGGCGCCGCCGGCGTGGTGGACATGCGCAACGCGCACGCCTTCGACAACCCGGGCACGCACCTGACCTACTCGCTGCAGGCCGCGGACAACAGCATCGCGAAGAAGGTCGGTCCGCAGGGCTCGGTGATCGGCAGCTGGACCAACGAGTCGGGCACCTTCGGCGCGCTGTTCGGCATCTCCTCGGTGCGCGACAAGATGGCGGTGGACAGCTGGGAGGACGGCAACGGCGGCTGGATCGATCCGGGCCTGACCGCGGCGCAGTGCGGCACCGACTGCGGCCGCAATCCGTCGTCCAACCGCTGGCGCATTCCCGACACGGTATCCGGCAATGCCGCCACCATCGGCGCCGGGCTGACTCCGGGCCAAACCATCGATGCCGCCTGGCTGCAGGCGCACAACCCGGGCCTGAGCACCGCCCAGATCGGCAACGCGCTGGTGCCCTACCTGCCGCGCCCGGTGAAGATGACCGGCGATCGCGACCGCGATGCCCTGCTCGGTTCGCTGGAGTGGCGCCCCACCTCGAATGCCCACTTCTGGGTGGACTACCTCTACACCAAGGCCAAGCGCAGCAACGAACGCATCGACATGGACCTGGTGGCGCGCAACAACGACGCCAACGGCATGATCCCGATGAACATGCAGGTGGATTCCAACGGCGTGGTCACCAACGCCACCTTCACCAACGCGCAGTTCTTCCTGGAGGCCCGGCCATACCACGAGAAGGTGGATTACTGGCAGGTGGATCCGGGCGCCACGTTCTGGTTCGGCGACAGCGACGAGATCAAGCTGGACGTCCAAGGCGGCCTCAGCCGCAGCTGGATGCGCCGCGATTCGCCCACCATCCTGGTCACCTCGCCGTTCACCACGGTCAACTACGTCAACAACAACGGCATGCCGGTGATCACCTCGGACCTGGATCTCAACGATCCGAACCTGGGCTGGTCGTGGAGCAACGGCGGCCGCGTCAACGTGCAGAACGAGCACCGCCTGACCCGCACCGCGAACCTGCGCGCCGACCTGCAGCTGGGCGGCGACGACAAGAACAACGTCAAGGTCGGCGTGGCCTGGGACAAGGACTATCGCCGCATCCAGGGCTTCGACAACAGCGCGGCGTGGCAGGACTACGTGTTCTCGCAGATCCCCGACTCGGCGCTGTCGAAGTACCTGGTGCCCGGCCCGGCGGGCTTCATCAGCGCCGACTTCAACGCGTTCATGGCCGCCACCAACTATGCCTACTACCGCGACAGCGCGCCGGAAGGCGGTTCGACCAACAACACGGCCCAGACCGGCAGTTTCAGCGAGGCCAACCGCGCCGCCTACGTGGAGTTCAACTCGGCCAGCGACGTGTGGGGACGCGAGCTGCGCATCAACGCAGGCGTGCGCTATGCCGCCACCAACCAGTGGGTCAGCGGCCCGGTGACCCTGGGCGGCATACGCCAGTGGCAGGTGCTGGACAGCTCCTACAGCGAGTGGTTGCCTTCGTTCAGCGCGGCCTGGAGCGTGGCGCCCGACGTGGTGCTGCGCCTGTCCGGTTCCAAGACCATGACCCGGCCGAACCCGAGCGCGATGCTGCCGGCGACCACTTTCACCGGCGTGGGTGCGGATGCCGCCCGCCAGGGCAACCCGAACCTGTCGCCGTACACCTCGACCAACTTCGACATCGGCGGCGAGTGGTACACCGGCGAAGAAGGCTTCGTGGGCCTGACCTTCTTCAACAAGCGCGTGGAGGGTTACACCTTCAACGGCCAGACCCACATGACGCTGGGGCAGCTCGGCGTTCCCTACGATGCGCTGAACGACATCCAGCAGAGCCAGGTCGACGCCAACGGCGGTTACGACAAGTTCCTGGTCGACGTGTCGCAGCAGGTCAACGCGGACGCGGCCTTGAACGTGCGCGGCTGGGAGGTGACCTGGGTGCAGCCGCTGGACTTCGCGTTGAAGGGCCTGGGCTTCCTCGCCAACTACACCAAGCTCGACCTGACCACGGAAGGCCACGACGCCAGCGCGCTGGCGGGCAACATCTACGGTGTCTCGCCGAAGATGTGGAACACCACGCTGTACTGGGAGAACTACGGCGCGTCGGTGCGCCTGTCCTACAACTGGCAGCAGGGTGCGAAGGGATCCTCGACCAACCAGAACAGCATCCCGTTCGCGTACTACTACGGCGCCGACCGCGGCCAGCTGGATCTCTCGGCGAGCTACACGCTGGCGAAGGTGCCCAGCAAGCCGCAGATCACGCTGAACGTGTCGAACCTGACCAACAAGCCGATCACCTCGTACTTCGGCCTGAACAACATGGTCGACAAGTACTACGAGCCGGGCCGCACGGTCACGCTCGGCATCCGCGGCACGTTCTAGCGGCAAATGCGGCCGTGCGCGCGGGGTTTGCCGGAAGCCCCGCGCGCACGAAAACCCCCATGCACGGGAGGTCGGGGCGGCGTACAGGGGGTAGCAATAGTGGTAGCGCTACCAAAATATTTTGTGAATAACATCATGAAGGGGGACTCTCTCCAGGCAAAAGACACCAGGTGAAATAACACAACTGACTGTATTTGCAGTACTTCATGCCATGACCTGATCATGCTGCTACGCAGCGTGCGTGACTTTTTTGTTAGCGCTATCTTCACGGACCAATGCAGGGGTAGAAGCGGTCAGGACGCTGCAAATCGAACGTTGCCGGCATCGTTGCGCCGGCACGACTTACTTGTTGGATCACCTGGTTGTAACCGTGAGGGGAGTCAGTCATGGCACAGATCCGTATCGCACGAACGGTGTTGGCACACGCGCTGGGCCTGGCCCTGTTTGGCGTGGTGGGGGGATTGCAGGCACAGGAGGCGCCGCAGGGGCAGGCAGCATCACCGCAGGGACAGGCGTCGCAGCAGCAGTCGGGGACGGCGCAGGGGCAGGCGGCCCCGCCGGCACAGAAGAGCAACGCGCAGCTGGATGCGAAGTCGGTCAAGCAGCTCGGCACGGTGAACGTCACCGGCAGCTACGCAAGCAGCATCGAGTTCTCCACCGATGCCAAGCGTGACGCGACCAATGTCATCGACACCGTGTACGCCGAGGACATCGGCAAGTTCCCGGACACCAACATCGCCGAATCGCTGAGCCGCGTGCCGGGCGTGCAGATCTCGCGCGACGCCGACGGCGAAGGCATGAACATCCAGGTCCGCGGCCTGGGCACCGACTTCACCAAGATCCTGCTCAACGGCGACCAGATCGCGGTGGCCTCCTCCGGCTCGCTGGACGGGCAGAACCAGAATCGCGAGGTGGATCTCGACCTGCTGCCCAGCGAGTTCTTCACCCAGCTGACGGTGAACAAGACGCCGATGGCCAGCATGACCGAGGGCGGTGTCGCCGGCGTGGTCGACATGCGCACGGCGCGTCCGTTCGACAATCCCGGCACGCATCTCACCTATTCGGCCCAGGGCAGCTACAGCTCGGTCGGCAAGGACACCAAGCCGCGCGGCTCGCTCATCGGCAGCTGGACCAACGACGACGGCACCTTCGGCGTGCTGGCCGGCGTGACCGGTTCGCGCAGCGACTACGACATCCGCGGCTACGAGACGATCGGCTGGACCACGCCGCAGCTGAGCGCCGCGCAGTGCGGTGGCAGCGCCGGCTGCAGCCCGGCCGGCGGCAGCTGGGTGATCCCGTCCACGGTGCCCGCCGGCGCCGGCGCCGGGCTGGCCGCGGGCGAGACCATCGACAACGCCTGGCTGCTGGCGCACAACCCCGGCCTCACCACGCAGCAGATCGCCAACGCGCTGATCCCGCGCCTGGGCCGCGATGCCTACATCCAGGGCACCAACGACCACCAGTCCGGCCTGCTCTCGTTCGAGTTCCGCCCCAGCGAACGCGCGCATTTCTACCTCGACACGCTGTTCTCCAAGCAGGAGCGCGACTTCAACCGCCTCGACATGGACCTGGTCGGCCGCAGCGGCCAGATGATCCCGGTCAACATGCAGGTGGACCAGAACGACGTGGTGACCGGCGCCACGCTCGCCAACGCGCAGTACTTCCTGGAGGCGCGGCCGTACCGGGAGCACGTGAATTTCTTCAACATCAACCCGGGCGGCGAGCTGCTGTTCGGCGACGAGGAGAACATCAAGCTCGACTTCCAGGGCTACGTGCAGCGCAGCTGGTACAAGAACGAGCAACCCTCAATGCTGGTCATGACGCCGTCGGGCCAGGGCACCACGGTCGACTACAGCAACGGCGGCGGCGAGTTTCCCGACACGGCATCCACCAACGCCAGCCTGAACAACCCGAATGCCGGCTGGGAGTGGTACCGCCTCAACGTGCAGAACGAAACCCGCGTCACCGACAACAAGGGCACGCGCGAAGATCTGCAGCTCGGCGGCGACGACAACAACATCCGGGTCGGCGTCGCCTACGACGACATCTCGCGCCAGATCAAGGCCTACGACAACAGTGCCGCATGGCAGGCGGCGGCGGAATCGGCGATCCCGAATTCGGCGCTGTCCTCGTACCTGATGCCGGGTCCGGGCGGTTTCATCGGCGTGAACTATGCGGCGCTGATGGCCGCGACCAATTACGGCTATTACAACGCCACCGCCCCGCTGACGACGTCCGCCGCCACCGGCGCCAACACCGCGGACATCCAGGAGCGCACCTGGGCCTGGTACCTCGAGGGCAACACCAAGTTCGAGTTGTGGGGCAACGACCTGCGCATCAACGGCGGCGTGCGGCACGCCTACACCAACCAGACCATCGCCGGTCCGTCGAACTTCGGCAACCAGCTGCAGTACGTGACGCTGCAGCACACCTACGGCTACTACCTGCCGTCGTTCAACATGGCCTACAACGCCACCGACGATATCGTCCTGCGCCTGGCCGCGTCGCGCACGATGACGCGGCCCGACCCCAGCGCCATGGTGCCCAACACCAACTTCAGCGATCCCGCCGCCGAGATCGCCACGCAGGGCAACCCGAAGCTCGCGCCCTACCTCTCCACCAACCTCGATTTCGGTGGCGAGTGGTACACCGGCAACGCAGGCTATGTCGCGCTTGACCTGTTCGGCAAGCGCATCACCGGCTTCACGGTCAACGGCGTCAACCTCGTCCCGTTCACCCAGCTCGGCATCCCCTTCGCGGACCTGACCGACACGCAGCAGCAGGCGATCAACCTGCGTGGCGGCCCGAATTCGGCGACGGTACAGGTGCAGCAGCAGGTGAACGCGGATGGCACGCTGTTCATCAAGGGCGCCGAGGCGAGCTGGGTGCAGCCGCTGGACTTCATCTACAGGGGCCTTGGCCTGCAGACGAACTACACGGTGGTGTCGCAGAAGAGCATCGGCAGCGGCGTGCCGGCGCAGGCCGTCGGCATCTCGCCGCATACCTACAGCGCCACCGCCTACTGGGAAGGCCACGGTGCGTCGGTGCGGCTGTCGTATACCTGGAACTCGACGCAGATCAGCTCCACCGCGAACCAGAACGGCCTGCCGTTCGGGCAGATCAAGACGGACGCGCGCGGCCAGCTCGACCTGGGTTCCAGCTACCAGTTCGCCAACCTGCCGTCGAAGCCGACGATCACGCTGGACGCGATCAACCTGACCAAGGCCAAGCTGCGTTCCACGTTCACCTACAACAACGCCGCCTACACCTACTACACCCCGGGCTACACCGTCATGCTGGGCATCCGGGGCAGCTTCTGACAATGTGCGCCACGACGGCCTTCCCGATGCGCAGGCACCGGGAAGGCCGTGATGCAGGGGAGCCGTTGTGCTCACCGCCTTCTGCCGCTTTCCGGACCACGACATGAAGACGAGCCAACGCGCATGAACGTTTCCCAGAAGCTTTCGGTCACCGAGAAGCTCGGCTACAGCCTCGGCGACCTGGCCGCCAACCTGATCTTCCAGACGCTGGTGACCTTCCTGGCGTTCTTCTACACCGACGTGTTCCGCATCCCCGCGGCCACCGCGGCGACGATCATCTTCGTAGTCGGCCTGCTGGGCGCGTTCGTGTTCACTCCCGTGGTCGGCCTGGTGGCCGACCGCACCCGCACGCGCTGGGGCAAGTTCCGGCCGTGGGTATTGTGGACGGCGGTGCCGTTCGGCGTGCTCTCGCTGCTGGCGTTCAGCACGCCGGACCTGGGCGAGGGCGGCAAGGTGACCTACGCATTCGCCACCTACACCCTGCTGGTGCTGGTGTACGTGGCGAACAACCTGCCGTACTCGGCATTGAGCGGCGTGCTGACCGGCAGCATGGAACAGCGCAACAGCCTGTCGTCGTGGCGCTTCGTGGCGGTGATGGTGGCGCAGTTCATCATCCAGGTGCTGCTGCTGCCGCTGGTGCTGCTGTTCGGCGACGGCGACAAGGCGCACGGCTTCCACGTGGTGATGACGCTGTTCGCGGTCGTCGGCACGGTGTTCTTCCTGGTCACCTTCTTCACCACCCGCGAACGCGTCGTTCCCGACCGCCAGCAGGCCTCCAGCGTCCGCGAGGACCTGGTCGACCTGGCGCGCAACCGGCCGTGGCGGATCATGCTGGCGGTCACCGTCCTGGTGTTCGTCAACCTCGCCCTCAAGGGCGGCATGTACATCTACTACTTCAAGTACTACCTGAGCGGCGCGGCGTTGACGGATTTCCTCGACCGCATCGGCTTCGAGCGCTTCGTCACGGGGCTCGACCGGCTGCTGGTCGGCATGGGGCTGGACGGGTTCCACTGGCCGCAGGACGCGCCCACCTCGACCTTCAGCCTGTTCAGCGCGCTCGGCATCATCTTCATGATCATCGGCATCGGCTGCTCCAAGCGGCTGGCCGATCGTTTCGGCAAGCGCAACGTGTTCGGCGGCGCGCTGCTGGTTTCCACGCTGTTCCTGCTCGCCTTCTGCTTCTATCCGCCCGACGCGATCGGCCTGGTCGTCGGTTCGTACGTCTGCCACGGCTTCTTCTACGGCATCACCACGCCGCTGCTGTGGGCGATGATCGCCGACGTGGCGGATTACTCCGAATGGAAGAACCGCCGCCGCGCCACCGCGATCATCTTCTCGGCCATGTTGTGCGGGCTGAAGATCGGCCTCAGCATCGGCGGCGCGCTGGTGGCCGGCACCCTGGCGTTCTACGGCTATCGCGCCGATGTGGCGGTGCAGGCGCCGGCGGTGGTCGACGGCATCCGGCTGGCGGTCAGCGTGTTCTGTTCCGTGCCCTTCCTGCTGGCCGTGGCGCTGTTGTCTCGGTACGAGATCGACAAGCCGATGGAGTCGCGCATCGAGCGCGAACTCGACGCCCGCCGGCTGGCGGGCGAGGGCGCCTGATGACGACGACCGCCGAGACCAAGCCACCCACCATGCCCGACGAAACCACCGACCTCGCCTCCCTGGCCGCGCGCGCCATCTCGCCGCCGCTGGTCACCCGCATCTACACCGCCGACCCGTCCGCGCACGTGTTCGACGGCGCGATCTACATCTACCCCTCGCACGACATCGACGGCGGCGTGCCGTTCAACGACAACGGCGACCACTTCTGCATGGAGGACTACCACGTCTTCCGCATGGATTCACCCGACGGCGAGGCGGTCGACTGTGGCGTGGCGCTGCACGTGAAGGACGTGCCGTGGGCGGCGCGGCAGCTGTGGGCGCCGGACGCGGCGCGCAAGGACGGCCGCTATTACCTCTACTTCCCGGCCAAGCGCCCCGATGGCCTGTTCCAGATCGGCGTGGCCGTGGCCGACCGCCCGGAGGGTCCGTTCCAGGCCGAGCCGCAGCCGATCGAGGGCAGCTACTCCATCGACCCGGCGGTGTACGCGGACGACGACGGCGCGCATTACCTGTATTTCGGCGGCATCTGGGGCGGCCAACTGCAGAAGTACCGCGACAACGCCTGGGCCGAGGCGAACGAGGAGCCGCCACCGGACGCCCCCGCGCTGGGGCCGCGCGTGGCACGGCTCGATGCCGGCATGAAGCAGTTCGCCGAGGCGCCGCGCGAGGTGGCGATCGTGGACGAGGCGGGGCGGCCGCTGCGCGCGGGCGACCACGCACGCCGCTATTTCGAGGCGCCGTGGCTGCACAAATACCAGGGCCGCTATTACCTGTCCTGGTCCACCGGCGACACGCACTTCCTGTGCTATGCCACCGGAGACAGCCCCTATGGTCCGTTCACCTACCAGGGGCGCATCCTCAGCGAAGTCGTCGGCTGGACCACGCACCACTCGATCTGCGCGTACGGCGGCAAGTGGTATCTGTTCTATCACGACGCCCTGCTGTCCGGCGGCGTGACCCACCTGCGCTCGATCAAGATGGCAGAGCTGCAGCACGACGCGCAGGGCCGCATCGCCATGCTGCATCCCTATGGCGACTGACGCCGCGTTGCGCCCGCTGGCGCCCGGCCCGCTGCTGCGCATCGGCTGCGGCGCGCTGACCGTCGACATCGCCCCGCAGGCGGGCGGCCGCCTCGCGCAGGTCGCCTTCGACGGCGTCGACTGGCTGGTCGGCCATGACGCAGGCCATGCGGCGACGATCGCCTGGGGCAGTTACCCCATGTTGCCGTGGGCGGGCCGGGTGCGGCATGGCCGCTTCGATTTCCGCGGGCGACATTGCCAGCTTCCCGTCGACCTCGGTGCACACGCGATCCACGGCATCGGCCTCGGCCTGCCGTGGCAGGTCGAGGAGCAGGCGCCCACGCGCGCCGTGCTGGCGCTGCGCCTGCCCGAGGACGTGCGCTGGCCGTTCGGCGGCAGCGCCCGCCAGTGCATCGAGGCTGGCGAACGCCGCCTGCGCCTGACGCTGACGCTGGATGCGGGCACGCAGGCGATGCCCGCCGTGCTCGGTTGGCACCCCTGGTTTCAGAAGCCGGACACGCTCGATTTCCGACCCGACCGCTATTACCCGCGCGACGCGGAAGGCATCGTGCAGCTGCCGCTGCGCGATCCGCCGCCGGGGCCGTGGGACGACTGTTTCGTCAACCGCGAACCCGTCCTGCTCCGGCGTGGCGGGCAGTGCCTGCGGCTCAGCTCCGACTGCGACCACTGGGTGGTCTACGACGAGGCCGCCCACGCCACCTGCGTCGAGCCGCAGAGCGGGCCGCCCGATGCGTTCAACCTGGGGTTGGCGCGGGTGCTCGAGCCGGGCGAGACGCTGTCCGCTGGATTCCTGTGGGAATGGTGAGCGACGCGGGCCCCGGCGTATCGCCTATGCTCGCTGCCTGACGGCAGCGACGGGATCGGCCATGAACGGGAAACCGCTTGCCGCGCGGGTGCGGGTGATCGCCCACCGCGGCGCCAGCGCGCACCTGCCCGAGCACACGCTGGCGGCGTATGCGCGGGCGATCGCCGATGGCGCGGATTTCATCGAGCCGGACCTGGTGATGACGCGCGACGGTGTGCTGCTGTCGCGGCACGAGAACGAGATCTCCGGCACCACCGACGTGGCGGCGCATCCAGAATTCGCGGCGCGCAGGACGGCGAAGCGCGTCGACGGCGTGGCAGTGGAAGGCTGGTTCACCGAGGATTTCACGCTGGCCGAGCTGAAGACGCTGCGGGCGCGCGAACGCTTGCCGGAACTGCGCGGCACGGCGCACGACGGCCGCTATCCGCTGGCGACGTTCGCGGAGATCGTGGCGCTGGCCGCCGCGTGCGGGCGCGTGGTGGGGATCATCCCCGAGATCAAGCACGGCACGTATTTCCGCGAGATCGGCCTGCCGATGGAAGATGCCCTGCTCGACGCGCTGGCCGCGCATGCATACACGTGCCGTGCGCCGGTGGAGATCCAGTCGTTCGAGATCGGCAACCTCCGCCATCTCGATAGCGGGCGGAAGCGGCGTGGCATGGCGAATGTGCGCCTGCTGCAGTTGCTGGGCGAACCGGAGGAACAGCCGTACGACGTGGCCGCCGCCGGCGGTGCGCTGGATTACGCGGCGATGATGAGGCCGCCAGGCCTGCGCGACATCGCCGCCTACGCGGATGCCATCGGCCCCGCGACGCGCGCGGTGCTGCCGCTCACCCCGGATGGCCACCTCGGCACAGCCACGCCGCTGGTGAGTGAAGCGCACGCGGCGGGGCTGGAAGTACACGTGTACACGCTGCGCCCCGAGAACGCCTTCCTGCCGCCGGCGCTGCGCGAAGGCGGCGATCCCGCTCGCCGCCACGAGGCCGGCAGCCTGGCCGAGATGCGTGCCCTGCTCGACGCCGGCATCGATGCGTTCTTCACCGACGATCCGGCGCTGGGTCGGCGGGCGGTGGACGAACGGGGAGTGGGTGAAAAGTAGCGGAAAAAACGGGGGCCGACTTCCGAAGCCGCTCCCGTTCCTTTTCACCCGCTTCCCGACTTGCCGTCACCGTACCGTCATTCCGCGCTTCTACGGTGCGGACATGATGCGCGCCAGCCCTCGTTGCAACGGATTCGTCGCCATGGCCCGTGTTGCCGGGTGGCCGGCGTGAGCCGCTCGCGGCGGGATTTCCTGCGTGCCGCCGGCAGCCTGCTCGGCGTGGGCCTGCTGGCCGATGTGCTGCCTGCGCCGGGCATGGCAGCCGACGCGATGGCGGGCATGCCCATGCGCACGACCGCGGCGCGGCTGGCCGCGCCGAACGTGCCGCTGGTGAATCCGGCCGCGCTGGCGCCGTTCGTGGATACGTTGCCGCTGCCCGCGCGTGCGCGCCCCGTGGGGCGACGCGGGCATCCGGCGTGGCCCGGGCGCCTGCTGCCGTGCTATCGCATGGAGATGCGCGCGTTCGCGGCGCGCCTGCATCGCGACCTGGCGCCCACACCGCAATGGGGTTACGCCGGCAGCTCACCGGGGCCGACGATCGAGGTGGAGCGCGACGAAGCGGTGCTGGTGGAGTGGGCGAATGCGCTGCCGTCGCGGCATTTCCTGCCGATCGACCACACGATCCACGGCGCGGAGCGCGACCGGCCCGAGGTGCGCGCCGTGACCCACGTGCACGGTGCGCGCGTGCCGGCGGACAGCGACGGCTGGCCCGAGGACTGGTACGTGCCTGGCCGCTCCGCGCTCAGCCGCTATCCGAACGCGCAGGACGCGGCCACGCTGTGGTACCACGACCACGCGATGGGCATCACCCGCCTCAACATCTACGCCGGCCTGTACGGCGCATGGCTGGTGCGCGATGCGCAGGAGCGCGCGCTGGGCCTGCCGTCGGGGGAATACGAGCTGCCGTTGTTCCTGTGTGACCGCCTGATCGGCCGCGACGGCCGGCTGTACTACCCGGTGTCCGACGATCCCGCGGCGCCGTGGGTGATGCAGTGCCAGGGCAATGCCGTGCTGTGCAACGGCAAGCTGTTTCCCTATCTCGACGTGGAGCCGCGGCGTTACCGCCTGCGCTTGCTCAACGCGGCGAACAGCAGTTTCTTCGAGCTGGCGCTGACGCACGGCCTGGCGTTCCGGCAGATCGGCAGCGACCAGGGCTTGCTGCCGGCGCCGGTGGAACGCAGCCGCATCACGCTGTATCCCGCCGAACGGGCCGACGCGGTGGTCGATTTCGCCGGGCTGGCGGGACAGCGGGTGCAGCTGCAGTTGCACGGCGGCGGCATCCTGGAATTCCGCGTACGCGATCGCGGCCGCCGCGACGACTCGGTGCTGCCAGCGCAACTGCGGCCGGTGCCGCGTCTCGATGTCGCCGCCGCGCGCGATCGCATGCTGAGCCTGGGCGAGGTGGACGATGCCGGCGGCAATGCGTTGCGCATGCTGCTCGACGGCAAGCGCTGGTCCGATCCGGTGTCCGAACGGCCGCGCGCGGGTGCGGTGGAAACCTGGAGTTTCGTCAACCTCAGCGGTGACGCGCATCCGGTCCATCTGCACCTGGTGCGCTTCCAGGTGCTCGAGCGGCGGCCGTTCGATCTGTTTGCCTGGAATGCGCGGCGCGAGCTGAAGTACACCGGCCCTGCGCAGCTGCCGCCGCCGCATGAGGCGGGCTGGAAGGACACCGTGCGCGCCGACCCGGGCATGGTCACGCGCATCGCGGTGCGCTTCGAAGGCGAGCCGGGACGCTACGTGTGGCATTGCCATCTGCTCGAACACGAAGACAACGAAATGATGCGGCCGTACGAGCTGCTGCCTGCCTGAGAGCACTGCCGTGTCGCGGCACTGTCATCGTGGCCGCCACTGCTGTCTTGCGCATGCCAACGGGCGGTCACCTTGCGAGGCCAGACTCCGCTGCAGGTTCGCGGGCTGCACGCACGGACCTGAACCAGGGGGTCATCGATCAGGGAGTACAAGCATGTCCATGATCTTCGGTCGTACCCGATGGAAAACGCTGGCCGTGGGTGCATTCGTCAGTGGCTTCGCCGGCCTGGCCGGCGCGCAGACCGCCGGCACGCCGCCGCCCCAGGACGCGCCGTTCCGCTCCGCCGTGCACACCGCCGGCCACACTTCGCCGCAGGGGCTGCCCGGCGGCGTCGTCACCCTGTACCGCTCCGACGACGCCAGCGACCGCAGCAACCAAACGCGCACGCCGATCAAGCATGTGATCCTGCTGATCGGCGAAAACCGCACCTTCGACCATGTATTCGCCACCTACACGCCGCCGCAAGGCCAGCAGGTGCGCAACCTGCTTTCCGAAGGCATCGTCAATGCCGACGGCACGCCGGGCCCGCAGGTGGCGAAGGCACAGCAGTGGCAGGCGCAGAGCGCCGGCAAGTTCGCGCTGGCGCCGCAACACACGGCGCCCTACGCCACGCTGCCGGCGATGAACACCGGCAGTGCGCCGACCCAGGCGCCGTTCGCCTCGGCCCAGCAGGCGCAGGCCTTCGAGCCGGCCCTGCCGGACGATGCCTATGGCGAACTCGCCGCCGGCGGCACCGGCCTGCCGAACGACGTGGTCGACACGCGCTTCCCCGCACAGCTGCCGAATGCCCCGGTCGACATGCATGCCTCGCTGAGTTACGACGCCTACGCCAACAGTCCCGTGCACCGCTTCTTCCAGATGTGGCAGCAGCTCGACTGCAGTGCCGCGGCAGCGACGAAGGGCAACCCAAGCGGTTGCCGCAACGACCTGTTCCCCTGGGTGGAGACCACCATCGGCGCAGGCAGCAACGGCGAGGCGCAGCCGGCGAACTTCACCGACGAGACCACCGGCGAGGGTTCCACGGCGATGCAGTTCCTCAACGTCGCCCAGGGCGACGTGCCGTACTTTGCCGAGCTGGCGAAGACCTACGCGCTCAGCGACAACTTCCACCAGTCGGTGATGGGCGGCACCGGCGCCAACCACATCATGCTCGGCTACGGCGACCTCATCTGGTACGCCGACGCGCAGGGCCGGCCGGCGGTGCCGCCGGCGAACCAGATCGAGAACCCCGACGCGCAGCCGGGTACCAACAACTGGTATGTGCAGGACGGCTACGGCGGCGGTTCCTACGTCGATTGCGCCGACGACAGCCAGCCGGGCGTGGCCCAGGTCAGGAACTACCTGCACGCGTTGCCCTACCAGACCTTCCGCGGCGGCGACTGCAAGGCCGGCGCCTACTACCTGGTCAACAACTACAACCCGGGCTACCTCGGCGACGGCACGCCCGCGCCGCTGGGTGCGGACCAGTTCACCATCCCGCCGACCCGGCAGGACAACCTGGCCCTGCTGCTGAATCGCCACCACGTGAGCTGGAAGTACTACGGCGAGGGCTGGGACGGCGGCAAGGAGGACGGCGAAGGCGGCAGCTACTGCAACATCTGCAACCCGTTCCTGTACTCCGAACAGGTGATGACCAACCCGAAGCTGCGTGCGCGCAACCAGGACATCAACGACCTGTACAGCGACATCCAGAACGGCACCCTGCCGGCGGTTTCCATCGCCAAGCCCGACGGCCTGCTCGACGGCCACCCCGCCTCGTCCAAGCTCGACCTGTTCGAGGGCTACGTGCAGAAGATCGTGGAGATGGTGAAGGCCAACCCGACGCTGTGGAACGACACCGCGATCATGGTGACCTTCGACGAGGGCGGCGGCTACTACGACTCCGGCTACGTGCAGCCGATCGACTTCTTCGGCGACGGCACGCGCATCCCGCTGCTGGTGATCTCGAAGTACTCCGAGGGCGGCCACGTGGTGCACACCTATTACGACCACGTCTCCTTCGACAAATTCGTCGAGGCCAACTGGGGGCTGCACGAGCGCATCTCGGCGCGCAGCCGCGACAACCTGCCGAACCCGGTCAGCACGGCCAGCAACCCCTACGTTCCGCTCAACGCTCCGGCGATCGGCAACCTGATGGACATGTTCGACTTCCGCCTGGCGCATGAGCCGGGCCACGGACACGACGACGAGGCGCTGCAGGATTGAGCGCAGGCAAGGTGACCGCAGGCGAACCGGCATGCCGGGCAGCCACGGGCCGCACGATGGAGGCGCAAGCATGACTGCATCGGTCCGAAGGACGGTGCGCCGGACGCGCATGGCGATCCGGCGTTTCGGCCTGCCCGTGATGCTGCTGTTCGGCGTGGCGTGTGTCGCCGTCACCTGGGCCGATCCCGCCGACTTCCAGGCGATGCCCGGCCTGTGGCGGGTCGTGCTGCGCGCGGTCAGCAACGGCCATGCCGGGCCATCCAGGGTGGAATGGCACTGCGTGAACGAGGGGGATGATCCCTGGGCACGCTTTGCTGCCTTGCCCATGCCCGCGCCGCAGTGCCGACGCGGCGACCAGCATCGCAGCAGCACCGCGCTGGACTGGACGCTCAGCTGCGCCGGCATGCCGGCGCCGAGCGGGCACGGCCGGGTGGAGTTCGACACGCCTGAGCACTACACCGCCAGCATCAGCCTGCAAGGGCGTGGCGAGGTGCTGCAAGTGGAAGGCGTGCGCCGCGCCGCCTGCACCGGGCCCAGCGACTGAGGTGACGCGCGCCGTATCAGCGCTTCCCGATCTCGAAGTCGCGGCTGGCGACGGACTTGCCGTTCAGCGAGATCTCCACGCTGTACTTGCCGGCGGGCCAGCGGTTGGGATTCTGCACCTTGAACGTGGTGACGGCGGGGCCATTGGCGGCGACAGTCTGGCGGAGCTCGTTGACCAGCACGCCCTGGCCCTCCAGGTAGCGCCAGCGCGCTTCGAGCGTGGCACCAGCGGTACGGCCGGTGGTGGCGACGCTGGCGTAGATCACGGGAGTGTCGTCGGCGAAGCGGGTGGCGGGTGCGGTCACGGCGTAGCCGGTGTCGATCGCGCTGCCCAGGGTAAGGGTGGCGACGCGGAAAGCGTTGTCGCTCGGGATGGCGGCCTTGCCCGTGCTGGCGGCCGGTGCGGGCACCGTGGCGGCGGTGGCCGGCGTGGCGTGGTTCGCGGCGGCCGGCTGGTTCGTGTGCACCGCGGCGGGAGCTTTCCCGGACGCGTTGGCGATCGGTTCGACCGGCGAGCCGTCGTGGTGATGGCAACCGCACAGCAGCAGGCCGGCGCAGCACAGGACGAGCGGATGGGCGAGACGGTACATGGCGGTATCCCCGTGGTCGCGGCATCGCGCCGGGTGCGACGCCGTTGCAGGCGAGTGATGCCGAGGCTAGCGCGTGCGTTCTGAAGCGCCGGTTACTGCCGCGCGCCGCGCCGGTTGTCGGGGATGTTGTCCGGTGCGGCCGGTGCGCTGCTGCGGAACGGGTTGATGTCCAGGCCGCCGCGGCGGGTGTAGCGCGCGTACACGCTGAGCCGCTCGGGCGCGCAGCGCGCGGTGACGTCCATGAAGATGCGTTCCACGCACTGCTCGTGGAACTCGCTGTGGGTGCGGAACGAGACGAGGTAGCGCAGCAGGCCCGCGCGGTCGATCGGCGCGCCGCGGTAGCGGATCTGCACGCTGCCCCAGTCGGGCTGGCCGGTGACCGGGCAGTTCGAGCGCAGCAGGTCGGAGACGAGGGTTTCCTCGATCGCCACGGCGCTGGTGTCGACGCGAAGGTAGTCGGCCTTGGGCGGGCCGTAGTCGTCGATGGCGACGGGCAGGGTGTCGATGGACTCGCCCTCCAGGTCGGCGAAGGGATGCATGGCGGTGCGCGCGGGATGCAGGGTTGCTTCCACCACGTCGCCCGCGGCGGCGGTGAGGTCCCGCTGCAGCAGGGCGCGTAGCGCGGTCGGGTTCGCCAATGGTTCCTGCGCGAAGCTGTTGAGGTAGAGCTTGAACGACTTCGATTCGATGATGTTCGGCGTGGTCGCCGGCACGCGGAATTCGGCCAGCGCCACCTGCGGCTTGCCGTGCAGGTCCAGCCAGGACAGCTCGTAGGCGTTCCAGATGTCCGTGCCGTGGAACGGCAACGGCATGCCCACGCCGATTTCGGCGCGCTTGGCGGCGCGGGGGATGGGAAACAGCAGCTTGGGGTCGTAGCGATCGGCGTAGGCGGTGGACTTGCCGAGCGGGGAATGGTCGGGCGTGCTCATGCATCCATTCTAGCGGGTGGCCGCGAGCAGTACTTCTGGCCTATCCGCTCATGCGGCGTGGTTCCTATAGTGGGCGGGCCTCCTCATGCCGAAGAACCCTCTGATGAAGCATCCGACCCCGGTCCGCCGAGCGGCCGCCCTGTTCGCCGTGGCTGCCGCCCTGTGCGCGCCGGCCTTCGCCCAGGACAAGAACTCCCCCTTCGACCCGCAGGCGCTGTTCGCGCCGCTTTCCCTGCCGTACCCAGCCAACGCGTTCCGCGACGGTGCCGGCAAGCCCGGCCCGGAGTTCTGGCAGAACCGCGCCGACTACGACATCAAGGCGCGCATCGATCCGGCCACGCACAGCCTGGCCGGCGAGGAAACCATCACCTACACCAATCACAGCCCCGACGCGCTCGACGAGCTGTGGCTGCAGCTCGACCAGAACATCTACAAGTCCGATTCGCGCGGCGCGCTCACCTCGCCATGGCCGAAGAAGCCCGGCCAGACCACCGACGGCTACCAGCTCGACGCGGTGGAAGTGGACGGCAGGCCGGTGCATTACCTGGTGGACGACACGCGCCTGCGCGTGGACCTGCCGGTGGCGCTCAAGGCCAAGGGCGGCCAATTGAAGCTGCACATCCGCTACCACTACACCGTGCCCGGCGAGTGGGGCGGCCGCACCGCGGTGACGCCGACCAAGAACGGCGACATCTACGAGATCGCGCAGTGGTTCCCGCGCATGGCGGTGTACGACGACCTGCGCGGCTGGGACACGCTGCCCTACCTCGGCCAGGAGTTCTACCTCGAGTACGGCAACATCGATTATGCGGTCACGGTGCCGTGGAACTGGATCGTGGAAGGCTCCGGCCAGTTGATGAATCCCGACCAGGTGCTCACCGCCACCGAGCGCCAGCGTCTGGCCGAGGCGGCGAAGAGCGACCGCACCGTGTACATCCGCAAGCCGGAGGAAGTGAACGATCCTTCATCCCGCCCCACGCGCAGCGGCACGCAGACCTGGCGCTTCCGCATGGAGCACACCCGCGACGTGGCCTTCGCCGCGTCGCCCGCGTTCGTGTGGGACGCCGCGCGCATCAATCTGCCTGACGGCAAGCACGCGATGGCGATGTCGATCTATCCGGTCGAGGGCGTGGGGGCGGACAAGTGGAACCGCTCCACCGAATACCTGAAGGGTGCGATCGAACACTTCTCGTCGAAGTGGTATCCGTATCCCTGGCCGAACGCGATCAACCTCGGCGGCCACGGCGCCGGCATGGAATACCCCGGCATCGTGTTCGACGGCTACACCGACAGCGGCAAGCTGCTGTTCTGGATCAGCGCACACGAGATCGGCCATACCTGGTTCCCGATGGTCGTGGGTTCGAACGAGCGCCGCCATGCGTTCATGGACGAGGGCTTCAACACCTTCATCGACGTGTACGCGTCGGATGCCTTCAACCACGGCGAATACGCGCCCAAGCGCGACAGCGAGTACGCACCACACGGTGGCAACCCGGTGGACGAGATCCTGCCGTTGCTGGCCGACCCGGACGCGCCATCCCTGATGGCGCACGCCGACGCGATCAGCGAGAAGTACCGTCACTCGCTGACCTACTTCAAGGGCGCGCTGGGCCTGGTGCTGCTGCGCGAGCAGATCCTCGGCCCCGACCGCTTCGACCCCGCGTTCCGCGCCTACATCCGCACCTGGGCATACCACCATCCCACGCCCTCGGATTTCTTCCGTTTCATGGACAGCGCGGCGGGCGAGGACCTGTCGTGGTGGTGGCGCGGCTGGTATTTCCACAACTGGCAGCTCGACATGGGCATCACCGGCGCCAGCTACGTGGACAACGACCCGGCCAAGGGCGTCACGGTGAACCTGGTCAGCAGGCAGAAGCTGGTGATGCCTGCCACGTTGCGCGTGGACTTCGCCGACGGCAGCCACCGCGACATCCGCCTGCCGGTGGAGACCTGGCGCTTCAGCGCCACGCCGAAGGTGACGCTGGACACCGCCAAGTCCATCACCAGGCTGGAGCTCGATCCCGACCACAAGCTGCCCGACGCGGACCGTTCCAACAACAGCTACGCGATGCACTGACGCCCGAAGCCCCTCTCCCGCTTGCGGGAGAGGGGCTGGGGAGAGAGCGCCCGGCCTCAGCCGTTGATGTGCGTCATGCTCGCCGCCGCATAGCGCGCGCCTGCCACGGCCTCGGGCGGAAACACCGCATCGATGGCGGCCAGCTCGTCTTTCGACAGTGCCACGTCCAGCGCGCCGAGGTTTTCGTCCAGCCGCGAACGCCTCTTGGTGCCGGGAATCGCCAGCACGTCCTTGCCCTGCGCCAGCACCCAGGCCAGCGCCAGCTGCGCGGGCGAGCAGCCCTTGTCGGCGGCGAGCGCCTTCACCCTGTCCACCAGCGCCAGGTTGCGCGCGAAATTCTCTCCCTGGAAGCGCGGGCTGGAACGACGGTAGTCGTCGGCTTCGAAGTCATCCGGCGAGCGGATTGCGCCGGTGAGGAAGCCGCGACCCAGCGGCGAGTAGGCCACCAGACTGATACCCAGCCGGTGGCAGGCGTCGAGCACACCGTTGCTCTCGGGATCGCGTGTCCACAGCGAGAACTCGCTCTGCAGCGCGGCGATGGGATGCACCTTGCTGGCCCGCTCCAGCGTGGCGGCGGAAGCTTCGCTCAGGCCCAGGTGGCGCACCTTGCCGGTCTGCACCAGTTCGGCCATCGCGCCCACGGTCTCCTCGATCGGCACGTTCGGGTCCACGCGATGCTGGTAGTACAGGTCGATGGTCTCGATGCCGAGTCGCTTCAGGCTGCCTTCGCAGGCGGCGCGCACGTATTCGGGGCGGCCGTTGATGCCGCGCGCCTGCGGGTTGACCGGATCGCGCATGATGCCGAACTTGGTGGCGACGAAGGCCTGCCCGCGACGTCCCTTGATCGCCTTGCCCACCAGTTCCTCGTTGGTGTGCGGACCGTACATGTCGGCGGTGTCGAGCAGGCTGAGGCCGCGCTCCAGTGCGTGATGGATGGTGGCGATGGATTCGGCGTCGTCGCGGTCGCCGTAGAAATCGCTCATACCCATGCAGCCGAGGCCGAGGGCGGAGACTTGCGGGCCGTTGTTTCCTAGCGTGCGGGTTTGCATGGGGGAATCACTCACATGGGGGAAGGTGGCGCCATCCTGCGCCGTGGCGGTTGTGGAATAAATACCCAATAATCATCATCACTATTCCACTGAAAACAACAATCATGGATCGCCTGGACACCATGCGGCTGTATGCGCGGATCGTCGAGCTGGGCAGCTTCACCGCTGCCGCCAACGACCTCGGTCTGCCCCGCGCCACGGTCACCCACGCCATCAAGCAGCTGGAGGCACGGCTGGGCGCGCAGCTGTTGCAGCGGACCACGCGCTGCCAGCGCGTCACCCGCGACGGCCAGGCCTACTACGCGCATTGCGTACGCCTGCTGGCCGACCTGGACGAGGTGGAGGCGGATTTCCGCGAGGCTGCGCTGAAACCGCAGGGCCGCCTGCGCATCGATCTGCCGGCCACGCTGGCGCGGCAGCTGGTGATACCCGCGTTGCCCGAGTTCTGTGCACGCTTTCCGCAAATCGAATTGGACATCGGCACCAGCGACCGCTTCGTGGACCTGCTGCGCGAAGGCGTGGACTGCGTGCTGCGCGTGGGCGAATTGCCGGACTCGGGCCTGGTGGGGCGGCGCGTGGCCACACTGGCCCAGGTCACCGTGGCCAGCGCCGCCTACCTGCGTCGTCATGGCAAGCCTGCCGCGCTGGCCGATCTGCAGCAGGGCCATCTGGCGGTGAACTGGGCGTCGCCCACCACGCGTCGACCCGAACCCTCGCTGGAGTTCGTGGTGAACCGCCGTCGCCGCGAAGTCAGTCTGCCCGCACGCATCACGGTCAGCGGCGTGGATGCCTACCTCGCCTGTTGCGAGGCGGGACTGGGCATCGCGCAATTTCCGCGTTATCGCATCGTCGATGCGCTGGCCAAGGGCACGCTGCGCGAGATCCTGCCCGGATTGCCGCCGCCCACGCTGCCGGTGCACGTGCTGTACGCACAGCAGCGGCAGATGCCGGCACGGTTGCGCGTGTTCGTGGACTGGCTGGTGGAGTTGATGGAGCGGCAGCAGTGATGGCCGGGCGGTGGCTCAGCGCGGCTTGATCGACGTCTGCTGCGCAAAGTACACATGCCATGCGCCGCGATCCCAGACGTAGTAATCGGCAAACCATTGCCGTCGGACCTGCCCGTTGGCGCCCTTCGATGTGCTGACGCCATAGGCGACGGCCGCGTCGCCATGCAGCAACACTTTCTCGCCGGGAAAATCCGGTATCGGCAAGTGCTTCCCTTGGTTGGCTCGTGCAAGGGCGAGCTCGTCGCTTAAGTGCCCTGTGCGGCCGTCGCCGAAGATTTCGGTGAATGTCGGCAGCAGCAGGCACGACTCCAGTGCCGCGTCGCCCGTGAGGAAGGCGACGGACCAGGCCCGTTCGAGCCGTTGGATGGTGGCCGCGTCCGGTCTTTGTCCTTGCAGCTCGTGGCGATGGCATGCCGCGGTGGCCTGTGCGTGGACAGGCATGCACGCCGCGGCGGCAAGACCCGCGGCCAAGGGCCATGCGCGTCCACGTCGCGGATGCACGAGCAGGTCGGAACGATGTTTCACGGGCATCTCTCCGGCGGTGACCTGTCGTCAAGTTATCGCCCTCGCGCAGGGCTGCCGCGGTCCTGTGATGGCCGACGGGATTGCAGTGACGAGCGGCCGGATCCCGGGAGTGGGCGGAAGGAGGCCGACGAAAAAGCCCGGCTCAGGAGCTGCGCGGCAGCACGGGCCGCGGCGCACAGGTACCCATCGTCTCGCTGCTGAGCGGCGCGCCGGCGGCGAGCAGGGCGGCGCGCTGCTCGGCCAGCGGCAGGCGCAGCGTGCAGTCTTCGTAGCGGGCCAGCTTCTGCAGGGCAGGTTGCGATTGCACCAGGGCCACCAGCGCGGCGGCGCGCGGCCAGCGCGCGGCATCGATCTCGTAGCGCACGAAGGTGGCGGTGCGGAAACAGCTGGCTATGCTGAGGTCGGCGATCGACAACGCGCCGAAGATGAAGCCGTCTTCCGGCAACTGCGTTTCCAGGTAGTCGATCGCAGCGGGAATCTCCACTTCCAGCGCCTGTGCCACCACGGCCTCGTCGGGGGCTTCGCCGAATACGCGGCGACGGATCGAACGCTGGTAGAACAACCGCCAGATCAACCCGTCGGCCAGCCGCGTGTCGGCGTATTCCTCCAGCCAGCGTGCGCGGGCGCGATCGGCGATGTCGCGCGGGTAGAGCGACGGGGTGGGATGCCTGTCCTCCAGGTACTGGCAGATCACCGAGGAGTCGTTCAGCACCAGCCCGTCGTCGATCAGCACCGGCACGCGCCGCAGCGGACTCAGCCGCGCGAAGGCCTCGTTGCCGACGAACGGCGGCATCGGGTCGATCTCGTAGTCCAGTTCCTTCAGCTCCAGACAGGCCAGCACCTTGCGCACGTAGGGCGAGAGGTAGCTGCCGATCACTTTGCGTTGCGCGGGCACGACGCTGATCTCCTGGCACTGATGCTGGGGAAAATCCTACACGAATGCCGTGGATTGTCTTCTTTGGGTATGCCTGCCTTTGGATGTCCATCGGTGCGGAAGGCGTTGCCGCGGCGATGCGGTTTCCACGCTGCGCGGGTTGCCTTCCGGTCCTTTCAGCCGCAGCTTCCCATCGCCGTCCTGCTTCGCCCGTGATGCCGTGACCGGATCCTGGCGCATGAACATCACGGCGACGATCGCAAGCGATTGCGGCGACGTGTATTCGACAAGGTCTTGCGCCGCATATCGCGGCGTCGATCACCCTTCCGGCCACGGCTGGAAGCGTATCGTCTCGCGGAAATCGTCGTCTTGCGATTTGGGGATGGGTGATCTGTTGAGCAGAGCGGCAGTCGGGACTCGAATGGCCGCAACAGCGCGCATCGCTGTGAACGATGGGGGCGTGTCAATGGGCGAGCGGGGAGCCACGCCGTCGTGACGGTTTCACGATGGCGGCGCGTCCTGTCCGGCGCAGCCATGAACGATCGCCGGGAACGCATGCCGTTCCCCGCTCCACTTCACTGTCTACATGCAGAGGTGGCTACCAATGATCAAGTCGATTTCGATGGGGAACGGTTTCACGGGCGGAACTTCCCGCCTGGTGCGGCGGGCATGCCTGCTTTCGTTTGCCGTGGCGATGGCGCTTGGCGCGACCACGACCGTGCAGGCCGCGCAGTTCCTGACCCACCACGTGCGCGATGCGGTGAGCCAGGGTACGGCGAAGCAGATCGGCGAACTTCCCGCCAGCCAGCTGATGAGCCTCGATGTGGTCCTGCCCGTGAGCGACCAGGCGGGGCTGGCAAGGTTCGTGGCGGGCGTCACCGATCCCAGCAGCATCAGCTACCGCGACTACCTCACTCCGGCCCAGTTCACGGTGATGTTCGGTCCGACCCAGCATGACTACGACGCCGTGGTCCAGTACCTTGTCAGGAATGGCTTCACGGTCACCGGCGGAAGCCGCGACGGCATGGACGTGCAGGTCGTCGGGCCGGTTTCCGCGGTGGAGAAGGCCTTCAACGTCAGGATGCGCACCTACCAGCATCCCACCGAGAACCGCATCTTCTACAGTCCCGACCGCGAGCCCACGACCGCGCTGGGCATCCCGCTATGGCATGTCTCGGGCCTGAGCAATTACTCGATCCCGCATCCCATGCTGGTCAAGCGGAGCGACTATGCGCTGGCCCACGGCATTGCCGCCGACAAGGTCGTGTCGCACGCCACCACGGGTTCGGGCCCCTCGGCCTCGTTCCTGGGCAGCGACATGCGCGCGGCCTACTACGGCGGCAGCACGCTGACCGGCGCCGGCCAGAACCTGGGCCTGTTCGAGTTCGTGGGCACCGACCTGGCGGACCTGGTGACGTACTACAAGAACACGGGGCAGACCAACAACGTGCCGGTCACCGTGCTTTCGACGGACGGCACCAGCGCTTCCTGTGTCGACTCGAGGGCCGGCGGCAGCTGCGACGACACCGAGCAGACGCTCGACATGACGCAGGCGCTCGGCATGGCGCCGGGGCTCGCCAGCCTGACGATGTACGTCGGCTCCACCGACACCGCCATCCTCAGCGCCATGACCACGCACAGCCCGCTGCCGACGACCATCGGCTGTTCTTGGGGCTGGACGCCGGCTGATCCGTCGACCCTCAATCCCTATTGGGAAAAGATGGCGGCCCAGGGCCAGAGCTTCTTCGCGGCGTCCGGCGACAGCTCGACCTGGTCGAAGCGGAACGAGGCGTGGCCCGCCGATGCCGCCTACGTCATCTCCGTCGGCGGAACCGACCTGACCACCGCTTCGGCGGCCGGGGCCTGGAAGTCGGAGACGGCCTGGGTCGACAGTGGCGGCGGCATCTCGCCCGACAAGATCGCCATCCCCTCGTGGCAGGCGGCTGCAGGGGTGATCAACTCCAGCAACAAGGGCTCGACCACCTATCGCAATGGCCCGGATGTCGCGGCCAATGCCAACTTCACGTTCTACGTGTGCGCGGACCAGACCACCTGCACGGCCAACGAGTACGGCGGCACCAGCTTTGCCGCGCCGATGTGGGCCGCCTTCGTCGCGCTGGCCAACCAGCAGTCGGCCGCCAGCGGCGGCGCGCCGGTCGGTTTCTTCGATCCGGCCGTCTACGCGCAGAACGAGTCGGGCGGCAAGCTGACCAGTGCCTACACTGCCGACTTCCACGACATCACCAGTGGCAAGTCCGGCACCTACTCCGCGGTGGCAGGCTATGACCTGGTGACCGGCTGGGGCAGTCCGAAGGCAGCGTTGATCTCGGCGCTGATCCCGTAAACGCGGCGCGCCCGGTACAGGCGTCCGGGCGTTCTGAAACCTGGCCCGGGGATGGATCCCCGGGCCTCTCCGTCCCGGTGGCGTCGGAACCCGGCAAAGAAATCAGCCTGCCTCGTCGGCAGCGACACCACGATGGGCGTGTCATTGGAATCCGGTGCGATCGTCGCGAAGCGACCGGTGGTGCGATGCGCCGGTTGCCACCAATGCATTGCGCGGGCATGTCGTCACCACCCTGGCGGTGTCAGGCGAACCCTACACGAATGGCCGGAATTGCCCGCTTTGACGTGTCGGGCAACTTGCCTAGCATCCCCAACCGATTCCGCCCCGTAGTAGCGCCGGGCGCAATCCCGCCAGGGCACAGGGGCACATTCGATCAGTCGCCGTTTCCGAAGCCGTGTCCACCGGAGGTGGCTGGTTTCGGGCGGCCCATCCTGCCTCGGCGATCACCCACCTCACGAGGAAACCGTCTGTGAAGATCAAGTCGCTCATGTTCATGTCGTCCCTGGGGCTGCTCGCGGCCTATGCGCCCCTGGCACTCGGTGCCGGTGCCCCGAAGGACGAGGCGGCCGTCGTGGGTACGCCCGCGCCCGACAGCAAGTTCGCCAAGATCCAGGTCGGCATGTATTCCAAGGAGGTCATGGACCTGATCGGTCCGCCCACCGACCAGAAGACCTACATGACCGGCAAGGCCTGGATTCCTTTCCATTTCGGCGGCGACAACTCCCGCACGGAGTTCCATTACAAGGGCGAGGGCGTGCTGACCTTTGCTGATGGTGGCGTGGGCAACGTGGGCTCGATGAAACTCATCAGGATCACGGTCAACACCTCCGAGTCCGGTTACATCCATTGATCCGGTGACCACCCGCAGTGCGGCCCGGCGCCCGCCGGGCCGCACTGCGGCCCTTCCTTGCGGCAGGGCGGGTATCAGCCTGCGGCAGGCAGTGCAGGCAGTGCAGGCACCATGGTGGGCGTACCGTTGGAATCCAGCGCGATCATCACGAAGCGGCCGGTGGTGCAGACGCGCCGGTCGCCGCTCAGCGGATCCTCGGCGGTCATCTCGACTTCCACCTGCATCGAGCTGCGACCGGTGCCGACGATGCGGGCCACCAGCTCCACCAGCTGGCCCTCGCGCACCGGCACGCGGAAACTCACTTCCTCCGAACGTGCGGTGACCACGGTGCGCCGCGCGTGGCGCGAAGCCACGATGAAGGCCGCCTTGTCCATCCATGCCAGCGCCTGGCCGCCGAACAGCGTGCCGAGATGGTTGGTGTGGTCGGGGAAAACCATTTCCAGCAGGCGGGCTTCGGGCAGGGTGCTCGGCATGGGCGGGTCCGGAGAGGGTGGAAAGCCCGCCATTCTGCCGCAGAAGCCTTGACCGCTGCCTATGACGGGCGGATGGCGCCGCCGATGTTGCGGCGCCAGATGACAGATTGTCGCAGGCATGGGCTACTGGTACCCAAGTCGTGCCGTCGGGGGACGGCAGCGGAGGTCGGGCGTCATCGTCATGGCTCGCATATACGCCGACAACGTCGTGTTCCTGATGCGTCCGGGCGAGACGGCGCGGCGACGTGTCGAGCGCGCGCCGGACCGGCGCAGCCCGCCATCCAACGACACCGCCGTGGCATGCCACGCCACGAGCGCGAATGCCTCGCTGGGATACAGTCATACCGTGGCGCCCCGTCCCGCTGTCGACAGCGGGACCCGGCAGCAAACTGGAGCGAATGCCCGTCGCGCCCCGCTGCGCTGGGTGCTGCTGCTGGCCGCCGCCTGCGTGTTGCCGGTAGCCGTGTGCACCTGGCGCGCCGTGGCCCATCAGGCCTCGCTGCAGCACTACGCCACTGCCACCGGCGAGCAGCGCAAGCTGCCGCTGCCCGGTGGTGGCACGGCCTTGCTGGATACGGATACCGCGGTCAGCACGCCTGCCGGGCAAGGGCGCGAGCTGAGACTGGAGCATGGCCGCGCGCAGTTCGACCTGAAGCCCGCGTTGTCGCAGCCGTTCGCGGTGCACGCCGGCGACGGCGTCGTCAGCGCGGCAGGCGGCCGTTTCCAGGTGAGCCGACTGGCTCACGAAGTCCGCGTGGTCGCGCTCGCCGGCACGGTGTCGGTGAACCTGCCGGCCAGCAACGAGCAGGTGACGCTGCGTCCCGGCCAGCAGGTCGACTACGGCTACGGTCGCCTGGGCGGCACGCAACCGGCGGACCTGGCTGCCGCGCGTGGCTGGCCCCGGGGCGAGCTGGTGTTCTACCGGCGCAACCTCGCCGAACTGGTGGCGGCGATGAACCGCTATTCGGATACCCGGCTGGTCATCGGCGACGATGCCTTGCGCAACCTGCCGGTCAGCGGCGTCTTCGACGCGGGCGATCCGGCCGGGCTGGCGCAGGCGCTGCAGCGCAGCCGGCTGCTGCGGGCCGTCCGGGTGGCGCCGGACGAGATCGTGCTGCAGCCCGCGGCACGCTGAGCCCGCCCCTTTCTTCCCGTTCCACCTCGTGGTGCATCCGGCATGGCCTCAACCTTTGGCAGGGGTGCCGAAGGTCATGGCGCGCTAGCATCGGGCGCTCGCGCACGGCGCGAAGGTCGCTTCACCAGAACACCCGCATCCCGAGGGGAACACGACAATGCATTCGACGATCGGCAAGAAACGCCTGTGTGGCGCGCTGGCGGCAGGGCTGCTGACCTGCGCCAGCGGCGCGATGGCGCAGGGGCGCACGCTCACCGCGCAGGATTACGCGCAGGCAGAGCGCTTCATGAGCTACAACACCATGCCGCTGGTCGACCACGACGTGCAGCGGGTGAAATGGCTGGACGACACCCACTTCTGGTATGTCGACCACGACGCCAGCGGCGACCACGCGATGGAGATGGACACCGCCACCGGCAAGGCCGCGCCGGCGTTCGACCAGGCCAAGCTGGCCGCCGCGCTGGGCAAGGTTGCCGGCAGGCCGGTGCAGGCGAACAAGCTGCCGCCGCGCGGCTTCGGCTTCAGCGTGCAGGCCAACGGCGACTACGACGTCGCGCTGATGGGCAAACACTACATCTGCGATCTCAAGGGCGCCGGCGAGTGCATGGCCAAGGCGGTGGCGAAGACCGGCGACGAGCCCGGCATCCTTTCGCCCGACAAGACCAAGGAAGCCTTCATCCGCGACTGGAACCTGTGGGTGCGCGACCTCGCCACCGGCAAGGAGACCCAGCTCACCACCGACGGCGTGAAGGATTTCGGCTACGCCACCGACAACGCCGGCTGGATCCACACCGACCGCGCCGTGCTGAACTGGTCGCCCGACTCGAAGAAGATCGCCACCTACCAGCAGGACCAGCGCGGCGTGGGCGAGATGTACACCGTGCGCACCCAGGTCGGCCACCCGGTGCTGGACGCCTGGAAGTACCCGCTGCCTGGCGACAAGAAGGTGTTCATGATCGAGCCGGTGGTGATCGACCTGGCCAGCCACAAGGTGATGCGCCTGAAGATCGATCCGCAGCAGCGCCTCTCCAGCCTGTGCGACGACATCAGCTGCAGCAGCGACGGTCACTGGGACGACCTGAAGTGGGCGCCAGACAGCAAGACTTTCGCCATGGTCAACAGCTCGCGCGACCGCAAGCAGGTGTGGTATCGCATTGCCAACGCCGACACCGGTGCCGTGCGCACCGCCTTCGACGAGAAGGTGGCGACCTATTACGAGAGCGGCATGGAGCACGCCAACTGGCGCTACCTGCCGGATTCGCACGAAGCCATCTGGCCGTCCGAACGCAACGACTGGCAGAACCTCTACCTGTACGACACCAACACCGGCAAGGAGCTGCGCCCCATCACCACCGGCGACGGCAACGTCATCGACGTGATGCACCTCGACCGCAAGTCGCACGAACTGTGGTTCACCGGTACGGGCCGCCTGCCGGGCGTGAACCCGTACTACAAGCAGTTCTGGAAGGTGGGCCTGGATGGCGGCAAGCCGGTGCTGCTCACGCCGGAGGACGCCGACCACACCATCAGCATGTCGCCCGACGGCAAGACCTTCGTGGACAGTTACTCCACGCCTACCGTGCCGCCGGTCACCGTGCTGCGTTCGGCCGATGACGGCCACGTCATCGCCACCGTGGCGAAGGCTGACATCAGCCGCCTGAAGGCCGCCGGCTGGGTGCCGCCGATCCCGTTCACGGTGAAGGCGCGCGACGGCAAGACGGAACTGTACGGTGTCATGTTCAAGCCCACCAACTTCGATCCGCACAAGAAGTATCCGGTCATCGACTACGTCTATCCGGGCCCGCAGACCGGCTCGGTGCGCGGGCGCAGCTTCCTGCCCTCGCGCGGCGACAACCAGGCGCTGGCCGAGCTGGGCTTCATCGTGGTCGCACTCGACGGCATGGGCACGCCGTGGCGCAGCGCCAGCTTCCACCACACCTGGTACGGTGACATGGGCGACAACACGCTGCCCGACCAGGTCAAGGGCATCCAGGAACTGGCGCAGCGCTATGCATGGATCGACATCAACCGCGTCGGCATCTGGGGCCATTCCGGCGGCGGCAACACCACCGCCGACGCGATGTTCCGCTACCCCGACTTCTTCAAGGTCGGCTGGGCCGAGAGCGGCAACCACGACAACCGCAACTACGAAAACGACTGGGGCGAGAAGTACCAAGGCCTGCTGGTGACGAACAAGGACGGCACCACCAGCTACGACAACCAGGCCAACCAGGACATGGCGAAGAACCTCAAGGGCCGCCTGATGCTGGTGCACGGCACGATCGACGACAACGTGCCGCTGGGCGAGACCATGCTGGTGGCCGATGCCTTGATCAAGGCCAACAAGGACTTCGACATGCTGATCATCCCCAACGTCCACCACGGCTACGCTGCCGCAACGCCCTATGCCACGCGCCGTCGCTGGGACTACTTCGTGCAGTACCTCGCCGGCAACACGCCGCCGAAGGAGTACGAATTGAAGAAGTGGCCGTGGTTCTGATCGCAGTTGCTTGGGTGATGTAGCAAAAAGGCCGGGGTGCGAGCTCCGGCCTTTTTGTCGTTTTGGCAGCTGGATACGGATGCGTCAGAGAAGCTCTGATTTTGTCCGCCATCCTGGCGGGGCGCTTCAGGAAAGCTCCTCCCGGGAGCGACGAGCAAGGAGCCGATCGATCAGGCCATCCTTCAGGTGTTGTCGACTGGCTTTGTGAGGCCTTTGGTAATCACTTCGTCGATCAGCTGATCCATTGCGCGATTCGCTTTGTCGGCGGCTTCCCGCAACTGTCGACTCTGGACGGCAAGTTGTTTGTCGAGTGCGGCCTGTTGCTGATCGAGTACGCGTTGGTGGCCATCCTGTTGTGCCTGCAACGCAGCCAGGCGTCGATCAAGTTCGGCTTGCTGTGCGTCGATGGCATGTTGCTTGGCTTCGATGGCGCGTTGTTGCGCAGTATCCACGCCATCTTGACCAGAGCGCGCTGCCGCAGCGGCCATCCGAGCTTGCGCGGCCAGTTCGGTTTGCTTGCCTGCCAGCTCGACCTGAGTACGTGCGAGCTCGGCGGTGCGCATGGCAATGCCCGCGTTTTGTCGGGCAGCAGCGCGTTCCTGGGCGGCAAGGCCGATTTGCTGGTGCGACAGCCCGGATACGGGCGCGAGGATCCGCTTTGCCTGCTCAATGGTGGCGGGATCGCGGACGAGATAGACCTTGTTGCCACGACGGATCCAGAACAGCGGGTCGCCGTTCTTGGGGAGGCGCTTGATGGCATCGGCGTCCGCAGGGATGCCGCGTACCGTCAGACTACTGCCATCGAACAACGCGTAACCCTGCTTCGCTCCCGAGTCGATGTCGATGTTCACGCTGTTGGCATTGAAGCCAAAGTTGGGTGCAGGTGGTGGAGGTGGAGGAACAGGCGGCGGCGGTGGTATGGCATGCGGCGGTGGGGGCGGAGGCGGCGGCGGAAGGGTGCCGGGCATCTGCGAGGGTGGTGCCGGCGGCTTCGGCGGCAGTGGTGGCAGCGTGGTGGAACTGGCCGATACGGGAGCGGCGGAAGACGCGGCATGGTCGGTTGCCACCACGCGATACGGCAGCACGCCGATCAGCGCGACCAGCGCGACGAGCAGCCAGCCGCGGGCACGCGGCATGGCCGTAGAGGTCTGTTGCAGCATGAGCAGTCGCCTCTTGAGGTTGTGGAAGGTGGGGGATGCGCCGGCCAGCGCGGCATGCAGCGGGCGGGCTACGCCGAGGCGCAGCAGCAGGCGGCCGTAGTCCTGTGGTGCGATGCGTTGCTGCTCCACGGCCAGCGCATCGCAGGCGGCTTCGCGGTTGAGCGCGTATTCGCGCATCGCCCAGCGCAGCAGCGGGTGGAAGAAGAACAGGCGCGTGGCCAGTGCGGGAATCCAGCCAAGCAGCAAGTCGCCGCGTTTCAGATGCGCGAGTTCGTGGGCCAGCGCCAGTAGCGCTTCATCCGCATTCAACTCGTCGTGTGCCGGCCACAGCACCACCGGACGCAAGCCGCCGCTGACTTGCGGCGAGGTGATATCGGCCGACGCAAGCACGGCAGGCGCGCGGCGCAAGCCGAGCATGCGCGACTGTCGCGCGCAGCGCGTCAGCAGTTCGGCATCCGTCGTTGAGCGCGCGGCGCGGTGCAGGCGACGCGCGCGGGCATGGTCGCGAATCAACGCGGGTAATTGCGCCAGCAGCAGGAGCAACCATGCGGCAAACAGAGTCCCGCGCCAGTACGCGGAGATCCAGCTGCCATGGACATCGGGAATCGCGGCTGGTGCACTCACGGAGTGCTTGCCTGCATGGTCGAAGCTGGCGGTATGGATGATTACGTCGGCCGGCGAGCTGCGTGGCAACGCGGCAGCCGGTGCTTCGACCGCCGTCGACGGTGCCAGCAACGGCAGCCGGATCGGTGCTTGCCAGCACAACCCCAGCAGCGCCTGCAGTCCCACCAGCCACCACAGCGCGCAGCGTGCGGCGGCAGGCAGGCGCGGAAGCGTGCGGATGAGCAGCATTACCACCGCAACCAGCAGTGCGGCCTGCAATGAAGTCCAGGCCAGGCGTTCTAGCCAGATGGAGGCCAGATGATCGAGCGTCGACATCTCACTTCTCCTTGCGCGTGCCCTGGAGTTGTTTCACCAGCGCCTGCAGTTCGGCCAGTTCGTCGTCGCTGACTTCGCCACGCTCCGCCATCCACGCCACGAATGGTGACACCGAGCCACTCAGGGTGCTTTCCACGAACCGGCCCACCGCGCTGCGCATCGCCTCACCGGGGCCGGTGGCGGTGCTGTAGCGGTACACGCCCTGCGCCTGCCGGCGCTTGAGGTAACCCTTGGCGCGCAGGCGCTCCATCATCGTCAGCACGGTGGAGCGGGCGAGGCCGTGCGTCTCGCCGAAGCCGGCGGCCACTTCGCCCACGGAGGCGGGTTCGTGCTCGGCCAGGTAATGCAGCAGGGCGAGTTCCTGGTCGCCGATGGATGGTCTGGGCATGCGGGTACACCTGTTTTGACTACACGTGTCAGCACGCTACGCCTGACGACACGTGTAGTCAATAGGGTCCGGAATGCACATGGGCGGTATGCCTTTCGGCAAACCGCCCATGCATGCACGATGCCAGTACGCCGGATTCAGAAGGTCATGTCGAACGCTACTTCGCCCTCCACGCCGACCTGGTAGGCGGAAACGCGGCGCTCGAAGAAATTGGTGACTTCCTGCACGTCCTGCAGGTCCATGAAGTCGAACGGGTTCTTCGCGCCGTACTTCTTCGGCAGGTCGAGCTGGGCGAGGCGCTGGTCGGCGCAGTATTCCAGGTACTGGCGCATCTCCTTCGACGACAGACCGACCACGCCGCCGGAGAGCACGTCCTCGGCGAACTGCGTCTCGCAGGCGATAGCGTCTTCCAGCATTTCCTCCACCTGCGCGCGCATCGGCTCGTCGAACAGGTCGGGTTCCTCCGCGCGCACGGTGCGCACCACCTCGAAGGCGAACGCCATATGGCAGCTCTCGTCGCGGAACACCCAGTTGGTACCCGAGGCCAGGCCGTGCAACAGGCCACGCGAGCGGAAGTAGTACACGTAGGCGAACGCAGCGAAGAAGAACAGGCCTTCGATGCAGGCGGCGAAGCAGATCAGGTTGAGCAGGAATTGCCGGCGCTGCTCGCGCGTCTCCAGCTTCTGCAGGCCCTGGATGGAATCGATCCACTTGAAGCAGAACTCGCCCTTGGCGCGGATCGAGGGGATGTTCTCGATCGCCGCGAAGGCCTTCGCGCGCTCGCCAGGATCGGGGATGTAGGTGTCCAGCAGGGTGAGGTAGAACTGCACGTGCAGCGCTTCCTCGTAAAGCTGGCGCGACAGGTACATGCGCGCCTCGGGTGCGTTGATGTGCTGGTACAGGTTCAGCACCAGGTTGTTCGACACGATGGTGTCGCCGGTGGCGAAGAATGCGATCAGACGGTGGATCAGGTGGCGGTCGGCCGCCGACATCTTCGCGTTGAGGTCGGCGGTGTCCAGCGAGAAATCCACTTCGTCCACCGTCCAGGTGTTCTTGATGGCGTTGCGGTACATCTCGTAGAACGCCGGGTAGCGCATCGGGCGCAACGTGAGTTCGAAACCCGGGTCGAGGATGTGCTGGGGGCGTTCGGGTTGGGCGGACATGGCTGTTCCTTGAGGAGACATTGGACGAGCGATCCTTCTCTCTGTTGGGAGACAAATCGGCAGGATTGCCGATTTGTGCGGTGAAGCCGCCCGAAGGGTGAGCCACAGGGATGTGGCGAATACAGGTGCCCCGGAGAGGCGGATGAGGGTTCGGGCCCGCGTGGCGTTTGCGCGGAGTCGAACCCTCACCCCGGACCCCTCTCCCGACGGGAGAGGGGAGCAAGCGGTGTTACTGGCAGGCTTCGCAGTACTCCGGGTTTTCCAGCGAGCAGAACACCGCCGCCGTGGCTTGTTCCTGGTCGCTGGCGGGTGCGGGTTTCGCGATCGCCGGCGCCGACACCGTGGTCTTGGCAATCTTGGTCGCGGGGCGCGAGCGCAGGTAGTAGGTGGTCTTGATGCCCGACTTCCACGCGTACATGTACATCGAGCTCAGCTGACCGATGTTCGGGTTCTCCATGAACAGGTTCAGCGACTGGCTCTGGTCGATGTACGCACCACGCGCGGCGCCCAGGTCGATCAGCGCCTTCTGCGGCAGCTCCCATACCGTGCGGTAGATCGTGCGCAGGCGTTCCGGGATCGCGCCGATGCCTTGGATCGAGCCTTCCGCCAGCTTGATGGCATCGCGGATCTCGGCCGTCCACAGGCCCAGTGTCTTCAGCTCTTCCACCAGATAGCGGTTCACCACCAGGAAGTCGCCGGACAGCGTCTCGCGCTTGAACAGGTTGCTCACCTGCGGCTCGATGCACTCGTAGCAGCCGGCGATGGAGGCGATGGTCGCGGTCGGCGCAATCGCGATCAGCAGCGAGTTGCGCAGGCCCTTGGCCTTGATCGACTCGCGCAGCGCGTCCCAGCGTGCCTGGTCGTTCGGCCTGGCGTTGGTCCAGTAGTCGAACTGCAGCTCGCCGTTGGCGGCGCGGCTCTCGACGAAGCCCGGGTGCGGGCCGTGCTCCATCGCCAGTTCGTTCGACTGCGACAGCGCGTTGAAGTAGATCTCCTCGGCGATGCGCGTGGACAGTTCCAGCGCTTCGGCCGAATCGAACGGCAGGCGCAGCTTGAAGAACACATCCTGCAGGCCCATCACGCCCAGGCCGACCGGACGCCACTTGCGGTTGGCGGTGGCGGCCGTGTCGATCGGGTAGAAGTTGAGGTCGATCACGCGATCCAGCTGGCGCACCGCGGTGCGCACGGTGGCGGCGAGCTTGTCGAAATCGAAGCGACCGTCGACCACGTGGCGGGACAGGTTCACCGAACCCAGGTTGCACACCGCCGTTTCGCCGGCATGGGTGACTTCCAGGATCTCGGTGCACAGGTTCGACAGGTGGATGACGTTTTCCGCCTTCGCCGTCTGGTTGCTGGTGGCGTTGCTGCGGTCCTTGAAGGTCATCCAGCCGTTGCCGGTCTGCGCCAGCGTGCGCAGCATGCGGGCATACAGCTCGCGTGCCTTCACTTTCTTGGTGGCAAGGCCGGCGGCTTCCGCTTCGCGATAGGCCTGCTCGAAGGTCTCGCCCCAGCTGTCGACGAAGTGCGGCACGATCTTGGGATCGAACAGCGACCACTCGCCGTCGGTTTCCACGCGACGCATGAATTCGTCGGGGATCCAGTTGGCCAGGTTGAGGTTGTGCGTGCGGCGGGCGTCGTCGCCGGTGTTGTCGCGCAGTTCGAGGAATTCCTCGATGTCGCCGTGCCACGGCTCCAGGTACACGCAGGCCGCGCCCTTGCGCTTGCCGCCCTGGTTCACCGCCGCCACGGAGGCGTCCAGCGTCTTCAGCCACGGCACCAGGCCGTTGGAGTGGCCGTTGGTGCCCTTGATCAGCGAGCCGCGCGAACGCACGCGCGAGTAGGCCAGGCCGATGCCGCCGGCGAACTTGCTGAGCTTGGCCACGTCGCCGTACTTCTCGTAGATCGACTCCAGCGAGTCGGCCGGCGAGTCGAGCAGGAAGCAGGAGCTGAGCTGCTCGTGCGCGGTGCCGGCGTTGAACAGCGTCGGCGAGCTGGCGATGTATTCCAGCGAGGACAGCAGGCGGTACAGCTCCAGCGTCTCGCCGATCTCGCTGCCGCCCAGCGCGCAGGCGATGCGCATGAAGAAGTGCTGCGGCGTCTCGATCACCAGGCGCTTCTGCGGATGGCGCAGCAGGTAGCGGTCGTACACCGTACGTAGGCCGAAATATTCGAAGCGGCGCGTGGCCAGCGCATCGATCGCGTCGTTGAGCTTGCGCGCGTTGGCGGCCACGAAGTCACGCAGGCGGTCGTTGAGGATGCCGAGTTCGGCGCCGCGCGCGATCGATTGCGAGAAGCTCTGGATTTCCTGGCCGCTCACTTCCTTGTCGATATACGCGCCCAGCAGGCGCGCGGCCAACTGGCCGTATTCGGGTTCCTCGGCAGTGAGGGCGGCGGCGGTGCGGATGGAGAGCTGGTCCAGCTCCTGGGTGGTGGCGCCGTCGTACAGGCCGCCGATGGTCTTGAGCGCCACGCGCAGCGGATCGACTGCGTGCAGGCCTTCGGCGCTGCGGGTCACCGCGCGCACGATCTTGTTGACATCCACCGTCTCATGGCCGCCGTTGCGCTTGGTCACGCGCATCTGGCCGGGGTTGTGCGGCGGGGTGAGTGCGAAGGGTTCGGTCGCGGCGGCTTGTTGTTTTTCTTGTGTGGCGGGCATCGGGGTTTCGCTGGTGGGGACCGCGGCCTCGTCGGCCCCGGCGGAAAACGCGGACGGCTCCGCGCGGGCGCCGGAACGCTCGCGGGTAGCGGTATCGAGAGGCTGCATGTCGGTGACTCCAGACCGTGGTGATCAACCGCCTGCTCCCGCGCGCAGGGCTGAAGTGGCGGTTGCTCGCGGACGGTCGCGCCATCGGACGGCAAGGGCCCGATGAACCGACGCGCCTCCCCGCGGAAGCCGTCACCACTCGGCATGGCGCTCCGGCCGTGCCGTGTCGGCAGGTCTTCGGACTCGCGGACAAGGGCCATGCGACCCACCTACTTGCCTTCGCTTCCCGGCCGCTGCGAGCCAGTGCGATCTCAAGGCGTTCGTTTCCGCTTACCGCTGCGGGGCAGTTCCGGATTCGCACCGGATTCCCTTTTGAGCCCTGCCGACGATCGCGTCTGGCGGGGCACCGACAGACACAACATATCGGGATGATTGGGATGGGTCAACCCAATAAATTGTGTATAAGCCGTGGATAAGTACGCCCAGCCGGTGTCGCGCCTGGCTTGCACGTCGACAAGGCACGCATGCAAGCCGGGTTGCGGCTGACGGCTGGAAAGAGGTGCCCAGCAGTGGCATGGCCACCATCCAAGCCATGCTGGCAGATGGTGCCGTGGACCAACGATTGCCTCGTTTCGGCACGGCGGATTTGCCAGGCCGCCAGCTTAAGGAGGAGACCCATCGGTTCTTTGATGGCAAGGACCTAAGGACCGGCCGGGCAATACCGGCAGTTGGCGCTGTAGGGCCGTGTGGCCCCAAAGCCATCGCGCAGGAATGGTCCGGATAGTCGCACTGCAGGTGCGGCCTAATGGCAGCACCGCGATCTCGGCCGCATCAAAGCCATGCACGGCTTCAGCGAGCCTGCTTTCGGCGTACCACTGCCGAAGCTTGGCGAGCAGGAGAAGCGCTGAGCAGTCGGCGGCTGAAAGCGCCGGGGCGCGTTACAGCGCGTCCTGGTCCAGTTCGCCGGTGCGGATGCGGATCACCTGTTCCAGCGAACTGACGAAGATCTTGCCGTCGCCGATCTTGCCGGTGCGGGCGGAGTTCTGGATCGCTTCCAGCACGCGCTCCAGCTGCTCGTCGGCGACCGCCGCCTCCAGCTTGATCTTGGGCAGGAAGTCGACCACATACTCGGCACCGCGGTACAGCTCGGTGTGGCCCTTCTGGCGGCCGAAACCCTTCACCTCGGTCACGGTGATGCCCTGCACGCCGACCTCGGCCAGCGCCTCGCGCACGTCGTCGAGCTTGAACGGCTTGATGATCGCCACGACCAGCTTCATGGGATGTCCTCGGCAGGGGCGTCGGAATGGGACGCGGACGACCATTTTGCCTTCACGGCCTTCCGCTGTCGCGGGATGGGTGCCTGTAGGACAATTCCTACACCAAATCACGGAGTCCGCCGATGGTGCATCCACCAGTTGTTCATAGACACTTTCTCCCGACAAGTTCGAGGCGCCGTCCATGATGGATAGGCTGGATATCGATCAGCTGGCACGACGCCTGGCATCGTTGGTTCCGCCCGGAGTGGCACAGGCGCAACAGGATTTGCGAACCAATTTCCACGATGTCCTGGCACAGGGATTGCGCCGCCTCGACCTGGTCACCCGCGAGGAATTCGACGTCCAGAGCCAGGTGCTAGCGCGCACCCGGGCCAAGGTCGAGGAATTGGAGCGGCGCGTGGCCGAACTCGAGGCCGCAGCCTCCACCCGCGGGGACTAGCACGACCAAGCCTCCCGGGAGCCGCCCCCGATTGTCACCCTCACCCCGAGCTAACGGTCGGGGGCGGTTATTTCTGACCTGCCGCCGTGAATGGAGTCGCTCGATGCGGGTGTGTGACAGCGGCCTCCATGCGAGCTGGCAACGGGCGGCCGCATGAGTCTCGCCGTCACCCTCAGTCGTGCCCAGGAAGGCATCGCCGCACCCCAGGTGATGGTCGAGGTGCATCTGTCCGGCGGACTGCCGGCCACCAGCATCGTGGGTCTGCCCGAAGCCGCTGTGCGCGAGGCGCGCGACCGCGTACGGGTGGCGATCCAGAACACCGCGTTCGAATATCCCGGCCGCAAGGTCACCGTGAATCTGGCGCCGGCCGAGCTGCCCAAGGACGGCGGCCGTTTCGATCTGCCGATCGCGCTGGGCATCCTCGCCGCCAGCGGGCAGGTGCCGCGCGAGAAGCTGGACGACTGCGAATTCCTCGGCGAACTGGCGCTCAGCGGCTCGCTGCGCAGTGTGTCCGGCGTGTTGCCGGCGCTGCTGCGTGCACGGGCGCGTGGCCGCCGCGTGGTGGTGCCGCGCGCGAACGCCGCCGAGGCCGCGCTGGTGTCGGAAGTGGATGTACGCGTGGCCGACACCCTGGCAGAGGTCTGCGGCTGGTTGCACGGTGCGCAGGAGCTGGCGGCGCCGGCGGGCATAGGCAACGATGGTGGCGTCCACGACGGCCCGGACCTGCGCGACGTGCGCGGCCAGTTGCAGGCGCGGCGCGCGCTGGAGATCGCCGCCGTGGGCGGGCATCACCTGCTGCTGGTGGGGCCGCCTGGCACCGGCAAGACCATGCTGGCCGAGCGCCTGCCAGGCATCTTGCCGCCGCTCTCCGAATCCGAGGCACTGGAGACTTGCGCGGTGTTGTCGGTGGCCGGCCAGCCCACCGATCCCACGCGCTGGCGGCGCAGGCCGTTCCGCGCACCGCACCACACTGCTTCGGCGGTGGCGCTGGTGGGCGGCGGTTCGCAGCCGCGGCCGGGCGAGATCTCGCTGGCCCACAACGGCGTGCTGTTCCTCGACGAACTGCCGGAATTCAGCCGCCACGTGCTGGAGGTGCTGCGCGAACCGCTGGAGTCGGGCCACATCGTGGTCTCGCGCGCGGCGCGGCAATCCACCTTTCCCGCGCAGTTCCAGCTGGTGGCGGCGATGAATCCCTGCCCCTGCGGCTACGCCGGCGATCCGCGGCGGCAATGCCGGTGCACGCCCGAGCAGATCCAGCGCTACCGCGCGAAGGTGTCCGGGCCGCTCATGGATCGCATTGACCTTGCGGTCGAGGTGCCGCCCTTGCCGCTGCACGAGATGGATACGGCACGCGGCGCGCGCGACGAGGACTCCGCCACGGTGCGTGCCCGCGTGCTGCAGGCGCGGCGGTACGCCCTGATGCGCGCGGGCCGGTCCAATGCGGAGATCAACCATCGCGAGCTGGAGCGCGACTGTGCGCTGGGCTCGGCCGAGCGGCGCTGGTACGAACAGGCGCTGGAACGGCTGGGCCTGTCCGCACGCGCCTACCACCGCGTGTTGCGCGTGGCGCGCACGATCGCCGACCTCGACGGCGGCGCCGCACTGCTCGAACGCGAGCACCTGGCAGAGGCGCTTCAGTACCGCCGCTTCTGACGGCCGGCTGGACGCGTCGAACCGGTGCGTGTTCCGATAGCGCCCGGAGCACGGACAAGGATCGCAATGAGCATCGAACCCGGCGTGATGCTGACCGGCATGCTGGTGATCGGGTACCTGTGCCAATGGCTGGCGTGGCGGGTGAAGCTGCCGGCGATCGTGTTCCTGCTGCTGGCCGGCTTGCTGCTCGGGCCGGTGAGCGGCTTGCTGCATCCGGACAAGCTGCTCGGGCCGCTGCTGTTTCCGATGGTGTCGCTGGCGGTGGCGGTGATTCTGTTCGAGGGCAGTCTCACGCTGCGTTTCCACGAGCTGCCCGGCATCGGCGGCGCGGTACGCGGCCTGGTGAGTTACGGCGCTCTGCTCGCGCTGCTGCTGCTGGCCGCGGCGGCGCACGTGGTGGCCGGCGCGGCCTGGCCGATCGCGCTGCTGTTCGGTGCGCTCACCTGCGTCACCGGGCCCACCGTGATCGCGCCGATGCTGCGCACGCTGCGGCCCAACGCGCGCATCGCCAACACCTTGCGCTGGGAAGGCATCGTGATCGATCCGCTGGGCGCGCTGTTCGCGGTATTGATCTACGAGGCGGTGGTCTCGCACCAGGAAGGCCATACCCTCGGTGTGTTTGTCGCCACGGTGGGTTGCGGCGCGCTGGTCGGTGCGCTGGCCGCACTGTTGCTGGGCTTCCTGCTGCGGCGCCAGCTGATTCCCGAGTACCTGCAGAACTATGGCGTGCTGGCCGCGGTGCTGCTGGCGTTCACCGGTTCCAACGCGATCGCGCACGAATCGGGCCTGCTCACCGTGACGATCATGGGCATCGCACTGGGCAACATGCGCGGCGTGCACATCGACGACATCCTCGACTTCAAGGAGCATCTCACCACCCTGCTGGTGTCGCTGCTGTTCATCCTGCTGGCGGCGCGTTTGCCGTGGCCGCTGCCGGGACACCTGCTGTGGGAAGGCCTGGTGATCTTCCTGTTCGCGCAGTTCGCGGTGCGGCCGCTCACCGTGGTGATCGCGAGTTTCGGCAGTGCGCTGAACTGGCGCGAGCGCGCGCTGATCGGCTGGGTGGCACCACGCGGCATCGTGGCCGCCTCGGTTTCCGCGCTGTTCGCGTTGCGCCTGCAGGCGCTTGGCGTGGCCGGTGCCGAAGTGCTGGTGCCGCTGGTGTTCATCCTGATCATCGGTACCGTGGTGGTGCAGAGCGCCACCGCGCGGCCGCTGGCCTGGTGGCTGAAGGTGGCCGAGCCGGAACCGCACGGCGTGCTGATCTTCGGCGCCGACGCGGTGGCGCGCGGCGTGGGACGGGCGTTGCACGACGCGGGCTTCCGCGTGGTGCTGGCGGACGACGACCACGATGGCATCCGCCGTGCGCGCATGGAGGGACTGAACACGTTCTTCGGCAATCCGGCCTCGCCGCATGCCGAACGCCATCTCGATCTTGCCGGCATCGGCCGGCTGCTGGCGATGTCCACCCACCGCGAGCGCAACACCCTGGCCTGCGTGCACTACCGGCCGGAGTTCGGCCGCGAGAAGGTCTATCGCCTGCGCGTGCTGGCACCGGAAGAGAGCACCGGGCGCGTCGCGCTGGCCGACAAGCTGCTGGCGCCGCCGTTGTTCGACGATACGATGACCCATGCGCGCTTTGCCGAACTGCTGGCGCGCGGCTGGCGCATCAAGTCCACCCGGCTCAGCAGCACCTTCGACTGGTCGCACTTCATCGGGCAGTACGGCTCGAACAGCGTGCTGTTGTTCGGCGTGGAGGAGCGCGGCACGCTGCGGGTGGCTTCCGCCAAGCGTGAGCTGGAGCCCAGGCCGGGCTGGATGGTGATCGTGCTGGTGCCGCCGGAAAGCGCTGCGTAGGAGCGGCTTCAGCCGCGATGCTCCTTCTGCTTCTGCGCCAAATGGGCAAAGAGCATCGCGGCTGAAGCCGCTCCTACGGGCGCGTGGATCATGCTGCCGCGTGACGCGCGAACTGCGCCTCTTCCGTCGAACCCTTCAGCGCGGTGGTCGACGACTGGCCCTGCTGGATCGTCTGCGTCACCGCATCGAAGTAGCCGGTGCCCACTTCGCGCTGGTGCTTCACCGCGGTGAAGCCGCGCTCGGCGGCGGCGAATTCCCTTTCCTGCAGCTCCACGAAGGCGCTCATCTGGCGGTGTGCGTAGCCGTGGGCGAGGTCGAACATGCCGTAGTTGAGGCTGTGGAAGCCGGCCAGCGTGATGAACTGGAACTTGTAGCCCATCGCGCCCAGCTCGCGCTGGAACTTCGCGATGGTGCTGTCGTCGAGGTGCTTCTTCCAGTTGAAGCTGGGCGAGCAGTTGTAGGCGAGCAGCTTGCCGGGGAACTGCTTGCGGATGGCTTCGGCGAACTGGCGCGCTTCCTCCAGGTTTGGCTTGCTGGTTTCGCACCACACCAGGTCGGCGTAGGGCGCATACGCGAGGCCGCGGCTGATCGCCTGGGCCAGGCCGGCGCGCACGCGGAAGAAACCTTCCACGGTGCGCTCGCCGGTGACGAAGGGCTTGTCGTTGTCGTCGACATCGGAGGTGAGCAGGTCGGCGGCATCGGCGTCGGTGCGCGCCACGATCAGCGTAGGCACGCCTGCCACGTCGGCGGCGAGGCGCGCGGCGGTGAGCTTGTCCACCGCTTCGCGCGTGGGCACCAACACCTTGCCGCCCATGTGGCCGCACTTCTTCACCGAGGCCAGTTGATCTTCGAAGTGCACGCCCGCTGCGCCGGCCTCGATCATCGCCTTCATCAACTCGAAGGCGTTGAGCACGCTGCCGAAGCCGGCTTCCGCGTCGGCCACGATCGGCGCTAGCCAGTCGATGCCGTCCTGGCCTTCCGCGTGGTGCAGTTGGTCGGCGCGCAGCAGGGTGTTGTTGATGCGCTTCACTACCTGCGGCACCGAGTTGGCGGGGTAGAGCGACTGGTCGGGATACATCTCGCCGGCGAGGTTGGCGTCGGCGGCGACCTGCCAGCCCGAGAGGTAGATCGCCTTGAGGCCGGCCTTCACCTGCTGCATCGCCTGATTGCCGGTGAGCGCGCCCAATGCGTTGACGAAGTCTTCCTCGTGCAGGCTCTTCCACAAGCGTTCGGCGCCGTGGCGTGCCAGCGAGTGCTCGATCGCCACGGTACCGCGCAGGCGCACCACGTCGGCGGCGCCGTAGTGGCGGCGGATGCCGGCCCAGCGAGGGTTGTTGTTCCAGTCCAGTTCGATCTGTTCGGCGGTGGGCAGGGTGGTCTTCATGGCGTGGCTCCGGGTAAAGCGATGCGATGGGCGTAGGAGCGGCTTCAGCCGCGATGGATCTGCGGAATCGCGGCTGAAGCCGCTCCTACGGCAGAGGGCGGTCAGGCGAGCTGTTCGTACGCGGGCAGGGTGAGGAAATCGGCCAGCGTGTCGGCGTGGATCAGTTCGCGCAGCAGTCGCGCGGCGGCATCCACGTGCGTGGCACCGGGCACGTTGCTGTCGCGCAGGCGATGGGCATGCGTGGCCAGCGCGTGATCGAACAGGGCGAAGTCGATGGGCGCGTGGTCAGGAAACTCCACGCCACCGTGATGCAGCCACTGCCACAACTGCGCGCGGGCGATCTCGGCCGTGGCGGCGTCTTCCATCAGGTGGTGGATCGGCACGCAGCCCTGTCCGTCCAGCCACGCCGCGGTGTAGCGCAGGCACACCTCGACGTTGTTGTCGAAGCCGGCGCGGGTGATGGTGCCCACGCACGGCGCCAGCAACTGCTCGCGGCCCACGCGCACGTCGTCGCGCTCCACGTCGCGCTGGTTCGGCTCGGGCATGTATTCGTCGAACACCGCCTGGGCGATGGGTACCAGCGCGGGATGCGCCACCCAGGTGCCGTCGTGGCCGGCCTTCACCTCGCGCAGCTTGTCGGCGCGCACCTTGGCCAGCGCGGCCTCGTTCGCGGCCTCGTCGCCCTTGATCGGGATCTGCGCTGCCATGCCGCCCATGGCGAACGCGCCGCGACGGTGGCAGGTCTGGATCAGCAGTTCCGAATACGCCTTGAGGAAGGGCACCGTCATCAGTACCTGGCCGCGTTCGGGCAGAAGGCGGTCGCGGTGGCCGCGCAGGGTCTTCAGGTAGGAGAAGATGTAGTCCCAGCGCCCGCAGTTGAGGCCCACGGCGCGCGACTGCAGCGCGTGCAGGATCTCGTGCATCTGGAACGCGGCGGGCAGCGTCTCGATCAGCACGGTGACCTTCATGCTGCCGGGCGGGAGGTCCAGTTCGGTTTCCGCGTGCGCCATCACCGCGTCCCATAGCGCGGCCTCCTCCATGCATTCCAGCTTGGGCAGGTAGAAGTACGGGCCGAGGTCGCGGCGGTGCAGGGCGCGTGCGTTGTGGAAGGCGTACAGGCCGAAGTCCACCAGCGCGCCGCTCATGGTTTCGCCGTCCACCGTGATGTGGCGCTCCGGCAGGTGCCAGCCGCGCGGGCGCACCACCAGCACGGCGGGGTTGTCGGCCACGCGGTAGTGCTTGCCCTCGGGCGAGGTGTAGTCGAGCTTGCCGGCCACCGCGTCGCGCAGGTTGATCTGGCCGTCCAGCTGGTTGGCGAGGCTGGGCGCGGAGGAATCCTCGAAGTCCGCCATGAATACCTTCGCGCCCGAGTTCAGCGCGTTGATGATCATCTTGCGTTCCACCGGCCCGGTGATCTCGACGCGGCGGTCGCGCAGCGCGGGCGGGATCGGCCCCACCGTCCATTCCGATTCGCGGATCGCGGCGGTGTCGGCGCGGAAGTCCGGCAGCTCGCCGGCGTCGTAACGGGCCTGCCGTTCGCGGCGGGCGGCCTGCCGTTCGCGGCGGGTGGCGTCGAAGCGGCGGTGCAGGTCGGCGAGGAAGGCCAGCGCCTGCGGGATGAGGATCGCCTGCTGGGCAGGGCTGGTTTGGCCGTGCAACTGCACGGCGTCGGTGGTCAGGCGTTCGCGGGGCAAGGCCATGGTCGGCTCCGGTCGTTGGACGACTCGAAGCTAGGCCATCGATTTGTAATTTGACAAAGCAAATGTTTCAATTTTTGATATTGTAAATATCAATGCATATTGCAAGTCATTGACATGACAGAGCGAAAAGTACCGGCCAAGACGGCGAAATCGCCCAAAAAAGCGCTACCCGGCGCAGCAAAAAAACGTACTCCTGCGCATGGTTCGCCAAGCGAACCCGCCCGTTTTTATTACAAGGGCAACCGCCACAAGCAGCTGCGTGCCTTCGTGGCCACGGTGAAGCTGGGCACGCTGAGCCGCGCCGCCGAGGCGCTGTACCTGTCCCAGCCGTCGGTGAGCCTGCAGCTGCAGGCGCTGGAGCGCGAACTGGGCGCGACCCTGCTGGAGCGCCGCCGCCGCCGCATCAACCTCACCGACGCGGGCGAGGCGCTGTACGAACTGGCGCGTCCGCTGGTGGAGGGCTGGGACAACCTCGACCGCGATTTCCAGGCCAGGGTGCAAGGCCTCACCGCCGGCAAGCTCACCATCGCCGCCGGCACCTCCACTATCCAGTACCTGCTGCCGGAGCTGGTGCGCCGTTACCGCGAGCGCCATCCAGCCGTGCACCTGCAGCTCGCCAATGTCACCGGCAAGGACGGTATGGCGATGCTGCGCGAAGACAAGGCCGACTTCGCCGTGGGCTCGATGCTGGACGTGCCGCACGACATCGCGTGGGCGCCGGTGCGCCACTACGACCCCATGCTGATCCTGCCACCCGGCCACCCGCTGGCGGAAAAAGCCGAAGTGACGCTGGCGGATCTCTCGCCCTACGGCCTGATCCTGCCGCCGCAGCGGCTGTCCACCTATCGGCTGGTGGATCTGGTGTTCCAGCAGAACCAGGTGCCTTACCAGGTAGCCATCGAAGTGGGTGGCTGGGACGTGATCAAGGAATACGTGGCGATGGGCCTCGGCATCTCCATCGTCACCGGCATCTGCATCACCGAAGCCGACCACGCGCGGCTCGCCGTGCGCAACATGCAGCGCTGGTTCCCGCAACGCAGCTACGGCGTGGTGATGCGCAAGGGCAAATTCCTCAGCGCCGAGGCGCGCGCCTTCATCGACCTGATCCGCCCGGGGCTGCTGACGCATCGCGATTACGACGAGCCGGGGCACTCGGAACGGTAGTGCGCCGGATCACACCCCGTGATGCTTGCCCTGGAACGGCGCATAGAACGCGCGCAGCCGTTCGATGTCGGCGGCCATGTCGCCGGTGGTGGCGAACAGCGGGCCGAGCCGGATGGTCTTGTCGGGGTAGTTGAAGGCGACCGGGAACACCGGCACGCCGGCGCCGTGGGCCATGCGCCAGAAGCCGGTTTTCCAACGCGGCATGTGGCGGCGCGTGCCTTCGGGGGCGATGCCCAGCCACAGCGCCTGTTGCTGGCCGAAGCGCTCGACCATCTGCTCCACCATGCCGGCGGCGGCGCCGCGGTCGATGGGAATGCCGCCGAGTTTGGCGAGCAGCGCGCCCAGCGGGCCGCGGAACAGTTCGCGCTTGGCCATGAAGTGCACGTCGGCGCCGATCGCGGCCTTCATCAGCAGGCCCCAGATGCCGTCCCACCACGAGGAATGCGGCGCGGCGATCAGCACCAGCTTCGGCACGTCGGGGAACGCGCCGACGAGGCTCCAGCCGCACAGGTGCAGCACGCCGCGGCACAGCTTGCGGCGCCAGCCGTCGCGCAGGCGGGGCATGTGCGGCGGCAGTTGCGCCGGCGCGAAAACGCTTCCCTTCATTCGAGTCCCGGCTTCTTCGCGCGCAGTTGCTTCAGCTTGCCGCGTTGTTGTTTGCCGACGAGGCGGCGCTCCTTCGAGGCGCGCGTGGGTTTGGTGGCCACGCGTTTCTTCGGCACCACTTGCGCGGCGCGGATGATTTCGACCAGCCGTTCGCGTGCGTCGTCGCGATTGCGGGCCTGGTCGCGGAAACGGCGCGCCTGGATCACCAGCACGCCATCGTCGGTGAGGCGGCGATCGCGTCGCGCCAGCAGGCGTTCGCGCAGCGGCTCCGGCAGCGTGGGCGAACGCGCCACGTCGAAACGCAGTTCCACCGCGCTCTCGGTGCGGTTCACGTGCTGGCCGCCCGGGCCGTCGGCACGCAGGAAGCGCTCGACCAGTTCGGATTCGGGCAGGGCAAGGGTGCGGCTGATGGTCAGCATGCGGGGAGTTTAGGGGATGGTGCGGGCGAGAGGCGGCATATTCCGTTCGGGCTGAGCGTCGTGCCTGCGGCGCTGCGCTCAGCCCGAACGGGGTAGCGTCCAGCCGAAGCGTTCGAGCAGGCTGGCGTATTCGTGATCCAGCGGCGCCTGCAGCATCATCGCCTCACCGCTCAGCGGATGCCGGAAGTCCAGCTTCCACGCATGCAGCAGCATGCGGTGGCAGGCGAAGTGCTGTTTGTAGAGGCGGTTGTGGTCGCCGCGACCGTGCTGGCAGTCACCGATCACCGGATGGTGGATGTGCGCGAGGTGCTTGCGGATCTGGCGGAAGCGGCCGCTTTCCGGTTCGGCCAGCAGCAGGGCATAGCGCTGCTGCGGGTAGCGGCCGAGTTCGATGGGCACTTCGACGGTGGCGAGGCCGCGATAGTGCGTGCGCGCTTCGCGGCGCGGGCCGGTTTCGCGCGAGCCGGGCAGCGCGTAGTCGATCACGCCTTCGGCCGGCTCGGGCCAGCCGCGCACCACGACCAGGTACTGCTTGCGCACGTCGCGGCCCATGAACTGTTCGCCCAGCGCGGCGGCGACTTCGCTGGATCGCGCCACCAGCAGCACGCCGCTGGTCGCACGGTCGAGCCGATGCGCGAGGTAGACGTTGCCGCCGACCTGTTCGCGCAGCACGTCCACCAGGTATTGCTCGGCATCGTTCACCATCGCGGAGCGATGCACGGGCAGGCCCGCGGGCTTGTTCACCGCGATCAGGGCGTCGTCCTGGTGGAGGATCTCGATAGGTTGCATGGTGGAAGGGGTAGGAGCGGCTTCAGCCGCGATGCTCTTGTCCTGCATGGTGCCGGAAAGCCGGAAAGGCATCGCGGCTGAAGCCGCTCCTACCTGTGGTCCAGCCAGCCCCAGCCGAAGGCCAGCAGCCCGGCCACGCCCATGCCCAGCGGCAACCAGAAGCCATGCTGCGGCGCCAGCGCCCACAGCAGGGTGGCGCAGAGGATCAGGGTGGCGCCGAACGCGCTGCCTGCGATCATGCGCAGCAATCGGCGCAGCAGGTGGCGCTGGTGGCTGAGCGTGTCCACGTCGGCGAGCAGACGGTGTTCGCCGCGCGCGATGCGCTCCAGCGAGTCGTGCACCAGTTCGGGCAGCCGCGGGGCGAGGTGGAACCACTCGGGCAGGCGCTTGCGTACCTCGCGCAGCGTGCGCAGCGGGCTGTAGCGCTCGCGCAGGATGCGCTTCAGCACCGGGTGCGCCACCGCCCAGATGTCGATCTCGGGATCCAGCAGGCGGCCCACGCCCTCGATGTTGAGCAGGGTCTTCTGCAGCAGGATCAGCTGCGGCTGCAGGGTCAGTTCGAAGCGGCGTGCGGTCTGGAAAAGCTTCACCACCAGTTCGGCCAGCGAGATCTGCGACAGTGGGCGGGTGAAGTAGGGCTCGCACACCGTGCGCACCGCCGCTTCCAGCTCGTCCAGCCGTACCGTGGACGGCATCCAGCCGGCATCGACGTGCAGCTTGGCGATGCGCGCGTAGTCGCGCTCGAACAGCGCGATGAAGTTCTGCGCCAGCCAGTACTGGTCGGCCTCAGGCAGCGAACCCATGATGCCGAAGTCCAGCGCGATGAAGCGCGGCTCGGCGGGGCGCGTGGGGTCTACCCAGATGTTGCCGGGGTGGGCGTCGGCGTGGAAGAAGTTGTCGCGGAACACCTGTTCGTAGAACACCCGCACGCCCTTGGCGGCCAGCGCCTTGCGGTCGATGCCGGCGGCGTCGATCGCGGCGATGTCGTCGCTGCTGATGCCGTGCACGCGTTCCAGCGTGAGCACGCGCGCGCTGGTGAGCTCCCAGTGCACCTCGGGCACGTAGAGATCCACACCGCTGGCGAAGTTGCGCCGCAGCAGGCTGGCGCTGGCGCCTTCGCGCTGCAGGTCCAGCTCGTGCTCCAGCATCTTCTCGACTTCGGTCACCACGTCGAGCGGGCGGATCTTGTCGGCGTTCGGATGCCAGCGCTGCGCGAGCAGGCCCAGCGAATGCAGCAGTCGCACGTCGCGCGCGATCTTGGCGTCGATGCCGGGGCGCAGCACCTTCACCACCACGGTGCGGCCGTCCGGCAGGGTGGCCGCGTGCACCTGGGCGATCGAGGCGGAGGCCAGCGGCGTCTCGTCGAAGTGCGCGTACAGCAGGTGGATCGGCGACTTCAGCTCGCGCTCGACGATGAGCTTGGCCTCGACGCCGGGGAAGGGCGGCACCTGGTCCTGCAGCAGGGCCAGCTCGTCGGCGATGTCCTCGGGCACCAGGTCGCGGCGGGTCGACAGCACCTGGCCGGCCTTGACGAAGATCGGGCCCAGCTCGGTGAGCGCCAGGCGCAGGCGCGCGCCGCGCGGCAGCAGGCGCACGTCGACGACGGGCCGGCCCAACAGCGGGCGCAGCAGCTTCAGCGGCCGGAACAGATGGGCGGCGTCGACCAGCTCGTCGAGCCGGTAGCGCAGCAGCACGATGGCGACGCGTAGCAGGCGCGGTACGACGGCGAGCGGCGTCACGTGCCCGCTCCTTTGGTGTGCGTCCCTTTCAGGCGCGCTTCCAGCCGGGCGAGGCGGGCTTCCAGCCGCTCGCCGCGTTCGCGCAGCGCATCCACGCCGTCGAGGAAGGCTTCCGCCTCGCCGGGTGCCAGCGCGAGGCGCGACTCGTCGCGCAGCCAGGCGGCGCCGTCCTCGGTGAGGTGGCTGGCGGTTTCCTTCGCGTGCGCGAGCGCCTTGCGCACGGCGCGCGCCAGCGGCACGCCGAGCACGTCGCCGAAGCTGCGCGCGAACGCTTCCTCGAAGTCCGGCGCGAACTGCGCGGCGAGCTTTTCCAGCCGCCGCGCAAGGTCGGCATCGCCGGCGATCTCCACCTTGCCTGGCGCCACGCCGTCGCCGCTGCGCAGCGCCATCGCCAGCAGGCTGCCGGGCGTGGCAGCCACGCGCAGCGTGCTTGCGTCGGCCTCGCCTGCGTCCGGCGGCCCGACCTTGAGGCGGCCGTCTTCCACGCGCACGGCCAGTGCCAGCTCCGGCCCGCGCAGGTGCAACAGCACGCGGCGGCCGTTCAGGGCGGCGAGCTTGTGCCGTGTGTCGGGATCGAGCGACAGCGTGTGGTTCAGCGCGGTTTCCAGCGCGCGCCCGGCCAGCTTGCGCAGTGGCGACGGCAGCCAGGCATTGGGAATGGGATCGATCATCCGTCGATTGTAGCGGGCGAGCGGCGATTGGCTCCCCTCTCTCGCTTGCGGGAGAGGGGTGTTTAGTCGGTAGCGCCGTCGAAGCCGAGCTGCCGCCAGGCTTCGTACACAGCCACCGCGACCGCGTTGGAAAGGTTGAGGCTGCGGCAGTCCGGCCGCATCGGCAGCCGCATGCGCTGCGCCTCGGGAATGGCGTCCAGCACCTCGGCAGGCAGGCCGGCGGTCTCGCAGCCGAACAGGAGTGCGTCGCCGTCGGTGTAGCTGACATCGACATGGCGCGTGTGGCCGCGGGTGGTGAACGCGTACACGCGTGGCTGGCCAATGGTCGCGAGGCAGTCGTCAAGGCTGTCGTGCACCAGCACGCGGGTGTATTCGTGGTAGTCCAGCCCCGCGCGGCGCAGGCGCGTGTCGTCGAGCGCGAAGCCGAGCGGGCGGATCAGGTGCAGCGCGGCGCCGGTGTTGGCGCACAGGCGGATGACGTTGCCGGTGTTCGGCGGAATTTCAGGATGGAACAGGATGACGTGCAGCATCCGGCGATTATCGCGTGCGCGGCGGCGCGCGAGCCAATCATCCGGTGCTCAGCCGCGCGGCAGCGGGCACTGCACACCATCCGGCGCCACGCAGGAACTGGTCGAGACTGCCAGTGCATGGGCGCCGGCTGGCCGCAACGAGGCGGGGCTGGCCGTCAGCATCGAGCCCAGCACCAGGGTGCAGACCAGCAGGCAGGCGGCGAACAGGCCATGCAGCATCAGGGTTTCGTGTTTCATGGCGATACTCCTTTGATCGTATCGAGGGGATGGGGCTCAGCCCGGCAGACGCGGGCAGATCACGCCGTCGGCCGGCAGCGCGCATTGCGCGGGGGCAGCCAGCAGGACGCTGCTGATGCTGGTGGTGGCCAGCTGCACCGACGACGGGGTGGCTTTCAGCATCGCGCCCAGCACCAGGGTGCAAACCAGCAGGCAGGCGACGAACAGACCGCTCAGCATCAGGTTCTCGTATTTCATGATGTGTCTCCGACAAGGGTGGGTGGTTCCTGCACGTATCAATGTGCAATCCGCGTGCCAAGCCGGAGCAGTCTTTCAATATATTGAATTTAAAGAAATTTCATAAAGAGGTGGGCGAACCAACCGGTTGTCCGCGGACAACCGGACGAGCCAACCGGACAGCTGTCCGGACGGATAGCGGGGTCGTGTCCTTCGTCACTACCAGGAACTTGCGATCTCCCCTAGCCTCGGGCGATACCCGACCCGAAAAGGAGCAACACGATGGGAAGCAAGCCACTCGCCCTGCTGATCACAGGCCTGATGAGCGTCGCCGGCGGTGTCGCGCCGGACGTGGCGGCAGCCGCGCAGAGCGCGCCGGCCACGCATGGCATTCCGGAGATCGCCTATACCCGCTTCACCCTGCCGAACGGCCTCACCGTGATCGTGCACGAGGACCACAAGGCGCCGGTGGTGGCGGTGAGCATCTGGTACCACATCGGTTCGGCCGACGAGCCGAAGGGCAAGACCGGCTTCGCCCATCTGTTCGAGCACCTGATGTTCTCGGGCTCGGAGCATCACAAGGGCACCTATTTCCAGCCGTTCGAGCTGGCCGGCGCCACCGACATGAACGGCACCACCTGGTTCGACCGCACCAACTATTTCGAGACCGTGCCCACCACCGCGCTGGACATGGCGCTGTGGATGGAGTCCGACCGCATGGGCCACCTGCTTGGCGCGATCGGCCAGAAGGAGCTCGACACCCAGCGCGGCGTGGTGCAGAACGAGAAGCGCCAGGGCGAGAACCGCCCCTACGGCCGCGTGGACGAGAACATCCTCGCCAACACCTATCCCGCGAACCACCCTTACCAGCACGACACCATCGGCTCGATGGCCGACCTCGACGCGGCCTCGCTGGCCGACGTGAAGCAGTGGTTCCACGACAACTACGGCGCCGCCAACACCACCCTGGTGCTGGCCGGCGACATCACCGTGGCCGAGGCGCGCGCGAAGGCGATGAAGTACTTCGGCGACATCCCGGCCGGCAAGCCGGTGGCGCGCCAGCAGCCGTGGATCACCCCGCTGGCGGTGTCCACCCGCGGCGTGCAGCACGACCACGTGGCGCAGCCGCGCATCTATCGCACCTGGGTGGTACCGCAGCTGGGCAGCGACGCCGCGATCCAGCTCGACCTCGCCAGCACCGTGCTCGGCGGCGGCAAGACCTCGCGGCTGTACCAGCGGCTGGTTTATCGGGACAAGCTGGCGGACGACGTCACCGCCAGCATCGCGCCCTTCGCGCTGGCCAGCCAGTTCCAGATCCAGGCCGACGTGAAGCAGGGCGTCGATCCGGCGAAGGTGGAAGCCGCCATCAATGACGAGCTGGAGAAGTTCCTCGCCAGCGGCCCCACCGCCGATGAGCTCAATCGCGCCAAGATCGGCAACCGCGCCCAGTTCGTGCGGGGGCTGGAGAAGGTGGGTGGTTTCGGTGGCAAGGCGGTGATCCTCGCCGAGGGCCAGGTCTACCGTGGCAATCCCGGCGCCTACCGGCTCGACCTCGAACGCGCCGACGCGGCCACGCCGGCGTCCGTCAAGGCGGCGGCCGACCAGTGGTTGAGCAAGGGCGATTACCTGCTCACCGTGCTGCCCGCCGGCAAGGGCTTCGATCCGGTGGCCGAGGACAAGGCGGTGAAGCCGCTGGGCGACGCCGCCGGCCGCCTGCAGTCGAAGCTGCCGGCCGCGCACGCGTACAGCGTGGCGAAGAGCGACGTGGACCGCGGCGAGGGCGTGCCGCAGGTCGACGCCTTCCCCGCACTGAGCTTCCCGAAGCTCGAGCGCGGCAAGCTGAAGAACGGCATCGAGGTGATCCTCGCCCAGCGCCACACCATTCCGGTGACCCAGGTGCAGTTGCTGTTCGACGCCGGCTACGCCGCCGACCAGGGCCGCAAGCTCGGCACCGCGAACTTCACCGCCACCCTGATGAACGAGAGCACCACCCGGCTCGATTCAGTGGCGATCGCCGAAGCCCGGCAGCGGCTGGGTGCGATCACCAATGTCGGCTGCGGCCTGGACAACTGCAGCGCCTCGCTCAACGCGCTGAACGACCAGCTCCAGTCCTCGCTGGCGCTGTTTGCCGACATCGTGCGCAATCCCGCGTTCAAGCCGGCTGACATCGAGCGCGTGCGCGGCCAGTGGCTGGCCGACATCGCACAGGAGAAGACCCAGCCGGTCGGCCTCGCACTGCGCGTACTGCCGCCGCTGCTGTACGGCGCCGACCACGCCTACGGCATCCCGTTCACCGGCAGCGGCACCGAGGGCAGCATCAAGGCGCTCACCGCCGCCGACCTGCGCGCGTTCCAGCAGAACTGGCTGCGCCCGGACAACGTGAAGATCCTCGTGGCCGGCGATACCACGCTGGACAAGATCATTCCCGAGTTGAATGCCGCCTTCGGCGACTGGAAAGCTCCGGCCACCGCGATCCCGCACAAGAACATCGCCAAGGTGGCCGCGCAGGCCAGGCCACGCGTGTTCCTGATCGACCGGCCCGATGCGCCGCAGTCGCTGATCATGGCCGGCCTGCTCGCGCCGTCCACGCGCGCGCCGGACAACCTCGCCATCCAGGTGGCGAATGGCGCGTTCGGCGGCACCTTCACCTCACGCCTCAACATGAACCTGCGCGAGGACAAGCGCTGGGCGTATGGCGCGCAGAGCTTCCTGATGGATGCCCAGGGCCAGCGGCCGATGCTGTTCTATGCGCCGGTGCAGACCGACAAGACCGCGCCGTCCGCCGAGGAGGTGCTGAAGGAGGCGCGCGCCGTGGTTGGCGACAGGCCGCTGACCGCCGCCGAGATCGCCAAGATCAAGGACCAGCGCATCCGCGCGCTGCCGGGCAGCTACGAGACCACCAGCGCGGTGCTGGGCGCGATGAACGGCATCGTCGAGTACGGCCGTCCCGACGACTACGTGCAGACGCTGAAGCCGAAGCTGGAAGCGATCACGCCGGCCGAGGCCGAGGTTGCGATCAAGGAAATCGTGCAGCCTGCGGCGATGACCTGGGTGATCGTGGGCGACCTCAAGCAGATCGAGGCGCCGGTGCGTGCGCTGGACCTGGGCGAGGTGCAGGTGCTCGACGCCGACGGCAAGCCGGTGGCGAAGTAGCTTTTGTTCGCCATTCCGGCCTGCGCCGGAATGACGAGCGGAACAGGGTGCGCGTTCGACCATCGATGGCAGGATTGGCGGACGGAGCATTACCCATACAGGCGCGATCCAGCATCGCGCGCTAGCATGGAGGCCGGGCGGTTCGCCGCCCGGCCTTTTCATCCCGACATCGGAGTCGTCCATGCGCAAGACCGTGCTGCTGCTCGTTCCCACCCTGCTGCTGGGCGCCTGCACGTGGGGCATCAATCCCACCCCGGCGTCGCAGAACGTGCGCACGGCGTGGAACGGCGATGTTTCCGGCTGCCGCGACCTGGGCAAGATCACCGTCTCGGTGATGGATCACGTGGGCCCGGTGGACCGCAACGACATCAAGGTACGCGACGAACTGCAGGTGATGGCGCGCAACGAAGCCGCCACCATGCACGCCGACACCATCAAGCCGCTGGCCGAACCCAGCGACGGCTCGCAGCCCTGGGGCGCCTACCAGTGCGGCTCGCGCGTCATCCAGCCTGCTGCCGCACCGGGCAACCAACCCCCGCCGGCACAGGGCGGTGGTGCGCAGACCTTTCCGGTCAAGGGCAACTGAGCTTCGGTTTGCCGCCACGGACAAAGAACAGAAGGGCGCCGATCGGCGCCCTTTGCGTTTGTGGATGACCGCCCGTCTGATCCTCGCGATCAGGGATGATCGCGAGGATATTTTCGGATCGCTGCGCAGCGCGGCAAGGAAGGGTCACAGGTGTCCGCTGGCCAGCTCGTCCGCCAGCCGTGGCAGCTTGTAGACCTTGCGGACCGCTTCCATCAATGCGGCGGTATCCACCGCCACCGCGCGATTGTTGCTGCCGTCGTAGGTGAAGTCGCCGCCGATGGAATGGATGTTGCCATCGAAGATCAGGCCTATCGCGTGGCCGTCGCGGTCGACCACCGGGCTGCCCGAGTTGCCGCCGATGATGTCGTTGTCGGTGACAAAATCGAACGGAGTGGAGAGATCCAGCGAACCCTTCGCCTTGATCCAGCTGTCCGGCAGCTTGAACGGGTCGGCGCCGGTGGCGCGGGTGTAGGCGCCGGCGAAGTCGGTGAACGGCGGCACCTCGTGGTCGCCTTCCTTCCAGCCCACCACCTTGCCGTAGGACAGGCGCAAGGTGAAGGTGGCGTCGGGGTAGCTGCTGGTGCCTTCACGGGCGAAGCGGGCCTGGGCGATCGCCTCGTCGGCCTTGGTGGTGGGCGCCTGCACCTCGTCCTCGTACTGCTTGCGCAGCTTCGTCGCCGTCGGTTCGATCTGGCGCGCGAACACGATCATCGGGTCGGTGGATGCCTCGATGGCCTTCTCGCCGCCGTCCCACAGCTGCTTGCGCACCGCGGGATCGGCCAGCTTGGTGCCGTCCACCAGCGTCTTCGCCAGCTCGTCGGGCGACTGCTTGCCCAGCGTTGCGTGCACGAAGGGGTCGTCGGCACCGAGGATCTGGCGCATCTTCTCCATCGACCACGCCATCATGGTGCGTTCGTACTCCGGATACACCGGCACCTTCGCCTCCAGTTCCTGCTCCACCGCGGGCAGGTTGGCATCGCGGAACTGCGGCAGGCGTTCGGCGTCGGGCTTGGCGCGCTGCGCCGCACCGCGCACCAGGGTCATCGCGTCGGCGAACAGCTGGGTGCCCACGCCGAAGCCACGTCCGCCGGCGATCATCATGTAGCGGTCCTGCAATTCCTTGCCGCGTTGCTGGGCCTTGGCCAGCTCCGCCCACGGGTCGCCGTACTTCGCGCGGCGTGCCGGGTCGGCGGCGATCCAGTCGCGCAGGGCGGCGTCATCCTTCTGCTTCTTCTCGATGAAGCCTTCGTTGGTGAGCGTCTCCAGCCAGCCCTTGAACACCTTCAGCGTGTTCTCGATGCCGAACTGCATGTCCTGCGCTTCCTTGGCCTGCTGCGCGCCGGCGCGGCCGTACTGCCACAGCACGCCGCGCAGGTCGGACAGGTAGCCGTAGAACGGGATCAGCATGTCGTCGCGCATGGCCGACAGCTGGATCCACGGCGTCTGGCGCTGGGTGGAGCCGGGGTTGCCGACCACGAAGGCGAGCTCGCCGGCCTTCGGCCCGTGCGGGTCGAACTTCAGGAACTGCGGAGTTTTCGCCGGCTTGTTGTCGACATAGGCACGGAAGAAGGTGACGTCGAGGTCGTAGCGCGGGAAGTTGAAGTTGTCCGGGTCGCCGCCGAAGAAGGCGATGCTCTGCTCGGGCGCGAACACCAGGCGCACGTCCTGGTAGCGGCGGTACTTGTACAGCGCGTAGCGGCCGCCGTGGTACAGCGAGATCACGTCGCAACGCCACGTCTTCGGGTCGCCGGCCACGCATTGCTCTTCCAGCTTGCTGTCGATCGCGCGTTCGGCCTTGATGCGCTCGGCGCCGCTCTTGCCGTTCGTCGCCGCGTTCACCTTGGCGGTAACGTCGGTGATCGAGTCGAGCTGGTTGAGCTCCACGTCGGGGCACTTCGGCTCGTCCTCCTGCTTCATCGCCACGTAGCCGTCGGCCATGTAGTTGTGGCCGTTGCCGGAGAGCTGGGACAGGCAGGCGTTGGCGCAGTGGTGGTTGGTCATCACCAGGCCGTCGGCGGAGACGAACGAGCCGGAGCAGCCTTCGGCCAGCCGCACCGCCGCGTGCTGGATCAGGTCGATCCACTGCGGCGTAGGCGTGAAGCCGTAGCGCTGCTGCAGCTGTTTCACCGGCAGATGGTCCAGCGTCCACATGCCTTCGTCGGCCATCGCGCCGGCAGCGCTGCCCAGCAGCAGACCGGAAAACCCAAGGAGCAACCAGCGTTTCATCGCGTCCCCTCCGTGTGTGGGCGGATCGGCGCGGATGGCGCGTGGCCGCCGTTGGCGTGTCGAACCGGCAACCATCGTGGCACCGGCTGCGCGGGCGCGGAAGTGAAGGTCGGCATGGGAGGGCTTGCAGGTCGCCCGCCCGGGGCATAAAATTCACATCCATATATTTCATATATGAAATACATACACAGACAGTAACAACCGCCTTTGGCCATGAACAGCTTTGCCCCCACCGAACAACGCCTCGCCGTCACCTGCCGCCTCCAGCCCGCGTTCCCGCGCGAGCCGGCGGTGCTGGTGCGCCTGATCAAGCACCTCTACAAGCGCGTGCACGACGACGCCAATGCGTTGCTGAAGCCATGGGGGATCAGCCATCCGGAATACAACATCCTGATGATGCTGTACGGCACCGAGGGCTACACGCTGAATCCCTCGCAGCTGGCCGAGGCGGCGGGCGAGAAGTCGGCCAATATCACGCGGCTTGCAGACAGCCTGTGCGAAAAGGGGCTGATCGAGCGCACCGCCAGCGACGAGGACCGGCGCAAGGTGAGCCTGACCCTGAGCCGGCAGGGGCTGGCGATGATCGACGATTTCATGCCCGCGATCTGCACGCTGCTGGAGCGCCAGACCGCCGGCCTGAAGCCTGCCGAGACGGCGCAACTGGAGCGTCTGCTCAAGAAATTCCTGGACCAGCTGGAACGCGACTGATGTTGGAGCAGGGTTGAGGCCATGTCGTCGGTATCGATGAAGGTGGGGCAGGCGGCGCGTCGCTGGCCGGCGCTGGCGGAGGTATTCGCCGGCGAACGTGGTGCCTGGCTGTTCGTGGCCAAGACGCTGCTGGCGTTGTACCTGGCTGCATGGCTGGCGATGTGGCTGCGGCTGGAGCAGCCGGCCACCGCGATGATCACGGTGGGCATCGTGATGCACCCGCACAGCGGCATGGTGCTGGCGAAGGGCTTCTATCGCGCGATCGGCACGCTGTGCGGCAGCGCGTTCGGGCTGGCGCTGATGTGCGTGTTTCCGCAGCAGCGCGAGCTGTTCCTGCTCAGCCTGTCGATCTGGGTGGGGCTGTGCGCCGGCGGCGCCACGCTGTATCGCAACTTCATGTCCTACGGCTTCGTGCTGGCCGGCTACACCGCGGCGATCGTGGCGCTGCCGGCGGTCAACGATCCGCTGGGCGTGTTCGATTCGGCGCTGATGCGTGTGAGCGAGGTGATGCTGGGCATCGTGGTGGCCGGCGTGGTCAGCGACCTGGTGTTCCCCGAGCGCCTGCGCCCGGTGCTGCGGCAGAGCGCCCGCGAGCATTTCGCGCACTTCATCGACTTCGTGCGCGGCAGCACCGGCGGCAGCATCCCGCGCGCGGAGATGGAGCAGGCGCACCTGCGCTTCGTGCGCGCCGCGGTGCAGCTGGAGAACCTGCGCGCATCGGTGATTTTCGAGGACCCGGAAATCCGCGTGCGCAGCACCCGCATGCGCCTGCTCAACCAGCACAACATGGCGGCGGCGACCAGCTTCCAGTCGCTGCACCACATCATCAACCGGCTGCAGCGCGAGGGCCGCGCGGCCGAGGTGGATGCGCTGATCGCGCTGTACCGCCCGCTGGGCGCGGCGCTGACCACGGCGCCCGAGGATCTGCACAACCCCGCGGTGCTGGCGCCGCGCCTGCGCGAATGCGCGCGACAGCTACCGGCACTGCAGGCGGAGCTGCGCGAAAGCCTGGCGCCGGGACGTCCGCAGCTGGCCTTCGACACCGGCGCAACGCTGCTCAGGCGCTTCCTCGACGAGCTGTGCGGCTATGTCGAGGTGGAGCTGGCGCTGCGCGGGCAGGTGCAGCGAGGCGGCGTGGAGCGCGTGCATTTCCGCCGCGGCAACGACGCCACCGGCGCCATGGTGGCCGTGCTGCGCACCTTCCTCACCATGACCGTGTTGAGCGCGTTCTGGATCGCCAGCGGTTGGCCGTTCGGCGTCAGCGCGATGCTGCTGGCCACCATCTTCAGCGGCCTGCTCGCGGCGACGCCGAACCCGCTGGCCTCCGCGTTCAGCATGCTGCTTGGCTATGCCCTGGGCATGCTGGCCGGCATCTATGCGGCGTACTGGCTGCTGCCGGGCAGCGACGGCTTCGTGATGCTGGTCGCGGCGACCCTGCCACTGCTGGTCATCGGGGCGTGGCTCAATGCCCATGCCGAATTCAGCGGCGTGGGCGGCGGCTACGCGATCGGCGTCGTCTACATTCTCGCCCTGAGGAACCCGATGGTGTACGACCTGGTGCATGCCCTGAACGACGCCATCGCGCAACTCGCCGGCGTGGCGCTGGCGGCGGTCGCCTTCGTGTTCGTGCCGCGCGTCACCGGCAGCGGTTGGCAGCGCCGCCGGCAGTTCCAGCGTCTGCGCGAGCAGGTGGTGCAGGCGGCCAGTGCGCCGCTGGAGGGCCTGCCGTGGCGCTTCGAGAGTGTCAGCCGCGACCTGTTCCACCAGGTGATCGTGCACACCCGTCCGGGCAGCCGGCAGTCACGCGAACTGCTGGGTTGGGCGCTGGCGGTGCAGGAAAGCGGGCGTGCGCTGATCGAGCTGCGCCAGCAGCTGCGCGCCAGCACGGCGGCGCTCGAAGTGCGCGAGGCAGTGGAGCGCGCGGTACAGGCAGTGGCGCAGTTGTACCGCCGCCCCGACGCCGCGCGCCGGCAGCACGCGGAGGACGCCGTGCGCGACGCGATCGAGACCTGCGCCGCCGCGCCCGCGCTGCGCCCGCGCCTGTATCAACTGCTGGGCGCGCTGCGCGACGACGAGTCGCCGCTGGCCACCTGGATGTCTGTCGGGGAGCCTGCCCGTGCCACGTGAGATCTCCATCTATGGCGTGCTGGTGCCCGGCCTGCTGCCGATCTTCCTCGGCTGCCTGCTGCTGATGGTGCTGGTGGACGCGCTGATCGGCCGCTACGGCCTGCATCGCTACGTGTGGCACCCGCCACTGTTCCGCCTGGCCCTGTTCGCCTGCCTGTTCGGCCTCGCCGGCCTGCTGCTGCTCAACTGAGTACCTCCATGAACAAGACTTCGCTGCTGCGCTTCCTGCTCACCGCCGTGGTGGTGGTGATCGCCGCCTTGCTCGGCCACGCATTGTGGAAGCACTACCTGTACTCGCCGTGGACCCGCGACGGCCGCGTGCGCGCCGACGTGGTGCAGGTCGCGCCGGATGTGGCCGGCCTGGTCACCGCGGTGCCGGTGCACGACAACCAGTTCGTGCATCGCGGCGACGTGCTGCTGGTGATCGATCCGTCGCGCTACCAACTGGCGCTCGACCAGGCCCGGGCCAACCTGGCCGCGGCTGGCGCCAGCGTGCATGCCGCCGACGCCAACATCGCCGCGGCCACCGCCGCCGTGGCGGCACGCAAGACCGACTACGCGATGTACCGCGAGCAGGCGAGGCGCCGCACCCAGGTGCCGGCAGGCAGCGTGGTATCCAGCGAGGCGCGCAGCAATGCGGTCGCCGCCGCGGAGGCGGCGGAAGCGGCCTGGCACCAGTCCGAAGCCGCGCTGAAGCAGGCCCGGGCGGCCCATGACCAGGCGTTGTCGGCCATGACGCAGGCGCAGGTGGCGGTGCAGAACGCCGAGCTCAATCTCAATCGCACCCAGGTGCGCGCGCCGGTGGACGGCTACGCCACCAACGTGCAGGTGCGCGTGGGCGACTATGCCAGCGCGGGCGCGCCGCGGATGGCGCTGGTGGACAGCCACAGCTACTACCTCTACGGCTATTTCGAGGAGACCAAGCTGCCGCAGCTGCACGCGGGCGACCCGGTGGACGTGCGCCTGATGGCCGGCGGCATCCACCTCGAGGGCCGCATCGACAGCATCGCGCGCGGCATCGCCGACCGCGACAACCCCGGCAGCCCCGAGCAGCTGGCCAACGTGAATCCCACCTTCAACTGGGTGCGCCTGGCGCAGCGCATCCCGGTGCGCATCGACATCGACGCGAGTCGCATGCCCGCGGGCAGCGTGCTGGTCGCCGGCATGACCGCCACCATCGAGGTGCATCCGCGCGCCGGTGTCCGCGCCTCGCAGCAGGAGCGGCCATGATCCGCGAGGGCATCGTTCCGCGCTTGCCGCGCACGCTGGCATCGGCCGTGCTGGCGCTGGTGCTGGCCGCCTGCGCGTCCACCCACGGCCTGCGCCCCACTGGCCACGAAATCGCGCCGGACAGCCTGCAATCGCAGCAAAGCCTTGCCGGTGCGCAGCTGAGTCCCGCCGCATGGCCGCAGCAGGACTGGTGGCATGCGCTGGGCGATGCGCAGCTCGACGCGCTGATCGCCGAAGCGCTGCACGACAACCCCGGCCTCGCCGTGGCCGATGCGCGCGCACGGCTGGCGCAATCCGAGGCGCAGGCGCTCGACGCCGCGCGCGATCCCAGCGTGGAAGCCAGCTACGCCGCCACCGGCGCGCGGCTCTCCGAGAAGGAGGTCGGCCTGGTGCTGCCGGAGGTCGTGGGCACGTTCGCATGGATGCAGAGTGCCGGCATCGACTTCTCGTGGAACCTCGACCTGTGGGGTGGCCAGCGCGCCGCGTGGGAAGCCGCGCTGGGTCGCAGCCGTGCCGCGGAGGTGGATCGCCGCGCGGCGCGCATCCAGCTGTCGGCGAACGTGGCGCTGGCCTACATCCAGCTGCGCCAGGCCTTCGTGTTGCGCGACATCGCGCAGCGCGACGTCGAACGTTCGGACCACATCGCCGCGCTCACCCATACCCTCGTCGCCAGCGGCTTGGGCCTGCCCGACAGCCTGTTGCAGGCGCGTGCCGAAGCCGGCATCGCGCACCAGCATCTGGCCGCCGCCGCCGCGGCCATCGACAGCGCGCGCATCAGCCTCGCCGTGCTGCTGGGCAAGGGACCGGATCGCGGCCTGCGGATTGCGCCGCCGGCCGAGCCCCGGCCGGTGTCGCTGGCGATTCCACCCGACCTCACGGCCGACCTGCTGGGCCGCCGCCCCGACCTGGTCGCCGCGCGCTGGCGCGTGGAAGCCGCCGCGCAGGACATCAAGGCGGCCAAGTCGCAATTCATGCCCAATCTCAACATCAGCGCGATGGCGGGCTTCCTCGCGCTGGGCGACAACGTGCCGCTGTTCCAGCTGCCCGCGCGCACCTACAGCGTCGGTCCCGCGCTGTCGCTGCCGCTGTTCGACGGCAAGCGCCTGCGTGCCGGCCTCGGTGCCCGCGATGCGCTGTACGACGAGGCGGTGGCCAGCTACAACCAGACACTGGTGCACGCGGTGAACCAGGTGGCCGACCTGCTCAGCCTGTCGCGCTCCGTGCAGAGCCAGCTGCAGACACAACAGGACGTGCTGCACAACGCGCAAGGCGCCTACGACAATGCGCAGATCGGCTACAAGGCAGGGCTGGGCACGGAGCTGAACACCCTGGTCGCCCGCCGCATGCTGCTCACGGCCGAGCAGAACGAAGCCGTGCTGCAAAGCAGGCAGGCCGAGCTGGCGGTGCGCATGGTCGAGGCGCTGGGCGGCGGCTTCAGGGACGATGCGGTGCAGGCGGCCAGCGCCAGGCAGTGACGCGGTGCAGGGCGGGCAAGTTTTCCCGCTTTCGCTATCCTTTGGCGCATGAACACGCTGATCGATGCGCCACGGCGGATTGCACGCCGCCTCGTCTCGCCGCTGCGCCCGAAATCGCGGGCGTGGCTGGAGACGTTGCCCGGCTTCGCCGTGCCGCCCGGCGCCATCGAAACCCTGCAGGGACCGCAGGCCCTGCACCAGGCCCTGTTTGCGCAGATCGCGCAGGCCACGCGGCGCATCGTGATCGTGACGCTTTACCTGCAGGACGACGACGCGGGCCGGGAAGTGATGGAAGCTCTCTACGCTGCGCGTGCGCGGCGGCCCGGGCTGGAAATCGACGTGTTCGTGGACTGGCATCGCGCCCAGCGCGGCCTCATCGGCAAGCAGAAAAGCGCGGGCAACGCGGCGATGTACCGCGACTGCGCGCAGCGCCACGGCGGCGGCGTGCGCGTGTGGGGCGTGCCGGTGCAGAACCGCGAACTATTCGGCGTGCTGCACCTCAAGGGCTTCGTGTTCGACGACACGGTGCTGTACAGCGGTGCCAGCCTCAACGACGTCTATCTGGCGAAGCACGGGCGCTATCGACTCGATCGTTGCCACTGCATCCGTGATGCCGCGCTGGCCGACGGCATGGCGGCGTTTGTCCAGCGGCAGTTCCGTGACAGCGAGGCGGTGCGCCGGCTCGACCTGCCCGATCCGCCGCCGACGCGTACCCTGCTGCCGATGATCCGCGCGTTCCGCCAGCAGTTGCAGCAGGCGGGCTACGGGGTGCCGACGGTGGCATTGCCGGATGGCGCCGTGGCGGTCACCCCGCTGAAAGGCTTCGGTCGCGCCGACAATGCGCTCAACGACGCCATGCTTGCCCTGTTGCGCGGTGCGCGGCGACGCATCGTGCTGCTCACGCCGTACTTCAACCTGCCGCGGCCGGTGCGTGCAGCGGTGGGGCAGGCGCTGCGGCGCGGCTGCAGCGTCGACATCATGGTGGGCGACAAGACCGCCAACGATTTCTACATTCCGCCCGGCCAGCCGTTCCGCACCATCGGCCTGCTGCCCTACCTGTACGAGAACAACCTGCGCCGCTTCGCCCGCACGCATGCGCACCAGATCGCCAGCGGCCAGCTGAGCCTGTGGCTGTGGCGCGACGGCGACAACAGCTATCACCTGAAGGGCCTGTTCGCCGACGACGACATGGCCCTGCTCACCGGCCACAACCTCAACCCGCGCGCCTGGGCGCTGGACCTGGAAAACGGCCTGTTGCTGCGCGACCCCGCGCGGCACCTGCACGCGATGCACGAGGCCGAGTGGGCGGCGCTGCGCCGGCATGCCACGAGGCTCGCCGACTACCATGCACTGGAAAGCCCCCGGCACTATCCGCCGGAAGTGCGACGGCTGCTGCGCCGCCTGAGCCGGGTGCGGCTGGACCGGCTGGTCAACCGCCTGCTGTAGGACCGCACCCTGTGCGCGATTGCTCTTCGTCACGTAATGGAAAAGCATTCGCGCACAGGGTGCGCTCCTACGCAGGCGACCCGGCGCTCAGCCGCTGCAGGCGCAGTTCCAGCCAGCAGCTGACGTCCGGCCATTCGCGGTCGAGGATCGAATAGCACACGGTGTCGCGCAGGCTGCCGTCGGGGCGGCGCTTGTCGTTGCGCAGCACGCCGTCGCGGTGGGCGCCGAGGCGTTCGATCGCGCGCTGCGAGTCGAGGTTGCGGTGGTCGGTGTGCAGCACCACGGCCACGCAGCGCAGCGTGTCGAAGGCGTGCGCGAGCAGCAGGCGCTTGCAGGCGGTGTTGAGGTGGCTTTTCTGCCAGCGCCTGGCGTACCAGGTGTAGCCGATGGCCACGCGGGGCAGTTCCGGGGTGAGGTCGTAGTAGCGGGTGGTGCCGACGATCTCGCCGCTGCCCAGCTCGCGCACCGCGAACGGCAGCATCGTGCCATCGCGCTGGCCGGCCAGCGCCTTCTCCACGTAGGCATGGGCCTGGCCGGGGGCGGGGGCACTGGTGAACCACAGCTTCCACAGTTCGCCGTCGGCGGCGGCCGCCTCCAGCGCGGGGGCGTGGTCGAGGCTCAGCGGCTCCAGCGCGACATGCGCGTCGCGCAGCAAGGTCGTGTCGGCGAAGGGCATCGGCAGGGGGCGTCAGGCGTCGAGGTCGGGGATCAGCTTGCTTTCCAGCCGCGCGATATGGTCCTTCAGCAGCAGCTTGCGCTTCTTCAGGCGGGTGAGCTGCAGCTCGTCACGGCCGATCGCGCTGGCCAGCTGGTTGATCGCGGCATCGAGGTCGCGATGCTCCAGCCGGAGTTCGGCGAGCAGCTGGGCGGTTTCGGCGTGATCCTGTACCTGCATGACGGTGTGCGGCGGTGCGGGCGATACCCCGTAGTGTAGCGCCGCCGGAAGCGGGTGGAGCGGGCGGGTACAATAGGCGTCCCATCACCCCGATTTTCGCCATGTCCGCGCTGCCCGAAACCGTTTCCACGCCTGCCGCCGAGGTCGAGCGCCTCGCCACGCGGCTGCGCCACCAGGCCGGCAAGGCGATCACGGATTTCCGCATGATCGAGGACGGCGACAAGGTAATGGTGTGCCTGTCCGGCGGCAAGGACTCCTACACCCTGCTGGACCTGCTGCTGCAACTGCAGGCGAAGGCGCCGGTGCATTTCGAGCTGATCGCGGTGAACCTGGACCAGAAGCAGCCGGGCTTCCCGGAGCACGTGCTGCCGGAATACCTGCGCGCGCGCGGCGTGCCGTTCCACATCATCGAGCAGGACACCTACAGCACGGTGACCCGGGTGATCCCTGCGGGCAAGACCATGTGCAGCCTGTGCTCGCGGCTGCGCCGCGGCTCGCTGTACACCTGGGCGGCGGCGAACGGCGTCACCAAGATCGCGCTGGGCCATCACCGCGACGACATCCTCGCCACCTTCTTCCTCAACCTGTTCCACCAGGCCAGCCTGAAGGCAATGCCGCCCAAGCTGCGCTCGGACGACGGCCGCCACGTGGTGATCCGCCCGCTGGCCTACTGCCGCGAGAGCGAGATCGCCGAATACGCGGCGCTGCGGGAGTTCCCCATCATCCCCTGCAACCTGTGCGGCTCGCAGGAGAACCTGCAGCGCAAGCAGGTGCGGCGCATGCTGGACGAGTGGGAGCGCGAGCACCCCGGCCGCAGCGAGACGATGTTCCGCGCGCTGGGCAACGTGGCGCCGTCGCAGCTGGCCGATCGCAGGTTGTTCGATTTCGAGGGGTTGGGCGCTGGAGAACGGGCGGCCGGCGGTGAAATCTGAGATCATTGGGCGTTCGTCCGAATGGACGTCCATACTTCCATACGTGGCATCAGCGAGGAATAACGTGTCCATCTTTGCATCCGTTGAAATGGCTCCGGGCGATCCGATCCTCGGCCTCACCGAGGCCTACCTCGTCGATCCGCGCAAGGAGAAGGTGAACCTGGGCGTGGGCATCTACGTGGACGAGCAGGGCAAGGTGCCGGTGCTCGAGGCGGTGCGCCGGGTGGAACAGGTGCTGGCGCGCGACAACCTGCCGCGCAGCTACCTGCCGATCGACGGCCTGCCGGCGTACAACCGGGCGACGCAGAAACTGCTGTTCGGCGAGGGTGCGCCCGTCCTCGAGGCGGGTCGCGTGGCCACCGTGCAGACCATCGGCGGCAGCGGTGCGCTGCGCGTGGGCGCGGACCTGCTCAAGCAGGTGCTGGGTGCAAACGCGAAGCTGGCGATCAGCAATCCCAGCTGGGGCAACCACCATGCGGTGTTCCGCACCGCCGGCTTCCAGCTGGTCGACTACCGCTACTACGACGATGCCAGCCACGGCCTCGACTTCGCCGGCATGCTGGCCGATCTCGGCAAGCTGGAGCCCGGCACCGTGGTGCTGCTGCACGCCTGCTGCCACAACCCCACCGGCGTGGACCTGGACGCCGCGCAGTGGGCGCAGGTAGTGGCGCTGCTGAAGGATCGCGGCCTGCTGCCGTTCGTCGACATGGCTTACCAGGGCTTCGACAAGAACGCCGCCGCCGATGCCACCGCGGTGCGCCTGCTGGCCGACTCGGGCATCCCCGCCTTCGTGGTGGCGAACTCCTACTCCAAGTCGTTCTCGCTGTACGGCGAACGCGTGGGTGCGCTCAGCTTCGTGGGCGCCGGTCGCGACGAGGCCGCGCGCCTGCTGTCGCGCATCAAGGCCACGATCCGTGCCAACTACTCCAGCCCGGCCACCCACGGCGCCAAGCTGGTGGCGGGCGTGCTGGACAGCGTCGAACTGCATGCACTGTGGGAACAGGAGCTGGGCGCGATGCGCGGCCGCATCCACGCGATGCGCGGAGCCTTCGTCGACAAGCTCGCCGCGCTGGGCGCGCCGGACTTCGGCTTCATCAACCGGCAGGCCGGCATGTTCTCCTACTCGGGCCTCGGCAAGGCCCAGGTGGATCGCCTGCGCGACGAGTTCGCGATCTACGCGCTTTCCAGCGGCCGCATTTGCGTGGCGGCGCTCAACACCGGCAATATCGACTATGTGACCAAGGCAGTTGCCGCCGTCTGCCGCTGATCACCTCGCACAGCACCACGAGCCGTTCGCGTTGAGCGTAGCCCGCGTGGCGGGCGGAGTCGAAACGTCACTGCACTTCGACTTCGGCCCTTCGGGCCTACGCTCAGTGCGAACGGCGTTTTCGTCGCGCTTTTATTGGATACCCCATGTTCTTCCGCAACCTCACCCTGTTCCGTTTTTCCCCCGCCGTTGCCGACGACCTGAAGCGCCTCGATGAAGCGCTTGGCGAGCACCGCCTGCGTCCCTGCGGCCCGCTGGAGATGTTCACCAAGGGCTTCGTGCCGCCGGTCGGCCGGGGCGACGAGGCGCCGCTCACCCACGCGGTGAAGCACTGCACCTGGCTCACCGTGGGCGGCGAGGACAAGCTGCTGCCTGCCGCGGTGGTCAACGACGAGCTGCAGCGCAAGGTGCGCAAGATCGCCGAGGAGGAGGGCCGCAAGGTGGGCGGACGCGAGCGCAAGCGCCTCAAGGAAGACCTGCTCACCGAGCTGCTGCCGCGCGCCTTCGTGCGCAGCTCGCGGATGTCGGCCTACGTGGACACGAAGCACGGCTGGCTGGTGCTGGACACTTCCAGCCGCAAGTCGGCCGAGAACGCGCTCAGCCAGATCCGCGAGGCACTGGGCAGCTTCCCTGCCGTGCCACTGGCGCCGGAAGAAGGCCCGCGCGCGCTGATGACCGACTGGCTCGCCAACGGCACGCTGCCCGCCGGCCTCGCGTTCGGCGACGAAGTGGAACTGCGCGACCCGGCCACCGCCACCGGCGCGATCGCCAAGTGCCGCCGCCAGGATCTCGATGCGGAAGAGGTGAAGGAGCATCTGCGCAACGGCAAGCAGGTGTTCCAGCTTGGCCTGGTGTTCGACGAGCGCCTGAGTTTCGTGCTGGGCGAAGACCTGATCGTGCGTAAGCTGAAGTTCCTCGACGTGGTGATGGACGAGCTGGGCGACAGCTTCGAGGACGCATCCGCCGAGGCCGACGCCGGTTTCGCCCTGCTCACCCTGGAGCTGGAGCGGCTGCTGGCCAAACTGGAGGAATGGTTCGGCCTGCCTCGTCCCAGTGACGGCTGAGATTGGCGCCAGGCAAGGCCTGGCGCGGTCCATGACCCGCGGCCCTTGCGCGGGGGTGCGGTTCTCCCCACATACTGTCCGTCCGGGCGCAGCGAAAATCTCGATGTGCCTGTGGCACAGGGACGCGCCGCACGCGGTCAGGCACGCAAGTGCCCGGTCGGCGGAAGCGGATCCGGACATGAGCCGTATCCGCTGACTCGAATGACTGCCACGAAGGCGGTTGTCCGGGGTTCCGAAAGGGCAGGCAGCAGGATCATGGCGCAGCATCTCGAAGGCGACTGGCTGGAACTGGCGACCGCAGGCGGCAATACCATCCGCGTGCTCAAGGCCGCCCATCCGCGTGCGCGGCGCCTGCGTCTCACCGTCACGCCCAAGGGCGCGCGGGTGACCTATCCCGACGGCACCCATCCGGCCCAGGTCAGCGCCTTCCTGCGCCACCATGCCGACTGGCTGGAACAGAAGCTCGACGAGCTGAACCTGATCGTGAAGCCGCTGCCGCCGTTGCGCGTGGGCCATGCCACCACGTTGCCGCTGCGCGGCGAAGTGGCCACGCTGGACTGGGCCGACGGCGCCTATCCGAAGATCGAGGCGCACGCCGACGGCCTCACCCTGGTGATTCCGCGCCCGCACACCCGCGCCCTGCCGGTGGCGCGCGGCCTGCTGGCCTCGCATCTCGAATCACTGATCCGTCGCGACGTCTCGCGCTGGCTCGCGTTCTACGTGCCGCAACTGGGCCTGGCGCCGACCGCGCTCAAGGTGCGGCCGATGAAGAGCCTGTGGGGCAGCCTCGACACCCGCGACCGCATCAACCTCGACCTCGCGCTGGCGCTCGCGCCACCCGCTGCGCTGCGCTACGTGCTGGTGCACGAGCTCTGCCACCTCAAGGTGCGCAGCCACGCGCCACGTTTCTGGGCGCAGGTGGGCCAGCTGCTGCCCGACTGGCGCGAGCAGCGCGACTGGCTGCGCGTCAACGGCGCCACGTTGAAGGCCGAGTTGGACCGGCTGGTGGCGGACGTGGCGGATTGACGATCGTTGAGACGACGGCAGCTTTCATCACTACTGCACCGTAGCTCTGCACGCGGCGTTCTTGCTTGGCCCAATGGTGTGAGGCGTACGTTTCGGGCCGACAGCGGAAAGCCATGGTTTCCGCAAGCTCAGATTGATAGGCGATCTGCAGCCTCAGCGGCAGCCAGGGGCGTAGTGCGCACGGTCAGGCCAATGTGATGAACACTGATGAAGTGATTCAGTTGATCGATCAACTCAGAAGGATTGCGCATCGTCAACGTAAAGAACATTTTCCCTGACGGTGTGAAGCGTATTCCTGACTTGGTCCTCGGAAAGAGGTTTAGTGCCCACACGTACTTGCTTTGTCCATTCGAAACGGGGAATTCCGCAACCCGGTCAACGTTTTCCCACCTGAACTCCTTCCATTTCCAGCCCCACAGCATTCTCGCTATGCCGTAATCAGTAATCACTACGTCTGATTTCGACAGAAGCAGAAGGCCGAAGATGACGGAAAAGAACATGGTGAAGAACGCAAATGCCGATGGGAAACCGCTTTCCCCGTGAACAAATGACAGGGCGCCAAGTGTCGCGAATATTGTTAGTAACGAAGCCCAGCCGAGTAGCACGGCAGCCTTGCCTCCGAACTCGAAGATCGCTTGCTTGCTCGACATACAGCACTCCCTTTGAGATCTTTTTGCGAAGTTTCCGCTTGGGGCCGGAAGCGCGTTGAGTATACGAGCCACCTGACAACCGTCACTCGATCCGGGTACGGCTACGGCGCATGCTTGGCATGACTTCCTCGCAGATTGCCGCCATGTCGTCCTTCGAGAATTACGCCGATCTCGCCGTCGTCGTCATCTGGGTTGCGTGGCTGCTGTACTGGTTCATCAGCGCATTCGGCAACAAGGCCGCGGCGCGGGTGGATGGCTGGGCTTCGTTCCTGACCTATCGCGTGCCGCTGGTGGTGGCCTACGTGCTGCTGTTCAGCCGGGGAACATGGCGGCTTTGGCCATGGCTGGCGCAGCGTTTCTTGCCGCATGGCGTTATATGGCCGTGCGTCGGCCTGGCCCTGTTGTTGCTGGGCCTGGCGCTCGCCTGCTGGGCGCGGGTCGTGCTCGGACGCAACTGGAGCGCCACGGTGCAGCTGAAGCAGGACCATGAACTGGTCGTGGCCGGTCCCTACCACCGGGTGCGCCACCCGATCTACACCGGCATGCTGCTGGGCCTGCTCGGCACGGCGCTGGTGCTTGGCGAATGGCGCGGCCTGCTGGCCCTGGCACTCGTCGCCGCAGCGTTCTGGTTCAAGCTGCGCCACGAGGAGGCGTGGATGCGCGAACGCTTCGGCTCCGCCTACGTGGACTACATGCGGCGCACGAAGGCGTTGATACCGGGTGTGTTGTAGGAGCGGCTTCAGCCGCGATCAACGTAACGGGATCGCGGCTGAAGCCGCTCCTGCAAGTCGTGATCGCTCAGTGCGACAGCGCGAACGAGGTGAGGATCTGCGCGGTTTCCTCGGGCTTCTCCAGTTCCGGCATGTGGCCGCAACCGATGAGCGTGCTGGTGCTGATCGCGGGGGCATGGGTGAGCCCGTTGCGCAGGCTGTCCAGTGCGGAGATGTCGATGATCTTGTCGTCCTTGCACCACAGGCCCAGCACCGGCATGGTGAGCTTGTCCAGCCGGTTCTGCACGGCGAGGTATTGCGAGGGCTCGCGCAGTTCGTCAAACACCTTGGCGATGAAGGCGTGGTCCTTCACGTTGCGCGCCACCAGCACGTCGACGAAGCGGCCTGGGATCGACGGCCGCTTGTCGAAGACCAGGTCGGCGCTGCGCCAGAAGCCGGCGCGATCGGAGAACACGAACGGGTCCTTGCCCGCCAGCGTCTCGCGGGCGAAGGCGTTTTCCTTGAACTTCAGCCCGAACGCATCGAGCAGCGCCAGTTCGCCCACGTGCTCGGGATGTTCGGCGGCGTAGACGCCGGCGATCGCACCACCCATCGAGTGGCCCACCAGCAGGAAGCGGCCCAGGCCCAGCGTCTGCACGAAGCTCTGCAGGCGCGCAGCCTGGTTGTCGATGTTGTAGCTCGCGTTCATGTCGCGCGAGGACTCGCCCCAGCCCGGCAGGTCGGGAATGACCAGGTGGAAGTGCGGCGTGAGCTGCTTGGCCACGTCCAGCCACACTTCCTTGCTGTCGGCGAAGCCGTGCAGCAGCACGATGGTGGGCCCCTGGCCGCCTTCGTAGTACGACCAGCGCGTGTCGCCCGCCTGCACCGTGTGCTTTTCCAGATGCGCGGCCATCGCTTCGCGCGCGATGTCGGCGCGGAACAGCCACTGCGGCGCGAACAGGTAGCTGCCGCCCAGCAGCACGCCCAGCACCACGACCACGATGGCGAGGAACTTCAGCCGGCGGATGAGCATGCGTTGCCAGAGCGGGCGGGTGGAGGCGTTGGAGATGGGCATGGGAGTTCTCGGGGTTTGAATGCCCTCCCGCCAGGCAGAGAGGGTTTCGGACTTGCGGAGCGTCATTCCGACTTTCGCCGGAATGACGAGCTTCAATTTTCTTACCTGCCGCCGGTTGCTTCCAGCTTCGTCTTCGCCTTGGCGAACAGCCGCTCCACCGCCTGCTGCGTCAGCGGATGGTAGCCGTCCTTCGCCCTGGCGTAGACCTGCTCGGCGTAGGCGAGGCCGTCGGGCGTCTTCGCGAAGGCGCCGTACACCGGCATGGTGAGGTAGAGCCGGCCGATGCGGGCCATGTGCTCGGCGGCGGCGGGCCAGACGGCCTTGTCGCCGGCGGCGATGGCGTGCACGTACCAGCGCATGCCGATCTCGGCGTTGTGCGTGCCGGTAAGGTGCCAAGCGGCGTCGAGCTGTTGCACCTGCTCAAGCCTGGGCTCGTCGGGCAGGCGGTCGAGGAAATACATCCACTCCTGGGTGTTCCAGTCCTTCGCGTCCAGCTTCGCGGCAGGCAGGGTGTCGGCGAGGAAGGCACCGCGTTCCTTGTCGATCGTGTCGAAGCGCGGCGAGTCGGGCAGCGGCGCATCCTTGGGGATGCCGGTGCCGTAGACCCACTGCTGCACCTCGTCCCAGCTCATCCTGCCGGGGTATTTCTCGATCAGGTTCGGCTTGAGGTACGCCAGCATCTGCTCGGTGGTGATGCTGTGCCAGGCGAAGTGGTCGAAATAGCTCTTGAGGTAGGCGTCGAAGTGCTCGCGGCCGAACCTCTGCTCCAGCGTGCGCAGGAACCAGGAGCCCTTGTCGTAGGCCACGTCGGAAAGCGCATCGTCGGCGCCCACGCCGCGCGGATCGGGCGCCAGCTTCTGCGAGTTCGCGGGCATGCGATCGATGGACTTCTCCAGCGCGCGTGCCGAGAGCAGCGCCTCCTCGTCGGCCTGGCGCTTGCCGTACAGCGCCTCGGTGATGCGGCCCTGCACGTAGGTGGTGAAGCCTTCGTTGAGCCAGATGTCGCGCCACGCGGCGCTGGTCACCAGGTTGCCCGACCACGAATGCGCCAGCTCATGCGAGATCACGCTGACCAGGCTCTTGTCGCCCACGATGATGGTGGGCGTGGCGAAGGTCATGTTCGGGTTTTCCATGCCGCCGTAGGGGAAGGAGGGCGGCAGCACCAGCAGGTCGTAGCGGCCCCAGCGGTAGGGGCCGTACAGACGCTCGGCGGTCTCGATCATCTTCTCGGTGTCGGCGAACTCGCGCGCGGCCCCGTCCACCACCGAGGGTTCGGCATACACGGCCGAGCGCGGCCCGGTCTCCTTCACCGCGATGTCGCCGGCGGCGATCGCCAGCAGGTAGGAGGGGATCGGGTGCGGCTGGTCGAAGCGGAAATCGCCGTCCAGCAGATGCTTCGCGTCGTTGAGCGCGCTCATCATCACGCGGATGTCCTTCGGCGCGCTGACGTGGGCGTCGTAGGTGAAGCGGATCGCCGGCGAATCCTGCAGCGGCACCCAGGAGCGCGCATGGATGGACTCGGACTGCGAGAACATGAAGGGTGCCTTCTTGTCCGCCGTCTGCGCGGGCGGCAGCCACTGCAGGCCGGAGGCGCCGGGCGAGGTGACGTAGCTGATGCGTACCTGCGCCGGATGCTTCGGCGCCTCGATGGTGAGCTTGCTGCCCAGCTCCTTGTCGGCGGGCGCCAGCGCGTATTTCAACGCGCTGGTCTTGCCGTCGGCGCCCACCGCGGCGATGGAGGCGATCTGCAGGTCGCGCGTGTCCAGCACCAGCGCCTGCGCGTGCGGGTTCTTCCAGTCCAGCTTCAGCGTGGCCACGCCGTCCAACTGCCTGTGCGGGAAATCGATCTTCAGGTCCAGGTCGAGATGCGTCACCACCACCTGGTCGGGCTGGGCATACGAGTTCGGATCGTTGGCGCGGGCGGCCAGCGGCAGCACGAGGGCGCCGAGGGCGAGGAAGGGAAGCAGGCGCATGCAGCGGTTCCTGGGAATGCGGGAAAGCCGCGAGTATGCCATCGGAGGGTCTTGCCTGGCCCGTGGCGGAAGGCGGGAGACAGCTGCGGGAACTTCGTTGCCGCCGATCGTGCGCGCCGCGGTCGGCGGCGCTGCCGCAGGTCAGGGCAGCTCGTCGCCGCTGTGCGGGTCCCCACTGTACGGGTACATCTGGGCGAGGAAGCCGGGCTGCGCTTCCACCCGCGCGATCCAGGCACGAACGTGCGGGTACGGCTGCAGCGGCAGGCCGGCCTCTTCGGTGCGGCTGGCATAGGCGAACACCGCGATGTCGGCGATGGTGTAGTGCCCGCTCGCGATGAATGGCCGCGCAACCAGTTCGCGCTCAAGGATCGCCAGCGTGCGCAGCGCGGCGGCGCGCTTCAGCTCGACCAGCGCGGGCGGGCGACGCGGAAGCTTGCCGGTGAGCGTCCAGTGGCGCAGCGTGCCGATCACCGACTCGACGCGCTCCTGCTCGAAGTGCAGCCATTGCTGCACCTTGGCACGGCCATACGCGTCGGCGGGCAGGTAGGGCGTGCCATCGGCAAGATAGGCGAGGATCGCGTCGGACTCGGCCAGCGTGCGGCCGTCGTCGAGCCGGACTGCCGGCACCGTGCCGGTGGGGCTGATGCGCAGGTAGTCCACGTTCTGTCCCTCGCCTTCGAAGATGCTCACCAGCTCGGTGCGGTAGGGGCGTCCAAGGTGCTGCAGCAGCTGGCGGACCTTCCAGGCGTTCTGCGAGGGACGATAATCGAACAGGGTGAGCATGGCGGGCTCCGTGGCGGGAGTCGGCAGTGTCTGGGTCCATGCGGCAGGCCACCATCCGTTTTTTGCGCAGCGCCGGCTACCTTGCTGAATCGATGCAGTTCCGCGAGGTCGCGCACGCGGGCGGGTGATTCGCGCCGCCGTGTAAAATGGCCCCTTTTCAGTTCTGGATTCATGGCGAAAGCTTCCACACGGACGCCCGTGCCGGGTCCGGCGTTCATCCGCCTGCTGGCCCGCTTCAGCGATGCCGACCTGCCGCGTACGCCGCCGGTGCTGACCGAGCGGCTGGCCGACTGGTTCGACTGGAACCGCGCACTCGTGCTGTCGCGCGCGCTGGATGGCAGCCTTCCCGCGGCCGAGGACGGCGCGGATGCCGAGGAGGCTCACGATGCCGAATGCGTGCGTGTGCGCCATGTGCTGATGGAGGCGATCGACGCCGACATCGCGCCGCCCCCGCCCGACCGCAAGGATGCTCCCGCCATCGACGACGACTACCAGCCCTATCGCCAGCACTGCATGGCTGCACAGCGCGCAATGCAGTCCGCCACCGGCCGGTTGCGCGGCCGCCTGCGCGACGCGCTTGCCCGCCAGTCGCCGGCCAAGGCGCGGCTGGCCGAGGTGGATGCGGTGATGGAGGCCGTGCTCAGCCCGCGCGAGCAGATGCTGCTGGCTGGGGTTCCCGGCTTGCTAGGCCTGCACTACCGGCGTCTGCGCGAAGCCGGCGCCCCATGCTCCACCGACACCTCCGCCGCCGGCCCCTGGCTGGCACGGTTCCGCCAGGACATGCGCATGGCGCTGCTGGCCGAACTGGAGGTCCGCTTCCACCCCATCGACGGTCTGCTCGCAGCGCTGCGTACCCGGTAACCATGTCCAGAAACCTCCTCGTCCCCGTCGTGTTCCTTGCCGGCCTGCTGGCCGTGTGCTGGATCGGCATCGGCTATCTCGGCAACCACACGCTGGCCGCTGCCGTCGCCGCGCTGATCGCCGCCTGCTACCTGGCGGGCGCGTTCGAGCTGCTGCGCTACCGCCAGGCCACCGCCACCCTGGTGCGGGCGCTGCCGTCCATCGGCGAAGCTGCCGACAACCTCGGCGGCTGGCTGTCGCAGCTGCAGCCGGGCCTGCGCAACAGCGTGCGCCTGCGCGTCGAAGGCGAGCGCGTCGGCCTGCCCGCACCGGCACTGGCGCCCTACCTCGTGGGCCTGCTGGTGCTGCTCGGCATGCTCGGCACCCTGCTGGGCATGATGGCCACCCTGCGCGGCACCGGCCTGGCACTGGAAAGCGCCACCGACCTGGACGCCATCCGCAGCTCGCTGGCCGCACCGGTCAAGGGCCTGGGCTTCGCCTTCGGCACGTCGATCGCCGGCGTGGCGACCTCGGCCGCGCTGGGCCTGTTGTCGGCGCTGCTGCGAGGCGAGCGCGCGCAGGCCGTGCAGCAGCTGGATACCGGCATCGCCACGCACCTGGGCCATCACTCGCAGTCTACACAGCGCCGCGAAACCTTCCGCCTGCTGCAGGAGCAGAACGCGCTGATGCCGGTGCTGGTGGAACGCCTGCAGACGCTGGCCGACACGCTGGAACGCCAGCAACAGGTCGCCGGCGAACGCCTGCAGGCTGGCCAGGAGACCTTCCACCAGCGCACCGAGGCGGCCTACACGCAACTGGCCACGAGCCTGCAGCAGGCGCTGCACGACGGCATCGCCCGGCAGGCCCATGCCGTGGGTGCAGCGCTGCAGCCGGTGGTGGACAGCACCATGGCCGGGCTGGCCGAGCAGTCTGGCCGCCTGCACGCCGCCATCGAACAGGCCGTGCGCCAGCAGCTCGCCGGCCTGTCCACCACGGTGCAGGGTGCGGCCGGCGCGGCCCGCGAAAGCTGGAGCGCCGCCGTCGCGGAGCAGCAGCGCGGCAATGCGGCGCTGGCCGATGACCTGCGGCAGGCGTTGCAGCAGTTCGCCGCCACCTTCGAGCAGCGTTCGGCCGCACTGGTCGATGGTGTGTCCGTACGCCTGGAAGACAACACGGCCCGCACCGCCGAGGCGTGGCATGGCGCGCTCACCCGCCAGCACGAGGCGCACGATGCCCTGGCCCGGCGCAACGAACAGGCATGGGAGGCCGCCTCGGTTGGTTTCGACCAGCGCTCCCGTGCATTGATCGACGCCCTGCAGCAATCGCACGGCGATCTGCAGGCGGCATTCGCCGAGCGCAGTGGCACGATGGTCCGGTCGCTGCAACGCTCGCATGGTGAATTGCAGGATGCGCTGGAAGCGCGCGACGCCGAGCGCCTTGCGCAATGGCGCGACGCCTTCGCCGCGCTGACCAGCGAGTTCGGCCAGCGCTGGGAGCAGGGCAACGAACAGGTGGCCGCGCACCAGCAGCAGGTCTGCGCCACGCTGGAAAAGACCGCGCAGGCGATGGGCGAGCAGGCGCAGGCGCAGGCACGCGACACCCTGGCCGAGATTTCGCGGCTGGTCGCCACCGCCTCCGAGGCGCCACGTGCGGCCGCCGAGGTGGTGGCCGAGCTGCGGCAGAAGCTGTCCGACAGCATGGTGCGCGACACCGCCATGCTGGAGGAACGCGGCCGCCTGCTGGAGACCCTGCAGACCCTGCTCGACGCGGTCAACCACGCTTCCACCGAGCAGCGCGGCGCCATCGACGCACTGGTCGCCACCTCGGCCGACCTGCTGGAACGCGTCGGCAGCCGCTTCACCGCGCGGATCGAAAGCGAGACCGGCAGGCTCGACGAAGCCGCCGCCCACGTCACCGGCAGCGCGGTGGAAGTGGCCAGCCTGGGCGAGGCCTTCGGCGGCGCGGTGCAATTGTTCGGGCAATCCACCGAAGCGTTGAACGAGCGCCTGCGGGGCATCGAGGCGGCGTTGGACAAGTCGCTGGCGCGCAGCGACGAACAGCTGGCCTACTACGTGGCGCAGGCGCGCGAGGTGATCGAGCTGAGCATGCTCTCGCAGAAGCAGATCATCGGCGAACTGCAGCAGCTCGCCGGCACGCGCAGCGACGCCGAGCCCGCAAGCGCATGAGCGACGAGATCGAGTTCGAGCCCGGCACCGAATCCGGCGCCACCACCTGGGCCGCGTTCGGCGACCTGATGTCGGTGCTGCTGGGCGCCTTCGTGCTGATCCTGGCCAGCGTCATCGGCATCCAGCTGCTGCTGCACAACCGCCTGGACCAGGAAGTGAAGCAGCGCCAGGCCGAGGCCGCCCGGCTCAAGACGCTGGAGCAGGCGCTGGCCGCGCCGCTGGCCGCCGGGCGCGTGACCCTGGTCGATGGCCGCATCGGCATCAGCGGCAGCGTGCTGTTCGCGCTCAATTCCGACCAGTTGCAGCCGACAGGCCGCGAGCTGCTGCAAAGCCTTGCCGGGCCGTTGCGCGATTACCTTCACTCGCGCGACGAGATCCTGATGGTCAGCGGCTTCACCGACAACCAGCCGGTGCGCGTGGCCAATGCCCGCTTCGCCGACAACCTGGAGTTGTCCGCCGCGCGCGCGCTCACCGTGACCCGCGCGCTGATTGCCGATGGCGTGCCGGCCTCGTCGGTGTTCGCCGCCGCATTCGGTGCCGAGCAGCCGGTCAGTTCCAACGACAGCGCCGCTGGCCGTGCGAAGAACCGCCGCGTGGAAATCGCGCCGATCCCGCGCAACAACAAGACCGATGCGCACTGAGCTGGCCGACATCCATGCGCGGCTGGCGACCTGGCGCGAGCAGGGCGCCGACCGCGTCGACCCGCTGCGCTTCGCGCTGATGGCGGCGATGGCGCAACGTGCCGTGCGCCATGACGGCGTGTTGCGGCAGCGACTGGATGCACGCCTGCAGGAGCTCGCCGAAGCCTACGCCGGCCTGCTCGCCGACCCGCCCGGGGCCAGGCCGCCACGCCGCGCAGACGAAAGCCCGCTGAAGCAGTTGCTGGCATGGCTCGCCGACGCGCCGCGACTGGATGCCGTGCCGCAAGCCGCGCCGATGGAACCGGCCGGCGAGGAAGCCCCCATGGCCGATATCGCGCCGATGCCGGTGCTGGACGAGTTCCGGCAATTGTGGAGCCGCATCCGCATCGACAGCCTGCTGCGCCAGTGCCTGGATTCGTTGCCCGAGGACGCCGGCCCGCTGCACTCGCGCGTGCTTGCCTACCGTGCCATGACACTGATGCGCGATATCTCGCCCGGGTACCTGCAGCACTTCATCGCCTACGCCGACGTGCTGACATGGATGGAGCAATTGGGCGGCAGGGCAGCCATCGGCAGTGATGTCGATGGCGCCGCAGGTGTCCGCAAGCCTGCGCGCGCCGGTGGTGGCCGGCGGAAGGGGCAGCCGGCGAATCCGTCGCCCGGTCAGCCGTAGCGATCCGCCAGCTTGTCGGTGGCTTCGACCAGGGCATCGACGATGGCCGCGTCGGCGGCACTGTGGCCGGCGAGCACGATGCGCAGCGCGGCCTCGGGCCAGGCCGCATGCAGGTCGAGCGCGGTCTTCGCCGGGCAGATGATGTCGTAGCGGCCGTGCACGATGGTGGCCGGGATGCGCCTGAGCCGGTCAACGTCGCGCAGCAGCTGGCCCGGTTCGAGGAACATGCCGTGGCGGAAGTAGTGCGTCTCCAGCCGCGCCAGGCTCACCGCCTTGTGCGGTTCGGAAAAATCGCCGGGCGCGTCAGGATCGTGCAGCAACGTGGTGCTGCCGCCTTCATAGGCGCTCCAGGCCTGCGCGGCGGCGAGGCGCAGCGCTTCGTCGTCGCCATCGAGGCGCTTCCAGTACGCCTCGATCATGTTGCCGCGCTCGGTTGCCGGGATGAAATCGCGGAAGCGCGCCCAGCGCTCGGGGAAGATGAAACGCGCGCCGCCGTCCGCCTCGTTGAACCAGCGCAATTCCTCGTCGCGGGCGAGGAAGATGCCGCGCAGCACCAGCCCCAGTACGCGTTCGGGATACGCCTCGGCATAGGCCAGTGCCAGCGTGGAGCCCCACGAGCCGCCGAACACCACCCAGCGCTCGATGCCGAGTTCCTCGCGCAGCGCCTCGATGTCCGCCACCAGATGCGCGGTGGTGTTGTCGCCGAGGTCGGCGAACGGCGTCGACTGCCCTGCGCCACGCTGGTCGAACAGCACGACGTGCCAGCGCGCCGGGTCGAAGAAGCGGCGATGGTACGGCGCGATGCCGGCGCCGGGGCCGCCGTGCAGGAATACCACGGGCAGCGCGCCGGGCGTGCCGCACTCCTCCACGTGCAGTGTGTGCCGCGCATCCACGGCGAGGCGGCGGGTGCGGAAGGGTTCGGTCTCGGGGTACAGCTCGCGCATGGCGGATTCCTGCGTTGACGTGTGCAGGAGCGGCTTGTGGGAGCGGCTTCAGCCGCGATTCCATCATGCCGGTCGCGGCTGAAGCCGCTCCTACGGGTTCCTGGATGTGCTCAGGCGAATTGCAAGGTCTCGGTCAGGTCGCCCGGTGCCGGCCCGCCGGCGGCGATCATCGCCTGGTCGCGCATCGCGATGCCCGGCAGCGGCTCCAGCCCGAAACGGCGGTTGATGAAACGCTGGATCGAGCCGGTGTCGTAAATGGTGTGCTCGACATGGCCGCGCTTCGCATAGGGCGATACCACCAGCGCGGGGATGCGCGTGCCCGGGCCCCAGCGATCGCCCTTGGGCGGCGCCACGTGGTCCCACCAGCCGCCGTTCTCGTCCACGGTGATCACCACCATGGTGTGCGGCCACAGCGGGCTCTTCCGCAGCGCTTCGACGATTTGCACGATGTGCGCATCGCCCGCGGCCACGTCGGAATAGCCCGCGTGCATGTTGAGGTCGCCTTCGGGCTTGTAGAACGCCACCGGCGGCAGCCTGCCGTGCTCGATGTCGGCGATGAAGCGGTTGGCGGCGCTGCTGCTGCCGGTACCGCCATCGCGCAGATGCTTCGCGCGCGCGACGGTGCCGGGCGCGAATGTCTTGAAGTAGTTGAAGGGCTGGTGGTGGATCTGGAAATTGGGGGCGTAGGGAAAGACATCGAGGGTGCCGCGCACGCCCTTGCCGTCCAGCGCCAGCTTCCAGCCGCCGGCGTACCAGGCCCAGTCGATGCCGGCCGCGCTGAGCCGGTCGCCGATGGTGGCATGCACCTGCGGCGGCAGCGTGCTGGGGTCGGTGGGATCGGCCAGCCGCGGGTTCTTCGGATCCGCGGTGAAGGCCGGCGCATAGGGCGGGCCCATCGTGTTCACCGCCCAGAAATCGGGCGTGAGCGCCATCCGCGAAGCGAACTTCGGCCGGCCTTGCATCGCGCTGGCGGGCGAGTCCTCGGCCAGCTTCGGCCAGATGCCGGTGGGGTCGTCACCTTCCAGTTCCGTAATCTGGAACTTCGCGGATCCCTGGTCGGCGTGGGGGAAGAACGGAGGCCGCGCGGCGGCGAGGTACTGGTGGTTGAGGAAGGAGCCGCCGAAGGCGCCCATGAAGAAGTTGTCGCACAGCGTGTACTGCTTCGCCAGCTGCCACAGCGCGAGCTTGTCCGCGCTGTCGCCGTAGTGGCCCATCACCAGCGCGCCGCTGTCGCCCCAGGCCACGAAGCCGTCGTTCTTGCCGCCGTTGATCTGCAGCTGGTTGTTGTAGAAGCTGTGGATCAGGTCACGGGTGACCAGCGCCTGCGGCAGCGGCTGGCCGTCGGGCGTGGCAAGCGCGAACGGTGCGTTGGCGAGGCCGCTGATCGCATCCTCGCCGATCAGGTACTCGCGGCCGTTCAGCACCTGCTTGTGCGGCACCAGGCCGTGCCAGATCGGCGGCAGGGTGTCGAACAGGCGGCCGTCGCGGTCGCGCTGGCGGTACCGTTCGGGCCCGAGCGCGGAAAGCGGCTGCGCAAGGCCCGGGAAATCTCCGAACAGGTTGTTGAAGCTGCGGTTCTCGGCATAGATCACCACCACGTGGCGGATGTGCTTGCGCAACGCGGCATCCAGCATGCGGTCGGCCGCACCGTCGGCGCGGATACCCTGGCTGCTCGCGGAAGCCTGGCGGCCGCCCATGGCCAGCGCGGCGCCGGCCAGGGCCATGCCGGCCAGCAGCTTGCGCCGGGCCGGATCGGAGGGTGCGTCGTCGTCGACGGTGGCGGTCGGAACAGGTGGCAGCTTCTCGGTCATGGCGGGTCACTTGTCAGGGCGAGAGGGGCAGTATGCATGCCGTGCGTCGACGGCGGCTCCGGCAAAAGTACCGTGCCTGCATGACGCGGACATGAGCGGCGCGACGGAATAGGCGTGGCCCGTGCACGGATCGCATGCGGAGCCGGTCCGGGCATGCAGCGGACCCGGCAAGTTGCCCAAGGGCTGGAACCTTCGCGCGACACCGGTTCAATCCAGCGGCAGCTTGCGCGCGGCGTCCCACATCGTACGGGTGACCGCGCGGTTCGCGTGCGGCGCCTGCAGCACGATCAGGGTGGTGGTGCTGACGCTGGCGTGGATTTTCAGCAGGCGGTCGAGCACGCTTTCCAGGTGCCCGATGGACATCGCCACCACGCGCAGCAGGGCGGAGTCCTCGCCGGCGAGGCGGCGGCAGTCGAGCACCTCGGGGATGTCGGCGACGATCTGGCCGATGCGCGCGCAGATGCCGCCGTCGCAGCGCAGCCGCACCATCGCCTCGATGCGGTAGCCCAGCCGTTTCGGTTCCACCACCGCGCGGTATCCGCTGATCACGCCGGCATCCTCCAGCCGCTTCACGCGCTCGGCCACGGCCGGCGCGGAGAGCTTCACCTTGCGGCCCAGCTCGGCATAACCCAGGCGCGCGTCGCGCTGCAGGGCCTCCAGCAGTTGCCAGTCCTTGGCATCCAATTCGGGTTTCGATTCCAAGGCAGCACGCTCCGGTTTTTGTTTCGATCGACGGCGAAACATCGTGGCGACCTGTTGATGCATTATTCCGCGGCATCGCAGGCAAGACTAGGATGCGCTCTCCCCATCGCCGGAATCCCCGCCCATGAGCGCCGCTGAGCGCCTCGACGCACGTGCCCTGATCTGCATCGCCATCGCCCTGCTCACCTGGTCTTCGGCTTATGCGGCGATCGCCTATGCGCTGGCCTCGTTCACACCCGGCGAGGTGGCGTTTTCGCGCCTCGCCATCGGTTCGCTGTGCTTCGCGGCGCTGCTGGCAGTGAAGCGCGTGCCGCTGCCGGCGCTGCGTGACTGGCCGCAGTTGTTCGTGCTTGGGCTGGTCGGCCTCACCACCTACCACATCTGCCTCAACTGGGCTGAAACCCGCATCGCCAGCGGCACCGCGTCCATCATCATCTGCCTGGTGCCCGCGGCGACGGCGGCGTTGTCGGCGCTGTGGCTGCGCGAGCGCCTGAGTCTGCGCACCTGGATCGGCCTCGCCATCGCCCTGGTCGGCACGGTGCTGGTGGTGCTGGCCAGCGGCCAGAAAGTCGAAGCCGATCCGAAGGCGCTGCTGGTGCTGGTGTGTGTGCTGGCTTCGGCGATCTTCTTCGTGGGGCAGAAACCGATGTTCGCGCGCTCCAGCACGCTGGCGGTCACCGCGTTCACCTTCTTCGCCGGCACGCTGGGTTGCCTGCCGTTCGCGGGCGGCTTGCCGCAGGCGCTGGCGGCGGCACCGTGGTCGCATGTCGCTGCCCTGTTGTGGCTGGGCATCGCGCCCAGTTTCATCGGCTATCTGGCGTGGAACGTCGCGGTGCATCGCGCGAGCGCCTCGCGCGTGTCCAGCTTCATCTACCTGTCGCCGCCCATCGCCATTGTGATCGGCTGGGTCTGGCTGGGCGAAGTGCCCGGCGCGATGGTGCTGGTGGGCGGCGCCATCGTGATCGGCGGCGTGGTGCTGGCAAATGCGCGCCGGCGTCCGGCGGCGCCGATGGCGGCAGTCTCGGAGCCGACATGAGCGACGCCGGGATCCTGCGCATCGCCGCCTTCACCGACGGCGATGCCGGCGGCAATCCTGCAGGCGTGCTGGTTGCCGATGCGTTGCCGGACGCGGCGGTGATGCAGCGGATCGCCGCCGCGGTTGGCTTTTCGGAAACCGCCTTCGCCGCGCCCCAGGGCAATGGCTGGAGGGTGCGCTATTTCTCTCCCGAATCCGAGGTGCCGTTTTGCGGCCACGCCACGATCGCGCTGGGCGCGGCACTGGCTCTTGCGCAGGGCGACGGCGTGTTCGCGTTGACCCTCAACGCGGCGAAGATCACCGTCGAAGGCCGCAGCGCGGGTGGCGTGCTGAGCGCGGCGCTGCAATCGCCACCGACCCACAGCGCACCCGCACCGCAAGCGCTGGTGGACGAGGCGCTGGCACTATTCGGCTACACCCGCGCAGATATCGATCCACGCCTGCCGCCTGCGCTGATCCACGGCGGCGCGGACCATCTGGCGCTGAGCCTCCGCAGCCGCGAGGCGCTGGCGGCGATGGCCTACGAACTGGACGCCGGCCGGGCCTTGATGCGCCGTGCCGGGCTGGTCACCGTCATGCTCGCCCATGCGCAAACACCGCAGCGCTTCCATGCCCGCAATCCCTTCGCCTCCGGTGGCGTCTACGAGGATCCGGCCACCGGTGCCGCGACCGCGGCCTTCGCCGGCTATCTGCGCGACCTCGGCTGGCCGCACGGCGGCGACATCGAGGTGCTGCAAGGCGAGGACATGGGCAGCCCTTCGCGCCTCAGGGCCGGGATTCCGTCGGAGCCGGGCAGTTCCATCCGCGTTTCCGGCGCGGCGCGGCTGATGTAGCCATCCCCGGCGCGGCGCCGGTGGCGCCGGCCGATCGTCCCGACATTCAATCGAAGGAGTGCAGCGTGTACGAGCTCCACATCGCCAACAAGAACTACTCCTCCTGGTCGTTGCGGCCATGGGTGCTACTGCGCGGACTGGGCATCCCGTTCGACGAGAAGCTGGTGCCGTTCCTCGGCGGAGTCGGCGCGAACTGGGATGCGTTCCGCGCATTCTCGCCCACCGGCAAGGTGCCGTGCCTGCGCGACGGCGATACCGTGGTGTGGGATTCGCTGGCGATCGCCGAATACGTGGCCGAGCACGATCCCGGCACGTGGCCCGCCGATGCGCAGGCCCGCGCGTGGGCGCGTTGCGCCGCCGCCGAGATGCACTCCGGCTTCCCCGCGCTGCGCAGTACGTGCACGATGAACTGCGGCGTCCGCGTGCGCATCGATGCACCGGGCGAGGCGCTGCGCAAGGACGTGGCCCGCATCGACGAGCTGTGGAACGAGGGCTTGGCGCGCTTCGGCGGCCCGTTCCTCGCCGGCAAGGCTTTCACCGCGGTCGACGCGTTCTACGCGCCGGTGGCGTTCCGCATCCAGAGCTACGGGCTGCAATTGGGCAATGCCGCGATGGCCTATGCGCAGCGCCTGCTCGACCTGCCCGCCATGCGCGAGTGGTACGCCGCGGCGCTGGCCGAAACCTGGCGCGATCCGGAGCACGAGGACGAGGCGCATCGTGCAGGTGCGTGGCTGCAGGACCTGCGCGCGTCCTGAACTGTCGCCGGTGCGCAGGCCGGCGCGGGCGAGCCCGCGCCGGCCTGGAGCGAATCAGCGCTTCGCCTGATTGTGCTTGACGCGATAGATGCGCTTGCTGTTGCGGTTGTCGGCGCGCTGGATGCGCTTCTGTTCGCGCGGACCGACGCGGCCGTTGTTGGTGCCCGCCACGTGCTCCATGTGGTCGACGTGCGCCTGGCGGCCCTGCATGCGCGGGATCTGTGCGTTCTCGGCCTTGGTCATCGGGCCGTTGCACATGTCGCGCTGCTCGGTGCGGTCGAGGTTCGTCTCGCGCTGCTCAAGGTTCGAGGCCTGGCGCGTGTTGAGCTGGCCGGACTTCAGGCCCTGATCGATGCGCTGCTGCTGGTCGGCGTCGCGCTGGGTATCGCTGGTCGCGTTTTGCGTGGGGGCGGTCTGCGCCTGCACGGCTGCCACGCCGCCCAGTCCGCACAGGCCCAGCAGGCCGACGACCAGCCACTTCTACGTATGGTTCTATGGTGTTCTCCTCCTCGTGGGTGCCGCCTGCTGCACGGGCGGTCTGGGAGCGGAGAACAGAGCGTCGAAAGTGGCGATGACGTTCCTGCCGGAAGCTGATCAGACTCCGGCAAGCGAGTGTGCCAGGCGGTGGCTTGCCGGCATCGCGCGCTGCGGGGGGCGAGTTTTCAATGCAAGCGTGTCACGTGCAGCATTGCGGGGTCGTCGGCATGCTCCAGCAGCAGTCGTCGTACGCGATCCTGCCAGGCCCTTGCGAACGCGGCACGCTGCGCATCGGTGGCGGCCGGCTGCAGTGCGGCGGTCATCAGCCCGCGCAACTGCGGAGCCGGCGGCACGCGGGAGAGGTCCAGTGCCACTGCCACCGTGGCGCCGTTGTCGCGGCGGCTGAAACGGATCGCGTCGCCGGTCGCGGCATCCGCGTAGCTCAGCAGGGCTTGTCGCGCATAACGGCCACCGATCCCATGGAAGCCGTTCCCGGCGGCGGCACCGGTGACCAGGGTGAGCACCTGCGAGATCACGCCGTTGACGCCTTCGTCCACCGGCGCGGGCATCCGCACCACGATGTTGCCGCGCTCGGCCGGCTCGCCCGGGTACAGCGCACGCAGCGCCGCACGCGCCGTCAGCCATGCGCCGGCCACGGTCGGGCAGGAGTGGCCGGCGAGGCGCACCGCGTCGAGGTAGCGGTATTCGAACAGGCCGCCATCGGCGGCGCCAAGCAAGTCGGCCAGCGGGTCGCGCAGCAGGATGCGTGGCGCCTCGTCGAAGAACGCGGGATGGCCCATCACTCCCCCGGCAGGCCGACGATGCCGAAATCGACCACCACCGCATCGGCATCGCGCTGGCGGTAGGTCACCGTGAAGTGTTCGCCGAGGCGTTCGCGCAGCTGGGCGATCAGCGGCAGCGGATCATGGTCGTTGACGAAGCGCATCGTTTCGCCCGGGCGCAACGTGCCGATCGCGCCCAAGATCGCCGAGTGGCGGAAGCGCCGGGCCACGCCGCGGGCGTCGAAGAGGTGCGTGTGCTGGTCGAAAACGGTGTCGGGGGACATCGGCGCGTGCTCGCGGGAAAGGGAGCACAAACATATGCCGCGCGCGGCAGCGGGCCACTGATCTGGATCAACCGGCGGCCGATCGCCCCGGAGGGCGTTCACCTCAGAACTTGTATGCGCGATGGATCGCCACGATGCCGTTGCTGAGGTTGCGCACCTCGACCTTGCCGAAGCCGGCGCGCTCCATCATGCCCTTGAGCGTCTGCTGGTCGGGGTGCTTGCGGATGGATTCGGCGAGGTACTGGTAGCTGTCGGCGTCGCCGGCGAACAGCTGGCCGAGTTTCGGCAGCACCTTGAACGAGTGGAAGTCGTAGAGCTTGTTGAACAGCTCGTTCTGCACGCGCGAGAACTCCAGCACCAGCAGGCGGCCGCTGGGCTTGAGCACGCGGCAGATGTCGGCCAGCGCCTTGTCCTTGTCGGTGACGTTGCGCAGGCCGAAGGCCATGGTCACCGCGTCGAACGAGTTGTCCGGGAACGGCAGCGCCTCGGCGTTGAGCTGGGCCCAGCGCAGGCCGCCGACCAGGCCGCGGTCGGTGAGGCGATCGCGGCCCACGCCGAGCATGGCGGCATTGATGTCGCCGACGACGACTTCGCCCTGTTCGCCCACCACCGGCTTGAGCAGCGCGGCGATGTCGCCGGTGCCGCCGGCCAGGTCGAGCACGCGATCGCCCTTGCGCACGCCGCTGATCGCCACGAAGTGGCGCTTCCAGAGGCGATGGATGCCGAACGACATCAGGTCGTTCATCAGGTCGTAGTTGCGCGCGACCGAGGTGAACACCTCGCCGACCAGCTTCTGCTTGTCGGCGACGGGAACGTCGCGGTAACCGAAATGGGTGGTGGACTGTTCGTTCATGGCGTCATGCGACTCGATGGTGGGGCGTCACAGTGGCAGGTCGTGCTGCGTGCCTTCTTCTTCGTCCGCGGTAGCGGCGGCATCGGCGGGACGCGCGTGATGGCTCGCGTGCTCGGCGGCCACGTGGCGCCGGTGCAGTTCCGCGCCGGCATCATCGGTGGACGGAGCGAGCGGCACGGGTGCGGCAGGTTCGGGCACGGCCTCGTCGGCTGTGGCGTCCCGTTCGCCGCCGGGGGTGATCTTGAGGATGGAGTGGCGCATCTCGCGCGACAGGATCACCCGCGCGTCGCGCACCATGTCCTCCAGCGCGCTGTCGTAATCGAGCTTGCCGTTGTCGTCGGTCCACACGATGCGGCGTTCGCGCAGTTTCTGGATGAAGCCGCGGAACAGCGCCTTGTCGAAGAACTCCGGCGCGCTGAGCTCGTTGAGCAGGGCAAGGCGTTGCGCGGTGAGCGTGCAGGTGGTTTCCAGCTCGCCGCCGGATAGCGTGTGCGGGCCGTGCTTCACCAGCGCGGCGATGGCGATGTAGTAGCGCTCGAAGGCCTGGATCAGGCTGCGCGCGATCACCTTGAGCTGGAACGCGCCATCCTCCTGGCCGGGGCCGCGCTCCAGCATGCGGCCGTCGCCGGTGGCTTCGAGCAGGCCGCGGCGCACGAAGAAATCGATGGTGGCCTGCAGGTGCGTGCCGAAGCCCGCCTCGTCCCAGGCCAGGAACAGCTCGCTCTGCAGGAACGGATAGATGATGCGGCCCAGCCGCTGCACCGAGGCGCGCGACATGCGCCGGTTGTTGAGGAAGCAGCAGGCCACCCACGCAGCGACCGCGACCAGGTGCAGCACGTTGTTGCGGAAGTAGCTGAGCAGCACCGCCTGCTCGCCCTCCACGTCGAGCACGTCGCCCAGCGGATGCTTGATGCGGCGGATCCAGCCCATCTGCTCGCCGTAGGCGATGATGCCGGCCGGGTCCATCGGGGTCAGCGTGATGCGGTCGGAGTAGGGTAGTTCCAGCAGCAGCGACTTGGTGAGTTCGAGCTGCGCCAGCAGGTCGTTCTCGGCCATCGCGTGCTTGGGCGTGGCGAGCAGGGAGAGCGCGAGCAGGTTGATCGGATTGACGTCGGCGGCGCGGTTGACGTTGACCTGGATCTTCTCGGCCAGCTGGTCGATCACGCCGCTCAGCCACTCGGGGCGGGTGTCCGGGTCGCTGCTGGCGCTGCGCCAGTCGGCGCTGGCTGCGTCCAGCAGCGGGGTGAGCTCGATCGGCTCGCCGAAGTTCAGCGCCACGTGCCCGTAGCGCTGGCGCAGCACCTTGAGGCCCTTGAGCAGGCCGAGCAGGGATTCCTTCTCCTTGGCCTGGCCGCTCAGCTCGCCCGCGTAGCTCTTGCCCTCCATCAGCTTCTCGTAGCCGATGTACACCGGCTGGAACAGCACCGGCCGGCGCGGCGCGCGCAGGAACGCGCGCACCGTCATCACCAGCATGCCGGCGCGCGGCGCGAGCAGGCGCCCGGTGCGCGAGCGGCCGCCCTCGATGAAGTACTCCATCGGCACGCCGCGGTCGATCAGCTGAGCCATGTACTCGTTGAAGATCACCGAGTACAGCGCATTGCCCTTGAACGTGCGGCGCATGAAGAACGCGCCGCCGCGGCGCAGGATCGGCCCGATCACCGGCAGGTTGAGGTTGATGCCCGCGGCGATGTGCGGCGGCACCACGCCTGACATGTGCAACTGGTAGCTCAGCAGCAGGTAGTCGGTGTGGCTGCGGTGGCTGGGTACGTACACCACTTCGTAGCCCGGCGCGGCGGCACGTGCCTTGTCGAAGTGGTGCATCGCGATGCCGTCGTACAGCTTGTTCCAGAAGTTCGACAGCATGAGCGACACCGAGCGCACCACCGGGTGCGAGTAGTCGGCGGCGATCTCCAGCATCATTTTCTGCGCGCGGCGCCAGGCCTTGGCCTCGCTGATCTTCTCCTTGGCCGCGGTGGCGGCGATCGCGGCGCGCACCGGCTCGGCGCGCAGCACGTCGTCCACCACGGTGCGCCGGTGCGAAAGATCGGGCCCGATCACCGCGGCGCGGATGCGGTGGAAGTGGGTGCGCAGCACGCGCGCCAGCTTGCGCGCGAAGCGCGGCGGCGGCAGCTCGCCGGACTCGGCCAGCACCTCGCGCAGCGACACCGGCTCGGCGAAGTGCACCACGGTGTCGCGGCCGTTCAGCAGCAGCGCCAGCATGCGGCGGAAGCGGCCCACCATCACCCAGTTCTCGGAGAACAGCACGCTGAACCAGCCCGAATCGCGGTTCGGCGCGCGGCCCACGTAGATCGACACCGGCACGATCTGGATGTCGCGCTCGGGCATGCCTTCCAGCGATTGCACCAGTTGGCCCAGTGGCCCGTTCGGCGCGCGGTGGCGCTTGCGGCCGAACAGCCAGCCGTCGCGGCGCATCAGCGCGAATACCGAGCGCTTGCGGCGGGTGCCGGCCAGCGGCTGCAGCGGGCTGGGCAGGCCGGCTTCGCGGCAGGCGCGGTCGAGGATCAGTGCATCGGAGAAGCCATCGCGCTCGATCACGTAGCACACCGGCACGCCGGCCTTGAGCAGGGTGGCCGGTTCGGCCGGGTCGCGGCGGATGCGCACCCAGGGTTGCAGCAGCTGCCCGGCCAGGTGGAACCACCAGGGGGCGCGGCGACGTGGAGAATCCGCGATGGAGATATTCTGCATCCGCCTATTCTAGTGGCTTGCCCGTAAAACCATGCTCGGGCGTGTGGTGGATGGGGCCAACCGTAGGAGCGCACCCTGTGCGCGAATGCTCTGACGCTTGATCGAAGCTAAAAGCATTCGCGCACAGGGTGCGCTCCTACGGGGCGGCCGCCACGCTGCCGGTCGCGGCCGGCTGCTGCAGGCGCTCGTGCGCATCGCGCACATTGTCGATCAGCGACTCGCTGTACCAGCGGCCGTCCTGCTGCACAAGGGTGGACTCGGCGGAAAGCGGCTTGCCGAGCAGGGTGTAGTCGACCTTCACCACTGCGCGGCCGTCCTTGCTGGAGAGGGTGCTGAGCTTGATCGAGTTCAGTGCCTCGTCCACCGACAGGCCGTAGATCGCCAGCAGCTGCTTGAGGCCGGCGTAGCCGGTGGCGTACTTCGTCATCGCGGTGTCGAAGTCCATCGTGCGCAACTGGTCCGGGCTCTTGAGGTCGAGCTTGCGCGCGGTGGCCACCACCACGCCCACCGCCTGCTTCGCCCTGGCCTGGTCGAACCACGGCGCCTGCTGCGCCCACGGTGCCAGCACATCGAGCAACTGGTTCGCCTGGGCCTTCTGCTCGCTGTCCAGGTTCTGGTTCTGCGCCACGCCGTTCTTCAGCAGGGCATCGCCCACGCTGACCAGCACCGGCAGCTGGTCCTTGTACTGCTGCTCCATCTGGTCGAGCTTGGGCTGCAGCTCGGCATAGAGCTTGGTCTCCGCATCCGGGCCGGTGAGTTTCTGCACGGCCGCGTCGAATTTCGCCTTGTCCGCGGCACTGACCGGCGGCTGGTTTGCGGCGTGGCGGCCCCAGTCCGTGCGCAGGGTGGCGTAGTCGGTCGGCGGCAGGGCGTGCTTCCACAAGCCATTGAAGTCGCCGGCCTTGAGCAGGTCGATCGAGCCCTGCACGGCCGCTTCCGGCGTGCTGCCGCCAACCTGCGCGGCCTCGTCCTTGTTGTGGCAGGCAGCCAGCGCCAGCACGGCGAGCAGGGGCAGCAGAGTGCGGCGCAGGGGGCGGAAACGCATGGGCAGATCTCGCAATGCAGTGAAGATGGAGGCGCCGACCGGCGCAGCGACGGGTCAGGGTAAGGGGCGCTGCGGGAGGGGACAAGAGTCCGCCGCATGAACTTGCGGCCGCCGTATTGAAAAGTGCGGCCATGGATGGCCGCCCGTTTGATGTTCGCGATCAAGGACGATCGCAAAAGGCTATGAAAAGTGCGGCCACGGATGGCCGCCCGTTTGATGTTCGCGGTCAAGGATGATCGCAAAAGGCCATGGAAAGTGCGGCCACGGATGCCCATCCGCTTGATGTCCGCGATCAGGGACGATCGCAAAACCCAAAGAAAACCCCGCGGGCGCGAGCCTCGCGGGGCAATCCGGCTGAGCCGGAAGGGAAATGGCCTTGCCTGCGGAAACTGGAGGTCAGCAGCAGGTAGGCGCGACAGATATTACTTGGCCGTTAAATCTAAAGCAATACTTTTGTTTATTGTTATAAGCAATTGTTTTTATTAATTATATTGCAAGGCATCCAGCTTCTGCTGGCGCCGTTCTGCCGGTGGCGCACTCCAATCATTGTTGAACAGTGCCGGTTCCCAGGAACCGTAAGTGGGATTGGGCAGCACGAACCAGCGCGTGCCGATCCAGCCCATGTAACCATCGACAGCCTGCCTGCGGCCCGCCTCGGTGTTGGCGACGACATCAACGAAATCGCCCAGCTGGTCGCCGAACTGCATCAGCACGCGGTACTTGCGGCTCACCAGCTGGCGGCGGCAGCCTTTCTCGGTGCCCACCTGCTCGCAGCCCGGCATCACCGTACCCAGGCCGAGGAAGGCGTCGGGGCCGGATACCGGAAAACCCAGCTTGCGCAGGTTCGCCAGGGTAGCCGTGTCCAGGTCGGTGGCGCGGTTGGAGAGATAGATCACCGCGATGCCGTGCTCGGCGGCGAATCGGGTGAAGGCCAGCGCACCGGGCATGGCGCGGGCGCGTTCCTCCTTGCACCACGCGGCCCAGCTGGCCTCGTCGTACTGGCCACCGCTCTTCACCAGCCTGGCCTGGTAGGGCGAGTTGTCCAGCACGGTTTCGTCGATGTCCAGCACCACCGCGGGCGGCTGGCCAGCGGCCGGCGCCACGCGATCCTCCTTCGTCAGCGCGTCCCAGTGCGGCTCGTGCAGGGCGGCCAGCAGGCGCGACTGGGCATCGCGGTAGGTCTGCAGGTAGATCAGGTCGTGCTCGATCGCGGTCTGTGTCCACGCCACCGCATTGAGATTGTCGTTGGCGGCTGCCATCGGTACCGCCGCAGGACGCGGTGGCGCGGCGGCGCAGCCGGCAAGCAGGGCGGACGTGGCCAGGGCCAGCGGCAGGTGAAGTCGCATGGGGCGGGTATCTCCGGCAAGGGGCGGCGAGTCTGGCAGGATTTTACGACAGGGGCGTGTCCAGAGCTGGCTACGGCCATTGCGGGCTGACAGACTGGCATCCGTCCCCGCCACCGCCGGAGCCCGCATGAATGATCCGACGTCCGCTGCGCCCCGCGCCAGCTCCTCCGCCATCCACGCCGTCAGCTACGTGCTCGCGGCGTTGGCGCTGTGGCTGGTGTTGCAGTTGCACCTGATTTCCGCCCTGCTGGCGGGCCTGCTGGTGTACGAACTGGTGCAGGCGGCGGTGCCGCTGCTGGGGCGGCGCATTTCCGGCGACCGTGCCCGGGTGGTGGTGGTGGCGGTGCTGGGCGCGGTCGTGGTGGGCCTGCTGGTGCTGCTGATCCTCGGCGCGATCAGCTTCTTCCGCAGCGAGCTGGGCAATCCCGGGCTGCTGTGGCAACAGCAGCTGATGCCGCTGGTGGACAAGGCCCGCCAGCAATTGCCGGCGATGCTGGTCGATCACCTGCCCGACAGCGTGGACGACCTGCGCGACGGCCTGGTCGCGCTGGCCAGCAAGCACGCGGCGACCCTGCAGACGGCGGGCAAGGGCGCCGCGCGCGTGTCCGTGCACATCCTGATCGGGCTGGTGCTGGGCGCCATCGTGGCGTTGAGCCGCACCCGTCCGGCGCATCAGGCGGGCCCGCTGGCGGCGGCGCTGGGTCAGCGCTGCCAGCGGTTGGCGGGTGCGTTCCACGACATCGTGTTCGCGCAGATCAAGATTTCGCTGGTCAACACCGCACTCACCGCGATCTTCCTGCTCGGCGTGCTGCCGCTGCTGGGCATCCATGTGCCGCTGTCGAAAACCCTGGTGGCGGCCACCTTCATCGTCGGGCTGCTACCGGTGATCGGCAACCTGCTCTCCAACACCGCCATCACCATCGCCGCGCTGTCGGTGTCGCTGGGCGTGGGCATCGCCGCGCTCGGCTTCCTGATCCTGATCCACAAGCTGGAGTACTTCCTCAACGCGCGCATCGTGGGTTCGCAGATCCACGCGCGGGCGTGGGAGCTGCTGATCGCCATGCTGCTGCTGGAAGCCGCCTTCGGCCTGCCCGGCGTGATCGCCGCACCGATCTACTACGCCTATCTCAAGGGCGAGCTCGAGGCGCAGCGGCTGATTTGAGGTCTCGATTCAATCCGCTTTCCCGATGCCGGCGCCGGCCAGCAGCCAGCGCAGGTCGCGCAGCTGGGGTTCGTAGTGGCGCCAGTGGCCGATCGCGCGCTGATAGACCGGTGCGCGCACCTGCCAGGCGTTGGGCGTGTTGACCGGTGCGGTGTTGCTCTCGGAGCGCAGGCAGGCGTCGTTCCAGGGCAGTTCGCAGAAGGCCAGCAGTTCGCGCGCGGCGGCTTCCGTGTTTTCCACCAGCGATTCGTAAGGCAGCTCCAGGATCCGTCCCGGCAGCACCTTGCGCCAGTGCGCCAACAGGCGGTCGAACTGGATGTAATAGCGACCGATGTCGTCGAGGTTGAAGGAATAGTCGTAGAACCCCGATTCCAGCTCGAACAGGTGGCGGAAGTTGCCGATGCAGGCGTCCAGCGGGTCGCGGCGCAGGCAGACGATCTTCGCGTTCGGCAGCGCGCGGGCGATGAAGCCGGCGTAGAGGAAATTGTGCGGCATCTTGTCGATGAAGCGCGGCGTCTCGCCGCTGACCGGCCGCGTGCTGGCGAGGTAGGCCGCGCCCAGTTGCGCCCAGTCGATGTGGCGGGTGCGGGCAGCGATGTCCGCCTCGCCCAGCAGGGCAGTGGTGCAGCCGGAGGCCCGCTGCACCAGGGTGGGAAAGTTCTGCAGTTCGCCGGTGGAACGCACCTCGGGGTGGCTGGAGAGGATGCGGTCCAGCAGGGTGGTGCCGGTACGCGGCATGCCGACGATGAAGATCGGTTCGCGCGTGGGATCGCCCGTGGCGACTTCCGCTTCCGCGGCGGGGAAGGCGCGGATCAGTGCATCGAACATCGCCTCGTCGCGCGCGAACGTGTAGGGTCGCATGCGCCGGCCGGCCGCCTTGCCGCGCGTGTAGTGCTCGAACGCGGCGGGGTAGTCGGCGAGATCGTCGCATTCCTTGCCCAGCGCGATGTTGAGCAGGAGCTGCGCGCCGGGGTCGTTGCCGTGGCCCTGCAGGAGTTCGCGCATCCGCGCGACGTGGTTGTGTCCCGTGGTTTGCCGTTGCAATTGGGCGAGCAGCAGGTGCGCGTACCAATGGCGCGGTTCGATTCGCACGCAGGCTTCGAGCTCATGCTCGGCGCCTTCGGCGTCGCCAAGCGAATTCAGCGCGTAGGCGAGGTTGAGATGGGTGATCGCGGTCTCGGGCGCCAGCGCCACGGCGCGGCGGAAGGCGTTGGCCGACTGCATCTGGGCGTTGGCCTGCCGGTAGACCATGCCCAGCGTGTCCAGGGTCGCCACGTCATCGGGCGACAGGGTCATCGCGCGATCCGCCACCAGCCGCGCCTCGCGGAACCGGCGCGCCAGCGCCAGCGCCTTCGCATATTGCGCAACGTAGTCGGCACGGCGCGGTTCCAGGTGGGTGGCCTTCAGCAGGTGCTCCAGTGCCTGCGGCATCTGCTGCACGTGCTGCATCTGCATGAAGGCCACGCCGACCATGAAATGCACGCGCGCGTTGTCCGGCGCAACGCTCAGCAACTGGGCGGCGCGATGCTGCACCCGCGGCCAGTCGTTCTGGTTGAAGGCGGCGACGAGCTTGGTGTAAGCCCGGGTCGAGTCGATCACGGCAATCCCCCTGGCGCCGGTGCAGAGAGGCAACCGGTCACCGCCGACACAATGAAAGGCATGCGACCGCTCGTCAACTAGGTGGCCGCCAGCATGGCCTTGATCCGCGCCATGTGCGATTCGGCGGTCTCGCGCACCGCCTCCTTGTCCGCTTCCAGGTCCTTGCCCTGCCAGTGCAGGTCGTCCTGCGGCAGTTCGTGCAGGAAGCGGCTGGGCTGGTTGGCGTGCACCTCGCCGTAGCGTTTCGTCTTCGCCGACCAGGATAGGGTGAGCAGCTCCTTGGCGCGGGTGATGCCCACGTACATCAGCCGGCGTTCCTCGTCGATGCGGCCCTCGTCGATGGCGCCGTCATGGGGCAGGGTGCCGTCCTCGCAACCCACGATGAAGACGAAGCGGAATTCCAGGCCCTTGGCAGCGTGCAGGGTCATCATGCGCACCGCATTGCCCGGGTCGTCGCGGTCGGCGTGGCTGAGCAGGGCGAGCTGGGCGGCGAGGTCGCCGGCGCTGTCGCCCTTCTGCATGGCGCGGAACCAGTCGGCGAGCTCCCTGAGGTTGCCGAGCTTGCGCTCGCGCACGGAGGCGTCGGGCGTGGCGGCGGCAAGCTGGGCCGCATAGCCGGTGCGCTTCAGGATGCGCTCGACGAGGTCCGCCGCGCTCTCGTGCAGCGAGGCGCTGCGCAGTTCGTCGAGCAGGTCGGAAAATGCGGCCAGTGCGGCGGCCGGGCGCGGCGTGAGCTGGCGCAGCACGGCGTCGCTGCGCGTGGCTTCCAGCAGCGAGCAGTGCCTCGATTGCGCGAACTGGCCCAGCTTTTCCAGCGTGGTGGAACCGACCTCGCGCTTCGGCACGTTCACCACGCGCAGGAAGGCGGCGTCGTCGCTGGGGTTGGCGAGCAGGCGCAGGTAGCAGAGGATGTCCTTCACCTCGGCGCGGTCGAGGAAGGAGAGTGCGCCGGTGAGGTGATAGGGGATGCGCGCGAGGCGCAACGCCTTTTCCAGCGGGCGTGCCTGGAAGTTGCCGCGGTAGAGGATGGCGATGTCGTGCCAGCGCGCCTTGTGCTTCTCGGCCAGCGTGGCGGCGATCGAGGCCACCTTCTCGGCCTCGTGCTCGCCTTCCTTGCATTCCAGCACGCGGATCGGCGCACCCTCGGGGTGCTCGCTCCACAGCTTCTTTTCGTGCAGGTGCGGGTTGTTGGCGATCAGCTTGTTCGCCGCGCGCAGGATGCGCTTGCCGCAGCGGTAGTTCTGTTCCAGCTTGATCACGCGCAGGTTGGGCCAGTCGCGGCCGAGCTGGTCGATGTTCTCGGGGTTGGCGCCGCGCCAGGCATAGATGCTCTGGTCGTCGTCGCCCACGCAGGTGATGCCGCCGCGCTCGCCGACCAGCGCCTTGAGCAGGCGGTATTGCGCGTCGTTGGTGTCCTGGTATTCGTCCACCAGCAGGTAGCGCAGCCGCTCGCGCCAGGCACTGCGGCACTCGGCGTCGCTTTCGAGGATGCGCAGCGGCAGCCGGATCAGGTCGTCGAAATCCACCGCGTTGAACGCGGCGAGGCGCGCCTGGTACAGCTCGTAGATCGTTGCCGCTTCCAGCTCGCGCGGACTGCGCGCGGCGGCCAGCGCCTCTTCCGGCGACAGGCCAGCGTTCTTGGCGCGGCCCAGCAGGTTGCGCAGGCCGAACAGCACGTCGGGCTTGGCGCCCTTGGGCGCGAGTTCCTTGACGATGCCCTCGCTGTCGTCCGCGTCGAGCACGGAGAAGCCGCGGCGCAGCCCCGCGCGCCCATGCTCGATCTGCAGGAACTTCAGCCCCAGCGCGTGGAAGGTGCACACGGTGAGCGCGGCGGCGTCCTCGCTGCTGACCAGCTTGCCGACGCGCTCGCGCATCTCGCGCGCGGCCTTGTTGGTGAATGTGATCGCGGCGATCCGCGACGCCGCCAGCTTCCGCCGCTGGATCAGGTGCGCGATCTTCTGCGTGATCACGCTGGTCTTGCCCGAACCCGCGCCCGCCAGCACCAGCAGGGGGGTGTCGCAGTGTTCGACGGCGGCCAGTTGTTGCGGGTTGAGCATGGATCGGAGCAGAGCGTGAGGCGGCGGCCGATGGTAGCAGAGCGGACGCACCGCTCCGGACCGGTCATAATCGCCCGGACGAATCGCCAGGGTGGCGAAGTGTTCGAGGAACGGCATGACGGATCGGCTGGAGGATATGGACGTCGAGCAATGCGATGTGGCGGTGATCGGAGGCGGCCCCGCCGGCAGCACCGCGGCGACGTTGCTGGCGCGGCAGGGTCACAAGGTGATCGTGCTGGAAAAGGAGCATCACCCGCGCTTCCACATCGGCGAATCGCTGCTGCCGATGAACCTGCCGGTGATGGAACGGCTGGGCGTGCTGGAGAAGGTGCGCGCGCTGGGCGTGTACAAGGCCGGTGCGGATTTCGAGGCGGACAACGCGCGCGGCTACAACACCTACGCCTTCAGCGAGGTGGTGGGGCAGAGCCCGCCTCACGCCTTCCAGGTGTGGCGGCAGGATTTCGACCAGATGCTGTTCGAACACGCGCGCGAGGCTGGAGCGGATGCGCGCGAAGGGCACGAGGTGCTGCGCGTCGAGCAGGTGGACGCGCGCGAGACGTGGCTGGACGTGGGCAGCGACGATGGCCGCGAATACCGCGTGCGGGCGCGCTACGTGGTCGATGCCAGCGGCCGCGACACCTTCCTCTCCGGCCGCAGGAAGCTCAAGCGCAAGAACCGGCAGCACCAGAGCGCGGCGATCTTCGGCCACTTCAGTGGCGTGGAGCGGCGCGAAGGCGGCGACGCGGGCAACATCAGCATCTACAGCTTCGAACACGGCTGGATGTGGCTGATCCCGCTGCCCGACGGCGTGACCAGCGTGGGTGCGGTATGCCGGCCGGAATACCTCAAGCGGCGCAAGGGATCGGCGACGGATTTCCTGATGGCGACGCTGCGGGCCAATCCCGCGCTGGCGCGGCGGCTGGAGCACGCCGAACTGATCGACGGCCGCACGCACGCCACCGGCAACTACGCCTACGACTCCACCCGCATGGGCGGGGCGGGCTGGGTGCTGGTGGGCGATGCGTTCGCCTTCCTCGACCCGGTGTTCTCTTCCGGCGTGTATCTGGCGATGAGCGGCGCCGAGCGGGCCGTCGCGGTGGTCGACCGGGCCTTGCGCGAACCGCGCCGCGAGATGCGCCTGCTGCGTGCGCTGGAGAAACGCCAGCGCAAGGGTATGCGGCGCTTCGCGTTCTTCATCCATCGCTTCAACGGCCCGGCTATGCAGTGGCTGTTCCGCCACCCGAGCCGCAAGTGGAAGATGGAGCAAGGCGTCACCTCGATGCTGGCCGGCGACGTGTTCGACAACTTCGCCGTGTGGTGGCGCCTGCAGGTGTTCCGCCTGATCTACCTGGCCTGCGTGCTGCGCGACCGCCGCGGCTGGCTGGCCGAACGGCGCCTGCGGCTGGCGCAGGCGAAGGGCCGCTTCACCGGCGGCACCCTGCCGGTGGACGAGGCCTGAGGCGTTACCATCGTCGCCATGGCCAAGCTCTACTTCTATTACTCGGCGATGAACGCCGGCAAGACCACCACGTTGCTGCAGAGCGCGTACAACTACCACGAGCGCGGCATGCGGACCCTGATCCTCACGCCGGCGATCGATACGCGCACGCGAGATGTTCCCTCTCCCGGCGCTGCGCGCCACCCTCTCCCGCAGGCGGGAGAGGGGAAAGATGCGCAGCCTGCGGCTGCAAGCGGGCACATGGGCGTGGTGGCCTCGCGCATCGGGCTGAAGGCGAACGCACGGCGCTTCGCCGGCGACGAGAACCTGCTCGCCCTGGTCGAGGCCGACATCGCCGCGCACGGCACGCTCAACTGCGTGTTCGTGGACGAGGCGCAGTTCCTCACCCGGCAGCAGGTGTGGCAGCTCACCGACGTGGTGGACAAGCTGCGCATCCCGGTGCTGGCCTACGGCCTGCGCACCGACTTCCGCGGCGAGCTGTTCGAGGGCAGCCGTTACCTGCTGGCCTGGGCCGACGAGCTGCAGGAGATCAAGACGATCTGCCACAGCGGCAGCAAGGCCACCATGGTGGTGCGCGTGGACGAGCAGGGCCGCGCGGTCACCGACGGCCCGCAGGTTGAGATCGGCGGCAACGACCGTTATGTCTCGGTGAGCCGCGCCGAGTTCAAGAAGATCACCGAAGGCCACGGCCGCATCGAGCTGCAGCAGAGCGTGCTTCCCTTGGGCGAACAGGACCATCGCGGCTGAAGCCGCTCCCACCGCGCCTTGCCTGTAGGAGCGGCTTCAGCCGCGAAACAAGACATCCAAATCTTTGACACCCCAATCTTTTACGCAGGATCGACCATGAGCGAATCCAATCCGTCCCCCGAGTGGCCCCGCCCCAACTGGCAGCCCGGTGCCGACGAGGACGCGCTGCTGCAGTTCTACGTGTTCGGCAAGTTCGATCCGCACGAGCTGGTGATCCCGGCGCAGCGCTACGGCAGCCCCGGCCTGCCCGCGGGCGTGGACCTGCGGCGCTTCCAGAATCTCGAGCTGCGCAAGTGGGAGGGCTACCCGCTGTCCGGCACGCTGGGCGGGATCATGCGCGACGAGGCGCCCGAGGCGTACGAACAGGCGCGCATCGCGCCCGAGGTGCTGGTGGTGCGCGGCCAGCTGAAGGACAGTTCCAGCCTCGACTACCTGCGCGACACGCTGGGCGTGCTTGCCGCCCTGCTCGACATCGGCGGCCGCGTGATCCTCGATCCGCAGATCATGGGCCTGCTCGATGCCGAGGCATGGCGCGCGCGTTACCTGGTGCCGGGCGGTGCGCCGCCGCGCAACCACGTGCTGATCCTGCGCAGCGACGAGCCGGGCAGCGATCGTTCGTGGGTGCACACCCGCGGCATGCGCAAGTTCGGCCGCCCCGACCTCAGCTTCCGCCAGATCCCCGCACATGAACTGGATCGCGCCGGCGTGCTGTGCGAAAAGCTGGTGGAGATGCAGGCGCTGGGCACCCGCTTCGTCGCGGGCCAGGCGCTGGAGGTGGAAGGCATGCAGCAGTCGCTTATCGCGCAGCCGGGCGGCAGCCTGACCGACCCGGAGTTCAACAACCTGCATGTGGAATTCCGCTGGCCGTTCTGAGGAATGCCCGACACGCGGCGGTCGCGTGCATGACGCGCAGGAGACTCAGCCTGCGTCGATGAAGCGCTGGCTGTCGTCCATGAAGGCTTTCTCGCCGAAGCCGCCTTCGTGCGAGCCGAACGGCATCTGCGCACGCAACTTCCACGAGGCCGGCACGTTCCAGGTCCCGCGGGCGGCATCGTCCACCAGCGGGTTGTAGTGCTGCAGGCTGGCGCCGATGCCGGCGTCGGACAGCGCCAGCCACACCGCGAACTGCGCCATGCCGGCCGACTGCTCGGACCACACCGGGAAGTTGTCCGCGTACAACGCGAACTTTTCCTGCAGGCTCTTCACCACGTCCTGGTCTTCGTAGAACAGCACGGTGCCCGCACCGGCGGCGAAGCTGTCGAGCTTGGCGGCGGTCTGTGCAAAGGCATCGGCCGGCACGATCTTGGCCAGTGCTTCCCTGGCCAGCGTCCAGAACTTCACGCTCTGCTCGCCGAACAGGATCACGGCGCGCGAGCTCTGCGAGTTGAACGAAGACGGCGTGTGCTTGATGGCCTGCTTGATGAGGTGGTTCAGGGCGTCTTTGTCCATGCCCACGTTGCGGCCCAGCGCGTACTGGGTGCGGCGCTTCTTGAGATGTTCGATCACGGCGTTGCTCATGGAGATTCCTTCGTAAAAGGAAAAAGCCGGTCCGCGGAGCGGCAGGGCCGTTCCGGACGTGCAAGACATGCTTGGAATGACGTCTATGCTAGGCGTCTGTGCCGGAATGGCTAGTCGGCAATTCGTGGTTACTCCGTTTCCCGTGGGAAACGCTGGTTCTCATCGCTGGCAGCGTTGGCACCAGAACGTCGAGCGTTGCCCCAGCGTCACTTGCCGGATCGGCGTGCCACATACCTTGCACAGCTCGCCCGCGCGCCCGTAGACCATCAGTTCGCGGAAGAAATAGCCGGGTGCGCCATCGGGGTTGAGGAAATCGCGCAAGGTGGTGCCGCCGCGTTCGATGGCCCAGGCCAGGATACGTTTCACCTCGGCGGCCAGCCGGGCGTAGCGTGCACGCGACACGCTGCCGGCTTCGCGGCGCGGGTCGATGCCGGCAGCGAACAGCGCCTCGCTGGCGTAGATGTTGCCCACGCCCACCACGATGGCGTTGTCCATCAGGAACAGTTTCACGGCCGCGCTGCGGCCACGCGAGAGATGCCACAGCAGGTCGCCATCGAAGGCGTCGGTGAGCGGTTCGGGGCCGAGCTTGGCGAGCAGTTCGTGGGTGGTGCCGGGTGGTTGCCAGAGCAGGCAGCCGAAACGGCGCGGATCGGTGAAGCGCAGCACGCGCGGGCCTTCGTGCGTGCCGCGCGCAAGCGCGATGTCCACATGGTCGTGCGGGCCGACGGGTGTATCGGGCGGCAGCACGCGCAGCATGCCGCTCATGCCAAGGTGCAGCAGCGCGCTGCCGACTTGCGTGTGCAGCAGCAGGTATTTCGCGCGGCGCTCCACGGCTTCGATGCGCTGGCCGGGCAGCAGCGCGGAAACCTCGCGGGGAATCGGCCAGCGCAGGTCGGCGCGACGCAGCGTCACCGCCGTCACGCGCCGGCCGGCCAGGTGCGGCTCGATGCCGCGGCGGGTGGTTTCGACTTCGGGCAGCTCGGGCATCAGTGTGTTCCGGACAGCTCGATGCGTTCCTGTTGCGGTGCCTGCGGCATGTAGCGCAGCGAGACCAGTGCGACATGCTGGCCGACCTGCACGTAGCATTGCGGACCGGTGGCCGACATGGCGCCAAAGGCGAGACGCCGGCCATCGAGGCTAAGCACGGCATGCGGCGGCGCGAGGCCGATCTTCGCGGCATCGAAATCGGTCGTGGCGCGCCATTGCAGCACGGGAGCGGCGGCGGCCGCGGTCAGGGTGTCGAGATAACGATCGTCCGCGCGCTTGCCATCGTCACGCCACCAGTGGTTGGCGCGTTTCGTATAGTGCGTGGCGGGCGCGTCGCCCAGTCGCAGCGTCACCCGGGTGATCGTTGCCGGGTCGAGCGCGAGCAGGCTGCCCGGCGCGTCATGCTTATCGTGCCGCCACTGCCACAGCGCCAGCGCGAGCAGGGCGGCGACGCCCAGCAGCAGGGACAGCCGGCTGCGCGCGGCCCGCTTCATGCGCGGCGCCGGCGCCAGGCGATCAGGCCGCCGATCGCGAGCAGCAGCAGCGGCAGCAGCACCATGAAGCCGATGCTGGCGATGTCGAGTTCGGTCTGGCCGATGCGCAACACGCGGTCGGGCACGCCCTGGCGGGGCACGTCGATCAGGGCGTCGTCGCCGAGCAGCCAGTTGAAGATGCGTTCGCCCAGCGCGCGGTTGCCGCCTTCGCCGAGGTAGGCGTTGGAGAGGAAATCGCCGTCGCCGACCACCACCACGCGCTGCTCGCGCTTGCCCGGGCTGGGCGAGAGCCGGCTCAGCGAGAAGCCAAAGTCCAGCGGTCCCTTCAGCTCGCCGGCCGCGGCGTCGTAGCGGATCGCCGAGGGATGCGCGTTGTCGATCGGATGGAACTCGGTCCAGCTCTGCACGCTGGAGCGCAGCAGCGGCGTGGCTGTCCAGCCGCCCGCGCCGGTGCGTGCCAGCGCGGCCACCTGCGGGAAGCGCGTGGCGAGCTGGAAGCCGCGGGTGATCGGGTTGGGCGGGTACATGCCCACCGCCAGCAGGCGCGGGTCATCGAGGCCCAGCGCGGCGCCGCTGCCGTCCACCAGCACGCCCGGCAGCACCTGGACGCCCAGCGCAGCGGCCAGCGGGGTGAGGCCGAGGTCGCCGTTCGCCGGATCACGCAGCCACAGCAGGTTGCCGCCGTCCTGCACATAGGCGACCAGCGCCTGCACCGCCCCCGCGGACAAAGCCACGGTGGGGCTGGCCAGCACCACCAGGTCGGTGCCCTGCGGCACGGCGGCCGCCTGCGCGAAACTCAGCGGCACCGCGCGCAGGCCGCTCTGCGCCAGCTGGTCCATCAGCCCGCCCATGTCGGCGTTGCCCTGGCCGCCCGGCAGGCGCTCGCCGTCGCCGGTGACGAAGGCGACGATGCGGTCGTTGCCGCGGATCAACCGCTCCAGCGCATTCGTCACGCTGCGCTCGGAGAGCTCCGTGAGCCGCTGCTCGTGGCCGTGGTAACGCAGGATCATCTCGCCGTCCACGGCGATGCCCAGCTCGCGCATCTTCGCCGGATCCTGCTGCGGATCGACGAAGCGCAGGCCGAGGTCGGGCCTGGCCTGCCGGTAGCGCTGCAGGAAGCCGCCGATCTCGGCGCGCAGGTCGCCCTGCGGGCTCGCGTAGCTGACGATCTCGACCGGACCGTCCAGTTTCGCCAGCACGGCGCGGCTTTGCGGCGACAGGCTCACGCGGCCGTTCGCGGTCCAGTCGGCCACGTGCGTGTAGCGCGTGCTGAAAAATCCGAGCGCGCCTGCGCCGGCCAGCAATAGCAGGGCAAACAGCCAGCCGTCCAGATGTCTGGAAAGTTTCATGTCAGCCGCGCTCCCTGTCGGCAGCGAGGCGGCGCGTGGCCAGCGCGAGGCATACCATGATCAGCAGCACGAACCACAGGATGTCGGCGGTGGAGACCAGTCCGCGCAGCAGGTTCTGCTCGTGCGTGCTCATCGCCAGCCAGTTGATGGCGCCGTCGTTGAGGCCGGCCATCTGCGCGCCGAGGTTCACTGTCCACAGCGCCAGGCCCAGCAGCAGCGCCACCACGGCGGCGATCGCCGGATGCGCGGTGAAGGCGGAGGCCGCGACGGTCAGCGCGGCGAGTGCGGCCAGCATCAGGGCGATGCCCAGCGTGGCAGCGGCCAGCTTGCCCCAGTCCGGCGTGGTGGCGTGCGCCAGCGCCAGCGGCATCGCCAGGGTCAGCAGCAGCCACGCCAGCAACCACAGCAACATGGCGAAGTACTTGCCCAGCACGATGCGCGAGGCAGGCATGCCCGCGGCGAACAGCAGCGGCAGCGTGCCGTTGCGGCGCTCGCCGGCCAGCGTGGACATGGCCAGCAGCGGCACCACCAGGAAGGCCAGTTGGGCGAGCTGGCCCAGCAGAGGTACGGCCACCAGGTCCACGTAGCCGGGGCCGTCCGGCTGGGCGGCGCGCTGGATCTCGCCAACCAGGAAATCGCCCAGCAGTCGGGTGAAGCACCAGCCCAGCCAGGCCAGGCTCAGTGCCAGCAGCACCCAGGCCAGCGGCTGCACGCACAGGCGGCGCGTTTCAAGGCGAAGCATCGCGAGGAGGGTCATGCGGCGCGCGCCGCCGGGGTGGCGCCTTGCATGGCGATCTCGAAGAAGCGGTGTTCCAGTGCGGCGTGGTCGTCGGCGCGCACCGGGCCGTCATGATGCAGGCGTCCATCGTGCAGGATCGCCACGCGATCGCATACCGCGGTGACTTCGACCAGCACATGGGTGGACAGGATCACCGCGGTGCCCGCCTTGGCCAGTTCGCGGACCAGCTTGCGCAGCGCGCCGACCTGGACCGGGTCGAGCGCATTGGCCGGCTCGTCCAGCACCAGCAGGGTGGGGTGGTGCAGCAACGCGCAGGCCAGGCCGAGGCGCTGGCGCTGGCCCTGCGACAACATGCCCGCCAGCCGCCGTGCCAGCGGTTGCAGTTCCAGCCGTGCCAGCACCGCTTCGCGCGCAGCGCGCAGCGCGGTGCCGCCCAGGCCGCGCAGGCGGCCGTGGGCGTCCAGGTGTTCGGCTACGCTGAGCTCCGGCCACACCGGCGCGCGTTCGGGCAGCCAGCCGATCAGGCGGCGCGCCAGTTCGGGCTGTTCCAGGAAATCCTCGCCGTTCAGGCGGATGGCGCCGCGGTCCGGCCGCAGCGCCCCGGCGATCATCGACAGCGTGGTGGACTTGCCTGCGCCGTTGACGCCGAGCAGGCCCAGTATCTGGCCGGGCGCGAGTTCCAGGCTCAGGTCCTGCACGGCCACGCGCCCGGCACGGTGGCGGGTGACGTGATCGAGTTGCAGCATGGGCGATACAGCGGAATTGACGGAGGCCATTGCGCGATTGTCGATGCGACCCCATCTTCACACAACCGGTCGCGGTCACGGATCGACTTAACGAAAGCACAAGCCAGTGCGCTCTAACATGCTGGCGGGTATGGAAAACCCCTTCTAGACTGCCATCACTTTCACCCGAGTCCTCTCCTGATGTTCGATACCGTGCTGAACTTCCTGTCCAGCGGCCTCACTCACGCCGGCTGGGTGGGCATGCTGGTCTACCTGCTGGTGGTGACCCAGCTCACCATCTTCACGGTGACGCTGTACCTGCACCGCAGCCAGACCCATCGCGGCGTGGATTTCCATCCGGCGCTGGCGCACTTCTTCCGTTTCTGGGGCTGGCTCAGCACCGGCATGGTCACCCGCGAGTGGGTGGCGGTGCATCGCAAGCACCACGCCAAGGTCGAGACCGAGGAAGATCCGCACAGCCCGGTGATCTACGGCATCAAGAAGGTGTTCTGGGATGGCGTTTCGCTGTACCGCGAAGCCTGCCATTCCAAGGAAGACATGCAGCAGTACGGTCGCGGCACGCCGGACGACTGGGTCGAGCACAAGGTCTACGGCGCGCATCCCTACTGGGGTCCCGCGTTGATGGCGATCATCGACCTCGCGCTGTTCGGCGTGATCGGCGGCGCGATCTGGGCCGTGCAGATGATCTGGATCCCGTTCTGGGCCGCCGGCTTCGTCAACGGCGTCGGCCACTGGGCCGGCTACCGCAACTTCGAAAGCGCCGACACCTCGCGCAACCTGATTCCGTGGGGTTTCTGGATCGGCGGCGAAGAGCTGCACAACAACCACCACGCCTTCCCCAGCTCGGCCAAGTTCGCGCTGCGCAAGTGGGAGTTCGACATCGGCTGGGCGGCGATCTGCGGCCTGCGCGCCGTGGGCCTGGCCAAGGTGCTGCGCGTGGCGCCCACGCTGGACGTGCGCCCCAACGTGCCGCTGCCCGACGCCGAGACGCTGAAGGCCGTGCTCACCCATCGCTTCCAGGCGATGACCGACTACTACCGCAACGTGATCGTGCCCACCCTGCGCGACGAGGCGCAGCACGCCGGCGAGAGCATCAAGTCGGTGCCGCGCCGCCTGCGCCGCGCGCTGGCCGACGGCGGCCGCTGGTTGGACACGGACAACAGCAGCAAGCTGCAGGCCGTGCTGGCCAAGCGTCCGAACCTGCGCACCGTGTGCGATTTCCGCAGCCGCCTCGCTGCCCTGATGGAGCAGCGCGGCGCCGACCAGGCGCTGAAGGGGCTGCAGCAGTGGATCGTCGAGGCCGAGCAGAGCGGCATCCGCGCGCTGCAGGACTTCGCGGCCAGGCTCAAGGGCTACGCGGTTACTGCCTGATCGCAGTCACATGCCGCACAAGAAAGGCCCGCCGTCACGGCGGGCCTTTCTGTTTGGTCCGATGCGGGGGCGCCAGGCTCTCAGAGCCGGTCGAGCCCCTTGCCCAGCCAGCGGTCGATCAGCCGCTTTTCGTAGCGCAGGCTGTCGTTGCCCGACGTGGCGCTGTCGTCGGTGAGGAAGCCCGGATCGCGCAGCTTGCGCGTGCCCTCGCGGACCACCTTGCCGTTGGCGTCGAGCAGGCGGAAGCGCAGGTCGATGCGTGGTGGATAGATGTCCTTGATGATGCGCACTTCCTGCATCGGGCCCCTGCGCCATGGCTCGAAATTGCCGGCGCGGTCGATGTCGGTCACCACGATGTCGAGATGCTCGTCCGGCGGCAGCATCCTGCCGGCGCGATCCTCGATGTAGGTCTTGAGCGTCTTCAGGTAGCTCTTGTCGTCGCGGATGGGCGCCAGCGCACGGATCTTGCGGGTCTCGGTGAATTGCTCCGGATGGTCGTAGCTGACCGTGACGTTCGCGGGATTCGTCGCGGTCGCAGCCATCGCGGGCGCCCCGAGCAGCGCCATTGCGGCAAGCAGGACATGCAGGGCGGTCCGGCACTTCATGACGGCTTCCTCCGGTGTAGGGCATGTTGCCCTGATACCCAACGATAACGCCGTAGCGCCATGGCGGTGCACTGATCGCGCATCGAATCAGCTACGTGCGAGACCCTGCGCGCCGGTAGGCGGATGGCCTGTTGGAGGCGAGGGGCGCCTTGCCGTGCATGGGCTTGCCTTCACTCGACCAGATCGTCGAAGGCTTCGACGGATTCGCGCTGCGCACCGGTGCCGGGACAATGCCGGTCAGTCGATGAAACGCCATGCCTGCTCCGGCTCGGGCAGACGGCATTGCGCGCGCCGGCCGAACAGGCGGTAGCGATGGCGGGCGATCCAGCGGTAGGCGGGGTCGCGCAAACGGTGCGGAACCACTTGCAGCATCGCGCCAGCCGCGCGCCATGATCCGCCCAGCTGGCCCAGCACCCGGACGATGGCATCCGTGTCGCGGTAACCGTGCCCCTGCTCGACCAGCAGGAACGACACCGGATCGTCCGGTGACAGGCCGTGGGCCATGAGCAGGGTGCGTCCTTGTTGCCCCTGCATCGCCGCCAGCCTGAAGCGGCCGGCATGATCGTGACGCAGGATGAAATCCACCCAGCGGCTGCAGAGCAGGCAGACGCCGTCAAAGACGATGACGGGATGCCCGGGCTCAGGCGACATGGGCGATCTCCAGCCAGCCGTGGTAGGCGACCAGTTGGCCAATCCATGGCAGGCGCGTGTCGATGTCGAAGGTGTAACGCCCGTCGCGCACGCCGCTGCGCGACAGCACCGTGCCGCAGAGCGCGCGCGGCAACGGCACGCCGAGCAGGCGTAAGCCTTGCAGTTGCCATTCGATCGCGTCGTCGTCGCGGTGCAGGGCGAAGTGCAGGGTGACAGGGCCGAGCCGTTCATGCAGCTGGCCGTCGTGGCCGGCGCGCAGCGTCGAGTGCATGTGGCCGCGGCGGAAGTGTCGATTCCAGCGTTCGTGTGTCGGGTGTCGTTCGATGGTGACCGTGATCGCCTGTGCGCTGCCAGGTTCGGGCAGGGTCAGCAGCCGGCGCAGCAGGCGGGCGGACAGGTGCGTTTCGCCGGCCACATCGGCTTTGCCGCTGGCTTGGATGATGGTGCCTTCGGCGTGCATGCGTTGCACGGCGGGTGCCAGCTGTAGCCAGTCGGCAGCGGGGAGCAGGGTGGCGAACAGGGGTGGCGTGGCCGGCATGGGGCCATCTTGGTGGGATGGTGGGGGAGGGGCAAGAAAAAACCCGCCTCGCGGCGGGTTTTTGCGTATTTCACTGGATCCCTGCTTGCGCAGGGATGACGCAGCGGCAAAGGCGTTCGCGCAATGCGCGAACGCGCCGCTGCGTCACTTGATCTTGCCTTCCTTGTAGATCACGTGCTTGCGCACGACCGGATCGTACTTCTTGAACTCGAACTTTTCCGGCGTGTTCTTCTTGTTCTTCTGCGTGGTGTAGAAGTGGCCGGTACCGGCCGAAGAAATCAGGCGGATCTTGTCGTTTGCACCTTTGGCCATGACTGTTCTCCTTAGACCTTCTCACCGCGGGCACGCAGCTCGGCGATCACGGCCTCGATGCCCTTCTTGTCGATGGTGCGCAGCGCGTGGTTGGAGACGCGCAGCTTGACCCAGCGGTTTTCGCTGGCGACCCAGAAGCGACGCTCGTGCAGGTTCGGCAACCAGCGGCGACGGGTCTTGTTGTTGGCGTGCGAGACGTTGTTGCCGGTCTGCACACCCTTTCCGGTGACTTGGCAAATGCGGGCCATGATGAGCTCCGTAGTGATCTGTTGACCGCCCGTTGGCCAGGGCGATGGCGGCCCAGCGGCGCTGCGCGCCACGCGATGCTGGAGGGTGTTGCGCTTGTGCCGCCGCAAGGTCCGCATCGCGTGGCGGACACCCCGAATGGCTCGGGTCGGCAGTGACAAGCCGCGCATTATCCCGCAGAAACAGGGCTGTGCGCAATCTGCCGGGCCGGACCCTGCCGCGGCGCGTATGCACGGGGCAGGCAGGTATGAAACAATCGGCCTCTTTTGACGCCAGACCTATAGAGGGATTCCCATGGCAGAAGTCATCGCCAACGGCCAGACCAGCGCGCAGGGCAACCAGCCGCAGCTGGTGCTGCAGAAGATCTACGTGAAGGATGTCTCCTTCGAGGTGCCGGGCGCACCGCAGATCTTCCAGGAGTTCACCGGCGAGAGCGACCAGGCCGCGCCGCAGGTGCAGCTGAACCTGGGCCACAAGGCCATGGACCTGGGCAACGACCTGTATGAAGTGGTGCTCAGCGTCACCCTGACCTGCACGCTGGGCGAGCGCACCGCGTACCTCGCCGAAGTGGAGCAGGCGGGCCTGTTCGGCATCGCCGGCTTCAGCGACGAGGAGCGCGCCGGGGTGATCGGCAGCTACTGCCCGAACCTGCTGTTCCCGTATGCGCGGCAGGTGATCTCCTCGATGGTGCTGGAAGGTGGCTTCCCGCCGTTCCTGCTGCAGCCGATCAACTTCGACGCCCTCTATGCCGAGCAGATGCGCCGCATGGCCGGCGGCGGGGACGCGCCGGTACAGCTCAACAGCTAAGAGCCTGTTCATGGTCTCCAAGTACCTCGCGCTGCCATCGAATGGCCGTCAGGTGGTAGTGCGTGGCGCAGTGCCTGACTGGCCGTCAGGTCAAGCCGCGCGCTGCCGCATGGCGGCCATTCGATGGCAACCCTGCGGGCCGGGTCTGTTTGCCCACATGCCTGCGTCATCACTCAGTCGTGGACGGACGTCCACTCCTTCGTTCTTCCTTGGCACGCGCGCAAACAGCTCCCGGCGCGAGGTACTTGGAGACCATGAGCAGGCTCTGACCGCCGCATGACGCAGCATCCGACCCTGGCGGTACTCGGTGCCGGCTCCTGGGGCACGGCACTGGCCGCCCTGACGGCGCGCAACGGCGTGCCGACCCGGCTGTGGGGCCGCGATCCGGACGCGCTGGCGGTGCTGGCCGCGGCGCGTTGCAACCAGCGCTACCTGCCGGGCATCGAGTTGCCGGCGGCGCTGGGCTGCGAACCGGACCTGGCCACCGCGGTGCGCGGCGCCGGCATCGTGCTGCTGGTGGTGCCCAGTCACGCGTTCGCCGCGATGCTGGAGGATGTCGCGCCGCTGCTCGATGACGGCACGGCGATCGCCTGGGCCACCAAGGGCTTCGAGCCGGGCACCGGCCGTTTCCTGCACGAGCTGGTGGCGCGTCGGCTGCCGGGCCGACCGGCGGCGGTGGTCACCGGGCCGTCGTTCGCCAGGGAAGTGGCGGCCGGTCTGCCCAGCGCGGTGACCGTGCATTCCGAGGATGCCGCCTACGCGCAGTGCCTTGCCGGCCTGCTGCATGCGCCGAACCTGCGTGCGTATTCCGGTGGCGACGTGCTGGGCGCGGAGCTGGGCGGCGCGATGAAGAACGTGCTGGCGGTGGCCACCGGCATCGCCGATGGCATGAGCCTTGGCCTCAACGCCCGCGCCGGCCTGATCACCCGCGGCATGAACGAGATGCTGCGTCTCGGCGTGGCGCTGGGGGCGCGGCCGGAGACCCTGATCGGCCTGTCCGGTCTGGGCGACCTGGTGCTCACCTGCACCGGCGACCTCTCGCGCAACCGCCGGCTTGGCCTGGCGCTCGGCAAGGGCATCGCCATCGACGAGGCGGTGCGGCAGATCGGCCAGGTGGTGGAGAGCGTGCTCACCGCCGACGAGGTGGCGCGGCTGGCCGACAAGCACGCGCTGGACTTGCCGATCAGCGCCGGCGTGCGCGCCGTGCTGCACGGCGAAGTCACCCCTGCCGAGGGCTTGAAGATGCTGATGGCGCGCGAGCAGAAGCCCGAATACCCGCACGGCCTGTTCGGCAACGCCTGAGCGATAACCGCCGTAGGAGCGGCTTCAGTCGCGATCAGGTGTTGCAGATCGCGGCTGAAGCCGCTCCTACGCACACGATCCGCCTGCTAAGCTCGGCGTTTTGGTCGTCGCCACGGGGCGCATGCGCATGCAGCAGCCGGACGGGAAACAGCACGCCACGCCGGCCGGCGGCCGCGACGAACGCCTGCCGTCCGCATGGCAGCGCATGCTGGAAGCGCCCAGGGCCGCCGGCGGCGACGAGGCCGGCGTGCTGGGCTTCTTCCTGGAGGTAGTGCCGGAAGAGGGCGCCGCCTGGGCGCATCTGGAAGTGGCGCCGCTGCTGCTGGCGATGGCCGAGCACGGCCGTTACGCCCGCCCCGTGCCGCTGGACAGCCGGCTGCTGGTGCAGACGCCGCTGCCGCCGCACGAACAGCGGCTGGCCGCCACCGTGCTCGGCCTGCCGCAGAGCCTGCGCAAGAGCCGCAGCTATGCGCGCCTCGGCGGCCACGTCGGCGGCAGCCTGCTGATCGAGCTGCTGGATACCGCGCCGTGTTTCCTGGGCGGCCTCGCCGGCTTGCGGCTGTCGCGCGGCAAGGCGCATCCACTCAACTGGCATTGGCAGCTCGAACCGGACGGCAGCCAGCGCCTGCTGCCCCTGCTGCCGCACAGCCAGCGCCTGCTGCGCATCGACGGGCTGTGGTACCTCGACGCCGAGCACGCCACGCTCGGCCATCTGGAAGCCGCGCCCGAGGAAACGGCCTGGCTCGAACTGCCGCCGCTGAAGCACGAATACGGCCGCCTCCTCGCCGAAACGCTGCCGGTAAGCCGGCTGGCCGCGCGCATCCCGCCGCCGCAGGTGTTCGCCGAACTGCAGCGCGCCGAGCTGGCGCCCAAGCCGGTGCTGACCCTGCACGCGCTGACCCGCCACGCGCGCCTCGCCGCCGGCACGCCGCCGCTGGCCTGGGCGCGGCTCTCCTTCGACTACGCGGGCGAACGCCTGCCCGGTCGCGGCGGCGAGCCGCTGGTGCGCCGCGTGCGCAACGGCCAACTGGTGGAAATCGCGCGCCGCCGCGCCGAAGAACTCGCCACCATGGAGCAGCTCGAACGCACGGGTCTCACGCCAGCCGTGGATACCGAGGGCCTGCCCTGGGACATGGCCGACACCCTGCCCGACGATGCTTGGCTGTTCCCCGGCACCGGTCATGCCGGGGCGCTGGAGGTGAACACGCCCGCGCGCTGGCTGGCGCTGCGGCCGAAGCTCGAAGCCGAGGGCTTCACGCTGGAATACGCGCCCAGCTTCCCGTTCGAGGTGCTGGAAGGCCCCGTGCGCTGGTACGGCCAGGCCGCCGAGGATGCCGACGACCACGCCTTCGACCTGGAGATCGGCATCGAGCTGGAAGGCAAGCGCCACAACCTGCTGCCCGCGGTGGCGCAGGCGCTGGCCGAGCACCAGTTGAACCTCAGCCCCGCGCCCAACGAGCCCGAGGACGCGGTGTGGTACGCGCCGGTCGACGAGCGCCGTCGCGTGCCGGTGCGTCTGAAGGTATTGCGCGGCTTGTTGGCGCCGCTCGCCGAATACCTGGAGAAGCCGCGCAAGAAGCTCCACCTGCCGCGCGTCCAGGCGGGACGGCTGGAAGAACTGGTCGAGGCGCTGCCGGGCGACGGTGCGCTGGAGGCGCCGGAAGCGCTGCGCGGATTCACCGCGCGCCTGCGCGATGCCGCAGAGCGCGCCAGCGACGCGGTTCCCGCAGGCCTCACGGTGGAATTGCGCCCCTACCAGCGCGAAGGCCTGCGCTGGCTCAACGCGCTGGCAGAAGCAGGCGTGGGCGGCGTGCTCGCCGACGACATGGGCCTGGGCAAGACGCTGCAGCTGATCACCCACCTGCTGGCGCTGAAGGAACGCGGCGCGCTCAACCAGCCCGCGCTGGTGGTGGTGCCGACCAGCCTGATTCCGAACTGGCAGGCCGAGATCGCGCGCTTCGCGCCGGCGCTCAAGGTGCTCACCCTGCACGGTCCGCAGCGCGCCGATGCCTTCGCCCAGCTCGGTGCGCAGGACATCGTGCTCACCAGCTATGCGCTGCTGCCGCGCGACGTGATCGCGCTCCGCAAGCACCAGTTCGCGCTCACCGTGCTGGACGAGGCACAGCAGGTGAAGAACCCGCGCACCCAGGCGCGCCGCGCCCTGCTCAGCCTGCGCACGCGCCGCCACGTCTGCCTCACCGGCACGCCGCTGGAGAATCACTTGGGCGAACTGTGGTCGCAGGTGGACCTGGCCGTGCCCGGCCTGCTCGGCGACGAGAACGCGTTCCGCCGCTACTACCGCATCCCGATCGAGCGGCAGCGCGACGAGGAATGCCAGGCCCGCCTGAACCGCCGGCTCGCGCCCTTCATCCTCCGCCGCACCAAGCCGCAGGTGGCCGCCGAGCTGCCGCCGAAGACCGAGATCACCCGCCGGGTGGTGCTGGAAGGCCGCCAGCGCGAGCTGTACGAAGGCCTGCGCCTCTCGCTGGCCGACGAGCTGCGCGAGGTGATCGCCCAGCGCGGCATCCAGCACTCCGGCATCGTGGTGCTGGACGCGCTGCTCAAGCTGCGCCAGGTCTGCTGCGACCCGCGCCTGGTGAAGCTGGAGGCTGCACGCGGCGTGCACGGCTCGGCCAAGTTCGAGCTGCTGATGGACATGCTGCCGCCGCTATTGGACGAGGGCCGCAAGGTGCTGCTGTTCTCGCAGTTCACCGGCATGCTCAAGCTGATCGCCCACGAGCTGGACCGCCGCCGCATCCCCTACGTCACCCTCACCGGCGAAACGCGCGACCGCGCCACGCCGGTGCAGCAGTTCCAGCAGGGCGAGGTGCCGCTGTTCCTGCTCTCGCTGAAGGCCGGCGGCGTGGGCCTCAACCTCACCGCCGCCGACACCGTGATCCACTACGACCCGTGGTGGAACCCCGCCGCCGAGGCGCAGGCCAGCGACCGCGCCCACCGCATCGGCCAGGACAAGCCGGTGTTCGTGTTCCGCCTGATCACCGCCGGCACGGTGGAGGAGCGCATCGAAGAACTGAAGGCACGCAAGGCCGAACTCGCCGAGGCCGTGCTCGAGGGCGGCGGCAGCCGCGAGAAACTCAGCTTCGACCAGGACGACCTGGACGCGCTGCTGGCGCCGGGCTAGCGCCAGGTTGCCGTCAGCTGGACAGGTAGTTCCGGATGCGTGGGTCGTTCAGCATCACCATGACGCCCTCGGCGATGCAGCCATCGAGGTCCTGCGCGAGCACGCCGCTGCCGTGGTGCACGGTTTCTCTGACGGTCTCGCCGTCACCCAGGGTCACCTCAAACTCGATCGTGCTCTTGTAATAGAACGCGATGTATTTGCTGACCAGCGAATCCACCTTGATGGACAGTGTCTTTGGCGCTCCGGAAGCGGCCTTGCCGTTCTTGCCGATTTCCTCGCGGGTCTGCCGCGTCATCACCTCGGTGATGTCTTTCAGGCTCGAGGCAAGCGAAATGTCCGCATAGGAGGACACGATCACGGGCTGTGTATCCGTCTGGGCGTTGTTGACCGTGACGGCACCTGTCGCGGGAAATGGCGAGATCAATCCCGTGCGCAGTGGATATTCCTGCGGCTTGAATGGATGGGTGCCGCAGGCCGACAGGCCGGCAAGGCAAAGCAGTGCCACTGCGAAGTGACGCATCATCTTCCGTTCCCCTGATGGACGCCGACGGCGTGTGGCGCCGGATTATCCGTAGCGGTCAGATTGCTGTCGAGGCAATGTGCCGGGCTGTTCAGCTCCTCGCCGCCACTTCGTCGATGCGCCTGAGCATGTCCGCCGGATCCTCGTACACGCGGAATGCGCCGGAGCGGGCAAGCTCTTCCTCGCCGTAACCGCCGGAGAGCAGGCCGATGCCCAGTGCGCGGGCACGCTGGGCGGCGAGCATGTCCCACACGCTGTCGCCCACCACCATGGCCTGGTGGATGTCCACGCCCAGCTGCTCGGCGGCAGCGAGGAAGAGATCGGGGTCGGGCTTGGCGTGGCGAACCTGGTCGCGCGTCACCACCGGCACCTTGGCCGGATCGACGCCCAGCGCCTCGAGGTTGTGGATCGCGGTGCGCAGCTGGCCGCTGGTGGCGATCGCCCAGGGGATCTCCTCGGCGGTGAGGTAGGCCAGCAGTTCGCGCGCACCGGGCAGCGGTTTCACCGCGCCCTGCGCGTGCTGCCGGTTGAACGCGGCGGCATGGGCGTCGTACAGCCGGGTGCGGCGTTCTTCGCTGATCGCCTGCCCGGTCTCGCGCAGCAGCATGCGGGTGAACAGGCCGCCGCTCATGCCGATGCGGCGGTGGATGCGCCACACGGAGAGATCGATGCCCTCACTGTCCAGCGCCTCCTTCCACGCCAGGACGTGCTGGTAGACGCTGTCGACGAGGGTGCCGTCGAGGTCGAACAGGAAGGCGGTGTCGCGGCGAGTCATGGCGGATCCGTGGCTAACGCAGAGCGGAAAAGCGGTTTTTTGAAGAGTGCGGCCAAGGATGGCCGTCCGTTTGATTTTGCGACCATCATCCTTGGCGGCCTCCCTTCGGGTCATCGCTGACGCGATGTCAAAAATCGCTCCGGGCGATTTTTTCGCGATCAGGGATGATCGCAAAGATCAAGCAAGGCTGTGGCCGGCGGCGCGCAAGGCGATCGCCGCCGCGCCGAGCAGGCCCGGCTCGGGATGCACGATGGCCAGCGTGGGCACGCGCTCCATCGTCTCGCGGAAGCGGCCCTTGGCCTCGAAGCGTTCGCGGAAGCCGCCGCGGTGCAGCCACGGCAGAAGGAAGGGCAGCACGCCGCCGGTGAGGTAGACGCCGTCCCAGCCGCCCAGGCTCAGCACCAGGTCGCCGGCCACGCTGCCGAAGATGCCGGCCAGCGTCTCCACCGTGCGCACGCACAGAGGGTCGCTGCCGTCCTCGGCGTGCGCGGTGATGTCCTCGGGCGTGTACTCCTCGGCCGGCTGGCCGGCGATGTCGGCTAGCGCGAGGTAGAGGTTCACCAGGCCGTTGCCACAGATCATGCGTTCGTTGGAGACGCGGCCGAAGCGCGCGTTGAGCCGGTGCAGGATCTCCACGTCCTCGGCGGTGTGCGCGGCGAAGCCGGCGTGGCCGCCTTCGCTCTCCAGCACGATCCACTGTCCGTCGCGCCACAGCAGGCCGGCCACGCCGAGGCCGGTGCCCGGGCCCATCACCACAAAGGTCTGCGGCTGCGGCAGCCCCAGCGCCGGCGCCCCCAGCGGTCCTACCGGCGCCAGCGCATCGGTGGCCAGCAACGGCACCGCCATGCTCTGTGCGGCGAAGTCGTTGACCAGTCGCACCGACTCCATGCCCAGCTCGGCCTGCAGCGCGTGCGCCACGATTGCCCAGGGATTGTTGGTGACCTTCACCGTTTCGCCGCCGGCGATGCGGCCTGCCGCGGCGATCACCGCCTGAGCAGCGGTACGGCCGGTGTCGGCGAAGTACTGCCGCGCGGCGTCGGCCAGCGACGCGAAATCCTTGACCCGGTAGCGCCGCACGCTGTCCATGACGAGCGGCGTGGCAGGGGCGTCGCCGGCCAGTGCGAAGCGCACGTTGGTACCGCCCAGGTCGGCGAGCAGGGTGGAGGGGTTTCCGTGGGACATCGGGGGAACAGCCTGTGTGGCGGTGCACAAAGGGTAAGCGTGCCTTGTCAGGCCGGTGCACGTCCACTGTATGCATACGTATGGTGCGTGGATGACCGCTCAGGCGCACCCGTCCGGGCTGATGTCAGCCTGTTCCCGGGGGCGAGATGTCAGCCTGTTCCCGGGGGCGATGCGCCCGCCGCGGGCGGATTCTGGGCCGCCAGCGCGGTCAGCAGCATCTGGCCGTCCGGGCTGCCCAGTCCGGTGCAGGCATCCCAGCCCTGGCCTGCGGCATAGGTGCCGTTGTTGCCCTGGGTGATGTCGTGGAAGGCCGTTTCGCCGATCTGGTACAGCGCGGCATGCACGTCGCCCACGGCGCGACCCAGCGACTGGTTGCAGCGCGCCAGCAAGGCGGCCCACAGCGGCGCCACCGCGCTGGTGCCGCCGATCACCTCGTCCTGGCCGTCCACGCGTACCTGGTAGCCGGTGAGCGGATCGGCATCGCCCGCCACGTCGGGCACACCGCGGCCCACGTAGCCGTTCGGCGCCTTCGGCACGTTGCTGCCCTGCTGCCAAGCGGGCAGCGCGTAGTCCACGCTGACGCCGCCGCCGGTGGCGCCTTCGTTGCCGGCGGTCTCGTTCCACACCACCTCGCTGGTGATCGCGCTGGCGCTGGTGGTCAGCGTGGTGCCGCCGCAGGCCAGTGAATACGGACTGGAGGCGGGGAAGTCCACGTGCGGCTGGCCGTCGCTTTCGCCGTCGCTGGAGCCACTGTCGCCCGCGGCGACGGTCATCGAGACGCCCAGTGCGGCGGCATCCTCCAGCGCGCTCTGCATCGCGGCGAGCGAGGACGCGCTCCAGCTGTCCTCGGGGCCACCCCAGCTGATCGAGATCACCGAGGGCTTGTTTTGCGTGTCGTGCGCGGCCTGCGAGATCGCCTCGTAGAAACCCTGGTCGGTGTTCGGCGCGAAGTACACCGCGATCGCCGTACCCGGTGCCAGCGCGCCCACCATCTCGATGTCCAGCATCACCTCGGCGTCGGCGTCGTCACCGGGGCTGTTCTTGCCGCCGGCCACCGACACCGCGGTCACCGTGGGCGGAGTGGTGATGCCCAGCGCGGTGAAGTACGTGGTGAGGTCGGACTGGTCGAAGCCACCGCCCAGCTCGATCAGCGCCACGCACTGGCCGCTGCCGTCGGTATTCGCGGGGAAGTTGTAGAGCTGCCCCACCTGGGGCGGCGTGTAGGTCTGGCTCGGCGTTGCCAGCGCCTTGCGGAAGTGCGGCTTCGCCACCGGGCGGCGATCCAGTCCCAGCACGGCGAGCACCGACGGCGCGATGTCGGCCGGCAACGCGGGAGCATGCTCGCAACCCACCACGTAACGGCGCAGGCCGGGTAGCCGGTAGCGTCCCAGTTGCACGCCGAATGCGCGCTGCAGCGCGTCCACCGAGCCCCTGAGATGCAGCACGCGCCGGTGCGGCTCGCAGCCGGTTTCCGTAAGGCCGTGCAGGCCGGCGTAATGGCGCAGGCGCTCGATGTCGGCCGGGTCGGCGCCGCAATGCGCACCGAATTCGCCACGCGGCCAGCGCGGGGGGTGCGGCCACGCCGCCGGCACAGGTTGCTGGCCCATGCGCCGCAGCACCACGGTGATCCCGATCGGCCTGCGGCTGGTGTGCGGGCCGAGGTAGCGCGCCCCGGCAGGAAGGGGATGACCGGCATGGATGACGCGATCCGCAAGAGTATTCATGTCGATGCCTCTAGAGCCTCGTGGGGGTGAGGGCGAGCCTGCACTGAACCATGTGTGCATGGCGTGCGTTTGGCGTTGACGCTTCGTATGGCGCGGCTGCGGCAAACCGTCCCCCTCGGCCGTGCCTGGCGGCATGCGGCGCTAAAATGGGCGGATACTCCCGCGAGACCACGCCATGAGCTTCCCCGCCATCCGCCTCCGCCGCATGCGTCGCGACGCCTTCTCCCGCGCGCTGATGCGCGAGCACACCCTGCTGCCGTCCGACCTCATCATGGTGGCCTTCGTGATCGAGGGCGTGGGGCAGCGCGAGCCGGTGCCGTCGATGCCGGGCGTGGATCGGCTCTCCATCGACGAGTTGCTGAAGCTGGCAGGCGAATGCGTGCGTCTCGGCATCCCCGCGCTGGCGCTGTTTCCTTCGCCGGGGCAGGGCGTGAAGACCGAGGATGCGCGCGAGGCGTGGAACCCCGACAACCTGATGCACCGCGCCACCCGCGCGCTGAAGGCGGAATACCCCGGACTGGGCCTGATCGGCGACGTGGCGCTGGACCCCTACACCACGCATGGCCAGGACGGCCTGATCGACGAAAACGGCTACGTGATGAACGAGCCCACCGTCGCGGCGCTGGTGAAGATGTCGCTGGCGCAGGCCGGGGCCGGCATGGATTTCGTCGCGCCATCGGACATGATGGACGGCCGCATCGGCGCGATCCGCGATGCGCTGGAAGCGGTCGGCGACATCCACACGCGCATCCTCGCCTACTCGGCGAAATACGCGTCGAGCTTCTACGGCCCCTTCCGCGACGCGGTGGGCTCGTCGGCCAACCTCGGCAAGGGCAACAAGCACACGTACCAGATGGACGTCGCCAACAGCGACGAAGCGCTGCGCGAAGTCGAGCTGGATATCCAAGAAGGAGCAGACGCGGTGATGGTGAAGCCGGGCCTGCCCTACCTCGACGTGCTGCGCCGGGTGAAGGACGCCTTCGGCATGCCCACCTTCGTGTACCAGGTGAGCGGCGAGTACGCCATGCTCAAGGCCGCCGCGCAGAACGGCTGGCTGGACGAGAAGGCGGTGGTGCTGGAAACGCTCACCGCGTTCAAGCGCGCCGGCGCGGACGCCATCCTCACCTACTTCGCGGTGGACGCGGCGAGGTGGTTGCGCGGCGAGTGATGGGTATTTGCTTGTCATCCCGGCGAAGGCCGGAGGAGCTTCACAACAGCGAAGCTGGTCATCCAGTAACCGCATGGCCTGAGTGGGCGTTATCGCCACTGGGTTCCGGCCTGCGCCGGAACGACGAGCAGAACCAAAAGTGCCCTAAGCCGGGCGCCTCAAGAACCTCCCAGCCAACCATTTCCGCACCGGCAGGTCGTACAGCTTCAGGCACGCATACGCGATGGCGATGCTGGCGACGAAGGCCGCGGCACCCGCTGCGCACTTCGTGCCGAAGGGCAGGGCCTCGTGCTCGCTCACCCATTCGGTATAGACGTAGATCAGGCCGTAGTGCGTGATGTAGAGCGGGTAGGAGAGTTCGCCGAAGAATCCGGCGATGCGCGTGGACATGCCATCGACCTGCGTTGCGCCGGCGCCGATGGCCACGATGAGCGGGAACACCGCGATCACGCAGAACGACTCGTACAGGCCGTTCAACCACAGCCGGTCGGCGCCGCCGAAGCGGGGCAGCCCCAGCGCAACGATCAGCAGCAGGCTGCAGACCGCGAAGGCGTGCTTGACCCGGATGCGCTTGCCCAGGCGCATCAGCAGCATGCCGGCAAGGAAGGGGAACAGCAGGCGCGCGAAGCCGATGTGCAATTGTTCCGGGTCGATCGCCCAGCCGCCGATCACGTCGCCGCGTTTGCCGAACACGGCGAGCTGCACGAGGAAGGCCGCGGCCAGGGCGACAAGTAGGCCCAGCCAGCGGTTCGACAGCTTGCGCAGGCCGACGGCGTACAGGATGTTGGCGAGGTATTCGAAAAACAGCGACCACGCCGGGCCATCCAGCGGATGCATCTCGCTCCAGCCGCGGATGTCCATCGACGGCGGCAGCGGCAGCAGGGTCCAGCCCACCAGCATCACCAGCAGCAGTTGCCACACCGGCGTGCCGGCGATCAGCGGAAACGCCGAACCCGCCTGGAAGTAGAACAGCAGCGCGCCTATCGTCGTGCCCATGACGACCATGGGTTGCAGGCGGACCAGCCGGCGCTTGAAGAAATCCCAGGTGCCCAGCGTCTGCCAGCGGTCGTCGTAGGCATAGGCGATCACGAAACCCGACAGCAGGAAGAAGAAATCCACGGCCAGGTAACCGTGGTTGATCGGCTGCGTCAGCGGATGATCCGGCTTGTACGCCTCGCAGATGTGGAACAGCACCACCATCAGCGAGGCGACGCCGCGAAGCCCGTCGAGGACGAGGTAATGGTCCTTGCCTGCCCCGGGGGCTGCGGAGTCTTTTGCCATGTGCAATGCGCTGGGTGGCCGATGATGGGTGAACCTTGGATGCTACAAGTTCTTGCGGGACAACGTGTCAGCAAAATCGCCTGGAGCGATTTTGGGCGCGGCGCCCTCGCAAGCTTCACGCCGTGTCGGTGTCCCGCAGCCTCCCACTGCGCTTGCGCCACAGGTTGTCCAGCGCCCAGGGTCCTGCGCCGCCCAGCACCAGCGTGGCCAGGCCGGCGAGGTAGAACAGATCGCATTCGTAGCCCGGTTGCCCGAAGTGCGCGCCGGCGGCCGTGACGGCCATCAGCTTGATCGAGCTGAAGCCGTAAGGCAGGTGCACAGTGAAGATGGCCACCAGCAGCACGATCGCCATCGGCACGCTGGCCAGCGCCACGAAGGCGCCCAGCAGGATGGCCAATCCCCCGAACACTTCGACCAGGATGGTGGCCCAGGACATCAGGTGCGGGAAAGGCACGCCGATGGCCTGCAGAATCGCCGCGAATGCGTCGGCGCCACGGGCAAGCTTGGCAAAGCCGTGCTCCATGAATCCATAGCCCACGATCAGGCGCAGGGGAATCGGCGCCCATTGGGCAAGCCATCGGGGGATCGCAGGTGCGGGCAGGAGAGGGTTCACGTGCTTGCCTTGGGTGGTGCCGTTGCCGATGGGGATGATGCCGGTGGCGTAGACGGACGCGTCGACGCCGCCGGAGAGGCATCAGTCGTGCAACAGGTGGGTGGCATGGGTAATCGCACCGCCGGCGCGGATCGCCGCGGCGATCACGGCGGTCTCGGCCAGCTGCGCATCGTCGGCGCCGGCGTCGCGCGCCGCCTTGGCATGGATCTCGATGCAATACGGGCATTGCGTGGTCAGCGCCACGGCCACCGCGATCAGCTGCTTCTGTCGCGCGTCGAGGGCGCCCGCGGCGAAGGCCGCCTTGTCAAAGGCCCAGAACGCCTTCATCGCGTCCGGCGCCATCCCGTCGAGCTTTTTCAGGCGGCTCAAGTTCTTCATGTCGTACATGCGGGGTTCCTCGTGTTGAGCGGGGCAATGGGGGTTGCGGGGTGACGGCAAATGGATGCCGGCCGGCCGGCAGGATGCGTGGCCGACACCCGCAGTTCGTTGCGGTGTGGCCATCGGTTACATCGCCGTCTGCCGTGCCGCCGCCCTGGGGGCGCGAATCGGCGCTCGGGCAGCGGCCAGGTGCATCAAGGGCGCGAGGGGCTGGATTGCCTGGAAAAATCCCCGAAAGCGACGGCTGAAAGTCTGCTGCCGTGTGCACGATGAAAAGGAGGATTCCCCGGATTCTCATCTCGTGCATCCTGGTCGAGCGCCAGAACGGAGTAGCGTCATGAAAGTATTGGCCGTGATCCTTTGCCTGCTGGCCGCCTGCACTGGTGCGCAGGCGAAGACGGCGCTCTGGCAGCCGGCTGCCGGGCACGCGCAACTGCCGCTATGGCCGGGGACACCGCCTGACGCGCAGCCGATGCCGGGGCCGGAATACACGACAACGGGCACCAGGCTTCTCGGCGGCAAGACCGTGACGGGTGTCTACAACGTGTCGCGTCCCACGATGACCGTGTACGCACCCGTGGGCAGGAACAGCGGGGCGGCGGTGGTGGTGTTCCCGGGCGGCGGCTTCGAAGGGCTGGCGATGGATCTGGAAGGCACCGAGGCTTGCGACTGGCTCGTCTCCCGCGGCATCACCTGCGTGCTGCTGAAGTATCGCGTGCCGAGCCTGCCTTACGACTGGCACTGCAAGTGCCGGCCCGACGATTTCGTGGTGCCGACGATGGCACTGGAGGATGCGCAGCGCGCAATGGGACTGGTGCGCCTGCACGCAGGCGAGTGGCACATCGATCCGCACAAGGTCGGCGTGATGGGCTTCTCTGCGGGCGGCTTTCTGGTGGCGGAAATCAGCACGCGCTACGCGCATCGCCTGTATCCGGCGGTGGATGCGGCCGACAAGGAGAGCGCACGGCCGGATTTCGCGCTGGCCATCTATCCCGGGCACCTCGCGACGGACGACGACAAGCTCAATCCGAACGTGCCGGTTACCCGCGAGACCTCGCCCACCTTCCTGGTGCAGGCGGAGGACGATTACGTGGATGGCGTGAACCAGTCGCTGGTCTACTACGCTGCGCTGGCGAAGGCCCGCGTGCCGGCAGAGCTGCACCTGTACGCGCACGGCGGCCACGCGTTCGGCCTGCGGCGCACGCGCCAGCCGATCACCGGCTGGCCCGACCTGGCCGAGGCGTGGCTGCGCACGATCGGCGCGCTGCCTCATTGAGCCTGCGTCGCGCTCATGCGTACTGCGCGATGCCATGGCCGAACGACCAGTTCTCCTTCGCCGTTTCCAGCAGGTTGATGAACACGTCCTCGGGACGCAGGCCGGGATCGGCGGCGAGCTTCTCCGCCACGCGGCGGTAGAACTCCTGCTTCTGCGCCACCGTGCGCGTGTCGTTGCAGGCGATCTGCACGACGACGAGGTCGTCGCTGCGTTCGATGCCGAGGTAGTGCGGGTCGCAGTCGAATTCCTCGGCGTCGTGCTGGTGGACCAGGATGAAGCGGTCGTCCTCGGGCACGTTGAAAGTCTCGCGCATGGCTTCGTAAATGCCGTTGCGCAGGGCGGCGAGCTGGGCGGCAGACTTGCCGCGGCGCAGGGAGATGCGGACGAGAGGCATGGGGTTGCTCCGTGGGTGCGAGGTTCAATGCGGTTGCGAGACGTGGCCGACGCGACAGACCTGCCGGTCCCCGCCGGCAAGATCGGGGCGCAGCGTCGACCACAGACGAAAGCGCAGCAGGGTCCAGTCGGTCGGGTCGTACGCGTTGATCGCGGCCAGCGCGCCGGCCGCGCGATCCTGCCGCGCCGCTGCGGCCTCGGCGGCGCGCAGTTCGGCCAGATCGGCATGCACCGGAATCGCGACGAGCTCCCGCGTGGCGCAGGCGGCGCTGCGCAGATCGGCGGCCAGTTCCGTCTGCCACGGTATCCACGTGCGCACCACAGGGCGACCGAAGTCGTGCGCCAGCGTGGCAAAGCCGCTGCCGCCGAGGAAGGCGTCCATGCCCTCGCCATCGCGCCACAGGTAGAACGGCGCGTAGAGATTGTCGCGGCCGGGCAGTTCGCGGTCGCCGCGCGCGGCGTGCAACCAGGCCTTGAACGCGAGGCCTGGGAGGTCGTCCAGCAGGTGTCCCTTCTCCGCGATGCGGCGGCGGATGATCGCCATGTCGTAGTCGGCGGGCAGGGTGATGGCGTACTGCATCGCGATCATGGCGCCCGCTCCTTGCGCAGCGTGCCGATGGCCGAGAACGCGCAAGGCCAGCCGGCGTAGAACGCCAGGTGGGTGATCAGCTCGACCAGCTCCGCCTCGCTGAGGCCGTTGTCGCGGGCACGGGCAAGGTGGAACGGCAACTGTTCACCACGATTCAGTGCGATCAGCGCGGACACCGTGGCGATGCTGCGTTCGCGTGGGCTGATTTCGGCGCGCGCCCAGACATCGGCAAACAGTACCGCGTCGGTGAGTTCGGCCAGTTTCGGGGCGATGTCGCCGATGCTGTCGCGGGCGTAATGCGGATCGTGAGCCATGCGGGCGGCCTCTTGCGGTTGACGGCTGCCACGATAGCGCTCCATGATGATACCGAAAATCGGGAAATTCAGTATCGATGATCCCGAAAATAAGGACGATTCCATGTCGCGCGTCAACTTCGACATCGACAGCCTGCGCAGCTTCGCCACCGGCATCGAGCTGGGCAGCTTCGCGCAGGCGGCAGAGCGGCTGAACCGTTCCACCTCGGCGGTAAGCGCGCAACTGAAGAAGCTGGAGCAACAGGCCGGTGCATCGCTGCTGCGCAAGGCCGGCCGCGGCATGGCGCTCACCGAGGCGGGCGAGGTGATGCTGGGCTACGCGCGGCGCCTGCTGGAGCTCAACGACGAGGCCGCTGCGGCGATCGGCGGCGCGGAACTGGAAGGCCGCGTGCGGCTGGGCCTGCAGGAGGATTTTGGCGAGAGCCTGCTGCCCGTAGTGCTGGGCCGCTTCGCACGTGCGCACCCCAGGTTGCGCATGGAGGCGCGCATCGCGCGAAACGTGGAACTGATTGATGGCGTGAAACGCGGCCGACTCGATCTGGCGCTGGCCTGGGAGGCCGGTACGGACAGTCCGCATGCCGAGCGTGTGGGACGCTGGCCGATGCGATGGATCGGCGGGGCCGAGGCGACGGCGTCGAAGCTGCATCGGCGCGGCGAACCGCTGCCGCTGGCGGTGCTGGAGGCGCCCTGCCTGTTGCGCAACGCGGCGATCGAGGCGCTGGACCGTGCCGGTATCCCCTGGCGCATCACCTTCAGCAGCGCCAGCCTTGCAGGCATCTGGGCCGCGGTGGGCGCGGGACTGGGCGTGAGCGTACGCACCCCGCTGGGCCTGCCGGCCAGCGTGCGTGCACTCACCGCGAAGGAGGCCGGCCTGCCGGCGCTGCCGATGCTGGGTCTGGCCCTGCATCGCGCCGAGGCGGAACCGGTGCAGGCAGTGGCGCAGCTGGCGAGCATCATCGTGCGGACGCTGTCGCCGCGCTGACGCGACTGGATGCTGCTGGATGCGCAGCGTCAGTGTCCATGCGTTGGCGGGATCAGCCGTAGGCCAGGCGCGCCGCCTTTCCGCCGGCCATCGTGATGCCGCTGGTCGGGTGGACCGCTTTCATCCGCATCGCATCCGTGCGGGGCCGGTGTCACCCCCCACGTATGCGGTGGATGCGGCGCGCTGGCTGCGCGGCGAGCAGCCACAACGCCTGCCCGGAAAAATCCACGGGTGCGACCGCACCTGGCCCGGGCAGGCGTGCATGATCTGGGAGAGGGGTTCCTCCCGATTTCCCATCCTGATCACGCTGCCTTGGCCGGATGCCGGGGCGAAGGAGCGTCATGAAGCCATGGATAGTGTTGCTTTGCCTGCTGCTTGCATGCGGAAGCCTGCAGGCAAACGCCGGAGTCTGGCAGCCCGCTGGCGGGCGGGCGCAGCTGCAGTTGTGGCCGGGCGCGGTGCCCGATGCGCAGCCGATGCCTGGGCCGGAAACGGAGACGTTGCGGACAGAACATCAGATCGCCGATCGGCCGTGGATGGCAGTGACCAATGTGAGCCGGCCCACGCTGACGGTCTATGCGCCCGGGGGCAGGAACGCGGGTGTCGCCGTGGTGGTGTTTCCAGGCGGTGGTTTCCAGGTGCTGGCCATCGACCTCGAAGGTACCGAGATCTGTGACTGGCTGACGTCCCGCGGCATCACCTGCGTGCTGCTGAAGTATCGCGTGCCGGGCACGCCTTACGACTGGCGGCGCAGGACCTATCCTGACGATTTCGCACTGTCGGTGCCGTCTTTGCAGGATGCGCAGCGAGCGATAAGACTGGTGCGCTTCCATGCCTCGCAGTGGCATGTCGATCCGCACAAGATCGGCGTGATCGGCTTCTCGGCGGGCGGCTTCCTGGTGGCCGAGACCAGCACGGACTTCAAGCGCCGGACGTACAAGCCGGTGGACGCGGCCGACAAGGAAAGCGACCGGCCGGATTTCGCCATGGCGATCTACCCCGGACACCTCGCGCTCGACGACGGTAGGCTCAACCCCAACGTGCCGGTCATCCACGAGACTCCGCCCACCTTCCTGGTCCAGGCGGAAGATGACTACACGGATGGCGTGGACCAGGCGCTGGTCTACTACACCACGCTGGCGAAGGCGCGCGTGCCGGCGGAGCTGCACTTGTATGCGCACGGCGGGCACGCGTTCGGCCTGCGCCACACCCGGCTTCCGATCACGGGCTGGCCTGCGCTTGCCGAAGCATGGATGCAGACGATCGGCGTGCTGCCGCATTGAGCAGGCGTGGCGCAGCTTTCATGGCGCTGCGCCCGTATCTCCCCAGCTTGATGCAGATGCCCTTGGCATTGATCTGCGCGGTTTCAATACGCGCAAATGCTGCTGTGCAGCTTGGCAATATTGTAGGCTTATATGACGATTCGGCGTACCGCGTGAAGAGTGGCCTGTGGGATGGGGCCATCCGGCAGGTGCGTCGATGGATGGTTGGCGGTGCCGCCGTCGCCCCGCCGGGATCCGGCAGCCGGAGCGCGGCCGCCCGTCGCACGCATGTCCGCCACAGTGATTCGGAATTTCATGCCTGGGGAGTATCTGCCCATGAAACGCTTGAACCTGCTCGTCGCCCGGTTCGTCTTGCTTCCGGTATTGCTCCTTGGTTTGTCGTTGCCGGCTGCGGCCAGCGCGCCAGCAAGGCTTGGCGCCGTTCCGCAGATGGGCTTCAACAACTGGAACTCCACCCATTGCCGCGATGAATTCAACGAGCAGATGATCCGCGGCATCGCCGACAAGATGGTCAGCCTGGGTCTGCGCGATGCCGGCTATCGCTATGTGAACATCGACGATTGCTGGGCGAACTGGCAGCGCGACAAGAACGGCAAGCTGCAGGCCAACCCCAGGCGCTTCCCCAGCGGGATCAAGGCGCTGGCCGACTACATCCATTCCCGCGGCCTGAAGTTCGGCGTCTATTCCAGTGCCGGCACCTCCACATGCGAGCCGTTGCAGGAGAATCGCGGCTTCCCCGGCGGCCTCGGGCACGAGCAGGAGGATGCCGCGAGCTTCGCCGCGTGGGGCGTGGACTATCTCAAGTACGACAACTGCAACAACCAGAAGATCGCCGCCCTGCAGCGTTACACCGCGATGGCAAAGGCCCTGCGCGCGACCGGCCGGCCGATCTTCTTCAGCGTGTGCGAATGGGGCGAGAACAAGCCGTGGCTGTGGGCAGGCAAGCCGCCGGTGGACGCACAGTCCTGGCGCACCACCGGCGACATCAGCGACAACTATGCGTCGATGCTGAAAGTCTTCAAGCAAAACGTGCTGCTCGATCGCTACGCAAGCCCGGGACATTGGAACGATCCGGACATGCTCGAGGTCGGCAATGGCGGCATGACGGACGTCGAATACCGCAGCCACTTCAGCTTGTGGTCGATCATGGCGGCCCCCCTGCTGATCGGCACCGACCTGCGCACGATCAAGCCGGAAGCATTGAAAATACTGCTCAACAAGGAAGTCATCGCTGTCGATCAGGACCCGCTCGGCGTGCAGGGGCACCAGGTGCGCGACGCCAACGGCATTCACGTGATCGTCAAGCCGCTCAAGGACGGCAGCCGGGCCGTGCTCGTGTTCAACGAAGCCGATGGCGCGCAGGACGTCGAGGTGGCTCCGGCCGAGATCGGCCTGAAGCCGGGACGCTACCGCCTGCGTGATCTGTGGTTGCACAGCGATCGCAACGGCGACGGCAGCATCTCGGTCAAGCTGCAGCCGCACGCCAGCGTGATGTACCGCATCCGTGCCGTGTAGTCCCCGTTCGCGCACGGCAGCCGTGGTTTCCGGACCTGTCTTCCCGGGGCGTGCAGCAGGCGCTGCCGGCGTCGTCGTTGGACGGGTGCTGCCGGTGGTTCGAGGCCGCGGGAAACGCCGCGGCCTCAGTGCCCGCGTTTCGGCCCGGTCAGCCTGATCTCGTACAGCCTGGGCCAGCACTTGCCGGTGACGAACAGGCGGTCGTGCTGCGCGTCGTAGGCGATGCCGTTCAGCACGTCGTTGGTCGGATCGGCCAGCTGCCCGGGCTTCGGACCCAGTCCGGCCAGCTCGATCCAGCCCACCACCTTGCCGCTGGCCGGGTCGATGCGCGCGATGCGCGTGGTGAGCCACACGTTGGCGAAGATCTGTCCCTTCACCCATTCCAGCTCGTTGATGTCCTGCAGCGGCTGGCCGTCGGCAGTCACGTCGATCTGGCCGGTCTGCCTGAGCGTGTCGGGATCGAGGATGCGGATCACCGGCGTGCCGTCGCTCATGTAGAGCTGCCTGCCGTCGCTGGTGAGCGCCCAGCCTTCGCCGGCATAGGGGAAGCGCGCCCGCGGCTTCAGCGTGGCGAGGTCGTAGACGAAGCCTTCCTGGTTCTTCCAGGTGAGCTGGATCAGCTTGTCCTTCCACACCGCGATGCCCTCACCGTAGTCCGGCCACGGCGTGGGCGACTGCTGCAGCACCTTGCCGGTCGCGAGGTCCACCTTGCGCACGCTGGAGCTGCCCACCTGGCCGGTGCTCTCGTAGAGATGGCCGTCCAGGTAGAGCAGGCCTTCGGTATAGGCCTGCGGATCGTGCGGGTAGCTGTGCACCACGCGGTAGCCGTACACAGGGATGGCATCTTGCGCGCGGGCCGGGATGGCACAGGGCAGGGCAAGCGCGGCGGTGGCAATGGCGGCGAGGATTTTCATGGCTGGAGATGATCCCACGTCGCGGCGCGGCATGGCAGCACGGCCGGTGAACACGGTCGCGTGAAATAATCGGGGCACGCGAACGGACCGGAGTGCACGTGGACAGCCATCATTTCCTGCAGGTCGCCGTGGTGTTCCTGCTGGCCACGGTGATCGCGGTGCCGTTGACCAAGCGCTTCCGGCTCGGTTCGGTACTGGGTTACCTCCTGGCCGGCATGGCGATCGGGCCGCAGGCGCTGCGCCTGGTGAGCGACACCGGGGGCATCGCCGCGATCTCCGAATTCGGCGTGGTGCTGATGCTGTTCGTGATCGGCCTGGAGCTGTCGCCGCAGCGCCTGTGGGTGATGCGGCGCTCGGTGTTCGGCACCGGCCTGCTGCAGGTGCTGGCCACCAGCGCGGTGATCGGCGTGATCGCCTGGCGCCTGCTGGGCCTCGTGCCGGGGGCGGCGCTGATCGTGGGCGGCAGCCTGGCGCTGTCTTCCACTGCGTTCGGCCTGCAGATCCTGGGTGAACGCAAGGAGGCCGGTTCGGCCTACGGACGGCAGGCGTTCGCGATCCTGCTGTTCCAGGACCTGGCGGCGATTCCGCTGATCGCCGCGGTGCCGCTGCTGGCCAGCAGCACGGCCCACCACGGCTTCGATCTCGCGGGCACGTTGCGCACGGTGGGCGTGATCGTGGCCGTGGTCGTGGGTGGCCGCTACCTGCTGCGGCCGGTGTTCCGCTTCGTGGCGAAGGCGGATGCGGTGGAGGTGTCCACCGCCACTGCGCTGCTGGTGGTGATGGGCGTGGCGCTGCTGATGGAAGTGGCCGGCGTGTCGGTGACGCTGGGCGCCTTCCTCGCCGGCGTGCTGCTGGCCGATTCGGAATACCGCCACGAGCTGGAATCCAACATCGAGCCGTTCAAGGGCCTGCTGCTGGGTCTGTTCTTCATCAGCGTGGGCATGTCGATGGACATCTCGCTGCTGTTGCGCGAACCCTTGCTGGTGCTGGGCGTGGTGGTCGCGCTGCTGTTGCTGAAAGGCGCCTTGCTGTGGCCGCTGGGGCGCATCGTGGGCGCATTGGAGCGGGGCGATGCGCTGCGTCTCGCAGTGCTGCTGGCCTGCGGCGGCGAGTTCGCGTTCGTGGTGCTCAAGCTCGCCGACGGACAGGGGCTGATCAGTGCGCGCCAGCACAGCCTGCTGGTGCTGGCGATCACCTTGTCGATGGCGCTGACGCCGTTGCTGGTGGCGGCGCTGGCGAAGCTGCTCGGCGCGCGCAAGGTGCGCAAGCCGGCGCGCGATTTCGACACCATCGTGGCGCACTCGCCGCGCGTGATCATCGCCGGCTACGGCCGCATGGGGCAGATCGTGGCGCGCATCCTGCGCGCGGAAGGCATACCGTTCGTGGCGCTGGACCACTCCGTCGAACAGATGGACCTGATCCGCCGTTTCGGCCGCGGGAGCGACATCTTCTATGGCGACCCCGCGCGGCCCGAATTGCTGCGCGCGGCGCAGGCGGACAAGGCCGAGGTGTTTGTGCTGGCCAGCGACAACCCCGAATCCAGCCTGCACGTGGCGCGCGTGGTGCGGCGCATGTACCCGCACCTGAAGATCGTGGCGCGCGCGCGCAACCGCCAGCACGTGTGGCGACTGATGGACCTGGGCATCGACGAGCCGATCCGCGAGACGCTGTTCTCCAGCCTGAAGATGAGCAAGCAGGCGCTGATCGCGCTGGGCATGACGCCCGAGCACGCAGTCGACCGGGTGGAGCGTTTCCGCCGCCAGGACGCCGAGCTGATCAAAGCGCAGTACCTCGTCTACGACGACGAGGCCAAGCTGGTGCAGACCACCCGCGAGGCGTTGGCCGAGCTGGACAAGCTGTTCGAGGCCGATGCCGAACCGCAGGCGCGCGAGGCACGCGAGCGCGATCCGGACACCCCGCTGACGAGCTCGGACTGAGCGCGGCTTGTCGTCCGTACTTGCGGTGCTTGACGGGTTCCTGCGCACGCAATTTCCTGCCGTCAACGGAGCCCGGCATCCGGCGTTCGGACGGGCATGTCCAGCTCGCCGCATCCGCTCGTCATCCGCTTCGGCCGTTTCGGCGACACCGTGCTGCTGCAGCCGTTGCTGCACAAGTTGCAGCAGCGCTATGGCGCGCCCTGCGACCTGCTCGCGGTCGGCGCGTGGCCGATGGAACTGTATGCGGACCAGCCCGAGGTGGCCGAGGTATTCGCCCTGCAGGCACCGCGCCGGCCGCTGCTGGTCAGTCGCGAACGCTGGCGCGCGATCGCCTGGCTGCGCGAGCGGCGCGATGCGCCGGTTTACGTTTGCGAGCCGCGGCTACGGACGTTGCTGCGGATCCAGCGCTCGCTGATGCTGGCAGGCGTGCCCGCGGCGCATCGTGCGTATCTGGTCGACCTGCCGCTGCAGGAGCGCGAGCATTGGGTGGACCATCTGCTGCGTTTCGGCGACTGCACGCCATCCGCATTCCACGGGCGTTGCGATGCACTGGCGGTCGATCCCGGCGCCGCGCCGCAATTGACGGTCGATGCGGCGGCGCGGGTCGAATGCGAGCGTTGGCTGCATGCACGTGGTCTGCACGGCCGTCCGCTGGTGCTGCTGCAGCCGGCGAACAAGCGCACCTTGCGCTGGAACGGCGTGCGCGCGATCGCGGATGACGACAAGGCGTGGCCGCTGCAGCACTGGGCGGCGCTGGCCTGGACGATCCTGGAGACGCTGCCGTCGGCACGGGTGCTGCTGTGTGGCTGCCCGCGGGAAGCCGGCTACCTGGAAGGCATCCGTGCCATCGCGGCCAGCGAGTCGGTGGTATCGGTCGCCGACGAGCTGTCGCCGGCACGGCTGAAGGCCTTGCTGGCTTGCGCGCACAGCATGGTGTCGGTGGACACGGGACCGGCGCATCTCGCCGCCGCGGTGGGCTGCCCGCTGGTGGTGATGTTCGGCGGCGCCTCGCCTGCACACTGGGCGCCGCGCGCCGCACCGGGTGGCGTGGTGACGGTGCTGGGCGGCCTGCCACGCGGTACGCGGGTGGAGGCCCTCAGCGTGGAACAGGTCGCCGATGCGTGGCGCAGCCTGCCGCCACGCCATGCACGCTGGCGGGCGGTGGCCTGATCACTCCGCTGGCTGGGCCGGTTGGCGCAGGGTCTGCCGCACGCTGGGAATCGCGCTGCTGCGCACAGCCAGTTCGTGGGCGATGTCCACGTAGCCGAGCTGGCGCGCCACATCGGCGGCGGTACGTCCGAACGCGTCGGCGGCGGCACGGTCGGCGCCACGCGACAGCAGCACGCGGGCCGGCGGCAGCAACGCGTGCATCGCACAGGCGTGCAGCGCGGTGACGCCGCGCTGGTCGGCATGTGCCACGTCCGCGCCGGCTTCCAGCAGCACGGGCACCAGCGCGCCGAGATGGGTGGCGTCGCAGTCGCTGCCGGGGCGCAAATGGGCGCCGAGCAGCAGCAGCAGCGCGGTCTTGCCCTCGCCATCCGCCTGGTTGACGGTGGCGCCGTGCCGCAGCAGCGCATCGAGCAGGCGCCGCGCGCGCAGGCTGTCGTTGTGTTCGAAGCCGTATTGCGCGGCGGCATGCAGCGCGCTGTGGCCACGCGCGTCGCCGGCGTTGACGTCGGCGCCGGCGACGAGCAGCGCCTCGGCCAACTCGGGGCGGCCCATCGCGGCGGCCACCATCAGTGCGGTGCTCTGGTTCGGCAGGCGCTGGTCGACGTCGGTCTTGCGTTCCAGCAGCAGCGCCACCGTGCCTTCGCGACCGCCGGCCACGGCGGCGGCCAACGGAGTGATGCCGTTGGCTGTCGCCAGTGCGGGATCGGCGCCGGCGTCGAGCAGGCAGGCGGCGATCTCGCCGTAGCCCGCACCGCAGGCGTGCAGCAGCGCGCTGGCGCCACGCGTGTCGACGGTGTCGACGGGGAAGCCCAGCTCCAGCAGGCGTTGCACCGCGACCAGTGCGCCGGCCTGTGCCGTGGCGGGCAGGTCGTCGGCGCGCAGTGGACGGCGCGGACGCGGCCAGTGGCCCCAGTCCAGCCAGCGTTCGATCGCCGGATGCTCCAACGCGAGACCCAGAGGGGTCTCGCCGTTGGCGTCGGCGGCTTCCGCATCGGCACCGTGGGCGATCAGCGCGCGCACCAGCGGCAGTGCAGCTTCGCCGTGTTCCAGCGCGGCGAACAATGGGGTGCGGCCGTCGCGATCGCGGCAATTGGGATTGCAACCGCGCGCCAGGAGGACCTGCAGCAGCTCGTTCTGGCCGTTCACCGCGGCCAGCTGCAGCGGCGTGCGTTCGCGCGCATCGGGACCGAACGGATCGGCGCCGCGCTCAAGCAGGGCCAACGGCAGCGCAGCGCCCTGCGCCGAACCGCCCAGGCGTTCCAGGGCCTGGGCGAGCAGGCCGGTGCCGGCCGGCGTGGTGCCGGCCTGCAGCAGGTCCTCCACCGCTTCGGTACTGGCCGGCAACTGCAGCAGCAGGGCGTCGAACAGGCGGCGGCCCAGTGGTGGAAGTGCGGGTGGCGCGGCGTGTTCTCCATTGGCCGCCGCCACGTCCAACTCGTCACCCTGCTCGTCGTCAGGCTGTTGCGCGGCGAGGCGCGCCTCGGGATCGAGGCCATGGTCCAGCAGCCAGCGGCGCGCCTGGCCCTGGCCCGGCTGGGCGAGGTCGAGGTAGAGGCGGGCCAGCTGCGCCTGCGGCCAGTCATGCATGCGCGTGGCGAAGCCGGAGACGATCGCCCAGTGGCCGAAGCGCAGGGCATCGAGCAGGTGGGCCGGGGTGTCGGCGCCGGAAGGGATCGCCGCATGGCCGAGGCTGGCCGGCAGCGGCGTTTCCGGATCGAGCAGGGCGACCAGGTCCCAGCGGCCGGTGGCGGCGGCATGGTCGAGCGCGCTGCGGCCGTCGCTGCCCGGCGTCTTCGGCTCGGCGCCCAGCGCGAGCAGGGCGCGCACGGTATCGGCATGGGCGCGCGGCGACTGGCAGGCGAGCATGAGTGCGTCACGACCGTGACCGTCGCGGGCGCGCGCATCGGGTTGTGCCTCGGCGAGCCGCTGCACGATACCCACGGCGCCGGCACGTGCGGCTTCCATCAGCGCCGTGCTGCCGTGGCGGTCGGCCAGCGTGGCGTCGGCGCCGGCCGCGCACAGCGCACGGGCGATCTGTTCGTGGCCTTCGGCGGCGGCAGCGATCAGCGCGCTGCGGTGGCGCGCGTCCACCGCGTTCACCGCCGCACGATGCTTGAGCAGCAGCTTCACGCCGGCCGGGTCGTCGTCGGCGATGCCGGCGGCGGCGACCAGCGCGGGCTCGCCGTTGGCCGGTGCAGGCTTCGCGCCGCGCTCGAGCAGGAACTTCGCCAGCGGCCAGTTCGCCGCGCGGCAGGCCACTGCGAGCGGGCTGGCACCGCCCTGGTCCAGCGCGTTGACCGGTGCGCCGGCGTCGAGCAGCATCGCCGCCACCATCGGTTCCTCGCTGAGCACCGCGCCGTGCAGCGCGGTGCGGCCCTCGGCATCGGTGGCGAGCGGATTCGCGCCGTTCGCCAGCAGGGTCATCACCGCCTCGGCGCGGCCGTGCCAGCTGTCGCGCGTGGCGGCGAGCAGCGGGGTGAGCCCGCCGCTGGCGCGGTTGACGTCGGCGCCCTTGGCGATCAGTGCGCGCAGCAGGCGGGTATCCGGTAGCAGCGCGGCGAGCATCAGCACGGGGCGCTGGTCGCGATCGCCGGCGAGCGGCGCGGTCGCCGGGTCGGCGCCGGCCTCGACCAAGGCCAGTGCACGTTCGATGTCGCCATCGCGGGTGGCGGCGAGCAGGGCGGCGGCCTGCTCGGGCGTACCCGCGGTGCGCTCCTGTTCGCTCAGCGGCGCCGCGGCAACCGGCGCGGCAGGTTTGGCGCTTGCCGGTGCATCGGCGCCGGCGGCGTGTTGGCGATGGCGGTCGTGCTGGGCGCACAACAGGGTGCGCAGGGTGCGGTTGGCCACGACCAGGCAAGCCAGCGGCAGCAGCAGCACGGCATACAGTGCCAGCGCGGCGATACGCAGCTCGGACGGCAGCATGCCGTACAAGCCGCTGAGCGCGATCGCGCCCCAGGCGAGCGCCAGCAGCGCCAGCGCGGCGGGCAGGAAGTGACTGAAGAAACGCTCCTCGCGCGCCAGGTGGCGCCCGAACATCAGGCTGCGCAGGGTGGCGGTGAAGATCCACGAGCCGTCGTGCTGCGCCGGGTAGGCGTCGTCCCATACGAACACCAGGCCGAACGCGGGCCAGGGCCGCCACAGCACGGCCAGCGCCAGCACCAGGGTGGCGACCAGCGCCAGCGTGGCAGCGAGGCTGTGCGACTGGCTCAGTGCCAGCATCGGCCACGCCACCAGCCCGAACACGATCACTGCGTAGACAGTGAACATCACCAGGTGCGCGGCACCCCGGCGCAGCACGGTGCGCGCGAAGCTTGGCTCGGGATCGAAGCCGATCGCGTGGCAAACCGCGGCCATGGTCAGCGCGTTCGCCAGCAGCAGCGGGATCAGGGTCAGCGGGTGGGCGACCATGCCGGCCAGCGCCACGGCGATCAATCCGGGAACGAACCAGGCGAGGGCGTGCAGGAACGGAGGGCGTCGGCGCGATTTGGTCTGGGTCATCGTCACAGTATAGGAATCGTGATGGACACAGACGGTAACCTCGCGTTAACGCGACGGCCAGCACGCCACACCATGCGGCGCAACATGGATCAGCGATCCTGCGTGGTATCGCGCAGCGACTCGCGGTAACCGGGGTGGTTGGTGGCGGCCAGCGCGCTCTCTGGCGGCAGCTGCAGATGCCAGCCCCGCTCGCGCAGATGCGCTATCACCTGCCTGGCGTCTTCGCGCGGCAGGCGACGTTGTTCGTCCAGTTGCAGTTCCAGCGCGAAGCGCAGTTCGCCCAGCATGCCGCGGAGCGGTTCGGGCAACACACCGAAGCCGTCGCGTTCGGCCAGCCACAGATAGGTATCGGGTCTGCGGCGGCTGGCGTAGACGAAGCACTGCATGGACGTTTTCCTCGATTCGTGGGTGTGGGGCCGGGCATTGCCGCGGCGATCCCGACAGCGATTGCTGCGACAGCACTTGCAACACCCGGGGCGAGCGGGCACAGTGCCGCGCAAGGATGTTAAACGCCCGTATGAATTTCGTGTGAAACCCGTAGGGCGCATGAACCCTCCATCTTGATCCGCAGGAGCACGTGATGCACAAGTCTTTCCGTTCCCTCTCGAGCGCCACCCGCCCGCTGGCGCTTGCCGCGCTGAGCGTGGCCGTCGCGGGCGCCCTGGTCGCGCCCGACATGGCCCATGCCAGCGCCTTCCAGCTGAAGGAGAACAGCACCCAAGGCTTGGGTCGCGCCTACGCCGGCTCCACCACGGCCGGCGGTGACGTGTCGGTCGTGGAGAACAACCCGGCGGCGATGAGCGACCTCGACGGCACCTTCGTGCAGGCCGACATCACCGCGGTCAACTTCAGCGCCAAGTTCAGTGGCAACTCAACGGCGTTGGCCGGTACGCCCTACGCGTATCCGATTTCCGGCGGTAACGGTGGCGACGCCGGCACCACGCTGCCGGTGCCCGCGCTGGCCATCGCCACCAAGGTGAGCGATCGCGTCAACCTCGGCATTGCGTTCGACGTGCCGTTCGGCTTCCAGACCGAATACGACAGCAACTGGGTGGGTCGCTACGATGCCATCAAGACCCTGCTGCGCTCGTACGACACCACGTTGTCCGCCTCGTTCAAGATCAACGACCAGTGGAGCATCGGCGCCAGCGCGATCGCCGAGCGCACCAATGCCCAGCTGACCAACGCGATCAACTTCAACGCCGTGGGCCTGGGCATCCAGCAGGGCATCGGCGAGAAGGCGGCTGCGGCCATCGCGCAGATCCAGGCTGCGGCTGCGGCCGGCCAGATCCCGCCGGCGCAGGCCGCCGCCATGGCGCAGGCCGCTGCCGCGCAGGCCCAGGCCGCTGCTGCCGGCGTGGCCGCGCTGACCCCGCAGGGCTCGGACGGCTATGCCAACGTCCAGGGCAACAACTGGGCCTGGGGCTGGCAGCTGGGTGCGTACTGGAAGCCGACTGCGAACGACCGCGTGGCGCTGGACTACCGCTCGCGCATCACGCACGACATCGATGGCACCGCCAACTTCACCACCACGCCGGGCTACGACCTGCTGCTGCAGAACCCGGAGTTGTCGGGCAGCATTCCGGCATTCCAGCACACCAGTGGCACGGCGCGCCTCACCAACCCGGCCACCGCCACCCTGAGCTACTGGCACCAGGAATCGCGGTTCGGCATCGGCGCCGACGTGTCGTGGACGCAGTGGAGCGTGATGCGCGACCTCACGCTGGTCTATGCCAACCCGACGCAGCCGACCACCACGCTGCCGTTCAACTGGCGCGACACCTACTACGTCTCGGTGGGCGGCGAGTACTACGCCACCGACAAGCTGACCCTGCGCGCCGGTGTGGCCATCGACCAGGCGCCGATGAGCGCCGACAACCGCGATCCGCGCGTGCCTGACGCGGCGCGCCACATGGCCACGTTCGGCATCGGCTACAAGGCGACCGAGAACTTCCAGATCAACGCCGCCTACGCGCATATCTTTGTCAGTCACGGCGGCATGAACGGCTCCGTCGACTCCACCGGCGACATCCTCACCGGCAGCTTCGACGACTACGGCAACCTGCTGAGCCTGTCGGCGCAGTACAAGTTCTGATCGCGCCGCGATCGGGCGTTTGCCAGCGAACCTCCCCGTGCGAGCGGGGAGGTTTTTTCATGTCCGCGCCGCAGGTTTTCAGCCGCGCCTGAGCAGCAGGTCCAGCATGCGCCGGAAACGTGCGCCGTAGGGCGGATTGAGCAGGCCGGCGCCGTTCCAGCGTGCCTGACGGAACACGGGTTTCAGGTGCGAGAAGGTGCGGAAACCCGCTTCGCCATGATAGCCGCCCATGCCCGAGGCGCCCACGCCGCCGAACGGCAGTTCGTGCTGGGCGATGTGGTAGAGCGTGTCATTGACGGTGACGCCGCCGGCGCGGGTGCGCGCGAGCACGCGGTCGATCAGCGACGGGTCCGTTTCGAACAGGTACAACGCGAGCGGGTGCGCGTGCGCGTCCACGTAGGCGATGGCTTCGTCCAGCGTGTCGTAGGGCACCAGCGGCAGCAGTGGGCCGAAGATTTCTTCCTGCATCACCGCCATGTCGTCGCGCACGTTCGCGAGCAACACCGGCGGCAGCAGGCGGCGCGCGGCGTCGGGCACCGCGCCGCTCAGTGATTCGACCGAAGCGCCGGCGGCCTCCGCGTCGTCGCGCAGCGCGGACAGACGCGCGTAGTGGCGGTCGGTGGCGATACTGGCGTATTGCGTGTTGCGTGCGAGATCGGGATACAGGCGCGCCACTGCTGCGCGTGCGGCGGCGGCGAACGCCGCCATTTGTGCGCGCGGCAACAGCACGTAGTCGGGCGCGATGCAGGTTTGTCCCGCGTTGACCAGCTTGCCGAACAGGATGCGTTCCGCCGCCTGCTCCATGCGCGCGCCGGGGCCGAGGATGGCGGGCGATTTGCCACCCAGTTCCAGCGTCACCGGGGTGAGGTTGGCGGCCGCCGCGCGCATCACGTGGTGGCCCACGGCGGTGGAGCCGGTGAACAGCAGGTGGTCGAACGGTAGTGCGGCGAAGGCCTGGCCCACGCTGGCGTCGCCGTTGATCACCTGCACCTCGTCGTTGCGGAAATACCTGGCGATGAGTTCGGCGAACAGGGCCGAGAAGCGCGGCGTGTATTCGCTCATCTTCAGCATCACGCGGTTGCCGGCGGCCAGTGCGTCCACCAGTGGACCCGCCGCGAGATAGAGCGGGTAGTTCCACGGCACGATGATGCCCGCCACGCCCCGCGGCTGCGGGTGCAGTTCGGTGCGCGCGGGCAGGAACAGCAGGTCGGCGAAGCGCCGCTTCGGCTGCATCCAGCGCCTGCCGTGGCGCAGCGCATGGCGTACGGCCGACAGGCTGGGGAAGATTTCCAGCAGTTCGGTTTCTTCCGTCGGGCGATTGCCGAAGTCGGCGTGGATCGCGGCGGCGATGCCGTCGCGATGCGACCGCAGCAGGCGTTCCAGCGCGCGCAGGCGCTCCGCGCGCGCGGGCCAGTCCGGCAGCGGGTCGCGGGCCTGTGCTTCGCGCAAGCGGCGCAGAGAGGTATCGAGGTCGGACATGCTGGGCGAACCTTGGATGGGGCGGGTTCGCGGCTGAAGCCGCTCCTACGACACGCCATGTAGGAGCGGCTTCAGCCGCGATGCGTCTCTGCGTCAGAACTTCACGCGCAGTTCCACGCCGTAGGTGCGGGGCGGGTCGATGACGGCCCAGGGTGTGCCGAACACCGTGGTGGTGAGGTTGGTGATGCCGATATAGCGTTCGTTGAAGACATTGTTCACGAACAGGCCGACGTCCCAGCGCTGGTCCGGCGTCTGCCAGTCCAGCCGTGCATTGGCGTGCCGCTGGGCCGTGCCCACCTGGAAATTCGGGCTGGTCTGGCAGGTGCCCTGAATCTGCGACTCCCCGTTGCAGCGGGTCTTGCTGCGGAAACCGTACTGGAAGTTGAACACCACGTTGCCGTTGGCCACGTTGTGCACGGTGTAGGCCATGCCGGCGGTGGCCGACCACAGCGGATTGCCGGTGGGTTGCCCGTTGAGGACGGTGCCATCCGGCGCCGTGGATTGCAGATAGCGCTGGCTGATGTAGGCCACATTCGCGTTGAATTTCAGGGCTTCGATGGGCTGCCATTGTGCTTCCAGGTCGACGCCCTTGGCCGCTTCGTTGCTGACGCTGGTGGTGTAGTACGGGATGCCGGTGCCGTTGGAACCCGGCTGCCCGGTGATGTTCGGATTGAGCACCTGCTCCTGCAGGTTGTAGTAGCGGTAGTAGTAGACCGAACCGTTGAACAGCAGGTTGTATTCCGGCACCACCGTCTTGATGCCGGCCTCGTAGTTCCACACTTTCTCCGGCGCGAAGTGCGAGCCGATGTCCAGGCTTTCGTAGCCGCCGGCCTTGTAACCCTTGGTCACCGAGAAATAGGCCATCACGTCCGGGGTGAACTTGTAGCTGAGCACCGCGCGCGGGCTGAAGTCGTTCCAGGTGTTGTGTGCGCTGACGAGGGTGTTGACCGGCGCGCCGCCGCTGGCGGTGAAGATCTCGTTGCTCTGGAAGGCGTTGAGCAGGGCGGACGTGGGAATGCCGGCCATGGCGGCGGCCATGTCGAGTATGCCGGCCTGCTGGAGCTGGTTCAGCGTGTTGTCCAGTTGCGGCGCCTGGCGCGGGATGTTGAACCAGGTGAAATCGCGCTCGTCATGCGTGAAGCGCGCGCCGGTGGTCAGGTCCAGCTTGTCGCTGAGGTGCCAGATCACGTCGCCGAACACGGCATAGGATTTGTAGTTGCCGTTGTTGTTGATCTGCTCGGTCCACGGGTCGCCGAGCAGGTTGTAGGGCAATCCGTAGGCGTCGAGCATCGACTGGAAATAGTGGAAGAGGGTGCCGGTGGGCGTTCCCGTCTGGGCACCCGTGTTCACCGCCAGCGTGTCGATGCTGTTGGTATTGACGTCCACCTGGTTGCCCTGCCGGGCCTGTTCGCTGTACCAGCTCACGCCGGTGACCCAGTCGAGCAGGTCGTTGCTGCCGGACAGCTTGAATTCCTGCGAGAAGGAGTTGTTGTGTTCGATGTTGGCAGTGGCGAGGTAGGTGTCGACATTGGCGGTGCCGTCGCTGTCCTCGAGATTGAAGGTATCGAAGTTGCGCCAGGCGGTGGTCGAGGTCAGGCTGCCCCAGGCGAAGTTGTGGTCGACGGTCAGCGTGACGCCGTCGAAGCGGCGCCGCTCGTCGGCGCCGACCGCATCGTTGTACAGCGGCGCGTTCAGCGGGTTGAGGTAGGTGGACGACTGCGCCGGGAAAGGCGGCAGTATCAGGCCGGATGGCTGCCGCACGGTGAAGTCCGACAGCGGCACCAGGCCGACGGCCGCCTGCGGTGCCTGGTTGAGCTTCTCGTGGTCCCACGACAGCAGCACGCGGGTCTCCGGCGTGAGGTTCCAACGGAACACCGCGCGGGTGCCCCAGTCGCCGTTGTCGCCGTAGTGCTGGCCGGTCGCCTGGTCCTTGATCCAGCCGTCGCTCTGGTTGTCGTAGGCGCTGACGCGCAGCGCCATGTCCTTGTTCAGCGGGATGTTGACCAGGCCGTAGGCATAGCGTTCGCCGTAATTGCCGTAGCGCAGCGTGGCATCGCCCTCGAACTTGTCGCTGGGTTCGTTGGTGACGATCGAGATCGCGCCGCCGGCCGCGTTGCGGCCGAACAGCGTGCCCTGCGGGCCTTTCAGCACCTCGATGCGCTGGATGTCGTTGAAAGCCAGCAGCGAGCCGCCGGTGCGGTCGGCATAGACGCCATCCACGTACACGCCCACCGCCGGTTCGGTGCCGATGCCGAAATCCTCGGTGGTGATGCCGCGCAGGGTGTAGCCGGGCTGGGTCGGCTGGGTGGTGGTGACGACCAGGCCCGGCACGAAGTACTGCATCTGGCTGATGTCGGTGGCGGTGACGCTGGCGATGTCCTTGGCGGTGACGATCTGCAGGGCGATCGGCACCTGCTGCATTTCCTGCGTGCGGCTTTGCGCCGTCACCGTGATCTTGCCAAGCTCGGTGGTGTTCTTGTCACTCTTTTTGGCGTCGGGTGTCGCGCTCGCGGTCTGTCCGGCACCGGCGTTCTGCGGTGCGTCCGTAGCCCATGCGGACAGGGGCGGAACCAGCAGCATGGTGCCGCCGAGCAACGCGAGGCGCAGTTGGACGGACAGTGGTCGCAGACGCATCGTCATACCCGTTCTCCCCAGACATAGGTCATGCATGGCGCGGCTGCCGCGCCGAAGTTTTCGTCCGCTGCGACCGCACTCAATGCACGATGTCGCAGTTCCCCTTGAGCGAAAGAATCCACGCGCGGATCAGCGCCTCGCCCTCGCGATCCACGGTGCTCCGGCCGATCTCCGGCATCATCACGCCGGGCCGGGTGGAGCCGATGCGGTTCATCAGGATCGACTCGTCCGGCTTGCCGGGCACGATGTCGAACAGGCGCCCGCCGGTGGCCGGGCCGGCCGCCTCGGGCGACTTGCAGATGCCGAGGTGGTGGTCTTCGGGCACGTCGGGGCCGAGCGAGAAGCCGGTGACGCTGGCCTCGCCGTGCGGGTTGTGGCACATCGCGCAGTTGATATCGAGGTAGGCGCGCGCGCGCGCGTCAAGCGAGGCGCTGGGGTCGCGCCAGTTGGCATCCTTGGGCACATCGGCCAGCCTGGGCATGTCCATCAGGTAGCCGATGGCGACCAGGTGCTCCAACTGGTTCTCGCGGCCGCTGCCGTAGTCGTAGTCGCGGTTCATGTGCCGCGCCTTGGGGCCGATCGGCTGGATGGTGCGGCCGATCATGTCGGCCTCGTGGCAGTTCACGCACTGGCCTTCGTCGGGCACCACGTAATTGAAGTCCTCGCGCTGGCCTTGCGCATCGACCAGGGTGAGCGCCTGCACGTCGCCGGTGCGTACCAGGGTGGCTTCGGTCTGCTGCGGGTTCCACACGTAGACGAAGGGTGTCCAGCCTTCCTTGCGGCGCACCAGCAGGCGTGTTTCCACCAGGTGCACGCTGGCGAGCCGCAGCCCCTGTCCGGCGAAGTCGCCGCTGTAGTCCAGCGTGCGCGCCACGTCGCTGAACTTGCCGTCGGCGGCGCGCGGGTAATAGAAGGTCTTGGAGATGATGGTGCCGACCGGGAAGTCGAACGCGTTCTTTGGGTCGTATTTCGCCGACACGCCTTTGGGCATCCAGATCGTGCGCAGCTTGTGCACGTAATCGGTGAACAGGTGCGTGTTGAGGCTGTACGGCACCACGCCGGCGTTGAGTTCCAGCTTGCCGTCGCGGGCTTCGAGCACGTGCCAGTCGCCGAGCTTGGCCGGTCGGCCATCGGCATGGAATGCGACCGGTGGCATGCCGCGCTGGCAGCCGGCCAGGAGGAGGGCCAGCAGGAGCGACGCCAGCAGCGTGGTGGCGCGTTTCGCGGACTTCACCATCGCGCCCTCAGAGCTTTGGTTCGGGGTTCAGGGTCACCGCCGGCAGCTTGTCCAGCGTGCACTGGAACGGCTTCATGTCGGTGTTGGGGTGCTTGTAGCCGTCGGGGCCGTCGGCATCGACCACGCCGCTGACGTCCTGCAGGCAGATGCGATCCTGCGGCGGCAGCGTCTTGTCGGTGAATTTCGGGTCGCTGTAGCCGTCCCACAGCACGTCGGGGAAGTGACCGTTGATGCCGAACAGCGCGACCTTCAGCGTCTTGAACTCCAGCCCGCTGGGCGAGTCGCCGCCACCCTTGAGGCGGTTGCCGTAGACGAAGATGCCCTTCGGGTACGGATCGTAGCCGGCCGCCACGCCGGTCTTGCTGGCGTAGTTGGTGGAGTAGAAGCTGGAGACGATGATGTTCGCCGTCTTGTTGTCGGCGATGTCGTTGTCGAAGATCTCCACCTTCGGGTTGGAGTTCACCACCACGCCCGAGCCCGCCGGCACGCTGGCCACCGCCGAACCGTTCGCCGCGAAGTTGTCGTGGTTGTTGGCGATCACCTGGTTCTTGAACACGCGCGTGCCGCTGCCTTCCATCAGCAGGTCGGGCATGTTGAACACGAGGATGCCGCCGGAGTTGTCGGTGGCGGTGTTGCCGTACACGTCGGCGTTCACCGTGTTCTCGATCTCGATGCCGGCCACGTTCCGTTCCACGTGGTTGTTGCGCACGATCACGTTGTTGGACTGGCCCACGTAGATGCCCGAGTCGGAGGCGCCGATCGCCGCCGAGTCCTCGATCAGCACGTTCTGCGTCTTCACCGGGTAGATGCCGTAGGGGCCGTTGCTGGTCTTCGAGCCGTCCGTCCATTGCGTGCGCACGCCATGGATGGTGATGTTCCTGCCATGGTTGATCTTCAGCGCGTCGCCCTTGGTGTCCTCGATGGTGAGGTTCTCGATGGTGAAGTCGTTGGCATTCACCAGCAGGCCTTCGGGGCCGACCACCTGGCCCTTGAACGAGAGGATGGTCTTGTCCATGCCGGCGCCCTTGATGGTGACGCCGTCGGTGCGCAGGCTGAGGCCGCGCTTCAGGTGATAGGTACCGGCGGGGATGTCGATCAAGGTGCCGGGCTTGGCGTCCAGCAACTGCTCCTGCAGCTTCGATTCGAAGCTGGCGTCGGTCTGGTTCTGCGGCGCGGGAGCCTGCTGGCTGCTGCAGGCGGCGAGTGCGGTGGCCAGCGCCACGGTGATGAGCGTCTTGCGCATGATCGTTGAACTCCCCATTCGAACGGCATTGCGGATGCCGCCACTGTCCCGCAAGGCGTTGCGGTTGGGGAGGGCAAAACGGCCAGAGGACGGGGGGTAAAGCGGCCAGTGTTGGCCGCGGAGGGTGGTCAGGCCGCCGCGCGGCGGGCTTCCTGCGGCGCCATGCCGGTCCAGCGCTTGAACGCGCGGCGGAATTCGCGCGGGTCGCTGAAACCCACCTCGCCGCCGATCTCGGCCACGCTCAGGTCACCGCCCTGCAGCAGTTGCAGCGCGCGCTCGGCGCGCACGCGGTCGTGGATCTCGCGGAACACGCGGCCGCTCTCGGTGAGCCGGCGGCGCAGCGAGCGTTCGCTGAGGTTGAGCGTGCGTGCCACCTCGTTGAGCGTGGGCTGCTGGCGCAACTGGCTGCGCAGCAGGCGTTCCACCGCGGCGACGATTTCCTGGTGCGGTTCGCCGCCATCGGGTGTGCGCTGTTGCGCGCACAGCGCCAGCGCCTGTTGCGCGGTGAGCGGGTTGTAGCCAGGCAGCGGGCGGGCCAGCCATTCCGTGCCGATCAGCAGCCGACAGTGCGGCGCGGCGAAGCGCAGCTCGCAGCCGAACAGTTGCGTGTACTCGTCGGCGTGGTCCGGGCGCGGATAGGCCAGTTCCACGCGCAGCGGGCGCAGCTCGGGGCCGACCAGCTCGCGCGCGATCAGCGTGGAGCTGGCGAACAGCTCTTCGCAGAAGAACGGCAGCAGGCTGGCGTCGTCGAACAGTGGTAGCGCGACCATCGCCACGGCATGTTCGTCCACCGGCTCGAACGCGAGGTCGAGCAGGCAGCCGCAGATCTTGTGGTAACGGATGCCCGACTGCATCGCCTCGCCGAAGGTGCGCGAGGTCATCATCGCCAGCCCGAGCAGGCCGAAGCCGCCGACGGTGCCCTCGCGGCCGATGCGCAGCCCGGCATCGTGTACGCCCGCCGCAGCCAGCGCGGCAAGCGCGCGATGCACGAACAGGCTGGCCTGGCGGTAGGAAACGCGCAACGCCGGGTCGGCGATCTGCGCGCGATTCAGCGCCAGCCCGGCGAACCACGCGCGGCTGTCCACGCCGCAGCCGTCCGCCAGTTGCGTCAGGTAGAGCAGCTTGTTGGTGGGAAACTCCGCGGCGGTCAGGCGTGGATCGTCCGTCACCGGCGTGGCGTGTGCGCTGGAGTGAAAGCCGATCATGCCGGCGGGACGTGCCATGGTGCCAAGCTCCGCATGGGCAGGCCAGGCGGCCTGCGATCCGCACGTTCTAGCACGCTTGCGTCGTCGGTCGCTTGTGCATTGCGCAAGTGGCCGGCCGGGCAACGGCCTTTCGGACAACCATCGACGGTGCTGCATCCCCGGTGTTGGAGGCGTCGGGGATGCGCCGAGTGTGGTTCAGCGCAGGCCGCCGCCAGCGTAGAGCTTCTCGCCGGTCAGCCAGCCGGCGTCATCGGACGCCAGGAACACCGCGATGGACGCGATGTCCTGCGGCTGGCCGATGCGGCCCAGTGGCGTCTGTGCCACGGCATGGGCCTGGAAATCCGAGCCGATGAAGCCGGCAGCGTGCGCGCCTTCGGTCTCCACCATGCCCGGATTCAGGGCGTTGACGCGGATGCCGCGGGCCCCGAGCTCCTGCGCGAGCGCACCGGTGATGCCTTCCACCGCGGCCTTCGTCGCGGTGTACACCGCCGAGCCGGGCGGGGTGATGCGGGCGACCAGCGAACCGATGTTGATGACGCTGGCGCCCTGGCCGAGATGCCGCGCCGCGGCCTGGGTGGTCAGCAGCAGGCCGAGCACGTTGACGTCGAACTGCTTGCGGTAATGCTCCTCGCTGATGCCCTCGATGGGCAAGAATTCGTAGATGCCGGAGTTGTTGACGAGGATGTCGAGGCGGCCGAAGCGCTCGACCGTCTGCGCGACGATGGCCTCTGCGTCGGCGGCCTTCGAAACGTCGCCCTGCACCGCGAACGCCTTGCCGCCGGCCGCGGTGATCTCGGCCACCACGGCGTCGGCGCCGGCCTTGCTGGAGGCGTAGTTCACGGCGACGGCGGCGCCTGCGGCGGCGAGTGCCTTGGCGATGGCGGCACCGATGCCCTTGGATGCGCCCGTGACGAGGGCGGTCTTGCCTTGGAGCTTGCTCATGGTGGGTTCCTGCGAGTGTGGCGGGTGAGGGGACGGGTCTGGTTCTTTGTTCCCGTAGTTCAAGATATATGAACTATGGAACCAATCGTCAAGGGGCAGGTAAAATGCCGCCATGCGTCCGCTGTTCCACCCATCGATCGACGACGTCACCGTGGAGGGCATCCTGCACGCGCTGTCCGATCCCGTGCGCGTGTCGATCTACGCCAGGCTGGCGGGCCTGAACTGCGCCGCGGCCTGCACCGCGTTCCAGCAGGCCGGCGACCGCGTCATTCCCAAATCCTCGCTGTCGCAGCACTTCCGCGTGCTGCGCGAGGCGGGCCTGGTCCGTAGCGAACGTTCCGGCGTGGAAATGCACAACACCACGCGCTGCGGGGAAATCGAGCAGCGCTTCCCCGGCCTGATTCCCGCCATTCTCAACGCACATCGCATGCAGGCTGCAGGCACGCCGTCGTCCCGCCCACCGCGCCGCAGGACGGCGACGGCTGCCGTCAGGAAGAAGGCAAAGGGGCGCTAGCAGTCCGTCGCCACGGTTGCTGGCGACGATTTCGATCCGGTCTGGTTGCTCGATGTACCGGCGGACTCCCCGCGTCTACGCAGGGAAGTCCGCCGGCCGTTGCATCACTCGCCGATGGTCAGCAGCGACGCGTTGCCACCGGCCGCCGTGGTGTTGATGGTGAGCGTGCGCTCGCCGGCGAAGCGCAGCAGATAGTGCGGGCCGCCGGCCTTGGGGCCGGTGCCGGAGAGGCTTTCGCCGCCGAACGGCTGCACGCCGACCACGGCGCCGATCTGGTTGCGGTTGACGTAGCAGTTGCCGACGCGGGCGTGGCTGCGGATGTATTCCACGGTGTCGTCGATGCGGCTGTGCACGCCGAGCGTGAGGCCGTAGCCGGTGGCGTTGATCTGTTCGACCACCTGCGGCAGTTCGCTGCCCTTCCAGCGCAGCACGTGCAGCACCGGGCCGAACACTTCGCGCTTGAGCGTGGACAGCGTGGGGATCTCGTAGGCGCGCGGCGCGAAGAAGGTGCCGTGGGCGGCGACGTCGGCGTCGAGCGGCGCTTCGGCGATCTTCTTCGCTTCCTTGTCCATGCGCGCGGCATGGTCGACCAGGATCTGCTTCGCGTCCTCGTCGATCACCGGGCCCACGTCGGTGCTGAGTTGGCCGGGGTCGCCCACCTTCAGCTCGGCCATCGCGCCGGCTAGCATCGAGGTCACCTTGTCGGCGATATCTTCCTGCACGAACAGCACGCGCGCCGCCGAGCAACGCTGGCCGGCGGACTGGAAGGCGGAGGCGATCACGTCCTTGACGATCTGCTCGGGCAGGGCGGAGGAGTCGGCGATCATCGCGTTCTGGCCACCGGTCTCGGCGATCAGCGCGGCGATCGGCGCGTTGCGCGCGGCCAGCGCACGATTGATCGCCCAAGCGGTCTCGGTGGAGCCGGTGAAGGCCACGCCGGCCACGCGCGGGTCCCTGGTGAGCGCGGCGCCGACCACGGCGCCGTCGCCGGGCAGGTATTGCAGCACGGCTTCGGGCACGCCGGCTTCGTGCAGCAGCTTCACGGCCGCGTAGCCGATCAGGCTGGTCTGCTCGGCGGGCTTGGCGATCACGCTGTTGCCGGCGGCGAGCGCGGCGCTGACCTGGCCCAGGAAGATCGCCAGCGGGAAGTTCCACGGGCTGATGCAGACGAACACGCCGCGGCCGTTGAGGAACAGCTGGTTGCTCTCGCCGGTGGGGCCGGGCAGCTGCTCGGGCTGGCCGAACAGACGGCGCGCCATCGTCGCGTAGTAGCGCAGGAAGTCGGCGGCTTCGCGGATCTCGGCGATGGCGTCGGGCAGGCTCTTGCCGGCCTCGCGCACGCACAGTGCGATGAATTCGGCGCGGCGCGCTTCGAGCTGCTCGGCGGCGTGTTCGAGGATGGCGGCGCGGCTGGCGGCGGGCAGGCGATCCCAATCGGGCTGGGTGGCGACGGCATTGGCCAGCGCCTTGTCGACCAGCGCGGCGTCGGCGCTGACATAGCTGCCCACGGTCTGGCGGCGGTCGGCCGGGTTGGTCACGGTGACGGTCGCGGCTGAAGCCGCTCCTACGGCGCCCGGCACCAGCGGTTCGGCGGTCCACGGGCCGGACTTGGCGTTGACGGCTTCGGCGGTGGCCTTCAGTTCGTTGTCGTTGGAGAAGTTGATGCCCATGGAATTCTTCCGCAGTTCGCCAAAGAGGTTGACCGGCAGGGGGATGCGCGGGTGGGGAATGGAAGCGAAGCGGCGCACCGTCTCGCAGGGATCGGCCACCAGCTCGCGCACCGGCAGCGTCTCGTCCACCACGCGGTTGACGAAGCTGGTGTTGGCGCCGTTTTCCAGCAGGCGGCGCACCAGGTAGGGCAGCAGGTCCTCGTGCGTGCCCACCGGCGCGTACACGCGGCAGGGCACGTTGAGGTTCTGCGGGCCGATCACCTCGGCGTAGAGGTCGGTGCCCATGCCGTGCAGGCGCTGGAACTCGAACGGCCGGCCGCGCGCGATGTGATGCACGGCGGCGATGCTATGCGCATTGTGGGTGGCGAACTGCGGGTAGATCAGCTCGCTGCCGGCGTCGAACAGCTTGCGCGCGCAGGCGAGGTAGGACACGTCGGTGTTCGGCTTGCGCGTGTACAGCGGGTAGCCCGAAAGGCCCTGTTCCTGGGCACGCTTGATCTCGGCGTCCCAGTAGGCGCCCTTCACCAGGCGCACGTACCAGCGACGATTTGCCGCACGTGCCGTCTCGATCAGCCAGTCGATCACGAACGGGGTGCGCTTGGAGTAGGCCTGCACCACGATGCCGAGGCCGTTCCAGCCCTGCAGCGAGGGGTGCGCGAACACGTCGCCGATGATGTCCAGCGAGAGTTCGAGGCGGTCGGCTTCCTCGGCGTCGACGGACAGCGCGATGCCCTGCTTCATCGCCAGCTGCGACAGTTCCAGCAGCTTGGCGGTGAGGTCGCGGCGGGCGATTTCGCGCTTGGCCACCTCGTAGCGCGGGTGCAGCGCGGACAGCTTCACCGAGATCGACGGCGCGTCGGTGTGGTTGGCGAACGGGCCGCGCGCGCCGATGCGGGCGATCGCGCGGCGGTAGTCTTCCTGGTAGCGCTCGGCGGTCTCGGCGGTGAGCGCGGATTCGCCCAGCATGTCGTAGGAATAGCGGTACACCGCATATTCCTTCTTGGCGCAGCGGTCCAGCGCCTCGTCGATGGTTTGCCCCATCACGAACTGGTGGCCCATGATGCGCATGGCCTGGCGCACGGCGAGGCGGATCGCCGGTTCGCCGGCGCGGCCGGCCAGGCGCTTCAGCGCGCCGGTGAAGTCGCGGCGGGTTTCCTCGGCCAGGTTCACCAGGTGGCCGGTGAGCATCAGGCCCCAGGTGCTGGCGTTGACGAACAACGACTCGCTCTGGCCCAGGTGCTTCTTCCAGTCGGCGTCGCCCAGCTTGTCGCGGATCAGTTTGTCGGCGGTGGCCTTGTCGGGGATGCGCAGCAGCGCCTCGGCCACGCACATCAGCAGCACGCCTTCCTCGGAGGACAGGTCGTACTGGCGCATGAAGGATTCCACCGCGCTCTGGTCCTTGGCGCGGGCGCGCACGCGCGTCACCAGGCCGGCGGCGAGGTCGATCACCTGCTCGCGCTCGGCGGGCGGCAGGGTGGCCTGGGCGAGCAGGTCGTTGACCGCTTCGGTCTCGTCGCGCAGCCACGCGGCGGTGATGCGCGCGCGGGCGGGCTCGGCGCCGGCGGGGAGTTCGGGGCTGAGGATGGGCAGGGTCACGATGGAGTCGATGTGCTGGGGTGGGACGGACGGAACGCGCGATTGTACGCCGTGCGCCGCTCCGCCGCCGCAATCTGCCGTCGTGGCGCAGGGTACGCGAAGGTATGTCGCCTGCCGGCAAAGCCGCATCGCCAAAACTGACCAGGCTCAAGCGCCTGCGGCATTCTTGCCCCTTGCGCTCGCGCGACCTATTATCGAAACGCTCTTGGCACGCCGGATCTCCATGATCGTGCTACGACCAGCCGCCGCCGGCTTGCCGCGCGTGACGATATGGCTAAGGCCCAATCGCACGCTCAGTCGACGCGGCCTGCGTCGGCTGATCATGCTTCTGGTGGCGCTGGCGCTGACGACCGCCGTCCTGGGTGCGTGGCAGGGGAATGTGTTTGCTCCGCTGTTCGCCCTGGTCGAGTCGTCTGCCGTGGCTGTCGCCCTGTGCGTGGCCTGGCGGGCCGGCGACCGCAGCGAGCGCATCACCCTCGACGACACGTCGCTGGAGGTGCAATCGTTGCCGGGCCGGCGCCGTGTGCGTTTCCAGTCCTACTGGGTGCGCGTGCGGATGGATGAGGGGGAAAGCGGATGTCGCCGCCTGCTGCTGTCGTCGCACGGGCGCGAGCTGGAAATCGGCGGGTTCCTTGCCGAACAGGAACGTGTCGAGCTGTTGCGGAAACTCAAGGTGCTGCTGGAAGGGATCAACGACCGGCAGCGCGGATAGGTTCAACAAAGGGCGAGAGCATGACATCTGGCAGCATCAGGACTGACGGGGCCGGGCCGAACGGAAATCGCATCCGTTGCGGTCGATCCAGCCACGGCAGGATGACCGGCATCAGGCGCGCGGTCATGGCGTCGACGGCTCTCGTGCTGGCGCTGTGCGCCGGTCTTGCGCAGGCCGATCCCCAGCCGTGGCAGCTCAACATGACGCGCGGCGTGACCACCTGGTCCGGCGAACCGTACTTCCTCAACAACGTCGCGCTCGGCGTGTGCGTGGTGATCGGCGTGCTGGTGTTCGGCGCGATGTTCATCGCCATGTTCCGCTTCCGCAAGTCGCGCGGCGCGGTGGCGGAGAAGTGGTCGCACAACACCACGGTCGAGATCATCTGGACCACGATCCCGGTGATCATCCTGATGACGCTGGCGTGGCTGGCCACCGACGGTATGCGCACGTTCTACGACACCACCGGCTCGCAGATGACGGTGAAGGTCACCGGCTACCAGTGGAAGTGGCGCTACGACTACGTCGACTACCTCGGCAAGCCGATCAGCAAGGTCGGCTACATGTCCAAGCTCGACGCGCTCTCCGACAAGACCCGCCAGCTGGATTCGGGCATGGATCCGTACGCGGTGAAGACCGGCGACGAGGGCACCTACCTGCTCAACGTGGACAAGCCGCTGGTGCTGCCGATCCACACCAAGATCCGCTTCGTGATCACCAGCGAGGACGTGATCCACTCGTGGTGGATGCCGTCGTTCGGCTGGAAGATGGATGCGATTCCGGGAATCATCAATTCGGCCTGGACCAACATCAACGTGGCCGGCACCTATCGCGGGCAGTGCGCCGAACTGTGCGGCCAGGATCACGGCTTCATGCCGATCGTGGTGAAGGCCGTGTCGAAGGAAGACTTCGCCAAGTGGCTGGCGGCGCAGGAAGAGTCTGCTGCGCCGGCTGCACCGGCTGCCGCCGCCAGCGCCACTGCGCCGCAGACTGCCGTGGTCGCCGCGCCGGCTGGCGGCAAGACCAAGGGTTGATCGTCCGCCGGCCCATCCAGTTTCAGTCAAAAGTGTTGCGGTCATCCTGATCGCGAAGATCAAAAGGCAATCCTCCGTGGTTGCACTTTTCACAAGAAAACAGGCAGAGGTGCAAGCCCATGGCCCACGAAGCCACCCACGATCAGCACGACGACCACCACCACGCGCCGCAGGGTTTCTTCCAGCGCTGGGTGATGTCCACCAACCACAAGGACATCGGCACGCTGTACCTGATCTTCTCGCTGACGATGTTCTTCATCGGCGGCAGCTTCGCGATGGTGATCCGCGCCGAGCTGTTCAAGCCCGGCCTGCAGCTGGTGCAGCCGTACTTCTTCAACGAGATGACCACCATGCATGCGCTGGTGATGATCTTCGGCGCGATCATGCCGGCCTTCGTGGGCCTCGGTAACTGGATGATCCCGATGATGGTCGGCGCGCCGGACATGGCGTTGCCGCGCATGAACAACCTGTCGTTCTGGATCCTGCCGTTCGCGTTCGCACTGCTGCTGTCCACGCTGTTCCTGCCCGGCGGGAGCCAGGCCGGCGGCTGGACGATGTATCCGCCGCTGTCGCTGCAGAGCTCGTCGCTGGCCTACACCGTGTTCGCGATCCATCTGATGGGCATCAGCTCGATCATGGGCGCGATCAACATCATCGCCACCATCCTCAACATGCGTGCGCCAGGCATGGACCTCCTGAAGATGCCGGTGTTCGTGTGGAGCTGGCTGATCACCGCGTTCCTGCTCATTGCGGTGATGCCGGTGCTGGCCGGCGCGGTGACCATGCTGCTCACCGACAAGTACTTCGGCACCAGCTTCTTCAATCCGCACGGCGGCGGCGATCCGGTGTTGTACCAGCACGTGTTCTGGTTCTTCGGGCATCCCGAGGTGTACATCATGATCCTGCCCGCGTTCGGGATCATCTCGGAGGTGATCCCGACGTTCTCGCGCAAGCCGATCTTCGGTTACAAGGCGATGGTGTTCGCGATTGCCTCGATCGCCTTCCTGTCGTTCATCGTGTGGGCACACCACATGTTCGCGGTCGGCCTGCCGATGGGCGCCGAGATCTTCTTCATGTACGCCACGATGCTGATTGCGGTGCCCACCGGCGTGAAGGTGTTCAACTGGGTGGCCACGATGTGGGGCGGTTCGTTGTCGTTCGAGACGCCGATGCTGTTCGCGATCGCGTTCGTGATCCTGTTCACCATCGGCGGCTTCTCCGGCCTGATGCTGGCGCTGGTGCCGGCCGATTTCCAGTACCACGACACCTACTTCGTGGTGGCGCACTTCCACTACGTGCTGGTGACCGGCGCGGCGTTCGCGATCATGGCGGCCACCTACTACTGGATGCCGAAGTGGACCGGCCACATGTACAACGAGTTCTGGGGCAAGGTGCACTTCTGGTGCTCCGTGGTGTTCGTGAACGTGCTGTTCTTCCCGCAGCACTTCCTGGGCCTGGCCGGCATGCCGCGCCGCATCCCGGACTACAACGTGGCGTTTGCCGACTTCAACATGATCAGCTCGATCGGCGGCTTCCTGTTCGGCGCCTCGCAGCTGATCTTCCTCGGCGTGATCGTGCACTGCGCGTTCTTCTCGAAGAAGAAGGCCACCGACCGCGTGTGGGAAGGCGCGCGCGGCCTGGAGTGGACGCTGCCGTCGCCGCCACCGCACCACAGCTTCACGGTGCCGCCGGTGGTGCACGACGAGGAGCTCGCGCACGGCCACGTGAACGACTGACCATCATCCCGCCGCCGCGGCCCCGGGGCCGCGGCGGCCCCAGCGGGGACAGCAGCGCATGACATCCAGCATCGTGGACAACCGGTTCGAGCAGGGTCGTTTCGAGCAGGGCCGCCGCCGCGGCGTGCGCCGCACCGTGACGGTGCTGGCGATCGTGGTCGGCGCGTTCTACCTGCTGTCGTTCGTGCAGATCCTGTTGATGAAGTAGAGGCAGCGCCACACGGGTTCCACGGATGACGGCGGCAGGGTCGTCCGGCAGCGATATCCGGCCACGGCATGACGGGGTCGGGTCACCAAGCAACGCCACGGGGTCAAACCATGGGTCAGCAGCACGATATCTACTACGTACCGAGCAAGAGCCAGTGGCCGATCGTGGCCGCGGTGGTCATGTTCCTCACCGTGTTCGGCGCGGCGCACTGGCTGAACGCGGAGCCCGGCGAGAGCGGCTTCGGCAAGACGGTGATCACGATCGGCGCGATCGGCATCCTCTGCATGTTCTTCGGCTGGTTCCATTCGGTGATCAAGGAATCGCTGGCCGGCCTGTACAACCCCCAGGTGGACACCTCGTTCCGCATGGGCATGATGTGGTTCATCTTCTCCGAGGTGATGTTCTTCGGCGCGTTCTTCGGCGCGCTGTTCTACATCCGCACGTTCTCGGTGCCGTGGCTGGGCGGCGCAGGCCATGGCGTGCTCACCCACCAGTTCCTCTACGAGACCTACAGCGGTGCCTGGGGTGCGGCGGGCGGCAACGGTCCGCTGCACATCGGCGGCGGCTTCAGCACCGTGCCGCCGTGGGGGCTGCCGCTGCTGAACACGCTGATCCTGCTCACCTCCAGCGTCACCGTGACGATCGCGCACCATGCGCTGCGCGCCGGCCATCGCGGCCGCATCCTGCTGTTCCTCGGCCTCACCGTGCTGCTGGGCGCGAGCTTCCTGTTCTTCCAGGCGCACGAATACATGGAGGCGTACAAGGAGCTGAACCTCACCCTGCACAGCGGCGTCTACGGCTCCACCTTCTTCATGCTCACCGGCTTCCACGGCCTGCATGTGACCCTGGGCACGATCATGCTGGCGGTGATCTGGTGCCGTGTGCTGAAGGGCCACTTCAGCAAGGAGCACCATTTCGGCTTCGAGGCGGTGGCGTGGTACTGGCACTTCGTCGACGTGGTCTGGTTGTGCCTGTTCCTGTTCGTCTACATCCTGTAGTCGCCCGCGCAGGGGCCGTCCCAATGCTTCGTTGATTTACCCGATCTTCCGCTGAATCAAGGCACGGCCGCCATGGCACGGGGGAGCTTGATGGAACGGGGCGCGTCACGATGGGCCTGGCTGGGTGCCTGCGCACTGCTTGCCTGTGCGGGCCCGGCGCGGGCTGATGGATGCAAGCTGGCCAAATACGGCACCCTGCCGGTGGAAGTGATCGGCGAGCGGGCCACCACGCAGATCAAGATCAACGGCGTCGCCACGCGCTTCATACTCGACACGGGTGCCGAGTACAACTTCATGTCGCGCGCCAATGCCGATGAGCTGGGACTGCGGCGCGTCCCCGCGCCGTTCGATCTCCGCATGAACGGTATCGGTGGCGCCGCCAACGCCGAGGTCGCCAGGATAAAGGACTTCGGCATACTCGGTACGGATCTTCACGGCGTCGATTTCGTGGTTGGCGGGTCGGACGCGGGGGAAGGCTTTCTGGGTGCCAACCTGCTCGATTTTGCGGACCTTGAAATCGATCTGGCGCAGGGCAAATTGACGCTGTTCAAGCCGGATGGCTGCGGCAAGGCGGCACTGGCTTACTGGTCCACGGGCCGCCATTACAACGTCGTCGATTTGCGCCCTGCCTACAACCAGAACGACAGACGCAGTTTTGTCGACGTGACGATCAACGGCAAGACGGTGCACGCCTTGCTGGACACGGGCGCCACGACCACCTTGCTCACCCGGCGCGCGGCCGAACGCGTGGGCATTGATCTCGACGGGCCGGAAGTGAAGGCGGGCAACCGCGTTCGTGGTGTCGGCGCCAGCACCTACCAAACCTGGATCGTGCCGGTCGACACGTTCTCGGTAGGCACCGAGACGATCCAGCACAGCCAGATGCTGGTGATGGACGGCAGTATCGGCGGCGGCTCGACCGACATGCTGCTGGGTATCGATTTCATGCTGGCCCATCACATGTATGTCGCCAACAGCCAGGGGAAGATTTATTTCACGTACAACGGCGGCCGTGTGTTTTCGCTGGATACCGCGTCGATCGGAGCCAATGAACCAGCCGGCACCGGGACGAGCGGCGCCGGTGACGAACCCAGGACGGCGGCCGACTACGCGTTGCGTGGCCAGGCGCGCCTGGCGCGCGGTGAACTGGCGAATGCGCATGCCGATCTGGATGCAGCCATCCGGATGGATCCGAACAGCCCGGATGACTATTTGATACGTGCCCGCATCCTGGTTGCCGAAAAGCATCCCGCTGCGGCGCTGGGTGATCTGGACAGGGTGCTGAGTCTCGATCCGAAAAATCTCGACGCCCTGCTCCTGCGCGCCCGATTGCGGCACGGGAAAAAGGACGAGGCGGGAGTCGAGGCGGACATCGCCGCGGCGCGCCAGCTCGCGCCGGCGGGCTCGATGCAGTCCTATTCTGTCGCCTCTCTCTACATCGCCATCGACCAGCCAGTCAATGCACTGCCTTTGCTGGACGACTGGATTCATGCGCACCCTTCCGACGCTTTGCTTGGCAACGCGCTGAACGAACGCTGCTGGGCGCGTGCGTTGGCCAACCAGTCGTTGGACGACGCCCTGCGCGATTGCCGCAAGGCGATCAAGCGCGATGGTGACCGCGCGGCTTATCTGGACAGCCTTGGCCTGGTGTATCTGCGGATGGGCAACGATGCCGAAGCGATCAAGGCGTATCAGCAGGCCCTTGTGCAGTCGCCACACGCCGCATGGTCGCATTACGGCCTGGGTCTGGCCGAATGGCGCAGCGGCCAGACCGACGCCGGCAGAGCCGAGCTGGCAATCGCGCGCTCGCTCGACAAGAAGATCGACGCGCGTGGCGCCAGGCTCGGCCTGGTTGCGCCAGCCGCGTCGCCGGACGACAAGGTGCATGGCGCGCAGCCTTCCAGGTAGCGTTTGCGCCGTGCCGGGATCGAACGGCCTTTCCCGGTCATCCGGCTGGACCGGCGCCATGTGTGTCCTTGATGGGCACGGACGGCACGCTGCCGCGCCGGCGTCCAAATGACGCAGCCCGGTCTTCGTTGCTGTGGTGAGCCGGTTGCCGTCGCGGCCGGTACAATCAACCGTTGCCGCCCACGTCGTGCGGTTGCAGCCAGCCCATCCAGATGCCGAACACGACCATGCCGATCAGCAGCAGCGACAGCGCGATGCGACGGGTCAGCGCCCAGGCCATGCGCTTGTCGTCGTCCTTGTCGGTCATCATGTAGTACAGCGCCTGGCCGAGGCTGAAGATCACCACCAGCAGCAACACCACCACCGCGTATTTGTAGATGGGGCCCACGTGATTGATCCGGTCGATTTTGTTGCAGGCAGTATAGCGACCGGGGGCTGCGCGCCGTGCTAGGTGGATTTCGCCGCCCGCCGTGGTGGGCGATCCTGCTGACTGCCGCCGCGGCCGTGCTTTTCGTGCGCCTGGGCTTCTGGCAGTTGCATCGCGCCGACTACAAGGACGAGCTGCTGCGACGCTATGCCGCGGCGGCGGTGGCGCCGCCACAGGACTTTGCCGCAGTGGCCGACCGGCCGCCGCCGGACGCCTATCCGCGGGTACAGGTGCAGGGCCGCTACCTGGCCGATCGCATCTATCTGCTGGACAACCCGAAGCACGACGACCGTGGCGGCGTGGAAGTCTACGTGCCGCTGCGCGTGCCGGGCGGCGACCACCTGCTGCTGGCGGACCTGGGCTTCCTGCCCGGCAACGGCACCGACCAGGCGCCGCAATTGCCGCCGCTGCCGGAAGGCGTGCAGAGCCTGCACGGACTCTACGTGCCGCCGCCGGGACACGGTTTCGAGATGGGCGGCGACGCGCTGGCGCGGCAGACGCACTGGCCGAAGAAGACGATCTATTTCGACATGGGACAGATCGCCGCCGACCTCGGCGCGAAGCTGTATCCGCGCGTGCTGGGCCTGGACGCCGACCCGGCCTCGATCTACGTGCGCGTGCACACGCTGGATTTCGGCGACATGCCGCCGGCGCGGCATCGCGCCTATGCGTTCCAGTGGTTCTCCTTCGCCATCGCCGTGGTGGTGATCCTCCTGGTGCTGAACCGCAAGCGCGGTTCGCGCAAATCCCGACCGACGGACTCCCGATGAATGCCACCGATCCCGCTGCGCTCCGCAAGGGCCGCCTGAAGCTGTTGCTGGTCGCCTCGATCTTCGCCGCGCCGTTCGTGCTGGCGCTGGTGCTCACGCTGGCCGGCTGGCAGCCTGGCGCGAAGGGCAACGGCCGGCCGATCCTGCCGCAGCGCAACTTCGCGCAGGAGCAGCTGCCGGTGCGCCTCGCCGATGGCAAAGACTGGGCATGGCGTGACAGCGAGCCGCGCCTGACCCTGGTGGCGTTGCCCGGGCCGGGCTGCGCCGCGCGCTGCTATGCCGCGCTGACCGAGATGGCCAAGGCGCGCGTGATGCTCAACCGCAACCAGTCGCGGCTGCGCCTGCTGTACGTGGGCGCGCCGCCTGCCGATCCGCAGCTGCGCGAAGGCATGGCGAACTATTGGCAGCTCGGTGAGGACGTGGGCGGCAAGCTGGTGCCGTGGCGGGCGCAGCAGCCTGACAGCGTCAGCGCACTGCTGGTGGAATCCAATGGCACTGCGCTGGCGAGTTATCCTGCCGGTTTCGATCCCTCCGGCCTGCTCCGGGATCTGCAGAAGGTCGTCAAGTAATGTCGTCGCGTGTCGTGAAAATCCTGCGCTGGCTGTCGCTGCTGGCGGCCGTGTTCGCGTTCGGGCTGGTGATGTTCGGCGCCTTCGTGCGCCTGTCCAATGCCGGCCTGTCCTGCCCGGACTGGCCCACCTGCTACGGCGAGGCGACCTGGCCGCAGCATGCGCAGGCAGTGGCCAAGGCCGATGCGGCCTTTCCCGACCGTCCCTACGAGGCACACAAGGCCTGGCGCGAGCAGGTGCATCGCATGCTGGCCGGTACGCTGGGCATGCTGGTGCTGGCGTTGGCTTTTGCCGCCGCATGGCGGCGACGCTGGGCGCTGCTGTCGCTGGTCGCCAGTGCGGTGCTCGCCGCGGTGGGCGTGGCGATGTACATGCGCGGCGAACACCACTGGTCGTCGCTGCTGGCGGTGTGTGCGATCGCGTTGCCGCTGGCTGCGGCGCTGGCGCTGCAGCGCCCCGCGGCATGGCGGGTCTGTCTGGTTGCGCTGGGCGTGATCATCTTCCAGGCGATGCTCGGCATGTGGACGGTGACCCTGCTGCTGAAGCCCATCGTGGTGACCGGGCACCTGCTGGGCGGCATGACCACGTTCGCGCTGCTGGGCTATGCGGCGGTGCGCTTCGCCGGCGTGGGCGCGGCGGACGATGCACTGGCGGGGCTGCGCCGGCTGGTGGTCCTCGGCATCGTGCTGCTGGCCTGCCAGATCGCGCTGGGCGGCTGGACCTCGTCGAACTACGCGGCGCTGGCCTGCGGTTTCGGCGATGCGGCGTTCCCGAAGTGCCTCGGCCAGTGGTGGCCGCCGGGCGACTATCACCAGGGCTTCATCCTGTGGCGCGGCATCGGCGTGGATTTCGAGGGCGGCATCCTCGACCAGAGCGCGCGCACCGCGATCCAGATGGTGCACCGGATCGGCGCCCTGGTGGTGTTCTGCTATCTCGGCTGGCTGTCGCATCGCCTGGCGCGGCGCGGCCTGCGCTGGTGCGGCATCGCGGTAGCGACCGCGATGGTCTGTCAGGTGCTGCTGGGCATCAGCAACGTGCACTTCGGCCTGCCGCTGCCGGTGGCGACCGCGCACAACGGCATGGCGGCGCTGCTGCTGTTCACCCTGGTGGCGACGCTGGCGCGTACCCAGCGCAGACAAGTCGACGGGCCGTGAGGCCCGTCGGACGGCTGCAGCCGTCCCGGCATGAGAACATGGTGACAGCGAATACGGGGGTGGCTATGGGCAAGGACACGAGGATCTTCGCAGTACTGACCGGCTTGTCGTCGCTCTCCGCCGCATGGAGCGGAGCGGCGAACGCCCAGGAACGGCCGCTGGCGGGGCGGGATCCCGGAAGAGTGGAAATGCGGCAGCAGGTACAGAATGAAAACCGCACTTCGTTCGAAACGAAGGCCGTCGAGTCGCTGCGGCACGCGCGGAAGCAACCCTTGATGACCCCGCAGGAATCGACGGAGGCTTTTCTGGCGCTGGATCGCAACCGCGATGGCTTCTTGAGCCGTTCCGAATTGCCGTCGGTGATGGTTATCCTGCGCTCGCAGTTCGACAAGTACGACACGGACCACGATCATCGCCTGACGTATTCGGAATTCGCCAACTACACCGATGTCGTGCCGGACGAGCGTGGTTCTGCTGCTCGTGACAGGCACGAATGAAGACTGCATCCATTGCCGAGTGTCGCCGTGCCTTCTGCTTTCTCTGAATACCTGCAGCTGACCAAGCCGCGCGTGGTGGCGCTGCTGGTGTTCTGCGCCGTGATCGGCATGTTCCTCGCCGTGCCCGGCATTCCGCCGTGGCGGGCGCTGCTGTTCGGCACGCTGGGTATCTGGCTGGCCTCGGGTTCGGCGGCGGCGTTCAACCACCTGATCGACGAGCGCATCGACAAGCTGATGGTGCGCACCGCGCGCCGTCCGCTGGCCACCGGGCACCTGAAGCCGCGCCAGGTGCTGGTGTTCGCGATCGCGATGGGCGTCATTTCGATGCTGGTGCTGGCGCTGCTGGTGAATGGCCTCACCGCCTGGCTCACCTTCGCGGGGCTGATCGGCTACGCATTGGTGTACACGGCCTACCTCAAGCGGGCCACGCCGCAGAACATCGTGATCGGCGGCCTCGCCGGCGCGATCCCGCCGGTGCTGGGCTGGACCGCGGTGACCGGTGCGCTGCATCCGTTCGCGCTGCAGCTGTGCCTGATCATCTTCGTATGGACGCCACCGCACTTCTGGGCGCTGGCGATCTTCCGCCGCGAGGACTACGCGCGCGCCGGCGTGCCGATGCTGCCGGTGACCCACGGCGTGGCCTACACGCGCTGGCAGGTGCTGTTCTACACGGTGCTGCTGGTGCTGGTGACCCTGCTGCCCGCGATCACCGGCTACAGCGGCTTGCTCTACCTGGGCGGTGCGGTGGTGCTGGGCGCGGGCTTCCTGTACTACGCGATCCGCCTGCTGAATCCGCCGGACGATTTCTTCGCGATGCGCGTGTTCAAGTACTCGGTGATCTACCTGATGGCGCTGTTCGCCTTCCTGCTGGCCGACCACTGGCTGGCCGCGCCGCTGGCGGACCACGCGCTGGCCTGGCACCGGACGGCTTGAGCCATTGACCGCTCAGTCGCGGGTGGCGATGCCCGCGTCGTTGAGCAGGCGCTCCAGCGGCGCCAGCAGGTCGCCGTATTTCTCCCAGCGCCGGATCGCGCCGCGATGGATCGGCTCGCGCACCTGGATGGTACTGGCGGTGGCCACGGCCGACGGATTGCGTTCGAAATGCAGGCAGGCCTCGTGCCACGGCAACCCGCAGAAGTCGAGCAGGCGGCGCGTGCTCGCTTCCTGTTCGGCCACCACCGTCTCGTAGTCGATCTCCAGGATCCGCCCCGGCAGGATCCGGCGCCAGTGCGCCATCATGCGCTCGAACTGGATGTAGAAGCGGCCGATATCGAGCAGGTCGAACGAGTAGCCGTGGAACGCCGAGTTCTCCTGGAACAGCTCGCGGAAGTTGCTCAGGCAGGTGTCCATCGGGTTGCGGCGCAGGCAGATGATCTTCGCCTCGGGCAGCGCGTGGGCGATGAAACCGGCATGCAGGAAATTGTGCGGCAGCTTGTCGACGAAGCGCGGCTTGTTGGCCGTCTGCGGCCGGGTGCCGTCGACGTAACGCAGGCCGAGCAGTTCGAGGTCGATGTGCCGGGCGCCTTCGATGACGGCAGGGCTGAGCGGAGGAGCTTGCCTGGCTTCCGACAATTGCTTCACGGCCCACGGGAAATTCAGCAGCTCGCCGGCGGAATGGACCTGCGGGTGGCTGGATATGATCCGCTCCACCAGGGTGGTGCCCGAACGAGGCATGCCGACGATGAAGATCGGTTCGTCGCTGCCATAGCCTTGCGCCTGCGGACGCGACTCCGGGAAGGCGCGGATGACCGCGTCGACCAGCGCGCTGTCCTGTGCGCTGTCGTAGCGGCGATGCTGGCGGCGGGCCGCCTTGCCGCGGGTGAAATGCGTGAACGCGTCGCCGAAATCGCCCAGATCCTCGGCTTCCTTGCCCAGCGCCATGTGCAGGTGCATCTGCGCCTCGTCGTTCGCCGCGTGCTCGTGCAGCAGCGCCTGCAGCTGCGCGACATGGTTGCGCGCGGAGGTCTGCCGGCGCAGCCGCGAGCGCAGGCCGTAGGCGGGCCAGAAGTCGGGCTGCAGCGCGAGGCAGCTGTCGAAGGACTCCTCGGCCTGGTCGATCCGGCCGGTGAAAGCCAGCGTGACGGCGAGGTTGAAGTGGCACAACGCATGCTGCGGCGCCATCGCCACGGCATGCCGGAATGCGGCGCTGGCCCGTTCGTGCACGTTGCAGTCCATGTAGACCATGCCGAGCGTGAGCGGGGTCTCCGCAGCGGCCGGTGGTCGGGCGGAAGCGATGCAGGCCACCTGCAGGGCCTCGCCGAGACGCCTGGCCCGCGCCAGGGCATGGGCGAGATGTGCGAGGTACTCGGCGTTCTTCGAATCGAGCGATGCAGCCTTGCGCAGATGATCCAGTGCGCGGCCCAGTTGATTGAGTTCCAGCAGCGCCCGCCCGGTCAGGTGTTGCGCCGCTGGGTGATCCGGCAACAGCCGTAACGCCTGTTCAGCCAGCATGCCGGCCTTGGCTGGCTCGTGGTCGCCGAGGGCCGCGGCGGCCTGCGACACGAGGGTTTCGACTTGTGCGAGGGTGTGCGGAGCGGGGTTCATGACTGGTTCGCCGGATATCGCCATGCCGTGTGCCTGGACGGCGCCACTGTGGTCCGCAATGGTGCCCGTTTTCCATGCGCTGTCGATAGTGATCCCGCAGCAGCGGAGAGCCCCGGCCGGCATGCCAACCCGCCGCCTTCGCGCAAATCGGTGCGGTTTGCCGGGTCACTGCGGGATCAGAACGGATTGACACTTTCGCATTGCAGCACCACAATGCGCGGGCCGTACGGCACGCACGTGCCGCACGGCATCCTGTCCTGACTAACCAAGGCATATGGACGTTTACCCTAGTCGCAACGTCGACATCCGCTTGCATCGGGTGCCGGCAATGCATCACAAGCTGAACGCCTGCGGCAGCCGCCAGCGGTCGGCCGGTCCTTTCCTAGACTAGGAAACGCCGGCTCATCTCCGACGGCGCCGCGCGCCGTAACCGAGGAGATGGGCCCATGAAGCTCCTTCGCGATTTTCTCCGTCTGCGGACTCCCCGCCGCAGCCTGTTCGCCGCACGCCGCGACGCGCGGCGGCGTGTCTATGTCGTGACCGTACCGGCACCACTGGTCGCCCCGTCCGTCGATCTGCAGCGCCAGGCCGAGGCGCGCGTTGTCGTGCCGTTGTCCTCGCCGCGTCATCTGCAACTGGCATCCAGTCACTGATGCACGTGTGCGTGCCCTGCAGGTGCTGGCCTCCGCCAGTGCGGCGGAGGCGTGGTTTGTGTCCGGCGGTCCACGCGGCCGCTGCCAGTCTCACAGCGGATGTTCCGCCAAGGTAGTCGGCAGGCGCCGACACGCTGCCGCGGCGCGGATCTTCACGAACAACGGTAGCGACCCATGAGCAAGTCCCTCTCCCGCTCGACCGTCAAGGCTGCAGCGCCCGTCCCGGCGCAGGTGCTCGCGGCGCAGGAAGCGTTCCGCGACAACGATGCCTTGCTGGCCGCGCTCGAGACTTCCGTTCGCGGCCTGGACGAGGGGCACATCACCGAGCGCCTGCATCGCGACGGCGCCAATGAGGTCTCGCACGAGAAGCCGCCGCACTGGTCGCTGCAACTGCTGCGCGCGTTCAAGAATCCGTTCATCGTGGTGCTGCTGGTGCTGGCTGGCGTGCAGCTGTTCGCCGACGACAGCGACCTCACCGGGCCGATCATCATCGCGGCGATGGTGGGCATCAGCGTGGTGCTGACCTTCACCCAGGAGTACCGCTCCTCGCGTGCGGCCGAGAAGCTGAAGGCGATGGTACGCAACACCGCCACGGTGACGCGGCAGGCCTCGGACGGCCACAGCGAGCAGATCGAGGTGCCGGTGGGCGAGCTGGTGGTCGGCGACATCGTGCACCTGGGCGCGGGCGACATGGTGCCCGCCGACCTGCGCCTGCTCTCGGCGAAGGATCTGTTCATCAGCCAGGCGATCCTCACCGGCGAGTCGCTGCCGGTGGAGAAGGTGGCGCCGGTGCATGCGCACGACGAGACGGCATCGGGCAATCCGCTGGATCTGCCCACGGTCTGCTACATGGGCACCAACGTGATCTCCGGCACCGCCACCGCGGTGGTGGTGGCCACCGGTACGCGCAGCTACCTGGGTTCGCTGGCGCACAGCATGAGCGGCCAGCGCGTGCAGACCAGTTTCGACCGCGGCGTGAACTCGGTGAGCTGGCTGCTGATCCGTTTCATGGCGGTGATGGTGCCGGTGGTGCTGGGCATCCAGTGGTACAAGCAGGGCTTCTGGGAGGCGTTCCTGTTCGCGCTGTCGGTGGCGGTGGGCCTCACGCCGGAAATGCTGCCGCTGATCGTCACCGCGAACCTCGCCAAGGGCGCGATCGCGATGTCGAAGCGCAAGGTGGTGGTGAAGCGGCTCAACGCGATCCAGAACTTCGGCGCGATGGACGTGCTGTGCACCGACAAGACCGGCACCCTGACGCTGGACAAGATCGTGCTGGAGCGCCACCTCGACCTCGACGGCGAGGAGTCCGACGAGGCGCTGGAGTACGGCTATCTCAACAGTCGCTTCCAGACCGGTCTGAAGAACTTGATGGACAAGGCGGTGCTGACGCATCGCGACCTGGAGCCGACCGCGGCACGCTACCGGGTGGTCGACGAGATCCCGTTCGACTTCCAGCGCCGGCGCATGTCGGTGGTGGTCACCGACGGCGGCAGCGAGCACCTGCTGATCTGCAAGGGCGCGGTGGAAGAGATGCTGTCGATCTGTGCCCACGCCCAGGTCGGCGGTGCGGTCGAGCCGATGACCGACGAGCGCCGCCGCGAGATCAAGGCGATGACGCACCGGCTCAACGAGGACGGTTTGCGCGTGCTGGTGGTGGCGGTGCGCCGCGAACCGGCGGCCGAACGCGCCTGGAGTGTGGCCGACGAGAGCGGGCTCACCGCGGTGGGCTGCCTCGCCTTCCTCGACCCGCCGAAGGACTCGGCCGCCACCGCGATCGCCGCGCTGCATGCGCACGGCGTCGAGGTGAAGGTGATCACCGGCGACAACGAGGCGGTGACGCGCAAGATCTGCCGCGAAGTGGGGCTGGACGTGACCCACTCGGTGCAGGGCCGCGACATCGAGCCGCTGGACGAGGATGCGCTGGATGTACTGGTGAAGCGCACCACGGTGTTCGCCAAGATGTCGCCGCTGGAAAAGGCGCGCGTGGTGAAGTCGCTGCAGCGCCAGGGCCACACCGTGGGCTTCCTCGGCGACGGCATCAACGACGCGCCGGCGCTGCACGATGCCGACGTGGGCATCTCGGTGGATACCGCCACCGACATCGCCAAGGAGTCGGCCGACATCATCCTGCTGGAAAAGAACCTGATGGTGCTGGAGGAGGGCGTGCTGGAAGGCCGCATCACCTTCGGCAACATCATCAAGTACATCAAGATGACCGCCAGCTCGAACTTCGGCAACGTGCTGAGCATGCTGATCGCGAGCGTGTTCCTGCCGTTCGTGCCGCTGCTGCCGCTGCAGATCCTGGTGCTGAACCTGCTCTACGACATCTCGCAGCTGTCGATCCCGTTCGACCGCATGGACGAGGAGTACCTGCGTGTTCCGCGCAAGTGGGACGCCAGCGACATCGGCCGCTTCATGCTGCTGGTGGGGCCGTCGAGTTCGGTGTTCGACATCACCACCTTCGCGCTGCTGTGGTTCGTGTTCGGCGCGAACGGGCCGGCGCACCAGTCGCTGTTCCAGTCCGGCTGGTTCATCGAGAGCCTGCTCACCCAGACCCTGGTGGTGCACATGATACGCACGCGCCGCATCCCGTTCCTGCAGAGCAGTGCGGCCGCGCCGGTGCTGGGGCTGACCACGGCGATCATCGCGATCGGCATGCTGATTCCGTATACCGGCCTGGGCCACAAGCTCGGCATGCTGGAAATGCCGCCCGTGTACTACGCATGGCTGGCGGCCACCGTGCTGGCCTATTGCGCACTGACCCAGCTGGTGAAGGTGGTCTACATTCGCCGCTACGGGCGCTGGCTGTAGCAGGCATCCTTATCGTCCGCTGTGGCGCGTGCCTCGCTTGACTGCCTCTCCCTGTGGGGGAGAGGGGGGTGCGGAGTGCGTGCGGCAAGCGTCTGACCGGATCCGGAGTACAACATGAAAGGAACCCTGGTCCTGCTGGACATCGCAGGCTACGTGGCCCTGCTCCTGTGGGGTACGCACATGGTCACGAGCGGCGTGCTGCGCGGCTACGGCAGCACGCTGCGCCGCTGGCTGGGCCGCTACCTCAGCCATCGCTCCGCCGCGTTCTGCTTCGGTCTGGGCATGACCGCGCTGCTGCAGAGCAGTACCGCCACCGGCATGATGGCGACCTCGTTCGCGGCGAACGGCTTCCTCGGCCTGGCGCCGGGGCTGGTGGTGATGCTGGGCGCGAACGTGGGCACCACCCTGGTGGTGCAGCTGCTGTCGTTCGACATCGCGCTGGTGGCGCCGGTGCTGGTGCTGGCCGGTTTCGTGGTGTACCGGCGCAGCGACGATGCGCGCTACGAGAACCTGGGCCGCTGCGCGATCGGCCTGGGCCTGATGCTGCTGGCGCTGCAGATGCTGGTGGTGTCGATGGCGCCGGTGGAGGACACCGCGCTGCTGCGCACCGCGCTGCACAGCCTCGCCAGCGAGCCGGTGCTGGCCTTGCTGGTGGCGGCGCTACTGACCTGGGCCTGCCACTCCAGCGTGGCGGTGGTGCTGCTGATCGCCTCGCTGGCCACCGCACACGTGGTCGACGCGCAGGGTGCGCTGGCGCTGGTGCTGGGCGCGAACCTGGGGGGCACCCTGCCGGCGTTGTTCGACGCCGGCACGCCGGTGGCGCGCCGCCTGCCGCTGGGCAACCTGCTGGTGCGCGCGTTCGGCTGCGTGGTCTGCCTGCCCCTGCTGCACCCGCTGGCCGGGCTGCTGGCGCACCTGGGCGACTCGCCGGCGCGCATGGCGGTGAACTTCCACACCGCGTTCAACCTCGCGCTGGCGCTGGTATTCATCCTGCCGGTACAGCGGCTGGCGCAGCTGCTGGTGCGCCTGCTGCCCGAGCCGCCGCAGCCGGCCGATGCCGGCGTGCCGCAATACCTGGACGAGGGTGCGCTGGACGCCGCCAACGTGGCGCTGGCGAATGCCGCGCGCGAGGCCATGCGCATGGCCGACATGGTCGAGAACATGCTCAAGGGCCTGGTCGAGGTGTTCGGCAAGGACGATCGCGTGCGCGCCGCCGCGATCGGCCGGATGGACGCGATCCTCGACCGCCTCGGCGTGGCGATCCGCGAATACCTCGCCGAGCTGGGCAACGAGTCGCTGAACGACGAGGACGGCGAGCGCAGCCAGGAGATCCTCGGCTTCGTGATCAACATCGAGCACGTCGGCGACATCACCGCGAACAACCTGATGGAGTTCGCGGCCAAGAAGGCCGAGCGCGGCCAGGATTTCAGCGCCGACGACATCCAGGACCTGGCGCGCATGCACGCGCAGGTGATGGAGAGCCTGCAACTGGCCTGGGCGGTATTCCTGCGCAGCGACCGGCGCGCGGCGCAGCAGCTGGTGGCGCGCAAGGAAGTGCTGTGGCGGCTGGAGAACGAGATCTCCGAGCGGCACATCCGCGCATTGCGCGAGCGCCGCGACGATGGCGGGGCGGGCGACGTCTACCTGCGCATCCTGCGCGACCTGAAGCGCATCCACTCGCACCTGGCCGCGCTGGCCTACCCGGTGCTGGAGCGCGCCGGCCTGCTGCAGGACCGGCTGCGTGCGCCCGCGCAGGCCAGCACAGGCGACGGCACGGGCTGAGCGCTCAGCCCGCGGGGTGCACGTCCAGCGTCATCGCATGGAAGTCCATCGTCACCACGCTGTGCGCGAACAGCGGATTGCCCACGGTGGCCTCGAACAGGCCGTCGGGCTGGTGCACCGGGTTCTTGCCGTGCCCCGCGTAGTAGACCGTGGCGCCGGGGCCCAGCAGGCGGTGGCCGTCGAAGCCCAGGCTGCGAGCCGTCGAGGCCAGCATCTCGACGCCGCTGTCGGTGAATTCGAACAGTCTGGGCGTGCCCTGCTTGTGCAGGCCGAGCCCGGCGAGCGCGGCGTCGTAGACCACCATGGTGCCGGTGTACATGGTGTCGATCTGGGCATGGATCGGATGGCCGTCCACGTCGAAGGGCCCGCCCACCACGATGGGCGGGCCGTCATGCCCGAAGTGGATCAGCTGCAGCGTGCCGGCGGCATGCCCGGCCGGATCGCTGGCGACGACGGGCGCCGAGATCCGCAGCAGATGATGCGGATAATCGATCTGCAGGACGCGATCCTTGAGCGCGGTATAGGCCAGCGTGCCGTCGGCCGGCAGGCGGGCGGGACCGAAACTCGCGGGGCCGACCACGGCGAAGTGGACCGTGAGCGGCGTCTTGCCCAGCATGAGCACATGCCGCCCGCCATCCTCGAAACCCGGGACGCGCTTGCCGTTGCTCAACACCGGCTTGGGCTGCCATCCCATCGCCCTGGCGGTGCCGGTCAGCATCTCCGAATCGACATCGCCGGTGTCCAGCGCCAGCGTGCGCGGCCGGCCACCGTCGACGCTGGCCTGGAAGCAGATCATGCCGTCGCAATCGTGGAAGGGCACCGTGGCGGCAAAATGTGGCGATCCGTTGGCGGCCCGGGCCGGTATGGCCGGCAGCAGGGCGACGAGGGAGGCAAGGGAGGCAACGGCAAGCAGAACCTTTCCGGACATGGGCGGAACTCCTGCGTGGGGGCGCAGGCAGTTCAGCGCGTCGACCATGCGGGTACCAGTGCGGGAAGTCACCGGCCTGGATGTGCCCGCGATGACGAGGCTCTCAGTCGTCCTGGCTGATGCGCTGGCGGCGGTAGCGCCACCACAGCCACGCCATGCACAGCAGCGCCAGGCCGGCCAGCATCCACATGCTGTTCTGGCCGCGGCGCATCCACTTCATCAGCCACACGTGGTTGTCGGCGCCGAAATAGCCCAAGTACACCCACACCGGCACGCTGATCAGCGCGGCGATGGCGTCGATCAGCAGGAAGCGCAGCAGTGACACCCGCCGCGTGGCACCGGCGGAGAGGTAGATGGTGGTGCGCATGCCGGGCAGGAAGCGGGCGACGAACAGCACGCGGTTGCCGTAGCGCGCAAACTTGTGCTGCACCACCTCGAAGCGCTCCGGCGGAAGCGCGCGCGCGATCCAGCGCCATTTCAGCATGGCCTCGCCGTAACGGCGGCCGAGCAGGAACACGGTGGCGTCGCCCAGCAGCACGCCGACCATGCACATTGCGAACATCACGTGCACGTTGGCGTAGCCCAGCCCGGCGATCACGCCGCCGGCGACCAGGGTGACGTCTTCCGGCAGCGGCAGGCCGAGGCCGCAGATCGTCAGCGCGATCCACACCGCGACGTAGCCGTTCTCGGCGAAGATCGTGATCAGTCGTTCAAGCAGATCCATCAGCGTCCCTGCGGGGCGTGCAGCATGCGTCTCGGCATGATCCCATACCCATGTGCGACAAGCTTTCCGCAATGCGGCGTCCGGTCGGCATGCGTGCTCAGTCCGGCACGGCTGCCGGCCGCGCGCGCGCGGCCAGCAGCTCGCGCAGCTCGGCTTTCTCGGCATCGTCGAGCGGGCCGCTGCGCATCTTCGCGTGCAGCGTCTCGCGGCGCAGCGCCACGGCCTGCTCGTCCATCCGCAGCAGGGCATCCATGAACTCGGTGCGCTGCGCCTCCGGTTCGCCCACCACCGCGGCAGCCATCAGCTTCTGCAGTGCAGGGTATTCCGGGCGCTCGGCGAAATGCTCCACCAGCATCGCCGGATTGATGCCGGGTCGGCTGCGCGCGAGGTCCAGCAGCTCCGCGAGCAGGCCCACGCCGGGCCTGTCCAGGCGCAGGAAGCGGTAGGGCTTCTCCACCTGGTCGGCCATGCCGGGCTGGGCCAGCAGCAGGCCGATCGCGCTGCGCACCAGCGAGCGCTGCGCGGCCACCGGGCGCTGCACAGCGCGATGTGCAGCAGGGTCGGACTGCAGGCGGGCGCTGGCGCCGCTGCGCCTTTCCAGCTCCTGCGCCATCAGGTCGCGGAACGCGCCGTCGGGCAGCCGGGCGATCAGCGGGCGGGCGCGTTCGGCGAGGCGCGCGCGGCCGTCGAGGCTGGCTATGTCCACGTCGCGCGCCAGCTCGTCGAAGAAGTAATCGGAGAGCGGCGTGGCGTTCTTCAGGCGCTGCTCGAACCCACCCTTTCCTTCCTGGCGCACCAGCGTGTCTGGATCCTCGCCCTCGGGCAGGAACAGGAAGTACGCCTGGCGCCCGTCGCGCAGCCGCGGCAGCGCGGCGTCCAGCGCCTTCCACGCGGCGGCACGGCCGGCGCGGTCGCCGTCGAAGCAGAACACCACGTCGGGCGCGGCGCGGAACAGCAGCTCGGTGTGCTCGGGCGTGGTGGCGGTGCCCAGCGTGGCCACCGCGATCGGCAGGCCGGCCTGGTGCAACGCGATCACGTCCATGTAGCCTTCCACCACCACGATGCGCCGCAGGTTCGCGTTGGCCTGCTTCACCTGCCACAGCGCGAACAGCTCGCGGCCCTTGTGGAACAGCGGGGTTTCCGGCGAGTTGAGGTACTTGGGGCCGTCACTTTTGCGCGCGTCCTGCGCGCCGGAATCAAGAGCCGGCGATCCCTCGCCGGACTTTTGAATGATCCTTCCTCCAAACGCTATGACGCGTCCGCGGCGGTCGAGGATGGGGAACATCAACCGTTCGCGGAAGCGGTCGTACTTGCTGCCGCGCTCGCCGCTGGAGACCATGCCCGCCTCGGTGAGCAGTTCCATCCGGCGCGGGCTATTGCCCAGCGCCTTGATCACGCCGTCGTAGCCGGCCGGCGCCCAGCCGAGGCGGAAATCAGCGATGGTCTTCGCGTCCAGCCCGCGCTTCCTGCAATACGCCTGCGTTTCGGCGTTCTTCGGCAACTGTTCCTGGTACCAGCTGGCGCTGGCATCGAGCAGGGCGTAGAGGTCGGTCTTGTCCTCGCGTGGCCGCTCGTCGCGGCCGCCCTCGCGCGGCACGGCGAGGCCCACCGACTGCGCCAGCTCCTCCACCGCGTCGGGGAACTCCAGCCGTTCGTAGTCCATCAGGAACTTGATCGCGCTGCCGTGCGCACCGCAGCCGAAGCAGTGGAAGAACTGCTTGGCGGGGCTGACGTAGAACGAGGGCGTGCGCTCGTCGTGGAACGGGCAGCACGCGGTCCACTCGCGCCCGGCCTTCTTCAACGGCACGCGCCGCTCGATCACGTCGACGATGTCGACGCGGGCGAGCAGTTCGTCGATGAAGCTGTCGGGGATCAGGCCGCGCATGGTCACGTAGTTTAGAGGGTCGATCCCCCACGGGGGCGAACCGGCCACGCACGGGTGGTGATTCGGCCAATCCGTGGGTTGGCGGCTGGCGGTGCCCGCGCCGCTGGCTAGCATGCACAAGGTTCTGGCAGGGGGAAAGGCGATGGCAGAGAGTCCGGCAGTGCGTTTTCGCGTGGCCACCGCGCAGGATGCGGAGACCGCGGTGCCGCTGATCCACAGCTCCGGCCCTGCGGCGTTCGACTACGTTTTCGCGCTGGCCGGATGCGGCGACGCGCAGGCCTTCCTGCGCCGCGCCTTCGTCGACGGCAACGGCGAGTTCGGCTGGCGCAACCATGTGGTGGGTGAGCTGGATGGCGTGGTGGTGGCGGCAGGCGCGGGCTACGGCGGCGAGACGTCGCTGGCATTCACGCTGTCGGTGGCGCGGCAGATCCTCGCGCACTACGGCCTGCGCCATGCGCCGGGGGTGATCGCGCGCGGGCGGCGCGTGGAACGGGTGATCCCGCCGCCTGCCCGCGGCATGCACTACCTCGCGCACCTGGGCGTGTCGCCGGCCCTGCGCGGGCAGGGCATCGGGCTGGCCTTGATCAACGAACTGATCCGGTGTGGCCTGCAGCTGGGGCGGCGGCGCATGGTGCTGGACGTGGCCGCGAGCAACCCGCGCGCGCAGGCCTTGTACGAGCGGCTGGGTTTCGCGGTGACCGGCGAGCGGCATTCCGCGCTGGCCAATGCGCAGGGGGCGGTGCCGGGTCACCGGCGGATGGAACGGGTGCTCGGGTAGACCGGGGTTGCGCCACGTTCCCCCTCCCTGGTGGAGAGGCGGGAAGTGGCCGGGTGGATTCGCGGCTCGCCTTGCCGCGGCGAGCCCGCAGGCCATGGCGTGGCCGGGCGTCAGAGGATGCGGAATACCCCGATCATGGCCAGCACGGCGATCAGGAACAGGATCAGGAAGATCGCGAACAGGAACCGGGCGATGGCGCCGGTCACACCGGAAATGCCGCGGAAACCGAACAGGCCGGTGACCAGCGAGATGATGGCGAAGATGATGGCCCACTTGAGCATGCGCTACTCCTGCGGCTGACGGCCTGCCGCGTGCAAGGGGAAGTGGCCGCGGGTGGGATGTCCGCGACCCTTTTAAGCTTGTAGCGATGCGTTTGTGAACGCGACGCATCTGGCTTGCGCCTGGCTACCGCCCCCGGCAAGCTGCGGCGGCGATCGGTTCGAGGGGCGGCGATGCTGTTGACGGCAATGCGGATGCGCAGGCAGCGCGCCATCGTGCGCGCGTTCGAGCGGGCCGGTGCGCTCGCGGTGGACAGCGCACGCAGCGCGGAAGAGCTGGGCCTGCGCGTGGACTTCGCCTGGCAGCAACTGGCCAGCCTCGCCGTGCTGCGCAGCCCGGTTTCCGGGCTCTGGTTCCTGGATGGCGCGAACTGGCGGCGGCTGTGCCGGCGCCGCTGTGCGCTGGCGGCAGCCGTGGTGGCCAGCCTGTTCCTGGTGCTGCTGTTCGCGTACTCGATGAGCTGGCGCTGACAGGTTGTCGAGAAACAGCCTGGCGGAGCCGAGGCCGGACAAATCCGCATGGAACGACTTTGGACAACCGAAGGTTGGCCCGCAGGGTCCGCTTCACGGATGAAGCGGGCACATGCGCCGGGCTCGGCGAGTCGAGAAAGTGCAGGAAAGCACTTTCCCAGCCCAAGGATTACCCCGCCAGCTTCGCCTTGATGCGCGCGGAGACCTGGGCCATGTCGGCGCGACCGGCGGCCTGTTCCTTCACCGCGGCCATCACCTTGCCCATGTCGCGCGGCGAGCTGGCGCCCGTGCCGGCGATGGCGGCGGCGATCAGCGCGTCGAGCTCGGCCGCGTCGAGCTGGGCCGGCAGGTAGGCCTCGATCACCGTCATCTCGGCGCGTTCGACATCGGCAAGGTCCTCGCGGCCGGCGCCGGCGTACTGGCTTACCGAATCGCGGCGCTGCTTCAGCATCTTTTCCAGCACGGCGAGGGTCTGGGCGTCGTCCAGCTCGATGCGCTCGTCCACCTCGCGCTGCTTGACCGCCGCCAGCACCAGCCGGATCACGCCGAGGCGATGCTTGTCGCCGCCGCGCATGGCGGCCTTCATGTCGTCGGTGAGCTGCTGCTTGAGCGTCATGGGCGGGCGTTCCGGGTGGTGGGGAAGGGATTCTACGGAAACGACAAAGCCGGCGTTGCCTGGGGCAACACCGGCTGGTCGTGTCTGAGTGCTTGCGGCGGCTGCGGGGAACCGCGCCAGCCGCGTAACCTGCATGCGCGACGTGAAGGCGTGCGCTCTGCCGCCGGGCGGCAGCGACAGGAGCTCAGTACAGGCGAGTCTTGCGCGAAACGTCGCGCGACAGACGGCGCAGGTGACGCTTCACCGCGGCAGCGCGCTTGCGCTTGCGCTCCTGGGTCGGCTTTTCGTAGAACTCGCGCTTGCGGGTCTCGGCCAGGACACCGGCCTTCTCGCAGGTACGCTTGAAACGACGCAGCGCGATCTCGAACGGCTCGTTCTCGCGGACTTTGACGTTGGGCATGGATACTCCGAGTGTTAATCTGTCCCACTTCCGGGACTGTTGAATACGGCGAGCCGCGAAGTATACCGTGTCTGATGACAGATTTTCAAAGCCGCATCCGGCGGCCGACAACCGCCTGCCCGTGACGGGCAAGCCGGTGCTGGGCATCGAATCCTCCTGCGACGAGACCGGCGTGGCGATCCTGCGCTGGGAGCCGGAGGCGCCGGGCCGGGGCCTGCTGGCCCATGCCCTGTACAGCCAGGTCAAGCTGCATGCCGACTACGGCGGCGTGGTGCCGGAGCTGGCCAGCCGCGACCACGTGCGCAAGCTGCTGCCACTGGTGCGCGAGGCGCTGGCCGAGGCCGGCCTGACGCCCGTCGACCTGGGCGGGGTGGCGTATACCGCCGGCCCCGGCCTGGTCGGCGCCCTGTTGGTGGGGGCGGCGGCGGGTCGTGCGCTGGCCTGGGCGCTGGGCGTGCCGGCGATCGGGGTGCATCACATGGAGGGCCACCTGCTGGCGCCACTGCTGGAGGACGACCCGCCCCAGCCGCCGTTCGTGGCCCTGCTGGTCTCCGGCGGCCATTCGCTGCTGGTCGAGGTGAAGGCGATCGGCGACTACCGCATCCTGGGCGACACCCTGGACGACGCCGCGGGCGAGGCCTTCGACAAGACCGCCAAGCTGATGGGCCTGCCGTATCCCGGCGGCCCGGCGCTGGCCAGGCTGGCCGAGCAGGGCCGGCCCGGCGTGTTCCGTTTCTCGCGGCCGATGACCGACCGTCCCGGGCTGGACTTCAGCTTCTCCGGGCTGAAGACCCAGGTGCTGCTGGCCTGGCAGCACTCGGACCAGGGCGAGCAGACCCGCGCTGACATCGCCCGCGCTTTCGAGGAGGCGATCGTCGACACCTTGCTGATCAAGTGCCGCCGTGCGCTGCAGGCCACCGGCACCCATAGTCTGGTGATCGCCGGCGGCGTGGGCGCCAACCGCCGCCTGCGCGCCGAACTGGCCGCGGCCGGCGAAAAGGACGGCTTCCGCACCTATTTCCCGCGCCTGGCGTTCTGCACCGACAACGGCGCGATGATCGCGCTGGCCGGCGCGATCCGATTGGCCAGCGGCCAGCACCAGGGCGAGGCGGTCGAGGTGCGCCCGCGCTGGAACCTGGAAGAGCTGCCGGCGGCCTAGCCGGGGATGTTCCGGTCGGCCGCCTGATACGCTGCATTGGGTCCACCGGCCATGAGGTGCATCCCCGCATGATCCAGCCTTACGAAATCCTCCTCCGCCTGCTGCTGGCCGCCCTCCTGGGTGGCGTGATCGGCGTCAACCGGGGCAGGCTGGAATGGGCGGCGGGGCTGCGCACGCACATGCTGGTGAGCGTGGGGGCGGCGCTGGCGATCATCGTCTCGGCGTTTGGCTTTGCCGACGTGCTGACGCGGCCGGACGTCGTGCTCGACCCTTCGCGCATCGCCGCGCAGGTCATCAGCGGCGTCGGCTTCCTCGGCGCGGGCACCATCCTGTTCCTGCAGCGCGAACAGGTGATCCGCGGGCTGACCACGGCGGCGGGCCTGTGGGCGGTTTCGGCGATCGGGCTGGCGGCCGGCAGCGGCCTGTATTTCGCGGCGGTTGCGGCCACCGCAGTGATCTGGGTGATCCTCGCCCTGCTCAAGCCGATCGAGCGGCGCTTCATCCAGTCCAGGAACCGGCACCCGCGGGTGACCGTGCGGCTCGGCGGCGTGCCGGCGCTGTCGGCGGTGGAGGCGGTGCTGGCGCGGCATCACCTGCCCACGTTCAAGATCATCCTCCGCCGCCAGGAAACGGGCGAGGACGTCGTCGACATCCTGTTCCAGCGTTCGGTGCAAGCCGGGCAACTGGCGGCGCTGGCGGACGGCATGCGGCAGATCGAGGGGCTGCGTTCCGTGTCGTTCGATCCGCCAGGCACGGACCGCACCGCGGCGACGTGACCGTGGCGCCGGCGCCCTCGTCACCAGAGTGCGTTCACCATTGCGTGCGCTGCGGCAGCAGGCCTTTCAGCTCGGCGTCGGTGAGGTTGCGCCACTGGCCGGGCTTCAGGTGGCCGAGCTTCACGTTGACGATGCGCACGCGGCGCAGCTGGGTGACGCGGTAGCCGAACGCGGCCGCCATCAGGCGGATCTGCCGGTTCAGGCCCTGGGTGAGCACGATGGCAAAGCCGAACCTGGCAATCTTGCGGGTGCGGCAGGGCCTGGTCATCTGCCCGTGCACGCGCACGCCGCGCGCCATGCCAGCGAGAAATTCCTCGGTGACCGGCTTGTTCACCGCCACCAGGTATTCCTTCTCGTGGTGGTTCTCGGCGCGCAGGATCTCGTTGACAATGTCGCCGTTGCTGGTGAGCAGGATCAGCCCTTCCGAATCCTTGTCCAGCCGGCCGACCGGGAAGACGCGCTGCGGGTGGTCGACGAAATCCACGATGTTGCCGTCCACACCGTGATCGGTGGTGCAGGTGATGCCCACCGGCTTGTTCAGCGCTATGTAGACCGCCTTCTTCGCAGCCGGCGTGGCGGCGAGGATGCGCGCCTTGACCAGCTCGCCGTCCACGCGCACCTCGTCGCCTTCAAGCGCCTTCGCGCCGGTGGAAACGACCTCGCCGTTGATGGTCACGCGGCCGGCGATCAGCCATTCGTCGGCTTCGCGGCGCGAGCACAGGCCGGCTTCGCTGATGTACTTGTTGACGCGCATGGGTCGGACCTGAACCGGTAGGAGCGGCTTGTAGGAGCGGCTTCAGCCGCGATGGCATGGCGGTTGGATCGCGGCTGAAGCCGCTCCTACGAACGCAGCCCAACGCCGCGCTTGAGCAGTTGCAGCCCGAACGCGGCGAGCGCGACCACGAAGCCCAGCATCACCACGAACGCCACGCCCACGTGCACGTCGCTGATGCCGAGCACGCCGTAGCGGAACGCGTTGACCATGTACAGGATCGGGTTGATCCGCGAGATCGCCTGCCACGGCTCGCCCAGCATCTGGATCGAGTAGAACACGCCGCCGAGGTAGGTGAGCGGGGTGAGGATGAAGGTGGGCACCAGGGCGATGTCGTCGAACTTCTTCGCGTACACCGCATTGACGAAGCCGGCCAGCGAGAAGATCACCGAGCCCAGCAGCACCGCGGCGAAGGTGATCAGCGGGTGCTCGATGTGCAGCGAGGTGAAGAACAGCGCGATGCCCAGCACCAGCACGCCCACCGCGAGGCCGCGCGTCACCGCGCCGGTCACGTAGCCGGTGAGGATCACCCAGTCCGGCATCGGCGACACCAGCATCTCCTCCACCGCGCGGCTGAACTTGGCGCCGAAGAACGAGCTGGAGATGTTGCCGTAGCTGTTGGTGATGATGCTCATCATCACCAGGCCCGGCACGATGTACTGCATGTAGGTGTAGCCGCCCTGGATGGTGCCGATGCGGCTGCCGATCAGCTTGCCGAAGATCACGAAGTACAGCGTCATGGTGATCGCGGGCGGGATCAGCGTCTGCGTCCAGATGCGCAGGATGCGCACGATCTCGCGGCGCACGATGGTGTGGAGGGCGACCAGGTTGGCGGCGGCGTTGCTCATGCGGCCAGCTCCTGGCCGTTGCGGCCCTGTTCCACCAGGCGCACGAACAGCTCCTCCAGCCGGTTGGTCTTGTTGCGCATCGAGGTCACCGTGATGCCGTGCGCGCTGAGCGCGGCGAACAGCGAATTGAGGTCGTGGGTGCGCGCCATCTCCGCTTCCAGCGTGTGCTCGTCCACCCGGCGCAGCGCCACGCCGGGCAATGCGGGCAGGCCATCCGGCACCTGCGCCACGTCGAGCACGAAGGTCTCCACGTCGAGCTTGGCCAGCAGCTGCTTCATCGTGGTGTTCTCCACGATCGTGCCGTGGTCGATGATCGCGATGTTGCGGCACAGCTGCTCGGCCTCCTCCAGGTAGTGCGTAGTGAGGATCACCGTGGTGCCGGCCGCGTTGATGCCGCTGATGAACTGCCACATCGAGCGGCGTATCTCGATATCCACGCCCGCGGTGGGCTCGTCCAGGATCAGCAGCTTCGGCTCGTTCATCATCGCGCGGGCGATCATCAGGCGCCGCTTCATGCCGCCGGAGAGCATGCGTGCCTGATGCTGCGCCTTGTCCCACAGGCGCAGCTCCTTCAGGTATTTCTCCGCGCGCTGGGCTGCGATCTTCCGCGGGATGCCGTAGAAGCCCGCCTCGTTGACGCAGATGTCGAACGGCTTCTCGAACTGGTTGAAGTTGATCTCCTGCGGCACCAGGCCGATCAGCTTCATCGCCTCGTTGCGCTGCCTGTTGACGGAGACGCCGAACACCTGCGCGTCACCGCCGCTGGAATTCACCAGCGAGGAGAGGATGCCGATCAGGGTGGACTTGCCGGCGCCGTTCGGGCCGAGCAGAGCGAAGAAGTCGCCGGGCTGCACGGTCAGCGAGACGCCCTTGAGGGCCTCCACGCCGTTGCCGTAGGTCTTGCGCAAATTGTCGACGACGAGCGCGGGAACGTGGCTCATGGGCTGCACCGGAAAGGGCGAGCCTCTTATTATAGCGGGCCAACTTCCGCCGCCCGGTACCGCCGGGTGCACGCACTGTTTCCCGGAATCCGTTCATGGCCGACCATTTCCAGCTACGCCTCGTCGACAGCCGCATGCTGGCACCCACCGTGCGCCATCTCGCGTTCGAACGCGTCGACGGCCAGCCGCTGGCCTTCGTGCCGGGGCAGTTCCTGCAGGTCCATTTCCACTACGACGACGGCACGCCCACCAAGCGCAGCTATTCGGTGGCCACCGTGGGCGAGGGCAGTTCGCCGGGCGTGCCTGTTGAAGTCGGGCGCATCGAGATCGCGGTGAGCTATGTGGAGGGCGGTGCGGCCACCAAGTTGCTGGGCGAATTGCCGATCGGCGGGGTCATCGATGCCAGTGGTCCCTACGGCCGCTTCTGCCTGCAGGCCGGCGACGTGCATCCGCGCTACCTGCTGCTCGCCACCGGCACCGGCGTCACCCCCTATAGGGCGATGCTGCCGCAGATCGAGCAGCTGCTGGCGAAAGGTGGCCGTGAAGTGGTGCTGCTGTATGGCGCCCGCAACGAGGCCGAGCTGCTCTACGGTGGGGAATTCGAGGCTTTCGCCCAGACCCATCCTGGCTTCAGCTTCCACGGGTGCCTCAGCCGCCAGCCGCGTGCCGTGCCCCGCGCCAGCGACCGCAGCGGTCACGTGCAAGGTGTGTTGGCCGAGCTCGCCCCCCACGAGGGTCGCGACATCGCCTACCTCTGCGGCAATCCCAACATGGTCGATGCGGTGTTCACCGCGCTGAAGGAATACGGCTTGCCGGTGCCGCAGATCCGGCGCGAGAAGTACATCTCGTCGCGCTGATGCCGATGACATTGGCCGGTGCGGGTCGGGCCTCAAGCCCCCGGCACCTCGACCGATAATCCAGACCGGGCACGCTGGTCGCTGCCGGGCGCAGCGACCGATAAGTGGCGACCGCCTTGGCGTGGGCGTCCCACTGCCTTGGCTGCGCTGGAACGATTTCCTGGAGACGGTGCCATCAAGTTACCCACCGCAACCGCAGAAATTTTCCAAGCCATTGTTTCAAAAGAAAATCATGCGAGTGAAGCATGGAGTTGCCGGGGCTGTCTGCCCAAGGTGGTCTGATAGTCGAATAGCCATTTTTGTGTGATGTGGTTCTCATTTTGGCCACTGCATCCGGCAGACGCTCTCAAGCTCCGGGGGCGTGCGCCGATGTGCCTTCTCAGGTACCCGCGGCATGCGCGAGTACCGGGTGGAGGGCAGCGTCATGCGTGTTCCGCAGTGGTTGGTCTGGGTCGGCTGTTTCCTGGTTTCGCTGCTGGCATCGCCCGTAGCGAGGGCGGGGGGCAGCGGCACGATCGAAGGTGGCACGATCACGTTTGTCGGCGCCATCGTCGCGCCGACTTGCAGCATCGCGTTCATGCCGGGTGCCTTGAATCCGGCGACCGGTGCCGATCGGAAGCATCGGCCGCTTCAGCAGAACTGCCCGGTTCCGACGACTGCCGGCACTGCAACGACGGTGTCGCGGCCTTACAGCGTGAGCGTCGTGCGCCTGTCCACCGCGGAGCCGGATCGGGTGCTCAGGTATTTCGCCGGTTACGTCCTCGCGGCCCAGCCGTCCGGTTCGGCGGGTCCGGTGCTGGTGACCCAGACCTACGAGTGATGCCGCGGATCTTTGCTACGTGGCGCGGAAAACCCGAGGCCGTGGTTCGCGGATGAGGTTCGTGTCGTCAGCGGCCCCGAAGGGAGGCGACTTTGACGGTCCAGACCAGATCGGGAAGAACGTCTCGACGCGCTCGTTCACCGTTGCCGAGTAGCAAACAGTCTGTGGTGCTTCGGTGGATCCTGCCCGCACGCACGGGTGGAATGTCCACGCCGGTCTAATTGTAGGTAATGGTGTACGTCACTGAACTTTTCACCGTGCCGGCAGCTGCCTTGCCCGTGGCGTAATACTGCACAAAGTAGTTCAACGTCACATTGCCGCCAACGATGTTGTACTTCCCGGAATTGGCTCCCGTTTTCAGATTGATCACGGATTGGGCAGCCGCGTTGCTGCTGCCTGCTCCGTTCAACAACTGCAGCTCGACACGCTTGGCTGTGCCCGTGTTCTTGAGGTTGCCGTCCGTATTGATGTTGCCGCCAGTGAAAACATTGCTGGCCACGCTGACGTTGTCGGGACAGCCGGTCACCACGATGCTGAAGGGAGTCATGTCAGTGACTTTGCCGGTAGCCGACAAGTCCTGGGTAGACGCGGTTGGCAGGGTCACCGTAAAGCTGTTCCCGCCACTGATGGTGCACGTGGGCACGCTTACCGTGATGGCCGGAAGATTGAGCGATGCATTCAGGTTGATGCTGGTGGAATCCACGCTGCCGCCGGGGATATACCACCAGAACGGTATCAGGCTGATCGTATTTATCGTGCCTGGCGTGACTGCGCCTGTGGTGGTCTTGACCAGTTGCCCCGTGTAGCTGGCCGTCACGGAATTCGAGTAGGTTCCCACCGGGGTTCCACTGGGGGCAACGACCGAGCCAGGCACATAACCTGCCGTGCTGGTGGGGCCATCGTTGACACTGCCGCTCTCGCTGGTGGCCTGGACGGGGCTGGCAGTGACAAGCAGTGCAATGCCAGAGATGTTGGTTTTGAAAGTGATGCCGGGGCCGGCCGGCACATTGGTGCTGTCCAGCGTGGCCAGAGTCTGGCCGGCCTGGATGATTGCCGTGTAATCGGTCGATTTGGTGCTGGCCGGAAGGCCGCTGCAGGTGAAGATTATGGTGGCGGTGCCGGTTGCGCCGGAGATGGGGCCGATGGGCGCATCCGGCTGGACGCTGATACCGCTGGGCATGCCCAGCGTCACCGACGAGGCAGTGCAATTGGGAGGGGGTGTCGTGGCTGCCAGCAGCGGTCCGCAGGCAAGCAGCAGCAATAACCAGAGAAGGCATCGCATGCCCAACGGAAGGTGGCTGGACCTTTGCATCATGTACCACTCCTCGTGACTTGCGCGACAGCGTCTGGATTTACGCACATCACCTTGATTTCTTCGTGGCTTTTCGCGTGTCGGTTCTTGGCTTGGGGCGCAAGCTGGTAGGCGAATGAGCAGGATTGGGCGTTACCGCTGTCGTCCTGCCAGCGGACACTCAGCCGGCCGGATTGCTCGACACCGCGCACCAGAATCTGTCCGGCCTGGCCGACCACGCCCAGCGAAGTTCCCTTTTCATTGAATACCTCGGCGCCGAATGGCAATGCGTTGCCGTTGGGCATGTGGGCATCCACGATGATGGTGCGACCACTCTCGGTCTTGAATTTCAGCATCACCACGGCACCGGCATAGGGTGCCACCTGCACGCTGGTGGCATCGAGTTGCACATCCAGCGGCAACCCCTTGGGGTCGATCTGGACGGTGTTGAGGTTGTACGCCGTGAGGAAAGGCACGATGGCGTAGCCAAAGTGATCGATGCGCGCGCCGGCGGAACTGTTCAAGCGTGCGCCTGCGGCGCCCGGGGCGTAGACGATGCCGACCGTATCGCCGATCGGCTGGCCAAAGGTGATGCCGCCCGGGTGTGCGACGATGGCGCCGCTCATCCCCAGCGACGCCTGGGAATAGCCGCTGCCATCGCCATAGCTGGCGTTGAATACGCCATACGGACTGCGGTAACCCGCATTCACGCTGGCGGCGTTGCCGCTGCCGGTATTGCCGTGCGTCGCTGTGGCGCCGTAGTTGAACTGGTTGTCCGAACCCAGCGAGCCGCTCACCATCGCCTGGTCCTGCGAGCCGCTGGCCTGGTCGTGCGCAAGATTCAGCGTGAAGGTTGGCGCATGCGGGCTATCGCCCAGCGGCAGGCTGAAGTTCACGAAATACTGGTTGTCATAATGGCCGAGCGGATCAACCGACCGCGTGGCCGAGATGCTGTAGGACACCTGCCGGAAATGATTGTTGTAGCCAACCTGGAATTGCGTGTCGTTGCCGTGCTGGTTCCAGTAGTCACTGGCAGATACGTTGGCATAGATCGAGCCGCCGCTCTGTCCGAGGCTCTGATTGAGTGAAAGCGTGAAATTGTTGCGCTGGCGTTGCACGCCAGTGCCCGAGAGGATCGGGTTGGTGGTAAACGCACTGCCCGTGAGTGCGGCAAGCTGAGCCGGGGTAAGTACGCTTTGTTCCGGTACGCCATCGATCATTGGCACAGTTGACGCTGGCACGATCGCGAAGGCATTGATTCCCTGGCGCGCGTAACCGCGTGCCTCGGCGGCTTGGGTAACACTGAGGAAACCACCGGTCGAATAGCGGTACGCAGCGACTGACAGCGTGGTCTGCGTCGACGGAATGATCTTGCTGTAGGTCACCCGCATGCTTTGCCCGGATTGCGTCGCGTAGCCCGGGATGTGCGTGTTCGCCTGGGTGACGTCCAGCGCAAGTGCCCCGAAACGCGTGTCGATCGCGGCACCGACCAGGGCGGCGACATAACCCTGCGAGCCGACGAGACCGGCATAACCCGTCAGCAGATTGCTGAAGCCATGCTGCAGCGTGGCCTGCGCGACGGCGGGCTTGTCCGTGATCGTGGCATCGCGCAACTCACCCACGGCCACGTCGAAACGAGTGATGCCGGGGCGCAGCAGTTGCGCCACCGAGGCATAGGGCACGGTGAAGGTGCTTACGCGACCGTCCGCTTCGGTCACGGTGACATCCAGGTTGCCGCCGTAGCCGGTCGGGTACAGATCGTTGATCGTGAACGGGCCGGGCGCCACCGTGGTCTGGTAGATCAGGATCCCGTTCTGGCGCACGGTGACCCTGGCGTTGGTCTGCGCCACGCCACGCACGATGGGGGCATAACCCTGCAGGGACTGCGGCAGCATGCGGTCGTCGGTGGCGAGTTGCACTCCGCGGATCCCGTAGCTGTCGAAGACTGCGCCGTCGGTATAGCTGTCGCCGATCGTGAGCAGCGCACGCAGCGAGGGAAGGTCCCGCTGCAGGTAGGTATCGATGTTCTGCCACTTGCGGCGCGCCGGGCTGTTGGCCGTGGCCGACTGCCAGTCGACGGTGGCATCTTCGCGCAAGTGCCAGGGGCCGACATTGAGGCCGCTGTTCAGTCCAAGGTACGTCGTGGTCTGGCTCTGGCCCTGGGTGGTGCTGTGGTAGCTGTTGAAGTTGTAGTTCAGCAGGGCCGCCGGGACGCCGGCATCCCAATATTCCGGACTGACGTAGCCCCGGGGCATCTGGCCCAGGTAGGCCTGCGGGACACTGATGTCCAGTCGCAGCTGCGACATGTCGAACACCATGGTGGCGCCCTGGATCAGGTCGCCGATACCGACGCAGGCTGTGGGGTCGTCGAGGCGCGCGATGATCCCGTCGGAGAGTTTCGCCGGATGCAGCCCCATCTGGTCGAGCAGGGCGCGGTCCACGCAGGCGGTGGCATTGACCTTGGCGGATGCGGCGGCGAAGCGTACGTCCCTGCGGCCGACCCAGGTGCTGTTGAGGTAGATATCCGTGTTGTAGCTGCCGGCAAGCACCGGGTTGCCGTGTTCAAAGCGGGACAGGTCGGTGGTGTTCTGGCCGGCGCCGGACAGCAGGCTGCGGTCGAAATCCACGTAGCTGCCGGCACTGGCATCCGCACCGTTGGGGGCCGCGGCGCCGGGAGACGCGGATGCGCTCGCGCCGCTGACCGGTGATGCACTCGCGCCGCCAGCCCAACCGGCCAGCGCAGCGGCAATACCCGCGCAGAGCAGCGCGCGGTGGCATGCCACTGGCCAGTGACGGCCAAGCCGGTGCGTGGCGCGCCGGGGCTTCACGGCGAGACGGTAGCCTTGAGGACCACGTCGGCGCCGTAGTCATTGATGCAGTCGTATTGGACCGCACTGCCCGTACCCGGGGCCTGTTTCAGGTCCGGCACGGCCAGGCGCAAATCGGAAAGCGGCGCGACCATGCCGGGGTCCACCTTGTGCGAAGTGCCGCCGGCATTCACCGTGATCTGGGCGATGGTCACGTAATACGGCGTAGGGTTGTGCACCACCAGCGCGACCGGGCCGGCCCCGTTGGCCGCCTTGAAGCTGAGTTCGTTCGGCGCCTTCGCCGGATCGCCCGCCAGCCCGGCGGGCCGGTAGAACAGTTTCAGCCGCGAGCGGATCGCCATCTGCATGTAGTTCTTGTCCAGGAATTGCGGGCCGCTGGGCTTGGGCGGCACTTCCAGCACGTTGAGCCAGAACACCGACTCGCGGTCGCTTGGCAAGGGCTGGTCGCTGTGGGTGAACAGGATGCGCAGGCTCTGGTCGCGATGCGGGTCCATCCGGAACAGCGGCGGCGTGATCAGGAACGGCGTATTCACCTTGTCCGGCGTGGACTCCGGGTCGCCGCTGTCGATCCAGGCCTCGACCAGCGCCGGCGTGGTGTTCTGGTTGGTCAGGCGCACCGTGACCTCACCGTCCTTGGCCGGAAAGATCACCCGGGTGCCGCCGATGATGACGTTGGCGTGGGCGGTGCACAGCGCGCAGCCTGCAGTCAGCAGTGTCGCGGCCATGGCACGGATCGGTTTGTTCATGGAGGGCTCGGATGCCTGTGTGCGGGTACGCTGCGGCCGGAACCCCGGCCGCAGCAGCGAGACTTGCCTGCGCTTACTGGTAATTGAGGCTGTACGTCACGGAGGCGGTGACGCTACCCGCGCCGGCAGCACCGCCATTGGCCACATAGCCGGCGTAGTAGGAGAACGTCGGGGTAGAGGCAGACAGCAATTGCGTGCCCGCATTCTGGTTGCCCGACGTGTTTTGCAGTGTCAGCGGGTCGCCGGTGTTCAGGTCCTGCTTGTTGGACAATGCGACTTCTACGTTGGTGGCCGAACCGGTGTTGGTCAGGTAACCGGTAGTGCTGTCGATGCCGCCCTGGAAATACGGGTAAACCTTGGTGTAGCCGTTCAACCCGGTGCAGCCGCTCAAGGTGAGGGTTACCGGAGTCCAGCCGGCCGAGTTGCCACTGGCCCCGAGCACGCCATCGACCAGCGGGGTGGTCGGCAGCGTGACAGCCAGGCTGGAGGTGCTGCCGTTTACGGCCACGGTGCAGGTGGACGCGGTGAGCGTGCCGTTGAAGGTGATGGTGCCCGAGCTGGTGTTGGCCGCGCGGGCCGCCTGCGGAGCAAACGCTGCGATGCCGAAGCTGGCGATCAGGGCAGCGGCGAGTAGGGTCTTGTTCATGCGTATTTCCTTTCGGAGATTGGGTTGCTAACTGGTTCGACGCGCTGGAGACAACTGCGGTGGCACTGCGCCACGCCGGACTGCAGCCTTGCGCGTGGCTGGTCGGGTCGGGAAATGCAAGCGCTATGCCAGACGGTGGCGGAGACGGTTGCGAGCAGCCCCCGGCTGCTGCAACGGGGCGGAAATGCGCGACGTGGCCGCATCCGCAACCACGACGCCCATCGGACTCCCCTGACAAATTGTGGCACCTCAATATGCGAACCACGTCACCGTTTACAGGCAAATTCACCGCGCATTCACGCAAAAAAGTGCGGAAACGAGGCCGATCAAGCCTGCATGTAAAGCACGCTTGACATGGCTCGATACACTCGTTTAGCCTGTGCATGTCAAGGCTGCTTGACATGCAATGAGGAGCGAGTGTCATGGGCAAGAAGCAGTGGTTCCACGGATTTGCGGGCTGGTTGCTGCTGGCGTCGTCGTTGTTTGCTGCCGGTGCTGCCTGGGCGGGGGCGCAGGCAGTCGCGGCGAGCGGCCAGGTTGGCACGCTGAAGTTCGAGCGCCACGGCGACCATGGCCGTGCGGTGATCCTGATCCCGGGCCTGGAGGGCGGCCCGTGGGTGTGGAAGGACACCATCGCGCAGCTGGAAAAGAACCACGTGGTCTACGCGGTGACGCTGGCGGGGTTCGACGGCATGCCTGCGCCGGCCCGCAAGACCGGGTTGATGGATCAGGCAGACACCTCACTGCTGGCGCTGATCGGACAGCAGCACATCGACAAGCCGGTGCTGGTGGGCCACAGCCTCGGCGGCACGCTGGCGCTGCGTTTCGCGGGCGAGCATCCAGCGCTGATTTCCGGTGCGGTGGCGGTGGACGGCCTGCCGGTCTTCCCCGGCATGGACCGGGTGGATGCCGTGCAGCGCCAGGCGATCGCCGAACGCGCCCGCACGCAGATGGCGGCGATGACGCCGGCGCAATTCCAGGCAGCGGCGTTGGGCTACATGCAGCACGTCGGAACCATCGATCCGAAGCTGGCGGCGCAATACGCGCCGATGAACGCGCGCAGCGACATCGCGGCCAGTGCAGAGTACGCGGCGGAGGACATGACGGCCGACTATCGCCCGCTGCTCAGGCAGGCGGACGTGCCGGTCCTGGAAATCTCGCCGTACTATGCGCCGGACTTCGCCAAGCCGCCGCTGCAACTCAGCGAGACGCAGAAGGCGGCCTACTATCAGGGGCTGCTGGCGAACGCGCCGCAGGCGAAGGTGGTGTCGATCGCACCCGCGCGGCATTTCGTGATGCTGGACCAGCCCGAGAAGTTCCGAACGGTGCTGACCGGCTTCCTCGACTCACTTTGAGACTCCCGCCATGTCGCGCATGAACAACCGACGCTACGAACAACGGGTAATGCTGGCCATGGTGGCTTACATGGTCGTGCTGTTCGCGGCGAACTCCACGCTGCATGCCGCCAGCAGCCTGCTGCTGAAGGTGGTGCTGACGCTGGTGCCGGTGGTGCCGGTGCTCTACACCATCGCGCTGATGTGGTGGCGCATCCGCGACAGCGACGAGCTGGAGCAACGCACGAACCTGGTGGCGCTCGGCGTGGCGGCGGCGCTGGTATCCGCACTCAGTCTCGTCGGGGGCTTCCTTGCCGCAGGGGGCGTGGTGCGGCTGGGCGGCGAGGTGCTGATCTGGGTGTTCCCGGCGCTGATGCTGGGCTACGGAGTCGCGTACAAGGTCGTGGCCCGCCGTTACGGCGTGGATTCCGTATGCACCGAGGATGGCAGCGCCTGGTTGCCGTGGTACTTCGCGGGAACCGGTCTGTTGATGCTGGTCTTTGCGCTGAACCTGTGGCGGCGCCACGACACGGTGGCGGCGGTAGCGATGGTGGCCACGGCAGGCTTCTTTATGGTGATGTCCGCCTGGGTGTGGCGGCGGCGCGCGGACGCACGCCGCCGGGCACTGGAAGACCGTCCATGAGCAGCCGGCGCATGTGGCTGGAGCGGGCCGGGGATGCCGCGCACTGGATGGCGGTGCGCCGGCCTGTGCAGGCTGACGCATGGGTTGTGGCCGAAGCGGGACAAGGGGCTTCGGGAACGGCCCGGACCCTGCCGTGGTACTTCGCCGTCCTGCTGGCGTCCAGTGCGTTGCTGACGTGTGTGACGCCACCAGTGTGGCGGGTGCTGGGCATGGACGAATTGCAGCACTGCATCGGATTGGCGGCACTGGTCGTGGCGGCGGGTATCTGGCTGGGTTTTGGCATCTGCTGGATGCTGCAGCACGCGGGCATCTCGCTCCCGGCGCCGGTGCTCGGCTTCTGGGGCATGCCGCTGCTCTACGTGTTCGCGCGGCGCTGGGCGGGTCGGCGTTACGCATGAACAACCACGTGCGCGAGCTGCGCGGGGAGCAGGGTTGGTCGCAGGCGGATCTCGCCGAGCGGCTGGAGGTGTCGCGGCAGACGGTCAATGCCATCGAAACCGGCAAGTACGATCCCAGCCTGCCGCTGGCCTTCAAGATCGCGAAACTGTTTGGACGTCCGATCGAAGCGATCTTCGAACCGGGCGAATGATGAGGGCCGGAACGGGCTCCGAGGGAGAGGACATGAAACTGGGTGGACGCACGATCTTCCGCATCGTGGTCGTGATGGCAGCTTTGGGCTTGCTGGGCTGGAACCAGTGGCGCGCGCACCACGCGACGACGACGGCGCAAGCGCCCGCGGCGACGAGTGCAAACGTGGACAAGAGCGCCAGTGCCATGGTGAAACCCGCGCCGCCGCGCACCTGGAGGCTCGGTTCGCTCACGCTGACTGCCTGCAGCCTGGGCCAGCCGAACAGCGGCCTGAGCACCGCGGCCTGGTGCGGCTCGCTGGTGGTGCCGGAGAACCGCGCCGATCCGCAGGGCCGGAAGATCACGTTGAAACTGGCGGTGCTGCGTTCCAGCGCGCAGGTTGCGAATCGGGACATGCTGGCCTTCCTCGCCGGCGGTCCGGGCCAGGCAGCCACCGATTACGCCGGACCGATCGCCGCGATGCTGGAACCGCTGCGTGCGCATCGCGACATCCTGCTGCTCGACCAGCGCGGCACCGGCGGCTCCAATGCGCTGGACTGCAAGGTCGACGACAAGGAAGCGGCGAACGATGACACCGGCTTCGATCCAGCCAAGCTGCGCGCCGAAGCGGCGGCCTGCCTGAAGCAGGTGGAGGCGCATGCCGACCCGCGCTACTACACCACCACCGACGCTGTGCAGGACCTGGAAGACGTGCGTCGCGCGCTGGGCATGCCCGAATTCGACCTGATCGGCGTCTCCTACGGTACGCGGGTGGCGCAGCAGTACCTCGGGCGCCACCCCGACGCGGTGCGCAGCATGGTGCTGGACAGCACGGTGCCGAACAGCGTGGTGCTGGGCGAGGACTTCGCGCAGAACCTCGACGACGCGCTGAAGGCGCAGTTCGCGCGCTGTGAAGCCGATGCCGCTTGCAAGCAGCGCTTCGGCAATCCTTACCAGACGCTGGTGCAGCTGCGTGACGCCCTGCGGGCGAACCCGCATCCGGTCAGCTTCCGCGACCCGGAGACCTACCAGACCGTGCAGCGCCTGCTGAGCGAGGACTCGCTGGTCAGCGTGGTACGCATGTTTGCCTACACGCCGCCCACCGCCGCGCTGCTGCCGCTGTCGATCGACGCAGCCGCGCATGGCGACGTGGGGCCGCTGCTGGGCCAGGCCAAGTTGCTGACCGTGGACATGGCCGATCTTGCCGGCAGCGGCATGTCGTATTCGGTGATCTGCAGCGAGGATGCCGATCTGCTCACTGCGCGCCCGCAGGACGCGGACACCCTGCTCGGCACCCGCATGATCGATGCCTACAAGGCGATCTGTTCGGCATGGCCGAAGGGCACGCGGCCGGCGGATTTCCACCGGCCGCTCGCGTCCGCCAAGCCGGTGCTGCTGCTGGCCGGCCAGTACGACCCGGTGACGCCGCCGCGCTACGCCGAGGAGGTGGCGCAGCACCTAGCGAATGCGCGCGTGCTGCTGTTCAAGGGCCAGGGCCACAGCGTGCTGGCGGCGGGGTGCGGACCGCAGCTGGTGCAGCGCTTCGTCGAGCATCCCGATCCAAAGGCGCTGGACGCGAGCTGTCTCGACCGCCTGCAACCCACGCCGTTCTTCATCGACTTCAACGGAGCCACGCCATGAGAAAGCCGTATGTACCGGCAAACGCCGTGCTGTTGGCCGCGGCTTTCGTCGCCGGCGCCGTGCTCGATGCACCGCATGTCATCAACCAGGTCTTGCTGCCGTTGCTGGTCGCGTTTTCCGTGTTGACCACCAGGCGGGGCGCCTGTTTCGAGCGGGGTGCGCGGCCGTGATCGAAGTCAGGGATCTGCACAAGGCCTTCGGCAGCGTGAAAGCGGTGGACGGCGTCGGCTTCACCGCCCGCGACGGCGAGATCACCGGCCTGCTGGGCCCCAACGGCGCCGGCAAGACCACCACGCTGCGCATGCTCTACACGCTGATGACGCCGGACCGAGGCCAGGTGCTGGTGGACGGCATCGACGCCGTGGCCGATCCGCTGGCGGTGCGCCGCACACTGGGCGTGCTGCCGGATGCGCGCGGCCTGTACAAGCGGCTCACCGCACGCGAGAACATCGAGTACTTCGCGCGCCTGCAAGGCATCGATGAGGCCACGCTGCGCACGCGACACGATGCGCTGGTCGACGCGCTGGAGATGCGCGACATCCTCGACCGCCGCACCGAAGGTTTTTCACAGGGGCAGCGGGTGAAGACCGCGATCGCCCGCGCGCTGATCCACGATCCGCGCAACGTGATCCTCGACGAACCCACCAACGGCCTCGACGTGATGGCCACCCGCGGCCTGCGCCGCTTCATGCAGCAGCTGAAGGGCGAGGGGCGCTGCGTGCTGTTCTCCAGCCACATCATGCAGGAGGTGGCGGCGCTGTGCGATCGCATCGTGGTGATCGCACGCGGTCGCGTGGTGGCCGACGAGACGCCGGATGCGCTGCGCGCGCAGACGGGGGAAACCAATCTGGAGGATGCCTTCGTGAAGATCATCGGAACCGACGAGGGCCTCGCCGCATGAGCGCCGTCTCTTCGAAAGTACGCCGCACCGGCGCCGTGCTCACCGTGTTCCTGAAGGAGGTACGCGAGAACCTGCGCGACCGCCGTACCCTGATGAGCGCCTTCCTGACCGGCCCGCTGCTGGGCCCGCTGCTGTTCGTGATGCTGGTCAGCGTGCAGGTGAACCGCGAGCTGGACAAGGCCGACCAGCCGCTGCACGTGCCGGTGATCGGCGCACAGTACGCGCCGCACCTGGTCGATGCGCTGAAGGAAGGCGGCATCGTGCCGGACGCGCCGGTGGCCGACCCCGGCACGGCCGTGCACAAGCAGGATGCCGACGTGGTGCTGCGCATCGCCGCCGACTACGGCAAGGCCTGGCGCAAGGGCGAGCCGGTGCAGGTGGAAATGTTCTACGACTCCTCGCGCCAGGACACGCGCAGCGCGGTGGAGCGGGTCGGCAAGCTGGTGGAAACCTATGCCCGCCAGCAGGGCGCGATGCGGCTGGTGGCGCGCGGCCTGTCGCCGGGCACGGCGTGGCCGGTGCAGGTGGCCAAGCGCGACCAGGCCACGCCGCAGTCGCGCGCGGTGCTGATGTTCGCGATGCTGCCGTATTTCTTCGTGATCACCCTGTTCATGGGCGGCATGTATCTCGCCATCGACCTCACCGCGGGCGAGCGCGAACGGCAGTCGCTGGAACCGCTGTTCGCCAACCCGGTGGCGCGCTGGAAGATCCTGGTCGGCAAGCTCGCGGCGATCTGCGTGTTCTCGCTGACCAGCCTCGCGATCACCCTGCTGGCGTTCGCCGTGGTGGGTCGCTTCATCCCCGCCGAAAAGCTGGGCATGGAGCTGGACCTCGGCTGGCATTTCGCGGGCTATGTGCTGCTGCTGATGCTGCCGCTGGTGATGCTGCTGGCCGCGTTGCAGACCCTGGTGGCCGCGTTCGCCAAGAGCTACCGCGAGGCACAGACCTACATCTCGCTGCTGATGATGGTGCCGCTGATCCCCAGCGCCCTGCTGGCCTTCCTGCCGATCAAGGCGCAGGCATGGATGTACGCGGTGCCGCTGCTGGGCCAGAACCTCGGCATCATGCAGCAGCTGCGCGGTGACGGCGTCAGCGGCGAGCAGTTGCTGCTGTGCCTCGCCGGCACGCTGGCGGCGGCGCTGGTCGCGGCGGCCGTCACGGCGCAGCTGTACCGCTCGGAGAAGCTGGCGATCTCGGGTTGAGCCCACCCGGCGGCAGCCACGCCTGATGAGATGGCCGCGTTGTCTGGCCGGTCGGCGGATGAACCGGCGGCCGGCTCAATGCGTGGTATCCGGCTTGTCGGATGGCACCTGTTGCGTGGCACTGTCCAGGGGCCGGAGAACGCCCACGGTGACCGTACCCTGCAGGTCGTCGAAATCCCTGTCGGCGCGATCCTGCAGGCTCTTGACCACGCTGAAGGCCGATTGGGGAAAGGGTGTGAAACCGGAGATATAGGTGATGCCGCCGCTTTCGGCAGCGGCGTGAAGGGGGCCGATGGCCCGGTTGTAGCGGCGGATGGCGCGGACGGCGGCAACCTTGTCGCCGTATTTGGGGAGCAGTGTTTTCCACAGGCCGCTGGCGGCCGCGCGCTCCTGGAGCGAGCTTTGCAGGTAGGCCGTGGTGTAGGCCTGCTGGAAATCCGGGTTCTTCCTTTCGGCGGCCAGTGCCAGCCAGGCGATGCCGAGGGGACGGTTCACCGGTATGCCGGGGATATCGCCGTTGAAATAGACCAGGCCCAGTTCGTACTGGGCATTCTTGTTGGCCCAGTAGGCGGACTCGCGCAGCATGTCCAGGAATTGGCCATAGTGCTTCCTTTGCAGGTGGTAGACCGCGCGGCACGCGTAATAGTCGCCCGGGAAAAAGCTTTCCAGTCCTTCCAGGCAATACTCGATTTTTTGTGTTCCCGCCTGGGCAGGTGTGCTTGGTGCGGGCGGGGATGTGGCTGCTGCGGGCCGCATTCCCAGGGTCATTCCGGCCAGCAGCGTGGCGGACAATATATGGCGGATGCGTTTTTTCATGGCGGTTCTGGGGTGTGGATGCGGATGCCGATGGGGAGCAAACGGCGGGGATGGCGCATGGTTGACCATGCTGCTTGTGGTGCTCCGTCCAGCAGCGCAGTCGTTTGAATTCAAGCGATGGACACACCAGCCCGAGTGTCCCCGCTGCCGGTGGCGTCACGAATTGGCGTGGCGCAGCAACCACTGTGCCACCGCCTGCGGATGTTCCAGCTGCAGGTGGTGGCCGCCGGCCATGTGTTCGACCGCGATGCGCGGCACGCAGGCAGCACGCGCCAGCATCATCGCCGCGGGCAGGTAGGGCGTCGCCGGTTGCGACAGCAGCAGTGCGGTCGGGGCCTCGATGCCGGCGAGCAGGGCGTGGATCTGCGCCTCGGCCAGCCGGATCGCGGTGGGGCGGACGAGGCGCGGGTCGCTGCGCCATCGCCAGCCGCCGTCGGCCTCGTGCAGGCCGCGCGCCACGATCGGGCGCGCCAGTTCCGCGCGCAGGCCGCTGGCGATCACGCGTGCGCTGATCGCCTGATCCACGTCGCGGAACACGCGCAGCGCCTTGCCGTCGGCGGGCGGCTTGGCCAGCGCGTCGCGATAGCGCTGCAGCGTGTGCGTGCCGTCGTCGCCCAGTGGGCCGAGTCCCTCGATCAGCCACAAGCGTTCGATCCGCTCCGGCGCCGCGGCGGCCGCCAGCGATGCGATGCCGGCACCGAGCGAGTGGCCGAGCAGGGCGCAACGCGGCAATTCCAGTGCATCGAGTGCCGTCAGCACGGTGCGCATATGATCGGTGTAGTGATAGCTGGAACCCGCAGGCAAGTGACCGGAATGGCCGTGGCCGGGCAGTTCCAGCGCGATCACGCGCCAATGCGGCGCAAGCAGCGGCGCCAGTGCGGAGAAGCTGGCGGCGTTGTCCAGCCAGCCGTGCAGCGCGACGACTGGCGGTGCGGCGGAATCGCCCCATTCGAGCGCGGCCAGCGTGAGATGGGGCAGCGCGATGCGTCGTTCGCGTGGCGAGGTCACGCGGGCCAGCCGGCGAGATGGTGGCGCAGCAGCGAGGCAAGGCTGTGCACCTGCTCCGCGCCGTCGTTGAGCGCTGGGATGTAGCGCAGCGACTCGCCGCCGGCGGCAGTGAAGAAGTCGCGGTTCTGCATCGCGATCTCTTCCAGCGTTTCCAGGCAGTCCACCGCGAAGCCGGGACAGGCCACGTCGAGCCGCTTCACGCCTTCGCCGGCGAGGCGGCGCACGGTGGCGTCGGTATACGGCGAAAGCCAGTCCTCGCGTCCCACCCGCGACTGGAAGCTCAGCACCAGCTGCGATTCGTCCAGCCGCAGCCGTTCGCGCAGCAGGCGCGTGGTGGTGCGGCATTGCTCGCCATAGGGGTCGCCGAGGCGCACGTAGCGTTCGGGAATGCCATGGAAGGAGAGCAGCAGCTTGTCGCCGCGGTCGTGCCTGGCCCACCAGCCCTCGATGCTCGCGGCCAGCGCCTCGATGTGGCCAGGATCGTCGTGATAGTCGTTGACGAAGCGCAGCTCGGGTGGCCAGCGCAGCGCTTTCATCGCATCGGCCACCGCGTCGATCACCGATCCGGTGGAGGTGGCCGAGTATTGCGGATACAGCGGCAGCACCAGCAGGCGGCGCACGCCTTCGCGCACGAGTTGCGCGATCGTCGACATCACTGCCGGTTCGCCGTAGCGCATCGCCAGTGCCACGCGCACATCCGCCCCCAGTTCCGCCTGCAGTGCATGGGCCAGCGCCTCGCTGCGCCAGCGCAGCGGGGAACCCTGGGCGTCCCAGATGCGTCCATAGGCATGCGCGGAGCGCCGCGGGCGCAGGCGCAGGATCACCCCGTGCAGGATCGGCCACCACAGCCAGCGCGGAGTGTCGATCACCCGGCGGTCGGACAGGAATTCGGCCAGGTAGGGCCGCAGCGCCCTGGCGGTGGGCGCGGTGGGCGTGCCCAGGTTGACCAGCAGCACGGCTGTCTGAACGGATGCCGCAGGCGTTTCGCGGGAATGGTCGGCGGGGCCGGTATAGTGGCTGCGGCTAGGCATCGTGGCGCGGGCAACGGAGCTGGCCGTGGAGTCTGCCACAAGCACGGCATACGCTGCCCGCATGTTCCCCCACCCATACGATGGAGTTGCCCATGTTGAAGATCCGTCTTCCCCATCTGCTGCTCGGCGCAGCCCTGCTGCTGCCGGCCATCGCTGTCCATGCCGACGACGACTCCCCGCAGGCGCGCGCGCAGAGTGCGGTACGCGTGCTCAGCGAGATCGAGCAGGCGCCGGACAAGGCCATACCCAGTGATCTGCTCAAGGACGCGAAGGCCATCGCGGTGATTCCCGACGTGCTGAAGGTCGGCTTCGTGTTCGGCGGCCGCCGCGGCGAGGGGTTGATCTCGGTGAAGAGCCCGGATGGCACCTGGTCCAACCCCAGCTTCATTTCCTTCGGCGGCGGCAGCGTGGGTTTCCAGATCGGCGTGTCGTCCACCGACGTGATCCTGGTGTTCCGCACCCAGCGCGGCGTGGACTCGATCGTCAACGGCAAGTTCACCATCGGTGCCGACGCCTCGGCCGCGGCCGGTCCGGTCGGCCGCACCGCTTCGGCCGCCACCGACCAGCAGCTGAAGGCGGAGATCTACTCGTACTCGCGCGCGCGCGGCCTGTTCGCCGGCGTGGCACTGGACGGTTCGGTGCTGAAGATCGACCAGGACGCCAATGCGGCGGTGTATGGCGCCGGCATAACCCCGCGGCGGATCTTCGAGGGCGGCGTGAGCAACGTGCCGCCGTACGTGGTGAAATTCCGCGATACGCTGGAGGAGTACACTTCCAAGTGACCGCCGTGTGCGAAGATCGGCGGACCGTGGGCGGAGCCATTTCCGCCCCGGGTCGCCTCGAGGAACATCATGGGTTTTGACAGCATCTGGCATTGGCTACTTCTCCTGGTCATCGTGCTGCTGATCTTCGGCACCAAGAAGATCGGCAACATCGGTTCCGACCTCGGCAATGCGGTGCGCGGCTTCAAGAAAGCCATGCACGGTGAGGATGATGAGAAGTCGAAGGAGTCGCAGCAGACGAAGGAGCAGTTGCATGCCGATCCGCCGGCGGCCTCGTCGGCGAACGCCAGCACGCAGGATCAGCGCGACTCGCACGAGTCGAAGTAAGAGCCTGCCCGGAGTTCCGGCTCGATGATCGAGATCAGCTTCGGCAAGCTGGTGCTGCTCGCGCTCGTCGCGCTGATCGTGCTCGGCCCCGAGAAATTGCCCGGCGCGGCGCGCACCGCGGGCGCGCTGCTGCGCCGCGTGCGCAACGGCTGGGATAGCGTGCGCGCCGAAGTGGAGCGCGAGCTGGAAGTGGAAGAGATCAAGCGCGCCGCCCGCGAGGCTGCCGAGCGGGCCGAAGCCATGCAGGCGGAGTTCAAGGGTGCCGCCCAGGAAGTGAGCCAGCCGGTCGAGGAGGCGGTATCGACGCTCAAGGCCGCGGCGACGCCGGAACAGGCCGGGCCGGCTGTTGCCGGAAGCGAGCCCGAGACACAGCAGGAGCTGCCGCTGGGCGAGCCACCTGCGGCGCCGGCAGCGAAGGAGTCCGCGCATGGCGGCCGTTGAACCCGGCGATTCCGGCGACGACCTGCAGCAGGGCCTGTTCTCGCACCTGCTCGAACTGCGCTCGCGCCTGCTCAAGGCGATCGCCGCCATATTGATCGTGCTGGTGGCGCTGGTGCCGTTCGCCAACCGGCTGTATTCGGAGCTGGCCGCGCCGCTGGTGGCGCGCCTGCCGCAGGGCGCGCACCTGATCGCCACCGAGGTGGCGAGCCCGTTCGTCACGCCGCTGAAGCTGGCGTTCTACGCCGCACTGTTCATCAGCATGCCGGTTATCCTGTACCAGCTGTGGGCCTTCGTGAGCCCGGGCCTGTACAAGCACGAGAAGCGCCTCGCGCGCCCTTTGCTGATTGCCGCACTGGCGCTGTTCTACTGCGGCTGCGCGTTTGCGTATTTCCTGGTGCTGCCGGCCGCGTTCCGCTTCCTGACCGCGGTGACGCCCGCGGGCGTGGAGATGATGACCGACATCACCCACTACCTCGACTTCGTGATGCTGATGTTCTTCGCCTTCGGCCTGTGCTTCGAGGTACCGGTGGCGGTGGTGATCCTTGCCGCGGTGGGCATCGTGGACATCGCCAAGCTGCGCAACGCTCGGCGCTACGCGATCGTGGGCGCGTTCGCGGTGGCGGCGCTGATCACGCCGCCGGACATCACGTCGATGATCATGCTGGCGATACCGATGTGCCTGCTGTACGAGCTGGGCATTGTCGCGGTGCGCTGGCTGTTGCCGAAGAAGGCGACGGACTGATGCGAAAGCGCACCCCGTGCGCTGTGAGCCCTTTCCCCTGGCTTCGTCACCGGACTGCCCGCAGCATCAAGGCCCCGGGCAGGCGTTGCCTGGTTGCGGCACTGGCCTTGTCGATCGCGCTGCGGGCCGTGGTGTCCGATGCCGCAACTGCGGCACATCCACCCTCGACGATGGATGTGCCGGCGTCGGCCTATGAGCATGTGCAGACCCTGGTCCCGTTACCCGATGGGCGCCACCTGAACCTGTTTTGCGTGGGTGCGGGTACGCCTGTCGTCATTTTCGAAGCTGGTCTCGGTGACGACAGCCTGAGCTTTCGTCGCGTGCAAGGGCGCCTGGCCGCCGTCACCCGCGTCTGCAGTTATGACCGCGCGGGCATGGGCTTCAGTGATCCTTCGGATGCCCCCAATACCGCCTCCCATGTAGTACATGACCTGCATGCCTTGATCAGGCAGGCATCGATACCTGCGCCGGTCATTCTGGCGGGCCATTCCAATGGCGGCCTGTATGTCGCCTTCTACGCAGCCGAGTATCCGCAGGATGTCGCAGGTCTGGTGCTGATCGACCCGGACAGCGTTGGCCTGGATGGGGCGGCCCTCAAAGTCCTTGATCAGCCGTGGCTGGATCAGTGGCGTGCCGGCACCCGGAACGAGATCAGGCAGGCACGCACCTGCCTGGTCTTGGCGAAGAGTGGTGCTTTGGCGCGGACGCCCGGGCGTTACCCGGACTGCATGGATGACCCGCCAAACGCCGATCCCGCCCTTCACCGCTTGCTCAATGCCCAGTTGGCGCGCCCTTCCGAGCAGGAGGCGGTCATGACGGAGACGCTGGACACCGACCCGTCACCCGGAAGGGACTTGTCGAACGCCGAACTGGCCTTCCAGCGCCTTCATTTCGATTTCGGCGACAAGCCGATTGTCGTGTTGAGCGGGACGAATGAGCTCGGCGCACTCCCTCCTTCGCAACGGGGAAAAGTCAATCGGGCCATGTTGGCCAACATGGCCGCCATGGCTGCGTATTCCACGCAAGGGCGGCAGGTCCTCGTCGACAGCACGTCGGAGTATCTGCAGACGTATTACCCGGATGTGGTGGTACGTGCAGTGACGGACGTCGTTCGGAAAGTCAGGGCGAATGCGCCCACGCCGCAAGCCGGTCGCGGTGCGCAAAAGGAATAACGAAGCCCCTCACCTGTCCACGGGAGAGGGGTAGAGCGGGTACTCCGTGACCGTTATTGAATGCTCGCGGCCGGTGCGGGCGCCGCAACTGTAGCCGCCGGTGCCGGCAGCGGCTCCACCTTGCTGCTGTCGGTGGGTCGGTGGGCCAGGCCACCGCGCTTGAAGAGGTCGCTGGCCACTTGGTAGTAGGCGATCGCCGTGTCCACCAGATTCTGCTTGATCGGCACCACGGGCGTGGCGTCGCCAGTGGCAAAGTCGGGCTTCAGCTGTTCCAGCCGCTTGCGCGGTTCGAGGATGGTGAGGGTGTCGCCGTGCACATAGCCAAGCTTCTCGTAGGTGCCGGGGAAGGCGTGGCCCTGGCCCGGCGCAAGCTGCAGCGCGTCCTGGCCGAAGAAGCGCGTGCGGTAGCTGAAGTTGAGCAGGCCGAGCAGGGTGGGCGGGATGTCCAGCTGGCTGGTCAGCTCGTTCACGCGCTCGGGCTTGAACTGTTTGGGCGCGTAGATCCACAGCGGGATGTGGTAGTGGTTGATCGGGATGCTGGACTTGCCCGCGCTGGAGGCGCAGTGGTCGGCGGTGATCACGAACACGGTGTCGGCGAAGTACGGCTTGGCCTGTGCACGCTTGATGAAATCCTCGATCGACCAGTCGGTGTAGGCCACTGCGCCCAGCCGCGACGGCGCCTGCCACTTCACCCGCCCCGCCGGATAGGTGTACGGCCGGTGGTTGGAGGTGGTCATGATGTGCAGGAAGAACGGCTTGCCCGCGGCGTGGATCTGGTCCATCTGGCTCAGCGCCAGCGTGTACAGGTCCTCGTCGGCCACGCCCCACACGTTCTGGCTGTGGATCGGCATGTCCTTCGGGATCGCGCTGCGGTCCACGGTCTTGTAGCCGTTGTGGTCGAAGAAATATTGCATGTTGTCGAAGTAGCTGTAGCCGCCGTAGACGAACTCCGACACATAGCCGCGATCGTTGAAGATATCGGCCAGCGAGAACAGGTTTTCGTTGTTGTGTTCGCGCACGAGCGAATCACCCGGAGTGGGCGGCACCGACAACGACAACGCCTCCAGCCCGCGCACCGTGCGCGTGCCGTTGGCGTAGAGGTTGTCGAAGAAGATGCTCTTGTCCACCAGCGAGTCGAGGAAGGGCGTGAGGCCCTGCTTGTTGCCGAAGGTCCCGAGGTAGTCGCCGGACAGGCTCTCCACGCTGATCAGCACCACGTTGAGGTGCTTCTCCGGCCCGGCGTGGCGGATCGCGCGGGTGAGGTCGCGCGGGTCATTGCTGACGAAGGTGGCATCCGGTGCCTTGAGGTTCTCGCGCACCAGGCGGAACGCCTCGTCGTCGGGCAGGCTGCGGTAGAACTTCTTGTAGTCGAGGTGGCTGCTGCGGAACGCGGCGAAGAACTGGTAGATGCCGTTGCCGGCCAGCTCGTTGACGTAGTTGTTGGCGGTGCGGTCCTTCATTTCGCCGTTGACCGCGGCCACCGAGATCACCGTGAGCACCAGCCACACCAGCGGCACGCGGGCACGCTGCATCAGCGTGCTGCCGTCGTCGCGCGCGCGCAGGCCGCGCCGGCTCAGCACGAACACCACCAGCGCCAGCACCACCAGCAGGGCCAGCCAGGTACCCACCGGGTAGGACTCGCGGATATTGCCGATCACTTCGGTGGTGTAGACGAGGTAGTCCACCGCGATGAAGTTGAAGCGCGCGCTGAATTCGTTCCAGAACACCAGCTCCGATGCTGCCACGAACAGCAGGCCGTACAGCAGCACCAGCCCGAGGATGTACAGCCCCCACTGCCCGCTGCTGCGGTTGTACGCCAGCGCCGGCATCGGCAGGAAGAACAGGAACACGGCGAGGATCGGCCACGATTCGTGCAGGTGCACGTGCCACAGCAGGAACAGCAGGCCCAGACTGATCGCGTACAGCGCCGCCATGCCGACCACGTACAGCAGCCAGCGACCGGCGCCCGCCACCGGCGCGCGCCGGGTAGGCACCAGCCACAGGAACAGCACCATCGGCCAGGCCAGATACAGGAAGGTGACCAGGTCGTAGCCCAGACCCACGCCGAACGCGTACAGCCAGTTCAGCGGGTTCGGCGCCACGTTGCCGCCGGACATCACCAGCAGGGCGATGCGGGTGACGAAGCAGATCGCGACGAAGGTGATGCCCAGCCACCACAGCGGCCGGAACCGCTGACGCAGCGGCGAGGGAGAGAACAGGGCGCGCGACACGGGCAGCTCCAGACAACAGGGAAATGAAGAGGTGCCGGCAGAGGCCGGCGTTCCAGCGGGTGTTATACCCGCACCGGCTTAGATGTTACATAGTTTCATTTCAGCGATGGCACGCGTGCGGGCGCGCTCCATCGCCTCGCCGATCGCCGGACCCTGAAGCCCTTGTGCCACGAACGGCGCCGCGGCCACGGCTGCGGCCGCGGTGCGGGCGCGGCGCAGGTAATCGGCCTGCGGGTAGTCGTCGTGCCCATGGCCCAGCCGGCCGCGCTTGTCGGCCGTGCAGGCGGCAAGGAAGGTTTCCAGCCGCTCCGGCCGGCGCAACGCGTCCAGCGCGCCGAGCAGCTTCAGCACGGTAGCGGGCTTCAGCTCCAGCGCACGATGCGCATTGAGGTGCTCGCGGCACACCAGTTCGGCCAGCGCGGCGTGCTCGGCCGGTACCTTTAGCCGCGCCGCCAGCGCACGCAGCGGTGTGACGCCGCGTTGTTCGTGCATCAGGTGACGCGGCAGTTCGTCGGCTGGCGTCAACGCCTTGCCAAGGTCGTGGGTGAGCGCGCAGAAACCCACCAGATCGTCGCCCGGCGCGATGCCGGCGGCGGCATCCAGCACCATCTCCATGTGCATGCCGGTATCGATCTCGGGGTGGAATTCCGCGCGTTGCGGCACGCCATACAGCGCGTCGACTTCCGGGAACAGCACGCGCAGCGCGCCGCAGCCGCGCAGTACGCGCAGGAAGGCGGACGGCCGCGGCTCGGCCAATGCCTTGCGCGTTTCCGCCCACACCCGCTCGGGCACCAGGTGATCCACTTCGCCCGCGGCCACCATGCGCCCGAGCAGCACCATGGTCTCGTCGGCCACGCGGAAACCCAGCGGCTCAAAGCGTGCGGCGAAGCGCGCCACCCGCAGCAGGCGCACGGGGTCTTCCACGAAGGCCGGCGAGACGTGGCGCAGCACGCGCGCCTCGATGTCGCGCACGCCGCCCCAGGGATCGACCAGAGCGCCGCGCTCGTCCTGCGCGATCGCGTTGATGGTGAGGTCGCGCCGCGCCAGGTCCTGTTCCAGCGTCACCGCGGGATCGGTCTGGAACACGAAGCCGTGGTAGCCGCGCCCGCTCTTGCGCTCGGTGCGCGCCAGCGCGTACTCCTCGCCGCTGTCCGGATGCAGGAACACCGGGAAGTCCTTGCCGACCGGCTTGTAACCCAGCGCCAGCAAATCGTCCGGGCGTGCGCCCGTCACCACGTAATCGTGGTCGCCTTCCGGCCTTCCCAGCAGCTTGTCGCGGACCGCGCCGCCGACGAGATAAATGCGCATGGAGGCGATTGTGGCATGGCAAGGCGCGCGCCTCGCGCATGCTCCGGCGCTGGAACCGGCGCCGCGATGCATCCAGCCGCGACCCGTCGATCAGCTGCGGCCTGCCCCGGCTCAGCGCCGGTGGCTGGCGGCTGGCGCGGGCGGAATGCTGCCTGCCGCGGCCGGTGCGGCGCTGGCGCCGCCTGCCGCGGATGCCGTGCCGGCCGGCACCTGCACCGAGCTCGTGGGGGCCGGCGGCGGTGGCGCGGGACAGTCCACCGTCTTGCGCGGGGTGAGGCTGTCCGGCAAGGCGTAGGGCTGGCCGAATGGGGTGAGCCGGTCGGACATCGGCAGCGCCGAGCCGTGCATGCGCCAGTCGTAGATCACGCTGAAGGCCATCACCCGCGCCACGTATTCGCGGGTTTCCTTGAACGGCATGGTGGCGATGAACAGATCGGGGGGCAGCGCGTTGCGTGCGTCCACCCACTGGTCGACGCGGTTGGGGCCGGCGTTGTAGGCGGCGCTGGTGAGCCAGGGCATGCCGTTGTAGCGCAAGGCGAGCTGCGCCAGGTAACGCGTGCCCAGCGCGATGTTCACCGTGGGGTCGTACAGGCTGTCGTCGCCTGCCCACGGCAGGCCGTTGCGCCGCGCCACCAGGGCGGCGGTGGCAGGCACCAGTTGCATCAGGCCGCGTGCGTCGGCACCGGAACGGGCATCGCTGACCCAGGCGCTCTCCGAGCGCAGGATGCCGTAGGCCCAGGCGGGGTCGATGCCGGCCTGCCGGGCCTGCGCCACCAGCCCGTCCTGGCTGGCCAGCGGGAAGCGCAGGGCGTAGTAGCGGAGCGTGTCGCCGTAGGTGAAGGTGAACACGGCGCGGTCGAACCAGCCGCGGCGGTTCGCCAGCTCGGCAGCCAGTTCGCGCGTGTGGGCATCGGCGCCATCGAGCGCGCGCGCCCATTCGCGCCGTGCCAGTTTCGGCAGGTCCACCGCGTACAGCTCGAAGGCGCGCAGCAGGCCGGGTTGTTGCAGCAATGCCTGCTCCTGCGGCAGGTCTTCGACCGGTGCCAGCGGACAGATCGCGTAGGACTGCTTCAGCTGGTCGGCAGCGAGAAAGCCGTAGAACGTGGCGTCGCCAGCCAGGTCTTCGTAGATGCCGCGTGCCTGTTCGGGATGGCCGGTGGCAGCCAGCGCACGGGCGCGGAACCAGCGCCATTCACTGTCCTGCTGCTGCGTGGCGGGCATCGCCGCGATCGCCGCCAGCACCGCGGGCCAGTCCTGTTCGGCCAGCGCCACGCGCGCGCGCCATTCGCGGGTGGCGGCGGTCTGCGCGGCGGCGGGCAGGGCAATCAACCGGTCGAGCGCGTTCGTGTCGAAATCGGTGGCGTGGAACAGTGCCAGTACGCGCAGGATCGCGTCGCGCTGCGTAGTGCTGAAGGTGAAGCGTGCCTGCAACTGCTGCCACGCGGCATCCGCAGCGTTGGTGTCGCGTCGCGCCTGGCGTTCCAGCGCCAGCGTGGCGGCCTGGCGTGCGCGGGAGGTATCGGGCCAGCTCACGGCGGAGGCCAGTGCGGCGGCGGGATCGCGCAGTGCCTGCGCCAGCCGCTGAGCCTCTTCGTTCTGCGGCGCGGGCAGCCAGGGAGCCAGCACAGCGATGGTGCCCCCCTTGCCGGCCTCGGCGGCGCGGTCGATGCGTGCCCACAGTCGCGACGGGGTCAGCAGGCCCTGGCCATACGCAACCTGCAGCACGGGATCGCAGGCGCCAGGCAGTTCGGGGCGGCTCCACAGCGTGGCGAGATCCGTGTCGAAGTCGAGCTTGGCGCCACTAGCCATGCGCGCCTGCAGGGCGTCGCAGGCGAGCGTGTCGCCCATGCCGGGCTGGTACAGCGCGAGAAAGCCGTTCCAGTCTTTGCGACGCGCGAGTTCCAGCAGGAAGTCGCGATGCAGGTCCTGCGCGGGGATCAGGTCGGGATATTGCCGCAGATAGGCCTGCACCGTGGCCAGGTCGGTCTGGCGGATGTCGTGCTCCAGCGCGGCGGCGGGCAGGTAGGGGTAGAGCGGGTAGTTGCGCAGCTGCGTGGTCCACGCACGCCAGCCGTCACCGCCTTGCTGGGCTGCGGCCCATGCCTGCTTGAACGCGGCGCGTTGCGCCTCGGTCGGCGTGGCGGCGCGTGCGCCGACGGCGGCGAGCAAGGCGCCGCAGGCCAGCAGCAGGGCCGGCAGGCGGGTGAGGGGATGGCGCCGCGGCGCTGCCTTCACGAACATGGAAACTCCTTGGTGATCCCCTGCAAAGGATTGTAGTGGAAGCGTCCCGGCACGCTGACGCGCAGGCGGGCTTCCATTCCGCATGTGCCTGATAAGCTGGCGCACCTCGCTACGTCTGCAAGGGTTCAGCATGTCGTTTTCCCCTTCGTCCCGCGGTCGTCGCCTGGTCGCCTGGCTGGCGCTGGTGCTGCTCGCATGCGCCGGCGCGGCGTGGTGGTGGGCGTCCGGGCGTCCGGTGAACCTGCCCGACGCGCCTTCGGCGCGGATCGCCTGTGTCTCCTACGCGCCGTTCCGCGAGCCGGGCGAGACGCCGCTCGATCCGCATGCCTTCGTGAGCCCCGGGCGCATCGATGCGGATCTGCGCGCGCTGTCCGCGCGCTTCGATTGCGTGCGCACGTATTCGCAAGGGCAGGGCCTTTCCGCGGTACCGGGCATCGCGGCGCGCTATCACATGCAGGTGCTGATGGGCATCTGGCTGGGCCGCGATCCCAAGGCGAACGCCGAGCAGGTCGCGCTGGGCATCGCCACGGCACGCAAGTATCCGGCGGTGCTGCGGGGGGTGATCGTGGGCAACGAGGTGCTGCTGCGCGGCGAGCTGTCGAGCGGGCAGATCGCCGGCTACCTCGCCGAGGTGCGCGCGGCGCTGCCGGCGAGTATCCCGGTGAGCTATGCCGATGTGTGGGAATACTGGTTGCGGCATCCCGAACTGGCCAGGTCGGTGGACTTCGTCACCGTCCACATCCTGCCGTACTGGGAGGACCAGCCGGTGCCGCCGGAGCGCGCGATCCAGCATGTCGAGAACGTCTACGCCAAGGTGCGCCAGGCCTTTCCCGGCAAGCGCGTGATGATCGGCGAAACCGGCTGGCCCAGCGAGGGCCGGCCGCGCCGCGGCGCCAGCGCCAGCGTGGTGAACGAGGCGCGCTACCTGCGCGAATTCCTGCGCTACGCCGCCAGCGTGGACATGCCCTACAACGTGATCGAAACCTTCGACCAGCCGTGGAAGCGCGCGCAGGAAGGCACGGTGGGCGGCTACTGGGGCATCTTCGATGCGCAGGCGCGGCCGAAGTTCGCGATGCAGGGACCGGTGGTCGAGGTGCCGCGCTGGTGGCTGGGCTGGCTGGCCGGCGTGGCGGGCGCGGCATTGTTCGTGCTGGCTGGCCTGCGTCGACGGCGCTGGCAGCGCGGACGCGGCTGGCTGGCGTTGGGTCTGGCCGGCTTCGCCAGCGGCGCGGCGCTGGCCTGGCAATGGCGGCAGATGGCCTATGCCTGTCGCGACGTCCGGGAGTGGACGCTTTCCCTCGTGGCCTTCCTCGCTGCACTGTTCACGGCTTTGCGGTTGGCCGGCTGGCTGGCCGGACGGCTGGCAGGTGCGCCGTACAAGCCCGCACCGGCGGGGCGGCTGCGCTTCGCGTGGCTGTTCGTGCTGGCGTTGTACGGCTTGCTCATGGTGTTCGACGGCCGCTACCGCGACTTCCCGCTGGGCCTGTTCGAGCTGCCCTGCGCGGGCTACGCGCTGGTGGCCTGGCTGGACGAGCGCATGCGTGCACCTTCGCGCGAAGCGTTGTTCCTCGCCACGTGGCTGCCCGTGCTGGCGACCGTGGTGGTGGCGCTGGAGCTGGGCGAGAACCCGGTGACCTGGCTGTGGCTGCTGCTCAACCTGCTGATCGCGGTGCCGGTTTTCGCCGCGTGGCGGCGCACGCGTTTCGCGCCGATTTGCACAAGCACTATGCTCGATGAAATCCATTGAAGAGGACGAATCCATGCGCCTGGACAAACAACGCATCGTGGTGACCGGTGCCTTCGGCACCCTGGGGGCGGCAGTGGTGCGCGCCGCGCTGGATGCAGGCGCCGAAGTGGCGGCGATCGACCGCGCGCCGGTGCCGGCGAACCTGGGCGCGGCGCACGGCTTCGGCGGCGTGGACATGGCCGACACCGCGGCGGCGAAGCATGCCATCGACGCCGCGGCCGAGGCACTGGGCGGCCTCGATGCGCTGGTGAACATCGCCGGCGCGTTCCGCTGGGAGACGCTGGCCGATGGCGATCCGGAAACCTGGGACCTGCTCTACCGGATCAACCTGCGTACCGCGGTGGCGGCAAGCAAGGCCGCGCTGGCGCACCTGCCCGACGGGCGCGGACGCATCGTCAACATCGGCGCGAACTCGGCGCTGAAGGCCGGAGCGGGCGTGGGCGCCTACACCGCGTCCAAGGCGGGCGTGATGCGCTTCACCGAGTCGCTGGCCGAGGAACTGAAGCCGCGCGGCATCACCGTCAACGCGCTGCTGCCCAGCGTCATCGACACGCCGCCAAACCGCGCCGACATGCCCGATGCGGACTTCGATCGCTGGGTGAAACCCGAACAATTGGCCGGGGTGATCGTGTTCCTGCTCTCCGGCGCGTCATCGGCGATCACCGGTGCGCTGATCCCGGTCATCGGCCGGGTGTGACCGCCACTTGCGTGTTGCCTGCGCCCTGCAGATGCACGAGGCGCAGGCAGCCGACCAGCAATGCCAGCGCACCCGGCTCGTAGTTGTAGAGCTGCAGGGCCAGCACCCCCAGCGCCGCGGCCAGCCACGCCAGCACGCGCGAGCGGCGCAGCAGCGCCAGCACGGCGACACAGATCGCGGCGATACCGTAGACCTCGTGCAGGAAGCCCAGCACCAGCGCCTGCCGCAGCGCGCACCAGGCAGGCGCCTGCGTCGCCGTGCACAGCTGCGCCAGTGCGGGCGGCTCGACCAGGCCGTAGCGCAACCCCGCCGCGCCGAAGCCCACCAGCACCAGCAGCAACCATGGCGTCAGCGGGCGTAGCCAACGGGTATTCATCGGTGTTCTCCGCGAGGTGGTGCATGGCCCGCAGGCAGGCGAATCTCGGCCGCCAGCGCAAGGTGGTCGGAGAACGCCTGCGGCAGTGTCCACACCTTTTCCAGCGCCACCGAAGGCGAGGCGAGGATGTGGTCCAGCGCGCGCCTGGGCCTCCAGCTGGGGAAGGTGGGCGTGGGTTGCGCCGGCGGCTGCAGCTGCGTGCGGGCGAACAGCTGGCGCATCTCGGGGCTGTCGATGTCGGTGTTGAGGTCGCCCATCAGCACCACGTGCGGGTGGTCCTGCAGGATCTCGGCGATGAAGCCCAGCTGGCGCGCACGCGTGGGTGCGCGCAGCGAGAGGTGGGCGATCACCACGGCCAGCGCATGAGTGCCTTCGCCGAAGCGGACCAGCAGGGCGCCGCGGCCGTGGCCGGGCAGCGGATAGTCGACCACCGCGCTGGGCTCGATGCGGCTGATCAGCCCGTTCGCGGTATGCGACAGCTTCGCCACCGGCCGGTTCGGCTGGTGGCTCCAGTACGGCATGCCGGCGGTCTCGGCCAGGTAGCGGGTCTGGTTGAGGAAGCCCGAGCGCAGGCTGCCGGCATCGGCTTCCTGCAGGCCGATCACGTCGAACTGGGGCAACAGCGCGGCGAGGCGATCGAGATTGTCGATCTTGCTGCGCCCCGGCAGCACCGCGTTGATGCTGCGGGTGACGTATTCGCTGTAGCGCTGCACGCTGGCGCCGGCGAGAATGTTGCAGCTCAGCAGGCGCAGGTGGCGTTCGGCAGGGGCGGGCATGGTGCGGTTCATCGGGCTGCGTACGCTACACGCGTGAACCCGCAGCGGACGTGAACGCCCGCACGGGCAGCGGTCAGGCGGTCACTTGCCGCCCTTGTCCGCTTCGGTCAGCTCGCGCTTGGCCAGCCACTGCGTCACCGCGGACAGCTCGTCCAGCGTCTGCACGTGGGTGACGCGGTACTTGCCGTCGACCACTATCGTCGGCGTGCCGTCCACGCCCCACTTCTGGATCAACGCCAGGTCCGCCTTCAATTTCGCGGTGGCGGCGTCGGAGGTGGCGAGGCGCATGAACTCGGCGCGGTTCACGCCTTCGCGGGCGTAGAAGTCGGCGAGTTCGTCCAGCGAGTTGATCGGGTAATGCTCGGCGAACTTTTCCTTGAACAGTTCGAGGTGGGTGCGATCCACCACGCCCAGTTGCTTGGCCGCGTAATAGGCACGTGCGAACGGCAGCCACTCGGCGCTGAACGGCGCCGGCACCAGCTTGAACACCACGCCCTTGGGCAACTGCTCCTTCAGCTTCTCTGCGATGGGAGAGAACTCGGCGCAATGGATGCAACCGTAGGAGAACACCTCGACCACCTCCACCTTGCCCTCGCTGCTGTAGCGCTGGTACGGGGCAGGCAGGGTCACGTACTGATCGCCTTCGGTGTAGGGCGTCACCGTATCGGCGTTGGATTGCGCCGTGCAGGCGGTGGCCAGCAGCAGGCCGGTGAACAGGGTCAGGGTACGCAGACAGGCGAGGTACTTCATCGGAGGATGCTCGGCAGGATGATGCGGGAATGGAGCAAGACTGCGGATTTACTTGCCGGCAGCTTCCTTTGCCACCAGCCATTGGATCACGTCGATCGTTCGCTGCGTGCTGCCCACGTCGTGCGGCGAGACGCGATACTTGCCGTCCACCACGATGTTTGGTGTTTCGTTCACGCCGTAGGCCTTCTGCATGTCGTCGGCCTGCTTCATCTTGGTGTTGATCGAGAAGGAGTTGGCCACCGCCACGAACTCCTTGGGATCCACGCCGAACTTGGCGTAGAACTTCGCGATGTCCTCGATCGTGGGCCATGCATCCTTGGGCTTGGGCTGGCCGGTGGAGAGGTCGTAGGTGGCCGTTTCGCCGGTCTTCCAGGTGGCGTCGAACATCGCGTCCTGGGTCTTGGCGCGCACGCCCAGCGCCTCGGCGGCGAAGTACGCGCGCTGGTACACCACCCAGTTTTCGTCGGGGCGCATCGAGGAGGGCAGGTAGTGCGTCACCGCATCCGCCGGCAGGCTCTTCTCGATCCGGTCCATCGTGCCGTGGAATTGCCAGCAGGCCGGGCAGGCGTAGGAGAACACCTCCACCACTTCGACCTTGCCAGTGGGGATGTACTTGGGCTGGGCCGGGTCGATGCGGTAGTAGTCCTTGCCCTCGACGAACTGGCTGTCGTCCACGGCGGGCGTGGCAGCCGCCGTAGTGGCCGCGGCAGCCGGTGCGGCCACGGTGCTCGTGCCCGCCGCTGCAGCGGTGGAGGCGCTGGCAGACGCGGCACTGGCTGCAGGCGTCGGCGTGGCAGCCGGCGTGGTCATGGTCGTGCCGGTGGCTGCGGGCGCGGGCGGCGGAGCGGTGCCGTTGTCGCCGGCATGGCCGCAGGCGGCCAGTGCCAGCAGGGCGACACACAGGATCGGCAGGCGCTTCAGCATCGGGACTATCTCGGGAGGGGTGGAGCGAGGGTGAGGTGCGATTTACTTGCCGGCACCCGCGGCGGCTTCCTTGGCCACCAGCCACTGGGTCAGCTCGATGGCGCCCTGCACGCTGCCGACGTCGGAAGGCGAGAAGCGGTACTTGCCGTCCACCACGATGGTGGGCGTGCCGGGCACGCCGTAGGCCTTGATGAGGTCGTCGGCCTGCTTCATCTTGGTGTTGACCGAGAAGGAGTTGGCCACCGCCACGAACTCCTTGGGATCCACGCCGTACTTGGCGTAGAACTTCGCGATGTCGTCGATCGTGGGCCAGGCGTCCTTGGGCTTGGGGCGGCCGGTGTTGAGGTCGTAGGTGGCCGTTTCGCCGGTCTTCCAGGTGGCGTCGAACATCGCGTCCTGGGTCTTGGCGCGCACGCCCAGCGCCTCGGCGGCGTAGAACGCGCGCTGGTACAGCGGCCAGTTCTCGTCCGGACGGAATGCGGCGGGCAGGTAGTGCACCACTGCATCCGGCGGCAGGCTCTTCTCGATCTGGTCCATCGCGCCATGGAAGGCGTTGCAGGCCGGGCAGGCGTAGGAGAACACCTCCACCACCTCGATCTTGTCAGTGGGGATGGCCTTGGGCTGGACCGGGTCGATGCGGAAGTAGTTCTTGCCCTCGACCCACTTGCCGTCATCGGCGAAGGGTTTGGCCGGAGCGGCAGGCGCGGCAGCTGCCGTGGTAGCCGCGGCAGCCGTGGCGCCGGCATTCGCCGCCACCGCCGTGGAGGCGCTGGCCGGCGCGGTGCTGGCAGCCGGTGCCGATGCGCCGGTTGCCGGTGCGGCTGTGGCCGCCGCAGTGCTGGCGGCCGCTGGCGCAGCGGTGCCATTGTCGCTGGAATGGCCGCAGGCGGTCAGCGCCAGCAGGGCGGCGCACAGGATCGGCAGACGCTTCAACATGGGGTTACCTCGGTGATGCGGGGGCGCAGGATGCGCCGGCGTGCCGCCGGCGCATCCTGAGGGGATCAGGGTGTGGCGGCGGCGACCGGCTTCTGCAGGTCGGCTTCGGTGGCCGGATGCAGGCCCTCGATGTAGCTGGCCAGCGCGGCGATGTCGTCCGCATCCAGTTTCTGCGCGATGGCCGGCATGATCTGCGAGTGCGCGTCCGTGCCCCAGGTGGTGCCGTCGTGCCAGGCTTTCAGCGTGGCCTGGATGTATTGCGCGTGCTGGCTCTCCAACTGCGGGTACATCGCGCCGGGATTGCCGCGCCCGTCGATGCTGTGGCAGGCCATGCAGGCGGGGATGCCGCGCTTCACGTCGCCTTCGCGGAACAGCTGCTGGCCGTGGCTGACCAGCGCCTGGTCGGCCACGCCGGGCAGGGCGGTCTTGCTGGCGAAGTAGGCGCCGATGTCGTGCATGTCCTGTTCGGACAGCGGCGTGGCCATGCCCAGCATGATCGGGTTCTGGCGCCTGCTGCTCTTGAAGTTCTCGAGCTGGTGGACGATGTACTGCTCGCTCTGGCCGGCCAGCTTGGGGTACTGCGGATCGGTGGAGTTGCCGTCCATGCCGTGGCAGGCGCCGCAGGCGGCGGCCTTGGCCTGCCCCGCGGTGGCGTCGCCGGGCTTGGCCGCGGCCTCGGCGGTGGCCGGCGCAGCAGTGGTCGCGGCAGGCTGGGCCGCGGTGGCGGCCTTGGCCGGTGCGGCCGTCGACTTGGCGGCGTCCTGCGCCATTGCCGTGCCCGCAGCCATGGCGAAGATCAGGACTGCGGCAGAGCCGAGCACGACGGGTCGAAAACCTGCGAACCGAAAACCCATACACTTCCCCTCCCAGAAACTGTCGAAGGCTGCCATCGCCGGCCGGTATCGGCGCCACGGGCAGAAACCATCGGATTATCCCCATGCCTTCGCACTCCGGTCAAACCATGCCCAATCCCTCAGAGTCTGCTCGTGATCCCCAAGTGCCCCGCGCCGGGAGCTGTTTGCGCGCAGGCCAAGGAAGAGGGCGGAAGTGGACGTCCGTCCACGCCCGAGCGATGACGCCGGCATGCGCGCAAACAGACCCGGCCCCGGAATTGATAGGTGCCGGGGTTGCCACCGAGTGGCCGCCATGCGGCAGCGCGCGGCTTGACCTGCCTGGCTGGCAGGTGCTGCGCCACGCACTCCCACCTGACAGCCACTCGATGGCAACGCGGGGTACTTGGGGATCATGAGCAGACTCTTACAAGGCGCGCAGTTCGTGCTCGCCGCCCACCGCGTCAACCAGCTGCCCGCCGATCTCGGCGCCGAGGTGGCGTTCGCCGGCCGCTCCAACGCGGGCAAGTCCAGCGCGCTCAACGCGCTTACCGGCCACAAGGGATTGGCGCGCACCTCCAAGACGCCCGGCCGCACCCAGCAGATGGTCGCGTTCGCGCTGCCGCCGCTGGTGCAGGGCGAGGGCGAACCGCCACTTGCCGCGCGCCTGATCGACCTGCCTGGCTATGGCTACGCCAAGGTGCCGGAGGAGTTGCGCGCGCACTGGAAGCAGGAGATCGACGCTTACCTGCATCGCCGGCAGAGCCTGCGTGGCGTGGTGTTGATCGCCGACATCCGTCATCCGCTGAAGGAGTTCGACCGGATGATGCTGGACTTCTGTTTCGCCACCGGCCTGCCGTGCCACCTCTTGTTGACCAAGGCCGACAAGCTCTCGCGCAACCAGGCTGCGCAGGCGCTGGCGGCGATGCGCAAGAGCTTTCCCGATGGCCTGCACGCCACCGCGCAGGTGTTTTCCTCGTCCGCCGGCACCGGCGTGGACGAGGCGCGTGAACGGGTGGCGGAGCTGTTGCGCACGCCGCGCGAATGACGATTTTGCCGCAGCGGCAGATCGTCGCAGTAGCCGCGAAAAGGGCGGCCTACGCGGAAAGGTTGCCCACGAACACCGCGCACAGCGCCTCCATGCCGGCGCGGTCCTCCTCGTCGAAGCGCGCCACGTGCGGGCTGTCCACGTCCCACACGCCGAGCAGGCTGCCGTCGGCCTTCACCAGCGGCACCACGATCTCCGACTGCGAGGCGGCGTCGCAGGCGATGTGGCCGTCGAATGCGTTGACGTCGCGCACCACCTGGGTCTGCCGCGTCTGCGCGGCGGTGCCGCACACGCCCTTGCCCAGCGCGATGCGGATGCAGGCCGGCCTGCCCTGGAACGGTCCGACCACGAGCTCGTTGCCGTCGTACAGGTAGAAACCGCACCAGTTGAGTCCGGGCAGGCTGTGGAACACCAGCGCGGAGAAGTTCGCGGCGTTCGCGATCAGGTCGCGTTCGCCGGCAAGCAGGCCGCGCGCCTGCTGCACGAGGTCGGCGTAATGCGCACGCTTGTCCGCGTAGGCCTGCGTTTTCAGTTCGAACATGGGGAGAGTCCCGCGGCGAAACCCGTATTATGCGCCGCTCGCCAGGGCGCACGTGGCGCTATCCTCGACGGATGTCATTCACCTGTTTCGTCGCCGGCACCGATACCGGCATCGGCAAGACACATGCCGCCTGTACGCTGCTGCATGCGCTGCGCGCCAAAGGCCTACACGCATGCGGCATGAAGCCGGTGGCCAGCGGCTGTGCGGAGACGCCCGATGGCTTGCGCAACGAAGACGCCCTGGCCTTGCTTGCGGCGGGCAGCGCGCCGTTGCCATATGCGCGGATCAACCCGGTGGCGCTGCGCCAGCCACTGTCGCCGCACCTGGCGGCGGCGCACGAGGGCGTGACGATCGCGCTGCCGCCGCTGCGCGCCGCCTTCGACATCTTGCGCGGCGAACACGACGCCGTGGTGGTGGAGGGCGTGGGCGGCTGGCGCGTGCCGCTGGCGCCGGGGCTGTTCGCCTCGGAGATCGCGAAGCAGTGGAGCCTGCCAGTGGTCCTGGTGGTGGGGCTGCGGCTGGGCTGCCTCAGCCACAGCCTGCTCAGCGCCGAGGCGATCCTGGCCGACGGTTGCCGCCTCGCCGGCTGGATCGGCAACCGCATCGATCCGGCGATGGAGGCAGTGGAGGAGAACCTCGCCACCCTGCGCGGGTTGCTGCCTGCGCCCTGTCTCGGGATGCTGCCATACGGTGTGCCGCCGGCGCAGGCAGCCGCCGAGCTCGACCTGGCCGGGCTGGTCGATTGAATTCACATCCGGCATGCCTGTCCGTGCGCATGCTGGCGAAAACCCGAAGGGGAAACCATGGCCAGCCGCAACCATTACTACCTTTCCGTCGCCGATCTCGCGCATGCGCACGGCAGCGATCCCGCGCTGAGCTGGGACGGCGCCGGCCCCGCCGATTTCGCCGCCGCGCTGGAGGAGGCGCTGCACAGCCCGGCGCTGTTCGAGCGCTGGCGCGCGCAACAGCCGGAGCCGGACGAGGTGGATCCCGCATTGGGCGCTACCGACATGCAGGCGCAGGTGCACGCACGGGTGGTGGACCTGCACGTCGATGTGGACGTGCTGACCAGTCTGCCGATGAGCCTGCTGCGCCAGCGCCTGAACTGGCTGATCGGTGCGGCATGGCAGTTGCGCGACGTGCGCCCCGCATGATGCCCGTGCACGGGTGGCACGCATAGTTTCGCTGCGCCGCCGCTGGCAAAAACCGGTTCGGTGTCATTACAGTCGGCGGCTGCCGATTCTTTCTGCCCGCCCAGGGCGCACCGACCGGGAATACCGCATGTTCCGTCTACGCATGATCGTCATCGCCACCAGCATCGCCCTCGCGGCCTGTTCGCAAGGCTCGAACGAAGCCGGCAAGTCCACGCCGGCACCGGCTTCCACCGCGCCGGCCAAGCCGGGCAGCGCCACCGCGCCGGTGGCCGACGCGAACACCGCCAATCCATTCTTCGCCGCCAGCACGCTGCCGTTCCAGGCGCCGCCGTTCGACAAGATCAAGGACAGCGACTACCAGCCGGCGATCGAGAAGGGCATGCAGGAGCAGCTTGCCGAGTGGCAGAAGATCGCCGACAACCCCGAGGCGCCCACGTTCGAGAACACCTACGTGGCGCTGGAGAAGTCCGGTGCGCTGCTCAACCGGGTGATGGAAGTGTTCAACGGCGTCACCTCGGCCAACACCGACGACGCGCTGCAGAAGGTGCAGGAAGAAGAAGCGCCGAAGCAGGCCGCGCACGCCGACGCCAAGTACCTTGACGGCAAGCTGTTCGCGCGTGTCCAGAAGGTCTACGACGAGCGCGCCACGCTCAAGCTCGATCCGGAGTCGCTGCGCCTGGTCGAGGTGACCTACCGCGAGTTCGTGCAGCATGGCGCCAAGCTGTCCGACGCCGACAAGACCAGGTTGAAGGCGCTCAACCAGCAGGAGTCCACGCTGGAGGCGCAGTTCAACAACAAGCTGCTCGCCGCCGCCAAGGACAGCGCGCTGGTGGTCGACGACAAGGCCAGACTGGACGGCCTGTCCGACGAGGACATCGCCGCCGCCGCGCAGGCCGCCAAGGACCGCGGGCTCACCGGCAAGTGGGTGATCACGCTGCAGAACACCACCCAGCAGCCGGCGCTGCAGAGCCTCAAGGACCGCGCCACCCGCAAGGCGCTGTACGACGCCTCGTGGAATCGCGCCGAACTGGGCAATGCCGACGACACCCGCGACATCATCGAGCAGCTCGCACAGATCCGCGCGCAGGAAGCCAGGCTGCTGGGCTTCCCGAACTACGCCGCGTGGACGCTGCAGGACCAGATGGCGAAGACGCCTGAAGCGGTGATGGGCTTCATGGACAAGCTGGCGCCCGCCGCGGTGGCCCGCGCGAGGCAGGAGGCGACCGAGATCCAGGCGCAGATCGACAAGGACCAGGCCGCGCTGCACCAGCCAACCTTCAAGCTGGAGCCGTGGGACTGGCAGTACTACGCCGAGCAGGTGCGCAAGGCCAAGTACGACCTGGATGAGTCGCAGATCAAGCCCTACTTCGAGCTCGACAACGTGCTGCAGAACGGCGTGTTCTACGCCGCCAACCAGCTCTACGGGCTGACCTTCAAGGAGCGCAAGGACCTCCCGGTGTACAACCCGGACGTGCGCGTGTTCGAAGTGTTCGACAAGGACGGCAAGTCGCTGGCGCTGTTCTACTGCGACTACTTCAAGCGCGACAACAAGCAGGGCGGCGCCTGGATGGACAACTTCGTCCAGCAGTCGAAGCTGCTCGGCGCCAAGCCGGTGATCTACAACGTCGCCAACTTCACCAAGCCTGTGGCCGGCCAGCCGGCGCTGCTGTCGTTCGACGACGTGGTCACCATGTTCCACGAGTTCGGCCACGCCCTGCACGGCATGTTCGCCGACGAGGAGTACCCGAGCCTCTCCGGCACCAATACCGCGCGTGACTTCGTGGAGTTCCCCTCGCAGTTCAACGAACACTGGGCCACCGACCCCAAGGTGTTCGCGAACTACGCGAAGAACTACCAGACCGGCGCGCCGATGCCGCAGGCGCTGGTCGACAAGATGAAGAAGGCCGGCACGTTCAACAAGGGCTACGACATGACCGAGCTGGTGGCCGCCGCCATGCTCGACATGAACTGGCACATGCTGGGCGCCGACGCACCGAAGCAGGACGCCGACAAGTTCGAGGCCGCCGCGCTGAAGAAGGACGGCGTGGACCTGAGCTACGTGCCGCCGCGCTACCGCTCCAGCTACTTCCTGCACATCTGGAGCAACGGCTACTCGGCCGGCTACTACGCCTACCTGTGGACGCAGATGCTCGCCGACGACGCCTTCGAGTGGTTCAAGGAGCACGGCGAGCTGACCCGCGCCAACGGCGACCGTTTCCGCGGCATGGTGCTTTCGCGCGGCAACACCGAGGAACTGTCCAAGCTCTACAAGGACTGGCGCGGCCAGGATCCCAGCATCGAGCCGATGCTGATCGACCGTGGCCTGAAGGATGCGCCGAAGAAGTAAGGCGCCGCATCATGCTCCACGAAAAAGGCCGGCACTGCCGGCCTTTTTCGTTGGCAGGTCAGTACGCGAATTCCTTGAACACCGGATCCACGCTGCCGCCCCAGGCGCCGTGGAACAGCTCCAGCTTGCGTTCGGCCGGGGTCTGGTTCGCTTCGACGATCTCGAGCAGCGGCTCGAGGTAGATGCGCTCGTCGGCGCCGTTGCGGTTGAGCCGTGCGCGGCGCTGCAGGCCATGGGCGGCGATCTTCAGCGTTTCGCGGGCGAGCTCGCGCACGCTGCCGTGGCGGAACGGCAGTTTCAGGGCCTGCTTCGGCACGCCGTCGCGCAGCGCGTGGCGCTCCGCACGGGTGAAATCCTTGACCAGATCCCAGGCGGCATCCAGTGCCTCGTCGTCGTAGAGCAGGCCCACCCACAGCGCGGGCAGGGCGCACAGGCGGTTCCACGGGCCACCGTCGGCGCCGCGCATTTCCAGGTACTGCTTGAGCCGCACCTCGGGGAAGGCGGTGGTGAGGTGGTCGGCCCAGTCCTTCATGGTGGCCTTGGTGCCCGGCAGCGCGGGCAGTTCGCCGGCCATGAAGCGCTTGAAGTCCTGCCCGGAGAGGTCGATGTAGCGGCCGTCCTGGTAGCTGAAGTACATCGGCACGCCCAGCGCGTAGTCCACGTAGCGCTCGTAGCCGAAGCCATCCTCGAACACGAAGTCCAGCATGCCGGTGCGGTCGGCGTCGGTGTCGGTCCAGATGTGGGAACGGTAGGACAGGTAGCCGTTCGGTTTGCCGTCGGCGAACGGCGAGTCGGCGAACAGCGCGGTAGCGACCGGCTGCAGCGCGAGGCTGGTGCGGAACTTCTTCACCATGTCCGCTTCGCTGGAGAAATCCAGGTTCACCTGCACGGTGCAGGTGCGCGTCATCATGTCCAGGCCGAGCTCGCCGACCTTGGGCATGTATTCGCGCATGATCTTGTAGCGGCCCTTGGGCATCCACGGCATCTGGTCGCGGCGCCACTTGGGCTGGAAGCCCATGCCGAGGAAACCCAGGCCGAGGCCGTCGGCGATCGAGCGTACTTCCTCCAGGTGGCTGTTCACCTCGCAACAGGTCTGGTGGATGGTTTCCAGCGGCGCACCGGAAAGCTCCAGCTGGCCGGCGGGTTCCAGCGTGATGTTGGCCTTGTCGCGGGTCAGCGCCACCGGGGTTTCGCCCTCGCGGGCGATTTCCCAGCCGTAGCGGGCGGCGATGCCTTCCAGCAGGGCGCGGATGCCGCGTTCGCCCTCGAACGGCGGTGGCGCCAGATCGTCGGTGCGGAAGCCGAATTTCTCGTGCTCGGTGCCGATGCGCCACGCTTCGCGCGGCTTCTCCCCGGCGGCGAGGTAGTCGGTCAGCTGCTGGCGGCCCGCGATCGGGGTGCTCTTGACGGCGCTGGGGATGGACACGGGCGCGACCTCGCTGGTGGAGCCACCGACTATGGAGGCGCCGCGCGGCCACGAAAAGGGGTTGACGGAAAATATTTGTACGGGGCGGTACAGATGGTCGCGGCCACACCGCTCGAGCCTGTCAGGGAGCGGCGTCCGCCGCTGCGTGGCAGGTCAGCCGTTGCAGCAGCGCTTCCGGCAGGTGCTGATGACGGCCGATGCTGGCCAGCGTGGCGCCGGGTTTGCGGATGCGCCGGTCGTCTGCGCAGGCGTCGGCACCATGATCGAGCAGGTGCCGCACGATCCCGGCGTGGCCACCGACGACGGCGGTGGTCAAGGCATCGCCGACGTTCGGGCCTGCGCGCACCATGACATCGGCATGGTGGCGCAGCAATACGTCGAGTGTGGCCGCGTCGTTGCACATGGCGGCGAGCGGTAGCGCAGGGCCGACGAGATTTCCGTCGTTGCGCATGACGCCGGCCGCCTTGAGTCCTTCCACTGCACGTGGGCCGAAGCGCGGATCCTGTGCCATGGCGTTCCCGGTCTGACGCTCGAAGCTGCTCCTGAACGCCGGCAGTCGCGCCGGCTCATTCACCGCGGCCCCGTCGTCCAGCAAGCCATCGACCACCGCCGGCTGGTAGGCGTTGGCGGCGGTGAGCATGGCGACCTGACGCCAATGGACCTGTTCGGCCTCGGGCAGCGGCGCGAGACCCTGCCGCACCTGCGGCAGCTTGCCGTCGATAGCCTCGACCATCACCGCGGCCACGGCAGGCGGGGCATCGTAGAGGTCGTGCCGCCAGAGTGCGCGGATCGTGGGCAGCGACTGCCGGCAGATGTTGCCGACGGGCGCCGGCTCGGCGGCGATGGCGGCTTGCAGCACGCAAAGCGCGCAGACGATCAGGGCGGGACGAGCGAGCATTCCGTGTTTTCCCTTTGTGGCGCAGGCCGAAAAAAGCCGTGCCCCGGCCATCGCTGGAATGCCGGTTCGGCCATGCGCGGCATGAAGTCTAGTCGCGTCTAGCTAGCGTCCCTGCAAACGACAGTGGAAGCGGCACGCATTGCGGCGATGCCTCGGGGCAGATGGCCCTGTCGTCCAGCCGCAGCGCAGCTCAGTGCCCGGCGGTTGCCACCTTGGACAGCAAGGTGCCGAACGCTGCGCCGATCTGTCCATTGCTGAAAGCACAGTGCCCTTGGCCGACGGGTGCGAGCACGGTCAAAAGCCTGCCGTTGCCCGCTGCACGCACCTGGTCTGGGTAGATGCCATGGAGCCGCGAGGGAATCGTCTGGTCAAAGGCGTTCCACTCCATCACCACGGGTGCATCAATGTGGCCGCTCAGGGAGACATTGCGGCGGGCATAGGCAAGCGCCGCGGGCGAGCCGGCATAGCGATGCACACGCCGATTGAAGGCCGCATCGTCGCCAAAGCCCCGGTAGACAGTCTTGCGATTGTCCACGGGCATGCCGCCGGCGCGCCGTTCCAGTTCGCGCAGCACCATGTAGTAGAGCGACAGCGTGGGCAGCGACTCTGGGGTCTCCTGCAGGCGCCGCTCGAGGATGGCGGCCTGTTCCGGATGCGCCTTCAGTGCCTGGGCGAATACGCCAGGCGGCACAAACGCTGGTGCATCGGCGGCGGCCAGATCCGGCAGCACCCCCGGAATCAGCGCATCGAAGGCGACCAGCGGCGTCAGCGTGCCGCGTGCAATCAATTCGGGGGTGGAGACCGTCGCACCGCACATGAGGAGCGCGCCTGCATAGGTGTGCGGATGGCGTTCGAGACTCGCCACCGCCTCGAGGGCGCCCAGCGAGAAACCCACCAGATACGTGTGACGCGGATGCCCGATGCTGCGCCCGGCGAACTGGCGAAGCCGCTCGTTGTCGACGATGGCATCGCCCACTGCCCATCCCTGCGACGCGTAATCGCTTTGCGCGACGGCATAACCCCGCTTGAGGAAGATGGCCGTCTCGTCCGCCGGCTTCATCGGCGTCGCGCGCGGCGCCCCTGCCGGTTCGTAGCCGTGCATCAGCATGACCAGGTCGCCGTTCCAGTGCGCGGGGACGTCGATGCGATAAGGAGCGCCCTGGAGCGTGCCGGCATGGGAGCCGGCTTGCGTGTCGGCAGCGGATGTGGTTGGAGCGACCATGTCGCAGCAGACAAGCAGCACCACTCCCAGCGTGATCAGCCGAAACTGCCGCATGACGCCACCTTCAAGACCGGGGTTGAATCACGCTAGCACATGGCAAGGATGTCTCGCCGCAATGGCTTGCGTCGCGGCGGGTGGTGCTGCAAAAGCAAACAGGCCGGCATATGCCGGCCTGTTTGCATCAAGGCTGACGGATCAGCGCTTCATCGAATTGAAGAACTCGTCGTTGGACTTGGTGTTCTTCATCTTGTCGAGCATGAATTCCATCGCGGCCAGCTCGTCCATCGGGTGCAGCAGTTTGCGCAGGATCCAGATCTTGGCCAGCATATCCGGCTCGATCAGCAGGTCCTCGCGGCGGGTGCCGGAGCGGTTGATGTCGATGGCGGGGTAGACGCGCTTCTCGGAGATGCGGCGGGACAGGTGCACTTCCATGTTGCCGGTGCCCTTGAACTCCTCGTAGATCACCTCGTCCATCTTGCTACCGGTGTCGATCAGCGCGGTGGCGATGATGGTGAGGCTGCCGCCTTCCTCCACGTTGCGCGCGGCGCCGAAGAAGCGCTTGGGGCGCTGCAGCGCGTTGGCGTCGACGCCGCCGGTGAGCACCTTGCCGGAGCTGGGCACCACGGTGTTGTAGGCGCGGGCGAGGCGGGTGATCGAGTCGAGCAGGATCACCACGTCGCGCTTGTGCTCGACCAGGCGCTTGGCCCGCTCGATCACCATCTCGGCCACCTGCACGTGGCGCACGGCCGGCTCGTCGAAGGTAGAGCTGATCACCTCGGCGCGCACGGTGCGGGCGATTTCGGTCACTTCCTCCGGGCGCTCGTCCACCAGCAGGATGATCAGGTGCGCGTCGGGGTGGTTGTACTGGATCGCCTGGGCGATGTTCTGCAGCATCATCGTCTTGCCGGACTTCGGCTGCGAGACGATCAGGCCGCGCTGACCGCGGCCGATCGGTGCGACCAGGTCGAGGATGCGGCCGGTGATGTCCTCGCTCGAACCGTTGCCGCGCTCCAGCTTGAACGCCTTGCGCGGGAACAGCGGGGTGAGGTTCTCGAACAGCATCTTGTTCTTCGACGCCTCCGGCGGATCGCCGTTGATGTCGTCGACGCGCAGCATCGCGAAGTAGCGCTCGCCTTCCTTGGGATGGCGCACGCGCCCGGTGATGTAGTCGCCGGTGCGCAGGTTGAAGCGGCGGATCTGGCTGGGGCTGACGTAGATGTCGTCGGGGCCGGCCAGGTAGCTCTCGTCGGCCGAGCGCATGAAGCCGAAGCCGTCCTGCAGGATCTCCAGCACGCCTTCGGCCCAGATGCCGCCGCCGGAGCGGGCATGCGCCTTCAGGATCGAGAAGATCACGTCCTGGCGGCGCGCACGCGCCACGCCCTCGCGGATGCCCAGCGACTCGGCGAAGGCCAGCAGCTGCGGAGCCTTCATCCGCTTGAGTTCGGTGAGGTTGATCAGGCGGTCGTCGGCACCCGGGTCGGCGTTGTCGTCGTCCACCGGCAGGCCGTGCGGGTTGTTGTAGCGCGGGTTGGGGTTGCCGCCACCGCCGCCGCCACCGCCCTGCTGGCGCTGCTGGTTGCGTTCGTGGCGCCGGCGCCGGCCGCGGCCTTCGCGGTCGGCGCGGTTGTTGTTGCCGTTGTTCTGGCCCTGCGCCTGGGGGTTCTGCGGCTGGCCGGGCTCGCGCGTTTCCGGCGCGGAGGCGCCGGGTTCGCCCGCAGGCGCGACGGGCGCAGCCGTTGTCGGCGCGGCGGGCGCCTCGAAGAGCGGGGCGGGCGGCGCCGCCGGAGCGGCGCCAGTCTCGGCTGGTGTCTCGCCGGCGGCCGGCTTGGCGGCGCGGGACTGGCGGCGTGGTGCGCGCGGACGCGACTCGGGCGTGTTCTCGGCGCCGCCGGCGTCGTTCGGAGTGGTGCTATCGGTATCGGACACGGGCAATCCTCGCGGGGCGCCGTTGAGAAACAGGAGGGAAGGATGTGCGTCGCGCCAAGGAGGGCGCAGGGGGATCAGGGGGATCCCGGCAGACGCGAGAGGCAATCTAGCACCCGCCGCGTATGGCCGTAAAGCACGCGGCGGGCGACAAACCGGCGATCAGATCGCCTTGTCGATCATCTGGGCCAGCTGGCCCTTGCTGACGGCGCCGATCTGGGTGGCCTCGACCTTGCCGTTCTTGAACACCATCAGGGTGGGGATGCCGCGCACGCCGTAGGTGCGGGGCGTCTTCTGGTTGTGGTCGATGTTGAGCTTCACGATGCGCAGCTTGCCCTGGTACTGGCCGGCCAGCTCGTCGAGGATCGGCGCGATGGCCTTGCACGGGCCGCACCATTCGGCCCAGAAGTCCAGCAGGACGGGGGTATCGGACTGCAGCACTTCCTGCTCGAAGGCGTCGTCGCTCACGTGGGTAATCAGGTCGCTCACCGGGGTCTCCGAAAGACGGGCGGAAGGAAGGTTTGACGACCACGCGGCCAGCATCGGCTACACTGGGGCGCCCATGAAGCGCGGGTCGAACCGGGAAAGAGGGACTTGGCCATTGCGGCCCGAGGCCTCATTGCAACGTAACTCGGGGCGCGATTCAAGCGATTCAAGGGCGGCAACGGACGGTTCCGTTGACATAGGCGAGGCGGCTTGCGACGAGCCGCCTCGCCTATGCCAGCGGGATTGCCGGTTGCGCTGCAACCGTTTCGGCGCCCTCTGCGGCTCCGGATCGCCGACCAGCGGGAATCCCGCAGCCTCGCGATCCGCGCCGCCACGTGCCGCTCATCCATCCGCCCCGCGTCCGCATCCGCGGCGGGGCCGGGCCGGCCATCACGCCAGTGCCCGCATCCCACCGGCTGTTTTCCTCCATGTCACAAACCGTACTCACCGATACCTTCTTCACCAACTTCGAACTTCATCCGCTGCTGCAGCAAGGCCTGGCGGACGCCGGCTTCACCCGCTGCACGCCGATCCAGGAGCTGACCCTGCCGGTGGCGTTGACCGGCCGCGACGTCGCCGGCCAGGCACAGACCGGCACCGGCAAGACCTGCGCCTTCCTGGTTGCCTTGATGAACCGCCTGCTCACCACGCCCGCCGTGGCCGAGCGCAAGGACAGCGACCCGCGCGCGCTGGTGATCGCGCCCACCCGCGAGCTGGCCATCCAGATCGACAAGGACGCGCGCAACATCGGCCGCCACACCGGCCTGAAGACCGCGCTGATCTACGGCGGCGTCGACTACGACAAGCAGCGCCAGCAGCTGCACGACGGCTGCGACATCATCATCGCCACGCCGGGCCGCCTGCTCGACTACTACAAGCAGCAGGTGTTCGGCTTCAACGGCGTCGAGGTGATGGTGATCGACGAGGCGGACCGCATGTTCGACCTCGGCTTCATCAAGGACGTGCGCTTCATCTTCCGCCGCCTGCCGGCGCGCGAGCAGCGCCAGGTGCTGCTGTTCTCCGCCACGCTCAGCCACCGCGTGCTGGAACTGGCCTACGAGCACATGCACGAGGCCGAGAAGCTGGTGGTGGAGAGCGACAACGTCACCGCCGACAAGGTGCGCCAGGTGGTGTACTTCCCGGCCAAGGAAGAAAAGCTGCCGCTGCTGCTCAACCTGATCGACAGGCACCAGCCCAAGCGCAGCATCATCTTCGTCAATACCAAGGCCGCCGCCGAGCGCGTCACCGACCGCGTGAAGCGCCATGGCTGCCGCGTCGGCGCGATCTCCGGCGACGTGCCCCAGCTCAAGCGCCAGAAGCTGCTGCAGCGCTTCCAGGACGGCCAGCTCGACATCCTGGTCGCCACCGACGTGGCCGCGCGCGGCCTGCACATTCCCGCGGTCAGCCACGTCTTCAACTATGACTTGCCGCAGGATGCCGAGGATTACGTGCACCGTATCGGCCGCACGGCCCGCCTGGGCGCGGAGGGCGACGCGATCAGCTTCGCCTGCGACCTGTACGCGATGAGCCTGCCCGACATCGAGACCTACATCGGCCAGAGCATCCCGGTGGCGGCGATCGAGCCGGAACTGCTGGTGATGCCGAAGCCGCGCGAGGTCGATCCCGAGTTCGCCGCCAACGCCGCCGCCGACAGCGCCGCATTCGGCGACCACGTCGAGCCGCGCCACGACGACAAGAAGGGCGGGCGTCCGCGACGCGGCGACCGTGGGGGTGACCGCGCACCGCGCGAAGGCCGCACGCACGAGCCACGGCCGCCGCGCGCACCGCGTCCCGAAACCGCCGCCGTTGAAGCGGCCGCACCAGTCGCACCGGCGCAGGACGGCAACGTCGCCGCTGCCGCCGAGGGCGAGCGCAAGCGCCGCCGCCGGCGCGGTGGGCGCAACCGCCACCGCGAAGGTGGCGAAGTGGCGGCAAACGCCGTGCAGGGCCAGCCCCAGGCGAAGCCGGCCGAAGCCGGCCACTCGCCGCGCGGCGAGCGTCGTACCCCGCGCGAACGCGCCCCGGCCGAGGCTGCGGCGGCTGCCGCACGCCCTTCGCGCCAGGTGGCCGCCACCGCCGGCGAGCACCAGCATGCGAACAAGCCCAGCCTGTTCCGTCGCCTGACCCGGTTGTTCACCGGCCGCTGAGTCGCGCGACTGAACGGTCGCCCCGCCGATCCGCAGGGCGGGGCGACCTGCGCGCCGGCATCCCTTATCCTTGCCGGAATACGGCAGGCAGCGGCGGGGACGCGCGGTGATCCAGTTCGATCAGGTGAGCAAGCACTACGAGGGCGGCCACGAGGCCCTCTCGCAGCTTTCCTTCACCATACCCACGGGCGAAATGGCTTTCGTCACCGGTCACTCCGGCGCGGGCAAGAGCACCTTGCTCAAGCTGCTCGGCGTGATCGAGCGGCCCAGCCACGGCATCATCACGGTGGATGGCCAGAACCTGGCCAAGGTGCGCGGACGCGGCATCCCCAGGTTGCGCCAGCACATCGGCATGGTGTTCCAGGATCATCGCCTGCTGATGGATCGCACGGTGTTCGCCAACGTCGAGCTGCCCCTGACCATCGCCGGCATTGCGCGCCTGGAGCGCGGCCGGCGGGTGCGCGCGGCGCTCGAGAAAGTGGGCCTGCTGTCGTACGAGCGCCAGTTGCCCGCCACGCTGTCCACCGGCGAGCAGCAGCGCGTGGGCATCGCGCGGGCGATCGTGGCGCGGCCCTCGCTGCTGATCGCCGACGAGCCCACCGGCAACCTCGATCCGCAATTGGCGGTGGAGATCATGGGCCTGTTCGCCGAGTTCCAGCAGGTGGGCACCACGGTACTGGTCGCCAGCCATGACCTGCCGCTGATCAAGCGCATGCGCAAGCGCGTGGTGGTGCTCGACCATGGTCGCCTGGTTGCGGATCTTGCCGCCGAGGAGGTGCTCTGACATGGCTGTCGACGTTTCCACCCGCGAAGAATCCGCCCCTGCGCAGAATCGCCCCAGCCACACCCGGCGCGTGGGAAGCTGGCGCGAGCACCATGGCTGGAGTGCCGCGGCCAGCCTGCGCCGGCTCGCCGCGCGTCCCTTGGGCAGCCTGCTCACCATCGCGGTGATGGGGCTGGCGCTGGCGTTGCCGCTGGCGTTCTACCTGCTGCTGGGCAATGTGCAGCAGCTCGGCCACGCACTGGGCCAGGACCAGGCGATCAACGTGTTCCTGCAGCCGGACCAGGGCGAGTCGCAGGTGCAGCTGCTGGCGAAGCAGCTGGGCGATCGTTCCGATGTGGCTTCAGTGACGGTCAAGACCCCGCAGCAGGGCCTGGACGAGCTGGCGAAGCTGCAGGGCTTCTCCGGCGCGCTGGACGCGCTGGACCAGAATCCCTTGCCCTACGTGCTGATGGTGCAGCCGAAGGAAGGTCTAGACGCCCCCGCGGTGGAGCGGCTGGTGAGCGACATGCGCGAGCTGCGCAGCGTTGCCCAGGTGCAGGACAGCGGCACCTGGCGACAGCGGCTGGACGCGCTGCTCGGCGTCGGTGACCGCGTGGTGGCCGCGCTGGCGTCGATGCTGGCGCTGGCCGCCCTGCTGGTGGTGGGCAACACGGTGCGGGTGGACATCGCCAGCCGCAGCGAGGAGATCGGCGTGCTGCTGCTGGTGGGCGCCAGCGGCGCGTTCGTGCGTCGGCCCTATCTGTATGCCGGCATCTGGTACGGCCTGTTCAGCGGGATCCTCGCCGCGTTGCTGGCGCTGGCGATCGAATTCGCGCTGAGCGGACCGGTGGCACGGTTGAGCCAGGCTTATGATGGCAAGCTGCACATCGGTGGCCTGCCGCAGTGGCTGCTGCTGGCGGTGCCGCTCGCAGCCGCGGCGCTGGGCTGGCTGGGCGCGCGGCTGGTCAGCGCCTGGCAGTTGCGCAAGGCTGCCTGAGCGGGCGGGGGCGAACGGGCAGGGCATGAGTACGAGCATCAGCAACCGACTGGTCAGCACGGCGCCACGCGTGCTGGTGGTCGATGGTTCCAGGATGGTGCGGCAGATGATCGCCCGCGTGCTGGCGGGCGAGTTGCCGGGCGTGGAGGTGGTGGGCTGCGGCAGCGGCGGCGAAGCGCAGCAGTTGCTGGGCGAAGGCGTGTTCGATTTCATCACCACCGCGCTGCGCCTGCCCGACATGGACGGGCTGGAGCTGGCGCGCTTCGTGCGCGAGTCCGCGGTGCAGACCTACGTGCCCATCGTGGTGGTTTCCGGCGACGTGGACGACCGCCTGCACCGCCGCACCCTGGGCGAGGACGTCACCGACTACTTCGACAAGTCGCTGGGTTTCCAGGCGCTGGCCGAATTCATCCGCGGCTACGTGCGCCCCGAGGGCAGCGCCGAGGGCGAGGTGCTGTACGTGGAAGACAGCCGCGTGGTGGCGCTGGCCACCCGCCGCATGCTGGAGAAATACGGCCTCACCGTGCGCCACGTGATCAGCGTGGAGGATGCGTTGGCGCTGCTGGAAACCGCGAAGGTGCGCGGCGAGGTCGGCGCCGACGTGGTGCTCACCGACGTCAGCCTGAAGGGCGAGCTCACCGGCGGCGACCTGCTCGAACGCATCCGCAAGGATTTCGGCTACGGCAAGGGCCGGCTGCCGGTGCTGGTGATGACCGGCGACGAGAATCCGGCCAACCAGGCCGCGCTGATCAATGCCGGTGCCAACGACCTGGTGGAGAAGCCGGTCGAGGAAAAGCTGCTGGTCACCAAGCTGCTGTTCCAGCTGCGCGTGGCGCGGCATCTGCGCCAGCGAGGTACTGCCGCATGAGCGAGGTACGACTCGAAGCCTCGTGGAAGGCAAGGATCGGCGCCTACCTGGAACGCCCCGAGATGCAGGCGCTGGCCGCCTTCCTGCGTGCGGAAAAGCACGCCGGCAAGGCGATCTACCCGCCGGGGGCGGAAATCTTCGCCGCGTTCGGGCACACGCCATTCGACGCGGTGCGCGTGGTGATCCTCGGGCAGGATCCGTACCACGGCCCCGGGCAGGCGCACGGCCTGTGTTTCTCGGTGCGCCCGGGCGTGCAAACGCCGCCCTCGCTGGTGAACATCTTCAAGGAAATCCAGCGCGACCTCGGCATCGCACCGCCTGACCACGGCTGTCTCACGCCTTGGGCCGATCACGGCGTGCTGCTGCTGAACGCGGTGCTTACCGTGGAGCGCGGGTCGGCCGCCTCGCACCAGGGCAAGGGCTGGGAAGGCTTCACCGATGCGGCGATCGACGCACTCAACCGCGAGCGCGAGGGCCTGGTGTTCCTGCTCTGGGGCAGCTACGCCCAGCGCAAGGGCCAGCTGATCGATACCCGCCGGCACTGCGTGCTGAAGAGCGTGCACCCCTCGCCGCTGTCTGCCCATCGCGGCTTCCTCGGCTGCGGGCATTTCTCCGCTGCCAACCGCTACCTCGAAGCCAGCGGGCAGGCGCCGGTGGACTGGTCGCTGCCACCGCGTGCCGCGTTGCAGGGTTGATCAGGCCCTCTACCTAGCCGACCACGTCCGCCCACATGCGCAGCAGGTTTGCATGCGAGCGGCTCACGGTGTCGAAGGCCTGGCTCTTGCCCTCGCGACCGAAGATGTCGCGCTTGGCGCTTTCCAGATCCCACAGCAGTTCGCGGCGGGCCGGGTCGCGCACCATGCTTTGCACCCAGATGATGGCTGCGTCGCGCACGCCCCGTGTCACCGGGCCGACATGGTGCAGGGTGTTGGCCGGGTAGGCGATGGCGGCACCGGCTTCGAGCTTGAAGGCGTATTCCATGCCGCCACTGGCGTGCGTCACCAGTTCGCCGCCGTCGTAGCTGCGGGGATCGGACAGGAACACGGTGATCGCGATGTCGGTGCGCACCGCGTTGCCCATGCCGCCCATGACCGGGGCATCGACGTGCGCGCCGTACTCCATGCCGCCGGCGTAGCGGTTGAACAGCGGCTGGGTGTTCGCCGCCGGCAGCAGCGCCGCCTGCAGCAGGCCGTTGCGACGGAAAGCGGTGCGCACGATGTCTGCCACCCGTGCGTAGCTCGCGCTGCTGGTATCGATCTGCTGGTTTTTCTTCACGGTGCGCGCCGACCAGCCGGCCGTGCCGGCACCGTCGACGAAGGGAGCGCTCTGCAGCTCGGCCCGGATTGCGCCAAGCTCCTGGGCTGTCAACACATCAGGTACACAGACGATCAAGTGAACTCCCCCTTCCACGTGGCTTCACTTGGCATTGTAGTGAGCTGGGCCGGTGCAAGGAACGCGCGCCGTCGCGGACCGGTGGCTGTTTTCAAGCCCTGCCTTGCGGCCCATGCCAAGTGCCGGCCTCGGGTGCACCGTCGAGCCCAGTGGGTTATCAGATACATCTCTTCAAGCTTGCGTCAGCCGTGGGAGATGAACTGCAGCCTGTTGAACCCCATGTGTTCCGGGTAAGGGTGCGGACATGGCTTCATTGCCCAGTCCACACGAACTTCGGTCGCATCAGGATGCGCGCAAGACTTGGACAGACGCCCATCGGGGACGCGAGCCAGTGGGCCTCAGTGTTCCTTGACCCATATTTCCTCGATGTCGTCCATGACGGCGAGTTTGATGTCAGGATTCGACAGGTCCGAAACGTCGAAAACACGGCCGTGCCGCATCCCCCGATAGATCCCGTCCTTTCGAAAGGTCGCCGCCCATATGATGCTGCCCAACGCCGCCGCGTCGTACTGTGCGGTGTAGTTGAAGCCATTGCTGGTGATGCCAAGGAGGTCGTGCATAACAGCTTGCTCCGCGGGAAGTCACAAGCTGACACTACTCTTTTGACGAAAGTGCCGCGCGAAGGTACGGAGCAGTATGAGAACCGTTGCCAGGCAAAGCGCCTGTGCCGCGGCTCACACAAAGAAACTAACACTTGAAGCCCCGCAAGGGCGTATGGTGGCAAAGCTGGATCCACTTTCCAGTGGTTACTCCAATGAGGCGTGCAGGAATGCTCGCGACCGAGAGCGCATGAGTACGCGTCGACCCCGTGGTTTGAATTGCAAGCAATGGGCTCTGCTAGGCGAGGTTGTGAAGCGTTGTCCGTTGTCGCTCCGCGCGATAGAACGCCTTGCCGATCTGCGCTGGCTCTGCGAGGCGGGCCTGGTGACAGTGGACCAGACTAGGGTGTGCGCGACGCGTCTGGGCATGGAAGCGCTCTGGTACCACAGTCTTCATTGATCGAAAGGCACCCTCTTCCGCATCGACCTCTCGTTCCGGGAGGCAGGCGCGGCCTTTGCGTCCCCGATTGCCAAGGAACTTGTCATGTCGCCACCGGCCAGGCCGCTCTCGTTATCGGACATCCACGATGTTTACTGCGGCTCTGCGAAGAGGCGGGATACGGTCAAAGCGGAACAGAGCTATCGGAAAACCGATCGTTTTGCGCGCGACGCAGGCCACTCCGGTTCAGCGCCCAATCGCCCCCCATCGCGCACCGGGCGATAGCGTCCCGCGGAGGTGGAACCATGGCCACGCAATTACTCACTCGATTCAGGCCAGCGCCAAGTCCCGGTGTTGGCTTATGACGTGGGCTAAGTGCATGTGGCGGGTGTGCCACGGTCACGTGGGTGCATGCTCGCCTCGCGCCTCATTGTGTGGCCAGTCGGCCACACACTTTGCTCCCTAACATTCCGCCCTGTTTGCAGGGTTCTTCCGGGAGCATCCGTGCAAGCTTATGCAACCCGCAGCGAGCAGCTTTTGATCGGTGGCCATATGTACCGCTTGCGGGTTCTGAGCGATAAACAACAGTTTTCCGACGCCGCTGGTCACCGCGCACGCATGGGCCTTTCGGTCGCCCAATGGGGCTTGTTTGGTCAACTTTGGCCATCAGAGCGTCTTCTAGCCCAGGCCATGCATCGCTTCGCCATAGATGGAAAGCGCATCCTCGAACTGGGATGCGGCATCGGATTGGCCTGCCTCGTCCTCAAGCGCCGTGGTGCCGACATCGTCGCGTCAGATGCACACCCCCTGGCCGAATCCTTTCTCGCGTACAACGCGACGCTCAATGCATTGCCCGCCATTGATTACCGCCGTCTGCCATGGGACGCCCTGCGGCCATCATTGGGTCACTTCGACGCGATCATTGCGAGTGACGTGCTGTACGAACCCCTGCAGGCGCTGCTGCTCGCCGAGGTGGTCAGGCGGCATGCGTACCCGTCAGCGGAGGTTGTAATTACCGACCCCGGCCGCAGCCACAGCCAGCACTTCAGCCAGCTATTGGCAGAACAACGCTTCATACTCACCGAAGAGCAATGCCCCATGGATGATCGCGACGTACCACCGTACCGCGGCCACCTTCTGCACTACGTCCGAGATCGGGAAGCCTCTTGCGCATGACCTCACCAACCAGTCGCGCCCCGGGTGCCGCACGCTGTTCCGCGTGCGAGGCCGTGTGCTGCCGCCTCATGGTCGTCCTGCAACCGGAGGACCATATTCCCGATCATCTCACCACCTATTTGCCGACAGGTTTGCATGTCATGAAGCGTGGCGAGGACGGTTGGTGTGTCGCCTTGAACAGCGCGCGCATGAACTGTGGCATCTATGAAACCCGGCCCTCAGTGTGTCGCAGGTTTGTCATGAATGGCCCCTATTGCAAGGCCATTCGCGCCGAATACTGAAGCGTCCCGTGGCAACGGCGTGCACTGTGGTCAGGCCGCGCCTGCCTCCGCAGCGGCAGCCTCAGGCGCGAACGGTTGCTTGGGACGCCGCTGTCTTTTTACGCAAGATTCCCGGGCTTGGGCGCGAACCGAGCATAGGCCGCCTTCATCTTCGCAAACCGGACACGGGCGAGACCCGATGGACGCTTCCAGCGGTTATCTGGCTGGCGGCGCAATACATTCTCGCTTTGATAGAATATCTAGTGATATTAACAAGTTGGAATGATTCTGGCTGGTGGTGTTGCCCCGCCTGCCGACGTGGCTACGGGGTACTGACACCACTTCGGCACCTGCTGACGACGTTAAATGCACTCGACACGACAGATGGACAAGCGATCCATATTTCTGTACGATACGGTTCATTAAAAGTCGCGAACTATCCACGGCTTTAGCACTCCAAGCACCGGAGTGCTAACCTGAAACTCTTGACCGGAGGTTTCACATGTCCCAAGCCTTGGCGACCACCAACCTGTCGCTGCCCAGCGTGGTCGGCAGCCTGGATGCCTACATCTCGGCCGTGCACCGCATTCCGGTGCTGAGCCAGGAGGAGGAGCAGGCGCTGTCGCGCAGCTACAACGAGGAAGAGGATCTCTCCGCAGCCAAAAAGCTGGTGATGTCGCACCTGCGTTTCGTGGTGCACGTGGCGCGTGGCTATTCCGGCTACGGCCTGCAGCTGGCCGACCTGATCCAGGAAGGCAACATCGGCTTGATGAAGGCGGTGAAGCGTTTCGACCCGGACCAGGGCGTGCGCCTGGTCAGCTTCGCGGTGCACTGGATCCGTGCCGAGATGCACGAGTTCATCCTGAAGAACTGGCGCATCGTGAAGGTTGCCACCACCAAGGCGCAGCGCAAGCTGTTCTTCAACCTGCGCAAGAGCAAGAAGCGCCTGGGCTGGATGAATGCGGCCGAGGTGAGCGCGGTGGCGCAGGACCTGGGCGTGCCCGAGGCCACGGTGCGCGAGATGGAATCGCGCCTGTCCGGTCGCGACATCGGCTTCGAGGCGCCGGCGGATGCCGACGACGACGCCAAGCCCGCGCCGGAAGCCTTCCTGATCGACGAAGGCGCCGACCCGTACGACAACGTGGCCGAGGCCGACCAGTCGGACAACCAGCTGTCGACGCTGTCCACCGCGATGGAGAAGCTGGACGAGCGTTCGCGCCACATCATCCGGCGCCGCTGGCTGGACGAGGACAAGGCCACGCTGCAGGAGCTGGCCGACGAGTACGGCGTCTCCGCCGAGCGCATCCGCCAGGTCGAGGCGAACGCGATGAAGAAGATGCGCGGACTGTTCGCCGCCTGATCCGGCTTCCGGCCGACGGTGCTACGGTTGAACGGCCTCCCCGCGGAGGCCGTTTCCGTTCCTGGAGCCGGACAGCCATTCCGCAGCCACGCTGGAATCACGATGCCACGCATCCTGGTCATCGAAGACGACGAAGTCACCGCGCGCGAGATTGTTGCCGAGCTGGCTGCGCACGGCATGGTGGCGGACCGCGCCGCCACCGGCTGCGCCGGCCTGGAGCAGGCGCTGGCCGGCGGCTACGACCTGATCACGCTGGACCGCATGCTGCCGGGCATGAGCGGCATCGACGTCATCACCGCGCTGCGCGAGCGCCGGATGGACACGCCGGTGCTGATGATCAGCGCGCTGAGCGAAGTGGACGAACGCGTGCGCGGCCTGCGCGCGGGCGGCGACGATTACCTCACCAAGCCGTTCGCGCCCGACGAGATGGCGGCGCGGGTCGAGGTGCTGTTGCGGCGGCACCGGCCGCAGGCGGAAAATCGGCTGCGCGTGGCCGACCTGGAGCTCGATCTGGTGCGGCACGTCGCCCTCCGCGACGGCCAGCCGCTGTCGCTGCTGCCCACGGAATACCGGTTGCTGGAGTTCCTCATGCGCAATTCCGGCCAGGTGCTCAGCCGCACGATGATCTTCGAACACGTCTGGGGCTTCCATTTCGATCCGGGCACCAACGTGATCGACGTGCACATCGGCCGTTTGCGCCGCAAGATCGACATCGCGGGACTGCCCGCGCTGATCCACACCGTGCGCGGCTCGGGGTATCGGCTTGCGCCCGCTGATTGACGTCTGGCGCTCGGCCACCTCGCGCCTGATCCTGATCTACGGCGCGCTGTTCGTGGTGTGGAGCGTGGTGCTGCTGGGCGCGATCCAGTGGGAAAGCTCGCGCTACCTCACCCACGTGCTCGACCAGATCGTGTCGCAGCGCATGCAGTATCTCGTGCAGACGGACGCCGCGCACCTGCCGCAGGCGGTGGATGCGTCGGGCACGCTCGACCCGCACGGCATCATGTCGGCGGGTCTGTTCGACGCGCAGGGACGGCCGCTGGCCGGCAACATCGCCAGCCTGCCGCAAGGGCTGGTGGCCGACGGCCAACAGCACCTGCTGCCCAAGGGCGTGTTGCGCACCGACCGCCTGCGCAGCGACGTCAGCGCGCGCGCGATGGCGCAGCGCCTGCCCGGCGGCAAGCTGCTGGTGCTGGCCAAGGACACCAGCACGATCGATGGGCTGGGCGCGATCATCCGTCGCACCCTGTTGTGGGGTCTGTCGCTGACGGTGATTCCCGGCCTGCTCGGCGGCCTGCTGCTCAGCCGTGGCCCGGCGCGGCGCATCCGTGCGATCCAGCTGGCCACCGAGCCGATCCAGCGCGGCGACCTCACCCGGCGCCTGCCGGTGAGCCGGCGTGGCGACGAGCTGGACGTGCTGGCTGGCATCGTCAATACCATGCTGGGCGAGATCGAGCGCCTGATGGGCGAGGTGAAAGGCGTATGCGACAACATCGCGCACGACCTGCGCACGCCGCTGACGCGCCTGCGCGCACGGCTCTACCGCGTCCAGCAGCAACTGGACGGGCGACCCGAGGCAGGGCTGGTGGAGGCCTGCGTGACCGACATCGACGCCGTGCTGACGCGTTTCCGCGCACTGCTGCGGGTGTCCGAGCTGGAGGATCAGCACCGTAGCGCCTGCTTCAGCGAAGTGGACCTCGAGCGCGTGCTGCACCAGGTGCATGACTTCTATGCGCCGCTGGCCGAGGACCGCGGCCTTGGCTTCGTGCTGGAGCTGGCGCCGCTGGCCCCGCTGCGCGGCGATGCGCACCTGCTGTTCGAGGCCTTCGCCAACCTGGTCGGCAACGCGATCAAGTTCACGCCCGCCGGCGGCCGCGTGCTGTTGCGTGCGCGGATGGAACGCAACGGTCCCCGCGTGGACGTGCTGGATGGCGGCCCCGGCATCCCCGCCGGCGAGCGCGACGCGGTGACCAGGCGCTTCTACCGCGGCGACAACAGCCGCAGCACGCCAGGCTCGGGCCTGGGCCTCAGCATCGTCAGCGCGATCGTGCGCCTGCACGGCTACCGCCTGGAGATCGGCGACGGCGATGGCGGCGGTGCGTGCATCAGCATTCATTGCATGACGGCGGCGACGGTCGAGGCGGCGTAGATGGCAAAGCCCCTCTCCCACTTGTGGGAGAGGGGCTTTTTGCCGTTTCAGCGTCAGGGCAGCCCCGCCCTCTCCTCCAACCCTCTCTTGGCTCCCCAAAGCCGGCGCCATCCATGGCGCCTCTCCGCGTGCCCGCAAGCGGGAGAGGGGCGCGGAGCCGGCACATGAAATTATCTTCATGAAGCCCCGCGCCCTCCGCATGAGAAAATTTCCGCGACGCAACATCCGCGCTCAGGAATCCCCATGATTGGCCTGGTCAGGATCGCACTTTCGCGGCCGTATACCTTTGTTGTCTTTTCCCTGCTCATCCTGATCACCGGCACGCTCGCCGCGCTGCGCATGCCGGTGGACATCTTCCCGAGCATCAACATCCCGGTGATCGCGGTGGCCTGGCAGTACACCGGCCTGCCGCCCGACCAGATGGCCGGCCGCATCGACACGCCGTTCGAGCGCGCGCTGACCACCACGGTGGATGACATCGAGCACATCGAGGCGAACTCGTACAACACCTTTGGCATCGTCAAGATCTTCTTCCACCCGGGCGCCAACATCGCCACCGCCAACGCGCAGGTCACCGCGATCGCGCAGACCCTGCTCAAGCAGATGCCGCCGGGCACCACGCCGCCGCTGATCATCAACTACAGCGCCTCCACCGTGCCCATCATCCAGCTGGCGCTGTCGGGCAAGGGCCTGAGCGAGCAGAACCTGACCGACCTCGGCATCAACCAGGTGCGCACCCGGCTGGTGACGGTGGAGGGCGCGGGCATTCCGTATCCGTTCGGCGGCAAGACGCCGCAGGTGATGTTCGACCTCGATCCCGCCGCGCTGCAGGCGCGCGGCCTCACCGGCAACGACGTCGCCAACGCGCTGGCCGCGCAGAACCTGCTCACGCCGGTGGGCACGCAGAAGGTCGGCAACACCGAATACGTGGTCAACCTCAACAACGCGCCGTCGGGGCTGGAAGACCTCGCCAACCTGCCGATCAAGTCGGTGAACGGCGCGATGGTCTACATGCACGACGTGGCCAACGTACACTTCGGCAGCGCGGTGCAGACCAACATGGTGCACGTGGACGGCAGCCGCTCGGTGCTGCTCAGCGTGTTCAAGAGCGGCGCCACCTCCACGCTGGACATCATCAGCGGCATCAAGAAGATGCTGGCGGAGATCAGGCCGTCGCTGCCCGACGCGCTGCAGGTCAAGCCGGTGGGCGACCAGTCGGTGTTCGTCAGCGCGGCGGTGACCGGCGTGATCCGCGAAGGCGTGATCGCGGCGGCGCTGACCAGCCTGATGATCCTGCTGTTCCTGGGCAGCTGGCGTTCGACGGTGATCATCGCCGTGTCGATCCCGCTGGCGGTGCTGGGCTCGGTCGCCCTGCTGTCGGCGCTGGGCGAGACGCTCAACATCATGACCCTGGGCGGCCTGGCGCTGGCGGTGGGCATCCTGGTGGACGACGCCACGGTGACCATCGAGAACATCAACTGGCACCTCGAGCACGGCAAGGGCGTGGAGACCGCGATCATGGACGGCGCGGCGCAGATCGTGACGCCGGCCTTCGTCTCGCTGCTGTGCATCTGCATCGTGTTCGTGCCGATGTTCTTCCTGCAGGGCGTGGCGCGCTACCTGTTCGTGCCGATGGCCGAAGCGGTGATGTTCGCGATGATCTGCTCGTTCTTCCTGTCGCGCACGCTGGTGCCGACGATGGCGAAGTACCTGCTCAAGCCGCACGCGCCGCACACCGACGAGCACGGCATCAATGCGGCGCTGCCGCCGTCGCGCAATCCGCTGGTGCGCTTCCAGCGCCGCTTCGAGGCGCGCTTCGAGAAGATCCGCGGCGGCTACCATGGCCTGCTCGAACTGGCGCTGCAGCACCGGCGCGTGTTCACGATGGGCTTCCTCGCCTTCGTGGTGCTGTCGTTCGCGCTGGCGCCGTTCCTGGGCCGCAACTTCTTCCCGTCGGTGGATGCCGGCCAGATGCTGATCCACGTGCGCGTGCGCGTCGGCACGCGGCTGGAAGACACCGCGGCGCAGTTCGGCCACATCGAGCAGGCGATCCGCCAGGTCATCCCGGCGAAGGATCTGGATACGGTGGCCGACAACATCGGCGCGCCGTTCCTGTCGTCGATCAACACCATCTACAACAACACCGGCACGATCGGCGAGCAGGACGGCGACATCCAGATCGCGCTGCGCGAGGGGCATGCGCCGACCGACGACTACGTGAAGCGCCTGCGCGAGGAACTGCCGAAGCGCTTCCCCGGCGTGACTTTCTCGTTCCTGCCCGCCGACATCGTCAGCCAGATCCTCAACTTCGGCACGCCGGCGCCGATCGAGCTGCAGGTGCGCGGCCGCGACCTGCCTGCGGACTTCGCCTACGCCAACAAGCTGCTGGCGCAGATCCGCCGCGTCACCGGCGTGGCCGACGCGCGCATCCAGCAGTCGCAGTCGCTGCCCACGGTGGACGTGGACCTCGACCGCACGCGCGCGCAATACGTCGGCGCCACCCCGCGCGACGTCACCAACAGCATGGTGGTGAACCTGGCTGGCAGCAGCCAGGTGGCGCCGACCTACTGGCTCAACCCGAAGAACGGCATCACCTATCCCATCGTGATGCAGACGCCGCAGTACCGCATGGATACCTCCGCCGCGCTGGCGGACCTGCCGGTCAATGCAGCGGGTAGCCCGACCACGGTGCTCGGCGGCATCGCCGACATCAAGTACGACCGCGCCGACGCGGTGGTGTCGGAATACAACATCCAGCCGATGGTGCAGATCTTCGCCAGCACGCAGGGGCGCGACCTCGGCGCGGTGGCCGCCGACATCCAGAAGATCATCGACGCCAACGCCAAGGACGCGCCCAAGGGTGCCACCGTGGCCCTGCTCGGCCAGGTACAGACGATGAACACGGCGTTCAGCGGCCTGCTGTTCGGCCTGCTCGGCGCGATCGTGCTGATCTATTTCCTGATCGTGGTGAACTTCCAGTCCTGGGCCGATCCGTTCGTGATCATCACCGCGCTGCCCGCCGCGCTGGCCGGTATCGTGTGGATGCTGTTCGCCAGCCACACCACGCTGTCGGTGCCGGCGCTCACCGGTGCCATCATGTGCATGGGCGTGGCCACCGCCAACTCGATCCTGGTGGTGAGTTTTTGCCGCGAACGGCTGGACGAGCACGGCGACGCGGCGCGGGCCGCGCTGGAGGCCGGCTTCGTACGCTTCCGCCCGGTCTGCATGACCGCGCTGGCGATGGTGATCGGCATGCTGCCGATGGCGCTGGCGCTGGGCGAGGGCGGCGAGCAGAACGCGCCGCTCGGCCGCGCGGTGATCGGCGGCCTGGTGTTCGCCACCGTGTCCACCCTGTTCTTCGTCCCTGTCGTGTTCAGCATCGTCCACCGGCGCCATGGCGAGAAGCATGCGCCGCAAGGCAACTCCGGAGAGATCCATGTCCCAGCTTGATCCGCACACCCAGCCGCAAGCCGTGCCGCGCGGCCTGCGCACGGCCGGCATCGTTGCCGCCGTGGTGGCGGCGATCGTCGTCGTCTACGGCGTGGCCAGCCGTGCCCATGGCACGGCGCAGATGCGCGACTGGACGCAGCAGCAGGCACTGCCGGTGGTCGCGGTGGTGCAGCCGGAGGCGGCCGCGGGTCAGCCCACGCTGCAGTTGCCGGGCCGCCTGCAGGCCTTTGTGAGCGCGCCGATCTACGCGCGCGTTTCCGGTTACCTCAAGAGCTGGAACACGGACATCGGCGCCCGCGTGAAGAAGGGCGACCTGCTCGGCACTATCGAGACACCCGACGTCGACCAGCAGCTCGCGCAGGCGCAAGCCGGCCTCGGCGTCGCCAAGGCCAACGCGAAGCTGGCGCAGATCAGCGCCAAACGCTGGCAGGCGATGGCCGGCACCGACGCGGTCGCGCAGCAGGACATCGACCAGCGCACCAGCGCGCTGAACGCGGCCGAGGCGCAGGTGAAGGCCGCGCAGGCGCAGGTCGACCAGCTCGAGGTCGAGAAGGGCTTCGCTAGGCTCGTCGCGCCGTTCGACGGCACCGTCACCGCGCGCGACACCGACGTGGGCGCGCTGATCAATGTCGGCAGCGGCGCCGGTCCGGAGCTGTTCGTGGTGTCCGACACCAGCAAGCTGCGCCTGTACGTCAACGTGCCGCAGAGCTACGTGCCGCAGGTGCCGCGCGGCACCCGCGCCGTGCTGCGCGTGCCCGAGCATCCGGGCAAGACCTACCAGGCCACCGTGCTCGATTCGGCGGACGCGGTGAACGCCGCCAGCGGCACCACGCTGATGCAGTTGCTGGTGGACAACCGCAGTGGCGAACTGATGCCCGGCGGCTTCGCCAGCGTGGAACTGGACCTGGGCTCGACCCGCAACGGCCTGAGCATTCCGTCGAGCGCGCTGGTCTTCAACGGCAAGGGCATGCAGGTGGCCACGCTCGGTGCCGGCGACCGCGTGACGTTCAAGTCGGTGACGGTGTTGCGCGACGACGGCAAGCGCGCCGTGATCGGCGCCGGCCTCGCCCCCACCGACCAGGTGATCGACAGTCCGCCCGACGGCATCGACACGGGCGATCACGTGCGCGTGGCCGAGCAGCAGAAGGCGGACGATTCCCATGCGAAGGGCTGACCGCTTCCTGCCCGCACTGCGCCGTCGCTCTCTGCTGGCGTTGCCAGTGGCGGCGGCGCTGGCCGGCTGCAACCTGGCGCCGGCCTACAAGGTGCCGACGACGCCGGTCGCCGCGCAGTACCGCGACACCGGCCCGTGGGTGCTGGCGCAGCCGGCCGACCAGCTGCCGCGCGCGGACTGGTGGTCGTTGTACGGCGACCCGCGGCTAGACCAGTTGCAGCAGCGCCTGCTCGCCCACAATGCCGACCTCGCCGCCGCGCTGGCGCACTACCAGCAGGCGCAGGCGCTGTTCCGCGAAGCGCGCTCCGGCTATTTCCCGCAGATCGGCGCCGGCGCCGGCGCCGTGCGCCAGCGCCAGTCCGACACCGCGCCCTTGCGCGGCGCCACGTCACCGGCGGACTACGACACCTACACCGCGGGCGTGCAGCTCAGCTACGAGGTGGACCTGTGGGGCCAGGTGCGCGACACCGTCGCCGCCGGCAGGGACGAGGCGCAGGCCACCGCTGCCGACCTCGCTTCCGTGCAGCTCAGCCTGCAGGCGCAGCTCGCCGACGACTACCTCGCGCTGCGCGGCATCGACCAGCAACTGCAGCTGCTGCAGCAGAGCATCGATGCCTACCGCAAGGCGCTGCAGCTCACGCAGACCCTGCACAGCGGCGGCATCGTCTCCGGCCTGGACGTGGCGCGCGCGCAGACGCAGCTGTCCACGGTGAAATCGCAGTGGGCGCAGACCGCGGCGCAGCGTGCGCAGATGCAGGATGCCATCGCCGTGCTGGTGGGCGAATCCGCCTCGCAGTTCAGCCTGCCGGCGCAGACGGCGGCCATCGCGTTGCCGCAGATTCCGCTGGCCGTGCCGTCGACCCTGCTGCAGCGCCGGCCCGACATCGCCGCCGCCGAACGCCGCACCGCCGAAGCCAATGCCGGGATCGGCGTGGCGCGCTCGGCCTACTTCCCCTCGCTGACGCTGGATGCGCAAGGCGGCTTCCTCAGCAAGCGCTATGCCGACCTGCTCACCGCCCCGAACCATGTCTGGGCGCTCGGCCCCTCGCTGCTGTTCGACCTCTTCGATGGCGGCTTGCGCAAGGCGCAGGTCGCCGCCGCCAAGGCCGCGGCGGACGAAGCCGGCGCGAAATACCGCGGCGTGGTGCTGGCCGCGTTCCAGCAGGTCGAGGACAACCTCGCCCTGCTCGATCGCCTCGGCGCCGCCATGGTCGACCAGCAGGCCGCCGCCGTCGCCGCGCAACGCTCGCTGGATCTGGCGATGAAGCAGTACAAGGCCGGCGCCGCCAGCTACCTCGACGTGGTGCAGGCACAGACTGCTGCCCTGCAGGCGCAAAGCAGCGTGCTGACCCTCGGCACGCAACAGTTGCGTGCCAGCGTGCAGCTCATCCGCGCGCTCGGCGGCGGCTGGTCGCGCGAGCAGTTGGCGCAGAAGCCGGCACACGGTGGCGGCAAGGCAGCCGGCGGATAACATCCCGGCTGTTCGTCGAGCGGCGGGCGCCGTCAGCCTCGATCCGTGCGCTTGTCCTGCCCGGTGATGATCCGCGCGTGCCGCGCCTGGGTCCAGTACGCCACCGCCCAGTCCAGCATCACCACCAACCGGTTGCGGAAACCGATCAGGAACCAGATGTGCGCGCCCAGCCATACCCACCAGGCGAGCACGCCGGACAGCCGCAGCTTGCCGAACTGGGCTACTGCCGCCATGCGGCCGATGGTGGCCAGCGCGCCCGTGTCGCGGTAGCGGAACGGCATGGCGCGCGTGTCGCCGTGCAGGCGTGCGGCGACCAGCTTGCCCGCGTGCTGGCCCATCTGCTTGGCGGCGGGGGCCACGCCCGGCACCGGGCGGCCGTCCTGCTGCACGCTGGCGAGGTCGCCGAGCACCAGCACCTCGGGATGGCCGGGCAGGGAAAGATCGTCCTGCACGGACACGCGTCCGGCGCGATCCAGCGGTGCATCGAGCATGCGACCCAGCGGCGAGGCGGCCACGCCCGCCGCCCACAGCACGGTGCGGGCCGCGATGCGTTGCCCGCCCAGGGTGACGCCGGCATCGTCCACCGCGGTCACGGCCTGCCCCAGCTGTACCTGCACGCCCAGTTGCTCCAGCTGCCGCTGCGCTTTCGCCGACAATGCGGGATCGAACGCGGCCAGCACGCGCGGGCCGGCTTCGACCAGCAGGATGTTGGCCGTGCTCGGCTGGGCGCGACGGAATTCGCCGGCCAGCGTGTGCCGCGCGATCTCGGCCAGCGTGCCGGCCAGTTCCACGCCGGTGGCGCCGCCGCCCACCACCACGAAATTGAGCCAGGCCTGGCGACGGGCGGGATCGTCCTCCTGCTCGGCGCGCTCGAACGCGGTGAGCACCCGGCGCCGGATCGCCAGCGCGTCGTCCAGCGATTTCAGCCCCGGCGCGTTGCCGGCCCAGTCGTCATGGCCGAAATACGCATGCGCGGCGCCGGTGGCGACGATCAGCCAGTCGTAGTCCAGCCGTTCGCGCGTGAGCTGCACGCGGCGTGGCGCGAGGTCGATGCCGGTGACCTCGTCCATCAGCACGGTGACGTTGCGCTGGTGGCGCAGGATCTGCCGCAGCGGCGCGGCGATCGAAGGCGCCGACAGGCCGGCGGTGGCGACCTGGTACAGCAGCGGCTGGAACAGGTGATGGTTGTGCCGGTCGACCAGGGTGATGCGCGCCGGCGTGCGGGCCAGGGCCTGCGTGGCGGTGAGCCCGCCGAAGCCGCCGCCGAGTATCACGATGTGGGGCAGTACATCGGGCATCGCATGACTCCCTGGCCTTCAATCCGGTGCTTCGAACCCGCTCTCATCCAGCCTCGTGCCAATTCACCCAATGCAACCCAGGCACGCGCGAAAACTCGCGTTCGTTGCGCGTCACCAGCGTGGCCTGGTGGCGCAGTGCCGTGGCGGCGATCAGGGTGTCGTGCGGACCGATCGGTGTACCGGTGGCTTCCAGCGCCACGCGGATGCGGGCCGCATGCTGCGCGCACTCGCTGTCGAACGGCAGCATCTGCATGGGTTGCAGCAGCTGGGCCAGCGCGGCCAGACGCGGGGTGGCCGCCGCGGTCGGCAGGCGCAGCAGGCCACAGCGCAGTTCGTATTCCACGATGGCGGGCACGCCAATCTCTGCGGGACGGAGGGCTTGCAGCCGCCTCACTACGCTCGCGTCGCCACGGAAGTAGTAGCTGATGGTGTTGCTGTCCAGCACCAGCATGCTCAGAAGCCCAAGCGCGGCATGTCGGCCACGCTGGGTGCATCCTCGCGCAGCGGGAAATCGGCGAAGCGTCCGGCCAGTGCCAGGCAGTCCTCCGGCCATTCGTGGGCCGCGTATTTGCGGATGGCTTCGGCCACCCAGCGGCTCTTGGACAGGCCACTGGCCTGTGCAGCCTCGTCCACCAGCGCCTGCGTGGCGTCGTCCAGATACAGGGTGATTTGGGACATGGCGGCCTCCAAAGAGGTTTCCAGATTATATGTTGATTATAAGTTCTCCACGTTGCGCATTCAATCGAGGAGGGGCGCGGGCCAACGTCCGCCGGCTACCGGTCAGTGACCCGGTGATCCCCAGCCGGGCGGCATCACGACCAGCAGCGCGCGCTTCTTCCATGAATCCGCGTTGCGGATATCGTGCCAGAGCAGGCCGATTTCGCCGAAATAGGTGTCGGTGAAATGATTGGGCTTCTGCGGGCGGCTCAAGCCGTATCTGGGCCTGATTCCGGGAGTCTCGCGGCGCAGCGTGCCGAACAGCTTGTCCCATATCGGCAAGGTATTGCAGTAGTTCGTGTCGATGTACTCCGGGTTGCTGGAGTGATGGACGCGATGATCCGAGGGCATCAGCAGCAGCGTGTCGAGGAAGCAGCCGGTTTTGCCGGATGGCCAGAGTTCCTCGCTGAAATGGATCAGCGAGCCCCAGCAGGCGTCGATCACCATGCAGAGTAGCAACAGCTCCACGGGCACGCCCAGGATCGAGCAGATCGCCGTGCGCACGAAGTTGGCGTAGGTGCCCTGCAGGAAGAAGGCGGCGAAGATCACGCCGAGATTCATGTGCGTGGGAGCGTGGTGCGGCGAGTGCAGCACCCACAGCAGCCGCACCTTGTGGCAGGTCCAGTGGTAGACGAAATGGCTCAGTTCCCACACGACGTAGGCATAGAAGAACCAGCCGACGCGCAGTGTCGCGGTGAATGGCGCGAATGCGGCGAAGTGCCGTTGTGTCCACAGGAACACATGGATGTTGACCAGCAGGCCGATGATCCAGTTGAACGCGTAGATCAGCACGGGGATCTTGTAGACCCCGTAGAGCCTGCGCGGCGAGCGATGGTAGGCCCAGACGAGAAAGGCGATCTCGCACATCAGGATCGCGGGGAAGATCGGCGAGACCACCGCCTCGATGCCCTGGATGCTCCTGAACGAGGCCAGCGTCAGGTGGTGCGTGGACGTCAGCGTCTCGATGCCGCCAAGGCCGAAGAAGTTGACCAATGCTTCGGGCAGTTTCATGCCGCCTCCCCATCGCCATCCGCCCGATCCTAGCGCGCCCGGAATTTGCCGGGGCGGAACTGCGCCATCAGTAGAGGTCGATGGGATCCACGTCGAGGGACCAGCGCACCTTGCGCGCGCCGGGCAGGCGCGCGAGTTGCGCGGCCCAGGGGTGCAGCGCGGCGTGCAGCTCGCGGCGGTTCGCGGCCTCCAGCAGCAGCTGGCCGCGTTGGCGGCCGGCGCGCAACGGCATCGGCGCGGGCATCGGGCCGGCGATCTGCAGGCCATGATCCGGCGGCAGCGCGGCACAGGCTTCGGCGAGGAAGCCGTCGACCGCCACGCGTTGCGTGGCCTCGGCGCGCAGCAACACCTGGTGCGCGAACGGCGGCAGCGCACTCTGCCGCCGTTCGGCGAGCAGGTTTTGCGCGGCGGCGGCATAGCCCTGCGTCAGCAGTTGGCGCAGCAGCGGATGATCCGGATGATGGGTCTGCAACAACACGCGGCCCGGCTTGGCGGCGCGTCCGGCGCGTCCGGCCACCTGCACCAGCTGCTGCGCCAGCCGTTCGCCGGCGCGGAAGTCCACGCTGAGCAGGCCTTCGTCCACGCCCGCGATGGCGACCAGGGTGAGGTTGGGCAGGTCGTGGCCCTTGGCCAGCATCTGGGTGCCGACGAGGATCGCGGGTTTCGCCTCGTCGCGCAGCTTGTCCAGCAGCTGTTCGAAAGCGTCGCGGCGGCGCGTGGTCTCGCGGTCGATGCGCAATACGGGCACGTCGGGGAAGCGCGCGGCCAATGCTTCCTCCAGCCGCTCGGTGCCCTGGCCCTGCGGCTTCAGCTCGGTGGCACCGCAGGCCGGGCAGGTGGCAGGAATGCGGCTGTGATAGTCGCAGTGATGGCAGACCAGGGCACGGCGGCCGGCATGCAGGGTCAGCGGGTGTTCGCAGCGCGGGCAGTCAGCATGCCAGCCGCAGGCGTGGCACAGCAGCACCGGCGCGTAGCCGCGGCGGTTGCGGAACACGAGTGCCTGTTCGCCGCGCGCCACCGTCTCGGCCACCGCGGCGAGCAGGGTGGGCGAGAGGCCGTGCTCCAGCCGCTGCGCGCGCATGTCCACGATCTGCACCGTGGGCGGCCGCACCGCGCCGGGCCGCGCGCGCAGATGCAGCGCGCGATAGCGGCCGGCTTCCACGTTCGCCAGCGATTCCAGCGACGGCGTGCCCGAGCCGAGCAGCACCGGCACGCCCAGCGCACGGGCACGCACCACGGCAAGGTCGCGCGCGTGGTAGCGGAAGCCTTCCTGCTGCTTGTAGGCGCCGTCGTGCTCCTCGTCGACGATGACGAGGCCCGCGTGCGGCAGCGGGGTGAACACCGCGGAGCGGGTGCCCAGGATCACCTTCGCCTCGCCCGATCGTGCGCGCAGCCAGGCACGGGCACGTTCGCCCTCGGCCAGGTTGGAATGGATCACCTCGACCGTCACGCCGAGGCGCTCGCGCAGGCGGCGCACGGTCTGCGGGGCGAGGCCGATCTCGGGCACCAGCAGCAGGGCTTGCCGGCCCTGCGCCAGCACGCGCTCGATCAGGGCGAGGTATACCTCGGTCTTGCCGCTGCCGGTGACGCCGTCGAGCAGGAAGGACTGGTAGCGGCCGAGATCGCCAGCCACCGTGTCGACGGCCTGTTGCTGTTCCGCGCTGAGTGGCGGCGCGGCGCGCGTGGCGATGGCGTTACTGACGGTACGTTCGCCACGTTCGACCAGGCCGGCTCCGAGCAGCCGCCTTGCCGCGGCGCGCCAGCCGGGCAGGCAGGCGTCCAGTTCGGCGACGCCCAGCGGACCCGTGGCGAGTTCGGCGAGCAGGCTGCGACTGGCGCCGCGCCGGCTGCCGGCATCCAGCGCGCTGCGTCCGGCGATGGTGAGCGACCAGCATTCCTCGCCCAGCGTTGGCAGCGGTTTTGCCTCGCGCAAGGCCAGCGGCAGTGCGTTCGCATAAGCTTCGCCGGGCGCGCCCAGCCAGTAGTCGGCGGCCCAGGCCAGGGTCTGCATCAGTTCGGCATCGAGCAGGGGCGCTTCGTCGAGCAGGCGCAGCGCGCGTTTCAGCTTGCCCATGCCCACCGCGGGCTCCACACCGGTGGCCACCACCACGCCCACCGCCTTGCCGCGGCCGAACGGCACCAGTACCCGGCTACCCGGCCGGATCCCGCCGCCGGCCGCGGGCGGCAGGTAGTCGAACAGGGTGGGCAGGGGTACCGGCAGGGCGACGCGCAGGACGGCGGGCATCATGGCGACCAAGTTTAGCGGCGTCGTCGAGGCCGCATTCTCCGCACAAGGGGCAGGCGGGGCAGAGCTTGCGGACACATGCTGCCCACGGGTCGAGGAGTAGGACGCAAGTCACTCAGCCGTGCAGGTTTTTTCGCTTATCCACAAGGGCTGTGGACAAGTCTGTGGACGACGCGGGGACGAGGGGCTCTGAAGCGCATGGTGAAGCCCTTCGCGACAGTCTGGACACGTTTTGGTCATGTGAAAAAATGTTTCCATATCAATAACTTGTGATTTTCGTCCAGCGAGCATTCATCGAACGGCCAAATGGTGAGGGGCGCCTTGACAGCCCGGTGACGCTGTGCAAAACCGCGGCCAGGTGGCCCCGGCCATGACGCCGCTGGGCGTGCGCCGGGGCGATTTGCGCTAGTGCGCCAGCCCCAACACGAATGCACAGATCAGCACGAAGAAGAGCAGCCAGAAGTAGCACCAGCCGATGCACCAGTACTTCAGCAGGGTCATCGGCCAGCCCTGCCGGTAGATGCGCTTCTGCATCAGCAACAGGTAGATCGGCGCCCACAGCACCAGGATCCGCTCCAGCCAGTTCAGCGGGTATGTGGTCCACAGCGCGTGCGGCTCCAGCCAGCCGGCCAGGGCGGCCAGCAGCGTGCACAGCAGCAGCCACAGGAACAGGAAGGCCTGGCTGTGCAGCGCCACGATCAGGTGCTCCATGTAGAGCCGCCGCTTGAACACGTAGAACAGCTTGAGCAGGAGTGCGAACACCGGCACCAGTACCAGCATGGCGCCCGGCAATTTGCCGAAGACGCCGTTGACCATGCGGTCCTTGGCTGCCTCGCGGCTCAACGCGTCGCCGTGCCGGAAGGCGTGCCAGTTGTCGAGCATGTGCTCGCGGACCGCATTCAACCGCTGGTTGGCGAAATCGGGCAGCCAGGCGATCTGCACCGGCTTGCTGGTCTCGCTCCGGGTGACCGGGGAGGCGGTGGCGTACGCCGCGGGCAGCGGCGGGGCGTGCAACTCCGCCAGCCGCCGGTCGGCGGCCGCGCGCAGCTGCTGCTTCACGCGAGCTGCCTGCGCGGCCATCGCGTCGTCGCCGAAGGTCCGCACGGCGTTCAGCGCGTTGTTCTTCTCGTCAAGCAGTTCGTGCACCTCGTCCGCGCTGTCGGCCTGGGCGAAATCGGTGCCGCGATCGAGCAGTACGTGCTGCTGGCGCTGTTCGATGCTGTGGCTGATCGCCGCCGAGGTGGCCAGGTGCAGCACGAAGAAGCACAGCAGGCACAGCACGAACATCAGCCGGAACGGCGCGATGTAGCGTACGCGGCGGCCGGAGAAATATTCCAGCGTGAGAAAGCCCGGCTTGAGGAACAGCGGCGGCAGCGTGTGCACGATGCGGCTGTCGATGTGCAGCACCGTCTCCACGGTTTCCTCGACCATGTGGTGCATCGGCTTGAGCACGCTGTGCATGGACTGACCGCACCCGTGGCAGAAGTCGCCCACCAGTGGCGTGCCGCAGTTGGCGCAGTGCTGGCCTTCGTGGCTGACCAATGACTTCATCGCGTGCCCCTTCTTTCCGCTGCAGCGCGCGATCTTGGCACAGCATGCGGCTCCCGACAGCCCCGCCCGCTAGAATGTCCGCTCGCAGGAGCCTTCGATGAAACCGTTTCGCCCCGAGCGTGCCCGCGTGCGGCACGAGATCGGCGCCACCATGCGCCTTGCCATCCCGCTGATCTTCGCCCAGTTGGCCGCGGTCGGCAGCAACGTGATCGACACGGTGCTTTCCGGCCACGTCAGCGCCCATGTGCTGGGCGCGGTGGCGGTGGGCGCCAACCTCTGGTCGCTGGTGATCGTCTGCGGCATCGGCATGATGATGGCGGTGCCGCCCTCGGTGGCGCAGCTGGACGGCGCCGGTCGGCGCCACGAGGTGGGCGGCGTGTTCCGCCAGGCATTGTGGCTGGCGCTGGGCATGGGCGCGGTGCTGTGGTTCGCGGTGCGCCATGCAGGGCCGCTGATCGACCTGATCGGGGTGACGCCCAGCCTGCGCCACGATGTGGAGCGTTTCCTGTTCGCGATCAGCTGGGGTGCGCCCGCGCTGACCTGCTACTTCGCGCTGCGCGGTTTGTCCGAAGGCCTGTCGCTGACCAAGCCGTCGATGGTTTTCGGCTTTGGCGGCCTCGCATTGCTGGTGCCGCTGGGCTACGTGCTGATGTTCGGCAAGCTGGGCATCCCGCCGCAGGGCGCGCATGGCTGCGGCATCGCCACCGCCACCGTGCTGTGGCTGGAGATGCTGGGCTTCGGCACCTACGTGCTGAAGCACCGCAACTACCGCGGGCTGAACCTGCTGGAGCGTTTCGAGTGGCCGCACTGGCGGCGCATCGGCGCGCTGCTGCACATCGGTGCGCCGATGGCGGTGACCCTGCTGGCCGAGGGTGGCATGTTCGTGGCCACCGCGCTGCTCATCAGCACGCTCGGCGAGGACGTGATCGCCAGCCACCAGGTGGCGCTCAACGTCGCCGCTTTGTTCTTCATGATCCCGTTGGGCCTGGCGATGGCGATCACCGTGCGGGTGGGCAACGCGGTGGGTCGTGGCGACGCCCGCGGCGTGCGCTACGCCGGCTTCTGCGGCATCGGCCTGACCCTGGCCACCCAGCTGGTCTCGGCGGCAATGATGCTGAGCCTGCCGCATTTCATCGCCACGCTGTACACGCACGATGTCAGGGTGATCGCGCTGGCGGCGCAGCTGATCGTGCTGGCCGGGCTGTTCCAGTTCTCCGACGGCATCCAGGTGGCCGCGAACGGAGCGCTGCGCGGGCTCAAGGACACCCGCGCGCCGATGGCGATCACGCTGTTTGCCTACTGGGGCGTGGGCATGCCCACGGGCTGGTGGCTGGCCTTCCATCGCGGTCTGGGCGCACGCGGCATGTGGATGGGCCTGATCGCCGGCCTGAGCGTGGCGGCGGTGATGCTGTTCACGCGCTTCTGGCGCAGCGCCTGGCGCGAGCGCTGGCGGCGGCACATGCCGGCCGCGGCGGAAGCGCCGATACCGGTCGCGCCAGGCATGACGTGACGCCGCGCAAGCGGCTACGCTAGCGCGCATCCACCACGGAACCCGCACCGATGCCGCCACCGCCCATGCCGTCACGCCCTTCGCCGTCGTCGGCAACCCCGCCGCCGCGCAGGCATGGCTTCTGGGCGGTGCTGTGCGGGATCGGCCGCGGCATCAACGTGGTGCGGCTGGTCATCATCAACGCGGTGTTCTTCTTCCTGCTGCTGATCGTGCTGCTGCTGGTTGTCGGTGGCGTCGCCGGCAGCCGGTCGTCGCATGAAGTGGCGGACAACAGCGTGCTGGTGCTCAAGCCGGAGGGCCAGCTGGTCGAGCAGTACAGCATCGACCCGCTGCAACGCACGCTGGCGCGGCTGTCCGGCAACAAGCCGGACCAGGTGCAGCTGCGCGACCTGGTCGGCGCCATCGACGCCGCCGCGCACGACAAGCGCATCAGCCGCATCCTGCTGCTGCCGGGCGACCTGCACGCTGGCGGCTTTGCCGCCTTGCGCGAGGTGGGCGCGGCGCTGGACCGCTTCCGCGCCACCGGCAAGCCGGTGATCGCCTGGGCGGCGAATCTCGACCAGGGCCAGTACTACCTCGCCGCGCATGCTGACCGCGTGCTGCTCGATCCGCAGGGCAGCCTGATGCTGACCGGCCTCGCCAACTACCGGCTGTTCTACAAGGATCTGCTCGACAAGCTGGGCGTGGACGTGCACCTGTTCCGCGTGGGCCAGTTCAAGAGCGCGGCCGAGCCGTACATCCTCGACCATGCCTCGGCCGCCTCGAAGGAGGCCGACGGCTACTGGATGGGCGGGCTGTGGGACGAATACCTCGCCGAGGTGGCGAAGCTGCGCAAGCTCGATACCGCGGCATTGCGCGCCGACGTCGACGACCTGCCGCAGACCATCGCCAGCACCCAGGGCGACCTCGCCAAGCTGGCGCTGGACGAACACCTGATCGACGGCACCGCCACCCGCGCCGAGCTGATCGCGATGCTGCACGCCCAGGGCGTGCCCGCGGCGAAGAACGGCCACGGTTTCCGTGCGGTGGACCTGGCGCAGTACGCCGCCGACCTGCCGGACAACACAAGCCTGTTCGCGCCCGGCGTCACCGTGGTGGTGGCCGAGGGCGAGATCGCCGCCGGCAAGCGTCCGCCGGGTTCGATCGGCGGCGAATCCACCGCTGCGCTGATCCGTGCCGCGCGCGAGGACAAGCGCACCAGGGCGCTGGTGCTGCGCGTCGACTCGCCCGGCGGCGAGGTGTACGCCGCCGAGCAGATCCGCCGCGAAGTGGCGCTCACCCGCGCGGCCGGCATCCCGGTGGTGGTGTCGATGGGCGACGTGGCCGCCAGCGGCGGCTACTGGATCTCGATGAACGCCGACCGCATCGTGGCCGAGCCGAACACCATCACCGGCTCGATCGGCATCTTCGGCATGTACTACACGGTGCCGAACACGCTGGCCAAACTCGGCATCCAGAGCGACGGCGTGGCTACCGGCCCGATGGCCGGTGCGTTCGACATCACGCGCCCGCTCGATCCCGGGGTGGGTGCGGTGATCCAGGCGACCATCGACAAGGGCTACCGCGATTTCGTGGGCGGTGTGGCCAAGGCACGCGGGAAGAGCTTCGCCGACATCGACGCGATTGCCCAGGGCCGCGTGTGGACCGGCAGCCAGGCGCTCGACCGCGGCCTGGTCGACCAGCTTGGCGGCCAGGACGACGCGGTGGCCGAGGCCGCCAGCCTCGCCAAGCTGGGCAAGACTTACCCGGTGCGCTACGAGCAGGCGCCGCTGGGCGCATTCGAGCGCTTCATGGTCGGCTTCAGCCAGAGCGCCAGCGTGGAGCTGCTGCAGTCATGGGGTGTGCGGCTGCCGCCGTGGTTCGCGCAGATCCACGCGCTGGCGCCGGAGCTGTCGCTGCTGCAGGACGCCAAGGCCGGTACGCCGAACGTCTACTCATACTGCTTCTGCTCGCCCCATTGATGCGGATTGCAGGAGCGCACCCTGTGCGCGATTGTCTTGCGCTTTGATCGAAGCAAGAGCCATCGCGCACAGGGTGCGCTCCTACGGCGGAGCCGCCGCCGCGTCGTACCAGTCGCCATGCTGCGCGACGTGCACCGGCATGCCGAACGCTTCGCCCAGCGCGTCGCCGGTGAGCACGGCGGCCTTGTCGCCCTGCCGCAGCACGCGGCCCTGTCCGAGCAGTAGCACCTGATCGATCTCGGGGATGATCTCCTCGACGTGGTGGGTCACCAGCAGCAGGGTGGTGCCGCTGCGCGCCAGCGCGCGCAGGCTTTCCAGGAAGCGGCGACGGCTGGCGAGATCCAGTCCGGCGCAGGGTTCATCCAGCAGCAGCGCGCGCGGTCGATGCACCAGGGCGCGGGCGATCAGCACGCGGCGCGCCTCACCGGTGGACAGGCTGGCCATCTCGCGGCCGATCAGCTGGCTGGCACCGAGTTGTTCGAGTGCGCCGCGAGCCCGTTCGCGCATGCTCTCGCTGACCTGGTGATCCAGCCCCAGTCCGCGCGCGGCGAAGAAGCCCGAGACCACCACGTCGAACACTTCCAGTGGCATCTCGCTGGTGTAGTCGCGCTGCACGGCTGGCGAGACGATGCCGAGCAAGCCGCGCAGTTCGGTCACGTTCCAATGCTCGCGGCCGAACACACGCACCGGGCTGCGGCCGTTGCCCGGTGCCAGCGGGTAGAGCTGGCGCGCGATCAACTGCACCAGGGTGGACTTGCCCGAGCCGTTGCCGCCGAGGATCGCGGTATGCCGGCCCGCGTCGACGCGCAGGCTGAAACGGTCGAGCACAGGCTGGCCGCCGCGCAGCACCGTGGCGGCGTCGATCTCCAGCAATGGCGGCGCAGAGGCGTGGTTGGTATCGGCATGCATGCCGCAAAGATGCCGGCAAACGCGACGACTGGCAAGGCACACGGACGTCGAGACGTCCAAATGCGACAGGCTATTGCGTCTGTGCCTCGATCTGCTTGCGTTGGTCCGCGGCCTGCTTGTCCACGATCTTCTGCACGTCCTTCGCACGCTGCTCGTCGGCCTTCATCGCGTCCCACGGCGTGGCGACGCGACTGCTGGCCGCCGCGGCCGGTTGCGCGGCCGCCGTGGGCGTTGGCGGCTTGCCGGAGCAGGCGGCGAGAGTGAGCAGGCACAGCAGGGGCAATGTGGCTTTCATCGCGCAAGCCTCGTGGAATGCAGGCGTCGAGTGTCCCGCTGCATGGTCTCTCCGGCAAGGCCATCGTGTAAGCTCGCGCCATGAACAGCCGCATCGACGCCTGGCAGCTGCACGGCCACACCGCCCTGGTCACCGGGGCCAGCAAGGGCATCGGCTACGCCACCGCGCACGAGCTGGCCGGGCTGGGCGCGAACCTGCTGCTGGTGGCGCGCGACGAGGACTACCTCGAACAGGTGCGGGTGGAGCTGGCCGACGAGTACGAGGGCATCGAGGTTTACGCGTTGGGTGCCGATCTCGCCGAGGCGGAGGACCGGCTCGCGGTGTTCGACTGGGTGGCCGATCTCGGCCTGCCGCTGTCGTTGCTGGTCAACAATGCGGGCGGCAACATGCCGAAACCGGCACTGGAGTACGGTGGCGATGACTACCGCGCGATCTTCGAACTGAACCTGTTCGCCGCGTTCGAGATGTGCCGGCTGGCGCATCCGCAGCTGGTGCAGCATGCGAACGCGGCGATCGTCAACGTGGGTTCGGTGTCCGGCGTCACCCACGTGCGCACCGGCGCCCCCTACGGCATGAGCAAGGCCGCGTTGCACCAGCTCACCCGCAACCTCGCCGCGGAGTGGGCCGTGGACGGCATCCGCGTCAATGCGGTGGCGCCGTGGTACATCCGCACCCAGCGCACCGATTCTGCGCTGGCCGACGAGGACTACCTGGAAGAGGTGCTGGATCGCACACCGCTCAGGCGCATCGGCGAGCCGGAGGAAGTGGCCGCGGCGATCGCCTTCCTGTGCCTGCCTGCCGCCAGTTACATCACCGGCCAGGTGCTGGGCGTGGACGGTGGCTTCCTCAGCTACGGCTTCTGACTTTCTGGCCGTAGGAGCGGCTTCAGCCGCGATCAGCGCTGCGGGAGTCGCGGCTGAAGCCGCTCCTACGGGCCGCCGCAACCCTGCAGTTGCGCGCGCAACCCGGCCTCGCGCTGGAGCAGCGGTGGCTGGTCGCTCTTGAAGGCACGGCTGAGTTTGCGTTCGTTCTCGGTCCAGTCCTTGCGCAGGACCTCGCAGGTCTCCTGCGGGCCCAGGGCACGGCAGCGATCCTGCACCCGGGTGTAGTAGTAGCCGGGGACCATGGCGGCGTTGGGCTGGTCGCGGCCCGTGTGGCTGGTCGCGTCGTATTGCTGTGTCAGCGAGGTGAGCAGGCCGACGATGCCGAGCGGTGCGTAGTAGCCGGGCGGCTCGCCGGTGGTGCTGATGTAGGTTTTGCCGTCGGTGGCGCGCACGCACTGGTACAGCGCGGGGATCGGTGCGGCTGGCGGCGGCGGGAGCGCCGGCGCGGTATCAACAAGCGGTGCCGTGCTGGTGGCCACCGCCGGCGCAGGGGCCGGTGGTGGTGACGCGGGCGGTGCGTCGAGAACGATCTGCCGCTGGCGTTGTGCGCCAGGACAGGGCGAGGACTGGTAACTGGCTTCGCCGTGCGTTCCCGTGCACTTGTAGACCGTCTGCGCATGACCCGGCACGCACAGGCCGGCACCGAGCAGTGCGAGACAGGCAGGCAAGGCGGGCAGGCGCGGCATCGTCTGTTCCACGGCCACGCAGGGCGAGCCTCAGAATGCGGCCTCGTGTTCCTCGGCAGCGAAGCCCAGGGTGACGGCGCCTTCGCCCACGTTGACCATGCCGGTGATGCTCATCGGCGCTTCCAGCAGGGTGACGCCGCATTCCTCGCAGGCCGTGCGCAGGCCGGTGTAGCCCGGCAGGTGCGACAGCACGGCGAGGTCGCCGCCGTAGCTCGCGCACACCACCGGTACCAGCAGGCCGGCGCGCACGCGGGCGGCGGCGTAGTCGAACAGCTGCTGCGCGCCTTGTTCGAAGCCGCGCGCCTTGCCCACCGGCCCGGTCTCGCCGCGGAAGCAGCGCAGGATCGGCTTGATGTCCAGCGCGGAGCCCAGCACCGCGCTGAACAGCCCCACGCTGCGGTCGTTCTTCTTCTTGGCGCGGGCGCGCAGGTAGTACAGGTCGCGCGGCAGCATGTAGCCGTAGCTGTGATTGGCGATGTGGTTGAGTCGTTCGCGGATCGTGGCCGGCGCCTCGTCCGCGGCGATCAGCCGGGCCGCCTCCCAGATCGCCGGTGCGGCGCCGGCGAAGATGTTGCGGGTGTCGATCACCCGCATCAGGAACGGGCCGTTGATCCCGGCCGGCTCGCGCACCTCGCGATAGCCGCGCAGCACCGCGAAGCTGGCGCGCACCACGTTGTCGTGGATCGGGCTGCGGGTGGCGGTGATGGTGAGGCAGAACATGCAGTCCTGCTCCAGCACCAGGCGCTTCAGGAACAGCTGCTGCACTTCCTCGGCCGTGGTCGGCTCGGTTTCCGCCGAGTGGCTGCGGTTGCCGAGGCGGCGGTTGATGAAGCGCTGGATCTCCGCCGGGTCGCGGTCATCCATGAAGGTCTCGCCATCCACCTTCACGGTGATCGGCATCACCGTGATGCGGTGTTCCTGCACGAACGCCTGCGGCAGATCGCAGGCGGCGTCCATGGTCAGCCCCATGCGCATGTGTCATCCCCCTCGAATGGCATTCGCAACATAACACGCGGCCGCGCCGAATTCCGGAGGGCGGCAGGCGAGGGCGCCTGCATCCATATAATGCGGGGCAGACCTGAGGATCCCGCCGGCGTGGCGTCGCCGGCACCCTCCGCGGGCGCGGAGGTTCCCCATCGGACAAGGCAATACCGCATGAAAGAGAAGTACGAGATCGTCACCAACTGGCTGCCGCGCTACACCGGCACGTCGCTGGAGCAGTTCGGCCAGTACATCCTGCTCACCAATTTCGGCCACTACGTGGACCTGTTCGCCGAGTGGCACGGCGTGGAAGTGCAGGGCCGCGACCGGCCGATGCCCAATGCCACCGCCGACGGCATCACCCTGATCAACTTCGGCATGGGCAGCCCCAACGCCGCCACCGTGATGGACCTGCTCAGCGCGATCACGCCGAAGGCGGCGCTGTTCCTCGGCAAGTGCGGCGGGCTCAAGAAGAAGAACCAGATCGGCGACCTGGTGCTGCCGATCGCCGCGATCCGCGGCGAGGGCACCAGCAACGATTACCTGCCACCCGAGGTGCCGGCGCTGCCTGCGTTCCAGCTGCAACGCGGCGTCTCGACCATGATCCGCGACCTCGGCCACGATTACTGGACTGGCACCGTCTACACTACCAACCGCCGGGTCTGGGAGCACGACGAGAACTTCAAGTCCTATCTCCGGCGCACCCGCTGCATGGCGGTGGACATGGAAACCGCCACCATCTTCGCCGCCGGTTTCGCCAACGGGATTCCCTGCGGTGCGCTGCTGCTGGTCTCCGACCAGCCGATGATCCCCGAGGGCGTGAAGACCGAAGCCAGCGACCGCAAGGTCACCGAAAAGTACGTCGAGGCCCACATCCGCGTCGGCATCGAGGCGCTCAAGCTGGTCCGCCGCAACGGCCGCAGTGTGAAGCACCTGCGTTTCGAGGAGGATGGCGAAGGGGAATGAGGGCGGGGCCGGTCGGCACGCAGATGCGACCGACCGGCCTGCGCGCAACGCTTCCGGATGATCGGGGGCGCCGGGAAGATCCGTATCCCGCTGCGCGCATCCATGCAGAGGTACCCGCCAGGGGAGCGATCACATGCGACAATCTGCGGGCCTTGCGCACCCCGCCATCAATGAAGCTGATCGGCGTGTCCTGGAGGTGGTTCGTGCATGCGAGGCCAGGTTCTGACCATCAAGCGAGCAATCCGGTCCATGCCACCACAGCCCACACTTTCGCCGGCAACGCGCCGATTGCTGGCAGACGCCGGGGCGGCGCTCAATCAAAGGCAGCCCGATCTTGCCGAGCGCCTGCTTGCGCAGGTGCTCGCGGCCGAGCCGGATCTGTTCGATGCGCAATTCCTGTATGGGCTCGCCTGCCTCATGCGCGGCGACAGTGCCAGGGCCGCCGGTTTTCTGCGCAAGGCCGCCGGACAGCGTCCTGGCGACGCAAACATCCAGATGTACCTGGGCTGCGCCCTGCAGGATGCAGGTGTCCCGGATGAGGCGTTGGTCCATCTGCGCCGTGCTTGCGAGATGGCACCCGGACAGGCGTCGCCCTGGTACAACCTTGGCAAGGCATTGAAGCAGCAGGCATGGCTGGACGATGCAGCCGAGGCATTGCGTCGCGCGCTGGCGCTGGACGACCGGCACGTCCTTGCGCGTATCTGTCTGGCGGACATCTGCACCATGCAAGGCGATATAGCCCGGGCGGTTGCCGAGTACCGGCGCGTGCTGCGTCAGCAGCCCGACCAGGCCAAGGCATGGCACGCGCTCGCCAACCTGAAGACCGAGCCGCTGAATCATGAGGATATCGGGCAGATCCGGCTGGCCCTGCGCAATCCCGGCATCAGTTCCGAAACACGCACCGAGCTGGGCTTCAGCCTGTTCAGGGCGTTGGAGGATCAGCACGATTACGCGGGCGCCTTCGCGGCGTTGCGCGAGGCGAATGCCGAGATGCGGCGCCAGGTGGGCTGGGATGCCGCTGCCGAGCGCGCGCGCATTGACGCCATCATGGAGACCTTCCGCTTGCCCTTGCCGGCACCGCTGGATCCGGCGCTGGGACGGGAGGCGATCCTGATCGTCAGCCTGCCGCGCTCGGGCTCGACGCTGGTCGAACACATCCTGGCCTCGCATCCGCAGGTCGAGGGCGCCAACGAGATTCCCGACCTGTCGCAGGTGATCGAGGATGAATCCCGCCGGCGTGGCCAGCCGTTTCCGCAGTGGGTGGCGACGGCGACGGCGCAGGACTGGTGGCGGCTGGGCAAGGACTACCTGGCGCGCACCGCAAGGTGGCGCGAAAAGCGCCCCCGTTTCAGCGACAAGAGCCTGTTGAACTGGCCGCTGGTGGGGGCGGCCCTGGCCATGCTGCCCGGCGCGAAAATCATCGACTGCCATCGCGATCCGCTCGAAACCTGTTTCGCCTGCTACCGCCAGCTGTTCCGGCACAGCATGCATTTCAGCTACGACCTCGACGACATGGCCGACCACTACCGGGACTACCGGCGCGTGATCGACTTCTGGCAGTCGCGCTATCCGGGCCGGGTACTGGATTTCTCTTACGAAGCGTTGTTGCAGGAGCCGGAGATACAGATTCGCCACCTGCTTGCCTTCTGTGATCTGCCTTTCGATCCCGCCTGCCTCACGCCCCACCAGACCAAGCGCGAAGTGCTCAGCACTGCCAGCGCGGCGCAGGTGCGCGAACCCATCCGTGCAGATACGGCGCACAGCGCGCCGTACCTGGAGTGGTTGCAGCGGTTGCGGGAGCGGTTGGTGCACTGAAACGGACAAGGCCGCCGGGTAACCGGCGGCCTTGTCCGTTTTCGCATCTCCGCGCCATGCCGCCAGCTTGCGGCGGCATGGCGCGGAGGTTGTTGCTTACCAGTCGAACTTGGCGTTGAACTCCACGTAGCGCGGGAGCTCCACCGCATAGCCTGTCACGCCGCCGATCGGCAGCTTGTACGCGGTATCCGGTGCACCACCCACGCCATCGTGGGTAACGACGTAAGCCGTGTCCTTCTGCTCGTTGAACACGTTCTGGACCTGCACCTGGAGAGTCAGGTGCTTGCCGGCCCACTCCGGGATGTAGCTGACGGACAGGTCGAGCTTGTGGGTCCACGGCGTATGGCCGGCCTTGCCCGGAGGCGACGGCATGCCGTTGCACCAGTGATAAGCCTCGCCGTAACCCTCCGCATCGATCTGGTCTGGGCCCCAGGCACCCAAACAAGTGATGGGTGCGCCCGACTGGACGATATACAAACCACTGACCAACCACTCGGGAGTGATCGCATAGGTGCCATAGGCCTTCAACGTGTGGCGATGCGAATTGGGCAGTTCACCGTTCGAATACTGCATCAGCTCGGGGAAATCCCAGGCTTCGCTGATCGAACCGGACTGTCCGCCACCCGAAGCGGCCGACGCGTTGCTGGTCTGGCCGAGCGGCGAGTAGGTCGGGCCTTCCGTGGTGCCGTAGCTCTTGGCGAACACGTAGTCGATCTTGCCCATCCATTTGCCATCCCACGGATGCTCAAGGGCTTCTTCCAGGCTGTAGTACTTGCGGAATGCGGCCGGGAAGCCCGTGACGTATCCACCAGTCACCGTGTGCGGATTCCACGTGTAGGTCTTGTAGGTGCCGTCGGTCGCCAGGTAACGCACCTTGTTGCTGCGCCCGGGGTTGACCAAAATGTCCGTTTGGAAGGCGCTGTCAAGCGCATCGGCAGGCTCGGTGACAGTACCGGTGTCATCGATGATGTTGTTCATCCTCGAGTAGGTCGCCTGCGAGGTCCAGACCAGCGCCTGACCGAACGCGTTGAGCGTCTTCTGGAAGCCCAGCACGTACTCGTCCTGGTACATCGGTTTCAGGTCCGAGGCGGCAATCGTCTTCGGATCCTTCGGCGTGCCGTACTCGCCGTCGGGCGAATAGGGCGTCGCGGTCGTGGGAACCTGGGTCAGGCCCTGCGGAATGCCGTTCGAGTCGATGGACGCGTAGGTGTAGTACTCATTGAGGTAGGCATTGGCACCCGCCATGCGCACACCGAGACCCGTGGGCAAGGCAAGGTAGTAACGCCCCACGTTGCCGTACAGCTTGGCGCTGCTGTCGCCGAAGATGTCCCAGCTGAAGCCCAGGCGCGGCTGCCACTGCGGCGAGGTCTCCCGGATGTACGGCTGGTTACCGGCGCTGTAGTTGATGAACTGGTCGTTGCGCAGGCCGAGGTTCAGCAGCAGGTTCGGCGTGACCTGCCAGTTGTCCTCGACGTATTGCGCCTTCTGCTCCACCGTGAACGAGGCCACGCCGCCATACGTCCGCTTCACGACGTAGTAGCTGCTGGCAGTGTCGCCGGTACCCACCGCGCCGCCGTTGGGGTAGTTGATCGGGTTGAGGGCGCACTGGCCCAACGCATTGCACGACAGGGTCGGCGAGGAGAAGTTCTTCGAGCCCTGCTTGCCGTAGATCCAGTAATACCCCGGACCGGCACTCTGGCTGCCGTCGTTCATGTCCGTGCTGCGCATGTTGTCGATACCGAACTTCACGTCGTGATCGCCCAGCTTCCAGTCGAGGTCCAGACGGAAGTTGTTCTCGCTGGACTTGTGGTCCGGAGAGGGGATGGTGAGCGCGTTGTTGTTCGTGTTGCCGGCGCCCGGAACGGTCGGGTTCTGGCTTCCGACGCCAGACACGCCCGCCAGCAGCACATCGAAGCCTGGATAGGTCACTTGCTGGCTGTAGTACGTACTCTTCATCTTGCCGGCCAGCACGCTCAGCGTGAGGTTGTCGGTGATGTACGAGGTGTACTTCAGGATGCCGATGTCGAACTTGCTCGAGTACAGCGGGTTGTTGATGCCGGCGTAGCTGCCCGCGGTATTCGTGCTGTAGTCGTAGTTGTAGGCGTTGTTCGAGAGGTCTTCGAGCTTGCTCGAGGCGTAGGTGGCCTCAAGAACATTGTTGTCGTTGATGTTCCAGTCCAGCTTGCCGTAGAACTTGGGCAAGCTGGTGCTGTGCGAGTTGTAGTACGGCGAATCGACCGAGCCGGTGGCCTTGCTGCTGTCGTGCTGGGCCTCGGCCGTGATGTAGAAGAACAGCTTGTCCTTGATCAGCGGGCCGGACACGTAGGCGTCGTAGACCGTGCTCCAATCGCTGTTCCGGCGGCGATTGACGAATATGTCGCCTACTTGCTGGCCCGGCGTGGTCGACGCCGGGTTCGCGTAGTAGATATTGTCGTAACCGCTTTGCGCCCAGGACGGTGCCCAGGTGACATAGACGCCAGCGTGGAAATCGTTGCCGCCACGATGGCCGATCTGGCTGATCACGCCGCCGGTGGAGCGGCCGTATTCGGCGCCGTAGCCGGAGGTGATGGTCTGCTGCTCGGCGATGGCGAAGTACGGCAGGGCGATGCCGCCCGCGTTGCCCACCGGATCGGTGGTGTTGAAGCCGTTGATGTAGTAGGCGTTCTCAGCCGTCGAGTCGCCGCCGAAGGAGATCAGCGGGGTACCGGCCGGACCGGTGCCGAGGCTGGCGTTGCCGCCGGCGACGCCGGGCGCCAGCACGGCGATGGACTCGGCGTTGCGCGCGAGCGGCAGCTGCTTCAGCTGCTGGGCGGTGATCACCGAGGTCTGGCGGGTCGAGGACACGTCGATCGCAGGCAGCGAATTGGCCGTGACCGTGACGCTGGAAAGGTTCTGCACATTCTTGCCGGCTTCGGCGGCGGCAAATGGCACTGGCGTGCCACCTGCCACACTCACCTGCACGTGCTCGCGCTTGGACACCTCGTTGCCGCCCTGCATCAGCGACACGGTGTAGTCGCCCACCGGCAACTGGTTGGCGCCATAGCGGCCATCGCTGCCGACCGCCACTTCGCGGGTCAGGCCAGTCTGGTTGTTGACGATGCGAACTGTCTCGCCGGACGCCACCGGCGCGGTGCCGTAGACCGAGCCGGTCGTGGCCTGACCATAGGCTACGCCCGTGAGGCCCAGGCCCACCGCCAAGGCAGCGGCCAAAGTATTGCGGCGGTATTGGCCTTCCCGCATGAAGCGCTTGCTCATTGCTGACTCCCCTAAACAAACCCGTTATGGGTGACTGGAAACCGGTCATGCCAGTCGTCTCATGCGACGGCATGGCGTCGAACGCGAGGCTGCAATCGGCTGGCTGATGCCGCGACGAACTGCGGCGGTGACGGAAATTGCGCTTAGATCTCGCGTCCGCTTCATTTCCGCAAAAAACAAACAGTGCAGCCTTGCGGCCGGAACTTAATTCGCCCATTCGATGGATGTCAACAAATTTTTATCATGTTTGGAGCACCATCCAAACAATCGCAAGATTATGCTTATTTATATAAGCTATTGATATGTATAGATAAATTTCGCAACACTGAAGCAACGGTATCAGTGCCAGTGAGAGAAGCGTCGACTCGGGATTCGCGCGTCATTTCTTTCAAATCATTAACTTGCGCGGAGCGACGCCATGCAGAGGCGCGTCTAAAAATTCATGGGCATCGCAATATATTGCGATTCTTGCAGGCAGCTTGTCGGCGCCTTGCGGCTTCAATCTGTCGATCTCGTTGGATCCGCCCAATCAAGACCACCCTGCAACCAGGATGTCTGTCAGGTCGATGCTTGCAGGGCGAGTTGCAGCGTGGGGGCTTGTCACATGGACTCTGCTGTCCAGATTCCGCAATTTTCCGTGCCGCGACGGGATCAGCGTCGGCCTGGTCTAGTCAAAGGCGAATGGCATTCGAGTCCATTGACGACCTGATCGGCAATTGTGGCCAGCCGTGTGAGCGGCGACCTGCAGCAGGCTGGAAATCAGGCAAAACGCACAAGGCCGCCGGTTTCCCGGCGGCCTTGTGCGTTTGCTTGCTCCCTCCCTCGTGCCGCCGCCGGTTCGCAGCGGCACGGGGGACGGAGGTTGTCGCTTCTTACCAGTCGTACTTCACGCTGAACTGTGCGTAGCGCGGCAGTTCAGTGCTCACCGGCAGCAGGTACGTGGGGTCAGGCGAGCCGGTCGAACCAAAGCCGCTGACGTAGGCCGTGGCCTTCTGCTCGTTGAACACGTTCTGGACCTGCACCTGCAGGGTCAGGTGCTTGCCGGCCCATGCCGGGACGTAGCTCACCCCCAGGTTCAGCTGGTGGGTCCACGGCGTGTTGCCCGCCTTGCCCGGCGGCATCGGCACGCCACCGCACCAGTGGTACGACTCGCCGTAGCCATCCGGATTCGTCTGGTTCGGGCCGTAGTAGCCCAGGCAGGTGATCGGCGAACCCGACTGGATGATGTACGAGCCGCTGACCAGCCATTCCGGCGTGATCGCATACGTGCCGTAGGCCTTCAACGTGTGCTTGTGCATGTTCGGCAGGTCGCCGTTGGCGTACTGCATCAGCGACGGGAAGTCCCATGCCTCGGTGATCGAGCCGGACTGATGGCCGCCGGACGCGCCCGAGGCGTTGCTGATCTGGCCGACCGCCGAATCCGTCGGGCCTTCCGTGGTGCCATAGCTGCGCGAGAACACGTAGTCGATCTTGCCCATCCACTTGCCGTCCCACGGATGCTCCAGCGACTCTTCCAGGCTGTAGTAGTGGCGGAAGGCGGCCGGGAAGCCCATGACGGTGCCGTCCGACGCCGTGGAGGGATCCCAGGTGAAGGTCTTGTAGGTGCCGTCGGTCGCCAGGTAGCGCAGGGTGTTGCTGCGGCCCGGGTTGACCAGCACGTCCGACTCCTGGCCCGCTTCGCTTGTCGCCGCGTCGGCCGGCAGCGTGATGGTGCCCGTGTCGTCGACGATGTCGCTCATCTTCGACCAGGTCGCCTGCGAGGTCCACACCAGCGACTGGCCGAACGCATTGAACGCCTTCTGGAAGCCCAGCACGTACTCGTCCTGGTACATCGGCTTCAGGTTGGCCGCGGCGACCACCTTCGGATCCTTCGGCGTACCCAGCTCGCCGTCGGGCGAGATCTGCTGGTAGGGGTTGGTGATACCCGGCCCGGACACCGGGATCTGGGTCAGACCCTGGGGCACGCCGTTGGCATCGATGGAGGTGTAGTTGTAGTACGTGCTGAGGTAGCTGTTCGAACCCGCCATGCGGGAACCCAGGCCCGAGGGCAGCGCGAGGTAGTAGCGGCCCACGTTGCCGTACAGCTTGGCGCTGCTGTCGCCGAAGATGTCCCAGCTGAAGCCGAGGCGTGGCGCCCACTGCGGCTTGGTCTCGCGGATGTAGGGAACCATGTCGCCGTTGTAGTTGGTGAACTGGTCGTTGCGCAGGCCCAGGTTCAGCAGCAGGTTCGGGGTGACCTGCCAGTTGTCCTCGATGTACTGCGCCTTCTGCTGCACCGTGAACGAGGCCGCACCGCCATACACGGTCTTGGCAACGTAGTAACCGTCTGGATTGCTATTGCTCGATGCTTTGCCGACGCACTGGTGGACGTTGTTGCAGAGCGTGGTCGGGTTGTCAGCGTTCGACATCACGTTATACGACCAGTAATACCCCGGCGAAGACACGGGGTTGCCGGCATACGACCACTGGCTCAACGTGCCGTCGTCGACGTCCGTGCTGCGCTGGTTGTCAATACCGAAGCGCAGGTCGTGGTCGCCCAGCTTCCAGTCCAGATCCAGGCGGAAATTGTTTTCCGTGGACGCGTGGTCTTCCGTGGGAATGGTGGTGGGGTTGGGGTTGGTGCTGCCGGCGCCGGGGCCGTTCTGGTAGTAGACGTTCTGGATACCCGGAATCGACGGATCCAGGCCCGGGTAGTTTTCCATCTGGCTGAAGTAGGTGCTCTGCATCTTGCCGGCCAGCACGCTCAGCGTGAGGTTGTCGGTGATGTACGAGGTGTACTTCAGGATGTTGACTTTGAACTTGCTCGAGTACAGCGGGTTGTCGACGGCCGCGAAGTTGTTGATGGAGTTCGTGCCGTAGTCGTAGTTGTAGAGGTTGTGGAACTGGTCCAGCACCTTGGACTGGATGTTGGTGTACTCCAGCGTGTTGTTGTCGTTGATGTTCCAGTCCAGCTTGCCGTAGAACTTGGGCAGGCTGGTGCCGTGCGTGGAGAAGTACGGATCGTTGACCGAGTCCGTGCTGTGGGAATTGTCGTGTTCGATCTCGCCGGTGAGGTAGAAGAACAGCGTGTCCTTGATCAACGGGCCGGACACGTAGGCGTCATAGACCGTGCTCCAGCTGCTGTCATGCTGGCGGTTGTTGTAGATATCGCCGTACTGCTGGCCCGGCGTGGTGGATGCAGGATTGACGTAATAGACGTTGTCGTAGCCGGACTGCGCCCAGCTCGGCTCGAAGGTGGCATACACGCCGGCATGGAATTCATTGCCGCCGCGCTGGCCCACCTGGCTGATCACGCCGCCGGTGGAACGGCCGTACTCGGCACCGTAGCCGGAGGTGATGGTCTGCTGCTCGGCGATGGCGAAGTACGGTAGCGCGACACCGCCCGCGTTACCCACCGGGTCGGTGGTGTTGAAGCCGTTGATGTAGTAAGCGTTCTCCACCACGGAGTCGCCGCCGAAGGAGATCAGCGGGGTGCCGGCCGGGCCGGTACCCAGGCCGGTGTTGCCGGGGCCCACGCCAGGCGCGAGCATCGCGATCGATTCGGCATTGTGCGCGAGCGGCAGCTGCTTCAACTGCTGCGCGGTGATCACCGAGGTCTGGCGGGTGGAGGACACGTCGATCGCGGGGATCGAGTTGGCCGTGACCGTCACGCTGGAGAGATTCTGGATGTTCTTGCCGGCCTCAGCGGACGAGAACGGCACCTGGGTGCCGCCGCTCACGCTCACCTGCACATGGTCATGCGAGGCGATCACGTTGCCACCCTGCACCAGCGACACCGTGTAGTCGCCCACCGGAAGGCTGTTGGCACCGAAATGACCCGTGTTGTCGACCGCCACTTCGCGGGTGAGCCCGGTCTGGTTGTTGACGACCCTGACCGTTTCACCGGACGCCACCGGCGCGGTGCCGAAGATCGAGCCGGTCGTGGCCTGACCATAGGCCAGGCCGCTGATGCCAAGGCCTACGGCCAAAGCGGCGGCCAGGGTATTTCGGCGGTACTGGCTCTCTCGTTTGAAGTGATTGTTCATTAGCTATATCCCCAAAAGGCAACCCGAGTAGTTGACTGCGATCGATCGTGCCAGTCGTCGCGTGCGACGAGCTGGCGTTGGTAAAAGGCCACGGCTGATTGATGATGCGGTGGGCAAGTCACCCGATGGGCGTTCTCTTGTCCGGACTCCGAATCGAGTCGTTACCGTGCAATGGCAACCGCCGATTTCCTTCCACGGCAGAAACTAGTTCGTGGCGTCAATGACTGTCAACGCTTTTTTAGCATCTTGCGAACATTGTAGAAACGCATGAAACTTAATGCGAATGCGAAATAAATTGTGCACGTATGCGCGAAACGATATTTAATGCGAAAGTGCGTAGAAACATGTCACGCATCGGTCTGGTCGATCGCGTATCGTCTTCCATATTTATTTCCTTCCCATTCAATGGATTTGCTTGGCGTACCCACGCCGATTTCTTCGCAAGACATTGCAACGGCCGTGACGGTACGCTGCTTGCTGACTCGCAATAGCTCGCCACGGCGCCATGTTGTTTCGATAACTGGCCACCGGCAGGTTGGCCCGAGCATGACTCCCGCGTGAATCATGTGTCCTGCATGTGATTCATCCGTGTAACAGCATGGGTTCAATCGCTGCCGCCGAGTGCGCCCCGCTGCGCGGGAGCAACCTGTGCTGGCCCGTGTCGAGGTGTTGCCGCTTTGCCGCGTCCTGGCCATGCGGCTGACAGGGATGCCTGCATGGCATGCCGGGTTCCGCCGCGTTTACATACAGGGCAGCTGGAAGGGGTCCCATCTCGGGAAACATGAGTTTCCGTTTCCTCCTGACGCGCTGTTGTCACCCAAGCCATCCCGATGATCATCGTGCTTGCGCGATGTTTGTTTGCCGGAATCCAGAAAGTAATTGCGAATTCCGCAAATCGGTTGCCTGCGTGCAGCAGCGGCGTCCCATGGCGGGTACAGTGTTTGCAGGGATTTCGCATTATCTTTCGACATGATCATGTGGTGGCACCGCCTGGAGCGGGCACTAATGCAGCTGATACAGGATCAAGTTCGTTCTCGCGTTTTTGATTGCAGATATCGGCGATTCGCAAAAAAATGATCCGCAAGTTATTGATTGTTGACTTTCTGTTATTAGGGGAACTAAATGTGTGCTGCACGCCCATCGCCGGTCTGCATGCACTTAAGTGCCGCGTGGCCGCAGATCGATCGATATGGGATTGTCGGTAGGTGGAGGCGCCTGCAGGGGTGGGGTATTTCGGCCCTGCTAATGGGGACATGATCCTGGGTTGCCACTTTCAATAGTCAACGAAGTTGCGTCCTGACACGGGGAGAGACAAATCGAATGAACGCCATGATTCCAATGAAGGCCATGAGGTCGACTGGCTGCAGGCCTGGTTCCGCCTTGCGACGCACGGCTTTGGCGGTTGCCATCGTTGCCGGCGTTGGCGTGTCGGGCCAGGTGCTGGCACAGGCCACCACCGGCACCATCTTCGGCAGCGCCCCCACATCCGGCGCGACCGTGCAGGTTATCGGTGGCGCGGGCTTCAACCGCACTGTTTCGGTCGACAGCACGGGTCACTACTCGGTGACCGTGCCGGTCGGCAACTATACGGTCAACCTGCTCCAGAACGGTGCCGTGGTGCAGTCACGTAACAACGTCAACCCGGTCGCAGGCGGCGCGAGCGAGGCCGATTTCGTTAATGCCAGCGCGAATGGCAGCGCGAACGCGCAGAACCTGAGCTCGGTGACCGTGACGGCGAACGCGCTGCCCGCGATCGACGTGACCTCCACCACCCAGAATCTCACCATTACTTCGCAGCAGTTGGCGACGCTGCCGCTGGCCCGCAATTCGACGGCCATCGCCTTGCTTGCGCCGGGCACCACGCAGGGTGCGGCCATGCTGGGCCAAGACTCCCTGGGCAAGAACCTGGTCTCGTTTGGCGGCTCGACGATCGTCGAGAACGCTTACTACATCAATGGTTTCGATACGTCCGATCCGCTCAGCAACACCGGTGGCGTCGACCTGCCTTATGGCGCGATCGACCAGCAGCAGACCCTGACCAGCGGTTACGACGCCAAGTACGGCCGTTCGACCGGCGGCGTGATCAGCCAGGTGGGCAAGAGCGGCACCAACGACTGGCATTTCGGCGGCCAGATGCTGTGGCGGCCGGAGTTTGCGCAAAGCACCGCCAACAACATCTATTGGAACAATCCGCTGAGCACCCAGAGCGGAGAGGAGCTTGGTAATCTCCAGACCTACCAGGCGCCGGACAAGGAGTGGGAGACAGTCTACGACGCCTACGTCGGCGGTCCGCTGATCAAGGACAAGCTGTTCTTCTTCATCGCGGCGGAATCCGACAAGTCGCAGGGCGAGACCAACGGCAGCGTCAACGGGGGCAATATCGCCTACTGGAAGCACAGCTCTCCGAAGTTCTACGGCAAGCTGGATTGGAACATCAACGACAGCAACATCCTGTCGGTGACCAACGTCCGCAACCAGTATGCCCAACAGCCGGAGGAGATCTACGACTACAACAACACGACGCACCAGGTCGGCGATTTCAATAGCCTGACCCAGCGCAACAAGACCGCCTTCGACATCTGGATCGGCAAGTACACCTCGTACATCACCGACAACCTGACGTTGAACGCCATGCTCGGCAAGATGGACGCCACGTATTACGAGTTGCAGGCGGCCTACCCCGGTTATGACCCGAGCCTGCCGAACATCCTCAATTCGTCGCTGGAAAACCCCGCCTACACCCCGAATGGCCCGGTACACACCTCCAACATCACCACGAACGTAAGCAGTCCGGAGCACAAGGCGGAGGTGCTCAACCTTCGTCTCGACCTCGACTGGAAGCTGGGCGACCACGACCTGCAGTTCGGTATCGACAACTCCACCGCTACCGACGAGAACGATGGCGCGGCCATGACCGGGCCGGGTTATGCGTGGCTATATGGTCAGACCGCCTCGCCGACCGCGCCCGTCCCGGGAGCCGGCGGCGCGCTCGGTACTTCGTGCAACAACGGCACGGCCGGTTGCTACGTGGAGCAATACGTGTTCTCGAATGCGTCGACCGTCAAGGTGAAGCAGCGGGCGCAGTATGTCGAGGACAACTGGCAGATCACCCCGAACTTCCTGCTGAACGTCGGAGTGCGTGACGACGAGTTCACCAACTACAACCCCAATGGTGTCGCATACCTGCGCCTGACCAAGCCCCAGTGGGCGCCGCGCATCGGCTTCAGCTGGGACGTGTTCGGCGATTCCAGCATGAAGGTGTTCGGCAATGCGGGGCGCTACTATCTGGCGATGCCCGCTGCAGTGGCCTTGCGCGAAGCCGGTGCCCCGACGTACACCGCGACGTACTTCACCTACACTGGCGTGACCGCCACGGGCATACCGACCGGAACGGTGCAGTTGGCTCCGACGGGTTACGTCAACGGCGAAAACGGCACTGCGCTCGACCCCAAGCTGGTCTCGTCCGAGAACATCAAGGCGGAGTACCAGGATCAGTACGTACTGGGCATGCAGCAGCAGTTCAAGATGTTCGACCAGAGCTGGGTGTACGGCGCCACCGGCACCTACAACAAGCTTGGCCGCATCATCGACGACGTCTTTGCCAGCTTGGGTTATTACCCGGGTGCTCCGTTGTCGGAGAATGCGCTGGCCATTGTGAATGCCGGCCTGGCGCAGGGCGTCGCCGTCAATCCGGCCGACCTTCTCGGCAGCGTCCTGGTCAATCCGGGCAGCACCAATATTCTGACCGTTCCGACCATGAGCGGCGGCTATGGCCAGGTGAAGATGTCGCCGGCGGATTGGGGTTACCCCCCGGCCGAGCGCAAGTACTACTCGCTGGAGCTGTACCTGGAGCACCCGTTCGACGGCAAGTGGTACGGCAAGATCGATTACGTGTTCTCGCGCAGCTACGGCGATACCGAAGGCCCCGTGCAGTCGAACATCGGCCAGGGCGGTTCCTCGCAGTCGGCTACCGAGCAGTGGGACTTCAGCCAGATCATGTCGTACAGCAACGGCTTGCTGGCCAACGACCAGAAGCACCAGTTCAGGCTTTATGGTTCGTACCAGATCACTCCCGAGTGGATGGTGGGCGCCACGTACCTGATCGGGTCGGGCCACCCCAGGTCGTGCCTGGGCTTCTATGGCCCGGGCCAGACCGATCCGTCTACGCTTGGAGGACTGATACCCGGATACGGCTCGTCGTACCACTGGTGCGATGGCGTGCCGACGCCGGGCGGCACCACCGGCTTCACGCCGTGGACGCACCAGCTGAACCTGCAGGTGGACTATCGTCCGGCTTTCGCGCAGCACAAGCTCGATTTCACCCTTCAGGTGCACAACGTGTTCAACGAGCAGAGCGCCTTGCAGTACACGGCGGAGTACAACACCGGCGGCGGTGGCATCAACCCTGCCTACCTGTTGCCCTTCAGCCTGGAGCCGCCGCGCTACGTGCAGTTTGGCGTGACGTACGACTATTGATCCGGGACGTCGTTTAACCGCTCGTGTTTTGGTAATGCGAAAGGCCGCCAGGAGACTGGCGGCCTTTCTTTACGCGCTGTTCGCATTGAGTAGTGACGTCTCAGGCGGTGAGCATGGCTGAGGGGATGGTGGCGGCAAGCCCGAAGGGTTCGGGCGCAGGAGCCACCGATGCGTACCTGCGAACTGAATCGCTGGCTGGATCGACTGTCCCGCCTGACGCCCTACCAGCGTGGTGCTGGTCGTGCGCAATCGCGTGGGGCAGACCGCGGACTTCGGTTTGCCCTCGGGCAACAAGGCCGGACTCCTGACCATCCTGTCGCAGGCGGTGACCGGCGATGCGGTGCGGTGCACCGATGGCAGCGCCATGCTGGTCGCCGCCGCCCGCCATTTGGGCCTTGAGCACCATGGCCTGAACATGCTGCGCGGCGAACATCGCCGGGGTGCGTGGCACATCCAGAACGTCAACGCCTACCACAGCCACTTCAAGGGTTGGCTGCACTGTTTCCGGGGCGTCGCCACCTCCTGCCTGCCCAACTATCTGGGGTGGTATCGCGCGCTGGATCGGAACACGCTAACCGGCGCTCAGGCCGTATCCCTGCTCGCCTTGACCATCGCCGCATGAGCCCATCCACACTCACTGCGAACAGCGCCTTTCTTTTATGCCGCTCTTGGGAAGTCTGATTTTGCTCATCATCCCAGCACAAGCTGGTGGAGTGTTTCGCGTGCGGAACCCCCGAAGGGTGGAGCGAGGCGAGCCGTTCAGAGTCTTCAGGCTGTTGAGCGCAAAATGCCCTGGATTCCCGTTTGACCAGCTTTCGGTTGTTGCAAGGCGCCTCGAAGGGATGACGGGCAAAGAGCAGGTTGTTCGGCCCCTTCCTTGATGCCGCACCACAGAGGCGGGAGCCTATTCGATCTCCAGCCGCTGCAGAAGGTCGCGCAATGGATCGAGCAAGGCGCCGTAACGGGATGCGCGCGATGTGTTCGTCTGCAAGGGCTGTCGAACCTGGGCGGCGCTTGCCGTGCTTCGGACGGCACGGAGCGTCTTGTGGAATTCCAGGCAGTTCGGTTCGAACGGAAGCCCGCAGAACGCAAGGAGTTCGCGGATCTTTCCCTCGGGGTCCGCGAGCATGTCTTCGTAGACGTGGTCGTGCCAATTTTCGGGAAAGCGCTCTTTCCAGAATTTGCACATGCGAACGTATCCGGCGTAGTAGCTCGCCATGGATTCGAAGTCGTAGCTGAAAGAGGCGCCGTCGCTGAACAGCTGGCGATAGCAGGCGAAACAGGTTTCCAGAGGGTCGCGCAAAGTGTTCACGACGCGCGCGCCCGGCAACATCGCCATGGCAGGGCCGATCAGCGACCAGTTGCCGAGACTTTTGTCGGTGGAGCAGGGCTTGCCTTCGCGCCACTGCGCGGTGCGTTCAAGGTATTCGCACCCCAGGCGATGCCAGTCTTCGGCGGTGGCGAGCGGCGCCCATTGCGTCAGGAATTGCCTTCGGCGGTTCGACTCGCCGGTGATGACGATCTGCAGTTCCGAAATCTCGTTGGCGCCTTCCACCATGGAATGGGAGGCGAGTATGTGCTCGGTCAGTGTCGATCCGGAGCGGGGCAGGCACGAGATGAAAATGACTTCATGGCCGAGGTTCGCATCCACTGCACGTGGCATGGGGCGATCAAACGCTTTGATGATGCCGTCGATGCGCTCGCGTTCTGCCTGGATGTCCCACGACACCGAGCGGCGCCGTATCGCGCTGGCGGTTTGCAACGCGTGAAACGATGCTGCCAGGTCGTCCTGATCCTCAAGCACCTTGGCCAGCGCATAACCCAGCCATATTTGATCGTCGGACGATATCCCGGGGCGCTTCAGCAGTTCCTTGATGCGCTCGATTTCGCTGCCGTCCAGCCTGGTCGTCTTGAGGTTGCAAAGCTCGAACCAGGCTTTCGCGTGATCCGGCTTGATTTTCAGCACGCTGCGGTAAAGGCTGGCGGCCTCCGCAATCTCCCCCAGGCTGATTTGCGCATTCGCCAAGGTCATCCTGGTCATGACGTGCGATGGATCAAGCGCCATCGCGCGCATCAGGATGGGCCTGGCTTCCGAGGGTCTGCGCGCTATGTGCATGGCGCGCCCCAGGTTGTACCAGGTGGCAGATTCGGAGGGGGCAAGTTCGCAGGCGTGCCGCATGCTTTCCAGGGCGGTATCGGTGTACTGGCACTGGAACAACGCACTGCCGAGATTCATGTGCGCGTTGAAATCGCCGGGTTCCAATTCAACGGCGCGTTGCAGGAATCCGACCGCCATGCCTGCGTTCCCGCGCATGAGTTGCACGACACCGGAAAGCCTCTGCGCCTCGGCCGAATCCGGCGCGGTCGCCACGGCCTGCTTCAGGATCTGTTCCGCGGTTGCCAGTTTCCGTGCGGCCATGGCGCGGGATGCCCGGGCCAGCAAATCGCTCAGCGACCGGGTATCGGTGAAATCCATGTCCGGCTCCAGGCGGGCCTCAGCAGCTCTCTTCCACCGCCATCATCCCGCCCACTACGTTGTGCACGTTGCTGAACCCGTGTGCGGCGAAGCGTTCGGCCACGTCCTGGCTGGAAATGCCGCGTGTGCAGATGAAGGCGAGGGCGGTGTCCTTGGGCAGGGCGGCCAGTGCTTCGTAGCCTTCGTCTTCGAGGATGCGTGCCTGCGGCAGCGGGGCGAGTTCCGCGCGCGCGGCAGCGGGGCGCACATCGACCAGGGTGATGCTGCCGGCAGCGAGGTGCTGCTGCAGCTCCTGCACGGTGAGCGACTTCACTTCCCGGGTGCCGGGGAACTTCAGGCTCAGGCCCTCGCCCTGCACGGTGGAGACCCAGTCGATCACGATGCCCTTGGCGCGCTGGGCGCTGGCAGGGTCGAAGTGCACTTCGAGGCCGTTGGCGCGGGCCACGATGTCGTGCTCGCTGGCGGGAGCGAGCTGGAAGCCGGCGCTGTGGTCGGGGCCGATTTCCAGGTGCAACGCAAGGCCTTGGGCGTTCGCGGTGCCCTCGCGGATGGCCTTGGCGGCAGCGTCGGTGATGGTGATTTCCGGCGGTGTGCGATCCGGCGCGGCGACGCCGAACAGCGCGTGCAGCTCACCGCTGCCATACATCTGGCGGATGATGTCGGCGCCGCCGACCAGCTCGCCTTCCACGTAGAGCTGCGGGATGGTGGGCCAGTCGCCGTAGGCCTTGATGCCTTCGCGGATCTCGGGGTCTTCCAGCACGTTCACCGTGTGGTAGTCCGGCAGCAGCTCGTTGAGCGTGTTGGTGGCGGCGGCGGAGAAGCCGCAGGCCGGCGCAGAGCGGCTGCCCTTCATGAACAGCACCACGCGGTGACTCTTGAGCAGGGATTCGATGCGTTCGCGGGTGGCGGTGTCGAGGGACATGAGGGGCTCCGGCAAAGAGGGCAATGATACGCCCGATATGCCGGCGCCGCCGGGTGGCTTCAAGTCGCAGGCATCGTGGCGAGCATGGCGTGTGCGGTGGGCAGTGCGGCCTTGGCCCACAGTGCGTACTGCGCGGCGGAGGGGTGCAGACCGTCGTCGGCGAGCAGGGCGGCGTGCTGGCGCGAGATCGGCGTGATGTCGACCCAGTGTGCGCCCGGCCGCAGGGTTTCCTCGCGGGCGGTGGCGTTGTATGCGTCCAGCTCGGCGGCGATGCGCGCGGTGTCGCGGCCGCTGTCCCGCGCGAACGGGGTGACGCCCCAGTCCGGAATCGACAGCACCAGCACCCGGTCGGCGCGTCCGGCGGCGAGCGCGATCGCGCGTTCCAGCAGGCGGCGGAACTCGGTGCGGTAGCCGTCCACGTCGCGGCTGCGGTACTGGTTGTTGACACCGATCAGCAGGCTGACCAGATCCCAGGGGGGGGCATGGCCGGCCGCGTCCATCGCGGCGGCAAGCTCGTCGGTGGTCCAGCCGGTGGTGGCAAGGATCACGGGGTCACCCAGCGGCGTGCCTGCGTCACGCAGCGCGGCAGCCAGCTGCACGGGCCAGCGGCCTTCGGCTGGCACGCTCTCGCCGATGGTGTAGGAGTCGCCGAGGGCGAGGTAGCTCAGTGGCATGCGGGTCTCCTGCGCTTCCTTCCTCTTCGGGGAGAAGGTGGCCCGGAGGCCGGATGAGGGTACGGGCAGCGCGTGGCGGTGAGGGTGCCCGGGCCCTCATCCCGACCCCTCCCCAGTGGGAGAGGGGTCATGAACATCATGCGGCGGCGACGCGTCGCGGCTGTTCCGCCGCCATGCGCGCCAGCACCCGCTCGATGCGCGCGAACACCTCGCGCAGCTGGGGCGGTTGCGGCAGCAGGGTCAGGCGCAGGTGACGGCTGGCCGCCACGTTGAAGCTGGAGCCGGGCACCACCAGCACGTGCTCTTCTTCCAGCAGGCGCAACGCGAAGGCGTTGTCGTCGAAGCCGGGAATGGCCTCGGCCCGCACCTGCGGGAAGGCGTACAGCGCACCGGCGGGCGACACCAGTTCCAGGTGCGCGCTGGCGGCCACGCCGTCGAGCACGGCCTGGCGAGCCTCGTACAGCCGACCGCCCGGCGTGGTGAGCGCCGAAATGGTGGGCGCGTCCTGCAACGCCGGGATCACCGCCCATTGCGCGGTGACGTTGGCGCACAGCCGCAGCGCGGCCAGCAACTGCAGTGCGTCGCGGTAATCGGCGCTGCGCGCGGGATCGCCGGACAGGCTCAGCCAGCCCACCCGGTAGCCGCAGGCGCGATGCACCTTGCTGAGGCCGCCGAAGCTCACGCAGGGCAGGTTGCCGGCCACGGCGGCCAGCGGCTGGAACGGTGTGCCGTCGTAGAGGATCTCGTCGTAGATTTCGTCGGTCAGCAGCAGCAGGTTGTGCCGCGCGGCCATTGCCACGATGCGTTCCAGCAAGGCGCGCGGGTAGACCGCGCCGGTGGGGTTGTTCGGGTTGATCAGCACCAGGGCGCGGGTGCGCGGGGTGACCAGTGCTTCGATCTCGTCCGGGTCGGGCTGGTGGCCGTTCTCCGCGAGGCAGCGGTAGTAGCGCGGCTGGCCGCCGTTGAGGATGGTGGCGGCGCTCCACAGCGGATAGTCGGGGCTGGGCAGCAGCACCTCATCGCCGGGCTGCAGCAAGGCGCGCAGGCTGAGGTCGATCAGCTCGCTGACGCCGTTGCCGATGAAGATGCGCTCCACCTCGACGCCGCGTGCGCCACGCGCACGCTGCTGGGCGGCGATCGCCTCGCGGGCCGTCTCCAGGCCTTGCTCGTGGCCGTAGGCCTCGCTGTCGGCGAGGTGCGCGGCGATCGCCTCGCGCAGGTGCGCCGGCGTCTCGAAGCCGTAGCGGCCGGGGTTGCCGATGTTGAGCTTGATGATGTCGCGGCCGGCCGCCTCTAGCTCGCGGGCGCGGCGGGTGAGTGCGCCGCGGATCTCGTAACGCACGTCCGCCAGATGCGTGCTGGGTTTGATCGAAGCCAACGCCGGAGCCCTCGAGACCGGCCACCGTGCCGGTTTGCGCCGATGCTAGCAGCATGGTGCGGTGCAGCGCGAGCCGGCCCGCGGGCGCTGGGCGGGCATTTCGGAGGCAGGGCATAATCACCCTCACCAGCGGAAATCCCTGACTCATGAGCGACGCCGAAATGACAGAGCGGCTGCGGCGCATCGGCTGGCGCGGCGAAGCGATGCCGGCCACCGGCCGCCAGCTGGCGCGGGTGGTGGCGCAGCACCGCACCGGCTATGAGCTGCATGACGGCGAACACGGCTTCGGCGCGCAGCCGGCCGGGCATTTCCTGAAGCGCAGCCTCGATCCCAGCGAACGGCCCGCGGTGGGCGATTTCGTGGAGATCGAGCGTGGCCAGCCGCCGCACATCGTCGCCGTGCTGCCGCGGCGCACCGTGCTGTCGCGTGCCGCCGCGGGCGAACGCTATGCGCGGCAGATCATCGCCACCAACATCGACTACGTGCTGGTGCTCACCGGACTGGATGGCGACTACAACCCCGCGCGCATCGAGCGCTACCTCTCGCTGATCGAGGACTCCGGCGCGCGGCCGGTGGTGCTGCTGAGCAAGCCGGACCTGCACGAGGACGTCCAGGCGCGCGTGGAGGAACTGCGCGCGCGCCTGGTGGCCGGTACGGCCATCCACGCGATCAACGGCAAGGACCCGGCCAGCGCGGCACAGCTCGCACCCTACATGCAGCCCGGCGACAGCGCGGTGCTGGTGGGGTCCTCCGGCGCGGGCAAGTCCACGCTCACCAACACCCTGCTCGGCATCGACAAGATGGCCACCAGTGCGGTGCGCCACCACGACAGCCGCGGCCGCCACACCACCACGCACCGGGCCCTGCTGCAGCTGCCTACCGGCGGCTGCCTGATCGACACGCCCGGCATGCGCGAGCTCAAGCTCACCGGCGAGGAAAACCTCGACCTGTTCGCCGACATCGAGGAGCTGGCGGAGGCCTGCCGCTTTGCCGACTGCGGTCACGGCAGCGAACCCGGCTGCGCGGTGCAGGCCGCGCTGGACAGCGGCGAGCTGTCGCCCGAGCGCTGGCGCAATTACCTCAAGTTGCGCGACGAGCGCGAGGAGCAGGCCACCACGCTGGAAGCGAAGCTGCGTCGCCAGCGCGGCGGCCGGCCGGTCGAGCGGCCGCATGCGCCCCGTGGCCGGCGCGAGCGGGAATGAGCAACGTGCTGCCCAGCTTCATTGCCCGTCATTCCGGCGCAGGCCGGAATCCAGCCCCGAGCGTGCCCGGCTGTCGCGAAAACCCGGCGCTCCACTTGCTGGATTCCGGCCTGCGCCGGAATGACGGCGTTGTGTTCCGTTCGAGCCGTAGCGTGACCGTCGGTGTCGGAAGGTATCGGGCATGAACAGCACTTCCCCCGACCTGCAGCATTGCGCCGCGCTCGACCAGCGCCTGCTGGCCGCGGTGAAGAGCATCCACATCCTGCCCACGGTGGCGTGGCCGGCGTCGCTGGAGAACCGGATGATCGCGGACTATGCCGCAGGCCGGTTCGCCTTGCCCGAGGTGAGCTACCAGCGGCCCGATCTCGCGGCCGCGCGTGCCGAGCTGGCCGCGATCGAGCGCGAGACTGCGGCGCTCGGCGGCGACCCGCTGGGCGATTACCTGGCGCGTACCGCCGAGTCCTGGCGCATCGCGGCGGAAATGCTGGAGGCGGTGGGTACTGGCGGGGTCAGCGCGCCGTCGATCGCGCTGTACGGCCGGCCCGGCGATGCGATTCCCGGCAGCCAGCGCAGCAATCTCGACGCGGCGCGCTACTTCGTGGAGCTGTCGGACGAGGTGGGCGCCGACCTGCTGGCCGACGACACGCGCGAAGGCATCACCGCCGAGGTGCTGCGCGACGAGATGGCGCACACGCTGGACGGCTTCTTCGGCGCGGGCACGGTGAAGGTGGAGGTCGACCCCGAACTCACCGCCAAGGCTGCCGCGGGTGCCACCCGCATCCGCCTGCGCGGCGGCGCCACCTTCAGCGACTACGACCGCCATCAGCTGCTGGCGCACGAGGCGCTGGTGCATACGCTTACCGCGCTGAACGGCCGTGCGCAGCCGCTGCTGGCCTCGCTGGGACGCACCTCGCCGCGCGTCACCGCCACGCAGGAAGGCCTGGCGGTGTTCGCCGAGCTGATGTCGGGCGCGATCGACATCGCGCGGCTGAAGCGCATCAGCCTGCGCATCCTCGCCATCGACATGGCGCTCTCCGGCGCCGATTTCGTCGAGGTGTACAAATTCTTCGCCGGGTGCGGGCAGAGTGCGGCGGACAGTTTCCATTCCGCCCAGCGCGTGTTCCGCGGCGTGCCGCCCGCGGGTGGTGCGGCGTTCGCCAAGGACAACGTGTACCTCTCCGGCCTGCTCACCGTGCACACCTTCTTCCGCTGGGCGCTGAAGGAGCGGCGCCTGGAGATGCTGCGCCACCTGTTCGCCGGCAAGCTCACCCTGCACGACGTGGTGGCCCTGCAGCCGCATTTCGAATCCGGCGCGATCGCGCCGCCGCGCTGGCTGCCGCCGTGGATGCAGCACGTGCACGGCCTGGCCGGCAAGCTGGCGTTCTCGGTGTTCGTCAACGGCATCCGCATGGGCAAGGTGCATGCCGACGAGCTGGTCTAGCCGCATGTCGGGAAAGTGCCTCCCTGCACTTTCCCGACTCGCCGAGTCCGGCGCATGTCCGGATTCGGCTCCCCCGGTCAGTCACTTGCGCGATTGACCGGCGGGCGATCCCTCCGTGGATCGCGCTCGCGAATGGCTTCACGGAGACCACCGGCCACGGCCCGGGGAGTGCCCGGTGCTACCATGTCGCAAGCCGCCTAGCGGCATCCCGAACCCCACGACAAAGCCCCATCCATGGCCCACTCCGAAGACCTGCGCCGTGCCGCGCTCGAATACCACCGCCATCCGCGCCCGGGCAAGATCAAGGTCAGCCCGACCACGCCGCTGCTGACCCAGCGCGACCTGTCGCTGGCCTATTCGCCGGGCGTGGCCTACGCCTGCGAGGCCATCATCGAGGATCCGAACGCGGCCAGCGAGATGACCGCGCGCGGCAACCTGGTGGCGGTGATCACCAACGGCACCGCGGTGCTGGGCCTGGGCGACATCGGCCCGCTCGCCGGCAAGCCGGTGATGGAAGGCAAGGGCGTGCTGTTCCAGAAGTTTGCCGGCATCGACGTGTTCGACATCGAACTCAACGAGCGCGATCCGGACAAGCTGGTCGACATCATCGCCGCGATGGAACCCACCTTCGGCGGCATCAACCTCGAGGACATCAAGGCGCCGGAATGCTTCATCGTCGAGCGCAAGCTGCGTGAGCGGATGAAGATCCCGGTGTTCCACGACGACCAGCACGGCACCGCGATCATCGTGGGCGCGGCCGTGCTCAACGCGCTGGAAGTGGTGGGCAAGAAGATCGAGAACGTGCGGATCGCGACCACCGGCGCCGGCGCGGCCGGCATCGCCTGCCTCGACATGCTGGTGGCGCTGGGCGCAAAGCCGGAGCACATCCTCGCCTTCGACCGCGATGGCGTGATCTACCAGGGCCGCGACCACCTCGACCCGGACAAGGCGCGCTACGCGCGCGACACCGACAAGCGCACGCTGGCCGGGATCGTGGCCGGCGCCGACGTGTTCCTGGGCCTGTCCGCCGGCGGTATCCTCAAGCCGGAGATGGTGGCCACGATGGCCGACCGGCCGATCATCCTGGCGCTGGCCAACCCCACGCCGGAGATCATGCCGGAGGAGGCCAGGAAGGTGCGGCCCGACTGCATCATCGCCACCGGCCGCTCGGACTACCCGAACCAGGTCAACAACGCGGTGTGCTTCCCGTACATCTTCCGCGGCGCGCTGGACGTGGGCGCCACCGGCATCAACGAGGCGATGAAGACGGCCTGCGTGCGCGCGATCGCGGAACTGGCGCGGATGGAAGCCTCGGACCTCGGCAGCGCCTATGGCGGCGAGGTGCCCTCGTTCGGCCCCGACTACCTGATCCCGCGCCCGTTCGATCCGCGCCTGCTGGTGATGCTGGCGCCGGCGGTGGCGCAGGCGGCGATGGACTCGGGCGTGGCCATGCGGCCGATCACCGACATGGAGGCATACAAGGAAAAGCTCGGCCAGTTCATCTACCGCACCGGCCTGATCATGAAGCCGGTGTACGACCGTGCCCGCTCCGACCTGAAGCGCGTGGTCTACGCCGAGGGCGAGGAAGAGACCGTGCTGCGCGCGGTGCAGGGCGTGGTGGACTACAAGCTGGCCTTCCCGATCCTGATCGGTCGCCCCGAAGTGATCGACATGCGCATCAAGCGCCTCGGTCTGCGCCTGCGCGAGGGCGTGGATTTCGAGCTCACCAACATCAACGACGACCCGCGCTTCAACGAGTACTGGCAGCAGTACCACGCGATGACCGAGCGCCGCGGCGTCACGCCCGATGCGGCGAAGAACCTGATGCGTTCGCGGCCCACCCTGATCGCCGCGATGATGGTGAAGCGCGGCGAGGCCGACGCGCTGATCTGCGGTCTGGTCGGCCGCTACCACAAGAAGCTGGGCTACCTGCGCAGCGTGTTCGGGCTGGACCCGGGCGTGCAGTGCACCTCGGCGATGACCGGCGTGATCAACGACAAGGGCGCGTGGTTCTTCCTCGACACCCACGTGCAGCTCGACCCCGGCGCCGAGCAGATCGCCGAGGCCACGCTGCAGGCGTGCTACCGGCTCAAGCTGTTTGGCATCGAGCCCAAGGTGGCGCTGCTGTCGCACTCCAACTTCGGCAGCCACGACAACGCCAGCGCGGCGAAGATGCGCAAGGTGCGCGAGATCCTCAAGGCCCGCGCGCCCAAGCTGGACATGGACGGCGAGATGCAGGCCGACACCGCGTGGGACGAGGCGCTGCGACGGCGCATCTTCCCCGGCACCACGCTGTCGGGCCGCGCCAACCTGTTCGTGCTGCCCAACCTCGACGCCGCCAATATCGTCTACAACATGGTGCGGGTGATGACCGACGGCGTGGCGATCGGGCCGATCCTGATGGGCGTGGACCGGCCTGCCCATATTCTCACCACCTCCTCCAGCGTGCGTCGCGTGGTCAACATGACCGCGGTCGCCGCGGTGGATGCGCAGATCCGCGCCCGCAGCTAGCGCGCTGTCGAAGACAGCGCGCTAGCTGCGGGCCTCAAATTGGGGGCTGACGCCGAAGCCGGACGCCGTCGCATTCCGCAACGCCCGGCGGGCGGACCCGCTCACCGCCTTCGCCTCCTCTCCCCTGTGGGGAGAGGATTGAGGTGAGGGGTGGGTGCTCGCGACGGCGCATCATCGAAGCGTGCTTCGTAGCCCCCGCGTGGCCAGCGTGCCCCCTCACCCCAACCCTCTCCCCGGAGGGGAGAGGGAGCACCAGCCTCCCGCATGCTCCCGGACGGCCGCCATGCGCCCCCGCATGGCCCCCCATCGACGGACGTCCAACTGGCAGCGATGTGCCGCGAAGGCTAGACTTGGGCGTCGGCCTGCCGCTTCCCCCGGCAACGGCTCCCCTACAGGCATCTGCGCCGCGCGGCGCTGCGGAGAATCTCCCCCATGGATCAGCTCGACGACGTCCTCAACCAGGATCTCGATCCCACCGAAACCCGCGAGTGGATCGACTCGCTCAATGCGGTCATCAGCCATGACGGCACCGGGCGCGCGCACTACCTGCTGGAGCAGATGGTCGATTCGACGCGCCGTGCCGGGGGCTACCTGCCATTCGATCCCACCACCGCCTACGTCAACACCATCGCGCCGGCCAACGAGGCGAAGAGTCCGGGCGACGCCGCGATGGAATGGCGCATCCGCTCGCTGATCCGCTGGAACGCGATGGCGATGGTGGTGCGCGCCAACCGCAAGCCGGGCGAGCTGGGCGGCCACATCGCCAGCTTCGCCTCTTCGGCCACGCTGTACGACGTGGGCTTCAACCATTTCTGGCGCGCACCCAGTGCCGACCATCCGGGCGACCTGGTGTTCCACCAGGGCCACTCCAGCCCGGGCATCTACGCGCGCTCCTTCCTGGAGGGTCGCTTCGCCGAGGATCAGCTCGATCTGTTCCGCATGGAAGTGGTCGGCAAGGGCCGCGCGCTGTCGTCCTACCCGCACCCCTGGCTGATGCCCGACTACTGGCAGGTGCCGACTGTGTCGATGGGCCTGGGCCCGATCCAGGCGATCTACCAGGCGCAGTTCTGGAAGTACCTGGAACACCGCGGCCTGATGCCGAAGACCGACCGCAAGATCTGGTGCTTCATGGGCGACGGCGAGACGGACGAGCCCGAGTCGTTGGGCGCGATCGCGCTGGCCGGCCGCGAGGGCCTGGACAACCTGGTGTTCGTGATCAACTGCAACCTGCAGCGCCTGGACGGCCCGGTGCGCGGCAACGGCAAGATCATCCAGGAGCTGGAGGGCGTGTTCCGCGGCGCCGGCTGGAACGCGATCAAGGTGATCTGGGGCAGCTACTGGGATCCGCTCCTCGCGCGCGACAAGGACGGCGTGCTGCGCAAGCTGATGATGGAAACTGTCGACGGCGAGTACCAGGCCTGCAAGGCCTTCGGTGGCGCCTACACGCGCGAGCATTTCTTCGGCAAGTACCCGCAGACGCGCGAGATGGTCGCCAACCTCAGCGACGACGACATCTGGCGCCTCAACCGCGGCGGCCATGACCCGCACAAGGTCTATGCGGCCTACCACGCGGCGTCGACCACCAAGGGCATGCCCACGGTGATCCTCGCCAAGACGGTGAAGGGCTACGGCATGGGCATCGGCAGCGGCGAGTCGCAGAACCCCACACACCAGCAGAAGAAGCTGGATGACGAGGCGGTGCGGCATTTCCGCGACCGTTTCCAGATTCCGGTACCGGACGACAAGCTGCACGAGGTGCCGTACTACCACCCCGGCAAGAACTCGCCGGAAGTGGAATACATGATGGAGCGCCGCCGTGCGCTGGGCGGCTTCCTGCCGCAGCGCCGCCGCAAGGCCGACGCCAAGCTGAAGGCGCCCGAACTGTCCGCCTTCGCGCAGATCACCGCGGGCACCGGCGAGCGCGAGATCAGCACCACGATGGCGCTGGTGCGCGGCATGAACCTCTTGCTGCGCGACAAGCAGCTCGGCGAGCGCGTGGTGCCCATCGTGGCCGACGAGGCGCGCACCTTCGGCATGGAGGGCATGTTCCGCCAGATCGGCATCTACGCGCCGTTCGGCCAGAAGTACCGCCCGCAGGATTCCGACCAGTTGCTGTACTACCGCGAGGACCAGAAGGGCCAGGTGCTGCAGCAGGGCATCAGCGAGGCCGGCGGCATGGCCTCGTGGATGGCCGCGGCCACCAGCTACAGCATCAGCAACCAGGCGATGCTGCCGTTCTTCATCTACTACTCGATGTTCGGTTTCCAGCGCATTGGCGACCTGTGCTGGGCCGCCGGCGACATGCGCGCGCGCGGCTTCCTGGTCGGCGGCACCTCGGGTCGCACCACGCTCAACGGCGAGGGCCTGCAGCACGAGGACGGCCATTCGCACCTGATGGCCGGCACGATTCCGAACGTGAAGGCCTACGACCCCACCTTCTCCTACGAGGTGGCGGTGATCCTGCAGGACGGCGTGCGCAGCATGATGCAGGAGCAGGAGGACCATTATTACTACCTCACCGTGATGAACGAGAACTACGCTCATCCGGACATGCCCGAGGGCAGCGCCGAGGGCATCATCAAGGGCATGTATCTGTTCAAGGATGGCGGCAAGCCGAAAAAGGGTGAGCCGCGCGTGCAATTGCTGGGTTCCGGCACCATCCTGCGCGAGGTGATCGCGGCGGCCGAATTGCTGGAACAGGATTTCGGCGTGAAGTCCGACATCTGGTCCTGCCCCAGCTTCATCGAACTGCGCCGCGACGGCTTCGACGCCGAGCGCTGGAACCGCCTGCATCCGGAAGGCAAGCAGCGCGTGCCCTACGTCACCGGCCTGCTGGAAGGTCGCGGCGGCCCGGCGATCGCCGCCACCGACTACGTGCGCGAGTACGCCGACCAGATCCGCGCCTTCCTGCCCGACGGCATGCGCTACACCGTGCTTGGCACCGACGGTTACGGCCGCTCGGACACCCGCGCGCACCTGCGCGAGTTCTTCGAGGTGGACCGCTACTGGATCGCCCACGCCGCGCTGGCCGCGCTGGCGAAGGACGGCAAGGTCAACGCCAAGGACGTGGCCCGCGCGATCAAGGAATACAAGCTCGACCCGGAGAAGCCCAATCCGCTCACCGTGTGAGCCGATGGCCGCAGGCAAAAAAGGAAACCCGCCGATGGCGGGTTTTCTTTTGCCCGGATGGGAAGCGCGAAGGCGCTGGCCGGTTCAGTCGTCGTCCTCGTCGCTGCGGAACGCGCGGCGCAGCAGCAGGAACGCGCCGATGGTGCCGGCCACGATCGCGGCGGTGGCGACCGGATGACGGTTCACCTGGCGCTTCAGCCGCCGGTAGCGATAACTCGTCTCGTCGGCGAAGTCCTCGGCGGCGCGCGCCAGCCGGCGCCGGTAGCCGTCGCCATCGAGACGCGCTGCCGCGCGCCGCCCGCGGGCGATCCAGCCATGCGCGGCGCCACCGGCGTCATCGGCGTAGCGCCGCACACGGTCGCCGAGTTCGTCCATGCCTTGTTCGATGTCGCGACGGGTGCTCATGACAGACTCCTGCGGGAACAGCACCACGCTGCCAGCGCCGGCGTGAGCGATGCGTAAAGGCTGTGTGGTCGCGTTCAGGAGGAGGCCTTCCACGGACGGAATTCGTCGCGTACCGGCGCGCTGCGCAGGCGGCGGGTGATCCAGCCGAACAGCACGCATAGGCCCAGCGCCATCAGCGTGCTGAACACCTGCATGGCGCGGATGAAACCGTGCATGATCGCGTCCATATCGGCCGGTGCGCCGGACGCCTGCATGAAGCCCGGCATCGAACCCATGAACCACCACTGCCACGCCAGGCCGAGCAACTGGTAGGCGATGGCGAAGCCCATCAGGCCGATGAACAGGCGGCGCGCCCACTCGTGCCGGCGCAGCAGGCCGATGGCGGCAATCAGGGTGACGGTCGAGACCAGCAGGAAGGCGCGGAAGAACCACGCGAAGTGCCCGAACATCCAGTGCATGGGCGCCGGCAAGCCTGGCGGAAGCGGCGCCTGCGCCTGCTGCATCATCGGCAGGAACAGCCACTGCAGCATCAGGTTCTGCAGCACGGCGATCAGCGTGGCGAAGCCGGACAGGCCGATGAACACCCAGGCCAGCACGGTGACGAAGGTGGAACGCAAGGGTGGCGGTGCGGACATGCGCGACTCCCCATGGTGGGCATGACGGGCGCCAGCATCGCGGGTTTGCGGGCGCCGGGCAACGGCGCGCGCGGTCTCAGTACCGCCAGCTCTTGAGGTCCGCGTGCGCGGGCGCGTGGCCGTCGATGTAGGTGGTGATGTCCTCGATCAGCTGCTTGCCGCGCGGCCCCCAGCAGTGCGGCGCCATCGGCTGGTAGGTGACGCTGCCGCCGAAGGCGGGATCGCGCGCGCTGCGCAGGAAGGCATCCATCGCGCGCACGCCCATGTTGAGGTTGTAGGTATCCATGTCGCCGACGTAGATGTGCAGCTTGTCGGCCAGCTTCGGACCCAGCGTGGACCAGTGCGTCTGCAGCAGGTAGCGCAGGTCGAAATGCTGCTTCCAGTACTCCGCCACGGAGTGATCGATGACACCGCTGCGCTTGTTCCACAACCGCTGCGGATAGCCGTCCGCGCCGACCGGGCCGAAGGCGGCCTCCCAGATGTCCCACTGGCCGCCGGAGCGGTCGTGGTCGCCCACCGCCAGCTCGTACCAGTTCTCGTCCTTCATCATCGCCTTGACGTTGCCGTCCGGCTGGCGCATGTCCACGCGCTCGACCTTCATCCAGCCCTTGTCGATCCAGTAGGCGTTGGCGTCGTCGTAGATGTCCACCACCTGGTGGTAGCGGAAGTCCAGCGCATCCGGGCAGGAGGCGAACGCGCCGCCGTAGAAGTCCGGATGGAACACGGTCTGCGCCACCGTGATCCAGCCGCCGGTGGAACCGCCTTCGAGGATGCGCGCCCAGGGCTGCTCGATGGTGCGGAAGCGCCGCGCGATCTCCGGCAGCAGCTCCTGGTGGATGGCATCGTCGTAGGGGCCCTCGTTGGCCGAGTTCACCGCGTAGGAATCGTCGTAGTACGGCGAGGGATGCTGCAGGCTCACCATGATGTAGCGCGGCGTGCCGTCGGCCAGCCAGTAGTCGCGGAAGCCGCTCTTCGGACGGTCGTAGCCGCCCGGCGCAGCGGTGGAGAAGTGGCCCTGCTCGTAGATCACCGGATAGCGCAGGCCGGGGTGCTTGTCGTAGTCCTTCGGCAGCAGCACGGTCGCGCCCAGGTAGATCGGGTGGCCCCACCATGCGCTCAGCAGCTTGCTGCGGATGCGGAAGCGCTTGACCTGGGGCGTGTCTTTCGGCAACGGGATCGGCGCGATCACCTGGTCGGCGACCAGGTGCAGCGGCTCATGCGAGGCCGGGTCGTAATGCACCTTCACCGGCTTGCCGTAGAGGTTGCCGGGCGAATGCTTCCAGTCCTGGCCTTCCCACTGGTCCATGTGCAGCCACACGGTGTGGCCGTCGGCACGCTTGAACTCGGTGTAGACGTTGACGAAGGGCTGCATCCAGTAGTCGCCGGCAGGCAGCTGGCGCAGGCTGGCCAGCGGTGCGCCGAAGTCCTTGGCGTCGATCGCCACGGCCTGGCCCGGCGCCAGCGCGACCACGTCATGGCCGAACAGCGGCACGCCGGTGACGTCGGCCTCCTCGATCGGCGGCTTGTCGGCATCGCGGCTGACCGCCACGTAGACGCGGCCGGTCACCGGCTGCGCACGTGCCTGAGCGCTGAAGCTGACCAGGATGCGCGGGCCGTCGTCGGTCGCGTGCACAGCCGGTACGAGGGCGGACAGGGCGAGCGCGATGCTGGCGGCGCGGAGGATGGCGAGTATGTTCATCCGCCGATCCTAGCCGTCCGCAGCGGCGGCGCCCACTGCCGCAGGGCCTACACCGATTCGGCGGTGCCCAGGGCCTCGTTGGCCGGTTCTTCCAGGTGCAGGCTCTGGCGCCGGCGCAGGCCCGGGAACATCGCCATCCACAGGCCGACCACCACCAGCGTACCCACCCCGCCGACCACCGCGGACCCCACTGCGCCCAGCCAGGCGGCAAGCATGCCCGACTCGAATTCGCCGAGCTGGTTGGAGGTGTTGATGAAGATGGAGTTCACCGCATTGACCCGGCCGCGCATCGCGTCGGGCGTGTCCAGCTGCACCAGCGAGCCGCGGATCACCATGCTCACCATGTCGAACGCGCCCAGCGCGAACAGTGCCGCCAGCGACAGCCACAGCACGGTGGATACGGCGAACACCAGGGTCGCCACGCCGAAGCCGCCCACCGCGGCGAACATGGTCATGCCCACGTGGCGCTGCAGGTCGTGCTTCGCCAGCCACAGCGACATCAGCAGCGCGCCCACCGCAGGCGCCGCGCGCAGCAAGCCCAGGCCCCAAGGGCCGGTATGCAGGATGTCGCGCGCGAAGATCGGCAACAGCGACGTGACGCCGCCCAGCAGCACCGCGAACAGGTCCAGCGAGATCACGCCCAGCACGTCCTTGCGCTCGCGGATGAAATGCACGCCGGCGAACAGCGTCTTCAGCGTAGCCGGTTCGCGCTTCGGCGGCGCCTGTTCGTAGCGCAGCACGGCCATCATGGCGGCGGCGACCAGGTACAGCACGGCGGCGGCGAGGTACACCATGCCGGGGCCGGCCACGTAGAGCAGGCCGCCCACCGCGGGACCAAGGATCATCGCCATCTGGAATGCCGAGCCGCTCACCGCCACCGCGCGCGGCAGGATCGCCGGGGGCACCAGCGCCGGCAGCAGCGATTGCATCGACGGCGACTCGAACGCCTTGGCCACGCCGATGACGAACACCAGCAGCAGGATGCCGGCTTCGTGGATGCGGCCGAGCAGGGTCAGCACGGCCAGCAGCACGATGGCCGTCCATTCCACGATCTGCCCGAGCAGCACCACGCGCCGCCGCTCGAACTGGTCGGCCACGTGTCCCGCGGGCAGCGCCAGCAGCACCGAGGGGATGAACTGCACCAGGCCGATCAGGCCGAGATCGAAGGCGCGCCCGGTGATCGCGTAGATCTGCCAGCCCACCGCCACCGACAGCATCTGGAAACCGAAGCCGGAAGCGATGCGTGCGCACCAGAACTGCACGAAGGCGCGATGGCGCAGCGGCGAATCCGCTGCAGCGGACGTGGGCGTGGGGTTCGACATGGGAATCCTTGCCGGGGAGCGCGCATTGTAGTCGCGTCGCATGCGCCAGCAGACGCGGGACTTGACGCCATCGTGCCGCGGATTTGATCCGGGCTTTCTTCGCGCATGACTATCGTGGAGGCGGTTTTCCCCGAGGAGATATGCGCCGATGGGCAGATCCGCCAAACATGTCTATTCCGATCCGGCCGCCGTGCAGGCGCTGGAAGCGCTTGCGAGCGAGCTCCCCGCCAACGGGCATGTGCGCCTGATGCTGAAAAATGGCGGCATGTGTGAGGGCGTGGTCGCGGAACGCGCCACCGTGCAGGTTTATTACGACCCCACCGAGCAACACCAGGGCATCAACGGCGAGCTGCGGCTGGAGCGCCCGGACGAGCCCGACTGGCACCGCTGGATGTGGCTGGACGAGATTGCCAGCGTGGAGCATCTCGACTCCACGCTGGGCAGCGAAAACTGAGCGTACTCGCGCGCTACGTCCGCAATCGGGTGAAGCCATCCGCGTTCCAGTCCTCGCTGCCGACGCCGTGGTGCACGAAGAACAGGCCGTCCGGGTCGTACTGGCGCTTCGCCGCGGCGAGGCGCGGATAGTTGCTGCCCCAGAATCCCTGCTGCCAGTCGCGCAGGAAGTAGTCGCTTTCCGAGACGTAGGAACCGGCATCGGGCGCCACGGCGCGCAGTGCGTCCATTGTCTTGTCGACGGCCGCCGCCATGCGCCGCGCCATGGCCAAGTCGGGTTTCGCGCCCGGCATGCCGGGAAAGGCGGGGTCGTCGCCGCTGGCGCTGATCGCGAGAGCGAAGGCGTCCAGCACTTGCGGATGGGTGGCGGTGTCGCGTGCGCGGGCGATCGCATCGGCCGGTGCGCCGGCCAGCCCCTTGTTGAAGTGCAGAGAGACGCCCTGGTGCCGCGCGGCCTCGCACAAGGCATCCACCAGGCGCGCCTGCCGCCCCGGCTGCAGCAGCGCAGCCGGCAGCCAGGCCGATTGGTAGCCCTGGATGAACCAGCACGCCTGTTCGCGGTCGCCGGCCCACACGAAGTGATCGCTGGGTGCGCCCGGCCGGTCGTCCGGCACGATGGCGCTTGGCAGGTATTTGCGCAGGAATTCGGCGTCCCAGAAGTGTCGGGCTGGTGCCGCCAGCGCCTGGAACGGTTGGGTGACGCGGCAATCCTTGCGGGCACGCACCCAGTCGAGGAAAGGAGCCCAGGTCTGTTCGGCCTGCTGCCTGGTGAGGCCCTGGAACACCATGGAAATTTCGAAAGTGTCGCCACCATGGAATCTCATCTGCTCGCCCCAGTGCGGGTTGAACAGCGCGCGCTGGTAGAAGCCCATCGCCTCGGCGATCAAGGCCCGATAGGCCGCGGCCGAGTCGGCCTTGATGGTGAGGTTGACCGCGCCGAAGAACCCGGGCAGCTCGAACGTGCGCAGGGTCAGCCGCGTGACCACGCCGAGGCTGCCGCCGCCGCCGCCCTTGAGGCCCCAGAACAGCTCCGGGTTCGTGCGGGCATTGGCGATGCGTACCTGGCCGTCGGCGGTGACCACTTCCGCCTCCAGCAGGTTGGACGCGGCCGTGCCCCAGCGCTTCGAGAAGCTGCCGAAGCCACCGCTCTGCACCAGCCCGGCCACGCCCACCGTGGTGCAGCCGCCGCCTTGCACGTAGCGGCCGCCACGGGTGGTCACGGCGTTGTAGGCGTCGATCCACATGGCGCCCGCTTGCACGCTCGCCGCCGTTTGCGGTGCCACGTGGCCGGCGCAGCCCTGCGGCACGAAGGCGTCGTGCAGGTCCACCTGGTTCATGTGGCGCGTCCATACCAGCAGCGAATCCGGCGCGTCCGAGGTGCCCTGGTAGCTGTGGCCGCCGCCCTTCACCACCAGCCGCAAGTGGTGTTGGCGCGCGAAGTTGACGGCCGCGGCCACGTCGGCAGCGCTTTCTGCCGCCACCGCCCAGGCGCTGGGTTGCGAAGCCCAGGCATTGGCCCAGCCGCTGGTCTGGGTCAGCGCGGGGTTGTCGCCCACCGCGAACGGGTTGTCCAGCTGCTTGAGCACCTGCGCGCAGGCGCTGTCTGACGGCGCCGCGCCGCAGGGGGCGAACGGCGATTCCAGCTTCAGCAGCCGGCCGCCGACCTGCCGTTTCAGTTGCTCCCATTCCGCGGCCGTGGGCCAGCCCGGCTGGCCCGGGCGTACCCGCGAGCGCAAGGTGGTGGCGAGGGTGCCGGCACCGCGCGCCAAGGCCGTGCCGCCGCGCATCAGCAAGGGCAGCAGGGGCAGGGTGACGGCAGCCTTCAGCAAGTCGCGCCTTTTCATCGTATCGCTCCGGACGGGATGGACGGCGGCCAGCATGGGCCCGTGTCGCCGCCAATCCCAGCGTGGGGTGACGGATCGCGGGCCACCAGGGACGAATCGACCACGGCGTGGGACGGGACGCATGGGGATTCCGCCACGGCCACGTAGAATCGCCGGCATGAACGAGCAGTCGGATATCGGATACAGGGATTTCCAGCGTTGGCGCCCCTCGGTCGAGGTGGCCTTCTGGGTGGCGCTGTACACCCTCAACACGGTGTTCAACTGCATCGTTGCGCAGATCGACGATGCCCGCACGGCGGCCTGGGAACCGTGGGTGAGGGAATCGAGCAGCGCGCTGCTGGTCCTGCTGCTGATCCCCTTCGTGAAGGCGGTGGAGCGGCGCTGGCCGTTCCGCTTCGATACGTGGCGCCACAGCCTGCCGTGGCATCTGCTGGCCAGCGTGCCGTTCAGCCTGGTGCACGTGGCCGGCATGGCCGGGCTGCGCAAGCTGGCTTACGGGATGGTCGGCCAGCACTACCGTTTCGGCGCGTGGTGGCCGAACTTCGGCTACGAGTACCTGAAGGACATCCGCAGCTATTTCCTCATCATCGCGCTGATCTGCCTGTCGCGGCTGTGGCTGCTGCGCCAGCAGGGCGAGGCGAAGCTGCTGGCCGAGCCGGACGAGGGTCCGCCGGTGGAACCGGTGGATCGTCCTGCGCGCTTCCTGGTGCGCAAGCTGGGCAAGGAATTCCTGCTCAACGCCAGCGAGATCGAATGGCTGCAGGCCGCGGGAAACTACGTGAACCTGCACGTACGCGGGCGCGACTACCCGCTGCGCAGCACGATGGCCACCATCGAGGGGCGGCTGGACCCGGCGCGCTTCCTGCGCGTGCACCGCGGGTACTTCGTCAATCTCGACTACCTCGCCGAGATCGAGCCGCTGGAAACCGGCGACGCGCGCCTGCGCCTGCGCGACGGCACCGCGATCCCGTGCAGCCGGCGCTACCGCGCCGCACTGCGTGAGCGCTACGGACAACCGGCCATGTCGGAGTGAGCCTTGCATCGTGGCGAGTGATCGTTCCAAGCTAGCCGCTGGTTCCACCCTGGATGCCCGCCGATGATGATCCTGCCGCCGCTGCCCCGCCGCCTCGCCGTCGCCGCCCTTGCCGGCGCCTTGGTTCTTGCCGGCTGCTCGCAGAGCAGCACGCCCGCGCCGAATGCCGCACAGCAGCAGGCCCAGGCCCAGGATGCCGAGGCGGCGCGCAATCTCGACACCTATCGTCAGCTGCTGCGCATCCACAACGACCAGATGGCGGCGTCGATGGGCGAGGACATCGTGCAGCGCTTCCCCAACAGCGCCGCGGCGAAGGAGGTGCAGCAGACCCTGCCCGGGATCGAGAAGCGCTGGAAGGAGAACAGCGAGAAGGCGCGCCTCGCCGCACTGTGGCAGTACCAGGTGGCGCCGATGGCCGGCGGCACCCAGTCCACCGCGGCGATCTACAACAGCCAGCCTACCGACGTGCACGTGCGGCTGGTACTGCGCCGGCACACCAGCTGGGGCCAGAGCGCCTTCCTGTTCAGCGACGGCCACGGCTTCGTCTGCAAGGGCAACTGCACCATCGCGGCGAAGTTCGACGACAAGCCGCACGCGATCAAGGCCTACGCCCCATCCACCGGCGAGCCGGCGCTGATGATCCGCGACGACAAGGCCTTCATCGCGCTGCTGGAGAAGACGAAGAAGGTCAGCCTGGACGTCACCATGCAGGACGGCGAGAAGAAGCTGAGCCTGCTCTACGAAGTCGGCGGCTTCGTGCCCGACCAGTGGCAGCCGTTGCCGAAGAAGACCGGCAAGAAGTGATGCCGGGCGCGTGCACCCGCCGGTCGCTCACGCGTTTCAGTGCGTATCGACGAATGGAGGATGCAGCCATGTCCTGCAAGGCTTCGTGGATGGTCTTCGCACTGGTGGCGGTGCTGGCTGCATGTTCCAGCGTGCCGTATGCACAGCGGGTGGCCCAGCGTCAGGCCGCCTACGCGGCGGCGGCCGGTGCGCCGGTGCGCAGCTTCCATTTCTTCAACCTGTACTCGTGGGAGCCGCTGGGCGACAGCCAGGTGGCCATCTACACCCAGATCAACCGCGCCTGGCTGCTGGACGTGAGTCCCTGCCAGAACCTGGGGTTCACCAATGCGATCGGGCTCACCTCCTTCGCGGGCGAGGTGTCGGTGAATTTCGACAAGGTGCTCGTCGGTCGCGGCTATCCGCCATGCTTCATCTCGAAGATCCGCCCGATCGACGTGGCGAAGCTGAAGCTGGAGCAACAGGCCCAGCGCGAGATCAATGCCGAACCGCGGCAGCCGGCAGCCGCCGGCTGACCGCGCCGCTCAGCGCACCACGGTCACCGGTACATGGGCGCGTGCCAGCACGTTGGTGGAAACCGAGCCGAGCAGCCAGCGCGCCAGCGCGCCGCGCTCGGTATGGCCGATCACGATGTGGTCGATGCCGTGCTGGCCGACCTGGCCGAGCAGCACGTCCCCGGGACTGCCGTGAGTCAGCTCGACATCGACGAGGCTGGTGGTGTCCGGTGCGATCGTGGCCAGCTCGTCCCGCAGTTCCTGCACGCGCTGGGTGCCGGAGTCGGTCATCATCAGGGCACAGGTGTCGCCGCCTTCGGCCACCTGCAATACCGACACCACGCGCACCCGCCCGCCGCAGGCGCGGGCCAGCTCCATCGCGAACGCGAACGCGCGGCGGGCGGCGTCCGATCCGTCGTAACCGACCAGCAAATACTTGGGCATGCGCGCTCCTTCCGGGACGAAACATCGTCGTTGGGTGAAGAAGTCTGAACGGGATGGTGTTAGCGAAACATCAAGATGAATGGAACCGTGCATGGCTCACATGCCCGTCACGGGGGGCTGTCGATGCTGGATCGCACGTTCCTCCGGACGACCGGGTGGAAACGGGTTCCGCACCAGATGGCGCCACTGAAAAAGGAGAAGCCTGATGAGCAAGCACACACTCGCCCTGACCGCCGCCCTGCTGCTGGGTACCGGCGTCCTGACGGCGTTGCCGGTCATGCCCGCGCATGCCGCGAAGGCCGACGTGAAATGCCATCTCGACTTCAACCTGTCGGGCTGGTCGATCATCTACAAGCACGCCGAAGGCAGCGGCACCGTGCGCTGCGATGACGGCCAGCAGGCCGCAGTGAAGATCTCGGTGGTGGGCGGCGGCCTCACCGCCGGCAAATACCGCATCGACCACGGCACCGGCGACATCACCCACGTGCGTGGCATCGACGACGTGTTCGGCGACTACGCGCAGGCGGGCGCCGAGGCCGGCGTGGTGAAGAGCGGCACCGCCCAGGTGCTGACCAAGGGCACCACCTCGCTGGCGCTGGCCGGCCACGGCGAGGGCATCAACCTGGGCGTGTCGGTGGGCAAGTTCAGCATCAGCCGCCGCTGAGCAATCGACACGGGAGTGCCGCGAAGGGCGCCGCAAGGCGCCCTTCGCGTACACTGGGCAATGCCGTTCCGTTCCGGAGGACACCCATGCGCCGCCTGCCGCTGCTGTTCGTGCTGACCTTGCTGTGCAGCTTGTTGACCGCGCCTGTACTTGCCGCCGATGCATTGCCCAAGGCCGGCACTGCCGCGCCTGCCTTCCGCCTGCAGGACCAGGACGGCCACTGGCGCAGCCCTGCCGACTATCACGGCCACTGGCTGGTGCTGTACTTCTATCCCAAGGACTTCACCCCCGGCTGCACCACCGAGGTGTGCACCTTCCGCGACGACATCGCCAAGCTGCGCCAGGCGGGTGCCTCGGTGGTGGGCGTCAGCCTGGACGACGTGAAGTCGCATGCCGACTTCGCCGCCAAATACCACGTGCCGTTCCCGCTGCTGGCTGACACGGATCGCAAGGCGGCCACCGAATACGGCGTACTCGGCAGCATGGTGGGCATCCACTACGCCAAGCGCACCACTTTCCTGATCGACCCGCAGGGCAGGATCGCCAAGGTCTACGTCGATGTCGATCCCAAGGCGAACTCCGGCCAGGTGCTGGCCGACCTCGCCGCCTTGCAGAAGGTGGCACCCTGATGATGGCGACGGCACCGGCCGGGGCCGGCCACGCTCCACGTGGTTTCGCGATCTGGCGCGTGGTGGTCTGGTTGCTGCTGCTGCTGGCTGCGTTCGGCTGCGTGCAGTACCTCAATCACGCGCAACTGCTGTGGGCGCAGCGGGCGAACCTGTCGCCGACCGACACCGTCGCGATGCACCACATGCTGGCCTGGGACATCGCTTACCTGCTGGCCGCATTTGCCATCATCGTGCTGTGCGCTGGCTGCATCCTGCGCCAGGCCTGGGCACGCATGCCGCTGCGCGTGGCCACCGGCGTGCTGGTGCTGTGGGCATTGGTCAGCGGCGGCATGATGCTGGCGCGGTGGCCGCAGTTCGACCGCGCCAGCGCCGACGCGCTGGCCCAGCTCGGCCACGATGCCATCCTGCGCAACGCCGTGGTGCATGCCCGGCGCGTCTACCGCATCACGCTGGCGCTGAAGGCCGTCGCGATCCCCGTGCTGTTGTGGCTGGCCTGGCGCCTGGGTACGCCGGCGGTAAGCATGCAGTTCCGCCATCGCCGCTGAGCATGAGCGTGGTTGGCCGAACCCGGCATGGGTTCGGGCCATGCAGTGGCATGCCGGGCTATTGCATGTTCAGCATGGGTTGCTCCGGATGCAGGTATCGCTGCGCCATCTTGATCTGCGGAATTCCCCTGATGCGCCGCTGCCGTTTGTCGTTGTTGTTCCTGCTGCCACTGTTTGCCGCGCTGCCATTGCAGGCGCAGGATCTGGCCAGCACCTGCCGTGCCACTAGCAGCTACGACGTGACGCTGCGGCCGGGCAGCGTGCTGTTCGATCGTCCGGGGCCTGCGCCCACGCGGGTGGAGCTGGGTCAAGGCACATTGCGCACTGACGGCGTGGCCGTGTCGTTGAATGCCGAGGAGCAGGATCGCCTGAGCCTGTTCGAGCGCGACCTGCGCGCGCTGGCGCCGCGCGTGCGCAACGTGGCGCAACATGGCGTGGACATCGCAGTGCAGGGGCTGCGCGAAGAAGCGGCAGGCATGGGCCTCGGCGCCGACACCCGGGTCGAGCTGGATGGCCGGCTGCAGACGGATGCGGCCAGCCTCAAGCAGCGCATCGCAACCAGCAACAGCACGCACGACTGGCAGGGCGGTGCGATGGACCGGACCATCAGCCAGATCGAGGGCGATCTGCTGCCGCTGATCGCAGCCGACCTTGGCCAGCAGGCGCTCGACGCCGCCCTCGGCGGCGATCTGCAGACGGCGACCACGCTGCGCGACCGCGCGGCGAACCTGGCCACGCAACTGGAGCCGCGCATGCGCCAGCGAATGCAGGCACTGCGGCCCCAGGTCGAGGCGCTGTGCCCGGCGATCCGGCAGCTGGCCACGCTGCAGCAGGGTCTGCACGACAGCCGCGGCCGACCGCTGGACTTGCTGCAGATCGGTCATTGAACGGCATCGTAACCGGCTGGTTTCGCCAGGCATCACGGCTGCGGCTGCAAGCCCTGATCCCGCCGCGGATTAATCTCCGGCTAAGTAGCCATGGACGAGGATAACGCCACCTTCCCTCACACCCGCCCCGGGGGCGAACGTGGCATCGAGCGTCACCCACACCACCTGCAACCAGCTGATTCGCCGTGGCATCGACCTGTGCCACCTGTATCGCCACGCCGCCCTGGCGGTGAGCGAGCCAGGCCTGCGCGCGGTGCTGGACGAGGATGCCCAGGCGCTCGCCACCCTGGTGGTCGAGCTGCAGCACGAGGTGGAGCTGGCTGGCGAAGAGCCACGCACGCACGGCAGCTGGCGGGCCGCGCTGCGCTGCCGGATGGTGGATGGCATGGCGCGCACCGCCACGCGGCGCGACAACACCTGGATTCACGCCCTGGCGCAGGACGAGAGCGCCCTGCTGCGCGCCTTCGAGCATGCGATCGCCAACTTGCCGGAGGAGTCTGCCCAAGGCTTGCGCCGGCAACTGCCGCGCTTGCGCGGCATCCATCTGGACATGCACAGCCTGGACGGCGCCGCACATTCCTGATGCGGTGATCCGCGGCATGCGACTACACGATGGCGCGTGTCGCGCCCACCCGATCCCCGACATTCGGCTATGACCGGCATCGCCATGGCGAGCTAGCCTGCATGGCAGGGCGCAATCGCGCCCGTTGCACGGGGAGCCTGTCATGCATCGTCGCCTGCTGGCCGGTCTGCTGGCCTGCCTCCTGTTCGCTGTTGCCGCTGGCGCTTCCGCTTCGGACAGCCTGCGCGTGGGCAGCCGCGTGCTGGTGGTGGGTGACAGCGCCGCCACGGTGACTGCACTGCTTGGCAAGCCTGTGCACAAGTCGCGCCGCAATGCTGCCCGCGGCGGCGGCCACCGCGGGAAGCGTGCGCGTGCGGCCCAGGGAGACAAGGCGCGCGGCGAGCAATGGCAATACCGCCGCGATGGCCGGGTGATCGTGGTCACCCTGGTCGACGGCCGCGTCAGCGATATCGACGAGCGCAGCCGCTGACGACGCTCTCGGGCCGCGTCGCCCGTGACTGATGGCAGGGCATGACGCATGGCGCATGCCGCCACGAGTCACATGATCAAACCTTTCGGGCATGCCGGCGCATCCAAGCCTGCACCGGGCCGCAGGGGCCCATGCCACGGGAGGTTCCCATGTCCAGACACGGCACGGTCGCGACGCTCGTCTTCGCCTTCGGCCTTGTCCTCGGCGCGCAGACGCAGGCGGCCGAGGTCCATGTCCACGGCGACCAGTGCGGCTACAACAGCAATTACGACGTGCGGGTGACGCCCGGCGGCATCGATTTCAACCGCAGCGGCGCGCAGCCGAACGAGATCTTCATGCACGACGGCACGTTGCGCGTCGATGGCAGGCCGGTCGCGGTGTCGGCGGACGATGCGGGGCGGCTGCGCAGCTATGAGGGGGACATGCGCAGCTTGCTGCCCGAGATGGCGGGCATCGCGCACGAGGCGGTCGGCATCGCGTTCGATGCGCTGGCCACCGTGGCTGCCACGCTGGGCGGCAGCCAGCACCACCGTGACGCACTGGTGCGCCAGCTCAACCAGTCGCGCATGGAAGCACTGCGCGGGCTGGCGGGCAGCATCAACGCCGATCACTGGAGCCAGCAGGACTTCGCCGATGCGATCGAGCAACCGGTCACCACGGCCAGCAATCAATTGGCCAGTTCACTGACACGCAGCGTGATGTGGTCGCTGTTCACCGGGCGGGCCAGCGAGCTTGAGGCCCGGGCCGACACGGTCGACCAGTCGATGGAGAAGGAGATGAAGGCGCGCTCGAGTCGGCTGGAGGCGCGCGCCAAGGCGATCTGCCCGCGCCTGGCGGAGCTGAGCGACCTGCAGCAACAGTTCCAGTTTCGTCTCGCCAACGGCCAGCCACTGCAATTGCTGACGGACAATCGGGACCGCAAGGGCAAGGACAGCCAGAGCAGCGCTGCCAGCGACGAAGTCGCCCGGCGCTGATTCCCCCAAAATCCGTGCGCTCCCCGCACGGTGACATGCCGCGCCCGGCGTGATGCCGCCCGCGGCATTTTTTTTGCGGCCACCATCCCTGGCGGCCGCCCTTCGGGCCATCGCTGACGCGATGTCAAAAATCGCTCCAGGCGATTCTTTGCACGACACCTGCAGGGGCGGGGACGCGGCGAACACGATCCGGCTGCTAGGCTCGCCGCCTGCCTTTTCGAGTGACTGCCATGCACGAACTGTTGACGCGCCTTGCCTCCGTGGATCTCTCTGCCATTGCGGCCAGCGTCGGTCCGCGCCTGCTCGGCGCCCTGCTGATCCTGCTGATCGGCGCGTGGCTGGCCGCGCGACTGGCGAATTTCACCCAGCGTGCGTTGCACCGGGCGAAGGTGGACGACACCCTGGTCGGCTTCCTGCGCAACCTGGTCTACGGCGTGCTGATCGCGGTGCTGGTGGCGATGGCACTGGCCGCGCTGGGCGTGTCGCCGGCGCCCATGGTGGCTGCGCTGGGTACGGCAGGGCTGGCGATCGGCCTGGCCCTGCAGGGCTCGCTCTCCAACCTCGCCTGGGGCGTGCTGCTGATCATGTTCCGCCCGTTCCGGGTGGGTGATTACGTCACCGCCGGCGGCATCGACGGCACCGTGCAGAGCATCAACCTGATGCACACCTTGCTCGTGCTGCCGGACAACCGCGAGGCGATCGTGCCGAACGCCAAGGTGGGCAGCGATGCGATCCTCAACTTCAATCGCCGTGGCACGCGCCGGGTCGACCTGAAGATCGGCGCGGGCTGGCGCGACGACCTCACACAGGTGATGACCATGCTGCAGCAGTTACTGGCAGACGAGCCGCTGGTGCTGGCCGAGCCTGCGCCAAGTGTGTGGGTGGACGGCATCGCTGGCCAGACCGTGACCCTGGTGCTGCGCGGCTGGGTGAAGAGCCCCGACGTGTGGGCCACGCAGACCGCGTTGCTGCGCGCGGTGAAACGGCGCATCGATGCGGGTGAACTCAGCTTGCCGGCGACGGCGCACGAAGTGAGTGTGGTGCAAGCGCCATCGAAGGATGGTGCAGGGGCGTGACAGGCCGGCAGGCGCCCGGAACCGCCTTGCGGAGCGCAGATACGGGCCCGCGCCAGCGGCGCGAAACCGCGGCAAGGTCCAGGCGCAGGCACCCCCGCCCGCAGTTCGCCGACGACGCCGCTACTGCAGCGTCACCGCCTTGCGATTGTCGTCGGGCACCCTGTCGATCAGCTCGTTGTACGGGTCGATGCCGGCCATCGCAGGCTTGCCGTCCACGGTCACGGTGAGGCTGCTGTCGCCGTCGGGCAGCATGCGCTTTTCGAGGTAGAGCGGTTTGCCGTCCCTGCCGTCGCCGGGCGAGGCGGCGAACACGCCGATCTCGATCGGGATGTTCGGTGCGGCCGCGGTCTCCTTGCCCTTGCCGTCGGCCCAGGCCATGCCGGCATGCACCTTCATCGTCACCTCGTACCTGCCGTCCGGCAATTTCTTCGCGGTGGCGTCGAGCATGCGGTCGTCGAACAGGGTGATCCGCCAGAAGAAGTCGTCCAGCAGCGGTTGCCACTTCGGCCCCAGTGCGGCGGACAGCGCGTCCATGAATTCCTTCGAGGTGGTGTAGGGCGGCTGCTGGAAGCCCTTGTCGACCAGGAATTGCTTCAGGACCGCGTCGAGCCTGTCCTCGCCCACGTAGTCCTGCAGCGCGTAGAAGATCAGCGAGCCCTTGTTGTAGTGGATGTACTGCTCGTTCTCCACCTTCGCCAGCGGCTCTTCGGCCACCTTGTCGGTGGCGCGCCCCGCCAGGTACTTGTCCAGTTCGTATTTCAGGAACTTGCGCATCTGGTCGGCGCCGTACTTGTGCTTCATCACCATCAGCGCGCTGTATTGCGCCAGCGATTCGCTGAGCATGGTCGAGCCCTGCATGTCCGCGCCGATCACCCGGTGCGCCCACCACTGGTGCGCCACCTCGTGCGCGGTGACGTAGTACACGTAGTCGATCTGGCTCTGGTCGCGCAGGTCGGCGATGAAGCCGATCGACTCGGAGTACGGGATGGTGTTGGCGAAGGACTGCGCGAACGAGGCGTAGCCGGGGAACTCCAGGATGCGCAGCTGCTTGAACTGGTACGGCGTGTAGTGGCTGTCGTAGTAGTCCAGCGCATCCTTCGCGCCCTCGATCATGCGGTCCACGTTCCAGGCATGCGCGGGGTTGTAGTAGACCGAGATCTGCACGCCCTTCCAGTCCATGCTCTTCACCGCGTAGCGCGCGGAAAGCCAGGAGAAGAAGTTCAGCATCGGCTGCTGCATCACGTAGTGGAAGTAGCGGCGATTGCCCTCCGTCCATTCCTTCTGCAGCGTGCCCGGCGCCAGTGCGATCTGGTCGGCGGCGGTTGAGACGGTGGTGTCGAAACTGATCCAGTCGGCGTCGTTGCTGATGTAGGTGTTGGCGCGCGCCTGCTCGTCGCCCAGCGGCGGCATGCGCGGCACGTCGAGCTTGAGGCCGTATTTGCGGCGGTCGTTGCGGTCGGTGAGCTGGTTGCCGGCCTGGTAGCCGAACTGCGGCAGCTTGCTGCTGTTGAAGAACGTGCCGTTGTGCACCAGGAAGGTCTCGCCGGTGTCGTTGGTGAAGCCCCTGGGCGCGTAGTCGATGTCGAAATCGAACGGCATCGAGGCGCCGGGCGCCAGCGGCGTCTTCAGCTTGTAGATGGCCACGCCGAGGCGCTTGTCGAAGCTCGCGGTGTCGTGCGGCGCGAACGCGAGCGTCTCCGGTGCGAAGTCGTCGGCGTAGTTCACCAGCAGCTCGGTCACCGGGACATCCTGCTTGTTGACCAGGGTGTAGTGCGCGTGGATGCGCAGCCGGCGCTGGTACGGATAGATGTCCACGTCGGCCTTCACCGCGGTGATGCGCGGCTGCGGAAGGCTGGCGTATTTCGCGTACTGCTTCTCGTAGTCGGCCTGTTCGCGTTTCTGCGCGGTGCCGTTCTCGTAATGGTTAAGGACGTTGGTGTTGTAGAAGATCCACCCGCCCAAGGCCACGAAGCCCAGCAGCGCAACAGCCAGCACGGCCGCCGATGCCGGGCGCAGGCGTGCCCGCCCTTCGCGCAGGCGTTCGCGCCAGCTTTGGCCGGTGCCGCGCACCCACAGCAGCGCGGTCAGCACCAGCATCGCCAGCGCGAGGCAGGCCCAATAGGCGTCGAACCACAGCGCGCCGACGAGGAAGTGGCCAAAGCCGTTCATGTCCGAGTACGGCACGTCCGGCGCGCCGGCGTAGTTGTACAGGTTGTGGTCCCAGTGCAGCCAGGGAAAGGCGAGCTGGCAGACGAACCACAGGACCACGAGCAGGTAGCCGAGATAGCGGTTGTTGGTGGCCACCTGCAGAAACAGCGCCAGCACCGCCAGCAACACGAACGGGATCGCCTGCAACGCCAGCGTGGCCAGGTACAGCCCCGGCTCGATGTGCGTGTAGCCGTGGCCCAGCTGCCAGCCGACGCCCAGCACGGCGCCTGCGCCGAGGAACGCCACGATCACTGCCAGCAGCGCGCTCAGCTTGGCGGCCAGCGTGATCCAGTCCGGTAGGGGAAACGCGTCGCTGACTTCGGCCGTGCGCAGGTTGCGCTCGCGCCATACCAGTTCGCCGGCGTAGAACATCACGATGATGTAGAGCAGCCACTGCATGCCGGAACGCTGCATTTCCAGCATGTTGTGCGTCACCGGCCAGGTGGGCGTGCCGTAGATGCGCGCCACCAGTGCGTACGCGAACAGCGTGTTGACGAGACCGAAGGCCAGCATCACCAGGAACGGCACACCGCGCAGCACGCTCCAGGCATCGAACGCCAGCAGGTACCGGAACTGGACCAGCCGTGCACGCCAGCCGGCGGACAGCCGCACCGCGGGCAGCACCAGCGTGGCGGGCGTCGCGGCCGGGCGCAGCAACGGCGGTTCGGCGCGCCGCGCGCCCCGGCGCAACCGGAGGCCCTCGCGGTCGGTGCGGAACAGGGCGAACGCGACGCCGGCCAGCAGCACGGCGACGCCGGTCCACAGCAGCCGGTTGAACAGCAGCAGGCCGTGCAACGGCGGCAGTTGGCGGTTGATCTGCTCCGGCGTCCAGTAGCGGGTGGCGATCTGCAGGGTGCGGCCGCCGAACGGGTCGAGGATCGCCGCCAGCGCGTGGTGGCTCACGTCCTGGGTCAGCAGCCTGGCGATCGAGAGCAGCACGATGAAGGCGATCACGCCGATCAGCGTGGCCAGCAGCGAGCGCGTGGCGGTGGCGAGCAGGAACAGCACGGCGGCGATGAACAGCAGGTTCGGCAGCACCATCACGCCGAACGCCCAGGCGTAGCCGTGCCAGTCCGACGGACCCAGCCGCGCCGCATCGACCCACGGCATGCTGCCGCCCGCGGCCAGGCCCAGCGCGCACAGCAGCATGATCGCCACCATCACCAGGTAGCCCGCGGCGAAGCGCCCGCCCAGGTAGGCGCGTTTGCGCAGCGGCGTGGCGAACACCAGTTCGGACGTGCCGTGGTCGAAATCGCGCAGCGCGGCGCCGGCCACGAAGGCGGCCGCCAGCAGCAGGCAGAGCGGCGCGAAGTTGTCGAGCAGGCGCACGATCACCAGCGGCGCGTTGCGCAGCACGTTGCCGCTGGCACCGCCCAGCATCACCGCGTCGGTGCTGGCGAACATGAAGGCCAGCGCCGCGAACACGAAGGCGATGATCCAGAACAGCGGCGCCTTCAGTTGCTGGCGCAGCTCGAAGCGGAGGATGGCGGAGAACATGGTTTCCCTTCGGGCAGGCGCGGCGTCAGGCGGCGCGCGCGGTGGCCTGCGCACGCAGGTGGCCGAAATACACGTCTTCCAGGTCGGGCGCGACCGGCTCGAAGCCTTCCTCGGGCAGGCTGTCGGCCAGCACGTGCAGCAGGGTGCGGCCGCCGGCGAGGCGGGTGGAGAGGATGTTCATGCGGGCGCGGTAGCCGTCCAGCGCGGCCTTGTCGATCGTGCGCCGCCAGACCCGGCCTTCCAGGGCGTGGATCGCCTCGCGCGGCTCGCCGGCCAGCAGCAGCTGGCCCTGGCCGATGATCGCCATGCGCTGGCAGAGGTCGGTGACGTCTTCCACGATGTGGGTGGAGAGGATCACCACCACGCGCTCGCCGATCTCGGCCAGCAGGTTGAGGAAGCGGTTGCGTTCCTCGGGATCGAGACCCGCGGTGGGCTCGTCCACGATCACCAGCCGGGGATCGCCGATCAGCGCCTGGGCGATGCCGAAACGCTGGCGCATGCCGCCGGAGAAGCTGCCCAGCTTGCGCTTGCGCACGTCCCACAGGTTCACCTGGCGCAGCAGCGCCTCCACCAGCTCGCGCCGCTCGCCCTTCGCGGTGACGCCCTTGAGCACCGCGAAATGGTCCAGCATCGCCTCCGCCGACACCTTGGGATACACGCCGAATTCCTGCGGCAGGTAGCCGAGCAGGCGGCGGGTGGCCTGCTTGTCGGCCTGCAGGTCCATGTCGTCGAGCCGGATCGTGCCCTCGTCCGGGTCCTGCAGGGTGGCGATGGTGCGCATCAGCGAGGATTTGCCCGCGCCGTTCGGGCCCAGCAGGCCGAACATGCCGTTGGGGATGTCCAGCGAGATGTCGCGCAACGCGCGCACGCCGTTGGCGTAGGTCTTGGACAGGTTGCGGATGCTGAGCATGGCTTCCTTTTGCCGTAAGCGGTGATGGGCAAGTGGGCACAGTGTGGCCGAGCGGATCCGGGCGCCGCATGGGCCTCACGTCACGGAACTTTCGTCACGCCATGCATACGTATGCGCATGCACGCCGCGTGGCGGCGAAGCTGCCGCTGGGGCCCCCCGTTCGCTATGATGGAAGCCTTGCGGCCGCCCCTGTCCCCCCGCGCGGCCTGCCCTCGCCATTCGCAGGAGACACCATGGCCGACATCCAAGAAGCCCGCGTACCCGACATCGGCGGCCACGACAACGTGCCGGTGATCGAGGTGATGATCAAGCCCGGCGACCGGGTGGAGAAGGAACAGAGCCTGATCACGCTGGAATCGGACAAGGCGACGATGGAAGTGCCCGCGCCGTTCGCCGGCACGGTGAAGGAAGTGAAGCTGAAGGTGGGCGACGAGGTTTCCGAGGGCGCCGTGATCGCGCTGATCGAGGCCGACGGCGCCGCCGCGAAGCCGCCGGCTGCCGCACCGGCACCGGCGGAAGCCCCGAAGGCGGCTGCCCCCGCCCCCGCGAAGGCAGCCGAGCCGGCCCGCAGCGAAGCGCCCAAGGCCGCGACAGGCGGCGTGCGCGAGGCCCGCGTGCCCGACATCGGCGGCCACGAAGGCGTGCCGGTGATCGAGGTGCTGGTGAAGGTGGGCGACAGCGTCGCCAAGGACCAGAGCCTGGTCACGCTGGAATCGGACAAGGCCACGATGGAAGTGCCGGCGCCGTTTGCCGGCGTGGTGAAGGAAATGAAGCTGAAGGTAGGCGACGAGGTCTCCGAGGGCGCGGTGATCGCGCTGATCGAGAGCGCGGACGGCGGCACTGCCGCACCAGCCCCCGCGGCGCCTGCGCCGGCCAAGGCCGAAGCCCCGAAGGCGGAAGCGCCTGCGCCGGCCGGCCGCCCCGAGCCGGGCCACGCGCCGGAAGGCGACGTGCCGCCGCAGGCGCGCCCGCCGTTCGACGCCAACATCGTGATGCCGGGCGACGCACCCTACGCCAGCCCCGCGGTGCGCGCCTTCGCGCGCGAGCTGGGCGTGGACATCCACCAGGTGAAGGGCAGTGCGCGCGGTGGCCGCATCGTGCGCGATGACGTGAGTGCCTACGTCAAGCACGCGCTGGCCTCGGGCGCGCGGCCGGTGAGCGGCGGCGCCGTGGCGGCGGGCGGCGGCCTCAACCTGCTGCCGTGGCCGAAGGTGGACTTCAGCAAGTTCGGCGCGGTCGAGGAGAAGCCGCTCTCGCGCATCCAGAAGATCTCCGGCGCCAACCTCGCACGCAACTGGGCGATGATCCCGCACGTCACCCAGCACGAGGACGCCGACATCACCGAGCTGGAAGCCTTCCGCAAGAAGCTCGGCGAAGAGAACAAAGACCTCAAGATCACCCCGCTGGTGTTCCAGATGAAGGCGGTGGTGGCGGCGCTGAAGGAATACCCGCAGTTCAACGCCTCGCTGGACGAGACCGGCGAGAAGCTGATCCTCAAGAAGTACTTCCATGTCGGCATCGCGGTGGACACGCCCGACGGCCTGGTGGTGCCGGTGATCCGCGACGTGGACAAGAAGGGCCTGCTCGACCTTGCCCGTGAACTGGGCGAGATCTCGAAGAAGGCGCGCGACAAGAAGCTCGGCCCGGGCGACATGTCCGGCGGCTGCTTCTCGATCAGCTCGCTGGGCGGCATCGGCGGCACCGCGTTCACGCCCATCGTCAACGCGCCGGAAGTGGCCATCCTCGGCGTCTCCAAGGCCTCGATCAAGCCGGTCTGGAACGGCAAGGAATTCGCGCCGCGCCTGCTGCTGCCGCTGTCGCTGTCCTACGACCACCGCGTGATCGACGGCGCGCTGGCCGCCCGCTTCGCCGTGTTCGTGGCCAAACAGTTGGGCGACATCCGCCGCCTCTTGCTCTGATTTTCATCCCCCTCTCCCCTTTGGGGAGAGGGCTGGGGTGAGGGGCGGGTGCTCGCGGCACTGCCCCATCGAGCGAACAGAAAATCCAAGGATTCCCCATGGCGAACACGATCGAAATCAAGGTTCCCGACATCGGCGGCCACGACAACGTGCCGGTGATCGAGGTGCTGGTGAAGGCCGGCGACACCGTGACGAAGGAACAGAGCCTGATCACGCTGGAGTCGGACAAGGCCACGATGGAAGTCCCTTCCAGCGCCGCCGGCACGGTCAAGGAGATGAAACTCAAGGTGGGCGACGAGGTGTCCGAGGGCGCGGTGATCCTTGTCCTCGAAACCGCCGATGCCGCCGCCACTTCTCCTTCCACGAAGGCCGACGCTCCGCTCCCCTCTTCCCCCGGGAGAGGGGCTGGGGGTGAGGGTTCGGCCTCGCCGGGCGCTTCCGCAAGCACCCGCCCCTCACCCCAACCCTCTCCCCAAAGGGGGGAGGGGGCCAATGCGCCGCAAGCGGCAGCTTCCACTGGAAAAGCGGCCGATATCGAGTGCCAGCTCGTCGTCCTTGGTTCCGGCCCCGGCGGCTACTCCGCCGCGTTCCGCTCCGCCGACCTCGGCCTGGATACCGTGTTGGTGGAGCGCTACGACACGCTAGGCGGCGTCTGTCTCAACGTGGGCTGCATCCCGTCCAAGGCGCTGCTGCATGCCGCCGCGGTGATCGACGAGGCCGAGGCGATGGCCGCGCACGGCGTCAGCTTCGGCAAGCCCAAGCTGGACCTCGACAAGTTGCGTGGCTTCAAGACCAAGGTGGTGGGTCAGTTGACCGGCGGCCTCGCGGGCATGGCCAAGCAGCGCAAGGTGCGCACCGTGGTCGGCACCGGCAGCTTCGTGTCGCCGCATGAAATGGAAGTCCAGACGGCCGAAGGCGTGAAGCTCATCCGCTTCGAGCAGGCCATCATCGCCGCAGGCTCGCAGGCGGTCCGTCTGCCGATGTTCCCGTGGGACGACGAGCGCGTGATGGATTCCACCGGCGCGCTGGAGATGAAGGACGTGCCGGGCAAGCTGCTGGTCGTGGGCGGCGGCATCATCGGCCTGGAGATGGCCACCGTGTATGCCGCGCTGGGCAGCGAGGTGACCGTGGTCGAATTCATGGACCAGATCATCCCCGGTGCCGACGCCGACCTGGTCAAGCCGCTGGCCAAGCGCCTGGCCGGCAAGGTCAAGGGCATCCACCTCAAGACCAAGGTGACCGAGGCCAAGGCCGGCAAGAAGGGCATCGAGGTCAAGTACGAAGGCGAGAGCATCCCCGAGACCAGCGTGTTCGACCGCGTGCTGGTCGCCGTGGGCCGTTCGCCCAACGGCAACAAGATTGGCGCGGACAAGGCCGGCGTGGCGGTGACCGAGCGCGGTTTCATCAACGTCGATACCCAGCTGCGCACCAACGTGCCGCACATCTTCGCGATCGGCGACCTCGTGGGCCAGCCCATGCTGGCGCACAAGGCGGTGCACGAGGCGCACGTGGCGGCGGAAGTCGCGGCGGGCCACAAGGCGCACTTCGACGCGCGGGTGATCCCGTCGGTGGCTTTCACCAATCCCGAAGTGGCATGGGTGGGTGTTACCGAGCGCGAGGCCAAGGAGAAGGGCCTCAAGGTCGGCGTGGGCAAGTTCCCGTGGGCCGCCTCCGGCCGCGCGATCGGCATCGCGCGCACCGAGGGCTTCACCAAGCTGATCTTCGACGAGGAGACGCATCGCATCGTCGGCGGCGCCGTGGTCGGCGTGAACGCGGGCGACCTGATTTCCGAACTGGCGCTGGCCGTGGAAATGGGCGCCGAGGCCGCCGACATCGCGCTCACCGTGCATCCGCATCCCACTTTGGGCGAATCGGTGGGCATGGCGGCCGAGGTCTACGAAGGCACCATCACCGACCTGTACATCCCGAAGAAGAAGTAAGCCCATGCTGCTTCGCAAAAAGCCCGGCTTCGGCCGGGCTTTTTGCATGGTTCTTCAATGTGCTGCGGCAGGTTTGCCGGAGTCGGGTGCCAGGTCCGGCACGGCCGTGCGGATCCGCTGCGCGAGCGCCTGCAGGCCATGCGTGGCTTCGCTGGCGACGCCGCACATCTGGTTGACGACATGCAGCAGATCGCGTGGCTGATAGTCGCCGGTGCGCACGTCGAGCAGGGTGTTCTGCATCCGCGGGCCGTCATAGATGGACGGCGCATCCATCATGATGAGGCGCGTCATGGCGTCCTGTGCGGCATAGACCGCGGAATAGCTGCGCAGTCGCGCGGCATCGATCCAGCCCGCGGACTGGTTGGCCACGGCCACGTTCCACGCCTCCTGGCGCAGGTTGGGCCAGCGCCAGTCCAGGTAGATGTCGCCGGGTGCCAACTGGTGGATGTGCTGCTGGATGGTGTCGATCGTGGCGTGCGATTCCACGTCGGCCTGCAACTGGTCGCGCAGTTTTTCCAGCGATTGCATGCGCGCGCTGTCGTGGGCGATGTCGGTGTCGATGTCGGCCAGGTTCTGCCGGATCTCGGTTTCGATCTGCGCGCTGGCGGTGGCCGCCGCGTGCGCGTGGTGCGTGTGCTCGATCCAGGCTTCCAGCCCCAGCGCGGTGAGGATGCTGAGCACGATCATCAGGTAGTGCTTGGCGAAATCCTTGAAGGATTCCAGTCGGGTGTTCGGCGGTTCGAGATGCATGGCGGCTCCGGCGAAGGCGGGACCCTGCGAGCGTAGCGGATCACCCGGTTCAGGTCTGCGCCGACAGGGTGCCGGGCACGGACGGCGGGCATGACGCCGGGCGCCTGCGTGGGTACCATCGTCGATCTCGTATTCCAAAGAAGCCGGTGACTGCCGCGCCGCGTTCCGGCATGGCGCACGAACCCGCGAGGTGACCATGTCGTTGAAGGTATGTCTTGCCGGCGCCGCCGGCTGGGCCGGCTCGGAACTGGCGCGCGGCATGGCCGCCAGTGCGGACCTGGAACTGGTTGCCGCGGTATCGCGCCGGCATGCCGGCCAGCCGTTGGGCGCAGCACTGGGCGACGCTGCCATCGTCACGCCGGTGTTCGCCAGTGCGGCCGAGGCGCTGGCCACGCCCTGCGACGTGTTCGTCGAATACACCCACCCCGACACCGCGCGGGCCAATGTGCTGGCCGCGCTGGAACGCGGTGCGCACGTGGTGGTGGGCACCTCCGGGCTTGGCGACGAGGACTACGCGCAGATCGATGCGGCGGCGCGCCGGCATGGGCGCGGCGTGCTTGCCTGCGGCAACTTCGCGCTCACCGCGGTGCTGCTGATCAAGTTCTCCGAGATGGCGGCGAAGATCCTGCCGCAGTGGGAGATCATCGATTACGCCTACGCCGGCAAGCCGGACGCGCCCAGCGGCACCGTGCGCGAGCTGGCGATGCGCATGGGTCGGCAGCGCCAGCCGGTGCTGGAAGTGCCGCTGGAAGAGACGCGCGGCCTGCGCGCGGCGCGCGGGGGCACCCTGGCCGGCAGCCAGGTGCACGCGGTGCGCCTGCCCGGTTTCGTGCTCGGCGCCGAAACCATTTTCGGCCTGCCGGACCAGACCCTCAGCATCCGGCACAATGCCGGTGGCAGCGCCAGGCCCTACGTGGACGGCGCGCTGCTGGCGATCCGCAAGGTGTCCACGCTGACCGGCCTGCACCGCGGGCTGGACGCGGTGCTGGAACTTTGATCCGACCGACCTCGGTCAGGCGTGGGTGGCGGTGCCGGTCTTGTCCGGCGACGCAGGCGGCAAGGCGGCGCCGAGCTGCTTCTCGAGGTCCCGCAGGTTCTGCGTGGTCTGGTCGAGCATCGAGCGCATCTGGCTGATCACGTGCAGGAACTGGCGCGGCTGCACTTCGTCGGTGGCCAGGTCGGCGATGGCGTCGACCATGCCCGTGCCGTTCATCAGGATCGCGGTGTCCTCGCGCATCATGTCGACACTGTCGCGCTCGTTGGCATAGGCGGCGGAGTAGCGCTGCATGCGGGCGCGTTCGATCCAACTGGCGGACTGGTTGGCCACCGCCACGTCCCAGGCCTCGTGGCGCAGGGTGGGAAACCGCAAATGCAGGTCGAAGTCGCGCCTGGTCAGCGCGATGATGTGCTGGCGCACCACGTCATCGGCCGCGTGCGACTTGAGGTCCTGGATCACCGTATCGCGGATCGCATCCAGTTTTTGCAGTTGCGCGGCGTCCCGTTGCGCGTCGAGGTCGACATCGGCCAGGTTGCTGCGGATCTCAGCCTCGATCTGCATGCTGGCGGTGGCCGCGGCATGGGCGTGCTGCGTGTGCTCGATCCACGCCTCCAGCCCCAGCGCGGTGAGAATGCTGAGCACGATCATCAGGTAGTGCTTGGCGAAATCCCTGAAGGACGCCAGGCGGGTGGTCGGCGGTTCGATGTGCATCGGGTGCTCCGGGGAACGGCGGCGGATCGGGCGCGCAGCTTACACGCGGGACGGCAGGTGCGGAGCCTCAGGAGCCGGGAGGTCCGGGGCTGCGATCGGCTGCGGGCAGCGCGGCAGAGATCTGCGGTTCGAGCTGCTCCAGGTGCGACTGGGTTTCCTGCGCGGTGTGGATCATCTGGTCGAGCACGCCGAGAAAATCGGTCGGATCGACCGCCTTGCCCAGGTTGAGGCGGGTGCTCAGCACCGACATGCGCGGTGCATCGAGCATGATCGTGCTGTCGCTGGTCAGCCACGCGTCCGCCGCGCGCTGGCCGGCGTAGGCGTTGGAATAGCGGCGCAGCGCGGTGGCGTCGATCCAGCCGGCGGACTGGTTGGCCACCGCCACGTCCCAGGCCTGGCTGGGCAGGTGAGGCCAGTCGATGCTGAGCTTGAAGCGTTCCCGGTGCGCCTGGATGTAGGCATTGATGTCGCTGTCCGACTGGCCATTGCGGATCGCCTGCGCCACGTCGTGTTCGAGCTGCTCCAGCACGGCGATGTCCTTGCGGTTGTCCACAAGGGAGGCGCGGATGTCCGCCAGGTTGTCGCGCAGCTCGCGTTCGATCTGCATGCTGGCAATGGCCGCCGCATGGGTGTGGTGGGCATGTTCGATCCATGCCTCCAGCCCCAGTGCGGTGAGGATGCTGAGCACGATCATCAGGTAGTGCTTGGCGAAATCCCTGAAGGACGCCAGGCGGGTGGTTGGCGGTTCGATGTGCATGGGTTCTCCGGCGCGAACGTGGTCGGCCATGAAGCGTAGCCGATCGTCCTGCATTCAGCCGGGCGGAGCGTGCGCAGGCCGCTGCCACAACCCGAGCAGCCAGGACGCACCGAGGCAGGCGCCCAGCGCCAGCAGCCAGCTCGTCGCGGGAGTGCCGGGAGACGGCAACAGTTGGCGGAAGGCGGGCAGCCATGCGCTGCCGTAGTCGGCAGTCACCACGCCGGCAGCCACGATCAGCGCGGCGACGAGCGTGCACGCCAGCGCGAATTCGATGCGCGTATCGCCGGCCCCGGCACGAGCCGGTGCGCCGGCAACGCGCGCCGCCACCCGCTGCGCGAAATCATCAGGCAACGCCGAAGGCATGGGTTCGCGCAGCGCACGCGCCAACAGGCGATAGCGGCGCACGCGTTCGTCGCCGCCGGATGGATCGAGGCCAAGGCGTTCGGCCTGCAGCGCGCGCTCCTGCGCCTGCCATTCGCGCTCCTGAACGAGGTTGCCGAAGGGAGGATCGTCGAAGGGAGGGATGTCGTGGTTCATGCCGCAACTCCTGTCCGGTTTTCCAGCGCCTCGCGCAGGCGCAGTCGCGAGCGGAACAAGTGGCTCTTGATGGTACCCCCGGCGAGCCCGGTGATGCAGGCGATCTCGGGGATGGAGATTTCGTCGAGGTAGTACAGGGTGAGCACGGTGCGCTGCAAAGGTGGCAGCGCCTCGATGGCTGCATGCAGGTGGCGTCGGGTTTCCTCGTCCATGCAGGCGGCTTCGAGGTCGAAGCCGTCGCCGATGTTTTCCAGCAGCGCGTTGCCTTCGTCGTCGTCACGCGATTCGACCAGCGGGATGCGCTTGTGCTGCAGGTGGCGCAGGGCGATGGTGTAGGCCACGCGGCCGATCCAGGATTTCAGCGCGCTCTCGCCGCGGTACTGGTGCAGGCACTGGTGCACGCGCAGGAAGGTGTCCTGGCACAGCTCGCGCGCGTCCTCGGGGTTGCGCACCATGCGCTGGACGATGTGCCAGCACAGGCCCTGGTACTCGCGCACGAGGCGCTCGAACGCGCCGGGCCGGTTGGCCAGCACGGCTTCCGCCAGGGCGCGGTCGTTGGGGTAGGCGTCATCCATGGCACATGGGATACATCCAGACGCGCAACGGTTGCAGCGCATCCGCTGCAACCGTTGCGCGTCTGCCGGTATCCATGTTCCCGAAACCTGTCATTTCCACCCATTTACCCGGAGGTACTTATGGATTTCGGCATCTTGATCCCGATCGTGTTGTTTGTCTGCATCGCCTACACCATCAAGGTCTGCGTGGACGCGATGGTGCGCCGGCGCATGGTGGACGCGGGCGGCTCGGCCGAACTGGTCGCCTCGGTGCTGCGCGACGAGGAACTGCGCCGGCGTCATTCCTCGTTGCGCTGGGGCATCGTGCTGCTGTCGGTGGCGCTGGGCTTCGGACTGATCCAATGGTTCGGTTGGCAGGAGGTCACGCCCGGGCTGGTGGCTGTGCTGGCCGGCGCCACCGGCCTCGGCAACCTGGTGTTCTTCGCGGTATCGCGCAAGCTGGGTTGAGTTCCGGAAAAACGAAGCCCGGGACTGGCCCGGGCTTCGTTTGCGTGACAGCGGGTACCGTCGGTTCAGACCACGACCAGCGACACGTCGATGTTGCCGCGGGTCGCATTGGAGTACGGGCAAACGACATGGGCCTTCTGCACCAGCGCTTCCGCTTCCTCGCGTGGCATGCCGGGCACGTGGATCTTCAGTTCGACCTCGATGCCGAAGCCGGTGGGGATCTGGCCGATGCCGACCGTGCCTTCGATGCTGGTGTCGGCGGGCAGCGCGAGCTTGTCCTGGCCGGCGACGAACTTCAGCGCACCGAGGAAGCAGGCCGAGTAGCCGGCGGCGAACAGCTGCTCGGGATTGGTGCCGGTGGCGCCGTTGCCGCCGAGCTCCTTCGGCACGGTCAGCTTGACGTCGAGCACGCCGTCGGAGGAGGTGGCGTGGCCGTCGCGGCCGCCGGTGGCCTTGGCGTGGGCGCGGTACAGGACTTTTTCGATGGACATGGCGGTTGCCTCGTGATGGATGGCTGTGTCAGGCGGGGATGGGGTGGAGCAGGGAGCGCCTGGCGTGCTCCGATGGTAATGATTGGGCGATATTGAATAGCGTGCTATTTACATGGTGTGGCGATGCGCCGCTGGCGGGCGTCTTCAGTCCTCGCCGGACAGGTGGGAGCGCAGCCGGTCGAGGTCGCGCTTGAGGCTGTGCAGTTCGTCGACCCTGCAGCCGGCCGCGCACAGCACCTCGTTCGGCACGGTGCTGGCGCGTTTCTTCAGCGTGCGCCCTGCCGTGGTCAGGGTGATGACCACCTGGCGTTCGTCGGCGGTCGAACGCACGCGGTCGAGCAGGCCAGCCGCCTGCAGCCGCTTGAGCAGGGGTGTCAGCGTGGCCGAATCCAGGTACAGGCGTTCGCCGATCTCCGACACGGTAAGGCCGTCGCGCTCCCACAGCACCAGCATCACCAGGTATTGCGGATAGGTGAGGTCCAGCGCTTGCAGCAGCTTGCGGTAGAGCTTGCCCATCGCCAGGTTCGCCGCATACAGCGCAAAGCACACCTGGCGGTCGAGCAGCAGGGGCGAGTTCGCGGCGGCAGGGGCGTGGCGGGTGTCCATGCCGCCAATATATATAGCGCGCTATTCAATTGCAAGATATTTTTCTGCCAGCCGGTCGCATGCTCGGCTCAGCCGTCCTCGAACAGGTCGCGCTGCGCCGCATGGCTGTCGGCGTCGACGAATCCGGACAGGCCCACGCCGACGAGCCGGTAGCGGCTGTCGGCGGGGCGCTCGATGCGTGCGCGCAAGGCGCATGCGATGTCGGCCAGTTCATCCGCCGAGGCGGGTCGCAGCGTCGGCGTGAGGCTGCGCGTGAGCGTGTGGAAGTCCGCGGTCTTGAGTTTCAGCACCACGGTGCGCGCGATGCGTCCTTCGCCGGCCTCGCGCTGGTGCGCGGCCCAGGTTTTTCCGGCGAGCCGGCGGATGTGCGGTTCGAGTTCGTCCAGCGTGAGGTCGTGCTCGAAGGTGTCTTCGGCGGATACCTGCAGGGTGGGGCGGTCGGGTGTCACCGGGTGATCGTCGATGCCCAGCGACAGCTCGTGCAGGCGCCGGCCCCAGCGGCCGAAGCGTTGCTCCAGTTCCTCCGCCGCGAACGCGCGCAGGTCGCCCACGGTGGCCAGGCCCAGCGCGACGAGCTTGCCTTCCATCACCTTGCCCACGCCGGGCAGGCGGCCGATCGGCAGCGGCGCGAGGAAGTCCAGCACCTCGCGCGGGCGCACCACGAACAGGCCGTCGGGCTTGCGGAAGTCCGAGGCGATCTTGGCGAGGAACTTGTTCGGCGCCACGCCGGCGGACGCGGTGAGCTGCGTTTCCTCGCGGATCGCCGTGCGGATCGCCTCGGCGGTGGCGGTGGCCGAGGGCAGGCCGGTCTTCGTCGCGGTGACGTCGAGGTAGGCCTCGTCCAGCGACAGCGGCTCGATCAGCTCGGTATGCCGCGCGAAGATCTCGCGCACTTGCCGCGATACCGCCTTGTAGCGCGTGAAGTCCGGTGGCACGAAGATCGCCTGCGGACAAAGCCGCTCCGCGCGCACCGCGGGCATCGCCGAGCGCACGCCGAACTTGCGCGCCTCGTAGCTGGCCGCGCACACCACCGAGCGAGCGCCCTTCCATGCCACCACCACGGGCAGGCCGCGCAGCGAAGGATCGTCGCGCTGCTCCACCGACGCGTAGAACGCGTCCATGTCGACGTGGAGGATTTTTCGCGGCGGAGCGGACACGATGCGATCGATGGATGCCCGGTGGGGAACCGATTCTAGACCGCCGGGTCGAAGCCGCACGAGCCGGTGCGTGCCGGCTGACAGGGGGACAGGCGATGCACAAGGCGTGCTTGGTGGGGATGGCGGGGCTGATGTCGGGCTGGCTGATGGCGGCGCATGCGGCCGATGACGCTGATGCGCAATGGGCACGGCAATGCCCGGGCATGGCGGCATGGGCCAAGGCGCAGGAAGCCAGGGTTGCCGCGGAGAGGAAGGCGCACCCGTCGGTGAAGCCCAGCCAGCCGGCATTGCGCGACGAGCTGTTGCAGATGGGCGAAGCGGATACGCAGGCCCGCAATGCGGCTATCGCTGGCGGCGGCAAGGACCCCGCGTTGTTCAAGGCCGTGTACGACGTCGATGGCCGCAACCTGCCGCGCATCAAGCAGATCGATGCGGAGCTGGGTTTCCCCACGCCCGCGCAGGTGGGTAGCGATGGCATGCATGCGGCATGGCTGATCGTGCAACACGCCGACCGCGATCCGGACTTCCAGATGCATGTGCTGGAGGAACTGCGGGCCCGCCCCGGTCACGGTGGCGTCGACGCGCAGGAGTATGCCGCGCTCACTGATCGCGTGCTGCTCGCGCAGCACAAGCCGCAACGCTATGGCACCCAGTTCGATCCCAAAGGCATCAGCGACGGCGAACTGAAGCCCAGCCCCATGGAGGACGCCGTTCATGCGGACCAGCGTCGCGCTGCCATAGGACTTCCACCGCTGGCCGATTACAAGTGCATGCTGCAGGTGGTTTACAAGGTGCCGGCGAAGCCCTGAGTGCCGCGCATTCCGTCGCGCGATACCGGCATGGCCCGCTGCAGCGCATGCATGCCGTCATTCCGCGCGCACGTACATCCATGCCTGCCGGCCGGAGGCGAGCGCGACGGCCACGCGCCGGTAGTCGTCCACCTCGTAGGCGTCGGCTTTGGCCAGCTCCTGCGGCGTCAGGCGGAACACGGTGCCGTGCACGAGATCCGCCGGGTCGCCGCTGCGCACCGCGATGGGATGGTGCGTGGCACCGCTGGTGGCGACGACCTGCGCATCGCAGATCACCAGCTGTTCGAGGCGGTAGCCGGGCAACGCGTCCGGTTCGCCGTCGAGGTGGTGGCCGAAGGTCGTGAGCTGCACTGCCCCGTCCCGCAGTGTGCCGTAGGAGAACAGCAGCTCGCTGGCGAGGGCTGCCATCATGCACGCTCCGTCGCGCGCGGGGCTTTCGTCGACCGCAGTGGCTCCAGTTGCGTGGCGATGACGCGGGCGTAGCGCTCGGCGGCATCGGGCCGCTCGGCAAGAAACAGGAAGGGCTCGATCAGCTCCAGCTCCATGAGCAGAAAGCGGCCATCCACCACCACGCCATCCACCCGTGCGTACCCGGCGTCGCCGAGGCCCAGCGCGGCGCATGTCGCCAGTGCATGCCGGGCGGCGGCAACGGTGGCCGCATCGGGCTCGACGATGTCGGTGCGCCCGCCGTACTGGCTCTGCACGCGATAGTCGCCCGTGGCGGGCCGCTTGACGACGGCGTGGCTGAACTCGCCGCCGAAGAACAGCAGCGACCATTCGCCGTCGTCGACGATGGCCTGCACGAAGGGTTGCAGCAGGTATTCGCCTGGCGGCAGTTCCGACACGGATCGTTCGAACGCGGGATCGCCTACCGTGCCGCGCACCGTGCGCCATGCACCGCCGCTGACGGCCGGCTTGACCACGACGTCCCGGCCCTGGAATGCGGACAGGGCCTCATGCAGGCCGTCGCGCGAGGCGAGCCGGGTGGGAATGGTCGGCACGTCGAGCGATTCCAGTTGCAGCAGGTAGCGCTTGTCGCTGTTCCAGCGCATCAGCGCGACAGGGTTGATGACCGGCATGCCCGAATGCTCAAGCCGGTCCAGCCAGGCGAGGAATGCGTCGTAGTGCTCGAAGTAATCCCAGGTGGTGCGAACCAGCACGGCGTCGTGGCGGCCCCAGTCGACGCCGGGATCGTTCCACACGCAGACCTGCAGCTGGATGTCGAGCGCCGCGAGCGAGGCCGCCAGGTGGGCGTCGTCGGGCTGGATGGTCGGGTAGGCCGCCGAAGTGGCGATGGCAAGCTGGACAGGCATGGGAGGCTCTCCAAGATCATGGAAAGGGCGCCCTTGCCAATGTCATCGCGGGCCAAGCGTGGCGGATCGTGACCCGTCGCAGCACCCCTTGGCCCGGACGGCACGCGGAGGGTTTCCGGCGTGCCAAACGTGCGCAGTGTCCTTGCGGCCCTATGGCATGTCAATTCGCCGATGCGGCATCGTCCCGCACGGAGGGAGAGCGTATGCTCCCGCGGTCCGCATTGCCTGCATGAAGGCCTCACCACGTGCCGATCCACTGGACTCACTTCGGGCCTTCCATGCTGGCCTCCTTCCTCGCCTCGCTGGTGGAGTGCGTGGAAGCCTTGACCGTGGTGCTGGCGGTGGGCGTGGTGCGTGGCTGGCGCAGCGCGCTGGCGGGCTGCGCGACGGGCTTGCTGGTGCTGCTGTTGCTGGTCGCGCTGCTCGGCCAGGCGCTCGCCCGCGTTCCCCTGCACGGTTTCCAGCTGGTGGTGGGTGCCTTGCTGCTGCTGTTCGGCATGCGCTGGCTGCGCAAGGCGGTGCTGCGCGCGGCCGGCGTGCTCGCCCTGCATGACGAGGACGCGATCTACCAGCGCGAAATGCAGGCGCTGGGCGGGCAGGCTGGCGTGCTAACCGGCCTGGACAGGCTTGCGTTCGTGGTGAGCTTCAAGAGCACCGTGCTCGAAGGCATCGAGGTGGTGTTCATCGTGCTGGCCATCGGTGCCGGGCGGGCCGACCTGCTGTGGCCGGCCAGCCTGGGCGCGCTGGCCGCGCTGCTGGTGGTAACTGCACTGGGCGTGGTGCTGCATCGGCCGCTGGCGCGGGTGCCGGAGAACACGCTGAAGTTCGTGGTGGGCGTGCTGCTGTGCGCGTTCGGCACGTTCTGGGCCGGCGAGGGCATGGGCTACGCGTGGCCGGGCGGGGACGTCGCCATTCCAGCGCTGGCGTGCGCCTTCCTCGCGGCGGCGGCGCTGTGCGTGGCGTGGTGCCGGCGCGTTGCGCAGGAGACCGTTCGATGAGCTGGCTGCGCAAACTGCTGCTCGAGCTCTGGGGCCTGTTCGTCGACGACGGCCGCTACGCGCTCGCCATCGTGGCGTGGTTGCTGCTGGCGTGGCGGGCCCTGCCGTTGCTGGGTTTCGGCGGCGGCTGGAATGCGCCCGTCTTCGCGGCGGGCCTGCTCGCCATCCTGGTCGAAAGCGTGCTGCGCCGCGCGCGGCGTTGAGCCACAAGTAGTACCTGGGCTCTAGCCGGCGTCCTCCCACTTCACCTCGACCGCGTCGCCCTCCATCACGCCCCACCAGCGCGTGCCGAGGCGTACCCAGGCCGAGCGGATGCGGTGGCTGGCTTCGTCATAGACGGAGACGTGGTAGACGACCTGGTATTTCGAGGTGGTGAACCACATCGACAGCGGCATGGCACCCCAGCTTTGCCTGGCGTGCAGGATGCGCAGACCGTTGGCGTCGGCCCAGTCCTGCAGCAGGGCCTTGGCGTTCCGGTAGTGGCGCCAGCTCAGCCAGATCGCCGCGGCGATCAGCAGCAGGAACAGCAGCGGTGCGGACCTGCTCATCGTGTATCTCGTGGGTTCCCTGCGCGCAGCGTGAGCCGTGTCTGGCGGCCGCACAAGCCACCCCTGTCGACGGGGACTGGTCGAACCCCGGCCTGCCATGCCAAGGTTGCCGGATGACGACGACTGACAGCTCCCCCGCGTACCTGCGCCGCCTCGGCGTATGGGACGGCGCGATGATCGTGATCGGCGGCGTGATCGGCGCCGGCATCTTCCGCACGCCGGCCACGGTGGCCGAGCGCACGTCCTCCGGATTGCCGCTCTTGGCGCTGTGGGTATTGGGCGGCCTGCTCACGCTGACCGGCGTGCTGTGCTACGCCGAACTGGGTTCGCGGCGGCCGCAGGCGGGCGGCATCTACCTCTACCTGCGCGAAGCCTTCGGCATGCTGCCGGCCTTCCTGTTCGGCTGGACGATGGCGCTGATCAACTACCCCGGCAGCGTGGCCGCGGTGGCCACCACCTTCGCCGACTACTTCTGCCAGGCAGTGGGCCTGCCGCTGCTGTGGGTGAAGCCGGTGGGCGTGGCGGCGATCGTGTTCATCGTGGGCGTGAACCTGTTCGGCATCCGTGCCGGCGCGCTGATGCAGAACATCTTCGCGGTGCTGAAGCTGGCGGCGATCGCGCTGCTGGTGGCGGTGGGGCTGGCGCTGGCGCACGGCCACCTGGGCGGCGTGCTGGCGGCGGACGCCACGCAGCACGTGTCCAGCGGCGCCTTCGTGGGCGCGCTGCTGCCGGTGCTGTTCACCTACGGCGGCTTCCACTATCTCAACGACCTCGCCGGCGAGGTGCGCGACCCGCAGCGCACGCTGCCGCGCGCCCTGCTGCTGGGCATGCTGGGCGTGGTGCTGGCCTACGTGCTTGCCAACGTGGCCTATCTCACCGGCATGGGCCACGCGGGGCTGGCCGCCAGCCAGGCGCCGGCGGCCGACCTGATGCGCCGCCTGTTCGGCGAGACCGGCGCGAAGGTGATGGCGATCGGCATCGCCTGCTCCACCTTCGGCTATTGCAGCATCGCCATCGCCGGCGGCGCCCGCGTGATGCAGACCATGGGCGCGGACGGCATGCTGTTCCGTGCGGTGGGCTACATCGACCCGCGCACGCGCGCGCCGCAGGTGGCGCTGGCGCTGCTGGGCGCGTGGACGGTGGTGCTGATGCTGTGGGGCAACTTCGGCCAGCTGGTGGACTACACCACGGTGGGCGAATGGCTGGGCCATGCGTTCGGCATCGGCACGCTGTTCTGGTATCGCTGGAAGTTCGTGGACGAGCCGGCGCCGTACCGCGTGCCGCTGTTCCCGTTGCTGCCGCTGGTGTTCGTGCTCACCGTGCTGGGCGTGATCGCCGCCACCGCCGTCGCCTCGCCGCACGACGCGGGCATGAGCCTGCTGATCATCGCGCTGGGCGCGCCGGTGTACTGGCTGTGGCGGCGCTGGCAGCGTGCCTGAGGTTCGCGCAGGCGCACCGAGAGTGAATCCCTCTCCAGGGTCCCGTCCGCAGCGGGGCACTGAACCTGGCCCACCCACGGCCAGTCGCGCTTCAGGCGGCGGCGCGATACTCGGACGATTCCGGCGAGGCGAGGCAGCGATGAAGACCGTGACGGGAATGGCGGTGTTGTGCCTGGGCATGTGCCTGGCGGGATGCGGGCAGACGACGGAAGTGGCGGATCTCATGTCGTCGTCGTCGGTTCGCGTCTCCCTGCAGCAGGTGCAGCGTGCGGGTCGGGCGGAAGCCGCGGCCGACGGCGTGATGCAGCAACGCTATACCTTCCAGGCCGCCGCGCAGCCGCAAATCGTGGTGACGCCCACGCAGGGCACGTGGAACTGGCACGGGCAGGGCGAGCTGCGCCTGCGCGTGCAGAACGCGATGCCCTGGGCGCTGACCCTGGTGGTGGACATCGACGGCGCGGATGCGAAACAGCACCTGCACGCGGTGGTGGGCCTGCCGGCCGGCCCGGCGCAGACCCTGGTGGTGCCGCTGCACCCCACCGCGCCGCTGGCCTTCGGCATGCAGGTGGGGCCGCCGATGCCGCTCGACGACCGGGGCCGGCGCGTGCTGGTGGCCACCACGGTGGAAGGCGCGCTCGATCTCTCCGCCGTGCGTGCCGTGCGGTTCTCGATGCCGGCGCCGCAGGCGGCGCAGTCCATCCTGTTTGGCAAGCTCGACGTGGTCGCGGGCGAGACCGCGCTGCACGATGCCTATGCCGGCATCGTCGATCGCTACGGCCAGTACACGCGCGGCAACTGGCCCGAGAAGGTTGCCGACGATGCCGCGTTGCGTGCCACCGTGAAACAGGCGGTGCCCGCGGCATCGACTGCCGGCGAGGATGGCTACGGCGGCCGCCTGGACGTCCGCCTGCAGGAGACCGGCTGGTTCCATGCGCAGAAATCCGGTGGCCGCTGGTGGCTGGTCACGCCTGACGGCCACGGCTTCTTCTCGCTGGGCGTGGATGCGGTGACGGCGGACGGCGGCCGCAGCTACGTGCAGGGCCGCGAAACCATGTTCACCGACCTGCCGCCGGACAGCGGCGCGTGGGCCATGTTCTGGGGCACGGGCGACAACCGCAGCGCGCAACAGGGTGCGGGTGCGGGACGTTGCTGCGACCACGGCCGCTGGTTCGATTTCTATGCGGCCAACCTGTATCGCGTCGACGGCCAGGGCTGGCCGGCCGCCTGGCGCACGCGCACGCTGGCGCGACTCAAGGCCTGGGGCTTCAACACGCTCGGCAACTGGAGCGATCCCGCACTGGCTGCGCAGCACCAGCTTCCCTACACGCGCTCGGTGAACATCGAAGGTGTGTTCGGCAACGTCGCCACCGGCTACGACTGGTGGGGTCGCATGCCCGACCCGTTCGACCCGCGCTTCGCGCAGGTGGCGGATGCGGCGGCGGCAAAGGCCGTGCAGGGCGTGCGCGACGATCCCTGGCTGCTCGGCTATTTCGCCGACAACGAGCTGGCCTGGGCCGCGCCGGGGCCGCAGGGGCGCTGGGCGCTGGCGATCGGCACGCTGCACGGCGAGGCGCGCAGCGACGCCAAGCAGGCTTTCATCGCCGACTTGGAAAAGAAATACGGCACGCCGGACAAGCTCGCGGCGGCGTGGGGCATTTCGCTGCCCTCGTGGGATGCGCTGCAGGCCACCAACTTCCCCGCGCCCGAACCGGGCGAGGCGCACCCCGCCATCGCCGCCGACTACAGCGCGTGGCTGCGGCGCTACGCCGACCAGTACTTCCGCGTGGTGTCGCAGGCGATCCGCCGCCACGATCCGCACCACCTGTTCCTGGGCGGCCGTTTCGCGGCGAGCACGCCGGAAGCCATCGCCGCCTGCGCCGAGTACTGCGACGTGGCGAGCTTCAACGTCTACGCCGACCTGCCGCAGCACGGCTTCGACGCGGCGCTGGCGCAAAAGCTCGACCGGCCTGTCCTGATCACCGAATTCCAGTTCGGCTCCGACGACCGCGGTCCGTTCGGCAAGGGCGTGGTGCCGGTATGGAACGAGGCGCAGCGCGGCCACGCCTATGCGAAGTTCGTCGCCGCGGCCGCGGCCGATCCCGTCATCGTCGGCGCGCACTGGTTCGGCTATGTCGACCAGCCCGTCGCCGGTCGCCTGCTCGACGGCGAGAACTCGCACACCGGCCTGGTCGGCATCACCGACATTCCGTTCGCGGGTTTCGTGGAGACGGTGCGCAAGACGAACCTGACACTGCGGCACGCCGCGTCGCCCTGAGCGCGTTGCCGCGGCGCAGCCGCGACAGTGCGATCGCCAGCGCCAGTACGGATGCCAGCGCGGCCAGTTCCAGCGGCGCGGCGAAGCCGTGGCGACGCGCGGCCAGCATGGCGGCCACCGGCGGGCCGACGATCTGGCCGATGCCGAAGGCGGCGGTCAGCGCGCCGATCAGCCGGGTGGGATCGCGCGGCGCCAGTCGCGCCGCCTCGCGCATGGTGAACATCACCACCGGCGTGATCGCCGCACCTTCCAGCACGGTGCCCAGCGCCAGCCCGGCACGGCTGGGCCAGTACAGGCACAGCGCGGTGCCAAGCAGCATCGACAGGCAGCAGCCAGCCAGCCCGGCGTAGTTGCTGCGCACGGTCAGCGCGCCCAGCAGCAGGGTGGCCGATACCGTGGCCACGCCATACAGCGGCCAGAACCATTCGCGCAGCGCAGGCAAGTGCAACTGCGCGTCGGCGATCAGCGGCAGGAAGGTGGCGGGGATCACGTAGCCGAAGCCGAACAGGCCGTAGATCGCCACCAGCGGCCAGGTCGGGCCGGCATCGCGGGCATCGCCTTTCGCCACGGTTGCGACGGCGGGAGCGGCAGGCGCGTCCAGCGTGCGCCAGATCAGCGCGGTCACCGCGGCACTGGCCGCGCCGAACGCCAGCCACCAGTGCGCCGAGTCCACGCCCGCGCCATGCAGCGCGGCCACCAGCGTGCCGCTGGCGATGATGCCTACGCCGGGGCCGCTGTACAGCACGGCCTCCAGGCCCAGCCGACCGTGCAGGCGCAGGTGCGCGCCGCACCAGGCGATGCCGTGCACCATCAACATCGCGGCGGCCACGCCCGCCACGAAGCGGCACAGCAGCCACAGCGGCAGCGATGGCGCCAGCCCCATGCCCAGCGTGCCCAGCGCCACCAGCACCAGGCCGGTGCGCAGGCTGGCGCGCTGCGGCAGCGCCAGCGCGGTGCACAGCAGGGCGCCCAGCAGGTAGCCGATGTTGTTGATCGAGGCCAGCCAGCCGCCGCCGACCAGGCTCAGGCCGGCGTCGGCCTGCATCAGCGGCAGCAGCGGGGTGAGCAGGAACCGGCCGATGCCCAGCGCAAGGGCCAGCACGGTCATGCCGGTGAGGGAAAGCGGAACAGGGGACCGCATGGGGATGCTCCGGCAGGGGATGCAACCATGCTAGGTGCGGCGTATCATCGTATAAAGCGAATAATTGCGAATGAATCCATCGAGGAAATCGAACATGGACCTGCGCGCGCTCGAAACCTTCCAGGCCGTGGTGGCTGCCGGCGGCATCGGCCGCGCGGCGACCAGGCTGCATCGGGCCCAGTCCAGCATCACCAGCCGCATCCACCAGCTTGAAACCTCGCTGGGCGTGCAGCTGTTCCACCGCGAGGGCCAGCGCCTGCGCCTCACCGCGCCGGGCGAGGAGCTGGTGGACTACGCGCGGCGCATGCTGGAGCTGGCCGAGCAGACCCGCGTGGCCGTGCGCAGCGGCGAGACCGGTGGCGCGCTGCGGCTCGGTTCGATGGAGAGCGTGGCGGCGAGCCGGTTGCCGTATCCGCTGGCGGCGTTCCATCGCGCCCACCCGCAGATCTGGGTGAACCTGCACACCGCCTCCTCGCGCGGCCTGGTGGCCGACGTGCAGGGCGGCGCGCTGGACGCGGCGATCGTGGGCGAGCAGGTGGATACCGAACGTTTCCGCTGCGTGCCGCTGTATGTGGAGGAACTGGTGCTGGTCGGCGCACGCGACAGCGCGATGCTGGCGGAGCCGAAGCGGCTGGCCGACGGCACCGTGCTGGTCTACCACAGCCAAGGCTGCATCTACCGCCGGCGGCTGGTGGAATGGCTGGACGCGCAGCGCATCGTGCCCGCGCGCGTGCTGGAGTTCGCCTCCTACCACGGTATCTTCGCCGCGGCCGCGGCCGGCGTGGGCGTGGGACTGGTGCCGCGCTCGGTGCTGGCGACCTACCCGCAGCGCGACACGCTTTCCGTCCGCGAGATGCCGGCACGACTCGCACGCATCCAGACCGCGCTGGTGATGCTGCGCACCACCCACCTGCCCGCGCTGACCCGGCTGGAGGAATGCCTGCGCAAGGACGCCATCGCCGCGCGCGACAAGGCGACATCGCGCCCGCGCCGTACTTCCGCGCGCAAGGTGGCGTGAGCCATGTGCCTGATCGCCTTCGCCTGGCAGGCCCATCCGCGCTGGCGCCTCGTGCTGGCCGGCAACCGCGACGAGTTCCATGCGCGGCCCAGCGCAGCGCTGGCGCGCTGGAACGATCTGCCGATCACCGGCGGTCGTGACCTCGAGGCCGGTGGCACCTGGCTGGGTGTCACCGATGCTGGCCGCTGCTGCGTGGTCACCAATGTGCGGGACCCGCGCGACCCGCAACTTGGCGCCTCGCGCGGCCTGCTCGCCACCGACTATCTCGTCGGCGCGACCGGCGCCACGGCGCATGCACGGCAACTGCTCGCGCGGGCGGCCGGCTACCGCCCGTTCAACCTGCTCACCTTCGATGCGCAGGCCGCGTTCTATCTCGGCAACCGGCCCGAGGCGCGCGCGCAGGCTGTGACGCCCGGCGTGCATGGCCTGTCGAATGCCGACTTCAACACGCCCTGGCCGAAGACGCGCGCGCTGATGGCGCGGCTCGCCGCGTGGACCGGGACCGGCGACGCGGACGACTTCACGCCACTGTTCGCCGCGCTCGCCGACGAGCGGCAGGCGCCGGATGCGGAGTTGCCCGACACCGGCATCGGGCTGGAGCGCGAGCGCTGGCTGTCCGCGGCCTTCATCCGCGGCGCCGACTACGGCACTCGCGCCAGCACTGTGGTGGCGATCGGCCATGACGGGCGCGGCGTGATCGAGGAGCGCCGCTTCGGCCCCGAAGGGCGCTTCCTCGGCGAAAGCCGGCTGGGCTTCGGTCCGCACGCCGCCGCGGATTGACGCCCCGCGCCTACGTGGTGGCGCGCGCGAGACTGCCTGACTCCGTGCAGCGGCATGGCTAGCGTCGACGGCTCCATCCACGCTGGGGGCGTCACATGCGCATGGCTTGCCTGTTGCTGCTGCTGGTCATGTCGGGCGTCGATTCCGTGCACGCGACCGATTGCCCCGACTGGTCGCCCGGGCAGGCTCGCCGTGAGCTGACGGCTTTGCACGATCGGCTCGATGGCTGGAACCATGCCTATCGGGTCGATGGCCGTTCTCCCGTGAGCGACGCCGTCTATGACCAGTCCGAGCAACAGCTCGCGGCGTGGAGCCAGTGCTTCCCCGCACAGGCGCCGGCGCCGCTGGCGCATCTGGGCGATGCCGGTGGCCGTGCCCGTTCGCCGGTGGCGCAGACTGGGCTGGCCAAGTTGCCGGATGCCGCCGCGGTCGAGGCGTGGATGCGTGCACGCGGCAACCGCGACCTGTGGGTGCAACCCAAGGCGGATGGCGTGGCGGTGACCCTGCTCTACGAACACGGTCGACTGCGTCAGGCCGTCAGTCGCGGCGACGGCCTGCACGGTGCGGACTGGACCGTGCTGGCGCAGGCCATCGCCGCGATCCCGAAGCGCCTGCCGAACGCGCCGGCGCGCGTGGTGCTGCAGGGCGAGCTGGTGTGGCTGCTGTCTGGCCATGTGCAGGCCGACGATGGTGGTGCCAATGCGCGTTCGGCGGTGGCCGGCGCGCTGGCGCGCAACACGCTGGATGCCGCCACCGCCGCGAAGATCGGTCTGTTCGTGTGGGACTGGCCCAGCGGCCCGGCCGACATGCCGGCGCGACTGGCCGGCCTCGTGGCGATGGGCTTCGCCGACAGCGCCGCGCTCGCCCAGCCGGTGGCGAGCCTCGACGACGTGAAGCGCTGGCGCGAGCAGTGGTATCGCCACGCGCTGCCGTTCGCCGCCGATGGCACGGTGCTGCGCCAGGGCCACCGGCCGGCCGCCGACACCTGGCAGGCGCGGCCGCCGGGCTGGGCGGTGGCCTGGAAATATCCGGCCGCCTCCGCATTGGCCGAAGTGCGCGCGGTGAGCTTCACGATCGGCCGCAGCGGGCGCATCACGCCGGTGCTGGAACTGGCGCCGGTGCAACTGGACGACCATCGCGTGCAGCGGGTCAGCGTGGGTTCGTTCAAGCGCTGGCAAGCGCTCGATATCCGTCCGGGCGATCAGGTGGAGGTGGTGTTGGCTGGGCTGACCATTCCGCGCCTGCAGTCGGTGGCGTGGCGCGCCGCGCAACGTGCCGCGGTGGATGCGCCCGATCCGGCGCGTTACGGCCCGCTGAGTTGCTGGCGGTCCACACCGGGCTGCGAACAGCAATTCCAGGCACGGCTGGCTTGGCTGGGCGGCAAGCAGGGCCTGCGGCTGCCGGGCGTCAGCGCGGGAACCTGGCAGGCCTTGGCGGATGCCGGTCTGGTCCGTGATCTGCTGGATTGGTTGGCGCTGACACCGGGACAACTCGCCACGGTGCCGGGTCTGGGCGCGAGCCGGGCCAGGGCGCTTGCGCAAGCCTTTGCCGATGCGCGCAGGCGGCCATCGGGCGATTGGCTGCACGCGCTGGGTGCCCCGGATGATGCGACGGATGCCGGCGAGGATTGGGCCACGCTTGCCGCGCAGGGTGAAGACGGTTGGCGTGCGCGCGGCGCCGGTGCGGCGCGTGCCCGGCAACTGGCAGCCTTCTTTGCCCATCCCGAGTTGCAAGCGCTGGCTGCCCGATTGCACGCGGCCGGCGTGCAAGGCTTTTAGCTAGCTGTAGGAGCGCACCCTGTGCGCGAAGGCCCTGGCGCTTGATCGAGGCCAAGAGCCATCGCGCACAGGGTGCGCTCCTACATCAGTTCGCCATCGTGGTAATACCAGCGCCCCGCCTCGCGCACGAAGCGGCTGATCTCGTGCTGGCGGTGTGCGCGGCCACCGCCCAGACGATAGCGGGCCACGAATTCCACCACGGCGTGGTCGTCGTCGATGCGTTGTTCGCCGCGCACTTCCAGGCCCAGCCAGGTCGGCGCCGGCTGTTGCGCGGCCAGCCGCAGCGAAGCGGGGCGGGTGTCGGCGTGCCAGCTGGCCAGCAGGTAATCCTCGCGCTTGAGCACGTAGGCGCTGTAGCGCGAGCGCATCAGTTGCGCGGCGCTGGCGGCCACCACGTTGCCGTCATGCAACGGGCCGCAGCAGGCGGCATAACCGGCGGGATTGCCGCAGGGGCAGGGAGTGAGCGTGTCGATCGCCTTCATGCCGCCTTTGTACCCGCTTCGGCGGCGGCGTGCAGGGCTCAGTGCCGGGTACGCTGCCAGACGCGGCAGCGGTTGTTCGCCGGCATCGCCACGTCGTCGACCAGCGCGAAGCCCGCCGCCGTGGCCAGCGCGTCCACTGCCTCGGCATCGCGGATGCCCATGTGCGTGCCGCGCGCCTTCAGCCACTGGTCGAACGCGGCATTGCTGTCGCTGGTGTAGCGGCCGGCGTAGTTGAACGGGCCGTAGATCACCAGTCGCCCGTCGTCGGCCACGACGGCCGGCAGCTGCGCGAACAGCGCCTCCACCTCGTGCCAGGCCATGATGTGCAAGGTGTTGGCGCTGAACGCCGCGTCGAACGGGCCGTGCGGCCACGGCCCGACGACGTCGAGTTCCAGTGGTGGGGGCGTGTTCGGCAGTGCCGCCTCGTCCAGCCAGGCGCGGATGCCCGGCAAATGCTCCGCGCGGTCCGAGCATTGCCAGTCCAACCAGGTCAGCGCGGCGGCGAAATGCACGGCATGCTGACCGGTGCCGCTGCCGATCTCGAGCACCCGCCGCCGTCCGGCATAGTGCCGGCGCAACACTTCGAGGATCGGTTCGCGGTTGCGTTCGCAGGCGGGGGCGTGGGGTTTGTCCACGCCTGCAAGGTCAGACCGGATGGCCGCGCAGCACGCGGGCAGGCAGCATCAGCAGCGCGCCCAGGAAGGCGAACACCGCGCCCACGGTGATGCCGACCAGCCGCAGCGGCAGGCAGAGCAGCCACACGACGGGATAGAGCACCAGCGCCAGCAGCGCGAGCGGCCAGCAGAACACCAGCAGCAACAGCCAGAGCAGGAAGGCAGCCATGGCACGACCTCGGTGGGGACGGATGGCAGCACTGTAGCGCGATCCGCGGCACGTGCGCAGATGGCTTTCGGCACCCCGGGCCGGCGTGACGCGGCTACATCACCGGTTTCACGCCGATCAGCAGCGCATGCAGCCAGAACGCGAAGACCGCCCAGGCCACCACGCCGATCACGATGGCGATGATCGTGCCCTTGGCCGTACCCGGCGGATAGACCGTGCCTTCGCGGCGGTCGCGCCGGCGCGAGGCGGCGAACAGCACCACGGCCCACAGCAGGAAGGCGCCGAACAGCACCATGTCGTGCAGCATGCCGGTGGCAAGCAGGTGGCCGAAGGCCCAGGTCTTCACCGCCAGCACTTGTGGATGGTGCAGGCGTGCCTTGATGCCGTTGCGCGGTACCCGCGCCGCGGCGAGCAGCACGAAGGCCACCAGGGTGAACAGCGCGTTGAGCCGGACCAGCCACGGCAGCGGCGTGTACAGCGGCACCGGATGATGCCGCGCCAGCGCGAAGCCCCAGCAGATCAGCACGAAGCCGGCGACGGCCACCAGCGAGTACAGGCCCTTCCACTTCTTCTCGCCGAGCCGCGCGATCTGCCGCGCGCGCCAGCCGTCGGCGAAGATGCGCAGCGAATGTGCGCCGAGAAACAGCACGAGACCGAGGATCAGCACGGACATCGCGGGACTCCGGTGGAGGCGACGGACCGAGTATAGGCGACCGCGTGACGCTTTCGGGACAGCTTTCAGGAAGTGGTTTCGACACGCACCGCCAGCGCCAGTGCATCCGCGTGCAGGACGACCGCTCCGCCAGCCGATGGCCGCCATGCATCGCCTGCCTGCAGGCTGCCGCCGGCACAGTCGATGCGACCGCGCACGCAGTACACCAGCGCAATGGCGGCGTCGGCTTGCCGCGCACCTGCCGTGCGCCACGCCTCGATGCCACCGCGCACGCGGCCGCGGCGCAGCATCAGGTTGAAATCGCGGCTGGGGCCGCCGGCCAAGGCCACTTGCACGCCAGCTTCGCCAGGGAATGCGAACGGCACGCACGGCGCAGTGAGCGCGTGGACGCGGCCATCGTCCAGCGTCATCGTGAAACCGTCGCCATCGAGCAGGACGATCACGCGGTCGATGCCCGGAAACGCGGAGAACGGCGCGGCGTTGTCCACCTCGGCGATGCTCACCCGCCACAGGAAATCGTCCATGCCTGCGCCGGACGGATGGATGGCCAATTCGCGGGTGCGGCCGCGGCCGTTCTTCCATGGCATGGCAGGGCAATCGGCGGGACGGATGATGCCCATGTGCTATCTCTCGATCACGCGACGGAACGGCGGCAACGCCCGCAGCATGCCGGCGCCGTAGCGCTTGGTGACCACGCGGCGGTCCAGCAGCACGATGCGGCCGGTGTCGCTCTCGTTGCGGATCAGGCGTCCGCAGTACTGGGTGAGCAGGCGGGTGGCCTCGGGGATGCTCACCTCGATGAAGGGATTGCGGCCGCGCGATTCCAGCCATTCCGCATAGGTGGCGCCCACCGGGTCGGTGGGCACGGCGAACGGCAGCTGGGTGATGACCACGGTCTCGCACAGCTTGCCGGGCAGGTCCAGGCCTTCGCCGAACGAGGCCAGGCCGAACAGCGTGCTGCCCATGCCGGCTTCCACGTCGGCGACGTGCTCGGCGATCAGTTGCGTCTTGCCCAGCGAGCCCTGCGCGCGCACCTTGCGCACCTTATCGATCGGCAGGCGCTGCAGCACGCGGTCGAGCTTGGCGCGCGAGGTGAACAGCACGAGGTTGCCGGCGCTCCAGTCCAGATGCTCGGCCAGCCAGTCGCTGATCGCCTGCGCGTGTTCCTCGCGTGCGTCGGGCAGGGCGGCCATGGCCGGTACTTCGAGCTGCGCCTGTGCGGCGAGGTCGAACGGCGAGGGCAGGCTGAGCGTCGCGGCGTCGTCGGGCAGGCCCACGGCATCGGCGTAGCCGCGGAAATTGCCGCCCGCGCTCAGCGTGGCCGAGGTGAGCACCACGCCGCTGGCGTTGCCCCACAGCACGTTGCGCAACAGGCCCGAGGCGGATACCGCCGAGGCGTGGCAGACCAGTTGCTGGTCGCTGGTGAGCGTAATCCAGCGCGCCAGCGGCGGCGCCTGGTCGGGATCTTCCACCGACCAGGCCTGCCAGCAGGCGGCCTGCTTGCCGATGCGTTCCAGCGCGATGCCCAGCTCGCGCGACAGCGCCTCCTGGGTGGGCCCGCCGTCGGTCATCTCCACCACCGCACGGCGCACCGCGGCGAGCCAGCGCTGCACTTCGCTGGCCTGCAGGCTCAGCAGGCGCGCGTGTTCCACCCAGGCTTCGGGCAGGCGGCCCAGCGAGCCGCGGTACATCGGCTCGGCCTCGGCGGGATCGGGCAGCCAGCCGAGGCGGATCTCCCTTTCCAGCGCTTCCAGCGCATCGCCGAGTTCCTGCAGCCTGGCGTCGCCGGCATCGAGCGAGAGCTTGCCGAGGTTCTCCTTGTCGGTGAGCGAATAGGCCGCGTGCACCTGGCGTCCAAGCCGGCTCAACTGGCGCACGGTGGCGGCCAGATGCACATCGGCGGCGCCGCGGTCGATGGCCTTGCCGGGGATGTGATGGGCCTCGTCGAACACGTACAGCGTCTCGTCCGGGCGCGGCAGGATCACGCCGCCCCAGTTTTCGTCCTCGCCCGGCATGGTGAGGTCGGCCAGCACCAGGTCCTGATTGGCCACGATGATCTCGGCATCGTCCACTGCGCGGCGCGCGGCGTAGAACGGGCAGATCATGAACTGGCCACACTTGCGGTTGGTGCAGCCGCCCGCGCTGGTGGTGAGCATGGGGCGCAAGATCTCGCTCACCGGCTCGGGCGCGCTGTCCATGTCGCCGTTCCACTGGCCGGCATCGAAGGCCTGGGCGAGCTTGGCCAGCGCCTGCTTGTCGCGCTCGGCTGGTGGCTTCGACCACAGCGCGAGGTCGGCATCGAAACCGAAGCCCATCTGCGCCGAACCGGCGAGGCTGTTGCGCGCCATCGCCAGGTTGCGCGGGCACAGGTAGCGGCCGCGGCCCTTGGCCAGCGCCACCTTCGCCGCGTGGCCGGAGAGCTGCAGGTACAACGGGATGTCGCGTTCCACCAGCTGTTCCTGCAGCGCCACCGTGGCGGTGGCGATCAGCAGCTTCTTTTTCTGCGCCCGCGCCACTTCGTGACCGGCGATCAGGTAAGCCATGGACTTGCCGGTGCCGGTGGGTGCCTCGATCGCGGCGACGCCGCCTTCGTGCGCCAGTGCCTTCGCCACCTCGGCGATCATCTTTCCTTGCGAAGCGCGCGGACGGAAGCCGGGGAGGCCGTCCTTCAGGCGCGTGTAGGCAGCGCGTATGGCGTCCTTGGTGGTGTCGGCGAGCATGCGTGCATCCGGGGCGAGCCGTTCATTCTAGCGGGCGGGTCGCGTCGGGGGCGGATGTTGGGTGTTGCCGCGATAGCGCGCTACCATCGGATCGGGGGAATCATCGACGCCATGAACCAGCTCCGCAGGCTGCATGTCACGATTCCGGGCGAGGCCGACCAGCTGGCATGGCTGGGGCGGCTGATTGGCGCGTCCACGGCGCGGGCGGTGGGCGAGCTGGTGGTGGAACTGGCGCGCGGTTGCCCGGCCTGCAGCGATGCCCGTCTGTTGTGGCTGGAGCGGGGCGAGTGCCACGCCACGAACGGGAAGCCGGACGTGCATGTCTCCGCGTGGATGCTGGCGATATTGCGCGGCGAGGACGACGTACCGGCATCCGCCGGTGGTGAGTACGTGATCCGGCTGGCGCCGGATGTGCCTGCCGTGCTGTTGCTGATGCTCGAGGATGCAATGGCCGGTCCGCGGCTGGGCGCGGCGCTGGAACCCTGCCTGGTGCTGGCGGGACGGCAGTTGCAGCAGTTGCTGGCGCTGGCCGAACTGCACGATTCGCACCGCCAGCTGGAGCGTTCGGAGAACCTGCAACGCGCGCTGTTCGCGATTTCCGAGCTGGCGGGCACCGATCTCGACATGCCCGAGCTGCTGCGCGGCATCCACGGCATCGTCGGCACGCTGATGTACGCGGAAAACTTCTACATCGCGCGGCACGACCCCGAGCGTGGCACGCTGCGTTTCCTGTACTACGCCGACACGGCGGATGCCGCTGGCCCCGACATCACTTGCGACGAGCCGCTGGAAGCGCGGCGTGGCTCGCTCACCTGGCACCTGCTGACCCAGGGGCGTCCGCTGATGGGCAGCGCCGAGCAGCTGGCTGCGCAGATCGGTGAGCCGCTGGAGGTGGTCGGCCCGGACAGCGTGGACTGGCTGGGCGTGCCGATGCTGCGCGAGGGGCGCGCGCATGGCGCGCTGGTGGTGCAGAGCTATCGTCATGGCATCGGCTATTCCGACGAGGATCGCGCGGTGCTGGGATTCGTCGCCGAGCACGTGCTCACCGCGCTGGAGCGCAGGCAGAGCAAGAACGAGCTGGAGCACCGCGTGCTGCTGCGCACCCGCGAACTGGCCGCCGCCAACCGCGAGTTGCAGCAGGAGGTGCTGGAGCGCCAGCGCGCGGAGCGCCTGCAGTCGGTACTGTTCCGGCTGGCCGAGCTGGGCACCGCCGATCTCGACGAGGACGCGTTCTACCGGCATGTGCACGCCGAGGTGGGCAGCCTGCTGGACGCGTCGAACTTCTACATCGCCCTGCTGGACGAGCAGGGGCAACGGCTGGATTTTCCGTATTACGTGGATGCCGGGGTGCAGAGCGCTTTCAGCCTGCCGCTGGAGCGCAGCATCACCGCGTACGTTCTGCGCACCGGTCGGCCGTGGCTGGGCAGCCGGCGCGAGCTGGACGCCATGGCGCAGGCGGGCGAGGTGGTGCCCCGCTACATCGGTGCGCCGTCCACCTGCTGGCTCGGCGTGCCGTTGCGCACTGGCGAGACGGTGATCGGCGTGGTCGCCGTGCAGGGTTACGGCGACGAAGTGCGTTTCGGCGCCGCCGACCAGGAGCTGCTGGGTTTCGCCGCACTGCAGATCGCCAACAGCATCCATCGCCGTCGTGCCGCCGCCGCGCTGCTGCAGGCCAACCTGCAGCTGGAACACCGGGTGGAGGAACGTACCCGCGAATTGCGCGAGCAGATCGCGGAGCGCGAGCAGGTCCAGCGGCAGCTGCGCCACGAGGTGATGCACGATCCGCTCACCGGCCTGCCCAACCGCGGCTTCCTGCGCGAACGGCTGGGCGAGCGCCTGGCGCGCAGGCCGTCCGGCCCGTCTTGCGCGCTGCTGTACCTGGACGTGGATCGCTTCAAGGTGATCAACGACAGCCTCGGCCATCTGGCCGGCGATGCCTTCCTGCAGGCGGCGGCGAACCGCCTGCGCGCCTGCGTGTGCGCGCCGGACGTGGTGGCGCGGCTGGCCGGCGACGAGTTCGCGATCCTGCTGGACGTCGTCGCCGAGCCGGCGGCTGCCGAGCGCATGGCGCAGGGCGTGCTGCAGGCGTTGCACCAACCGCTGTCGATCGGCGGTCGCGAGCTGGAGCCTTCCGCCAGCGTGGGTATCGCGGTCAGCGACGGCCGCCACGAGCGGGCCGACTCGCTGTTGCGCGATGCCGACATCGCGCTGTATCGCGCCAAGCAGCTGGGGCGCGGCCGCTACGTGATGTTCGACGAGACGCTGGCCCGGAATGCGGTGGACGAGCTGGCGATGGAGGTCGAATTGCGCCATGCCTTGCAGCACGGCGAGTTCGTGCCGCACTACCAGCCGATCTTCCGGCTGGACAGCGGCGAGGTGGTCGGCCACGAGGCGCTGCTGCGCTGGAACCATCCGCGGCGCGGCATGCTGCTTCCCGACGATTTCGTGCCCATTGCGCAGGACTGCGGCCTGCTCGAGGCGATCGACTGGCAGCTGTTCGGGCAGGTGTGCGAGCGCATGGTGCGGCCGGACACCGGCGAGGGCTTCGTGACGATCAATGTCTCGCCGCAACACCTGCGCCACGCGTACTTCGATCGCCGGCTGTTGCAACTGCTCGAACGCAGCGGGCTGCCACCGACGCGGTTGCTGATCGAACTGACCGAGGGCGCGCTGCTGGACGACCCGGTGCTGGTGCGCGACACCCTGGAGCGTCTGCGCGCCGCTGGAGTGCAGGCGGCGCTGGACGATTTCGGTACCGGCTATTCTTCGCTGAGCTACCTGCATTCGCTGCCGCTGGGCAAGCTGAAGATCGACCAGGTGTTCGTGCGCGAGCTGGATGCCGCCGGCGGCACCGGCGCCAACACCGTGGTGGCGGCGATCCTCGCGCTGGCCCGTGCGCTGGGCATTGGCGTGATCGCCGAGGGCATCGAGACCGCGGCACAGCGCGATGCCCTGCTAGCGATGGGCTGCGAATTCGGGCAGGGCTTCCTGCTGGGGCGCCCGGCCCCGTCGCCATGCCCGCGCCGCGGTTGATGCAACCCCGCGGCGGCATGGCTGACCGGACCGCTCCTAACGCGTGCCGCGCACCACGATGGTCTTGCCGGAGACGTCGATCATGCCCTGCTCCTCGAGTTGCTTGAGCACGCGGCCGACCATCTCGCGCGAGCAGCCCACGATGCGGCTCACTTCCTGGCGCGAGATGCGGATCTGGGTGCCTTCGGGGTGGCTCATCGCGTCCGGCTCGTCGCACAGGTCGAGCAGGGTACGCGAGATGCGGTTGGTGACGTCCATGAACGCCATGCGGCTCACCTGGCGCGAGGTGCGCAGCAGGCGCTGGGTCAGCTGGGCGCCGATCGCGAACAGGATCTTCGGGCACTCTTCCTGCAGCGGGCCCTTCATCAGCTGGAACAGGCGCTCGTAGCTGACCTCGGCCATCTCGCACACGCTGCGCGTGCGCACCACCGATTCGCGCTGGGACTGCTCCACGAACAGGCCCATCTCGCCGATGAACTGGCCGCGGTTGATGTAGGCAAGGATCAGCTCGCGGCCCTGCTCGTCCTCGGTGCATACCGCCAGCGAGCCGTCGATCACGTAATACAGCGTGTTGGCCGGGTCGCCGGGGCGGATGATCGCGGTCTTGCTGGGGTAGCGGCGGCGATGGCAGAGCGCGAGGAAGCGCTCCATCGAGGCCGGGTCCGGCGCGAAGGCGAGAGGGGCCTGGGAGCGTTCGAAGGCCTGTTGAAGCTGGTATTTGAGTAGCGCCACGGTATCTGGTTCCCCTTAGGATTGGCCCCGCCGTGCCTTTCCTGGCGTGATGGGCGGCATCGGTCGGTTGTCTGTCACGCGCCGTTACCGGCGAGGGTTCACGCGGGACGCACGCAAGCGATGGAAACTTCCGTATCGTCCGGCAAGGTCGTCGCTGCGGATGGAGCTGGTACAGGGGAACGCAGCGGCTTGCTGCGGGTTCGGCCCCCCGATCACCCCCAATCGCCCCATTATGGCAAACCCGAACGAATTGACGCAGGTTCAGTTTTCCACAATTTTGCCGCATACTTCGCAGTCTTTCGTTCGCGGCTTTGGCCGCGGGCTGTTCGCCGGGTGGTGGGGGACAAGGGTCCCCGCCATCCGAATTCCCGCGGGGACCCTTGGTGCTAACCCGCCTCATCTGCTGACCGTGATCCGGTCATGGAGAGTCGTCGTGGTCAAGCCGCTTCCGCGTCTGCGCCTGCAGGGGTTCAACAACCTCACCAAGGCGTTGAGCTTCAACATCTACGACATCTGCTACGCGGTGTCCGAGGAACAGCGCCAGCGCTACATCGAGTACATCGACGAGCAGTACGACGCCGACCGCCTCACCCAGATCCTCACCGACGTGGCCGAGATCATCGGCGCGAACATCCTCAATGTGGCCCGCCAGGACTACGATCCGCAGGGTGCCTCGGTGACGATCCTGATTTCCGAAGAACCGATCGTCGAAAAGCTGGGCCGCGACACGATCTCCGGTGCCGTGGTGGCGCACATGGACAAGAGCCACATCACCGTCCACACCTACCCCGAGACGCACCCGCACAACGGCATCGCGACCTTCCGTGCGGACATCGACGTGGCCACCTGCGGCGTGATTTCCCCGCTGAAGGCGCTGAACTACCTGATCGACAGCTTCGAGTCGGACATCGTGGTCTGCGATTACCGCGTGCGCGGCTTCACCCGCGATGTGAAGGGCAAGAAGCACTTCATCGACCACAAGATCAACTCGGTGCAGGATTACCTGGCGCGGCACATCCGCCAGAAGTACGAGATGTTCGACGTCAACGTGTACCAGGAAAACATGTTCCACACGAAGATGCACGTGAAGGACTTCGACCTCGACACCTACCTGTTCGACGCCCATGCCGACGACCTCTCGTTCAAGGAGCGCCAGCGCATCGAGTCACTGCTGCGCCGCGAGATCGAGGAGCTCTTCCACGGCCGCAACCTGATGTGACATGAAAAACCCGCCGAGAGGCGGGTTTTTTCTTGCAGCCTTTCTCCCCTCTCCCTTCGGGCGAGGGGCCGGGGGAGATGGTCCGGGCGAAGCGAGGAGATCGACTTTCGCGGATGCATTCCGATCCGCGTGCTGACCGAACCCTCACCCAACCCCTCTTCCTCCCTCCTCCACGCGGAGAGAGCACAGGGATGTGCTCTGCTTTGGGGAGCGAGGAAAGCATGGCCATCCATGGCTCTTCCCCGCGTCCGGTGGGAGAGGGGCTTTCAAACCCGGTACGCCACCGCCTTCATCACCATCGAACTGGCCTGCATCAGCTGCGGAATGGGGAACGGCAAGTCGATACCGCCGCGCGCCTGCGCGTCCTGCCCGTGGCGCATCTCGTCCGCCTGCATCTGCGCCAGCACGGCGCGCGAACGTTCATCCTGTGCGGGCAGGCGCCCCAGGTGGTCGGCCAGGTGCGCCTCCACCTGGCGCTCGGTTTCCACCACGAAGCCCAGGCTCACCGCGTCGCCGGCCAGCGCGGCCAGCGCGCCGATCGCGTAGCTGCCGGCGTACCACAGCGGGTTGAGCAGGCTGGGGCGGCTGTCCAGTTCCCGCAGGCGCTCGCCACACCAGGCAAGGTGGTCGGTCTCCTCGGCGGCAGCGTGCAGCAGGTGTTCGCGGTTGGCCTCGTTGCGGGCCAATGCAGCCTGGCCGTCGTACAGCGCCTGCGCGCAGACCTCGCCCGTATGGTTGATGCGCATCAGGCCGGCAGTGTGGCGGCGTTCGGCATCGTCCAGTTCCACGTGGGCGGTGCCGTGCGCAGGCGAAGGGCGATTCGCCTCCGGCGCGCCGGCTACGGTCTCCAGCGCGCGTTCGATGCCGGCCAGCAGGCGGTCCAGCGGGCTGAGCGTGCGTGCGTTCATGGGAGAGATCCTTCAGTCGTCGGGCGGCGCCGGTGCAGCGTCCCGGGGTAGGGGGTCTATGCAAGCGCCGGGCGTCGCATGCTATCATTGCCAGCTCACAGGCCACCTGCCGGTGGACTTGCGCCAGTGATGACGGCTCCGCTATCATCTCGCGCCTTTGCTTCACCGATTTATTGTGCAACCGCCCTCGCTGGCGGCATACGGGTATCTCGAAATGAAAACTTTCAGCGCCAAGGCAGAAAGCGTCAAGCGCGACTGGTTCGTGGTGGACGCCACCAACAAGACGCTCGGTCGCCTGTCGACCGAAATCGCGCGTCGCCTGCGCGGCAAGCACAAGCCCGAGTTCACCCCGCACGTGGACACCGGCGATTACATCGTCGTGGTCAACGCGCAGAAGGTGGCCGTCACCGGCGCCAAGCTTGACGACAAGATGTACCACCGCTTCACCGGCTACGTCGGCAACCTCAAGACCACCAGTCTGAAGGACATGCTGGCCACCCACCCGGAGCGCGTGATCGAGATCGCCGTCAAGGGCATGCTGCCGAAGAACGCCCTGGGCCGCGAGATGTATCGCAAGCTCAAGGTGTACGGCGGCGCCGAGCACCCGCACACCGCGCAGCAGCCGCAGGCGCTGGAAGTTTAAGGCTTTATTGCGCAGTCCCTGCGCGTGAAAGCGGCCATCCATGGCCGCACTTTTCAAGAGTAAAACCATGGCGATTCAGCAGAATTACGGCACCGGCCGCCGCAAGACCTCCGCCGCCCGCGTGTTCCTGCGCAAGGGCACCGGCGCGATCGAAGTCAACGGCAAGACCCTCGACCAGTTCTTCGGTCGCGAGACTTCGCGCATGATCGTGCGCCAGCCGCTCGAACTGACCCAGAACACCGACAAGTTCGACATCAAGGTCACCGTTGAAGGCGGCGGCATCACCGGCCAGGCCGGCGCGATCCGCCTCGGCATCGCCCGCGCGCTGATCGAGTACGACGAAAGCCTGAAGTCGCCGCTGCGCAAGGCCGGCTTCGTGACCCGCGACGCCCGCGAGGTCGAGCGCAAGAAGGTCGGCCTCCACAAGGCCCGCCGCGCCACCCAGTTCTCGAAGCGCTAACCGCGCTTCGACGTGCGGCGCTCCAGGTCAGAGCGCGCCGCCACGCCAGGGTTTTGGGAGATCGTCTAATGGTAGGACAACAGACTCTGACTCTGTTTATCTAGGTTCGAATCCTAGTCTCCCAGCCAAAACAAAAGGCCCCGCCGATGGCGGGGCCTTTTGTTTTGGCTGGGAGGGTCGGGGACTTGGATCCCGTTACTCGGCGCTTCCTGTGCCTCGCCCTTCGGGCCATCGGCTGCGCCGATGTTCGCTCCGGCATCCTGCTTCCGCAGTCGACAATTTTGTCAGGAACAAAATTGGACAGCGCGTGAGCGCTGGCCACGTAGAGCGCAGTGCGGAGGGGTGAGCCCCAGGAATGGGGCGAGCAATCCTAGTCTGCCAAGTTGTCCAGAGTTCAATCGTGTTATTTGTTCTGTTATGCGCGGCCCGGGCTGATGAACGATTTTAGCTTGGTCCCCAGGTGCGTTCGGCGCGTTCGTAAAACGGCTGGACCGATTTGAGAAAGTACGCGCTCAGTCCTTCGCCCCCGCGGACTATCTTGATGAAATCGACCGAAACGCCTTTGGGCGCGGTGTCGGCTGCGACTGAGCCGGCTTCTTGCATGGCGCGCTCCAATGCCTCGCCTTCAAAGCCGACAACCAGACTTGGTTTTTCCTGGGTCGATGGATCATGCATCAGGCAAAGATACGCGGCCTTGACCGATGGATGCTTGGCCAGAAGCTTGGTCAGTGCGGCAATCATCTCGGAAGGGTGGTTTGCAGGCTGGCCGAGAAGGACTTGAGTCGGTTTTTGCACCACTCGACTTTGTGCTACGTGGTTGACTCCGGTGGCAAGCATCGCCTCGATTTCGTGCGGGAAGAATTCTTTCGAGTAGCTTGATCCGGGATTCAGGACAAGCGTTGCCCCTTTGGTGACTTCAAGCAATGATCTGGCGGGCATGGCGACAAAAGACTGTTGCTCCTTGATTGCTCGACGTAACACATCAAGCGAGCTAAAGAACGGTATAACGGGCGTTCCATCATTCTTTTGCCAGTTCACGATCGAGATTTTTTCGCCAACGGCAAGAGTTCGGCGCCCATCTCCTTCGCTTTCCGTGTGCCCAAGCGCAAAAACTTCGGATTCCAGCAGCAGTTGGTAGAACGCCGGGCGATTTGCTGGTTCCTTGGCTGCTTGTTCCAAAGCATGTTCCAAGGCGTTGTGAGAATTGTCGTTCATTGCTTGTCTCTCCGTTACACCAACACCGTCCCCACCCCAAACCCCACCGCCGCCACAACCCCCACCGCCAGGCACGCATTCCCAAACCTGATCCGCCGCGCATCCACCCGTGGCGTGAGTCTGCACACCAATACCGCCCCTACCAGCATGTCCCCCACCAACGCCCAGCGCAGCAGCCCGGAAGCGAGCAACGCACGGAACGGCGGATGCAGATGCCCTTCGTACGCCGCCACGCCAACCACCAGCAGCATGCCGAGCAGGGTCCACAGCAAACAGGCGAGATAAACGCGGTTGAACACCACGTTGCAGCGTTCGGTCCAGCGCAGCACCGACCAGGCGATCAGTGCGCAGAACAGCGCGCCGATGCTGCCGTAGAGCACCCACCACACCAGGGAGCTGACAACGGTGAGCAGGGCATTCATGCGACGTGCTTGAAGCCGAGGCGGCGCAGCAGCTTGGCCATCAGCCAGGCGGGGCCGATCAGCAGGTAGGCGAGGTCGGTGAGGAAGCTGGGTTTGCGGCCTTCGAATTTGTGGCCGATGAACTGGCCGATCCACGCCACCACGAACACGCCGATGGCGAGCCCGCAGAGATCAGCGACACCGAGCAACGCGTACAGGAAGTTGGTGAGCAGGCCGAGCGCGGCGAACGCGACCAGCAGCGCCAGTGCCAACACGCGTGCGCGCTTCCAGTACCAGTAGAACGCCAGCACCATCACCGCCACGGCCCAGGCGCCGGGGCGCAGCCAGGTCTGTGGCACCGGGATCGCCCACAGCAGTGCGATCACCGACCACACGATGGGCGGCACGCAGCACCAGTGGAAGACCTGGTTGACGTGGTTGCGGTGGTCGTTGCTGTAGCTGTCCAGCCAGTCCTGCATGCTGCGCGGGCTTGCGGCTTGCGTGGCCATGGTGCGTCCCCTCGAGGATCAGGGGTGCAATAGCAGCACGTCGGCGGCGGGTGTCGCAAGCCGGGGCGGATCGTAGGAGCGGCTTCAGCCGCGATCGCCGCAGTCCGGATCGCGGCTGAAGCCGCTCCTACGAACCGATCAGGACAGCTTGATGCCGGCCAGCCGTTCCAGCGCCTCGGCGTACTTGGCGGCGGTGCGCGCGATCACCTCGTCCGGAATCACCGGGCCGGGCGGGGTCTTGTCCCAGCCCTGCGCCTCCAGCCAGTCGCGCACGAACTGCTTGTCGTAGCTGGGCGGGCTGATGCCGACCTGGTAGCTGTCGGCGGGCCAGTAGCGCGTGGAGTCGGGCGTCAGCATTTCGTCCATCACGTACAGCTTGCCGTCGGCATCGGTGCCGAACTCGAACTTGGTGTCGGCGAGGATGATGCCGCGTTCGGCGGCGTAGGCGGCCGCCCAGCGGTAGATCGCCAGGGTGGCGTCGCGCACCTTTTCGGCCAGTTCGCGGCCCACTTGGTCGACCATCACGTCGAAGCTGACGTTCTCGTCGTGGTCGCCCACGGCGGCCTTGGTCGACGGCGTGAAGATCGGCTCGGGCAACTGCTGCGCCTGCTTGAGGCCCGCGGACAGCGCGATGCCGCACACCGTGCCGGTCTTCTGGTAGTCCTTCCAGCCCGAGCCGATGATGTAGCCGCGCGCGATCGCTTCCACCGGCACCGGCTTCAGGCGGCGCGTGACCACGGCGCGCTTTTCGTAGAACGCAAGGTCGGTGCCGGGCGGCAGCACGTCGGCCAGCGGCACGTCGAGCAGGTGGTTGGGAATCAAGTGCGCGGTCTTGCCGAACCAGAAGTTGGAGATCTGGGTGAGCATCTCGCCCTTGCCGGGAATCGGGTTGGGCAGCACCACGTCGAACGCGGAGAGCCGGTCGGTGGCCACCATCAGCAGGCGCTGCTCGTCCAGCGCGTAGACGTCGCGCACCTTGCCGCGATGGATCAGTTCCAGGCCGGGCAGGTTCGATTGCGGCAGGGTGGTGGGCACGACGGCGGTTCCGTGGCGGGGAGAGGAGCGTTCATTGTAGCGGCTGGCGTCGGTAAGGTTCCGGCGCGAGGCGGGCAGCGTCGCTTACCGCTGCTAGAATCGGCGGCTTTCGGCCCCAGCTTCCGTCGATGCGCATTTTGCTGACCGCGGCACTCTGCCTCACCATCGCCTTTCCGAGTCTGGCGCAGACGCCGTCGCCCGCCATGGCGAAGCCGTCGCGGCTGGGCCTGTGCGCGGCCTGCCACGGTGAAACCGGCATGGCCGTGATGCCGGGCGCGCCGAATCTCGCCGGGCAGCGGCTGGATTACCTGCGCCAGGCGCTGAAGGACTACCGCGACGGCAGTCGCGACGTGCCGCTGATGCGCACCGCGATTGGTCCGCTCAGCGCGGCCGAGCTGGATGCGCTGGCACGCTGGTACAGCATGCAGGTTCCGACACCGGCGGCCGGACCATGAGCTTCACCTACACACTCTGGTTCGGCTTCTTCGGTCTGCTGATCGGCCATCTGCCCGGTGCGGTCACCGGCGCGGTCATCGGTTTCGTGTTCGACAACCTGCGCCACAGCCAGCGCAGGCAGGCCACGCCGGAGGCAGGCGGCTTCGTCGGGCCGCTGTTCGCGCTGCTGGGCGCGGTGGCCAAGTCCGACGGCCGCGTCTCCGAGGCGGAGATCGCCGTGGCCGAACGCATGATGGCGCGCATGGGCCTGGACGCCGCGCAGCGCCAGCAGGCGATCGCCAGCTTCAACGCCGGCAAGCAGCCGGAATTCGATGTGGCGCCGACCATCGAGGAACTGCGCCGCTGGGCCGGCCTGCGCCGTGACCATGCGTTCCCGGTGCTGGACGTGGTGATCGACACCGTGCTCGCCGAGGGCAATCCGCCGCCGGAGAAGATGGCGATCCTGCGCCAGCTCGCGTTCGCGCTGCGCGTCAGCGACATGGAGTTGATGGCGCTGATGGCGATGAAGGGCTATGCGTGGAACGCGGGCAATGCGCGCGGCCGCGACGGCCATGGCTACGGCGGGGGCGGTTACGTGCCGCCGCAGCGCAGTACCCGTGGCCCCGATCCCTACGTGGTGCTCGGCATCGAACGCAGCGCCGATGACCGCGCGGTGAAGCGTGCCTACCGCAAGCTGATTTCCGAGCATCACCCCGATCGCCTCGGCGACCTGCCCGAGGCGATGCGCCGGCGGGCCGAAGCCCGCGCCAGCGAGATCAACGCCGCCTACGAACGGATCAAGGCGGAACGCGGCTTCAAGTAGGAGCGGCTTCAGCCGCGATAGGCGGGTTGCGACAATCGCGGCTGAAGCCGCTCCTACAATCCGCCAGGTACCATCCTGTCGACACACCGGAATCGCCATGAGCAAGCAGAGCCCGATCATCGCTCCTTCCATCCTCGCCGCCGACTTCGCGCGCCTGGGCGAGGATACCGCCGCGGCGTTGGCCGCGGGCGCCGACTGGGTGCATTTCGACGTGATGGACAACCACTACGTGCCCAACCTCACGATGGGCCCGATGGCGCTGTCCGCGCTGCGCAAGTACGGCATCGCCGCGCCGATCGACGTGCACCTGATGGTGAAGCCGGTGGACCGCATCGTGCCCGACTTCGCCAAGGCCGGCGCCACGCTGGTCAGCTTCCATCCCGAGGCCAGCGAGCACGTGGACCGCACCATCGGACTGATCAAGGACTCGGGCTGCCAGGCCGGGCTGGTGTTCAATCCAGCCACGTCGCTGGATTGTCTCGACTATGTGCTGGACAAGCTCGACCTGGTGCTGATCATGTCGGTGAACCCCGGCTTCGGCGGCCAGAAGTTCATCCCGATGGCGCTGGAGAAGCTGCGCCGCGTGCGTCGCATGATCGATGAGCGCGGACTGCCCGTACGACTGGAAGTGGACGGCGGCGTCACTGCCGAGAACATCGGCGCGATCGCGGCCGCCGGCGCCGATACTTTCGTGGCGGGCTCGGCGATCTTCCACGCCAAGGACTACCGCGCAGAGATCGCGGCGATGCGCGCGGCGATCGGCTGAATCCACGCGTTGAAAAATCGCCTGGAGCGACACGACATCGCGCCAGCGACGGCCTGAAGGGCAACCGCCAAGGATGGCGGTCGCAAAAAGCCCCGGCGCGATGACGGTCACGCCGGGGCAAACGTCATTGCATGACGTGCGAGGAGACACCATCGACCGGCGCCGTGACGCGGATACGGTCGTCACGGAGGGGAGATCCACGGCCGTATCGGCACCATCCACGGCAATGGAGTGGCGCCAGTCGTGAATTCTGACCGGCCCCCGGGGGATTGGTTCCCTGGAAAATCGCCGGTGGCGGCCGCAAAAAAATCCCCTCGTGCGGAGGGGACGAAGGAACCACCATGTTGGAGGAACGGGGGGCGGGATCGGGGTGCCGCATTGGCGCTGTTCAGGATCGGGATTCGGATCCGTCATGCCCCGCGGCCGGAGCGCTTCCCTGCGTCCCGGCCGCACTCCGCTTTTCACGGCTAATGGAGCGTTGACGGGCTGGTGCGCATTCAGTGCAGGCCCAGTAGCAGGCCGAGCAGCAGCGCACCCAGCGCCAGCGTCACCCGCAGCGGCTCGAAGCCACGCAGTTCAGCGTTGGGATCACGTTCGGTGGCATCGTTGCGGGTCATGGCGGCATTCCGGTGGGCGCTGGATGCATCTCACGCCCTGGTGCGGTCGCGCGGGCGGCGAGGCCGGGGCCATGTGCCGTCGATTTGTGGCAAAACGCGGGCAGCGGTGGTGTGCGGCTTGCGCCATCGGCGCGCACATAGCACGCTGCGCGCCATTGCCACCGGGAGCAGCCCATGGGCCGCAGCATTGCCATCGTCGAGGACGAACCGCTGATTCGCGCCAACTACGTCGAGGCGCTCAACCGCTTCGGCTACGACACCCGTGGCTACGGCTCGCGGCAGGAGGCATCGAACGCGTTTGCGATCAAGCTGCCCGAGCTGGTGATCATCGACATCGGCCTTGGCGACGAGCCGGAGGGAGGCTTCGACCTGTGCCGCGAGTTGCGCGCGAAGTCGGCCACGCTGCCGATCATCTTCCTCACCGCGCGCGATTCGGATTTCGACGTGATCTCCGGCCTGCGCCTGGGCGCGGACGATTACCTGAGCAAGGACACCAGCCTGCACCAGCTCGCCGCGCGCATCGCCGCGCTGTTCCGCCGCATCGAGTCGCTGAAGGCACCGGCGGCCAGCGAGACGGTGATCGAGCACGGCCCGCTGAAGATGGAATCGGAGCGCATGCGCATCACCTGGAACGGCGTCGAGGTGCCGCTCACCGTCACCGAGTTCTGGATGGTGCACACGCTGATCCGCTTCCCCGGCCACGTGAAGAACCGCGACCAGCTGATGCGCGAGGCGGAACTGGTGGTGGACGACGCCACCATCACCTCGCACATCAAGCGCATCCGCAAGAAGTTCATCGCGGTGGCGCCGGAATTCGACGCGATCGAGACCGTGCACGGCGTGGGCTATCGCTGGAAACCTTGAGGAAACCGACGACGATGAGACGTGTGTTGATGATGCTCGCCCTGTGCGTGGGGGCGGCGGGCGTGCAGGCGGCTGCCGCCGGCGGCAGCGATGACGTGCTGGCGCATGGCGTGCGCGACGGCGCGGCGCCGGCCTGGGCGATCGCGGTGGCGAGCCCGCCCGGCTGGACGCGCGACTGTTGCACTTATGCGAAGGCGATTGGCGTCGATGCCGTGCTCTATCAGGGCGAATGGACCGGCAAGCCCGAACGGGTGATGGTGCTGAACGTGTGGCCGCGGAAGCTGTCCACGCTGGCCGACGAACTGGCGGCCGACCGCAAGCAGTACCTGCGGCGCGACCCGCAGGGCAAGGCCACCGACATTCGCATCCACAACCCGCACATGCCCTGCCAGGGCGTGGTGTACGAGGGCAGCGACCATGTCGACGACGTGGTGGTGTTCTGCGACCCGGGCACGGCCAGCGGCATCCGGCTCAGCTGGTCGATGAGCTTCGCCGACGGCGACCCCGGCAAGCGCCCGCTGCTCGACGCCTTCATGCGCGTGGCGACGGATTCGGGTTACCAGCGTTACGTGGCGCTGTCCGCGCCCAAGAAACCCTGACGACGCGATGACCCTGCGCCGCAAGCTGCTGCTGGTTGCGCTGTGCACGCTGGCGCTGCCGGTGGCCGGCTGGCTGTACGTGCGGCAGATGGAGGCGCTGTTGCGCGAAGGCCAAGCGCAGGCGCTGATCGCCTCGGCGCGTGCGATGGCGCGCAGCCTGGTGGTGACGCATGCCGCGCTGCCGCAGGGCGATGCGGCTTGGTACGTGGAGCAGGCAGTCAACCCGATCACCGTGGATGGCTATGGCGATGACTGGGCGCCGCTGACGCCGTGGAGCCAGCCGTTCGGCACACGCGGCAAGCTGCTGCTCGCTGGTGACACGAGCGGGCTGTACCTGTACGCCGAGGTGCGCGACACCCGGCGTACCCGTGCCGATGCGATGGACGGTGCCAACGCATTGGCTGCCGACCATCTCAACCTGGTGCTGGGCAACGCGACCGGCCAGCAGCGCTACCTGCTGGAAAGTGACGCGCCCGGCGCGATCACGGCCAGGGCCCTGGGATCGCCGGTGGCCGGCCTGCCCGCGGAATTCCCCGCGCAATGGCAGGAAGATGGCAGCGGCTTCCGCGTCGAGCTGCGCCTGCCGCGCAGCCTGCAACTGCAGACGCTGGGCATCGGTGCCTATGTTGCGGTGGCCGGTGGCGACCGCATGGAAGTGGAAACGCGGCCGCTGCTGGATTATTCGCCCGCGCTTTCCGCAGAACTTGCCAGCCTCGCGCCCGACCGCGTGCAGGCCCGCGTGCTGTCGCCGCAGGGCTGGCTGCTGGCGCGCAGCGGCAGGCTGGATACCGCGCCCGGCGCACATGGCCAGCCAGGCTGGTTCGCTTCCCTGGTCTACCGTTCGCTGCTGGCCACGCGGCTGGAGGACGCGAACCTGTGGGCGGAGGACGTGCCTCGGTTGGACACGCCGGAGGTGCTGCGCGCCCGCGCCGGGCAGCCGGTGAGCGTGTGGCGCAGCGGCGAGGAGCGCGGCAGCGTGGTGCTTTCCGCCGCGGTGCCGATCGAACGCGACGGCAAGCCGGCCGGCGTGCTGCTGCTGGAGCAGGCCAGCCGCGCGGTGCCGCTGCTGGCCAACCGCGCGCTGCTCGGCCTGCTGCTTACCAGTTTCAGCGTGCTGCTGGTGGCCGGCGCGATCCTGCTGCTGTTTGCCACGCGGCTGAGTCTGCGTCTGGGCCGCCTGCGCAATGCGGCCGAGCGCGCGCAACTGTCGGACGGGCGTCTGGATGGCCTGTTCGAACGCGGCCGCTTCCCGATGACGGACGCGCCGGACGAGATCGGCGATCTCGCCCGCAGCTTCGAGCAGCTGTTCGAGGCGGTGGGCGGCTACACGGACTACCTGCGCACGCTGGCCTCCAAGCTCTCGCACGAACTCAACACGCCGCTGGCGATCGTGAAGTCCTCGCTGGACAACCTCGAGCATGCCGAGCTGTCGCCGGACGCCCAACCCTACCTCGACCGCGCCCGCGACGGCGTGGCGCGGCTGGGTGCGCTGGTGCGCGCGATGAGCGAGGCCAGCCGCATGGAACGCGCGATCGCCGCCGCCGAACCCGAGGACGTGGATCTGCGCGAGGTGGTGCGCGGCTGCGCCGAGGCCTATCGCCCGCTGGCCGGTGCACGGCGTCTGGACTGTGTGCTGCCCGACGCTCCGCTGCACCTGCACTGCGCGCCAGAGCCGATCGCCCAGGCGCTGGACAAGCTGTTCGACAACGCGCTCTCGTTCACTCCGCCCGAAGGCTGGCTGCGGCTCGGCCTGCGCGCCGTCGACGGCGGCGCCGAGATCGAGCTGGCCAACCAGGGGCCGCCGCTGCCCGCGGCGATGCAGGGTCGGCTGTTCGATTCGCTGGTGAGCCTGCGCGACAAGGCCACCCCCGGCGACGCGCCGCACCTGGGCCTGGGCCTGTACGTGGTGCGGCTGGTGGCCGAGCGGCACGGCGGCGTCGCTGGCGCGCGCAATCTCGACGACGGGAGCGGCGTGGCTTTCAGCCTGAGCCTGCACGGCATGCCGCGGCAGCGCCTGTAGCGCAAGGCATGGCGCCGCCTGCTATCGTGTGCAGCCCCGTCCCCGTATAGATGGCCAATCCGTGATTTCCCGCGACGACTTCGCTGCGCTGGCTGCGCAGGGCCACACCCGCATCCCGCTGGTGCGCGAGGTGTTTTCCGACCTCGACACCCCGCTGTCGGTGTACCTGAAGCTGGCCGACGGCCCGTACACCTTCCTGTTCGAGTCGGTCGAGGGCGGCGCCACCTGGGGTCGCTATTCCATCATCGGCCTGCCGGCGAAGCGCGTGTACCGGCTGCGCGGGCACGAGCTGGAGGTGGAGGATTCGGGCGAGATCACCGAACGTCGTCACCTGGACGATCCGCTGGGCGAGATCGAAAAGCTGCGGGCGCAGTACGACGTGCCGCGCCTGCCGCAGCTGCCCGCGTTCTCGGGTGGCCTGGTCGGCTACTTCGGCTTCGAGACCATCGGCTACATCGAGCCGCGGCTGGCGCAATGGGACCGCGCCGACGAGCTGGGCACGCCCGACGTGCTGCTGATGCTGGCCGAGGAGGTCGCGGTATTCGACAACCTCAAGGGCCGGTTGTACCTGATCGTGCATGCCGATCCGTCGCAGCCGCAGGCGTACGCCGCCGCGCAACGCCGGCTCGATGCGCTGGTCTACCGGCTGCGCCAAGGCGGTGCCTCGTATCCACAGCTCACCCAGTCGACCGCGCTGGACGAAGGCGATTTCAAATCCTCGTTCACCAAGGAAGAGTTCGAGGCGATGGTGGAGCGTGCGAAGGAGTACATCCGCGCCGGCGACATCTTCCAGGTGGTGCCCTCGCAGCGGCTCAGCGTGGGCTTCAACGCGCGGCCGGTGGACGTGTACCGCGCACTGCGCGCGTTGAACCCTTCGCCGTACATGTATTTCGTCGACCTGGGCAGTACGCAGATCGTGGGCTCCTCGCCCGAGATCCTTGCCCGGCTGAAGGACGGCAAGGTGCTGGTGCGCCCGCTCGCCGGCACGCGCAGGCGCGGCGCCACCGAGGAAGAGGACCAGGCGCTGGAGGCCGAGCTGCTGGCCGACCCTAAGGAGCGCGCCGAGCACGTGATGCTGATCGACCTGGGCCGCAACGACATCGGCCGGATCAGCGAGACCGGTACGGTGGAAGTCGCCGAATCCTTCGCGATCGAGCGCTACTCGCACGTGATGCACATCGTTTCGCAGGTGCAGGGCACGGCGAAGCCGGGGCTCAGCTACATGGACGTGCTCAAGGCCACCTTCCCGGCCGGCACGCTCAGCGGCGCGCCGAAGATCCGCGCGCTGGAAATCATCCAGGAACTCGAACCCTACAAGCGCAACATCTACGCCGGCGCGATCGGCTGGATCGGTTGGTGGGGCGATGCCGACACCGCCATCGCGATCCGCACCGCGGTGATCCAGGATGGTCGCCTGCACGTGCAGGCCGGCGCCGGCATCGTCTACGACTCCGACCCCGCTGCCGAGTGGGAGGAGACGATGAACAAGGGCCGCGCGCTGTTCCGCGCGGTGGCGCAGGCGGCGAAGGGGCTGTGAGGGCTTGCTCGCGGAACCTCGCGGCGTGTGTCGGGCTGGCGCTGGCCATTGTACCGGCCGCCTCTGCGCGTGACGGCTGGCCGGATACGCCGCTCGGCCGCACGCAGGCGCTGGCCGAACTGCAGACGCTCAACGCCGAGTTGCTGAGCCACCCCAGCGCCACGCTGACCCTGGAGCACTGGTGCGGCGCACATCACCTGGCGGCGCAGGCGAAGATCGTGGCGCGTCGCGTGCAGGGCGCGGACAAGCCGCTGCCGCCGGATGGCCGCGCGTTGCTCGGCATCGGCCCGGACGAGCCGGTGCGCTACCGCCGCGTGCAGCTGGCCTGCGGCGACACCGTGCTTTCCGATGCCGACAACTGGTACGTGCCGTCGCGACTGACGGCGACGATGAACCGGCAGCTCGACACCACCGATGTGCCGTTCGGCAAGGTGGTGCAGTCGCTGCATTTCCGCCGCCAGACGCTTTCCGCCGACCTGCTGTGGTCGCCCCTGCCGCAAGGCTGGGACAGCGGTGCCGCCTTACCGCCGGCAAGCAGCCAACCACTGGCGATCCCGCCCCATGTGCTGCAGCATCGCGCCCTGTTGTACACGCAGGACAACCAGCCTTTCAGCCTGGTGGTGGAGAGCTATACCGCGGGCGTGCTGGTTCGCCCTTAACCCGCCGGTGCTTGCGGCGACGGTGCGGTGCAGGTGTTGGCGGTCGGCTCGATCTGCTGCGCGAGGTTGTAGAGGATGCGCAGGTCCTGCGCATCCAGCGTGTCGCCCTCCATGCCGCGGAAGTGGTGATGGAAGGAGCGCACGGCAGCGGGGCGATCATCCAGCGCGTAGCCGACCACGGCCATCGCCATCCACGGATCGAAGCCGGGCGGCGGATCACACAACGGGCCGCGCGGCCAGCGGCCGAAGCCGGCCTCGGCGAGTTGCTGCCACGGGAACAGCGGACCGGGGTCGACCTTGCGGCCGGGGGCGAGATCCTCGTGGCCGATGATCTGCGTGGGCGGGATGTGCAGGCGCGTGGTGAGGTCGGCGAGAAGGCGCAGCAGGCTGGCGATCTGCGGTTGCGCGAACGGCGTGTGGCCGTCGTTGTCCAGCTCGATGCCGATGGAGGCGGAGTTGAGGTCGGTGATGGTGCCCCAGCGGCCCGGCCCGGCCTGCCATGCGCGCAATTGGTCGGGCACCAGCTGGTAGATGTGGCCGTCGCTGCCGATCAGGTAGTGCGCGCTGACCGGCCCGCCGCTGTTGCGCGTGCGCAGGGTGTCCAGGCTCTGCGCGACGGACTGCTGCTCGGTGAAGTGCAGCACGATCAGCACCGGCCGGCGGATGTCGTAGTTCGGCGACGGTACCCAGGTCGCCAGCGGATTGCGCGGCGGCGCATGGGCGCAGGCGGCGAGCAGGGCGAGCAGGAGCAGCAGGGCGGCCGTGCGCAGGAGGCGGGGTGTGGGGAGTGTCTGGTGCATGGCGGTGGGCTTCATGGCTTCTTTCTGCTTTTTGCTCGTCATTCCAGCGAAAGCTGGAATCCAGTGAAGTATGCGTGCGAAGCACGCGAAACCGGTTTTGAGTGCTACGCACGAGTCGTTTGACTGGATTCCGGCCTGCGCCGGCATGACGGTGAGGGATATGGCAATTCCGGTGGTGATCAATGCAGGAACGGTTCGGCAATCGCCAGCACGGTGCGGTAGGGTTCGGGGTCGTTGCGGTTGCTGAGCAGGATCACCGTGAGATGCTGCTTGGGCCAGCGCACGATCACGTTGCGGAAGCCGATGCTCTCGCCCGAGTGCCACAGCGTGTCGCCGGTGATGCGCCAGCCGTAGCCGTAGCTGGCTTCGTAGGGTTCGCCCACGACCTTCGCATGCGGGCTGAAGGCGAGCTTGCGCGAGGCGTCGCTGAGCAGGCGGTTGTCGTAGAGCGCGGCGTCCCACTTTGCAAGGTCGTCGATGTTCGAATAGATGCCGCCGTCGCCGCGGGTGGCGCTGGTCAGGTCCTGGTCGGTGCGCTGCCAGCGGCCGTCGGTTTCGCTGTAGCCGTACGCGCGGTTCGGCACGCTCTTGTCGTCGTGCACGTAGAGCAGGGTGTGGTCCATGTGCAGCGGCTGGAAGATGCGCCGCGCGAGGAAGTCCTGCAGCGTCGTGTCCGATGCCTTTTCCACCACGAGGCCGAGCAGCACGAAACCGGTGTTGCTGTAGCGGTAGGCGGTGCCGGGCGGGAAGTAGCCGTGCGTGGTGGCGGCGATCATGCGCAGCACGTCGTCGTCGTCGAGCTGCTTCGTGGTGCCGGGCGGGATCAGATCCTCATAGTCGAGCAGGCCGCCGGTGTGGCAGAGCAGCTCGCTCAGCGTCACCTTGCCGGTGAAGGCCGGCAGCGTGGGCAGCCAGTGGCGGATCGAATCGTCGAGCTTCAGCTTACCGTCCTGCGCCAGCAGCAGGATCGCGGCGGCGGTGAACTGCTTGGTGATGGAGGCGAGGCGGTAATCGGTGGCCGGGGAGGCGGCGACGTGGTGCTCCAGGTCGGCCATGCCGTAGCCGCGGTCGAGCAGCGGCTTGCCGTCCTTGATGACCAGCAGCGAGGCGCCGGGTACGTCGCCGGTGTAAGGCTGCATCAGGCGGTTGGCGTTCTGGATGGCGTCGGCGGTGGAGGCGCTTGCGGTGCCGGCGATGAGCAGCAAGGCCAAGGCTGTGGCGAGACGCATGGTGGACCTCCGTGCGCGGTAGCTTGAGCCCCTCCCCCGGCGGGGAAGGGGTTGGGGAGAGGGTTCGGCACCGCCGCAAGGTCTGGTTTCGCCCGTACCCTCTCCCGCCTGGATTCGCACCATCCATGGCGCTCTCCCCTGTCGGGGCCGGCTCCGCCGTTCCGCAGTCGCTCCAGCGCCTGCAGGTCGGCACCCTCTCCCGGAAGGAGAGGGGAGGCTTCGGATAGGGCGGGGCGAGAATGGGGCGTTCATTGCACCGGCACGTCGTACAGCGTGTGCGGGGTGGGTTCGGGCGCGAGGGTGTAGTGCCACCACTCCAATGTGTAGTTCTGGAACCCCTCGCGCTCCATCGCCGCGCGCAGGCGATGGCGGTTGGCGAGCTGTACGGCGCTGATGCCGGGGGCGTCGGTATGGGCGCGCACGCCGAACCAGTCGAAGCCGGTGCCCATGTCCAGCGGCGCGCAGTGCGTGCCGTCGGCGGCGCAGCGTTCCATGGTGAGGTCCACGGTGGCGCCGCGGCTGTGCCCGGAGACGGGCGCGATGTAGTCGCCGAGCAGCTGCGACTTGTCGAGGTTCGGGTAGTGCTGCGGCTTGGTGCGCTGGTCGGACAGGTCGTGCGCCCAATGCACGAAATCCGCCACGGCGCGGGCGGGGCGATAGCAATCCCACAGCTTCAGCCGGTAGTGCTGCGCGCGCAGGTCGTGCTCGACGCGCGCCAGCGCCTCGGCGGCCGGGCGCAGTAGCAGGCACTTGGGCGCGAGGTAGCCATGCACCGGCCGGCCGACGAAGTTGTCGCTGCCGGCGTACTTGATGTCCTCGGCGATATCGGGCGCCAGACTGCGGATGTCGACCAGGCCGGCTTGCGCCGCGGTTTTCGCGGGCGAGAGCCGCGGTGGCGGTTCATCGGCCTGCGCGATCTGCAGGCAGGCCGCGAGCACGATGACCGGCGCGATGGTGTAGGAGCGCACCCTGTGCGCGAACAGCTCTTCGCGAAAAGCTGGATCGCGCACAGGGTGCGCTCCTACAGGAAACCGGCGCTTCACGGGCAATCCCCGGTACGCACGAAGTGCAGGTCCTCGTAGTCGGAGCTGAAGTCGCCGAGCGGGTCGACCTTGGCCATGGTCAGCGTGGCGGGTTGGCCGCCTTGCGCGGGATGGAAATCCAGCCAGGCGTCGGGGTCCATGCCGTGGTTGCTCCAGTGCACCAGGTCGCGGTTGCCCAGGCGCATCACGTCCCCGTTGAGCCGCGGCGACTTGGCGACGGCGAAATGCACGCGGCCGTTCCTGGGGCACAGCATGAGATCGCCCAGCCACGGATCGCGGTAGCGGCCTGTCCACGCCGCCAGCACGGCGGGTGCGACGGGCGTGGCGGCGGAGGTGTCCGGCGCGGCGGCACGCTTGGTGGCCTGCTCGTCGGCGCGTTGCAGCGCGTCCGCATACCACGTGACGCCGCGCGTGTCGTCCGGCTTGGTGAAGTGCTTGAGCAGCGCCTCGCCCAGCACGGTGCGCGCGGATTCCGCCTCGCCGTTGATGAGGAATACGAAGCCATCCTTCTGGTCGGGCAGCAGCATCAGTTCGGAGTACATGCCATCCAGCGTGCCGGTGTGCCACACCGTCCAGGTGCCGTCCACGTCGGTCATGCGCCAGCCGTAGCCGTAGGCCATGATGTGGCTGTCGTCCCAGTCGCGGCGTTGCTCGGAAACGGGGATCAGCATGTGCGGCGATTGCAGTACGTGGCGCTGTTCCGCCGACAACCACTGCAGTTGCGCTGGCGTGGGCACCAGCCAGTTGCGCGCCCAGCTCAGCATGTCGTCGAGGTCGCAGCGGATGCCGCCGGCGGGTGCAGAGGTGATCGCGGGGATCACCGGGCCGTCCTCGTCCTCCGGGACGTTGCGGCCGTCCCTGAAGGAGTGCGGTTGCGCCACGTCGCCCACCGCGTCGCGGTTCCACTGGCCGACCTGGCAGCGCGAAAGACCCAGCGGCTGGAACACCTCGCGATGCATCAGCGTCTCGTACGGCGCGCTGCCCGCGGCGGCGGCCACTTCGCCGGCCACCACGTAGAGCAGGTTGTCGTACTCGTATTTCGAGCGGAAGCTGTAGCCGGGCTTGATGTAGCGCAGGCCGTGGATGATGTCGGCGCGGGTGAACGCATTCGGCTCCGGCCACAGCATCAGGTCGCCGCCGCCTTCGGGCAGGCCGCTGGAGTGGGTGAGCAGGTCGGCCACGCGCATGTTCTTCGTGACCCATGGGTCGTACATCTGGAAGCCGGGCAGGTACTTCGTCACCGGATCGTCCCAGTGCAGCTTGCCCTGGTCGACCAGCCTGCCCAGCAGGGCGGTGGTCATCGCCTTGCTGTTGGAGGCGATCTTGAACAGGGTGCGCGGGGTGATCTTGCGGCCCGAGCCGGCGATGGTTTCGCCGCGCGTGGCGACGTAGACCACCTTGCCGTTTTCGATCACGCCCAGCGCGATGCCGGGCAGGTGGTAGCGCGCGACCACGGTGTCGAGGATGTGGTCGTAGGTGCGGGCTTCGGGTGTCGTGGAAACTGGTGTGGTCTGCGCAGCGAGGGCAGCTGTGCAGGGCAGTACGAATGCAAGAGCGAGCAGTGCCTTGCTCGGCCATGCGGGATGACGGCGGTGTTGGCCCCTCACCCCAACCCTCTCCTCGCTCCTCCACGCGGAGAGAGCACATGGACGTGCTCTGCTCTGGGGAGCGAGGAAAGCCGCGGCCATCCATGGCCGCTCCCCGCCTGCCCCGGAGGGGCGAGGGAGCTTCATGCGTGCGATGCGTTTCATGTCGTCTCCCACTGACTGGCCGACTGTTCGCCGGCGAGCATTTCATCCAGCGTCTGCCGCCGGCGGATCAGCGCATGGCGGCCATGGTCGAGCAGCACCTCGGCCGCCAGCGGCCGCGAGTTGTAGGTGGAGGCCATCGACGCGCCATAGGCACCGGTGCCGCGGATCATTACCAGGTCGCCCGCCGCACAGGCAGGCAATGCACGCGCCTGCGCGAAGGTGTCGCCGGTTTCGCAGACCGGGCCCACCACGTCGTAGATGGCCTGTGGCCGCGCTTCGCCCGACACCGGCACGATGTCGTGCCAGGCGTCGTACAGGCTGGGGCGGGCGAGGTCGTTCATCGCCGCGTCCAGCACCAGGAAGTCGCGCGCCTCGCCATGCTTGATGCGCAGCACGCGCGTCAGCAGCACGCCGGCCTCGGCCACGAGATAGCGGCCGGGTTCCAGCAGCAGGCGGCCATCGAAGCCGGCGAGCGCCTCGCGGATGACCGCGACGTAATCGGCCGGCGCGATAGTCACGTCGCCATCGCGGTAACGCACGCCGAGGCCGCCGCCCACGTCGATGCTGGCGACGGGATGGCCGGCGTCGCGCAGTTCGCGCCAGAACGCGGCCACGCGCTGCAGGGCCAGGCGATACGGTTCCAGCGAGAGGATCTGCGAGCCGATGTGCACGTGCAGGCCGTCCAGCCGCACGTGTCGCAGCGTGGCGCGCGCGTCGAACCAGCGGCGCGCCTCGGCGATGCTCACGCCGAACTTGTTCTCCGACTTGCCGGTGGAAATCTTGGCGTGGGTGAGAGCGTCCACGTCCGGGTTGATGCGCACCGCCGCGCGCGCCGTGGCGCCGCGTTCTCCCGCGATGCGCTCGATGGCGTGCAGTTCGTCCAGCGATTCCACGTTGAAGCGCTGGATGCCCGCGGCCAGCGCCTCGCCGATTTCGTCGTCGTTCTTGCCTACGCCGGAGAACACGATGCGTTCGGGTGGAATGCCGGCACGCAGTGCGCGTTGCAGTTCACCGGCGGAAACGATGTCCGCACCCAGTCCGGCCTGCGCCATCAGTTCCAGGATGGCGCGGCTGCCGTTGGCCTTGACCGCGTAGCAGATCGTGGCGTCCATGCCGTGCAGTGCCAGCTGCAGGCCGGCGATGCGCTGGCGGATCGCGCTGGCCGAGTAGGCGTACAGCGGCGTGCCGTGCCGCCCGGCGAGCGCGAGGAGATCCACGCCGTCGAAATGCGTGGAAGGTAGTGTGTCCATGGTGGGCAGGTTCATTGCGGAATCGATGAAGAGATCAATGCCGGTCGACCGGCGACCAGTCGAAGCCGTAGTGCCATTGGTCGTAGTAAAGGTTGCCGCCGCTCCACTCGACTTCGCCGCGCTGCGAGTCCACGTTGTCGGAGCGGAACGAGTGCTTGGCTGGCACGAAGCTCTGGCCGTAATCGCTGTTGAAGGCGATGCGCCAGGCGTCCAGCCCGCCGAGGTAGAACCACTCCAGCGCGTCGTCGCCGGGTTTCGCTTGCGCGCCCGGATGCAGGCGGCCGAAAGTGACATCCATCGGCACCCAGCCGTAAGGTGCGAGGTAGAGCTGGCCCCAGTCGTGGATGTCGTTGTAGCCGTGGTCGGCGAAGATCGCGCCGGACTGCCAGCGCGCCGGGATGCCGTTCAGGCGCAGCAGGGCGATCAGCAGCATGGTCTGCTGGCCGCAGTCGCCGTGGCCGGCGTGCAGGGTGTAGTCGCTGAGGTTGGGGATGGTGGAGTACTCGCGCGCACCGGCCCACGGGATTTCGTCCACGGCCGCGAACAGCTTCTGCGCGATGCGGTACGGGTTCTTCTCGTCGCCCACCACCTGCCGCGAGAACAGCCGCAACTGCTCGGTGAACACGAGGTGCGGCGGTCGCTCGGCCACGTAGGGCGCCAGTTCCGGCGTGATCGTCGCAGGTACCACCTTCGCCGGGTCGATGGCATGGTATTGCGCGTAGATCGTGAGCTCGTAGGTGACCGAGAAGGTGGTGGGCTTGCCGGCCTGCGCGGTCTTCTCGAAATACACCGTGCGCATTGGCGTGGCATCGGGCGCTAGCTCGTGCTTCGCCGGGGCGCTGGTCACGTAGCGGATGTCTTCCTGCTGGCCCGACAGCGCTTTCGGGTAGGGAATCCACGCGCGCACGGTCTTGCCGGCCGGCACTGCGTCGGCATCCACGGTGAGTGTCTGGGTGATGCGCACGCGATGCGGCAGCACGCTGCTGCGGTTTTCCTGCAGCGATGCCGCACGCACTTCGCGGTGGTAGTCGTTCAGCACGCCCATCGGGTCGTCGTCGAACGGCGCGGGATGGGCGCGGCGTGCGGCGGCGTCGGCGCTGAGGCGGAAGATGTTGGAGGCGTCGCGCTTGAAGTACATCACGCGGCCGTCGATCACCATGCGTTCGAGCAGGCCGTGTTCGTCCCAGTCGCGGAACTCGTCGTCGCGCAGGTCGGGCACCTGCTTGCGGATGCGTGCCTTCAGCGCACCGGCATCGAGCGAGAAGTCGTAGCGGATGCGGCGCATGCGTTCGCGCTGGAACAGCAGCGCGGCGCGCGTGGCGGCATCCAGCCCGGTCTGGTTCAAGGCCTGCGTGATGTCGGCGTCGGCGGCCTGGAACTGGCCGGCATCGACCAGTGCGGCGATGCTCGCCGGCGTATCGGCGGCCCAGACCATCGCGCACGGTGCGGCCAGCAAGGCCAGTGTGAGCAGCAGGCGTACCGTCCGCTGTGCAGCGGTCATCGCACTCGCCATCTGAAGGAGCCTGTTCATGGTCTCCGCGTGCCCCGCGATGCTTCCCCAACGGGTTGTGTAGCACGCTTGCAATTGGTGGTCAATAAATTATGCTTCGACAGAAATTTTCAGGAATCAAATATTCCTGCGTATGTTGTGCGACCAGAGCTGTCGCGCTTGGTGACGTGGCAGGCGAAGGGGTGAAACGACGATGAAACGTGCGGTTCTCGCGACCTTGGTGCTCGCCCTCGCGCTCGTCCATGCGCCACTGCCGGCGCAGGACGTGTCCGCGGCTGCATTGCCGGTTCCGCCCAGCGGCGTGCTTGGCGTGGGCGATGCGCAGCTGACGCCGGCTTTCTGGATCGGCTTGCAGTCGCAACCCGACCGGCAGATCCTCACCCGCGCGGAGATCGACGCGCAGAACGCGAAGCTGTTCAAACTCGATCCCACCATGCACGACCTCGCAGCGTTGCCTGCCACGTTGCCGCGCGCACAGGTGGCCGCCTGGATCAGGCACTTGTCGAAGCGTCCCGCGCACGCGCTGTACGACGAGCACGGCCAACCGGTGCCGGCGGCCACGCTGGACAAGATGGAGAGCGATCTGGCGCTGGATGCGATCCCCGCGCAGACCGCCGTACGTTATGGCCTGGTGGTGCAGCGCGCCGCGCTGCGCACCTTTCCCACCACGCTGCGCGTGTTCAGCAGCGACGACGACCACGACATCGACCGCTTCCAGGAGAGCGCCGAATTCCCCGGCACGCCGGTGGCGATCGTGCATGCGAGCCGCGACGGCCAGTGGCTGTTCGTGGTCAGCCCGCGCTACGCGGCGTGGGTGCAGAAGCAGTACGTGGCGGAAGGCGCGAAGGACGTGGTGCTGGCCTACGCGGCGAAGACGCCGTACCGCGTGGTCACCGGCGCCAGCGTGCGCACCGTGTTCACGCCGGAGCAGCCGGAAGTGTCGCAACTGCAGCTGGACATGGGCACGCGCGTGTCGCTGCTCACCGCGCTGCCGCCCGACCAGCCGGTGAACGGCCAGACGCCGTATGCCGCGTACACGCTGCAACTGCCCATCCGCAAGGACGATGGCAGCCTGGCGCTGGTGCCCGCGCTGCTGCAGAAGAACACCGACACCGCCGCCGACTACCTGCCGCTGACGCCGCGCAACCTGATCACCCAGGCGTTCAAGTTCCTCGGCGAGCGCTACGGCTGGGGGCATTCGTACGATGGCCGCGACTGCTCGGGCTTCGTCTCCGACGTGTACCGCAGCCTCGGCGTGCAGATGCCGCGTAACACCGGTGACCAGGCCAAGAGTCCCGCGTTGGAACATCGCTTGTTCACTGCTGCCGACAACCATGCGGTGCGCCTGCAGGCGGCGATGCAGCTGCGGCTCGGCGACCTGGTCTACATCCCGGGCCATGTGATGATGGTGCTGGGCCAGTGGCAGGGGCAGCCGTGGGTGATCCACGACGTGCTGGGCATGAGCTACCGCAAGCCGGATGGCTCCGTCGCGCACATCAAGCTCAATGCGGTGTCGGTGACGCCGTTGTTGCCGATGCTTTATGGCAAGGATGGGTCGACCTTCATCGACCACATGACCAGTATCGTGCGCATCCGCCAATGAACCGCACGCGATTCCAGCCGTGGTCGTCATCCCGCCCGGAGGCTCTATTCCCCTCTCCCGCTTGCGGGAGAGGGGTTGGGGGAGAGGATGTTTTTGCTTGTGGACTTGCGCAAGCGTCGAAGCGGTTTCGTCCGCCTGTCGGCGGCCGAGCTACTTCTCTTTTGCTTGTCCAAAAGAGAAGTAGCCAAGAGAAAACGACACCCCGCGGCGACGCCTTCCGTCCATCCATGGACGGAAGGTGCGTGAGCCGTGGCCGGGCTTTTCGAGCGGGCTCCTGCCCGCGCGAAAAGGCGTTGCCATCCATGGCAACGCCCGCTGCGCGGCCTGATTGTCCCCGACCCACCGTCGCCGAGGGGCCCCGGGTAGAGCAGGCGCGCATCGTGCGTGCCAGAAGCAAAAGCCAGAGCCAGAGCCAGAGCCAAAGCGCCGCAAATTTGCGGTGCTTTGGCTCTTTTGAAAAGTGCGCGCTTGGAGCGCGCTGCTTTACCCGGGGCCCCTATGGCGCGGCGGGCGGGTGGAGGAAAGTCCGCAGGATGGCCGGCAAGGATGCGGGCCAGTTTTTCGCCGGGACAGGAGTCCCGTCGAAAACCCCCGGAACCCGCCCGCGCACCCGCAGGGCAGAGCCTGTCCCGGACCTGATCCGGGAATGCCCGGAGGGCGCGCCATCGGGGTGGCCTATCTTTTGGTTACTTTTCTCTGGCCACGCAGAGAAAAGTGACTCGGGCGCCGGCAGGCGCTCGAAACCGCTTTGTTCACGAGATCAGCGGGCACCGTGCGTGCTCAAACCATCACGCACAGGGTGCGCTCCTACGCCGCGGGAGCGCGCGGATACCTAATGCATTCAACAAGGATGAAAGCCATCCCATGAAAATCACCGACATCCAGTTCGGCATGCTGCGCGTCCCGCTGAAGACGCCGTTCAAGACGGCGCTGCGCACCGTCAACCAGGTCGAGGACATCGTGGTGATGGTGCATACCGACACCGGCCACGTCGGTTACGGCGAGGCGCCCGCCACCGCGGTGATCACCGGCGACACCCACGGCTCGATCACCGACGCGATCCGCCACTACATCACGCCACGCCTGCTCGGCCAGGACGTGGCCGAGCTCAACCGGCTGACCCACCTGGTGCAGTCGTCGATGGAGAAGAACACCAGCGCCAAGGCGGCGGTGGAGATCGCGCTGTACGACCTGTGGGGCCAGCTCTACGGCGCGCCGCTGTACAAGCTGCTGGGCGGCGGCGACCCGGTGATCACCACCGACATCACCATCAGTGTGGACTACATCGACAAGATGGTGGCCGACTCCGTCGCTGCGGTGGAGCGCGGTTTCGAGTCGCTGAAGATCAAGGTGGGCAAAGACATCGGCGTCGACATCGAGCGCGTCAAGGCGATCTATGCCGCGGTCGAGGGTCGCGCGCTGCTGCGGCTGGACGCCAACCAGGGCTGGACGGCCAAGCAGGCGGTGTATGCGCTGCAGACGCTGGAAGACGCCGGCATCAAGCTGGAACTGGTCGAGCAGCCGGTGAAGGCGCGTGACCTGGAAGGCATGCGCTACGTCACCGAGCGCGTGCACACGCCGATCATGGCCGACGAAAGCGTGTTCGGGCCGATGGAGGTGATCGACCTGATCCGCCTGCGCGCCGCCGATATCATCAACATCAAGCTGATGAAGACCGGCGGTATCTCCAACGCGATCAAGATCGCGGACATCGCCGCGCTGCACGGCGTGGAGTGCATGATCGGCTGCATGCTGGAAACCTCGATCAGCGTGGCGGCGGCGGTGCACGTGGCAGTGGCCAAGTCCAACGCGATCACCAAGGTGGACCTGGACGGCCCTTCGTTGTGCCAGTTCAACCCGGTGGACGGCGGCGTGATCTTCAACGAGTCCGAGATTTCGGTGACCGATGCGGCGGGCCTCGGCATCCGCGAGATCCGCGGGCTGGAAACCGGCGTCGGGGGCTGACATGTCGCCGCTGGTCAAGATCCGCTCCGAGCGCGACCAGATGTCGGCGGTGGAGCGCCGCATCGCCGATTTCGTGCTGGACAACGCGCAGCTGCTGCGCGACTACTCCTCGCAGCAGCTCGCCAATGCGCTGGGCATCAGCCAGTCCAGCGTGGTGAAGTTCACCCAGAAGCTGGGCTTCAAGGGCTATCCCGACCTCAAGTATTCGGTGGGCGAGGCGATCGCCCGCGCCGACAACGGCGACGAGGTGGAAGCCGCCACGCAGGTCCGTGGCGAGGCGGCCGAGTCGCCGGCCACCGGCCTGTGGCGACGCAAGTCCGAGGCGGAGGAGGCCACGCGCCTCATCAACCCGCCGCAGACGCTCGCCACGGTGACCAAGGCAATGGCCAAGGCCGGCCGCGGCGGCAAAGTGTTTCTCATCGGCCTTGGCGAGGACGATATCCACGCGCGCGATTTCGCGTACAAGCTCGCGCTGCTCGGCCTGCCCGTGGTGCACAACTTCGACCTCGCGCGGATGGCCGCCAACGTCTCCTCCGCCGATCCTGGCGACATACTGCTGGTGTTCTCCGAGCACGGCAATCATCCGGCGCTGTGCAAGGTCGGCCGGCATTTCCGCGAACGCCGCGGCATGGTGGTCAGCGTGACCCGGCACAGCGCCAATCCGTTGCGCGCACTGGCCGACGCGGCCCTGCTGGTATCCGCGCACGACGAGCGCCCGTACATCCAGTCACTGCTCTACCAGTCCGCGCTGCAGCATCTGCTGGACGTGTTGTTCGTGCAGCTTTGCGAGGGCGACGACGCGCGCCATGCGCAGCTCGTCGCCAACCTGGAACGCATCGAGAAGGTGATGGAGCCATGAATGGACGTCCAAACAACGCGAGGATTCCGTGCCATGCGTAAGCGTTTCGTTGCCTTGCTGATCGTTGGCGTTGCCTTCGCGGGCCATGCCATTGCCGCCACCGATCCGGGTGTCGCCTGGTCTGATGCCGGCCAGATGGTGCTGGTCACCGTGCCCGACTGGAATACGATCGAGGGCACGCTGCGTACTTACCAGCGCGACCACGGCGGCGCGTGGCATGAAGTGGGCGTTGCACAGCCGGTGGTGATCGGGAAGAGCGGCTCGGCCTGGGGCATCGGCCTGAGTCCGGTACGGCACGACGGCCCGCAGAAGCGCGAAGGCGACGGCCGCAGCCCGGCCGGCGTGTTCCGCATCGGCACCACCTTCGGTTATGCCGCGCATGCGGATACGGCAATGCCATACCTCGCGCTCACCGCCACCGACTACTGCATGGACGTCAGCGGCTCGCCGCTCTACAACCGCATCGCCGACACAGCCAAGGTGGGCGCGGCAGCGTTGAAGGGAGCCAGTGAGCCGATGCGACGCGACCTGCATTTCCATGGCGACCAGGCCTACCGCATCGGCTTCGTGATCGAACACAACCCGGATGGCGTGGCGCATGGCGGCAGTTGCATCTTCGCGCACCTGTGGTCGTCGCCGACCACGGGCACCACCGGCTGCACCGCGATGACGCCAGGCACCATGCGGGGCCTGCTGGCGTGGCTGAAGCCGCAGGAACATCCCGTGTTCGTGTTGCTGCCGAAGGACGAATACGCGCGCCTGCGCCACGCATGGCAGCTGCCCGACGTGAGGTCCGGCCGATGAGCGCCACCACCCGTGTGCTGCTGGGCCTCGTGGCCGGTGCGCTGGTTGGCCTGGCGCTCGCCGCCTGGACTCCGGGTTGGGCCGTGCGGGCGGCGGACGTTGCCCAGCCGATCGGCCATCTGTGGCTCAACGCCTTGCAGATGACGGTGGTGCCGCTGGTGCTGGCGCTGGTGGTGGTGGGCGTGAACACGGCCAGCGATGCGGCGGCTTCCGGGCGCATTGCGCGGCGCACTCTCGTCGCCGTCATCGTGGTGCTCGCGCTCGGCGCGGCGGTCGCCGCGCTGCTCGCACCGCCACTGCTGGCGCTGTTCCCGCACAACCCGGCTTTGGGCGAGGTGCTCAGCGGCCACGCCGCCAATAGACCGGTGGCCGCCGCGCCGGGCTGGGCCGACTGGTTCGAGGGTATCGTGCCCAGCAACGCGCTGATGGCCGCGGCGCAGAGCGCGATGCTGCCGCTGGTGGTGTTCGCGCTGTTCCTCGGCTTCGCGCTCACGCAGTTGCAACCATCGCGCCGCGCCCTGCTGGTGGAGTTCTTCCAGGCCATGGCCGACGCGATGATCGCGATCGTGCGCTGGGTGCTGTGGCTGGCGCCGCTGGGCGTGTTCGCACTGATCCTCGCCGTCTGCGCCCGCGCGGGCCTGGGCATGGTGCGCGCGCTGGGCGTGTTCGTGCTGCTGGAGATCATCCTGCACCTCACGGTCACCGTGCTGATGCTGCCGGTGGCCATGCTGTGGGGCGGCGAGCGGCTGCGCCGCTTCGTCGTTGCGCTGGCGCCGGCGCAGGCGGTGGCGGCCAGCACGCAGTCCTCGCTGGCCTCGCTGCCGGCGATGCTGGAGAGCGCGGAACGGCGGCTCGGCTATCCGACCCAGGTCACCGCGCTGGCGCTGCCGATGGCGGTGTCGCTGTGCCGGCTCACCAGTCCGGTGCAGTACATCGCTTCAGCCAGCTTCATCGCCTGGGCCAGCGGCATCCATCTGGGGCCGGCGCAGCTCGTGGCAGGTGCGGCGCTGGCGGTGGTGATCAGCCTGGGCTCGGTCGGCTTGCCGGGGCAGGTCACCTTCATGGCGACGAACCTGCCGGTGGCGCAGGCGATGGGCGTGCCGGTGGCACCGCTGGGCCTGATGCTGGCGGTGGACGCGCTGCCCGACGTGTTCGCCACGCTGGGCAACGTCACGGCTGATCTCACCGTGACCAGCGTGGTCGCTCGGCAGTCGCGCAATGACACTTCCAACGCTTCTCCGGCACACGGGGACGGCAACATCGCGAAACAGGATTGAACATGCAGGCAAACGACTTCGACGCCATCATCATCGGCGCCGGCATGGCCGGCGCCTCGGTCGCGTGGTTCATGGCGCCGCACGCACGCGTGCTGGTGCTGGAGCGCGAGTCTTGGCCGGGCATGCATTCCACCGGCCGCTCTGCGGCGCTGTTCAGCGAGACCTATGGCTCGGCGCAGGTGCGTGCGCTGTCGCGCGCCACGCGGCCGTTTCTGGAGCGGCCGCCGGAAGGTTTCGCCGAGCATCCCATCCTGACGCAGCGTCCCACGCTGGTGATCGGCAGCGCCGAGCAGGCGGACGCGGTGCGCGCGATGTACGCGGAGAACCGTGCGCACATCCCCGGCCTGCGCCTGCTCGATGCCGACGAAGTGCAGGCGATGGTGCCGGTGCTGAAACCGGAGGCCGCGCAGATCGGCATGCTCGAACCCGATGCCGCCGACATCGACGTCAACGAGTTGCACCAGGGTTTCCTGCGCGGCCTACGCCAGCGCGGCGGCACGCTGCGCGTCGACGTGGCCATCCAGTCGATCGAACGCGGGCAGGGTCAGTGGCAGGTTGATTGTGGCGAAACGGTGTATCACGCACCGCTGCTGCTCGACGCCGCGGGCGCATGGGCGGACGAAGTGGCGCGCCTCGCCGGCGTGGCACCGCTGGGCCTGCAGCCGAAGCGGCGCACCGCCTTCCTGTTCGAGCCGCCGAAGGGCCTGGACACATCGCACTGGCCCTTCGTGATCGATGCGGGGGAGAGTTTCTACTTCAAGCCCGATGCCGGCCTGCTGCTGGGTTCGCCCGCCAACGCCGACCCGGTGCCCCCGCACGACGTGCAGCCGGAGGATCTCGACATCGCGCTGGGCATCGACCGCATCGAGCAGGCCACCACGATGACGATCAACCGCCCGACCCGCAGCTGGGCCGGCCTGCGCAGCTTCGTCGGCACGGAAGGCGACCTGGTAGGCGGTTTCGCGCCGGACGCGGAAGGCTTCTTCTGGGTAGCCGCGCAAGGCGGCTACGGCATCCAGACCAGCGCCGCGATGGGCGAGGCCTGCGCGAACCTCGCATTGGGTCGCGCACTGCCGGCGCATCTGGTGGAGGCCGGCATCACCGCCGCGGTGCTGACACCGCGGCGGTGATGTCGGACGAGGCGTGCGTTACAGCGTGAGCGTCATGCTGGCGCGCACCGTGCGCGGCGCGCCTTGGTTGAGGATGAAGCCCCAACTGGTGAGCCAGTACTTCTCGTTGGCGAGGTTGTCGATGCCGGCGCGCCAGGTCAGCGCATGTCCGCCGAGGTTGGTGGTGTAGCGCGCGCCGAGGTCGAAGGTGTGGTACGCACCGACGAATTCGGTATTGCCGGCGTCGATGGCCTCGTTGCCCACGTAGCGACCACCGGCATCCAGCACCAGTCCAGCGACTTGCGGCACCGCATATTCCACGTACAGGTTGCCCTGCGCACGCGGCGTGCCGTAGGCGCGCATGCCTTGTATGCCCGCGGCGGCTTGCTGGTTGTAGGCGTCGAGGTACATCACGCCGCCGAGCAGGGTCCAGTTCCGCGCCAGCAGCAGCTTGCCGGACAGGTCGATGCCCTGGTAACGCGTGCGTCCGTCGGACACGTACATGTCGTCGGAGTTGATGTACTGCAGCCCGCGCTCCACGCGGAACAGCGCGAGATCCACGCTCCAGTCGTCGTGCTCGGTCTTGGCACCGATCTCGTACTGCTTGCTGCGGGTGGGGGCGAAAGTCTGGTACTGGTTCTTCGTGCCCAGCGGCGCGCTGCTGGACTGTTCCAGCGACTCGACGTAGCTGGCGTACAGCGTCGTCGATGCGGTCGGCTTGTAGAGGAGTGCGACGGTGGGCGTCAGCGGAGTCTGCCCGTAGCGCGCGGTGGGTATGCTGCTGCCCGCGCTGTAGTCCTTGTCGATGTAGTCGGTGTAACGCAGGCCAAGCAGGACCGACCATTGCGGCGAGAACGTCACCGTGTCGCTGGCGAACATCGCGCGCTGCGTGGTGGTTTCCGCGAGGTAGGTGCTGCGGCTGAGCGGCGTGCCGGGATTGGGGAGCAGCGGCAGGTCGTAGAGGTTGCCTTGCCCGAACAACTGTCCATCGGCGTAAGGCCCGGTCGGGTAGTGGTAATCCAGCGCCTGCCACGACGCGCCGAGCACCACCTGATGGTTGATCGCACCGGTGTCGAACTTGCCCTGCAGCATGCCCTGCCACTGCTGGTAGTTGTAGCGCGAGTAGCCGAGGTAGTTGAGGTCGGTGTAGTCGCCCCGGTTGTCGGTGAGGATGATCGCGCTGTCGCGATTCGAGCGGGTCTGGCCGGCGTAGCTGTAGTCCAGGCTGGCCGTCCAGTCGGGCGAGATGTCCCACTTCAGGCCGGTGTTGGCCACGCGCATCGAGGTGCCGTAGCCGGTGTAGGGCTGGGTGACGCGCTGGCTGCCGTCCAGCGGTGCGGGCGTGTGCACCTCGGTCGGATAGCCGTAGTACTGGCCGAGGATGATGCCGTAGTAGGTGCCGCGCGTGTCGCGGTCCTGCCAGATGCTGTTGAAGTGCCAGTGCAGGTTGGGTGCGATGTCCTTGGTCAGCGCTAGTGATGCCGCGTTGCGGCGGATGCGGCCACCCTGCACATAGGTGTTGCCGTCCTCGTGCACCAGGTTGAGGCGGTAGCCCCAGCCGCCCTGTCCGCCGAACGTGCCGCCGAGGTCGGCGGATTCCTCGAGCGCGCCATCGGACACGTAGCCCAGCGTGAAGCTGGCGTACGGCTGCAGCGTCGGTTGCTTGGAGACATAGTTGAGGATGCCGCCGGGCGCGCCGAAGCCGTACATGAAGCCGCCCGCGCCCTTCAGCAACTGGATTTCGCTGAAGGGTTCCAGCGGCAGGTCGCTGGCCCAGTTCACCACGGACAGGCCGTCCATCTTGTAGCCGTTGAGCAGATCCACCGGCAGGCCGCGCACGGCGAACGTGGATTCCTCGCCGGCATAGCCGCTGCCCAGTGGCGTCACGCCCGGATCGGTGGCGAAGGCCTCGTTGATGTCGATGGCCTGCCGGTTGACGATCAGGTCCGAGGTGGCCGTGCTGATGCTGAAGGGCGTGTCGAGCAGGCTGCGATTGCCCAGCGCGCCGGCACTGGCGTTGTTGCTGCCGTACAGGTCCAGCGCGCTGGTGGTGCCGGTGACGGTCACCGCGCCGAGTTGCCTGGCGTTCTGCGGGTTCGCGGCGTCGCTGGCGTCGTCGGCATGCGCGCCGGTGCACGCCAGTGCGGCGAAGATCAGCAAGGCGAGGGCGCGACGCGCAGGGCGACGGGAATGCGGGGAAGTCATGGAGGAACTCCGTGTTGCAGGTTTGCCCGGCTGGCACAGGCTTGCCGGAAAGGGGATTCAGTCCGTCGGCGATGCGATAGGCGCGGGCAGCGCCCACACGCTGTTCGGATCGCCATCGCGTCCACGCCGCAGCGCGGCGCGCGCGAGGCGCGCGAAGACCAGGCCGAGTGCGATGCCGGTGAGGTCGACGGCCAGCACGGCACGCGTCGCCGGCGTCCACGGCTGCATCCAGTGGCTGGCATTGGCCAGCAGGTCGGCCACCGCCACGGCGATGGTCAGTACGGCGGTTGCGCCCAACAGCTCGGTGGCGGCGCGTGCGGCCGGTCGCGCAAAGGCCCAGGCGCAGGCGATGAAGAACAGTCCGTAACAGGTCGCACGCTGCACCATCGCCGCGTCGATGCCGGAATGCGCGCAGGCCAACGCCGCGCCGAACGCTCCGGAAATGCCGAGGCAGGTACCGATGCACACGCCCACCGTGGCGCGCGCCATCACTCGCGTGCGCAGCGGCTGGTCCGCGTGGCGCCGCTTGCGCCGCGACTCGACCCACAGCAGGTTGCCGGAATAGAACAGGAAGGCGCCGGCCAGGCCCAGCACGAAATACAGCCAGCGCACCGTGTTGCCGCCGAAACTGCCGAAGTGCAGCGCATACAGCGCGGACCAGCTGATGCCGTTGGCGTCCTGCCCATTGCCGACATGCGCGGCGAGCACACCGCCATCGCGCGCCGACAACGCCACCGTGCCATAGGTGCCCAGCGTGTGCTGCGACAGCCCGCGCACCTCGGCCACCGCGTTGCGGTCGCCGTAGTGCACGAAGTGCAGGTAGTCGGGATCGAAGCTGCTGACGCCTTTCACCAGTGCGGCGACGCGCGCACGTGCGATCAACTGATCGGGCGACAACATCACGCTGGTTGTGCCATTGGCCTTCGTCGCCGGAGCCGTCGCCACGGCCTGTGCGAACAGCCCGGACAGCTTGCCGTCGAACGAAACCGTGTTGAGCGCAAGCAGGGTGGCGGCAAACAGGCAGAAGATCGCGCCGGTCAGCGCGAAGATCACATGGAACGGCAGGCTGAGCACGCCGATGGCGTTGTGCGCGTCCTGCCACAGCCGCTTGAGGTTGCGTCCCGCACGCAGGGCGAACAGGTCGCCCAGCAGCTGCGGCAGGTGGATCAGGAAGCCCGACACCAGCGCCAGGCCGTACAGCACGCTGACGATGCCCATCAGGTACAGGCCGACCACCGGCAGGCCCAGCGAATCGTGCAGCGCATACACGAAGTCGGCGAGGCTGCCGCTACCCGCATCGGAGGCGGGTGCACCCATCTGGCTCGCGGTGGCGAAGCGTGCGCCGTCCCTGCCTTGCCAGAATGCATATGGGGCACCGTTGCCGCCACCGGGCAGCACGATGCCGAAATCGTCGCGGGTTTCCGGATGGTGCGCGAGCAGGCTTTCGATCAGTGCATTCACCGATACCCGCGCGTCCGGCGCGGCGCGCCATGGCGGGTTCTGCCATGCGGCGATCTCGTCGTGGAACACGGTCAACGCACCGGCATAGAACGCCACGAACAGCGCAAAACCGGCAAGCAGGCCGGTCCAGGTGTGCACGGTCTGGAAACGGCGGATCGTGGCGGCTTTCATCGTGTATCGCCCGCCTTCAATGCGGCAGCAGCCAGAGCGCAAGGAAGGCGGCCGCATTCGCGCCGCCCAGCGCCAGCCAGGCGCGCGTGCCGCTGCGCGCCGCATATGCGCCGGCCATGAAGGCAGTCCACAGCGGGAAAAACAGGATCAGCAGCGGAATCAGCCAGGCGCCGCCATCGGGAAGTACGCCCAGCAGGAGCGCGGGCAGGGCGGCGGCAAGCGTGAATCCGAGCAGGACGCCGGCAAGGCAGCGCGCGATCATCGCGGCGGCACCTTCGCGCTTCGCCACCACGCGAGATAGGGTAGTGCCACCCACACAAGCATCCAGCAGGTCAGTGCCGCGGCGATGCCGGCACCCATGCCTGCCGCCGCGATCCACGCCACGACGCCGGCGGCAAGCAGGACCGTCGCCAGCATGCGCATGCTTCCATGCAGCGGCTTGGCAAGCAGGCTCTGTCTGGCACTGGCCAGATAGAGCAGGGCGGCGCCGGCCATGCCGAGTACCAGGGCGCAGAAATTCATCGCGGGAGGGGCTCCTGAATTCGAGTGCGACGACAGCCAAAGGTCGACATCGCACTGGAAGTTAATGCGATGCATTCTCATTTACATCGGAATCGATGTCAATCGCCGCGGCTGGAGGCGCCTCTCCGGATGCCGGCATCCGGTGGTGCGTCTGCCGGTCATGGCAGCATTTGGACGTCCACATGCGATGACCGCGACGCATGGATTGCCGCATGCCGGTATGATGCCGTTTCCCTGGTTTCTCCTGCGAAGACGCCGCGCCATGCTGCTGATGATCGACAACTACGACAGCTTCACCTTCAACCTCGTGCAGTACCTGGGCGAGCTGGGGCAGGAGGTGAAGGTGGTGCGCAACGATGCGCTGGACGTGGCGGGTATCCGTGCGCTGAAGCCTTCGCACATCATGATTTCACCGGGGCCGGGTACGCCGGACGATTCGGGCGTGTCGCTGGACGTGCTGCGCGAATTGTCGGGCGAGATTCCGGTGTTCGGCGTGTGCCTCGGTCACCAGGCCATTGGCCAGGCCTTCGGCGGCAGGGTGATCCGTGCCAAGCAGATCATGCACGGCAAGACCTCGCCGGTGCGCCATTGCGGGCAGGGCGTGTTCGCCGGTTTGCCCGATCCGTTCGAAGCCACGCGATACCACTCGCTGGTGGTGGAGCAGTCGTCCCTGCCGGATTGCCTTGAGGTGACGGCGTGGACGGAGAACCCCGACGGCAGCATCGACGAGATCATGGGCCTGCGCCACAAGACCCTCCCGGTCGAGGGCGTGCAGTTCCACCCCGAGTCCATCCTCACCCAGCATGGCCACGACATGCTCGCCAACTTCCTCGGCCTGCCGCGGCGGAAGCTGGCGGCATGAGTGCACGTGAGATCACCATCACGCCGCAGGAAGCCCTGCAGCGCACGATCGAGCACCGCGAGATCTTCCACGACGAGATGATCGCGCTGATGCGCCAGATCATGGCGGGCGAGGTGAGCCCGCTGATGACCGCGGCGATCGTCACCGGCCTGCGCGTGAAGAAGGAGACCGTGGGCGAGATCACCGGTGCGGCGCGGGTGATGCGCGAGCTGGCGGAGAAGGTGCCGGTGACGGGCGACGACGCCCACCTGCTCGACATCGTGGGCACCGGCGGCGACGGCGCCAGTAGCTTCAACATCTCCACCGCCTCGATGTTCGTGGCCGCGGCGGCAGGGGCGCGTATCGCCAAGCACGGCGGGCGCAGCGTGTCGTCGAAGTCCGGCAGCGCCGACGTGCTGGAGGCGCTGGGCGCGCGCATCGACCTCGCGCCTGCGCAGGTGGCCGCATGCCTGGCCGAGACCGGCATCGGCTTCATGTTCGCGCCCAACCATCATCCGGCGATGAAGGTGGTGGCGCCGGTGCGCAAGGAAATGGGCGTGCGCACGCTGTTCAACATCCTCGGCCCGCTGACCAATCCGGCGGGCGCGCCGAACATCCTGATGGGCGTGTTCCATCCCGACCTGGTCGGCATCCAGGTGCGCGTGCTGCAGCAGCTCGGCGCGCGACGCGCGCTGGTGGTGTGGGGGCGCGACGGCATGGACGAGATCTCGCTGGGCGCGGCCACCCTGGTCGGCGAGTTGAAGGACGGCGTGGTGCGCGAGTACGAGATCGAGCCGGAGGATTTCGGCCTGGCGATGGCGTCCAGCCGCAACCTGCGCGTGGCCGACGTGGCCGAGTCGAAGGCGATGCTGGAGCAGGCGCTGGGCGGCGAGCGCGGCGTGCCGCACGACATCGTCTGCCTCAATGCCGGCGCGGCCCTGTATGCGGCCAACGTGGCCGCGTCGATCGGCGCGGGCATCGCGCTGGCGCGCGCCACGATTGCCAGCGGCGCGGCTCGTGCGAAAATGCAGGCCTTCGTGGACGCGTCGCAACGACTGGCCGGCATGGCATGATCGCTTGACGGCGTGACGACATTGGCGTCGCCACGATGCCCACGGCCCCCGCATCCACCCCGAATGCCATGACCGACATCCTTAACCGCATCCTCGCCCGCAAGGCGGAAGAAGTCGCCGAACGCCAGTCGCGGTTGCCGCTGGCCGAACTGGCCGCGCGCATCCCGGACCTGCCCGAGACGCGCGGTTTCGCCGCGGCGATCGAGGCGAAGATCGGCGCCGGCAAGCCCGCGGTGATCGCCGAGGTGAAGAAGGCCAGCCCCAGCAAGGGCGTGATCCGGCCCGACTTCGACCCGGCGGCCATCGCGAAAAGCTACGAGAAGGGCGGTGCGGCCTGCCTTTCGGTGCTCACCGACAGCGACTTCTTCCAGGGCAGCGAAGCCTTCCTGCAGCAGGCGCGCGACGCGTGTTCGCTGCCGGTGTTGCGCAAGGACTTCATCATCGACCCGTACCAGGTGCACGAGGCGCGCGTGATCGGCGCCGACTGCGTGCTGCTGATCGTGGCGGCGCTGGACGACGACGTGCTGCTGCAGCTCTCGCTGCAGGCGGCCGAACTGGACCTCGACGTGCTGTGCGAAGTGCACGACGAGGAAGAGCTGGAGCGCGCGCTGGCGCTGCCGGTGCCGCTGATCGGCGTCAACAACCGCAACCTGCGCAGCTTCGAGACCTCGCTGGAAACTTCGCTGGCGCTGCAGGAGCTGATGGAATACGACCGCATCCTGGTCGCCGAATCCGGCATCCGCACGCCCGAGGACGTGGCGCGGCTGCGCGAGGGCGGCATCCACGCGTTCCTGGTCGGCGAGGCGTTCATGCGCGCCGAGGACCCGGGCAGCGAACTGAAGCGGCTGTTCGGCACGAAGTAATACAGATGAATACAGGGGATATGGCGCTGCCCGCAGCGGCGAGCGATGACGTGCCGGTACCGCGCGTGGTCCTGTTCGACTTCGACGGCGTGCTGCTGCATGGCGATGCGTTCTACCTCTTCGTCCGCAACCGCTACGAACGCTCGTGGCTGCGCAAGCTGCTGGTGCTGCCCTGCCTGCCATGGCTGCTGCTGCAGTTGCCGTTCTCGCGCCGGCGCGCGGCGCGCACCCTGGTGCACGTGGCGCTGTCCGGCATGGGCGAGCAGCGCTATCAGGCGCAGGCGCGTGCCTTTGCCGTCGAGCTGGTGCAGCACTCGCGCCGCTTCAACCGTGATGCGCTGCGCCAGTTGCGCCGCCATCAGCAGGCGGGCGACCGCGTGATCGTGGTGACCGGCTGCGAGCAGGCCCTGGTGGGCGGCATCCTCGAACAGCTGGGGCTGGGCGACGTCGAGCTGCTGGCGTCGCGCCTGCGCCCCACCTGGGCCGGCATGCGCACCGGCTTCCACAACATTGGCGCGAACAAGCTCAAGGCGCTGGCCGGACACGGTGTGCGCGAGTGGCAGTGTGCCTACAGCGATTCGCTGATGGACGTGCCCATGCTCAAGCCCGCCGCCGAACCGGTGCTGGTCAACGGCACGCCGAAGCTGTGCAAGAAGATGGACGCCGCGCTGGGCCGGGTGGTCGGCCGCGTGGAGTGGCAGTAGGAGCGGCTTTAGCCGCGATTCCTCACCCAACCGCGATTCCTCTTCTGCCAGTCGCGGCTGAAGCCGCTCCTACGCACGCTCCCGGGGTGTGATCGACAACGCCACCGCCTCCGCCACGCGGATCCCGTCCACGGCCGCAGAGAGAATGCCGCCCGCATACCCCGCCCCCTCGCCGGCCGGATACAGCCCGCGTGTGTTGAGGCTCTGCAAATCGCCGTCGTCGCGGCGGATGCGCACCGGCGAGGAGGTGCGCGTTTCCACGCCGGTGAGCATCGCGTCGGGCAGCGCGTAGCCGCGGATCTGGCGGTCGAACGCCGGGATCGCGGCGCGGATTGCCGCCACCGCGTAGTCCGGCAGCGCGCTGGACAGGTCGGTGAGCCGCACGCCCGGCTGGTACGAGGGCAGCACGTCGCCGAAGGCGCGCGAAGCCTTGCCGGCGAGGAAGTCGCCCACGCGCTGGCCCGGCGCGCTGTAATCGCCGCCGCCCATCCGGAACGCGTTTGCCTCCCAGTGCCGCTGCAGCGCGATGCCGGCCAGCGGGCCTTCGCCGTAGGTCGCGTAGTCGGCGGGCCGGATGTCGCAGACCAGCGCCGCGTTCGCGTTGCGCTCGTTGCGCGAGTACTGGCTCATGCCGTTGGTGACCACGCGGCCCGGTTCGCTGGTGGCCGCCACCACGGTGCCGCCGGGGCACATGCAGAAGCTGTACACCGAACGTCCGTCCTTGCCGTGGTGCACCAGCTTGTAGTCCGCCGCGCCAAGGATGGGGTGGCCGGCCTGCGGGCCGAAGCGTGCCTGGTCGATCAGCGACTGCGGGTGCTCGACGCGGAAGCCGATCGAAAACGGCTTGGCCTCCACGTAGACGCCGCGCGCGTGCAGCATCTCGAAGGTGTCGCGCGCGCTGTGGCCCAGCGCCAGCACCACATGGTCGCTGCGCAGCTCGCCGCCGCCGGCCAGCCGCACGCCGCGCACGTGGCGCTCGCCGTGTGCACCGGTTTCCACCAGCAGGTCGTCCACGCGCTGGTCGAAGCGGATCTCGCCGCCCAGTTCCTCGATGGTGCCGCGCATGTTTTCCACCATCGTCACCAGCCGGAACGTGCCGATGTGCGGCTTGCTGACGTAGAGGATTTCCTCGGGCGCGCCGGCCTTGACGAACTCGGCCAGCACTTTGCGGCCGTGGTGCCGCGTGTCGCGGATCTGGCTGTGCAGCTTGCCGTCGGAGAACGTGCCCGCGCCGCCTTCACCGAACTGCACGTTGGAATCCGGGTGCAGCTCGCGTTTGCGCCACAGATCCCAGGTGTCCCTGGTGCGCTCGCGCACCGCCTTGCCGCGCTCCAGCACGATGGGGCGGAAGCCCGACTGCGCCAGGATCAGCGCCGCGAAGATGCCGCAGGGGCCGAAGCCGATCACGATGGGCCGGTGCTCCAGCCTCGCCGGCGCCTGTGCCACGAACTTGTAGTCGGTATCCGGCGTGGGTTGCACGTGGCGGTCGTCGGCATGGCGCGCCAACAGGGCGGCCTCGTCGGCCACCTCGACGTCCAGCGTGTAGATCAGCGCGATCGCGCCGCGCTTGCGCGCGTCGTAGCCGCGGCGGAACACGCTGAAGCTGCGCAGCGCCTCGGGCGCGATGCCGAGCTTCGCGCGGATCGCGGCGGGCAGGGCATCGTCCGCATGGTCGAGCGGGAGCTTGATGTCGGTCAGGCGCAGCATCAGGAGGCGGATGTTTCGCTGGGGGCGACGGGATGGATTTTCGCAGATTCGCGGGACTTGCTCCTTCTTCCCTCCGGGGCAGCTTGCATTTCCCCTCTTCCGCTTGCCCGCAAGCGGAAGAGGGGAGTCGACGTGCTCAAAGCGCGCCGACGAAGTCGGTCTTGCCGATCTCCACGCCCATGCCGCGGAACAAGTTGTAGGCCGTGGTGCAGTGGAAGAACAGGTTGGGCAGGATGAACTGCAGCAGGTAGGACTGGCCTTGCAGGTTCAGCTCGCCGTTGCGCATCTTGAGCTGGATCGCGCGGTCCTCGCTGCCGTCGATCTGCCCGGCCTTGAACGACTGCACGTAGGCGATGGCGCGGTCGATGCGGTCGTACACCTCGGCCATCGTGGCTTCGTTGTCCTCGAAGCTCTTCGGTTCCTCGCCGGCGAGGCGGGCGGAACCACGGCAGGCCATGTCGCAGGCGATCTGCACCTGTTTCACCAGCGGCAGCATGTCGGGGATCAGGCGTGTCTGCAGCAGCACGGCGTCGGTGACGCCCTTCGCCTGGGCGTGCGCTTCGCCCTTCTGCAACACGTGGCGCAGGTTGGTGAGTGCACGGACGAAGACGGGGACACTGGCCTGGTACATGGAGATGCTCATCGGGTTTGCTCCGCGGAGTCGGGGGAAGGCATTTCAGGTGCGAGCACGTCGCCGATCGCCGCTTGCGCGGCAGGCGCCGCGGCATCGGCGCCGGATGCCGGGGCCGGCACGACATGGCGCGTGGCGCGGATCGCCATCAGCGTCGCCGCGACCAGCAGCAAGGCTGCCAGCACGAAGGCCGCACCCGGCAAGTGGCGCACCGGCGCGTGGTCGCTGATGAACAGTGCGAACAGGTTGGCGAACATCGCCGGGCCGAAGATGCCGGCGAGGCTGGCGAGGCTGGTCAGCGCACCCTGCAGGCGGCCCTGCTCGTGCGGATCGACCTGGTGGGTCATCATCGACTGCGCCGGCGGGCCGGCCAGGCCGCCCAGGCAGAACACCGGGATCGCCAGCAGGAACAGCCAGGCAGTGGGCGCAAGGCCGAACGCGAGGTAGCCCAGCACGCACAGCGACAGGCCGACCAGGATCATCCGCCGCTCGCCCAGTTTCGGCATCAGCCGGCGTACCAGCACCGCCTGCACCAGGCCGCTGCACACGCCGACCAGACCCAGCGTGTAGCCCACCGCCTGCGGACCCCAGCCGAAGCGGTAGTCGGTGAACAGCACGTAGGTGGAGTTGAGCGAGAACTGCGCGAGGTTGATCAGGAAGAACACCGTGGCCAGCGCGAACACCTGCGGGTAGCGGCGCAACAGCACCACCGCACCGAACGGATTGGCGTGGCGCCAGTCGAAACTCGCGGCGCGGCGCTCCTTCGGCAGCGACTCCGGCAGCACGAACCAGCCGTAGCAGAAGTTGAGCAGCGACAGCCCGGCAGCCACCCAGAATGGCAGTCGCAGGTGCCAGTGGCCGAGGAAGCCGCCCAGCGCCGGGCCCACGATGAAGCCGATGCCGAAGGCCGCGCCCAGCATGCCGAACGCGGCGGCACGCTTCTCCTTCGGCACGATGTCGGCGATGTAGGCGTTCGCGGTGGAGAAGCTCGCCGCGCAGATGCCCGATACCGCGCGGCCCAGGAACAGCAGCCACAGTACCGGCGCCAGCGCCATCACGATGAAATCGACGCCGAGACCGAAGCTGGAGATCAGTATCACCGTGCGCCGGCCGAACCGGTCCGACAAGGCGCCCTGCACCGGCGAGAACACGAACTGCATCGTCATGAACAGCGCGCCGAACGCGCCCACCCAGACGGCGGCCTTGGCGATGCTGCCGCCGATCAGGTCGACGATCAGGTGCGGCAACACCGGGATGATGATGCCGAACGCCAGCATGTCCAGCATCACGGTGACGAAGATGAAGGCGAGGGCGGCGCGGCGGCGCGGGACGTGGTCGGCAGGCTGGTTCATGGCACGGGTGGCGGCGGCAGACGGGGAACGATAGCGCATCGCATTGCGCTGCGGCTGGCTCGCGGCGGAATGTCAGCCCGGCGGCGCCGTGAGTTCCTGCGCGTCCAGGCAGCCGGTGTGGCGGCGGTCCAGCCGGTGGAACTGGTGGCGCAGGTTGGCCCGCCATTCCTTCAGCGTCACCGGCTTGCCGTGGCCGCCGGGCAGTTCGCTCGGCTCCAGCACGCCGTCGTGGTTGGCGTCCATGCGCTCGAAGCCGCGGCTCATGTAGGCCACGTATTCGGACTCGCTCACGCAGCCGTTGCCGTCCGTGTCGAATTGCCGCAGGTAGGCATTGCGCGAATCCTGCGCCGCCGCCGTGAGCGGCAGCAGCAGTGCGGCGGCGACGGCAAGGCGCCGGATCACCGGCGCATGCTGCCGTGCAGGCCGATGAAGTCCAGGAACTCGGCGCGCGTGCGCGCGTCGTCGCGGAACGCACCCAGCATCTGGCTGGTGATCATCGACACGCCGCGCTTGTGCACGCCGCGTGTGGTCATGCACTCGTGGCTGGCGTCGATCACCACCGCCACGCCGGCCGGCTGCAGGTTCTCCTGGATGCAGCGGGCGATCTGCGCGGTGAGCTTCTCCTGCACCTGGAAGCGGCGCGCGTAGCCTTCCACCACGCGCGCCAGCTTGCTGATGCCGACCACGCGGCAGGTCGGCAGGTAGCCGACGTGGGCGCGGCCGATGATCGGCGCCATGTGGTGTTCGCAGTGGCTTTCGAACTCGATGTCGCGCAGCACCACCATCTCGTCGTAACCCTCCACCTCCTTGAAGGTGCGGCGCAGGTAGTCGCCCGGATCCTCGGCGTAGCCGGAGAACCAGTCGCGGTAGGCCTTCACCACGCGCCTGGGCGTGTCGAGCAGGCCCTCGCGCGCGGGATCCTCGCCGGCCCAGCGCAGCAGGGTGCGCACGGCCTCCTCGGCCTGCTCGCGGGTGACATCGTCGGGAGTGGAGTCGCTCATGGGGGAATTCCGGGGAAATCGGGCCGGCCTAGTGTAGCGGCCGCTGTCGCGGCTCGGCAGGCTCAAGGCGGCGCGTCGTCGAACCAGCGCCACTCCAGCAGATCGAACAGGCGCGTCACCAGCAGCGCTGCCGTCGCACCCAGCGTGACCTCGCCCAGTCGGAACAGCGCGAACTGCCAGAACGCGCCGGCGTGCGGCACCAGCAGAATGATCGTGCTGGTGACCCCGCTGATGCGGCCGGCCGCGCCCAGGTTGAGCAGCCAGCAGGCCAGCATGCCGACCATCACCGCCAGCACGTAGGCGAGGTAGTGCTCGTGTCCCAGCGTGGCGGCGCCCAGTCCGACCAGGCCGCCGATCATCGCGCCCACGAACTGGTCGCGCGAGGAATGGCGCACCTCGGCGTAGTTGGCCTGGCTCACCGAGAGCGCCGTGATCGCGGCCCAGTAGCCCTGCTCCAGTCCCAGCGCCCGCGCGGCCCAGTAGCCGAGGCTGGCTGCCAGCACCGCGCGCAGCGCATGGGCGAGACCGGCGAGCAGGCGCTCGCGCCGCGGCAGCGCCTCGCGCAGCCGCAGTATCTCGTCGGCCAGCGCGCTCAACCGGCGACGGTGTTCGCCGAGCGACCGGTGCGGAGTGTTCATGCCTCGTCGTCCGGCTCGATGTCGTCGGCCGCGGCGTCGTCGAGCAGGCCGGCGGCCTCCTGTCCCGGCAGCGATTCCACATCGCGCAGCTTGCGCGTGATCGCGCGGGTGCGCACGCCGGTGGCCTCGATGTGCTTGCCGGCCTCGTCGAGCTTCTTCTTCACCTTGTCCAGCACCTCGCCGAACTTGCCGAACTCGCTCTTCACCGCGCCCAGCAGCTGCCATACCTCGCTGCTGCGCTTCTCGATGGCGAGCGTGCGGAAGCCCATCTGCAGCGCGTTGAGGATCGCGGTGAGCGTGGTCGGCCCGGCCACGGTGACGCGGTGCTCGCGCTGCAGGGCCTCGAACAGGCCGGGCCGGCGCAGCACCTCGGCGTACAGGCCCTCGGTGGGCAGGAACAGGATCGCGAAGTCGGTGGTATGCGGCGGCGCCACGTACTTGGCGCGGATGGTCTTCGCCTCGTCGCGCACGCGGCGTTCCAGCGCGGCGGCGGCGAGGCCGGCGGCCTCGGCATCGGCGCGTTCCTGGGCGTCGAGCAGGCGCTCGTAGTCCTCGCGCGGGAACTTCGCGTCGATCGGCAGCCATACCGGATGCTCGGCGTCGGCGCCGGGCATGCGCAGCGCGAATTCCACGCGCTCGTTGCTGCCCGGCACCGTGGCGTGGTTGGAGCGGTATTGCTCGGGCGTCAGCAGCTGGTCGAGCAGGGCGCCCAGTTGCACCTCGCCGAGGATGCCGCGCGTCTTCACGTTGCCCAGCACGCGCTTCAGGTCGCCCACGCCGGTGGCGAGGCTCTGCATCTCGCCCAGGCCGCGCTGCACCTGTTCCAGCCGTTCGGAAACCAGCTGGAACGACTGGCCCAGCCGTGTCTCCAGCGTGGACTGCAGCTTCTCGTCCACGGTGGCGCGCATCTTCTCCAGCTGCGCGGCGTTGTCCTCGCGCAGCGTCTTGAGCTGGCCTTCCAGCGTGCCACGCACTTCGCCCATGCGTTGTTCGTGCTGGGCGCCCAGGGCGGTGAGGCGCTGTTGCTGCTGTTCGCCGAAGCGGTTCAGCGCCAGCGCGAGTTCCTCGCGACTCTGGCGCGCGTCTTCGGTCAGGCGCTGGGCCAGCGTCTGCAGGCCCTGGCCGGTCTGGTCGGTGAGCGCGGCGAGGCGCTGGCCGAAGCTGTCGATGCGCTCGGCCTGCTGGCGCGACATGCCGTCCAGCTGTTCGTTGACGTGGCCGCGGAATCGTTCGAAGCCCTGCTGCAGCTCCTCGCGGCCGCTGCGCTGTTCCTCGCGCAGCGCGCGCTGCAGGCGCTCGTTGTCGTCCTTCAGCGCATCCAGCCGCGCATGCAGGCCGGCATCGCCGCGGCCGCGCAGCAGCAGCGCCAGCTGCAGGGCCAGCAGCAACAGCACGAGCACGACGAGGGCGATGAGCAGGGTTTCGCTGGGCATGATCGGATTTCGCATGGAACAGTCTGCATCAGTGTACGTCCTGCCGTCGCAGGCCTTGCGACTTCACGCTGCATTCGCCGCGGCGGCGCATGATGGACGGGTGGTTTCGCGCGGGAGCGAGTCATGGAACACGTGCACGATTACCTGATCGTCGGCGCCGGCATGGCGGCGGATGCGGCGGCGAAGGCGATCCGCGCGGTCGACGCGGCGGCGGACGTCGGCATGATCGGTGAGGAGACCTCGCCGCCGTACCAGCGTCCGCCGCTGTCGAAGGCGCTGTGGAAGGGCGGCAAGAGCGTGGCCGACATCGACCTGGGTACCGCGGCCAGCGGCGCGAAGCTGTATCCCGGGCGGCGCATCGTGGCGCTGGATCGTGCGGCGCACGTCGTGTGCGACGCGCAGGGCGACAGCTACCGCTACCGCCGCCTGCTGCTCGCCACCGGCGCCACGCCGCGGCGGCTGCCGTTCGAGGCTGGCGACCGCATCATCCACTACCGCACGTTGCACGATTACGAGGCGCTGCGCCGTTTTGCCCGGCCTGGCGCGACCATCGCGGTGATCGGCGGCGGCTTCATCGGTGCCGAGCTGGCTGCCTCGCTGTGCGGTGCCGGCTGCAAGGTGAGCATGCTGTTTCCGGATGCGCACATCGGCGCGGGCCGCTACCCCGATGGCCTGGCGCGCTACCTGGACGACTACTACCGCCAGCATGGCGTGGATGTGCGTGGCGGCGTGCGCGTAACCGGCGGCAGGCCTGCCGATGGCGGCGTGGAGCTGGGCCTGTCCGACGGCAGCCTGCTGCGGGTGGAGGCCGCGGTGGCCGGCCTCGGCGTGACGCCGAACACCGCACTGGCCGAGCAGGCGGGCCTCAAGGTGGACGACGGCATCGTGGTCGACGCGCAACTGCGCAGCAGCGACCCCGACATCTGGGCGGCCGGCGACGTCGCCAATTTCTACAACCCCGCGCTGGACCGGCGCCTGCGCGTGGAGCACGAGGACGCGGCCATCGGTATGGGCCGGCACGCCGGCCGCGCGATGGCCGGCGTTGCGGACAGCTACGACACGCTGCCGTTCTTCTACTCCGACCTGTTCGACCTGGGCTATGAAGCCGTCGGCCTGCTCGATGCCCGCCTGCAGGTGGTCGAGGACTGGCGCGAGCCATGCCGCGAAGGCGTGGTGTATTACCTGGAGCACGGCCGTGTGCGCGGCGTGCTGTTGTGGAACACCTGGGACCAGGTGGATGCGGCGCGTGCATTGATCGCCGAGGCGGGGCCGTTCGATGCGGCGGCGTTGCAGGGGCGGCTCTCGAGTCAGGCGTAGTCGGATGGCAGAGTGTAGGAGCGGCTTCAGCCGTGATGTCTATTTCTCATGCCCATCGACGAATCGCGGCTGAAGCCGCTCCTACAGTCAACCCGGCACGAGGTCACTCCACCTGGCAGAACACCGCCTTGAGATAGCGGCTTTCCGGCACGTCGGCGCGCACCGGGTGGTCGGCGCCGGCGCCGCGCACTTCGAGGATCTGGATCTCGCGGCCGGCGTTCAGCGCCACGCGGCGCAGCATCTCCAGGAAATCCGCCTCGCTGACCAGTCCGGTGCACGAGCAGGTGAGCAGCAGGCCGCCGGGCGGGATCACGTCCAGCGCGAGGCGGTTCATCGCGAAGTATTTCTTCAGCGCGTCGAACACCTTGCTGCGGTCGCGGGTGAGCTTGGCGGGGTCGAGGATCACCGCGTCATACTTTTCGCCGCGTGTTACCGCGGCGCGTAGCCAGTCGAAGATGTCGGCCTGCTGGAAGTCCACCGTCAGCCTGTTCGCGGCGGCGTTGGCGCGGGCGACTTCCAGAATGCCGGCGTCCATGTCCACGCCCACGGCTTCGCGCGCGCCTGCGGCCATCGCATGCACCGCGAAGCCGCCGGCGTTGCAGCACAGGTCGAGCACGCGGCGGCCGCGCGCCAGCTCGGCGAAGCGCTTGCGGTTGTCGCGCTGGTCGGCGAAGAAGCCGGTCTTGTGGCCTGCGCCCGGCGCGGCGTGGAAGGCGAGGCCATGTTCGTGCACAGCCACCGGCGCGGGCGGCTCGCTGGCGCGGCAGTCGAAGGATTCCTGCTTCTGCACGTGCGTTTCGGCGAAGCCGTAGATGCGCGCGCCGGGGAAGTGCGCCAGCAGCGCGTCGCGGATGGCGTCGCGGAATTTCCACATGCCGGCGGCGAAGTATTCGGTCACCAGGATGTCGGCGTAGCGGTCCACGACCAGGCCGCTGAGGCCATCGCCCTCGCTGTGCACCACGCGCCAGGCATCGGTGGTCTTGTCCAGTTCCAGCAACTCGCGGCGCAGGCGCACGGCGCGGTCGATGCGCGCGGCGATCCAGTTCGCGTCGACGGTTTCGGCGGGGTCGGCGGTGAGCAGGCGCAATGCGATGCGTGCGTGGCCGTTCCAGAAGCCGCGGCCGACGAAACGGCTCTTCGCATCCATCACGTCCACCACGCTGCCCGGCGGGATGCGCCCCTCGGGCTTGTGCACCTGCGCCGACCACACCCAGGGGTGGCCGGGTGCGCGGTCGGATTTCAGGCGGATGGTGGGCAGGGCGGGAGCGGTGTCGGTCATCCGCACATGATAGCGGCTTGCTTTACTCCCCTCTCCCGCGTGCGGGAGAGGGGCTTCAAAGGCAAAGCATCAGACCGGCTCCAGCCAGCCCCACTGGTCGTTGGTCTTGCCGTTGAACAGGCCGAAGAACAGCTCCTGGATGCGGCGGGTGACGCCGCCGGCCTTGCCGGCGCCGATCTGCTTGCCGTCGACGGCGCGGATCGGGGTGACTTCGGCGGCGGTGCCGCACATGAACACTTCGTCGGCGAGGTAGAGGTATTCACGCGGGATGTCGCGCTCGATCACCTCGATGCCGTCCTCGCGCGCCAGCGTGATCAGCGAGTGGCGCGTGATGCCGGTGAGGATGGAGGCGCTGGCCGGCGTGGTGTGCAGCGCGCCGTCGAACACCAGGAAGATGTTCTCGCCCGCGCCTTCGCTGAGCAGGCCGGTGGAGGCCAGCGCGATGCCCTCGCCGAAGCCGAGGCGGCGCGCTTCGCGCGCGATCAGCTGGCCGGAGAGGTAGTTGCCGCCGGCCTTGGCGCCGGCCGGGATGGTGTTGGGCGCGAAGCGCTGCCAGCTCGACACGCAGGCGGTGATGCCCTGCTCCAATGCTTCCGGCCCGAGGTAGGGGCCCATCGGCCATGCGGCCACGGCCATGTCGATCGGCGTTTCGGCGGAGAGGCCGAAACCGCCCAGGCCACGCCATGCCACCGGGCGCAGGTAGGCGGCGGCGAGGCCGTTCTTCTTCACCACCTCGCGGCATGCGGCGGCAAGCTCGTCGCGCGTGTACGGCAACGCCATGTCGTAGATCTTCGCCGAGTGGTACAGGCGGTTGAGATGGTCGGTGAGGCGGAAGATCGCCGCGCCATCCGGCGTGGCATAGCTGCGGATGCCCTCGAACACCGAAGAACCGTAGTGCAGCGCATGCGACATCACGTGGGCGGTGGCCTCGGCCCACGGCTTGATCGCGCCGTTCTGCCAGATCCATTCGGGGTACTGCTGCGCCATGACGATTCTCCGTGGGGGACTGCCCATGATAACCGGGCAGGCGGCAGGGCAGTGTCAAAGGCGCGTCCCGCAAGCTCCCGGCACGGGTTTCAGCCGCCGTAGCGCAGCCACAGGCAGCCGGCCTGGCGGGCGATCGCAAAGCGTGTGCTGCGATCGTCGTCACCGCTGGTGCGCAGTTGCAGTTCGTCCGCCGATGGCGAGGCGGGCGACGCGGACGCAGGCATGCTGGCACTGCCCGCCGCGGCAGAATCGTCGGCCGACCCGTCACCGAAATGGATTTCCAGCAGCGGTTGCCGCACCAGCCGGCCCAGCGAACGGATGTCGTCGACCGCCGACACATGGCCGTAGCCATGCCACAGCATCAGCCCGGCCAGCTGGTTGGGGTCGCGCGCGGCGAAGGCGTCGATCACGCGCTGGCGCAGTTCCGCCGCCGTGGTGGCGCAGCGCTGCAGGGGGACCGGCAGGCGGGGCGTCGCGACACTTGTGGCGGGCGTGGGTGGCGGTGCCTGCACCGGCGTGGCCTGCTGGGAAGCGCAGGGCTGGTCGGTGAACAGCGGATTGCCGTGTGCGTCCACGCAGTGGTGGATCGGGTTCTGTGCCCGCGCCGGCAAGGCGAGGGCAAGCAGCGTAAGCAGCAGGAGCAGGGCGATCGCGCGCATCGCGGCAGCATAGCGATGCGTCGGCACGATGATCGTGAATCAGTCCAGTTGTTCGAGTACCGCGCGCGTGGCCTTGGCACGATTCAACGTATAGAAGTGCAGGCCCGGCGCACCGCCGTCCAGCAGGCGACGGCACATCTGCGCCACCACTTCCGCGCCCAGTTCACGCACGGAGGCGGCATCGTCGCCGTGTGCCTGCATGCGCTTGGCGATCCAGCGCGGGATCTCCGCGCCGCAGGTGTCGGAGAAGCGCTTCAGCTGGGTGTAGTTCGCGATCGGCATGATGCCCGGCACGATCGGCACCCGCACGCCGAGCTTGTAGGCGTCCTCCACGAAACGGAAATACGCGTCCGGGTTGAAGAAATACTGGGTGATCGCGCCGTTCGCGCCGGCGTCCACCTTGGCCTTGAAATGGAGCAGGTCGGCGTGGGCGTCGTCGGCCTGCGGGTGGATTTCCGGATACGCGGCTACTTCGATATGGAAATGGTCGCCACTGTGCTCGCGGATGAAACGCACCAGCTCGGCGGCGTAGCGGAAGTCGCCCGCGCTGGCCATGCCGGAGGGCAGGTCGCCGCGCAGCGCCACGATGCGGCGGTAGCCGGCGGCCTTGTAGCCGTCGAGCAGGGTGCGGATCTCGGCGCGCGTGCCGCCCATGCAGGACAGGTGCGGCGCCACGGTGAGGCCGTGTACCGAGTGCAGGTGCGCCACGGTGTCGCCGGTATAGCTCAGCGTGGAGCCGCCGGCACCGAAGGTCACCGAGGCGTACTCGGGCCGCCAGGCCTTCAGCACGTGTGCCGCCTGGTCCAGCTGGATGCGCTGCTCGTCGGTCTTGGGGGGGAAGAATTCGAGGCTGATGGCGGGCATGGGAGTCCTTCGGTGAGGCTTCGGGAAATTTTATACGTTCATCGCGATGAAAAGATAGATGTCCAAATACTGGGGAGCCCGGGCGACGAAAAGACCGGTTTGCGGCATGCGCTAGGCTGACGCCCTTTCCCTGCCGGCTGCACCATGTCCATCGTCCTTACCCCGTTCGCGCGCGCCCGCCTGTTTCCACGCGAAACGCGCGGCAACACCATCCAGGACTGCACGCCCGAGGACTTCCAGCGTCGCTTGAACAAGGAGCCGCCGCTGCGCGTGCTGGACGGCTACGCGCCGTTCTGCAAGCTGCACGTGCACCGCAACTGGACCAGCACGCGCTGCCTCACCGTACCAATCACCGACGCCAACCGGCACCGGCTGCGCAGTGCCTACGAGGCGCGCACCAAGGCCGAGCTGCCGGTGCTGGTGCGCTGGTTCGAGGGCGTGCAGCCGCCGGTGGCGAACTGGCTGGTGGTGATCCTCTACAGCCGCGAACAGCTGGCGAAGGAAGGCGAGACCATCGATGCCGACTGGGGCATCGTGGGTTGCCTCTACACCATGGAGCCGGAGGAAATCCCGATGGCGCCCATCACCATGATGCGCAATGCGCTGGGCGTGGAAGAAGGCGGTTCCGGCGTACCGCTGGACCGCGAGGCCTACCGGCGCAGCGTGGCGTTCTGGGAATGCAACGCGAACTGGCGCCCCTGATCAATCCTGGCCGTTGTGATGGGTGCCTTGCATCCAGCCAGACGAAACGGGCGCCTCGCGGCGCCCGTTCCTTTTCCACACTACCGAAACCCGCCACTCAGTAGCGGTAGTGGTCCGGCTTGTACGGGCCTTCGACCGGCACGCCGAGGTAGGCGGCCTGTTCGGCGCTGAGCGTGGTGAGCTTCACGCCGATCTTTTCCAGGTGCAGGCGCGCGACTTCCTCGTCGAGCTTCTTCGGCAGGATGTAGACCTTGGCCTCGTAGTGGTCCTTGTTCGCCCACAGGTCGATCTGCGCCAGCGTCTGGTTGGAGAACGAGTTGGACATCACGAAGCTGGGGTGGCCGGTGGCGCAACCCAGGTTCACCAGGCGGCCTTCGGCGAGCAGGAAGATGCTGTTGCCGTTCTTGAACGTGTACTTGTCCACCTGCGGCTTGATGTTGAGGCGGGTGGCGCCCGAGGCGTTCAACGCGTCGACCTGGATCTCGTTGTCGAAGTGGCCGATGTTGCAGACGATCGCCTGGTCCTTCATGCCCTGCATGTGGGCGAGGGTCAGCACGTCCTTGTTGCCGGTGGTGGTGACGTAGATGTCACCGCGGCCCATCGTGCTCTCGACGGTGTTGACCTCGAAGCCTTCCATCGCCGCCTGCAGCGCGTTGATCGGGTCGATCTCGGTGACCACCACGCGGGCGCCGTAGGCACGCAGCGAATGCGCGCAGCCCTTGCCGACGTCGCCGTAGCCGCAGACCACGGCGACCTTGCCGGCCAGCATCACGTCCATCGCGCGCTTCAGGCCGTCGGCCAGCGACTCGCGGCAGCCGTACAGGTTGTCGAACTTGCTCTTGGTCACCGAGTCGTTGACGTTGATCGCCGGGATCAGCAGCGACTTCGCCTCGGCCAGCTGGTACAGGCGGTGCACGCCGGTGGTGGTCTCCTCGGAGACGCCCTTCCAGTCCTTGACCACGGTGTGCCAGTAGCCCGGGCGCTCGGCGTGCACGCGCTTCAGCAGGTTCTTGATCACCTGTTCCTCGTGCGAGGAGGCCTTCTCGTCGACCCACTTCGAACCGTTCTCCAGCTCGTAGCCCTTGTGGATCAGCAGGGTCACGTCGCCGCCGTCGTCGACGACGAGCTGCGGGCCGAGGAAGCCGCCCTTGCCGTCGGGGAAGGACAGCGCGTCCAGCGTGCAGTCCCAGTATTCCTCCAGCGTCTCGCCCTTCCACGCGAACACCGGCGTGCCGGTCTTCGCGATGGCGGCGGCGGCGTGGTCCTGCGTGCTGAAGATGTTGCACGAGGCCCAGCGCACGTCGGCGCCGATGTCCTTCAGCGTCTCGATCAGCACGGCGGTCTGGATCGTCATGTGCAGCGAGCCGGTGACGCGCACGCCCTTGAGCGGCGTGGAAGCGGCGTACTTGCGGCGAATCGACATCAGGCCCGGCATCTCGTGCTCGGCGATGTCGAGTTCCTTGCGGCCGAAATCGGCGAGGCCGATGTCGCGGATCTTGTAGTCGTGGCTGTTTTCTTTGAGTGCGGCGTTCATGGGTTGCTCCGGTTTTGATGGGGACAAACCGGGCGCCGTTTCAGAAAAATGCCGTCGAGCCTGGCCGTGAACATGTCACGGTCGCAGCGCCCCTCGACGGGAAGGAGCGATTATAGCGGCGTGGACACGGGGATGCCTCCGGCGAGGCGGTGCGGCGACCGGCCGAAGGGTTTTGCGGCATTGCAGCAAAAGTGTCACGCATGCGTTAGGCTTGGGGTTCCGCCCCCTGCGAGCCGATGCCGTCGTGATGAACGCTTCCCGCAGTCCCGAGCCCGCCTTGCCCGATGCGCCGCTGCGCGACGACGTGCGCCGGCTTGGCGCCCTGGTCGGCCGCATGCTGGCCGAGCAGGTGGCGCCGGCCTTCCTCGACGAAGTGGAGCGCGTGCGTGTCGCCGCCATCGCGCGCCGGCAGGAGGGCGCGCCGCTGGCCGGGCTGGCCGATCCGCTGAGCGGGCTCGACGTGGCGCACGCAGAAGCGCTGGCGCGTGCCTTCGCCACCTATTTCAACGCGGTGAACATCGCCGAGCGCGTGCATCGCATCCGCCGTCGCCGCGACTACCAGCGCGAGGGCGGCGCGCCGCAGCCGGAATCGCTGCGCGACGTGCTGGAGCGGTTGAAGGCGCAGGGCGTGACGGCGGACGAATTGCTGGAATGGCTGCTGCGGCTGGAGGTGGAGCCGGTGTTCACCGCGCACCCCACCGAGGCGGTGCGCGCCTCGCTGCTGGAGAAGGAGCAGGCGATCGTGCGCGCGCTGGTCGACGGCTTCGACGGCGGCCGCACGCCGCAGGAGCGCGGCGAGGACGAGGAGCGCATCCACATGGCGCTGACCGCCGGCTGGCAGACCGCCGAGGCTTCGCCGGTGCGGCCCAGCGTGCAGGACGAACGCGACCACGTGGATTTCTACCTGGCCGATCCGATCTACCGCATCGTGCCGGCGCTGTACGAGTCGCTGGCCGATGCGCTGCAGGCGGTCTACGGCGTGGCGGTACCGTTGCCGCGCCTGCTTTCCTTCGCCACCTGGGTGGGCGGCGACATGGACGGCAACCCCAACGTGGGCGCCGACACCATCGCCGCCAGCCTCGCCAGCCAGCGCACGCAGGTGCTGGAGCGCTACATCGCCGACGTCGCAGCCCTGGCACGCCTGCTCAGCCAGACCGACGGCCGCGTGCAGGTCGACCCGCGCCTGCGCCAGCGGCTGGACGATTACCGGGCGCGCTTCCCGCAAGCGGCAGCGCTTATACGTCCGCGTTACGCCGACATGCCGTACCGCTGCCTGCTCACCCTGATTGGCGCGCGGCTCGAAGCCACCCACGGCGACGAGCATCCGGAGGCCTATGCCTCCGCCGATGAGCTGCGCGACGACCTCGAACTGGTCGCCGCCAGCCTGGTCGACCATCGCGGCCTGCACGCGGGCGCCTATGCGGTGCAGCGGCTGATCTGGCGCGTGCGCAGCTTCGGTTTCCACCTCGCGCGGCTTGATGCGCGGCAGGACTCGCGCGTGCACGACGACGCGCTGGCCGCGCTGTTCAACGACAGCGAATGGCCGCAGCGCGGCGTGGACGAGCGCGTGGTCGCGCTGCACGCGCACCTGCGCGGCGAGCGTGATTTCGTCGCCAGCGAGGACAGCGTGGCGACTTCGCTGCGGGCGGTGTTCGCCGCCCTGCGCGATGCGCGCCAGCGCTATGGCGCCGCGGCGACCGGCCTCTACATCATCAGCATGGCGCGCTCCGCCGCCGACGTGCTGGCCGTACTGGCGCTGGCAAGGCATGGGGGCCTGGTCGAGCCTGCCGGATCATCTCCCTCTCCCCCCCGGGGAGATGCCGCTTCTGCCCCCTCTCCCCTCCGGGGAGAGGGCTGGGGTGAGGGGACGCGCTTGCCGGATGCTGTCGTCGATACGATCAGCAATAGCAATACCTCCGCGAGTCCCGGCCCCCCACCTCAATCCTCTCCCCGGAGGGGAGAGGAGGTGATCGCAGGAAGCGCGTTGTATGACAAGAGCTGGGAGGCGAACGCAAAGAGCCCTGTCCCATTGGACATCGCCCCGCTGTTCGAAACCATCGATGACCTGAGGAACGCGCCCACCACGCTGCGTGCCCTGTTGGCCGATCCGCTCTACCGCGCCCATCTCGCCGCGCGCGGCGACCGCCAGTGGGTGATGCTGGGCTATTCCGACAGCGGCAAGGACGGCGGCACCCTGGCCTCGCGCTGGGGCCTGCAGCGTGCCCAGGTGGAGTTGCTGGAGGTGGCGCGCGAGCACGGCATCGCGCTGGCGTTCTTCCACGGCCGCGGCGGCTCGGCCAGCCGCGGTGGCGCGCGCATCACGCCCGCGCTGCTGTCCTCGCCGCGCGGTTCGGTGGCCGGCGTGCTGCGCGTCACCGAGCAGGGCGAGGTGATCCATCGCAAGTACGGCATCCGCGCACTGGCCCTGCGCAATCTGGAGCAGACCGTGGGTGCGGTGCTGCGCGCCAGCCTGCGCCCGCGCGACGAGGAGTCGCGCGAGGTGCAGTGGCGCGAGCGCATGCATGCGCTGTCCACGCACAGCCGGCAAGCCTACCGCGCGCTGGTCGAGCGCGAAGGTTTCGTGGACTACTTCCGCAGCGCCACGCCGATCGACGTGATCGAGCGCATGGCGCTGGGCTCGCGCCCCTCGCGCCGGCGCAGCATGCGCGGCGTGGAGGACCTGCGTGCGATCCCCTGGGTGTTCGCCTGGACGCAGTGCCGCTCCATCATCACCGGCTGGTACGGCCTCGGCAGCGCGCTGGAATGGGGCGCGGCCGAGTACGGCGAGCAGGCCATGGCCGAGATGGCGCGCGACTGGCCGTTCTTCGCCAACGCGCTGGACGACGTGGAGATGTTGCTGGCCAAGTGCGACCTCGCCATCGCCGAAGCGTTCTCGAAACTTTCCGGCCCCCTGCACGAAGGCTTCTTCGGCCTGATCCGCGCCGAGTTCGAGCGCAGCCGCGACTGGCTGCTGCGGCTCAAGGGCGCGAGCGACCTGCTCGAAGGCGACCCGCGCCTCGCCGCCTCGATCCGCCTGCGCAACCCCTACATCGATCCGATGAGCCTGCTGCAGGTGGACCTGCTCGGTCGCTGGCGCGCCGGCGATCGGCAGGACGACGCACTGCTGCAGGCGCTGGTGGCCTGCGTGAACGGCGTGGCGCAGGGGCTGCAGAACACCGGCTGACACATCACGCAGGGCGTGCCATGGCGGGTATGCGTAGGAGCGGCTTCAGCCGCGATGCTTCTCGGCTTTTGAACATTCCGTCCAGAGCATCGCGGCTGAAGCCGCTCCTACCGTGCACGGGGCCGCTGGGGGCGGTGTCCGCAGGCGGATGATGCTGTCCGCATCCGGACAGATGGTCGTGCGTGTACCCGGCCACGGGCGCGCCGGATTGGCGATGCCATGCGGTTTGGGGTGCTGGACACAGGTTGGCACGCGGCTTGCCAAGCATGCCGCATGGATATTGCGAACCCGATGTATGGCATCCGCAAGCGCCGCCGCTTGCGACTGATGGTGGGCGGCGCGGCGCTGGCCGTGGCAGCGCTGGCCGTGCTGGTGTGGCGGCTGGGGCCGGCCCTGCCCGCGGCGGACCGCGGCAGCCTGTGGATCGATGCCGTGCAACAGGGCGACATGCTGCGTGAGGTGCGCGCCACCGGCACCCTGGTGCCACGCGAGATCCGCTGGCTGGCCGCCGCTACGCCGGCCCAGGTGGAACAGATCCTGGTCTGGCCGGGCACGCCGGTGCAGCCGGACACCGTGCTGATGCGGCTCTCCGACCCCACCGTGGAAGATGCCTTGCGCAACGCGCAGGCGCAGGTGGCGGCGGCGCAGGCCGATGTGGCCGCCAAGCGCGCCGAGCTCGAATCGCAATTGCTCGACCAGCGTTCCGCGCTCGCGCAGGCGCAGTCCGATTACGCCTCGGCCAAGGTCAAGGCTGACGCCGACACTGCCGCGATCGCGGTGCATGTGATCCCACGCGTGCAGTACGAGCAGGGCCAGATCGCGCTGAAGCAGTTGCAGGCGCGCGTGCAGATCGAGCAACAGCGCGTGGCCGCGTTCGCCGCCAACATGAAGGCGCAGATCGACGCGACGCGGGCCGCGCTGGCGCAGCAGCGCAGCAATCTCGAATTGCGCCAGCGCCAGGCCGATGCCTTGCAGGTGAAGGCCGGGATCGCCGGCGTGCTGCAGGAAGTGGCCGTGCAGGAGGGCGCCCAGGTTGCCGCCGGCGCCAACCTCGCGCGGGTGGCCAAGCCCGACGTGCTGATCGCGCGCCTGCAGGTGCCCGAGGTGCAGGCCAAGGACGTGGCGCTGGGCATGCCGGTGAACGTGGACACCCACAACGGCGTGGTCGACGGCAAGGTGGAGCGCATCGACCCGGCCGTGCGCAACGGCAGCGTGCAGGTGGACGTGACGCTGGCCGGCAAGCTGCCGCCGGGCGCGCGGCCCGACCTTTCCGTCGACGGCCGCATCCTCATCGCCCAGCTGCACAACGTGCTGTCGGTGGGCCGCCCCGCGCTGGCCAAGGCCGACGACGACCTCAGCCTGTTCCGCCTCGATCCCGGCAGCGACACCGCCACCCGCGTGCCGGTGCGCATCGGCGCGGCCTCGGTGGATCGCGTCGAGATCCTGCGCGGCCTGAAGGCCGGCGACCAGGTGATCCTTTCCGACACCAGCCAATGGGACAAATACGATCGCATCAAGCTGCGCTGAACCCGTAGGAGCGGCTTCAGCCGCGACGGGCGCGCCGAATCGCGGCTGAAGCCGCTCCTACAGAAGCAAAATCGTCGCGCACAGGGTGCGCTCTACAAACCCTCCGGAGCTTTTATGACCAACCTCGCCAGCGTCATCACCCTCAAGGACCTCCGCAAGGTGTTCCAGACCGACGAAGTGGAGACCCACGCGCTCAGCGACGTGCACCTCGACATCGAGCGCGGCGAATACGTTTCCATCTCCGGACCGTCCGGCTGCGGCAAGACCACGCTGCTGTCGATCCTTGGCCTGCTCGATACCGCGAGCTCCGGCAGCTACGTGCTGAACGGTCACGACGTCGCCGTGCTCAATGCCGCCCAGCGCGCGCGCATCCGCAACGCGGAGATCGGCTTCATCTTCCAGGCCTTCAACCTGATCGGCGACCTCACCGTGCAGGAGAACGTGGAGCTGCCGCTCACCTACCGCGGCGGCATCGACACCGGCGAGCGCCGCGCACGCGTGCAGGAGGCGCTGGAGCGCGTGGGCATGGCGCACCGCATGCGCCATTACCCCGCGCAGCTCTCCGGCGGCCAGCAGCAGCGCGTGGCGGTGGCGCGTGCGCTGGTCGGGCGGCCCGCGATCCTGCTGGCGGACGAACCCACCGGCAACCTCGACTCGCGCAACGGCGAGGCGGTGATGGCCCTGCTCGACGAACTGCACAAGGGCGGCGCCACCATCTGCATGGTCACCCACGACGCGCGCTACGCCGAACTCGCCCAGCGCAAGGTGCGCCTGTTCGACGGCAGCGTGGTGGACGAGGAAACCTACGACCGCCTGCGCCGCGAGGACGAATCGCGCCTCGACGCACTGATCGGCCAGCGCATCGAGGTGGGTGCGTGAACGTCTGGCTCGCCGAGATCTGGCAGGCATGGCGCGCCAGCCTGCGCAGGCCGGGGTTTCTATTGCTGGCGGCTGCGGTGCTGGCTTTGGGCATCGGCGCCACCGTGGCGGTATTCGCGCTGATCGACCAGGTGCTGCTGAAGCCGCTGCCCTATGCGCAGCCCGCGCAGCTGGCGAGCCTGGGGCGCGATACCCTGGACAGGCAGGTTTCGCCGCTGCAGTACCAGCATCTGCAATCGCTTTCCGGGGTCAGCTCCATGGGGCTGTTCAAGGCCGGCCTGACACCGGCCAACGTCACCGGCGACGGCGAGCCGGAGCAGATCCAGGCGCTGGAGGTGGATCGGGGTTTGCTGCCGACGCTGGGTGTGCGCCTGGTGATGGGCAGGAATTTCGATGCGGCTGAAGACAGCCCGCACGGAGCAAAGGCGGTGATTCTTTCGTATGGGCTGTGGCAGCGCCGTTACGCCGGCGACGCGCATGTGATCGGCCGCAGCCTGCCGCTGGAAGGCAACGCGTACGACATCGTCGGCGTGCTGCCGCCCGACTTCGATTTGCTGGGCGGTCCGGATCTGTTGCTGCCCGCGGCGTTGCCCGCCCAGTCGCGCGACATTGGCACCAATTACCTTGCAGTGGCGCGGATGTCGCCGGGCACCAGCCTCGGTGCGCTCGGTGCCCAAGTCGCGACGCGCCTGCACGCGATGTATGCCGCAATCGGCGGGAGCCAGGGCGAGGCGGGCCTGCGCACGCGCTACGACGCCGTCGGCCTGCGCGCGGGCCTGCAAGAGGCGTCGAGCCGGGTGCTGTCCATGTTCATGGTCAGTGCCCTGTTCGTGCTGCTGATCGCCTTCGTCAATCTCGTCAACCTGATGGTGTTGCGGGCGCTGGCGCGCGCCCACGATGTTGCCGTGCGTGCGGCCCTGGGAGCGCCGGCGATGCGGCTGGCGTGGCCCGCCCTCGCGGAAGGGACGCTGGTCGGCCTGACCGGTGCCGTGGCCGGCATGGGTTTGGCCAGCCTGGGGCTGGATGCCCTGCGCGGATTCATGCCAGTGGAGTGGCAGGCGGATGCGGTGCGGGCATCTGGCTGGTTGTCGTGGGGCGTGGCCCTGGCGATCGGCATGGCGGGTGCGCTGCTGTCCGCGTTACTGGGACTGTGGCGCGGCCGTGCGGCGACCACCATCGACGAATTGCGCGAAGGTGGTCGCAACGGCATCGGTCGGCACGGCGGTCTCCTGGGCAAGGTGCTGGTGGTGGTGCAAGTGACCCTGGCCACGACACTGCTGTGCGGAGCGGGGTTGTTCCTGCATGCCTTGCGTGATGCGGCGCAAACCCCGCTGGGCTTTTCCATGCAGGGCGTGTTGACGTTCGAGCTCGCGCCGATCAAGGCCGACTATCCCGATGTGCCCTCGGTGCAGCAATTGAGCCAGCGCCTGCTGGATCGACTGCGCGCCATACCCGGCGTGGTGGATGTCGCCGCCGGCACCAACTTGCCGGTCGGCGACCAGCTCAATATGCCGATGCGGGCGCCCGGTGGCGAAGCCGATTCCGTGGAATATCGCGGGGTCAGTCCCGGCTACTTTGCCGCCTTCGGCATTCCGCTGCGCAGCGGACGCGGCTTCGAACAAACCGACGGCGCGGGCAGCGCAGCCGTGGCCGTGGTCAACCAGGCGTATGCGCGCGCCTATCTCGGCGGCAATGCCCTGGGCAAGACGCTGGAGATGGCGTTCGGCACCGCCGGCAATCCCGTCATGCGCGTTGTCGGCGTGGTGGCCGACACGCGCCAGTCCGGTCCGCTGCAGGCCGCCCTGCCGATGGTCTATGTGCCGCTGGCGCAGGTGCCCGACACCGTCATGGGCATGATCCGCGACTTCATGCCCTTGCGCTTCGCGCTGCGCACGCACGGCAGGCCGGACGACTATCGCGGCGCGGTGCGCGCGGCGGTGGCCGAGGTCGCGCCGCGGCAGCCGATCGCCAATCTGCGCGACCTCGCTGACATCGCCCGCGGAATGACCGAACCCGTGCGTCTGGATCTGCTGCTGGTCGGCCTGTTCGCGCTCATGGCCTTGCTGCTTGCCGCAGCCGGCATGTACGCCGTGATGGCGGTGGCCGTGGCGGCGCGGCGGCGCGAGTTCGGCGTGCGCCTGGCGCTGGGGGCGGCGCCATTGCAATTGGCGCGCCTGGTGATGCGCACGGGCCTGTTCCAGGTGTTGGCGGGTCTGTGCCTCGGCGTAGGCACAGGCTGGCTGTTGACGGGGTGGCTGCGAAGCGTGGTGGACTCGATGGCCGGGATCCGCTTCGAGCCGCTGGTCGTGGCCTGGGTGTGCATGGTGCTTGCTGTCGCCGGTCTCGCGGCCTGCCTGCTGCCGGCCATGCGCGCGTCGAGGGTGGCGCCGATGCACGCCTTGCGCGGGGAGTAAGGGCGATGACGATCCTGTTCACCGAAATCTGGCAGGCATGGCGCGCCAGCCTGCGCCGCCCCGGCTTCCTGCTGCTGGCCAGCGGCGTGCTGGCGCTTGGCATCGGCGCCACGGTGGCAGTGTCCGTGCTGGTTGACCAGGTGCTCCTCAGGCCCCTGCCCTATGTCGCACCGGAACGGTTGGTCGCTCTGGGGCCGGTGGACCAGGGAGAGCCGCTGGGCGGCGTATCGCCCCAGCAGTATCAGCACATGGCGTCGATCAAGGGTGTGGCGTCGATGGGCCTCATCAAGGGTGGGTTGACGGCGTTCAACGTGTCCGGCGACGGCACGCCGGAGCAGGTGAACGCATTCCTTGCCGACCGCGGGCTGCTGCCCACGCTCGGCGTGAGGATGCAACTGGGGCGGGATTTCTCGGCGCAGGAAGATCTTCCGAACGGCCCGAAGGCAGTGATCCTCACCGATGGCTACTGGCTTCGGCGTTATGGCGGTGCGGCCACGGCGATTGGCCGCAGTTTGAATATCGAAGGTGTGCCGCACACCATCGTCGGCGTGCTGCCCGCCAGTTTCGATCAGTTCGGCGCAGGGGAGATCATGTTGCCGCTGGCGCTGGCTCCCGACACCTATGACGACGGAACCAACTTCCTTGCCATTGCGCGGCTGGCACCCGCAGGCAGTGCCGCAGCGCTGGGTGCGCAGGCGGATGCCGCGATCCATGCCATGTATGCGAGCTTCCCGAACGCCGACGCGGAATACTGGAAGCATGTGCGCTTCGGCAGCGCGTCGTTGCAGGTGGTGCTGCACGAGGACCAACGTCCGGTCATGCTGTTGTTCCTGGCCAGCGCCCTGTGCGTGCTGGCGATCGGGCTGGTCAATCTCGGCAACCTGATGCTTCTGCGCACCCTGTCGCGCAGCCATGACGCCACCGTGCGCCAGGCCCTGGGGGCGCAGGCATGGCGCATCGTCCTGCCCGCCTGTGCCGAGGGCCTGCTGGTGGGTGCAAGCGGCGCCATGGCGGGCATGGGGCTGGCCGCGATGGGTTTGTCCCTGTTCGGTCATTACGCCCCGGCCGACTGGACGTATGGCGAAGCCCTGCACATGCCGGCAGGAGTGGTTTTGCTCGCGTTGGCCATCGCCGTGCCGGGGGCGCTGGCGGCGGCGGCATTCGGCGCATGGCGGGGACTGGCCGTGGCATCCGTGCAGGAGGTCTTGCATGAGGGCGGCCGCAGCCAGGGACGCCACAGCGGTCGCCTTGGGCGGATTCTGGTGGTGGCGCAAATGAGCCTGGCGACCTGCCTGATGTGCGGTGCCGGCCTGTTCCTGCATGCGCTCTACGATGCGGCGCGCACGCCGCTGGGATTCGCCAGCGACCACATCCTGACCTTCGACCTCGCGCCGGTGAAAGCCGACAACCCGGATGCCGCATCCACGCAGGCACTGCTGCAGCGACTGATGGCGCGCCTGCACGCATTGCCGGGGGTCGACCAGGTGGCGGTCACCAATGGCCTGCCGGCGGGCAATTTCGACCAGCAGTTCAGCATGGGCGGCGTCCATGTCCCCGGTCACGACTACTTCGATTCCAGTCCGCAGATACGGGGCGTCACCGCCGATTATTTCTCCACATTCCGCATCCCCGTGCGCGCGGGCCGATCCTTTGGCGTGACCGATACGACCGGCAGCGAGCCGGTGGTCATCGTGAACCGGACACTCGCCGACCGGGAGTACGGCGGTCATGCCTTGGGCAAGGAGATCGTGCTCAACGATTACAGCGGATATGCGGTAGGCAAAGTGATGGCCGACGATCCGACCTTCCGCCCGGTAACCGCGCGCATCGTCGGCGTGGTTGGCGATACGAGGCAGTTCGGCCCGCTGGACAGCGAGCGGCGTTCGTTCCTGTATCTCCCGCTGGCGCAGGTGCCGACGCACATCATGCGGGTATTCCGCTCGTTCGAGCCGCTGCGCTTCGCGTTGCGCGTGCAGGGCAATCCGGACGGCTACCGCGCCGCGGTTCGCGCCGCGGTTTCGGAGGTCGCTCCGGAGCAGCCGATTGCCAACATGACGACGATGGACGAGATCGTGCATGCGACCACCGGCGATACCCGGCGCACCCTGTCCCTGGTCGGGACATTCGCGCTGCTGGCGCTGGGTCTGGCGGCGGCTGGCATGTATGCCGTGATGACGGTGGCGGTCACCACCCGGCAGCGCGAATTCGGTGTGCGCATGGCGCTCGGTGCGCCGCCGCTGGGCATGGTGCGCCTGGTGCTGCGTGCCGGCGGGCGCCAGCTAGCGATCGGTCTGCTGCTGGGGCTCGGCACGGCGGTTGTCGTGTCGCGGGTGCTGGGCGATGTGCTGCAACAGATCGGCGGCGGCACATTCGACCCGTTCGTGCTGGTTGGCGTCTGCGTGGTGCTTGCCGTGGCCGGTCTGCTGGCCTGCCTGCTGCCAGCCATGCGCGCGTCGAGGGTGGCGCCGATGCACGCCTTGCGCGGGGAGTAAGGACGATGACGATCCTGTTCACCGAAATCTGGCAGGCATGGCGCGCCAGCCTGCGCCGGCCCGGCTTCCTGCTGCTGGCAGCAAGCGTGCTGGCGCTGGGCGTGGGGGCCAGCGCCGTTGCATTCAACCTGGTCGACCAGGTGCTGCTCAAGCCCTTGCCGCTGCCGCAGGCATCGCGGCTGGTGGCCGTGGGCAGGCTGCAGCCCGGGTGGCCGCCACGGGTCTCCATGCGGCAGTACGCGGCGTTGCAGGACCTGGACGGTGTGCGCTCGATCGGCCTGCTCGCGTTCATCACGCCCACGGTCAACATCGTGAGCGAGGGCGTGCCGCAACGGGTGGTGGCGGGCTACATCGACCACGACCTGCTGCCCACGCTCGGCATGCGGCCACAGCTCGGGCGCAATTTCGTCGCGGGCGAGGACAGCCCGCACGGGCCGCCGGTCGTCATGCTCACCCACGATTTCTGGGAGCGCCAGTACGCGGGCAATCCGGCCGCGATCGGCCAGGTCCTGAAAGTCGAAGGCACGCCGCGCACCATCATCGGCGTGCTGCCCGAAACCTTCGTTGCGGTGGGCACCGGGGGCGACATCGTGCTGCCGGCCATGCTGACGCCCGATGGCACTGGCGACGAGCCCCTCTATCTTGCGATCGCCCGCCTCGCCGATGGCACGAGCACGGCGGCAGTGGGCGCGCAGGTCGAGGCGCGACTGCATGCGGACGTCGCAGGCTCCGCTGCGAGCCATGACGAACACGCACACTTCGGTGCCAGCGACTACCACGACGCCCTGCATGTGCAGGGTGCCCGCGTGCTGGAGCTGTTCCAGGCCAGTGCGTTGCTGGTGCTGCTGATCGCCCTGGTCAACGAGGCCAACCTGTTGCTGCTACGCGCGCTGGCACGGCAGCGCGACATTGCGGTGCGCAGCGCGATGGGCGCGCGCCATTGGCGCCTGGCTGCGCCGCTGCTCGCCGAAAGCCTGCTGGTGGGCTTGCTGGGGGCCGCCCTGGGCGTGCTGCTGGCGCTGGCGGGCGTGGCGGTACTGCGCAGTCTTATCCCGGCTGAAGTCACCGGCGGCGAATTGCACCTGGGCGTGCACACCCTGCTGCTGGCGGTGCTGGTGTCGCTGCTGGCGACGCTGGCGTCGGCAATGCTGGGCCTGTGGCGTGCTCGCGCCATCGTTTCGTTCGACGAACTGCGCGAGGGCGGCCGCAGTGGCGGCACCCGTTACCAGGGGCGGGTCAACCGTGTAATGGTGACCACGCAGGTGATGCTGACGGTGGTGCTGCTGTGTGCCTGCGGGATCTTCCTGCGCAAGTCCTGGGACGATGCGCGCGCGCAGTGGGGCTTCGACTACAGCAACGTGGCGACGGTTGCGCTGGCTCCGGTGCAGGCCGACTATCCCGATGTGCGGGCGGTGACGGCCCTGTCGCAGCACCTGGTCGAGCGCATGCGCCAGCTGCCCGGCGTGCTCGACGTCGCGGCCAGCACCAGCCTGCCGCTGGACGACTTCCTCGGCTCCTTCGGCATTCCCGCGCATGCGCCGGGCGGCGGGGCGACGTTCGTTCTCTATCGCGCCGTGGGCCCGGACTATTTCCGGCTGTTCGGCATCCGTCTGCAGCGCGGCCGCCTGTTCACGCCGGACGACAGGCAAGGCAGCGAAGCGGTGGCGATCATCGGGCAGGCCATGGCCGAGCGGCTGTATGGCGGGCAGGCATTGGGCCGGCAGGTGCAGATGGACGATGCGGCCCATCCGGGCAAGTCGTGGACCGCACGCATCGTGGGCGTGGTCGACGACACCTACCCGCAGCAGGACTCGCGTCCGAAGCCAGCGGAGCTTTACGTGCCGCTGGCGCAGATACCGGATGTGGTCATGGCCAATTTCCGCAGCCTCGAATCGATGCATTTCGCCTTGCGCGTGCGCGGCGATGCCGCCGGCTATGCCAAGGCTTTGCGCGAGATAGTTGCCGCGGTAGCACCACAGCAGCCGATCGCGCAGGTGCGCAGCATGCGCTCGATCTTCGACGAGGCATCGGATGGTGCGCAGACCGGCATCTGGATCTGCGGCGTGTTTGCGGCGATGGCATTGCTGCTCGCCGGCGCCGGCCTTTATGCGGTGATGGCGGTCGCGGTGGCGGCGCGCGAGCACGAGCTGGGCGTGCGCTCAGCACTGGGCGCGTCGCCCGCGCGACTGGCTTTGCTGGTGCTGCGCGGCGGGATGGCCCAGATCGTGGCTGGCCTGGCGCTTGGGCTGGCGCTGGCGGCCGTGTTCCCGCGCGTGTTCCAGGCCTCGTTCGCGCAGCTCGGGTCGGACGCGAGGTTCGGCCCCTGGGTCGCGGGCGGTGTCTGCATGCTGTTGCTGGCCTTCGGCCTGCTCGCCTGCCTCGTGCCCGCCATGCGCGCGGGCCGGACCCAGCCCATGCGTGTCCTGCAGGGGGATTAGCCCATGGACCCCGCAACGGCAGGCCGGGCGTTGCCTTGGCCAAACATCACGGACCACTTGCACGTGGAGACGGCTGCATGAACACCTGGCTTACCGAGATCTGGCAGTCATGGCGCGCCAGCCTGCGCAGGCCGGGGTTCCTGCTGCTGGCCGCCGGGGTGCTGGCGCTGGGCGTGGGCTCGGCCAGCGCCGTGTTCACCATGATCGATGGCGTGCTGCTGCGGCCCATGCCGTATCCCGAGCCGCAGCGACTGGTCGCGCTTGGCAAGGTCGAGCAAGGCAATGTGGTGGGTGCGTCGCCGCAGCAATACCAGCAACTGGCTGGTTTGCCGGGTGCGGATTCGCTCGGCATCTTCAAGAGCGATCCTCTCGCCACGAACATCGCTGGCGATGGCGAGCCGGTGCAGGTGCAAGCGCAGGAATTCGACCACACCCTGCTGTCCACGCTGCGCGTGCAGCCTGTGCTTGGCCGCAACTTCACCGCGCAGGAAGACCAGCCGAACGGCCCGCCGGCGGTGCTGCTCTATCACGGCTTCTGGCTGCGCCGCTTCGGCGGCAATCCTGCGGTGGTCGGAAAGACGATGCAGGTGGAAGGCGTTGCGCACACCATCGTCGGCGTGTTGCCGGCGGGTTTCGACCTCGGCCAGGCATCGATCGCCTTGCCGGTGGCACTCCGCGCGAACACGCCGAACGACTCTACCGACTACACCGTGGTAGCGCGTCTGGCCCCCGGTTTTGCCCGCGCGGCGCTGGCTGCGCAAGTGCAGACACGGCTGCATGCCTTCTACGTGACGCAAGGCCACAAGGCATACGCCAGCGATTACTGGTTGCGGGCGCATTTCGGCGCGCAGGATTTCGGCGCGGAAGAACACCAGGGTTCGCGTGCGGCCTCGCTGATGTGGCTGGCCAGCGCAGCGCTGCTGTTGCTGATCGCGCTGGTCAACCTCGCCAACCTGATGATGCTGCGCGCGATGGGGCGCAGCCACGATGCCGCCGTGCGCGGTGCGCTCGGTGCCTCGCCGTGGCGCGTGGCATTGCCTTCGATGGCGGAGGGCGTACTGGTCGGCCTGATCGGCGTGTTGCTCGGTCAGGCCCTGGCGGCCCTGGGCCTGTCGGCATTGCGCACGTGGATGCCGGCCGACTGGATGGCGGTGGAGTGGACGCGTCCCGGCGGTCTCAGCCTCGGCTGGCCCGCATGGGCGCTGGCCATTGCGGTTGGCCTGTTCGGTGCACTGGTCGCCACCCTGCTGGGGCTGTGGCGCGGTTATGCCGCGCTGTCGGCAGACAGTCTGCGAGAGGGCGGCCGCAGCGGCTTCAGCCGGCGCAGCGGCCTGCTGGGTCGCGTGTTGGTGATTGCCCAGGTGGCGCTGGCCTCGCTGCTGCTTTGCGCGGCCGGCGTGTTCCTGCGCACCCTGCTCGACAACGCGAAGGTGGACCTCGGCTTCGATGCGCGCGGCGTGCTCACCTTCGAACTCGCGCCGGTCAAGGCGACCTATCCCGACGCCGCTTCCGTGCAGCTCTTGTCGCAGCGGCTGGTCGAACGCCTGCGCCAGATCCCCGGTGTGCGTCAGGCCGCGGCGGGCACCAATCTGCCGGCAGGCGATTTCAGTGGCCAGTGGCGGATGAACATGCATGTGCCGGGTGGCGAGGATTTCAGCTCGCAGCTGCATGCGGCCGACCCGGGCTTCTTCGGGGTATTCGGCATACGCCTGCTGCAGGGTCGCCTGTTCGCCGATACCGATGTGCGGGGCGGCGAGGCGGTGGCCATCGTCAACCGGAAATTCGCCGACCAGCACTACCACGGCCGCGCACTGGGCCAGATCATCCAGCGCGGTTCGGGTGCGGACATGCTGTCGGCGCGCATCGTGGGCGTGGTGGCCAGCACCTGGCAGTTCGGCCCGGAAGATCCGGATGCGGCGACGCCCATCCTCTACCTGCCGCTGGCGCAGATGCCGGAGGGCATATTGCGCGCATTCCGCACCTACGAGCCGCTGCGCTTCGCCATCAAGGTGCAGGGCAGCCCCGACGGCTACCGCGATGCGGTGAAGCAGGCGGTGGCCGAAGTGGCGCCCGAGCAGCCGATCAGCCACGTGCGCAGCATGGCGTGGGTGGTACACGACATCACCACCGACACGGAATTCAACCTCATGTTGGTCGGCCTGCTGAGTGGCCTGGCGTTGTTGCTGGCCGGCGTGGGCATGTACGCAGTGATGGCGGTGGCGGTGGCCGCACGCGAACGCGAGTTCGGCGTGCGCGCCGCACTGGGCGCATCGCCGCGCCGTTTGCTGCTGCTGGTGTTGCGTGGTGGCCTGTTGCAGATCGTGCTGGGCCTTGCGGCAGGCGTGGTGCTGGGTGCGGCCGGATCGGGCGTGCTGCGCGCGGTGGTGGTGCAGTTGGGGCGCAGCGTGTTCGATCCCTGGGCTGTCCTCGTCGCCTGCGCCGTGCTTGCCTGCGCCGGTGTGCTGGCTTGTCTGGCTCCAGCGATGCGCGCCGGTCGAACGGCGCCGATGCGTGCCCTGCGTGGGGAATGAAGCTATGGAAGGGGAGGCTCGCGCATGAACGTTTGGCTTACGGAAATCTTGCGTGCCTGGCGCGCCAGCCTGCGCCGCCCCGGCTTCCTGCTGCTGGCCAGCGGCGTGCTGGCGCTGGGCATCGGCGCCAGCGTGGGGGTGGCCACGTTGATCGGCCAGGTGCTGATGCAGCCGTTGCCGATTCCCGATGCGGCGCGCGTGATGGTGGTGGGGCCGCTGTTCGAGGGGCAGCGCATCGTGTCGCCGCTGCAGTATCAGCACCTGACGCCGCTCAAGGGCATCGAGTCGACGGGGCTGATGCTGTTTTCCAAGCCGAATGTCAACCTTACCGGCGGCGATCGCCCGGAGGTGGTGTCGGCCGCCTATATCGATCAAGGCATGCTGCCGACCCTGGGCCTGCATCCGTTGCTCGGGCGCAACTTCACGGCGCAGGAGGACGCGCCGCACGGGCCGCATGCGGTCATGCTCGGCTACGGGTTCTGGCAACGCCGCTACGGCGGCAATCCCGGGGTGTTGGGGCAGACGCTGAGTGTCGAGGGTATCGGCTATACCATCGTCGGCGTGTTGCCGAAGTCCTTTGACAGCCTGACCTTCAGCGGTGACGTGGCGCTGCCATTGGCGCTTCCGCCGCACAGCACGGCTGACGGTCTCAACGATATTGCGGTGGTGCGGCTCGGCGCAGGAGCAAGCCGGCAGGCCGTGGCGGCCGCGATGGATACGCACCTGCATGCCATGTATGCCGTGATGGGTGCCAGGTATGTCGATAACTGGCGGGGCGTGCGGTTCGGCGCACAACCGATCACGGCGTGGCAGCACGCGGATGCGCACTCCGCGTTGATGCTGTTCATGGCCTGCGCCCTGTTCGTGTTGCTGACGGCCCTGGTCAACCTGGTCAACCTGATGCTGTTGCGTTCGCTGTCGCGCGCGCACGACGGCGCGGTGCGCGGCGCGTTGGGCGCATCGCGGTTGCGGCTGGTGTTGCCGTCGCTGGCGGAGGGCCTGTTGGTCGGCATCACCGGTGCGCTGGCCGGTACGGCGCTGGCGTGGATGGGCCTTCACGCGCTGCAGGCCACGGTATCGGCGGACTGGTTGCCAAGTGGCGGTATCCGCATGCCGTGGTGGACAGGCTTGTCGGCGGCGGCCGTCGCCGTCGTGGTCGCCGTGTCCGCGGCCGCATTCGGTGTCTGGCGCAGCCGGGCGACGGTTGCCGGCGAAGCCCTGCGCGAAGGCGGACGCAACGGGCTTGATCGGCATGGCGGCCGGCTTGGCCGCTTGCTGGTCGTTGCGCAGTTGCTCCTGGCGACGGTGTTGCTGTGCGGCAGCGGCTTGCTGCTGCATGGGTTGTACAAGGCCGCGGGGACGCCGCTCGGGTTTTCAAGCGCGGACATGCTCGTCTTCGATCTGGCGCCGGTACGGACCGATTACCCCGATGCGCAGTCGGTGAATGCGTTCTCCGAGAGACTGGTGCGCCGCCTGGAGGCGATCCCCGGCGTGACCGCCGCCACAGTCACCACCAACCTGCCGACAGGACCCGGCCAGGCGTTCAACACGAATGTGCACGGTCCGGGCGGCCAGCCCGTGGACATGGACTACTTCGGCATTGGCCCGGGGTATTTCGGCCTGTTCGACATGGCTGTCCTGCGCGGGCGTGCCTTCACGCGCGACGACGTGCGTGGCGGCGAGCAGGTCGCGGTGGTCAATCGCACCTTGGCCGAGCAGTTGTACGGCGGTCATGCGCTGGGCGAGATGATCCAGGAGGACGACGGTCGGTCGGCGCGCATCGTGGGGATCGTCGCCGATACGCGCCAGTCGGGTCCGCTGCAACCGGCCCCCGGCATCGTCTACGTACCGTTGGCGCAGATCCCGGACAGTGACCTGGACTTCATCCGTTATTTCATGCCCATGCGCTTCGTCCTGCGCGGCCACGGCGATCCCGGCCAGTGGCGCACCGCGGTGCGTGCGGCGGTGGCACAGGTTGCGCCCAACCAGCCGATCTCCGGTTTCCGCACGATGGACCGGATCGTGCGCTCGACCACGGCCGCCACGCACCGGACCTTGCTGCTGGTCGGTGCGTTCGCTGCCTTGGCGCTGTTGCTGGCGATGGCCGGGATGTACGCGGTGATGGCCGTGGCGGTCGCCGCGCGCGAGCGCGAGTTCGGCGTGCGGATGGCCCTTGGCGCGGCGCCGGCGCGCCTGATGTGGCAGGTGCTGCGCAGCGGGATAGTGCAGATCGCGATCGGCTTGACGGTCGGCATCGCGATCGTGCTCGGCGTTTCGCGCTGGCTGGCGCAACTGCTCGTGCCGCTGTCGGGGTTCGACAGCACGTTCGATCCGGTGGCGCTGGGCGGCGTGTGTGTGGTGCTGGCCGTCGCGGGCCTGCTCGCCTGTCTGCTGCCGGCCCTGCGCGCATCGCGCGTGGCGCCGATGCGCGCCTTGCGGGGAGAGTAGGGCGATGGCTGGAACCACGAAGGGACGAGTGCGCTGCCGGGTCGATGCAGCGCGAAACCCGCACAAGAGGATGCACGCATGACGATCTGGTTCGAGGAGATATGGCGGACCTGGCGGGCGGGCCTGCGCAAGCCGGGCTTCGTGCTGCTGGCGACCGCCGTGCTGGCGCTGGGGGTGGGCGCCAGCACGACGGTGCTGACCCTGATCGACCGGGTATTGCTCGAGCCATTGCCGTATCCGCAGCCCTCGCGGCTCGTGCAGCTGGGCATGGAGAAGTTCGGCGTCGCCTACTGGATATCGCCGCAGGAGTACCAGCATGCGCAATCGTTGCAGGGCGTGCAGTCCATGGGCCTGCTCACGCGCTTTCCGGCCTCGCTGAATATTGCCGGCGGCGGCGAGCCCGAGCTGGTCCCGGCCTTGTATGCGGACCGCGGACTGCTGCCGACCCTGGGTGTCCGGCTGTCGCTCGGGCGCAACTTCACGGTGCAGGAGGACCAGCCGAATGGCCCGAAGGCGGTCATCCTGAGCCACGGATTCTGGATGCGCCGTTATGGCGGCGATCCGGGCGCGGTGGGGCGCACGATGTCGATCGAAGGCGTGTCTTACGCCATCGTCGGCGTGTTGCCGGAACATGTCGGGCTGCACCAGGGCGACCTGCTGCTGCCCGCGGCGTTGCCGGCCAACAGCACGGACGACGGCCCCAACTACCGGGCCGTCGCCCGCCTTGCGCCGGGCGTCCATGCCGCCTCGGTGGGCAGCGAACTGCAGGTGCGGATGCACGCGATGCTGGTGGACAGCGGCGCACTGAGCGGCCCCGATAGCGCCTACTGGTCGCGCCAGCGTTTTCGGGCCGATGCATTGGGAACGGCGCTGCAGGTCCAGACGCGTCCGGTGCTGACGATGTTCCTGGCCAGCGCGCTGCTGGTGCTGCTGCTGGCCATGGTCAATCTCGCCAACCTGATGTTGCTGCGCATGCTGGCGCGCAGTCACGATGCCGCCGTGCGCGATGCGCTGGGGGCATCGTGGCAGCGCCGCGCCGTGCCGATCGCAGCGGAGGGGCTGCTGGTCGGCCTCGGAGGTTCGGTGCTGGGAGCCGTGCTTGCCGTCGCCGCCCTGGTTGCAGGGCGCGGCCTGATCCCGCCGGATTGGCTGGATGGCCGGCCCCTGTCGATCGACGCCTCGATCGTGCTGACGGCGCTTGGCCTGGGCCTGGCCGGCACCGTGCTGGCCGTGTCGCTGGGTTTATGGCGTGGGTTGGCCAGGACGGCTTCCATGGAGGAGTTGCGGGAAGGCGGGCGCAGCGGCATGGCGCAGCGCGGCAGCTTGCTGGGCCGCATGCTGGTGGCAGCGCAGGTGGCGATCGCGGCATGCCTGCTGTGCATGGCGGGGCTGTTCCTGCATGCGCTCTACGACGCGGCGCATGCGCCCCTGGGTTTCGATAGCCAGGGCGTGCTGACCTTCGACCTGGCGCCGGTGCGGACGAATTACCCCGATGCGGCTTCGGTGCAGGAGCTGGACCGGAGGCTGCTGGAACGATTCCGCGCGCAGCCTGGCGTGGCGCAGGCCACGGTCGGCACCGGCCTGCCGGCAGGCGACTATTCGCAGAACTTCTACCTGGGCAACATCCGTGCGCCCGGGGAGGAGCCATTGGCCAACTCGCCGCAGTTCCGCGGCGTGGGCCCGGGGTATTTCGCGACGTTCGGCATCGGCATGCGCGAGGGGCGGGGTTTCCTCGTCACGGACGGCAAGGGGGCGGAGCGCGTGGCGGTGATCAACCAGGTGCTGGCCGAGCGCATGTATGGCGGCCATGCCCTGGGCAAGAACATCGAGTTCAGCTCGCCCGCGCCCGGTGACGGCGGCCGCCCGTTCGTCGCCCGCATCGTGGGGGTGATCGGCACGATCAGCCCGTTCGGCCCCTTGGGCAGCAAGGACGGCATCCTGTACGTGCCGTTGTCCCAGGTGCCGGACGGCCTGCTCGATGTCTACCGCAGCGGCAACCCCTTGCGCTTCGCGCTGCGCGTCAACGGCGATCCGGACAGCTATCGCGGAACGCTCGCCGCCGCAGTCGCGCAGGTCGCGCCCAACCAGCCTGTTGCCAACGTGCGGAGCATGCAGCGCATCGTCCGCGACACCACCGACGATACCCGGATGAACCTGTTGCTGGTCGGCGTTTTCGCGACGCTTGCGCTGGTGCTGGCCGGAGTGGGCATGTATGCGGTGATGGCAGTGTCGGTAGCCAGTCGCGAGCGGGAATTCGGCGTACGCCTGGCCCTGGGGGCGTCGCCATCGCGCCTTGCGGGCATCGTGTTGCGCGGCGGATTGCTGCAGATCGCCGTCGGCCTGGCCGCCGGGTTTGCTCTCGCGCTGCTGTTGTCGGGGATGCTCGGCGCGGTGCTGATGCAGATACAGCGCACGGTGTTCGATCTGCCGGTTGTACTGGCGGTGTGCGCGGTGCTCGCCGCGGCCGGTTTGCTGGCCTGCCTGTTGCCGGCCATGCGCGCGGCGCGCGTGCCGCCGATGCGCGCCTTGAGGGGGGAATGACGATGGTGATCGTGCGCGAATTCCGCGAAGCGTGGCGGCGACTGATGCGGCGGCCAGGTTATGCCTTGTTGTCGGTGGGCATGCTGGGCGTGGGCCTGGGCGTGGTGCTGTTCCTGTTCGGCCTGGTCAACACGATGATCCTGCGGCCGCTGCCGTTTCCGCGGGCGGACCGGCTGGTGGCGATCGGCGAGCAGTCGTTCGACGGCAACGGCATCGGCGATATCGACAGCGAGCAGTACCTGCAGTTGCAGGGGCATCTGCGCAGCGTGGATGCGCTCGGTGCCTACGCCACCACCGGCTTCAACCTGGACAGCGGCGGCGGCGCGAATTATTCGCGCGGCGCCCTGCTCACCGCCTCGATGATGGAACTGCTGGGCGTGAAGCCGATCCTCGGCCGCGGCTTCATTGCCTCCGACGAGGTGCCGGGCGGGGCGCCCGTGGTGCTGCTGGGCGAGTCGCTGTGGCGGCACGATTTCCATGCCGATCCGCGCATCGTGGGGAGCGCGGTGCAGGTGGACGGCGAGCCGGCCACGGTGATCGGCGTGTTGCCCGCGGATTTCGGTTTTCCGCAGGCCAGCCGGTTGTGGATGCCGCTGCGGCTGAAACAGCAGCAGTATCTCGACATCCACGGCGTGGCCCGATTGCTGCCGGCCGTCGACCTGGCGCAGGCGCGCGCGGAACTCGCCGCGCGGGCGGATGCGATGCAGCTCGCCATGCCGATGGAGCAGCGCGGGCCGTCGCTGACGGTCAAGCCGCTGGCTGTGAGTTTCATTCCCGAGAACATCCGCGGCTGGGTGTGGATGATGTTCGGCGCCACCGCGCTGGTGCTGCTGCTGGCCTGCGTCAACGTGGCGAACCTGCAACTGGTGCAGACCCTGAACCGGCGCCGTGAACTGGCCCTGCGCAGCGCGCTGGGCGGTGGCCGCGCACGCCTGATGCTGGGCGTGCTGGCGGAAAGCCTGCTGCTCAGCGTGGCGGCGCTGGCGCTGGCCGTGCCGATCATGCAGTTAGGCAACCGCTGGTTGATCGGCGTGTTCGTCGCCCGCGACGATCCGCCGGACATGTTCCTGCGTTTCGGCATCGACGGCCGGGTGCTGCTGTTCGGCTTCAGTGTGGCCGTGCTGTGCACCGCGCTGGCCGGGCTGGTGCCCGCCTGGCGTGCTGCACGCGCCGACCTGCAGGACGCGCTGCGCGACGGCAGCAAGGGTTCCGGCAGCGGTTTCGCCCAGGTGGCGAAGGTGCTGGTGGTGGCCGAGGTGGTGCTGACCGTGGTGTTGCTGGTGGGTGCGGGCACGTTCGTGCGGGCGCTGGGCGGCCTGCTGGCGGAGCGTTCGGTGGGCGCCGCGCATGCCGCGCAGGTGCTCACCGCGGACGTGGAGTTGCCGTCGGCGCGCTATGCGGACGATGTGCAGCGCATCCGTTTGCTGGATACCGTGGTCGAGCGTCTGCGCAGCGACCCCGCCGTGATCGATGCATCCGCTTCGGACACTATCCCGAGCGCCGCATTGGGTAGCCACGAGGACGTGTCGCTGCCGGGCCAGCCGCAGCCGTCCGACGGCTGGCCGCGGGTGCAGATGGGCATCGTCGATCCGCATTTCCTCGCCACCTATGGCGTACGCCTGCGCGCGGGGCGCTTCTTCGATGCACGCGATCGTGCGGACAGCACGCCGGTGGCCGTGGTCGACGCCAAGCTGGCCGAGGCGATGTGGCCGCACGGCGATGCGCTGGGCCGCAAGCTGGTGTTGTGGCCGGGCCGCATGCAGGCCCGCGCGCTGACCGTCGTCGGCGTGGTCGAGCCGTTGCAACTGGACAGCGAACTGGTAAGGCCGCTGCCCGGCCTGCTGCTGCCGCTGGAGCAGTCGGCGAACCAGGGGCCGCTGCGCCGCGGCATGGGGCTGGCGGTGCGCACGCATGCCGACGCGGAAACCTATGTGCGGCAACTGACCGCCGTGGTGCGCGAGGTGGACCCGCAAGTGGCCGTCCACGCGATGTACAGCCAGGCCAGGGCGATGGCGATATCGCGCGTCAGGCTGCTGGTGTTGACCGAGGTGTTCGCGGCACTGGGAGTGGTCGCCCTGCTGCTGGCCGGCGCGGGTCTGTACGGCGTGCTGGCGTTCTCGGTGGCGCAACGCACGCGCGAGCTCGGCATCCGCCGCGCGATCGGCGCCGGGCATGGCGCCATCGTGCGCACGGTGGCGCGGCAGCTGGCGTGGCAGCTCGGGCTTGGGCTGGGCGTCGGCTTCGTGCTGGCGGTGCCGGGGTCGAAGGCGCTGGCCGACCCGGGCCTGCACACGCGCGCGCACGATCCGATGGTGTTCGCGACGGTGCTGCTGCTGGTGGTCGGCGTTTCCGCGTTCGCCGCGCTGGTGCCGCTGCTGCGCGCGCTGCGCGTCGATCCGGCGGTCGCGTTGCGCTATGAATGAGTTGGCGTCACGGTCAGGCGGCGGCCACAAGGATGGGGTATTCTCAGGTAATACCTTTGCATACTCGGAGATGGCCATGGCCAGTTCGGTGAAAATCGACGACGACTTGAAGGAGCGCATCCAGCACCTCGCGAGCCTGCGCCAGCGCTCGGCACACTGGATCATGCGCGAGGCCATCCAGCAGTACGTCGAACGCGAGGAGGCACGCGAGAGTTTCCGGAAAGAGGCGCTGGCTTCGTGGCAGGCGTACCGGGAGACGGGGCGTCATGTGACGGGGCAGGAGGCGCGTGCATGGCTGGCCACGTGGGGCACCGATGATGAAAAGGCGGCGCCCGAGTGCCACGGGTAATCGTCACGGAGGCCGCGCTGGCGGGGCTGGAGCGTTGTCGCGGCTTCCTTGCGGGCAAGGCACCGGAAGCTTCCCGCCGCGCCGCGCAGGCTATCGCACAACAACTGCTGTTGCTGGAATCGGCGCCGGTCATCGGTCGGCCCTTGCCCGATGCGCCGGAGCTGCGTGAGCTGGTGATTGCGTTCGGGGATTCCGGCTACGTGGCCCTGTATCGCCATGTGCCGGACGAGGATGCCACCTACGTGCTGGCATTCCGGCACCAGAAAGAAGCCGGGTATTGACGCATGGGCATCGATTCGAAATCCGCGGTGCTGATCGCCGACGACCAGGCCGACGTGCGCGAGGCGCTGCGTCTGCTGCTGAAGGCCGAGGGCATCGCCAGCGTCGGCGTGGCCGATCCGGCCGCAGCAGTCGAGGCCGTGCGCAAGCGCGAGTTCGCCTGCGCGCTGATCGACTGCAACTACTCGCGCGACACCACCTCGGGCGAGGAGGGGCTGGACCTGCTGGAACGTCTGCGCCAGCTTGCGCCCGAGCTGCCGGTGGTGGTGATGACGGCGTGGGGCAATGTGCCGTTGACGGTGGAGGCGATGCGCCGCGGCGCCGCCGATTTCGTCGAGAAGCCGTGGGACAACGCGCGCCTGGTCAGCGTGCTGCGCGCGCAGGTCGCGCTGGCCGAAGGCGCGCGCAGGCAGCGCCGGCTGGAGGCGGAGAACGCGCTGTTGCGCGGCGAGGCTGGCGAGGATTTCATCGCCGAGTCGCCGGCGATGCGCCGCGTGCTGGCGCTGGTGGAGCGTGTCGCCGCCAGCGACGCCAACGTGCTGGTGCTGGGCGAGAACGGCACCGGCAAGGGCGTGGTCGCGCAACTGCTGCACCAGCGCTCGCCGCGCGCGGCGCATTCGCTGGTCAAGGTGAACATGGGCGGCATCGCCGAGAGCGTGTTCGAGTCGGAGATGTTCGGCCACGTGCGCGGCGCCTACACCGACGCCAAGAGCGAGCGCATCGGCCGCTTCGAGCTGGCCGACGGCGGCACGCTGTTCCTCGACGAGGTGGGCAACGTGCCTGCCGCGCAGCAGCCGAAACTGTTGCGCGTGCTGGAGGACGGCGAGTTCGAGCGGCTGGGTTCCTCGCGCACGCAGAAGACGGACGTGCGGCTGGTCTCGGCCACCAATGCGGATCTCGCCGCCGAGGTGGCCGCGGGCCGCTTCCGCAAGGATCTGCTCTATCGCCTCAACACGCTGGAAGTGCGCCTGCCGCCGCTGCGCGATCGCGTGGAGGACATCCTGCCGCTGGCGCGCAGCTTCCTCGCGCGCAACGCGCATCGCTATGGCCGCGACGGCTTGCGGCTGGCGCCTTCGGCCGAGCGTGCGCTGACGGCGTGGCGCTGGCCCGGCAACGTGCGCGAACTGCAGCACCTGATGGAACGCGCCGCGCTGCTTGCCGAGCACGACGAAGTAGGCGCGGCCGCGCTGGCTTTCGGCGAGGCTGCGGCGCAGCCGGCGACGGCCCTCGACGGCATGACGCTGGAGCAGGCCGAGGCGCATCTGGTGCAGCGCGCGCTGGAACGCTTCGACGGCAACCTGCAGCGCGCCGCCGACGCGCTGGGCATTACCCGGCAGTCGCTGTACCGGCGGCTGGACAAGCACGACCTGCGCGACGCGGCCGTCGATGCCGACTGAGCACTCCGCGCAGCGCGCCGGCCGCATGCCGCGTTTCGAACGGCGCGTGTTGCTCGGCGGCCTGCTGGTGGCGGTTCCGGCCCTGCTCGTCGCGCTGGCGCTTGCCTGGATGCCATGGGACGAGTCGTTGCGCTGGACGTGCATCGCCATCGCCATTGCCGCCACCTTGCTGCTCGCCCGCTGGCAGTACCGGCGCGTGGTGTTCCCGCTGTACACGCTGTCGGGCCTGCTGGAAGCATTGCGCCAGGGCGACTACAGCCTGCGCGGCGTGCAGGGTGGCGTGCTGGGCGATGCGATCTACGACATCAACGCGTTGGCCGAACGGCTGCAGCACGAGCGGCTGGAGTTCGAGGAATCCTCGTACCTGCTGGGCAAGACGCTGGCGGCGCTGGACAGCGCAGTGTTCGTGTTCGACGAGGGCCATCGGCTGCGCTTGCTCAACCCGGCTGCGCAGCGCCTGCTGGATGCCGAGCGCCATCGCCTGTTCGGCCTGAGCGCCGCGGAACTCGGCCTGGCTCCGTTGCTGGAAGGGCCGGCCGCACGCCTGCTCACGCACGTGTTCCCGGGGCGCAGCGGGCGCTTCGATATCCGCCACGCCGCGCTGCGCAGCGGCGGCCGCGGCGGCCAGTTGCTGGTGGTCAACGACGTGGGCCGCGTGTTGCGCGAAGAGGAACGCGCGGCGTGGCAGCGCCTGCTGCGCGTGCTGGGCCACGAGGTCAACAACTCGCTGGCGCCGATCCAGTCGATGGCCGGCACGCTGGCCACGCTGGCCGCGCGCGACCCGCTGCCCGAGGACTGGCGCGAGGATTTCCGCGGCGGGCTGGAACTGATCGGCCACCGCGCCGAGGCGCTGGGGCGCTTCCTCTCCAGCTACAGCAGGCTGGCACGCCTGCCACCGCCGCAACCGCGTGCGGTGGAACTGTCTGCGCTGGCGGCCAAGGTGACGAAGCTGGAACAGCGGCTGACGATTGCGGTCGAGGCCGGCGAGCCGCTGAGCGTGCAGGTCGATCCCGACCAGCTCGAACAGGCGTTGATCAACCTGCTGCGCAACGCGGTGGAAGCCTCGCTGCCGGATGGCAACGTGTGCCTGCGCTGGCGCCGTGACGGTGAGCGTGCCGTGATCGAAGTGGTGGACGACGGCCCCGGCCCGCCGCCTAGCGAGAACCTGTTCGTGCCGTTTTTCACCACCAAGCCTGGCGGTTCCGGTATTGGCCTCGCGCTGGTCCGGCAGATCGCCGAGGCGCACGAGGGCGGGGTGACGCTCACCGCGCGCGAGGATGCGCGCGGCGCCGTGGCGCGCCTGTGGTTGCCCTTGACCCAGGAGATTGGCTGGCAGGGCGGCTTGACGAGTGATGCGTGATGCGTGATGCTTGATGTCGGCCGCAGTGCGGTGTGGCCGCCAGGAGCGTCGATCGTGCGTACCACCCTGCAACTGGATGAAGACGTGCTGGCCGCTGCGCGCGCCTTGGCGGAGCAGCAGGGCCGCACGCTGGGCGAGGTGGTGTCGGAGCTGGCCCGCAAAGGACTGGCGCCCGCCGCCGCGCCGCAATTCCGCAACGGGATTCGCCTGATGCCGGTGCGCCTGGATGCGAAGCCGATGACGCTCGAACAGATCAACGCGCTGCGCGACGACGCACCGTGGTCGCCGTGAGCCGCAAGGCCGGCTCGGGCGTGCGCGAACCGCGCGCGCCATGGCCCGGACAGGCGGCGACATGGCTGCTGGATGTCAACGTCCTGCTCGCCTTGCTCGACCCGACGCACGCACATCACGCGGCGGCGCATGCGTGGTTCGCCACGGCGCGGAAGTCGTGGGCCAGCTGCAACCTCACCCAGAACGGCGCGTTGCGCATCATGTCGCATCCGCGTTATGGCAACGCGGTCGCCTCCGTTGCGCTCGCCGCGGAACTGCTGGCGGAACTGTGCGGCCAGCCGGGGCATGTCTGGTGGCCGGCCAACCTCAGCCTGCTGGATTCGCCGCTCGTCGATCGCGCCCGCCTGCTGTCGTCCAGCCAGGTCACCGACACGTATCTGCTGGCGCTCGCCGTGAAGCACGGTGGTCGACTGGCCACGTTCGACAAGCGTCTGGTGACCAGCGCGGTACGTGGCGGCGAGGCGGCGCGCTTCGTCATCGAGTGAATGGTGCGGCGGCCCACCGCCTTCCCGGGCTTCCAGTCCCACTCCCTGATCCCGGCTTCCATGACGGCCACGCCTTGCGTCGAGCGGCATGGCGAGGCGCAGCCATTGATGCCGTACCGGCCTCGGCGCAGTCGATCAGCCGTCCAGCTCCGCCCAGCGCGCGTAGGCGTTTTCCAGTTCCAGTTGCAACTTCGCCAGTGCTTCGTTCGCCTTGACGATGGCGGCGCCGTCCTGCTGGAAGAATGCCGGATCGTTCATCGCCTCGCCGCGTGCGCCGATGTCGGCTTCGAGTTGTTCGATGCGCGTGGGCAACTGTTCCAGTTCGCGCTGTTCCTTGTAGCTCAGCTTGCGCTTCTGTTTTTGCTCGTCATCCCGGCGCAGGCCGGGATCCAGTGGCTTTGCCTCTTGGGCTGGCAGGGAGCTTGAAGGCGCTGGGTCCCAGCTTTCCTCGCTCCTCAAGGCCGTGGCCATCCCTGGCCACTCCCCGCGTGCGCTGGGACGACGAGCGGGTACGGGCCGTTGCCGCAGCCAATCGTTGTAGCCGCCCACGTATTCGTCCACCTTGCCGTCGCCTTCCAACACCAGCGTGCTGGATACCACGTTGTCGAGGAAGGCGCGGTCGTGCGAGACGAGCAGCAGGGTGCCCTGGTAGTCGGTGAGCAGCTCTTCCAGCAGCTCCAGTGTTTCCACGTCGAGGTCGTTGGTGGGTTCGTCCATCACCAGCAGGTTCGACGGCTGCGCGAACAGCTTGGCCAGCAGCAGGCGGTTGCGTTCGCCGCCGGAGAGCCGGGTGATCGGCGCGCGGGCGCGCTCGGGCGAGAAAAGGAAGTCCTGCAGGTAGCCGATGATGTGCTTGCGCTGCCCGTTGAGCTCGATGTACTCGCGGCCTTCGGCCACGTTGTCCAGCGCGTTCTGCGTGTCGTCGAGCTGCAGCCGGTGCTGGTCGAAGTAGGCGATCTGGATGCCGGTGCCCGGCGTGGCGTTGCCGCGCTCCGGTTTCAGCTCGCCCAGCATGATCTTGAGCAGGGTGCTCTTGCCTGCGCCGTTGGGGCCGATGATGCCGATGCGGTCGCCGCGCATCACCGTGGTGGTGAGGTCGTCGATCAGCACGCGGCCGTCGTAGGCCTGGTGCACGTGTTCGAGATCGATCACCTTCTTGCCCGAGGCCTGTGCATTGGCCGCGGTCATTTTCACGTTGCCGCCCAGCTCGCGGCGTTGCGCACGCTCCACGCGCAGCGCCTTCAGCGCGCGCACGCGACCCTCGTTGCGGGTGCGCCGCGCCTTGATGCCCTGGCGAATCCACACTTCTTCCTGCGCCAGCTTCCTGTCGAACAGTGCGTTGGCCTGCGCCTCGGCGTGCAGGCGTTCCTCGCGGCGGCGCAGGTAGTTCGCATAGTCGCCGGGCCAGTCCGTGAGCTGGCCACGGTCGATCTCGACGATGCGCGTGGCCAGCGCCTGCAGAAAGCTGCGGTCATGGGTGACGAAGACCAGGCTGCCGTCGAAGGATTTCAGGAAGCCTTCCAGCCAGCCGATCGCCTCGATGTCGAGATGGTTGGTGGGCTCGTCGAGCAGCAGCACGTCGGGCTTGCGCACCAGCGCCTGCGCCAGCAGCACGCGTCGCTTCATGCCGCCGGAGAGCGCGGCGAAATCGGTTTCGGCGGGCAGCTCCAGCCGGGCCAGCACTTCGGTCACGCGGTGGTCGAGGTCCCAGCCGTGACGCGCCTCGATCTGCGCCTGCACCTCGCCCAGCGCATCGACCATGCCATCCAGGTGCAGGCCCTCGTGCAGCAGGTGGTGGTAGCGCGCCAGCAGCTGACCGAGGTCGCCAAGACCCGTGGCCACCACATCGAACACGCTGCCGGTGGTGCCGTGCGGCACTTCCTGCGCCATGCGCGCGATCACCGTGCCGCCTTGCACGCGCACTTCGCCATCGTCGGGCTTCAGCTCCCCGGCGATCAGCTTCATCAGGGTGGATTTGCCTTCGCCGTTGCGGCCGACGATGCATACGCGCTCGTTGCGATCGATCGACAGGTCGACGTGTTCGAGCAGGAGGGGGCCGCCGATGCTGAAGTCGACGCGCTGCAATTGGATCAGGGACATCTTTTCATTCTAGCGGGCGACCACGCCGAAGCTGCGGCATGCGTGGGCGAATGGCTGGAACAATCCGTTGTGGAACATGGATTTAACGAAATTATTTCATGTCTTGCCTATGGAATTTGCCGCCGCCTTGCGTTAAGGTCGCGACCACGCGGGGTTATTGTTGCAATTTGTTTGCGAGGAATTCGGGTGGCCATCGAGTCCATGAGGCTGGGGCGGGTGCTGGATCGTCTGCGTGCGATCCTGCTGCTGGTGTTGCTGTGCAGCCTCGGCGGCTTCGCCTGCGCGGCGCACGCCGGTTACGCGGCCATCGTGGTCGACGGCAGCACCGGCCAGGTCCTGCAACAGGTCAATGCCGACCAGCGCGACTACCCCGCTTCGCTGACCAAGATGATGACGCTCTACCTCACCTTCCAGGGTTTGAAGAGCGGCAAGCTGACGCTCGACCAGCAGATGCCGGTGTCCGCCTGGGCGGCGAACAAGTCGCCCACCAAGCTGGGCTTGCGCGCCGGCCAGACCGTCTCGGTGCAGGACTGCATCCTCGGCATGATCACGAAGTCGGCCAACGATGCCGCCACCGTGATGGGCGAGGGCATCGGCGGCAGCGAAAGCCATTTCGCCGAGATGATGAACGCACAGGCCGCGCTGCTCGGCATGAGCGATACGCATTTCGCCAACGCCTCCGGCCTGCCCGACCCGAACAACACCTCCACCGCGCACGATCTGGTGAAGCTGGCGATGGCGCTGTACCGCGACTTCCCGCAGTACGCACATTTCTTCGCCACCCAGGAGTTCGTGTTCCGCGGTCACATCGTGCGTGGCCACAACCACCTGATGTATCGCTATCCCGGCATGGACGGGCTGAAGACCGGCTTCACCGACGCCTCCGGTTTCAACCTTGCCTCCACCGCCGTGCGCGATGGTCACCGCCTGTTCGCCGTGGTGCTGGGCAGCCGCACCGCCGCCGTGCGCGACAACCTGATGGCGCGCCTGCTCGACGATGGTTTCGAGGGGCAGCAGACGCCGCCGATCCTGGTTGCCGAAGCCGCCGGCGTGCGCGCAGGCAGCCGGGCTGCCCGCATCCTCGAGGCGATCTCGCCGATCCAGACCGCCGAGGCGGATACGGTGCCGGCCTCGCAGCGTCGCCCCGGAGCCCGCCCGCCGCGCCATGGTAAGCGTGCGGTCGTGGCCAGCCGCAGCTGCGGCACGAACCGCGGCACCGCCTGCCGGGCCAGTCGCTCGCATCGTCGTGCGCGGCATGCCGCTCCCAAGCTGGCTGCCCATCATCCGCGGACCAAGAAGACGGTCGTGGTCGCCTCGCGCCGCGACACCGACGGCTAGACAGCCGCCTCGCTCCATCGTCCTTCCATGTCGCCGCGCGGCTGAGCCCCGCGCGGCATGAGCGATGCCGGTGGCGCCTGGCCCGGCATCGGTCGATCCGATGGCTTATCCTGTGGCGTTGAAACGCGCGGCATGGCTGCTGCACATGCGTGCACGGACCGTGCGGCGCACACCCAGGGGCATCCATGACCGGTCAGCTGACCGACCGCTATCTGCGGGCCAAGCACATCGCGATGAGCGTGCTGGAAGCCGACGCGTCCGGACGCGATGCGGCGATCGTGCGCGAATGCGGCGACGACGAGGAGCTGGCGCGCGAAGTGCGCTGGATGATCGCGGCCGTCGAGCGCAGCCACACCGCCACGCTGCCACTCTTGCCGGGGGATACGGTCGACCTGAGTGGCCTCGATGCGCAGGCCAACGCGCCTCGCCGCTACCGCCTGGTGCGCCGCGTGGGCGAGGGTGGCATGGGCGTGGTCTACCTCGCCGAACGCGCAGATGCCGGCTTCGCGCAGCAGGTGGCGCTGAAGGTGTTGGGCACCGGCGCGGTGGGTTCGCCCACGCTGCTGGAGCGCTTCGCACGCGAACGGCAGCTGCTGGCGCGGCTGGAGCATCCGGGCATTGCACGGCTGCTCGATGGCGGCCTGCTCTCCGATGGCCAGCCCTTCCTCGCGATGGAGTATGTAGAGGGCGAGCGCATCGACGCATGGTGCGAGCGGCGCGGGCTCGACCTGCGCGAGCGCATCATGCTGTTCCTCAAGGTCTGCGCCGCGGTGGAATACGCGCACCGCAACCTGGTGATCCATCGCGACCTGAAACCCGCCAACATCCTGGTCGATGCGCAGGGCCAGCCCAAGCTGTTGGACTTCGGCATCGCCCGCCTGATCGATGCAGAGGCCATCGAGACCACGCTCACCGAGACCGGCCAGCATGCGCTGACCCTGGCCTACGCCAGTCCCGAGCAGATCGAGCAGCAGCCGCTGACCACCTCGGTGGACGTCTACGGACTGGGCATGGTGCTGTACCAGCTGGTGGCAGGGCGGCGCCCCTGGCAGCACATCACCACGCCGCACCAGCTGAGCCACGCGATCGTCTCCGGCGAGATCGTGCCGCCCAGCCGCAGCGCGCAGCCGCCGCAGGCGAATGGCAGCGAGGCGCCGCGCCGGGTGGTGCCAGCCGACATCGACGCGATCGCGCTGAAGGCGCTGCGCCGCCAGGCCAGCGAGCGTTATGCCACCGTCGGCGCGCTTGCCGCCGACCTGCGCAACTGGCTGGAGCGGCGGCCGGTGCTGGCGCGGCGCGGGCGCCGCCTGTACCGCCTGCGCCGCTTCCTGCAGCGCAACCGCTGGCCGTTGACGGCTGCCACCGCGCTGTTGCTCAGCGTGCTTGCCGGCCTCGCCACCTCGCTCTACTCGCTGCACCAGGCGCGTGTGCAGCAGCGACTGGCCGAGCGGCGCCAGCAACAGCTGGAGCGCATGGTGCAATTCCAGCAGTCGATGTACGACAGCGTGGATATCGGTGCGATGGGGCACGCCGTCGTCGCCGCGACGCAGCAGCAGGTCGGCGCGGCGCTGGCGTCGTCGGCATCGGCCGTGCCGGCGGTGGACGGCACGCTGGCCAGGGCTTTCGCCGGCGTGCAGGCCACCGACATTGCGCGCGAAGCGATGGACGACTACGTCATCGGCCACACGTTGAATGGCCTCGATCACGCATTCCCCGATGCGCCGCTGCTGGATGCCGATCTGCGCCAGTCACTGGCGCGCGCATTGCTGGGCATCGGCAGCTATGCGCATGCCGCCGCCGAGCTGCGCAAGGTGCTCGCGGTACGTGCCAAGTTGCTGCCCGCCGATGACCGCCGTCAGCTTTCCGTGCGCGTGGATCTGGCGCAGGCGTTGGAGAAGCAGGGGCAGGCCGCTGCCGCGGCGGACATGTACGCCCAGGTCGAAAGGCTGGCGCGGGCCGAGCCGCCCACCGGCGCGCTGCGGGTCGCGGCCGAATCCGGGGCGGCGCGCATGCTGGTGGAGCAGGGGCATCTGCAGCAGGCATTGCAGCAACAGGACGCGCTCTACGCCATGTTGAAGCCGCGCGTGCCTGCCACTGACCCCGGCCTGATGCAGCTGCAACGCGACCTGGTGATGACGTTGATCGGGCTTGGCCAGCGCGATCGCGCGCTGCAGCTGGCCGAACCGCTGGTGGCGCTGGAGCAGCGCACGCTGGGCGCGGACAACCCGCAGACCCTCGACGCCATGTTGGTGCAGGCCAGGTTGCTGCACTACCGCTACGAGTACGAGCGTTCGCTCGCGCTCGCGTGCCAGGTGGCCGCCGCACGCACGCAGCGCCTGGGTGCGGACCATCCCGACACGCTGGCCGCCGCCTATATGGCTGCGACGGACGAGGTGTACCTGGCGCAGGAGCCGCAGGCTTTCGCGGCGGCAGGCGCGGATCTGCAACGGGTGATCGACGCGCGTCGCCGCGAACTGGGCAGCGACCACCCCGACACCATCGCCGCCGAGACGGTGATGGTGCGACTGCTGGCCAAGCAGGGCGGCTATGCCAAGGCGCCGGCCGAGCAGCGCGCGTATTACGCACAGGCGATCGCGCTGGAGCGGCAGATCCTCGCGGCCCACGAACGCCAGCTCGGCCCCGACCATCCCAAGACCTTGATGGCGCTGGGCAGCCTCGCCAGCCTGCTGGACGAGGCCGGCCAGTACGGGTCGGCGCTCGCCGAGGCCAAGCTGTGCCTGGCCGGCCAGTTGCGCGTGCTGGGCCCGCAGCACCCGCTGATTTCCGCCACGCGCACTCTGATCGGCGACATCGATGACGATGCCCACGATTGGGAAGCCTCGCGCGATGCCTACCGGCAGGCGCTGGAACAGCGCGAGCGGCTGCTGGGCCTGCGTGACGCACATACCATAGAGAGCGCCTCGCGCCTGTACTCGGTGCTGATGGAGCTGCACGCCAGCGCCGACGCCATCAAGGTGCGCCAGCGCTACATGGACCCGGTGATCGCGATGGACCCGAAGACGCTCAACGCCGCCATGCGCAGCGTGCGCGACGAGGCGATCCGGATGCTGAAGCCGTAGCGTCTGTCAGTGCAAGGTCGTCGCAGGCGGGCGGGGTGTGGCGTCCGGCAGATGCCGGCGCAGCAAATCCGTGGCGTAGTGGAAATCACGGCCTAGGTCTTTGCGCGAGAACGGGGTCTCCAGCATGCGCATAGCCACTTCGAACGCGGTGAGCCTGTTCCACGCGAACTGCGTCCACGCCTCGTATTTGCGCTGGTTCATCGACGCGACCAGGCTGCGGTTGGTGTTACGCGCGTAGGCTGGCGGTTGCCGCCATGCATCGAGTTCGGCATGCGCCGCCGGGCCGTCGATGCCGCAGGCGGCGAACAGCAGGCGCAGTTGCTCTGCTGCCATTTCGTGCAGGCGCCTCAGGTTGGCCGCACGAGCCGGCAGCACCAGCACGGTGCCGGTGGCCGCATTCATCAGCAACGCGAAGGGCTGGCGGTCGATGAAGTCGATGTCCGCGCACCATTCGCCCAGCGGGTTGCCGGCGGCCGGCGGCTCCGGCGGCGCGGACGGCAGGTGCAGGCGCTTCAAGAGTTTCTGCGAGCAGCGGACGACGGTCAAGGCGCGCCTTCCGCCTGCGCGCGGGCAGCCTGCAGCCAGGCCAGCGCGGCGGCTTCGGAATCCTCGATGGCGATTTCCACGGTGCGCTTGGCGGCGTCGAGGAGGGTGGCGGCACGTTGCTTCGCCGCGAACGCTGCGTCGACGGATTGCCGGATGGCTTGCTGCACGTGCTCCGGTGCTTGCCAGACGAGGAAGCGTGCGATGTCGTTCGGGTACAGCTCGATCTGCCCGGACGAGCCGCGCAACCATTTTTCCACCTGCGACTGGCCGGCGCGGCTATTCAGGTACACCGACAGGTACACAGGGTCGATGGCGCTCGGTTGGGGGCGCAAGACGGTGACATGGTTATCGGGCAATGCCCCGGTCGCATGCAGGTAGGGTGCCGTGCGGCCAATGGTGCCGACGCCGGTGCCGTTCATCAGCACGTCGCCGTAACGAATCGTGAGCGCGCGTCTGCCCGATGAGGCGGTGCGGTTCTCGGCATCCAATCGCACCTCGCCGTTGACGACATGTTTGGAATTGACGACCGGCAAGCCCTGATCGGCGTAGTCCGGCTGCGCTCCGCGCTCGTTAACGGTGAGTAGCGTTTGCAGCGCGCATGAGCGTCCGGTGGCACGAAGGTGTGCCTCCAGCTCGACGTAGCTAGGCTTGAAATGTTCCGCGTCCAGCCGCCCTGCGGCGAAAGCGTCGCGGCTGCGGCGGACGTAGCTCAACGGTTGTGGCGGTTGCCAGTCGGCGAGGCCAAGTGCTGATAGCAGTTGCCGTTCGCCTCGTGCTTGGGCAGTCTTTGCTTCGTCGTGAAATGTGATGGCGGTTTGGAAGCAATCCACAATGCAGGCTTGAAGGCGCTGACCCAAGCGTGGAACTGGCACCTTGCGGCCATCGTCGAGGCTAAGGTGAAGTTGGACGTTGCCTTGGAATTGCCGCTGCAACAGGCGCTCACCTAAGTTGCTGTTGAGATATGCGACCAAGGCCTCCGGGGCGAAGACGCTTTTACCGTAAGGTGAAAGTCTGGTTGCAATTGTGTCCTGGCTGGTGTTGCAGCGATTCAGTGTGACGACCGAGGCGGCGGGATACGCAGTTTTCGACAACACGATGTCGCCTCTGCGTAGCTCGGTTTTCTTCTCCGTTTCGTGGATCGTTTCGGGAATAAGTGCAAGATTGGAATCGTCGATGACACCGGAGCGCAGATTGAGGATGCGCAAGAAGGGTACGCCGGTTTCGCTATACGACTCCGCGTTGATGTCGAAGATGCCTTTCACGAAGCGTGAGAATAGCGGGCCGAGTTCATCGTGGCCGCCAGTGTAGGCACGCACTTCCTTGTCAGCCGCCAGCATGGGTTTGGCGAAGTAGCCGCTATCGATGCGAAGTTTGCCGTTGTCCCTGCGAACATCCGACAAGCGAAGTTCGCTGACTTCCAGCCCCTCCAACAAGCCCGCATAGCGGGCCGCGTCAAAGGGGCGATTCAAAAAAAACCGAGTTTCTCCTTCGCCGCGAATTCGGCGAAGGCCTCGGCGATGCCGTCCTGGGTCAGCCCGTCGTGGTTGAACAGGTCGTGCTGGATCACCCAGTGCCCGTGGTTGTCGCGCAAGGGCTGGCGATAGGACTCGACCTCGCGCAAGCGCTGCAGCCGATAGCCATCCTTCTGGCGGATTGCCTCCAGGCTTCCATGTTGCTGGACCAGCGTGAGCGCTGTTTCGACACCCTCCTTGCCGTCCGGATAGGTGACTCGATAAAGACCGGCGGCCTCCGCTACAGCGAAGCGTTGCTGCAGCTCTTCGTCTGACAAGTCTTCCAGCGTCGGTTTGTCGCCTTCTGTCCAGTCGAACAGGCGATGCCGTGGTTGTGAGAAGGCTATGATCTTCTCGCCGCTGTTGTCCTTACTGGCCAGCTGCTGGGTGGCGAAGAAGATCGGGTAGTCGTCCACGCGTGGGCAGTGGTAGCGCGGGTCGCTGGCGTCGTCGTTCCACTTCTGCACGAACAGCACGCTGGTCTTGGTGCCGGTGTGCGGCTTGAAGGTGTTGGGGTGCAGGCCGACCACGGCGAGGATGCGGCAGCGCTCGGCGACGAATTCACGCACGCGCTGGTCGCTAGCGTTGTTGAAGCGGCCTTGCGGCAGCACCACGGCCATGCGTCCGCCGGGACGCAGGAAGTCCAGGTTGCGTTCGATGAACAGCAGGTCGCGGCCGACCTTGCTTTCCAGCTTGCCGTTGGCCTTGTGGCCCAGGTCGTAGGGGCTGAGCATGTCGCTCTGCTTGATGTCGCCCGCGAACGGCGGGTTGGCCATCAGCACGTCGAAACTGAACGTGCGGTTCTGGTTCTTGGGGCTACGCAACTTTTTCAGCTTGGCCCAGCCGGGGCCGTAGGTTTCCTGCCAGTCCTCGTCCTGCTTGATGCGCTCGTCCCACTTGGGCCAGTCCAGCGTGTTCAGGTGCAGCACGTTGGTCTGGCCGTCGCCGGCGATCAGGTTGAGGCAGCGCGCCACACGCACGGATTTCTCGTCGAAGTCGATGGCGAACACCTTGTCGCGCACGTAGTCGTGGCAGCGCTGTGGCTTGGCCTCCATGGTGAACAGGTTCGAGACAGGCAGGCCTTCGTCGGCAAAAATCTGCTTCCACACATGGAACATCGAGTGCACGGTGAAGCCGGCACTGCCGGCCGCCGTGTCGATCACCGTCTCGGACTCGTGCGGATTCATCATGCGCACGCACATGTCGATCACCCAGCGCGGGGTGAAGTACTGGCCCTTCTCGCCCTTGGACGATTTGCCGACCAGGTACTCGAAGGCGTCGTCCACCACGTCGAGATTGGAGTTGAACAGCTTCCACTCCTCCAGCGAGCCCACGCAGACTTGCAGGTGCTCCGGGCCGAGCTTGATCTTCTCATCGTCGGCGAACACGCCGGGCCATTCCTTCTTCGCGTCGTCGAACAGCGACTGGATGTTGGCCTTGAGCTGGGCAGCGGTGTTGGAGTTCCGGAAGCGCAGGTACTTGTGCCGCCCGCGGTAGCAGTACATCTCGTCGTAGAGCTTGCTGAAGATCAGCTTGAACACTTCCTCGAACACGTCCACGCCAGCGTTGGCGAGGACTTCGTTCTCCATTTCCTCGATCAGCTGTTTCAGGCTGCGCACGCGCTTGCCTTCGGCCTCGCGCTTGCGCTCCACCTCGATCAGCGTGTCCATCGTCCACGGCTGGCCGGCGATGTCGTCGATGGTCTGCACGACATCGGGAATGTCGGGAATCTCGACGAAGTAGTTGGGGTTCTTGCGGTGCCAGACCACCGATTCCACGCCGTTGCACCACATTGCCAGCGGCGCGCCGGTGGCATGGGTGTAGGAACGCAACTGCTCCTTGCCGTCCTTGAGCTTGCCCTGTTTCACTTCGACGACGATGTAGGGCACGGTGGGACGGTCGGCATCCATCACGACGATATCGGCGCGCTTGGAGCTGTCGCGGCCGAAAGTGATGGGGTATTCCACTGCCAGGCGCGACGGCGAATAGCGGTAATGCAGCGCCAGCCGCTGCAGCCAGAGCTGGCGCACCAGCTCCTCACGCTTGGCCTGCACCGGCTTGTCGCGCACCAGGCAATGCACGTAGGGCTTGCCGTTCTTCTCGCTCAGCGCGGCTTCGACCGCCGCCAGTGGAGCGCCGCCGAAAAGCTCGATCAAAGTGCCGCGATCAATGTCGTTGAGCAGGTGTTCGAGGCGCATGCGGCGGCCGTCCGTCGGGTGTGGAGGATTTGCGGGTTATACCACTCATCCACTTCGAGTGGTATAACCGAGCGGCCTTCCGGAGCCTTGCCATGGCCTTGTACCGTGAACTGCCCGCCGCCGCGCAAACCGCCTACGCCGAGCTTCAGGAGTTGGTGCAGGTGGCGGAGGCGTTGCGTTCGCCGGCCTCGCTGACGGGCACGGTGGGCTGGAAGACGATCAAGGGTCACCGTTACGCGTACTGGCAGTTCAAGGAGATCGACGGGCGCAAGCGCGAGTATTACCTCGGGCCGGACGGGCCGCAGATCGCGGCGATCGAGCAGGCGCGCGACCGACCCGCGCCGGCGTTGGAGGCGGTGGCGCGGCAGGCGCGTGCGGCGGTGGCGCACGGCAACCTGCCGACGCCGGCCAAGCCGTTCCGTATCGTCAAGCGCTTCGCCGACTACCAGTTCTTCCGCGCCGGTGGGCTGCTGGTGGGTACGCATGCGTTCCTCGCCATGGGCAACCAGCTGGGCGTGGCCTGGGGCGAGGGCACGCGCACGCTGGATCTGGATTTCGCCCATGCCGGCCCCGGCGGCGACGTGGCAGTGGCGCTGCCGGCCGATTTGAAGACGGACATGCCGGATGCGTTGAAGTCGCTGGAGATGGGCTTCCTGCCGGCGCTGGGCGGCAGCCGCGGCTTTGCCAACCAGTATGTAAGCGAGCGCGAGCCGGACCTGCGCATCGACTTCCTCACCGTGCCGCGACGCAAGCGCGACGACGTGCATGCGCCCGATCTCGGTGTGGCGCTGGTGCCGTTGAAGTTTCTCGATTACCTGCTGGAACAGCCGGGGCAGGCGGTGCTTCTGGATGCGGCCGATGCCTGTCTGGTGAATCTGCCTGATCCCGCGCGCTATGGCTTGCACAAGCTGTTGGTGGCGGCCGAACGTGGCGCACGGCATCCGAAGTATCAGAAGGACATTGGCCAGGCGCTGGCGCTCATCGACTGGCACCTGGAGCGTGCGCCGGCACTGTTGCTGGATGCGTGGGGTGACCTTGCGGGGCGCGGTACTGGCTGGACGAAGCGTGCCCGGCAGTCACTGGCCGCGGCGCCGGCGCGGCAGCGCGAGCTGGTGCAACGTTTCCAGCGGGCGGCCGGCCTGAAGTGATTGCCGGTCCAACGAAAACGGGCCGCATCATGCGGCCCGTTTCGGTCCAGCCCTTCGACTTCCTCGCTCCTCAAAGCGCGGATGTCCATACCCGCTCCCCGCGTCGCGCCTGCGGCGCTACGCTCAGGGCGAACGGCAGTGGCTTACTTCAGCTTGGCGGCCTTGCGCAGCGCCTCGGCCTTGTCGGTCTTTTCCCACGAGAACGCGGTGTAACCCTTGCCGTTCTTGTCCTTGACCTCGACCGGGCTGCGGCCGAAGTGGCCGTAGCTGGCGGTCTGCTGGTACATCGGGTGGATCAGGTCGAGCATCTGCAGGATGCCGTACGGGCGCAGGTCGAAGTGCGCGCGGATCAGCTTCTCGATCTTGTCGTCGCTGATCTTGCCGGTGCCGAAGGTGGTCACCGAGATCGAGGTGGGATGCGCCACGCCGATCGCGTAGCTCACCTGCACCTCGCAGCGGTCGGCGATGCCGGCGGCGACGATGTTCTTGGCCACGTAGCGCGCGGCGTAGGCGGCCGAACGGTCGACCTTGGACGGATCCTTGCCGGAGAACGCGCCGCCGCCGTGGCGGGCCCAGCCGCCGTAGGTGTCGACGATGATCTTGCGGCCGGTCAGGCCGCAGTCGCCCACCGGGCCGCCGATCTCGAACTTGCCGGTCGGGTTGATGTGGAACTTGGTGCCCTTGTGCAGCAGCTTGGACGGCAGCACCGGCTTGATGATGTGCTCGCGCACGGCCTCGATCAGGTCCTTCTGCTTCACGCCCGGATCGTGCTGGGTGCTGAGCACCACGGCGTCGATCGCGGTGGCCACGCCGTTGTCGTAGCGCAGGGTGACCTGGCTCTTCGCGTCCGGGCGCAGCCACGGCAGCGGCGAGTTCTTCTTCTTGCGGACCTTGGCCTGCTGCTCGACGAGGCGATGCGAATAGTGGATCGCCGCCGGCATGTAGTCCCTGGTCTCGTTGGTCGCGTAGCCGAACATCAGGCCCTGGTCGCCGGCGCCCTGTTCCTCGGGCTTCTTGCGGTCCACGCCCTGGTTGATGTCGGGCGACTGCTTGCCGATCAGGTTCAGCACGCCGCAGGTGGCGCCGTCGAAGCCGACGTCGCTGGAGTTGTAGCCGATGTCGAGGATCACCTTGCGGGTGATCGCCTCGAGGTCGATCCAGGCGCTGGTGGTGATCTCGCCGGCGACGATCGCCACGCCGGTCTTGACCATGGTTTCGCAGGCCACGCGGGCGCGCGGATCCTGCGCGAGGATCGCGTCGAGCACGGCGTCGGAGATCTGGTCGGCGACCTTGTCCGGATGGCCTTCGGAGACCGATTCGGAAGTGAACAGGTGGCTGGACATCGCGTTTATATCCTCGTGTACGGATAAAGAGATAAAAGAGTGCGCCATCATACAACGCCGCCCCGGCTTTTGCAGCCGGCCGAAATTCTGGCGGCCGGCCGGTTAGCTGCGTGTTCAGACGTCCGAATGGCCAGCGGCCCAGCAGCGGGGCCGCCGGCCGACGGACTCAGGCCGCTGCAGCGGCCAGTTCCGCCCGCAGCAGGCGGGCGCAGTCCACCATGCCGCGCAGCGCCGGTTCCACTTCGGCCCAGCCGCGGGTCTTCAGGCCGCAATCGGGGTTGACCCAGAGCTGGCCGGGCTGCAGCACCTGCAGCGCCTTGCGCAGCAGGGCTAGCATCTCCTCCTGCGTGGGCACGCGCGGCGAGTGGATGTCGTACACGCCGGGGCCGATGCCGTTGGGGTAGCGGAAGCGCACGAAGGCGTCCAGCAGTTCCATGCGCGAGCGACTGGTCTCGATCGAGATCACATCGGCATCCATCGCGGCCACCGCCTCGATGATGTCGTTGAACTCCGAGTAGCACATGTGGGTGTGGATCTGGGTGGCGTCGCGCACGCCGCCGGCGGTGATGCGGAAGCATTCCACCGCCCAGGCCAGGTAGCTCGGCCAGTCGGCGCGGCGCAGCGGCAGGCCTTCGCGCAGCGCGGGCTCGTCGATCTGGATCGCGCGGATGCCGGTGGCCTCCAGGTCGTGCACTTCGTCGCGCAGCGCCAGCGCGATCTGCCGACACACGGTCTCGCGCGGCAGGTCGTCACGCACGAACGACCACTGCAGCATGGTCACCGGGCCGGTGAGCATGCCCTTCATCGGCTTTTCGGTGAGCGACTGGGCGAACGTCGACCAGCGCACCGTCATCGGCGCGGGCCGTGCCACGTCGCCCCAGATCACCGGCGGCTTCACGCAGCGCGAGCCATAGCTCTGCACCCAGCCCAGCCTGGTGAAGAGATAGCCGTCCAGTTGCTCGCCGAAGTATTCCACCATGTCGTTGCGCTCGGGTTCGCCGTGCACCAGCACGTCCAACCCGATGGCCTCCTGGAAACGTACCACGCGCTCGACTTCCGCTTCCAGCAAGGCCTCGTAGTCGGCATCGGCCAGTCTGCCGGCGCGATGCGCGGCGCGTGCCTGGCGCAGATCGTCGGTCTGTGGGAACGAACCGATGGTGGTGGTGGGCAAGGACGGCAGGGCCAGCGCCCCGGCCTGTGCCGCGCGCCGCGTGGCGTAGGGCGAACGGCGCAGCGCCATCTGCGGGCTGAGTTCGTGCAGGCGGCCGCGCACGGCCGGGTTGCGCACGCCGGGCTGCTGCGCCTGCCGGTCGAGCAGGGCCTGCTGCGCCTGCAGCGCGGCCTCGGCTTCCGCCTGGCCGGTGAGGGCGTCGGCGTAGACGCGCAATTCCTCGATCTTCTGCCGCGCGAACGCCATGCCGGCCCGGCGTGCCGGATCGAGCGCGGTCTCGGCATCGAGATCGATCGGCACGTGCAGCAGCGAGCAGGAGGGCGCCAGCCAGACCCGCTCAGCGCCGAGGCGCTCGCGCGCCTTGCGCAGCAGCGGCAGCACCCGGTCGGGACGACTGCGCCACACGTTGCGGCCATCGACCACGCCGGAGCTGAGCACACGGTCTTCAGGCAATGCGTCGAGCACGGCATCGAGCTGCTGCGGCGCGCGTGCCAGGTCGACGTGCAGACCGGCCACCGGCAAGCTGGCGGCAAGCGCGAGATTGTCGTCGAGTGCGCCGAAGTAGCTGGCGAGCAGGATCTTCGGACCACCCGCCGCGGCCAGTGCCGCGTACGCATGGCGGTAGGCGGCGTGGTCGTCGGCGTCCTGGTCGAGCGCGAGGCAGGGCTCGTCCAGTTGCACCCAGTCCGCGCCGGCCGCGACCAGTCGACGCAGCAGCTCCCCATAGGCGGGCAGCAAGGCGTCGAGCAGGGCGAGCCGGTCGCTGCCGTCCACGGTCTTGGACAGCAGCAGGAAGGACACCGGCCCCAGCAGCACCGGCCGCGCGCGGTGGCCCAGTGCCTGGGCTTCACGCAGCTCCGCCAGCGGCTTGTCGCCGACGAGGGCGAAGCGCTGGCCGGCATGCAGCTCCGGCACCAGGTAGTGGTAGTTGGTGTCGAACCACTTGGTCATTTCCAGCGCGTGCAGGTCGTGGCCGCCGCGCTTGTGGCCGCGCGCCATCGCGAAATAGCCGTCCAGACGGTTTTCGGCGAACACCGGCCGGTAGCGACCCGGGATCGCGTCGAACAGCACAGCGGTGTCGAGCACGTGATCGTAGAGGCTGAAGTCGTTGCAGGGCACGACGTCGGCGCCGGCCTCGCGCGCCAGCTGCCAGTGCCGCGCCCGCAGTGTGCGAGCGGTGTCGAGCAGGGTGTCGGCCGGCGTGTTGCCGTGCCAGTGGGATTCGAGCGCGCGCTTCAGTTCGCGCTTCAGGCCGATGCGTGGAAAACCGAGAAAGGTGACGAGTGACATGGATGATTCCTCTTGCATGGATGGGCAAAGAGGAACGAAGGGTGGCCAGCGCGGACGGCTGGGCCGGTGACCTTCGCCCCCGCGGGCGAACCAGCTTGCGCGGGGTATGACGCGCCCGCCGCGATCCACGCGGCGAGCGTGGCACTCCCCGCGGAGAGCCAGGCCGTACGGAGCCCGAGCGCTCGCTTTCGCGGGCGCGCGGATTCCGGCCAAGGCAGGTCTTCGGGCTCGTGGACATGGCTGGCGATGTGCCGGCCGCCTACTGTCCGCCGCTTCCCGGGCGGGAACCTGGGCCACAGAAACATCCGAGGCGAAAAGCCTGTGGTGCGAGGGCAGATTTTCGACGGTTTGCTGGCCCATGGTGGTCCCATGGGCCAAGAGCCGGCGGAAATATGCACCGCGCCGCGGGCTTTGCAGCCCGGATGGTTTCTGCAGCCCAGGCTCCTTAGCCCAGTGCTGGTGACGGAGGTCGTTTCCACATACCGCTGCGGGGCAGCGCCGGATTCGCACCGGCTTCCCTTTTGATTTCATCTTTCCATTCGAATGGAAAGATGAAAACCTCGGCGCTGCGCAAGGTACGCTCCGGCAGGGCATCCGTCAATGGACGGATAGCCATCCAAACGGTCATGGAGGGCCCGCTATCCGGCGCTGTCATGCCGCTGACGCGGCAACGCAACGAGGCCGTCCCGATGGTCGCGGAATCTTGCGGCAGGCCAAGCCGGGAGTCTCGCCATGCAAGCCATCGAGCAGCGTTTGCAGCAACGCTACCCCCACTGGTTCCGCGGTCACCGCGGGCGGCTCGCCACCCCGCTGCTGCACGGATGGGCAAGCTGGTCGGGACTGGACGGCATCGATGCCTTCTGCACGGAGCATGCCGGGTTGCGCGGCTTCGCCTTCGTCGAAGCGGGGCTGCGCTACCTGCAATTGCGCTACGACGTGGACGGGCAAGCGCTGGCGCGCATCCCGCCAAAGGGGCCACTGCTGATCGTCGCCAACCACCCCTGCGGCGGGCTCGATGCGCTGGCGCTGCTGGACATGGTGGGGCGGGTGCGCCGCGACGTGCGCATCATCGCCAACGAAGTGCTGGCGCTGGTGGAGCCGCTGGCGGAGCTGCTGCTGCCGGTGCGCGTGTTCGGCGGCAGCGCCGGCGCGGCCAGCCTGCGCCGGGTGGGGCGCGCCCTGCGCGCCGGCGGATGCGTGATCGTATTTCCGGCCGGCGAGGTTTCGCGGCTGGGTCCGCGCGGCGTACGCGACCCGCACTGGCGTCCCGGCTTCCTGCGCTTCGCGCGCCGCGCAGCGGCGCCGGTATTGCCGGTGCGCATCGAGGCGCGCAATTCGGTGTTGTTCTACGGGATTTCCGCACTGTGGCGACCGGCGTCGACGGCGCTGCTGGCGCGGGAGATGTTCGCCCGCCGGCAGCGGCCGGTGCGCTTGCACGTGGGCGAGCCGACCGTGGTCACGGATGGCGAGCGCGAGCGCGATGCGCTTCGACGCATCCGCCAGACGCTGTATGCCATCGGCCGCGACGAAACGGCGCCCTCCGGGGTGGGCTCCATGCCTGTGGCGCCGCCGATCGGCGCGCACGAACTGGCGGCGGCCGTGGCGGCCACTGAACTGCTCGGAGCCACCAGCGACGGCAAGCAGATCCACCTGGCGCGGAATGCCGGCGGTTCGCCGCTGCTGCAGGAAATCGGCCTGCTGCGCGAACTGACCTTCCGCGAGGTCGGCGAAGGCACCGGCCGCAGCCGCGACCTCGACGCCTACGATGCGCACTACGACCACATCCTGGTGTGGGACGCAGAGGCCTCGCGCATCGCCGGCGCCTATCGGGTGATGCGTGGCGTCGAGGCGCTGGCGCGCACCGGGCTGGCCGGTCTGTACACGGCATCGCTGTTCCGCTACGCGGACGAGGCCGTGCCGCGGCTGGCGACGGGACTGGAGCTTGGCCGCAGCTTCGTGGTGCCCGACTACTGGGGCAGCCGCAGCCTCGACTACCTATGGCAGGGCATCGGCGCCTACCTGCAGCGCCATCCGGGCGTGCGCTACCTCTATGGTGCGGTGTCGATCAGCGCCGCGCTGCCGCGCGCGGCGAGCGAGCAGATCGTGGCCTACTACCAGCGCTACCACGGCAGTGCGCAGCCGCTGGCCAGCGCGCGCCGGCCATTCGCGTTCGGGGATGCGGCGCCATCGTTCGACGGGCTCGACGGCGCGGCCGCGCACGAGGCACTGAAGCTGGCGCTGGACCGGCTCGGCGCCTCGGTGCCGATGCTGTACAAGCAGTACACCGAGCTGTGCGAGCCCGGCGGGGCGTGTTTCCTCGCCTTCGGCGTGGACCCGGACTTCAGCGGCTCCATCGACGGACTGATCGAGGTGGACCTGGAGCGGCTGCGGCCGCGCAAGCGCCAGCGCTACCTGGCGCGCCGGCAGGATGCGGTGGCATGAAGCGCCCGACCGCCCCGTCCGAGCGGCGGCTGCGGACGGTGTTCCTGTCCGACGTGCACCTGGGCACGCGGCATTGCCACGCGGCGGAATTGGCCGATTTCCTCGACAACCTGCGCTGCAGGCAGTTGTACCTGGTGGGCGACATCGTCGACCTGTGGCGGATGGCGCAGCGCCGCTCGCAATGGAGCGGTGCGCATACCCGGGTGATCGAGGCGCTGCACGCGCTGCACGCGCGCGGTACGGAGATCATCTACGTGCCAGGCAACCACGACCGGCCGTTGCGGCGGGTGTGCGGGCTGATGCTGCCGGGCATGCGCGTGCGGCGGCGCGCGGTCCACGTCACCGCCGACGGCCGCCGCCTGCTGGTGACGCATGGCGACGACTACGACAACGTCACCCAGTTCGGCGGCCTGCAGGAACGCCTGGGCGACTGGCTCTACTACCGCATTCTCACCTGCAACCGCTGGCTCAACTGTGCGCGCAGGCGGCTCGGCCTGCGCTACTGGTCGTTGTCCGCCTTCGTGAAGCGGCGCAGCGGCGCCGCCGAACGCTACATCGCGCGCTTCGTGCAGGCCGGGCTGGACGATGCCGCGCGACGGCGCCTCGACGGCATCGTCTGCGGGCACATCCATCGCGCCGCGCTGATCCAGCGCGACGGCCTGATCTATGCCAACGACGGCGACTGGGTGGAAAGCCTCACCGTGCTGACCGAGGACATGGACGGCGCGCTGCGCCTGCTCGGCCATCGCGGCGATGTGCAGGCCGAGCTGCCGCCGCGGTTGCGCCTGACGACGGTGGAACTGCCGTGCGAGCTGGCGGCCTGAAGACGGATCAAGCAGCCAGGCGCTCGCCGACCGACAGCGCGGCGAAATAGTCGCGGGTCAGCCGGAGCTGTTCGGCCGCGGTTTCCGCGCGGTTGACCACCCCGCGGAAGGCGGCGTTCTCCAGGCGATCCTTGGCGTACCAGCCCAGGTGCTTGCGCGCGATGCGCACGCCGGCCTGTTCGCCATAGAAGGCGTAGAGGTGTTCCAGGTGGCCGAGCAGGATCGCCGCCACTTCGGCCGGCGTCGGTTCGGGCAGCTGTTCGCCGGTGGCGAGGTAGTGGGCGATCTCGCGGAAGATCCACGGTCGGCCCTGTGCGCCGCGGCCGATCATCAGCGCATCCGCGCCGGTGGCGTCGAGCACGTGCCTGGCCTGCTGCGGTGTCGCGACATCGCCGTTGGCGAACACCGGGATGCGGACGCTGGCTTTCACCGCGGCGATGGTCTCGTATTCGGCCTCGCCTTCGTACTTGTCGGCGCGGGTGCGGCCATGCACGGCGAGCGCGGCGATGCCGGCGTCCTCGGCAATGCGCGCGATGGCCAGCGCATTTTTGTTCTGGCGATCCCAGCCGGTGCGGATCTTCAGCGTCACCGGCACCTCCGCCGCCTCCGCCACGGCCTTGCAGATGCGCGCCACCAGCGGCTCGTCCTGCAGCAGGGCGGAGCCGGACCACACGTTGCACACCTTCTTCGCCGGGCAGCCCATGTTGATGTCGACGATCTGCGCGCCGTTGGCCACGTTGAAGCGCGCGGCCTCGGCCAGCATCGCCGGGTCGTAGCCGGCGATCTGCACGCTCACCGGCTCGGGCTCGCCCGCGTGGTCCATGCGGTGCAGCGACTTGCGTGTATGCCAGAGGCGCGGGTCGGCCGTTGTCATCTCGGACACGGCCAGGCCCGCGCCCAGCCGCTTGCACAGCAGGCGGAACGGCTTGTCGGTGACGCCGGCCATGGGGGCCAGCGCCAGCGGCGGGTCGATGCGGTACGGGCCGATCTGCATGCGGGTATTGTACCCGGCCGACCTTTTGGACCCGATGAACCGACGGAGGCACTGCATGAGCACCACCCGGCGCCAGCGCGCATGGATGTTTTTGTCACTGTTGCTGGTGCTGCCGATGGCGGCGCTGGCGCACCACGATCATGGCGACAAAGGCAGCCGCGGGCTGCGCAATGTCACCGTGCTGATCGTGCGGCATGCCGAGAAACCGGCCTCGGGCAATGGCCTGAGCTCGCAGGGCGAGCAGCGCGCCCAGGCTTACGCCAGCTATTTCGACCCGCTGCGGCTCGATGGCCAGAGCCTGCTGCCGGGACGGCTGATCGCCACCAGGGACAGCAAGGCCAGCATCCGGCCGCGCCTGACGCTGACGCCGCTATCGCAGCGTCTTGGGCTGCCGATCGAGCAGCCGTATGCCGACGCCGACGTGGACAAGCTGGTGAAGTCGCTGGGCAAGGACAACCAGGCGCCGGTGGTGCTGATCGCCTGGCACCACGGCCACATCGACAAGCTGATCGAGGCTTTCGGCGGCGACGCCAAGGCCATCACCGGCCGCAAGTCGTGGCCGGGCGACGTCTATGACTGGCTGGTCGTGCTGCGCTTCGACGACCATGGCCGGCTGCTGGCGCCGCGCAGCCAGCTGGTGCAGGAGCATCTGTTGCCTGGCGATGGCGCCGGCTGACACGCGGCAGTGGCGAAATGCGGGGCGCTCGGCGTCCAGCCGTCGTGCCGGCGGCGAGTGTGACGGTCACCCGGAAAAGCTATGATCACGGCGAGAGGCACTTGACAGGGAACGGGCTTCGGATGTTTCGGGGGGCATGGCTGGGTCTGCTGCTGACGCTGATGGCGATGCCTGCTGTCGCGGCGTCCATGAATGCGTTCCGCGAGCGCGCCGTGACCGATCCGCACGGTTTGATCGCCGCGGTCCGCCAGCAGCTCGACCACGCGGGCGCCAACCTGCCGCCGGCGCGCGAGCGCGAGCTGTTGTGGGGCATGGGCACGGCCGCGATCAACAGCAACGACGATGCGGCGCTGGCTGAAGCCACGCTGCGCCTCAACAGCCTGGCCGCGGTGACGCACGATCCGGTGGCCGCGGCGGCCGCGGGTTTCCTGCAGGCGCGCCATGACATCGCCAATGGCATCAGTGCCGGCCTGGGCGAAGCCCTGCAGGCGGCGAACAAGGTGCTGGGGCAGGCCGATCCCGGGATCGTGGCCTGGGCACGCTACCAGTTCTGCGACGCCTACACCCTCGACGACAAGCCGGACAAGGCTATTCCGCTGTGCCAGCAGGCGCTGGCGGACTATCGCGCACTGGGCGACGAGTTCGGCATGGGCGATGCGGAGAACGACACAGGCCTCGCGCTGGCCACGCAGGACAAGGTGGACGACGCAGCCGCCGCCTACAAGCGTTCGCGCCAGCACTACGCCAGGGCAGGGGCGGATCAATTGGTGGTGCTGGTGGGCGACAACCTGGCGAAGATGTATCTCAAGCAGGGCCGCCCGCGCGAGGCGATGGCGTTGTCGCAGGCCTCGCTCAAACAGGAGCTGGCCGCCGGCCGCGTCAGCGATTCGCTGGACTCCACCACCGACATCGCGCTGGCCGAGGCGGCGCTGGGCCTGCATCGCCAGGCCTACGCGCGGATGCGCGATGCCGTGGCGCGCGCACGCAAGGCCGGCATCAACGGCCAGTTGATCGGCATGCTGCAGGTGGAGAGCCGGATGGCCGAACAGGTCGGCGACCTGCGCCAGGCCTTGGCCGACGAGCGCGAGGCATCGCGGCTCAACAACCAGGCAGAGACACCGGCGCAGCGCGTCGTCGAGGCCGAACTGGAGCAGCGCTATGCCACCCGCGAGAAGGAGCTGCGCATCAGCGAGCTGGAGCATGCCAACGAGCTGAAGGACTTGCAGCTCAAGGCGGCGGAGGCTGACGCTGCGCGCCGGCGCGAGCAGCAGCAGCGGCAGCGCCTGGCCAGTGTGACGATTGCCTTGCTGGCGGCAGCCTTGCTCCTGATCGTCGGCCTGCTCGTGCTGCTGCTGCGCGCGCAGCGCCGGCATGCCGCCGAGCTGCAGGCGCAGACCTTGCGCGATCCGCTGACCGGCATGGCGAACCGGCGCGCGTTCCAGCAGCGTGCCACCGAGCTGCTGCACCATCCGCGCGAGGAGCACGCAGCGCCGCACGTGCTGTTGCTGATCGACATCGATCATTTCAAGAGCATCAACGACAGCATCGGGCACCTGCAGGGCGACCGGGTATTGCGGCTCCTGACCGATTACCTGCGCACCGCGGTGGACGACTCCTGTTTCGTGGCGCGCATCGGCGGCGAGGAATTCACCGTGCTGTGCCCGCGTGCCGGCTTGGCCGCAGGCATGCGCCTGGCCGAAGCCTTGCGCACGGGGGTGGCCGCACTCGTCCTGCCGAAGGACCTGCCGTTGACCAAACTGACGATCAGCATTGGTGTGGCGCAGTTCGATGGCGCGCGCTGCCATGACCTGTCGAGCTGGATGCGCGCCGCCGACCTGGCCCTGTACGCGGCGAAGTCCGGCGGCCGCGACCAGGTGGTGGCGAGCAAGCTGGCCGGCTGACTCAGTGTGTGGGCACGATGCGGCCGGCGGCGGCCGGGTCGTGCCGGTGCTTGAACAGCGGCACGAACAGCAGCGCCATCACCAGTGCATAGCCGGCGAAGGCCAGCCAGATGCCGTGCCAGTCCTTGCAGATCAGCAGCGCATCGTTGCAGGCGTGGTTGGTGAAGAAGTGGTCGATCACGAAGCCGGCGATCAGGCTGCCCAGCACCGCGCCGACGCCGTTGGTCATCAGCATGAACAGGCCTTGCGCGCTGGCGCGGATCTTCGGGTCGGCCTGGCCCTCGACGAACAGCGAGCCGGAGATGTTGAAGAAGTCGAACGCCATGCCGTAGACGATGCACGACAGCACGATCATCCATAACCCGCCGAGGGGATCCGGGTTGCCGAACGCGAACAGGCCGAAGCGCAGCACCCAGGCCAGCATGCTCATCGTCATCACCGCCTTGATGCCGAAGCGCTTCAGGAAGAACGGGATGGTGAGGATGAACGCGGTTTCCGAGAACTGCGAGATCGAGATGATGATGGTCGAGTACTTCACCGTCAGCAGGTTCGCGTAGGCCGGCACCTTGACGAAGTCGCTGAGGAAGGCGTCGCCATAGGCATTGGTGAGCTGCAGCGCCGCGCCCAGCAGCATCGCGAAGACGAAGAACACCGCCATGTTGCGGTTCTTGAACAGCACGAACGAGGTGAGGCCGAGACGATCCGTCAGGCTGCGGCTGTGCGCGGCATCGAGCCTGGGCGGGCACTTCGGCAGGGTGAACGCATACAGGCCCAGCAGCAGCGAGGCGCCCGCGGCCACGTGGAACTGCGCCGGAGACGCCTTGAAGCCGAGCAGGCTGGTGGTCCAGGTGGCGGCGATGAAACCCACCGTGCCCCACACGCGGATCGGCGGATAGGTGCTCACCACGTCCAGCCCTTCCTGCTTGAGCGCGTTGTACGCCACCGTGATCGAGAGCGAGATGGTGGGCATGTAGAAACACATGTACAGCAGCACCACCCAGAACATCTGCTGCGGGTCGGCCGCATGCGGTATCGCGAACAGCACCAGCGCGCCCACGATCTGGAACAGGCCGTACAGGCGCTCCGCGTTGATCCACTTGTCCGCCACGATGCCGGCCAGCGAAGGCATGAACAGCGAGGCGATGCCCATGGTCGAGAAGATCGCGCCGAAGCTGGTGCCCGACCAGTGCAGGGTCTGGAACCACCACGTGCCGATGGTCAGCAGCCAGGCGCCCCAGATGTAGTACTGGAAGAAATTCAGGATGACGAGGCGGAGCTTGAGGCTCATGGATGCGGATTCCCCTTTCGGCCGGGGACGATCCCGTGGCCATGCTGCTTGGAATCGGGCCAGATTAGATGAAGCTCCGGCAAGGCAGCAAGGCGCGGTGCATCGCACTGTTGCGGCTAAACTGCGCTTCCGCCATCCCGTCCGGAGCGTGTTGCATGAGCCTGTTCCTGACCATCGCCGTGGTACAGCTGATCGCCCTGATGAGCCCGGGCCCGGATTTCTTCTACGTCTCGCAGACCGCGGTGAGCCACTCGCGCCGCGAGGCGCTGGCTGGCGTGGCGGGTATCACGCTGGGCGTGGCGGTGTGGGCTGCGCTGGCGCTGCTCGGCCTGCAGCTGCTGTTGCACCGGCTGCTGTGGTTGGAGCGCGCGATCGCGGTATGCGGTGGCGCCTACCTGTGCTGGATGGGGCTGAAGATGCTGCGCGGCGCACTGGCTGTGCCTGCTGGCGGCGTGCCGGCGCATGCGGTGCGATTGGCCAATGGCCCCTGGCGCGCGCTGCGCAGCGGCCTGTTCACCAATCTCGCCAACCCCAAGGTGGTGGTGTATTTCGGCAGCATCTTCTCCGCTTTCGTGGGCGACGGGCAGAGTGCCTGGGCGCGCTGGGGGCTGTGGCTGATGGTGGTGGCCGAGACGCTACTGTGGTTCGCCCTGGTGGCCGGCGTGTTCGCGCTGCCGGCGATGCGCCGCGGCTACCTGCGCCTGCGCCGCTGGATCGACGGCTGCGCCGGCGCGGTATTCATGCTGTTCGGGCTGCACCTGATCTTCGCGCGCCGCACGGGTTGAAGGCGCGCTCCCGGTAATGCGTGTGGTGTTAGCCCTGCGGCCACACCGTCGCTGTTGACTACGAGGTCGTGGCATGGAGCCGCGGCTTGCGGCCCTTCGCTCGCTCCGACGTGGCCGAACCACCTCACTCTCGCCGCGTGCTCCGTCTCCCCTCGCCGTCATTCCGGCGCAGGCCAGAATCCAGTAGCAGGGGCGACGGGTCTTCGCGACAACCATGCATTGCTTCACTGGATTCCGGCCTGCGCCGGAATGATGGTCTGCAAGGGGACCGTCATCGGATGTCGAGAGACGGCCGGGCGGTTCCTAACGCAATGCCATGGCCACCTGCCGGCGCAGCTCCGGCAGCAGTTCCGTTTCGAACCATGGATTGCGCGCGAGCCACAGCCGGTTGCGCGGGCTGGGGTGCGGCAGCGGCAGCGCGCCGCGGGCGAGGTGTTCGCGCCAGGCCAGCACGGTATCGGTGAGCGTGCGTCCGCGCCGTTCGCCGAGCAGGCCGGCCTGCGCGTACTGGCCGATCGCCAGCGTCAGCCGCACCTGCGTGAGGCGTGGCAGCAGCAGCGGATGCCAGGCGGGCGCGCATTCCGGCCGCGGCGGCAGGTCGCCACCCTTGCCGGTGCCGGGAAAACAGAAACCCATCGGCACGATGGCGATCTTTCCCGCGTCGTAGAACGTGGCGTGATCCACGCCCAGCCATTCACGCAGGCGATCGCCGCTGACGTCGTTGAACGGGATGCCGGTCTCGTGCACCTTGCGTCCCGGCGCCTGGCTCACGATCAGCAGCCGCGACTGCGGCGACGCCTGCAGCACCGGGCGCGGCCCCAGCGGCAGGTGCGCCTCGCACAGGCGGCAGGCGCGGACGCGCGCCAGCAGTTGTTCGAAGGATTCCAGTCCGCTCACGGCAACAGCTTGCCCGGATTGAGGATGCCGTCGGGATCGAACGCGGCCTTGATGCCGCGCATCAGGTCCAGCGTGGCGGCCGGCAGCGCCAGCGGCATGAACTCGCGCTTGACCACGCCGATGCCGTGTTCGCCCGAGATCGTGCCGTCCAGCGCGATCACCAGCGCGAACAGCCCGGGCAACGCGGCGTAGGCGCGTTCGATCTCGTCCACGTCGCGCGGCAACAGGTTCACGTGCAGGTTGCCGTTGCCGGCGTGGCCGAAGCTGACGATGGGCACGGCGTGTCTCGCGGCCAGCTGCTTCACGCCATCCACCAGCTCGGGCAGGCGGCTCACCGGCACCACCACGTCCTCGTTGATCTTGTGCTGCGTGGCGGCGCGCTGGGCGAAGGAGAGCGCCTTGCGTGCGGCCCATAGCGCGCGGGTCTGTGCCTCGTCGCGGGCCACCTCCAGTTGCACCAGCCCATCCACGCGTGCGGCGGATTCGACGGCGGCGACCGCGCTGTCCAGCGCATCCTGGGCGCCGTCCAGCTCGATCATCAGCAGCGCCTCGACCACCGGTACGCCGGCCTCGGGCTGGTGCTCGCGAGCCAGCTTCAGCGCCAGCGCATCCATGAACTCCAGCGCACAGGGCGTGGCCGGCTGCGCCATGATGCGCGCCACTGCCCGCGCCGCCGCCGCGGTGTTGCGATACGAGGCGCGTAGCGTGCGCACCGCCAAGGGTTTCGGCGTGAGCTTGAGCGTGGCCTCGGTGATCAGTGCCAGCGTGCCTTCCGAACCGATCAGCAGGCGCGTGAGGTCGTAGCCGATCGCACTCTTGGTGGTCTGCGTGCCGCAGCGAAAGCTCTCGCCGTTGCCCGCCACGGCGCGGAGGCCCAGCACGTTGTCGCGGGTCGAGCCGTATTTCACCGCGTGCGGTCCGGAGGCGTTGCAGGCGAGGTTGCCGCCCGCCGTGCACCACGGCGCCGAGCCCGGATCGGGGGGCCAGAAGAAGCCGTGCGGCGCCAGCGCCAGCTGCAACGCCTCGTTCGTCACGCCCGGCTCCACCACGGCGAGGCGGTTGTCCGGATCGATGCGCAGGATGCGGTCCATGCGCATGAAGTTCGCCGCCACGCCGCCTTCCAACGGCACCGAGGCGCCGGTGGAACTGGTGCCGCCACCGCGTGCGGTGATCGGTACGCGATGCTCGCGGCAGGCATGTACCAGCGCTTCCACCTGCGCGTGCTCCGTCGGGAAAACCACCGCATCCGGCAGCGTGTTGAGCCGCGAGTTGTCGCCGGCGCAGGCGCGGCGTTCGGCTTCGGCCGTGGACACGGCGCCGGACGGGAAGGCTTCGTGCAGAAAGTCCAGCAGGGTGGAGGGCAGTGGCATCGCGGCAGTTTAACGCTGTGCACACGACGGGTACGCGTGACCTTTCCCCCAGTAGCCGTACCTACGGTCACTGAGAAAGCCCAAGGTTGAAGGGTGCCGTGTGTTGGCATGTCGTGCACGATGACGAGCTGCAAACCGAGCGGGCGGGATATGCCCACAACGGCTGTGCGGTCGTGTTGCGTTGCAGGCACGCCGCCGGTCCGCGATCGCATCGCGGGCTCGGCCCGGCGATGTGAGCCAGTGCTCGTTCAGGCATTCGTCGCGGAACTTGCCGCTGGAGCTTTCGATGCAGCCGCTCTGCATGGGGCGCTCCGGTTCAATGAGAAGGTGCTCGACGCCGTATCGCGTGAATGCTTGCCAGCTACGCTTCAGTCGGCTTCAAACGCCGCGCGCAGCCATTGCATGCGCGCATCGGCGGCCTGGCCGTCGTAGCTCACCACGTCGAAGCGGCAGGGGCGCTGTGCGTGTTGCGGATGGGTGGCCAACCATAATTGCGCGGTGCGGACCAGCTTGTCCCGCTTGCCGCGGGTGACCGAGGCGAGCGCGTCGCCGTGGCCGGCACGCGCGCGGTAACGCACCTCGACGAACACCACGGTGTCGCCGTCGAGCATGACCAGGTCGAGTTCGCCGTGGCGGGTGGTGTAGTTGCGCGCCAGCAGTTTCAGGCCGGCGCGTTCGAGTTCGGCACTGGCGCGCTGCTCGAAGGCGGCACCGGTGTCGCGCATCAGCGGGTCGAGGAAGCGGGGGCCGGTTGCGCGCTGCTGGCCGGGGCCGGTGTGCTGGTTGCCGGCGTGGGCAGGTCGTCGACCTGCAGGCTGCCGCCCAGCGGGCGCGCGAGGCCGTTCTGGAACTTTGCCCAGATCAGCACGCGGCGGATGCGGCCGAACTGGTCGGCGGTGAGCTGGCCGCTGGCGCCGGGCAGATAGCTGCCGGGGTGGTTGCGCAGCCAGTCGAGGTAGGGCACCAGGTTCCACGCATCCATGCCGAACGCGAACAGCCGTGCATTGCCGTCGCGCGCGGCGGGCAGCAGGGTGGCGATGTCGTCGTGGCGCGGCAGGCCGGGCTGGGCGTCGAACAGCCATGGCGCATCGCAGAACTCCACGCCGTTGAGATCGCCGTCCGCGGTGGGATTGTCGGAGCCGGCGTAGACGTGCGAGGTGGCGAACACCGGCAGCGCGATCCTGGCGATCTGCAGCTGTGGCAGCAGCAGGCGCGCCTGGTTGGGGCGCATGCTGATGAAGATGCCGGTGTCACTCGCGGGGGCACCGGCGACGGCGCCTGTACTGGCGCTGGCAGCGGGAGCGGAGGCATCGGGCGTGCTGGTGGCGGGAGCGGCGGTGGCGGCGGTGACGGGCAGGTGCAGGCTGGCGATCAGGTTCGCGTAGTTCGTGCCATCGGCGGGCAGGGTGGCCATACCCGCCACATCGCCGCCGCGGGCGAGCAGCTCGGCCTTGAACGCGTTGGCCGCACGTTGGGCGAAGTCGTCGCTGGAGATCACCACGTAGGCCTGGTGCACGCCGCGTTCGATCATGTGATCGGCGGCCTGGGCACCTTCGGTTTCCGGTAGCAGGCCGAACTCGCTGGCATTGCTCGCGGGGAGCTGCCGGTTGTCCGGGTGGTTCAGCGCCAGCACCGGTACCGGCAACTTGGCTTGCGCGAACAGCGCGGCCACCGCGCCGCGGGTGAGCGGGCCGACCACCAGTTGCGCACCATCGGTCGCAGCCTGCTGGTAGGCCTTGATCGCGCCGTCGGAACTGCCCTGCGTGTCGTAGATGCGCACCGAGGCGCGCGGCGCGTGGGTGCGGGTGCTCTCGGCGTAGGCGGCGAAGAAGCCCTCGAGAATCGCATTGCTGGCAGCGGAATAGACGCCATCCTCGGGCAGTAGCAGGGCTACGTGGGCTGGCATCTTGTAGCCCTCGCGCACGTCGGCACCGGTGCCCGGCAACAGGGTGCCGACCGGCTGCTGCAGCGACGGCGGCGCCTGGGCTACGGTGACGCCGAGCTGGGTGAGCGCCTCGTTGGTCCACGACAACATGCGGTCGTCCGGCTTCATCGCGGCGGCGCGCTGCTTGAGCGAAGCCACGTCCAGCTGGGTCAGCTGGGCGAGGATCTGCTTGCGGTTTTCCGCGCGATCCAGCCCTTGCAGGTGGTCATCCATCTGCACGCGGGTGCGGGCGGCGCCCCAGTGGTCGCCCGTGGCGGCCTGGGCGCGGGCGCGCAGTTCGTACAGGCGCGCCTGCAGCTTGTCCGGCACGGCAACGGAGGGCTGGGTGGTGAGCCGGAGTGCGGTAGCCGCATCGTGGTTGCGCAGCGCGAGATCGGCGCGCAGCAGGTCGAAACGCACGGTATCGTCGCCCTGCAGGTTGGCGCGCCTGATCTGCGCCAGGGTGGGTGCGGCCGCTTCGATCCGGCCCTCCTCGCGCCAGGCTTCGGCCGCCAGCAGCTGGTAGCGGTCGGCATGGCCGCCGTATTGCGCGGCCAGCGCGAGGTAAGCCTGTGCGGCCTGGTCGAACTGGCCTTGCCGGGCCAGCGATGCGGCACTGTCCGATGCGCTGATTTCAGCAGGCGAGCTCTTCGTGTTGCCCGGGACGCAACTGCTCAGGGCCAGCGTGGCGGCCAGCAACAGGATCGGACCGAGGGCGGGCAGGGATGGCCGGGGGACGGGGCGCAGGCGCATCGGAAGTCTCTTGTCGGTAATCGCGGCGAGTGTGCGCGATGATAGCCGATCGTTTCCGTGACTCGGGTCCGCAGGAGCTTGCACATGTCATCCGTCCAACCCGGCTGCCTGTGGGTGGTCGCCACGCCGATCGGCCATCGCGACGATTTCTCCGCACGGGCGATCGCCACGTTGCGCGAGGTGGCGGTGATCGCCGCCGAGGACACTCGCCACAGCCGGCCGTTGCTGCTCCATCACAACGTTGCCACGCCGCTGGTTGCGCTGCATGAGCACAATGAGCGCGAAGTGGTGGATGCCATCGTGCGACGATTGCAGGGCGGTGAATCGGTGGCGCTGATTTCCGATGCGGGCACGCCGCTGATTTCCGATCCGGGGTTCCGCCTGGTGCGCGCGGCGCGGGCGGCGGGCATCGGTTGCGCGCCGGTGCCGGGCGCCTGCGCGGCGATCGCCGCCTTGTCGGTGGCGGGCCTGCCCAGCGACCGTTTCGTGTTCGAGGGTTTCCTGCCGCCGAAATCCGCGGCGCGCCGTGCACGCCTGCAGGAACTGGCGGGTGAGCCGCGCACGCTGGTCTTCTACGAATCCTCGCATCGCGTCGCCGAAAGCCTGGCCGACATGCGTGCGGTGTTCGGTGAAGAACGCGAGGCGGTGCTGGCACGGGAACTTACCAAGATGTTCGAGACGGTGATCGGCGAGCCGCTGGCGCAGCTCGCCGAGCGCGTGGCGAACGATCCCGACCAGCAGCGCGGCGAATGCGTGCTCCTGGTTGCTGGTCGCGGCGAGGAGGCGGATGCGAAGCTCGCCGAAGGGCAGCGCATCTTCGCCATCCTGCGCGAGGAACTGTCGCCGGCGAAGGCCGCGAAGCTGGCTGCCGCGATCAGCGGTGCGCCGCGCAAGGCGCTATACGAAGGGTAGGGGCGCACCCTGTGCGCGACTGTGCTGGCGCCTGATCGAAGCAAAAGCCATCGCGCACAGGGTGCGCTCCTACTACAATGACCGGCGGAGTCGGCCGGACAGTCGCGTCGCGCGCAAGCGCGTCGAGGAAAGTCCGGGCTCCACAGGGCAGGGTGCCAGGTAACGCCTGGGCGGCGCGAGCCGACGGCCAGTGCAACAGAGAGCAGACCGCCGATGGCCCGCAAGGGCACAGGCAAGGGTGAAAGGGTGCGGTAAGAGCGCACCGCGTACGGGGCCAACGCCGTGCGGCACGGTAAACCCCACTCGGAGCAAGACCAAATAGGGGAACGATAACGCGGCCCGCGTTGTTCCCGGGTAGGTTGCTGGAGCCAGGCGGCGACGCCTGGCCGAGAGGAATGACTGTCGCGCCGCAAGGCGTACAGAACCCGGCTTACAGGCCGACTCCACCTTTCCCGTCCATGCCCCGGCGCACACGTGCGCCGGGGCATGTGCATGTGGCTGGGGTATGGCGACGAGGTGAACGGAGGTTCATGTCACTGCCGGCCATGGCGGGCATGAGCGTGACGATTCGCGCCAGCCGGCGCGCAACTCGTTTCGCAAAAATTTCCCTGCATTCAAGCACCTTGGGGATGTTCCTCAGAAAGTGCTGGAAACGCAGTCATAACTTCGCCTTTCTCCTTGATTCACAAGCAAAAATCCCTTGACAGTCTCAGGGGGCGAGACTATCGTGGTTTTCAGTGTGAAATCGTGGGTTTTCGTGGAGTCTGTTGCGTGTTCCAGGGCGAGACCGCCATCACCGTCGACGACAAGGGCCGACTGGCCATACCGACCGCGTACCGCGAGTTGGTGGCCGGCGCCTGCGTGAACCGTCTGGTGATCACCTACAACCCGTTCGAGCCGGGCTGCCTGTGGCTGTTCCCGCATGCCGAGTGGGAAAAGGTGCGCGACCAGGTCAACGCGTTGTCCAAGGTGGTCAAGGCGCACCGCGACATGCAGATGAAGATCGTGGGTGCCGCCGCGGTGGTGGAACCCGACGGTGCCGCGCGCATCCTGCTGCCGGCCAGCCAGCGTGCGACCACGGGCATCGAGAAGAAGGCGGTGCTGCTGGGCATGGGCAACAAGTTCGAGCTGTGGAGCGAACAGGCTCACCTGGCCAAGATCCGCCAGACCATCGGCGAAGACGAAATCACCAACGACATGGCCGCATTGCAGCTCTAGCGCGGTGCGCGGGTTTGCAGGCGGGTTACGGGACGGGAGGTGCGGCATGGCCGAGTTGCGGCACATCCCGGTAATGCTGGATGAAGCGGTGGAGGGCCTTGCCGTGCAGGCAGGCGGGCGTTATCTGGATGGCACCTTTGGACGCGGCGGACACGCACGCGCCGTGCTGTCGCGCCTGGGCTCCGCCGGACGGCTGCTGCTGATGGACCGCGACCCGAAAGCCATCGCCGCGGCGCGGGACGCATTCGCCGCCGAGCCGCGCGTGGCGATCCGCCACGCCAACTTCGCCAGCCTCGCCGAATGGGACGAGACCGCTGCCGGCCTCGACGGCGTGCTGCTGGATCTGGGCGTGTCCTCGCCACAGCTGGACGAAGCCGCGCGCGGCTTCAGCTTCATGGCCGACGCGTCGCTGGACATGCGCATGGACACCACGCAGGGCGAGAGCGCGGCGGACTTCCTCGCCCATGCGCCCGAGCGCGAGATCGCCGACGTGCTCTGGCAGTTCGGTGAAGAGCGCTTCAGCCGCAAGATCGCCCGCGCCATCGTGGAGCGTCGCGCGGAAAGCCCGCTTACCCGCACCGGCGAGCTGTCCGCCCTGATCGAGCGAGTGGTGGGTCGGCGCGAACCGGGTAAGCACCCTGCCACGCGCAGCTTCCAGGCCTTGCGCATCCACGTGAACGGGGAGCTGGATGCCGTGCGGCGCGGGCTGGACGCCGCGCTGGCGCGGCTGAAGCCCGGCGGCCGGCTCGCCGTGATCAGCTTCCACTCGCTGGAAGACCGCATCGTCAAGCAGTTCATCCGCGACCATTCCGGCCGCGTGCAGGGCAGCCGGCGCGGTCCGCCGCAGGCCGCGGCGCCAGCCGAGCTGGCCGCGGTAGGCAAGGCGCAATTCCCCTCCGAGGCCGAGCTCGCCGTGAATCCGCGCGCCCGCTCGGCCGTGCTGCGGGTGGCCGAGAAACTGGCGCAGGCGGGCCACGCATGAAGATGATCCAGACCATCCTCATGCTCGCGCTGCTGGCCGCCGTGATCGCCAGCGCGATCAGCGTGGTGTGGGCGCGCCACGAGAGCCGGGTGCTGTTCGTCAATCTGACCGCGTTGCAGAACCAGCGCGACGACATGAACATCGAGTACGGCAAGCTCGAGCTGGAGCAGGCCACGTTCGCCGAGCCGCGCCGCATCGACGAAGAGGCGCGGCAGCAGCTGGGCATGGTCGATCCGCGTCCGCAAGATATCCGGTTGCTGCGCCGATGAAGTGGCGCGACCGCACGCGTCCGCAGCCGCAACGCGCCACGTCGTCGCCGAGCCGTCGTCGCGGCGCCGGCCCCAGTGCGCGCAAGCGCATGGTGGTGGTGGTGGGTGTGCTCGGCCTGGTCTCGCTGGGTCTGGTGGCGCGCGCGTTCGACCTGCAGGTGGTGCGCAAGCAGTTCTACCAGAAGCAGGGCGACGCGCGATTCCTGCGCGAGGTGCCGATCCCGGTGTCGCGCGGCACCATCTTCGACCGCAACGGCGAACCGCTGGCGGTGTCCACGCCGGTCACCTCGATCTGGGCCAACCCGGCCGAACTGCTGGCCAACGACGACCGCATTCCCGAACTGGCCAAGGCGCTGGGCGGCAACGCGACCGACATCCAGCGCTACCTGGAGCAGCGCGCGAACCGCGAGTTCGTCTACCTGCGCCGGCAGATGCCGCCCGAGGCGGCGCAGGCCGTGCTCGACCTCGACATTCCCGGCGTCAACGGCCAGCGCGAATTCAAGCGTTTCTACCCGTCGGGCGAAGTCACCGCGCACATCCTCGGCTTCACCAACATCGACGACCACGGCCAGGAAGGCCTGGAGCTGGCCTACGACGACTGGCTGGCCGGCAAGCCCGGCGCCAAGCGCGTGATCCGCGACGGCAAGGGCCACGTGGTGGAGGACCTGGAGCAGGTGCGCGCCCCCAAGCCGGGGCAGAACCTCACGCTCAGCATCGACCGCGGCATCCAGTTCCTCGCCTACAACGAGCTGAAGAACACGCTGGACAAGTTCAACGCCGCCTCCGGTTCGATGGTGGTGATGGACGTGCACACCGGCGAGATCCTGGCGATGGCCAGCCTGCCCACCTTCAACCCGAACGCGGTGACCGGCAGCAAGCCGGCGCAGCGCCGCAACCGCGCGGTCACCGACGTGGTGGAGCCCGGCTCCACCATGAAGGCGTTCACGCTGACGGCGGCGCTGTCCAGCGGCAGGTACACGCCGACCGGCCCGATCATCGATACCGGCAAGGGCCACTGGTTCTTCTACGGCCACGACATCCGCGACGACGACCCGAACGGGCTGCTTACCCCGACCGGCGTCATCACCCGTTCCAGCAACGTCGGCGCGGCGAAGATCGCCATGACGCTCGACACCTCGCTGATGTACGACACCTTCCGCGCCTTCGGCTTCGGCAACAGCACCGGCAGCGGCTTTCCGGGCGAGGCTTCGGGCTACCTCAAGATCGGCCGCGACTGGCGCCCGCTGGAAAAGGCGATCATGGCCTACGGCTACGGCCTGAACGTCACGCCGCTGCAGCTGGCCAACGCCTACGCCACCATCGCCGACGGCGGCGTGATGCATACGCCCACCTTCATCAAGGGCGACGACAGTCCGGGCAAGCAGATCATCTCGCCGCAGGTGGCGCACGAGCTGGTCAGCATGCTGGAGACGGTGACCGGCCCCGGCAGCACCGGCGCCAAGGCGCGCATCGCGAACTACAGCGTGGCGGGCAAGACCGGTACCTCGCACCAGGCGATCGCCGGCGGCTACTCCAAGAACACCTACAACTCGCTGTTCGCCGGCATCGTGCCGGCCAGCAACCCGCAACTGGTGGCCGTGGTGGTGGTCAACGGCACCACCAAGGGCGGCTACTTCGGCGGCACCGTGTCGGCGCCGGTGTTCTCCGCGGTGATGGACGGCGCCCTGCGCCTGCTCGACATTCCCCCGGACAACATCGGCCGCTGGTACGTGGGCGGTCCGCTGCAGGGCAATGGCGGCCTGGTCGGCAGCCAGCAGCCGGTGAAGCCGGCCGCCAACGACGTGCCGATCAACGAGGCGCCGGTCGACGAGGCGCCCACGGAAGGAGCCATGCCATGAGCACTGGCCACCTCGACCAGCTGCTGCTGGGCCTCGCCGACGCGCCGCTGGCAGCTACGCCGGGGGCGGCGCGCATCGTGGTGTCCGGCTTGACCCTGGACTCGCGCAAGGTGCGGCGCGGCGATGCCTTCCTCGCCTTGCGCGGCACGCAAAGCCACGGCATCCAGTTCGCCGCCGCCGCGGTGCAGCGCGGCGCGGAAGTGGTGCTGGCCGAGGCACCGGTGGTGGAGGGCGTGTCGCTGGACGTGCCGGTGCTGTGGATCGAGGGCCTGCACGGCCTGGTCGGCGAGATCGCTGCGCGTTTCCACGGGCGGCCTTCCGAGACGCTGCGGGTGATCGGCGTCACCGGCACCAACGGCAAGACGTCCACCGTGCAGCTGCTGGCCCAGGCGCTGACGTTCCTCGGCCACCGCGCCGCCAGCATCGGCACGCTGGGCGCGGGCCTGCACGGCCGGCTGCGCGAAAGCGAACGCACCACGCCGGACGCGATCAGCGTGCACGACCTGCTGGCGGAATTCCGCGATGCGGGCGCCACCCACGTGGCGATGGAAGTGTCCTCGCACGCGCTGGAGCAGGGGCGGGTCGGCGCGGTGGATTTCGAGGTCGCCGCGTTCACCAACCTCACCCGCGACCATCTGGACTACCACGGCAGCATGGAGGCCTACGGCGCAGCGAAGGCGAAGCTGTTCGCCTGGCCCGGGCTGCGCGCCGCGGTCGTCAACAGCGACGACGCGTTCGGTGCCGAGCTGCTGCAGCAGTTGCCGGCCGGTGTGCGCGCTCTGCGCGTGAGCGCGCGGGGCGATGCCGCCGCGGACGTGGCGGCGAGCAACGTGGTGAGTTCCGCCGAAGGCCTGGCCTTCGTGCTGCGCACGCCCTGGGGCACGCATACGCTGAAGAGCCACCTGCTGGGCCTGTTCAACGTGGCGAACCTGCTCACGGTGGCGGCCTGCCTCGGCGCGCTGGACGAACCGTTCGACCGCATCGTGGCCGCGCTGGAGAACCTGCAGCCGGTCAACGGCCGCATGAGCCGGCTCGGCGGCCGCCACGGTTTGCCGCTGGTAGTGGTGGATTACGCGCACACGCCCGATGCGCTGGAGCAGGTACTGAGTGCGGTGCGCGCGCATTGCCGCGGACGGTTGATCTGCGTATTCGGCTGCGGCGGCGAACGCGACGCCGGCAAGCGCCCGCTGATGGGCGCGATCGCGGCGCGGCTGGCCGACGTAGCGATCGTCACCGACGACAACCCGCGCGGCGAGAACGGCGATGCCATCGTGGCGCAGATCGTGGCCGGCATGGGCGCGGCGCGCGAATACGGCGTGCAGCGCGACCGCGCCGCGGCGATCGAGCAGGCGCTGGACATGGCCGCGGCCAACGACGTGGTGGTGATCGCCGGCAAGGGCCACGAAACCTACCAGGAGGGCGCGGCCGGCAAGCGTCCGTTCGACGACATGCTGGTCGCGCGCGCGGCCCTGGAGCGGCGCGCATGATGCAGCTCAGCGCCATCGCGATGTGGACCCACGGCCGCCTGCTTGGCGACGATGCCGCGGTGGGCGGCGTCGCCATCGACACCCGCAAGCTGAAGGCCGGCGACCTGTTCGCCGCGTTCAAGGGCGAGCGCGTGGACGGCCACGACTATCTCGCCCAGGCCGCCGCTGCCGGCGCCGCCGGTGCGCTGGTCGCACGCAAGGTGGACAGTCCGCTGCCGCAGGTGCTGGTGGACGACGTGGAGGCGGCGCTCGGCGACCTTGCCAGCGCGGTGCGCGCGCAGCGCCGTGCGCGGGTGATCGGCGTCACCGGCTCCAACGGCAAGACCACGGTGAAGACGCTGACGGCGTCCATCCTGTCGCTGCACGGGCGCACCCACGTCAACACGGGCAGCTTCAACAACGAGATCGGCCTGCCGCTGACCCTGCTTTCGATGCCGGAGGACGCCGAATACGCGGTACTGGAGATGGGCGCAGGCAAGCCCGGCGACATCGCCTACCTCGCCGCCATCGCGCGGCCCGATATCGGCCTCGTCAACCTCATCGCGCCGGCGCATCTTGAGCGCATGGGCAGCGTGGAAGGCGTGGCCGAGACCAAGGGCGCGCTGTACCAGGCACTGCCGGCGGACGGCGTGGGTATCATCAATGCGGACGATGCGTTCGCCGGTTTCTTCGCAGGCCTGGCCGGCGCGCGCCGCGTGCTGCGCTTCGGCCTGGAACACAAGGCCGACGTGGGCGCGGACATCGTGGAGCAGCGCACCGACGGTTCGCTGTTCGTGCTGAGCACGCCCGCGGGCGATGCCGCAGTGAACCTGTCGCTGCCCGGTCGCCACAACGTCGCCAACGCACTGGCGGCGGCATCCATCGCGCTGGCGCTGGACGTGCCGCTGGCCACCATCGTGGCGGGGCTGGAGCAGGCACGTGCGGTCGAAGGTCGACTGCGCCGTGTGGCGTTGCCCGGTGGCTGCACGCTGATCGATGACAGCTACAACGCCAACCCCAGCTCGATGGCCGCGGCGATCGACACGCTGGCGCTGGCGGCGGGCGAGCGCTGGCTGGTGCTGGGCGACATGGGCGAGCTGGGTGCCGATGCCCGTGCGCTGCATGCCGGCGTGGGCGCGAAGGCGCGCGAGCGTGGCGTCGGGCGCCTGTTCGCCGTCGGCCCGTTGAGCGTGGCGGCGGTGGAGGCGTTCGGTGCCGGCGGCGAGCACTACCCCGACAAGGTCGCGTTGATCGATGCACTGAAGGCCGGCCTGCACGGCGACGTGACCTGCCTGGTCAAGGGTTCGCACTCGGCGGGCATGGATGAAGTGGTGCGGGCGCTGGAAGCTGCCGTTGGAAAGGGGGGCGCATCCGATGCTGCTTGAACTCGCGGACTGGATGGCGCGGCACTTCACCACGCTGCACCTGTTCCAGTACATCACCTTCCGCACCATCATGGCCGCGCTCACCGCGCTGGCGGTGTCGCTGCTGCTCGGTCCTGCACTGATCCGCAAGCTGGCGGCGCTGAAGGCGGGCCAGGTGGTGCGCAGCGACGGCCCGCAGACGCATCTCTCCAAGGCTGGCACGCCGACCATGGGCGGCGTGATGATTCTGCTCGCGGTCACTGTCGCCACGTTGCTGTGGGCGGACCTGCGCAACCGCTACGTGTGGGTGGTGCTGGCGGTGATGCTGGCCTTCGGCGTGATCGGTTTCTACGACGACTACCGCAAGCTGGTGCTGAAGGACAGCCGCGGTCTCGCTTCGCGCTGGAAGTATTTCTGGCAGTCGGTGTTCGGCCTGTGCGCGGCGCTGTTCCTGTATCTCACCGCGCCGCATGCGGTCGGCAACGCGCCGGTGGCGGAAACCGCGCTATTCCTGCCGCTGTTCAAGCACGTGGCGATTCCGCTGGGCGTGTTCTTCGTGGTGGTGACCTATCTCATCATCGTGGGCTTCTCCAATGCGGTGAACCTCACCGACGGCCTCGACGGCCTCGCGATCATGCCCACCGTGCTGGTCTCCGGCGCGCTGGGCGCGTTCGCCTACCTCGCCGGCAACCGCGTGTTCTCCGAATACCTGGGCATCCCCTCGATCCCCGGCGCGGGCGAGCTGTCGATCTACTGCGGCGCGCTGGCCGGCGCGGGACTGGGCTTCCTGTGGTTCAACACTTATCCGGCCCAGGTGTTCATGGGCGACGTGGGCGCGCTGGCGATCGGCGCCGCGCTGGGCTGCATCGCCGTGATCGTGCGCCAGGAGATCGTGCTGCTGGTGATGGGCGGCGTGTTCGTGCTGGAGACCGCCTCGGTGATGATCCAGGTGGCCAGCTTCAAGCTCACCGGCAAGCGCGTGTTCCGCATGGCGCCGATCCACCACCACTTCGAGCTCAAGGGCTGGCCCGAGCCCAGGGTGATCGTGCGCTTCTGGATCATCAGCGTCGTGCTGGTGCTGATCGGCCTCGCCACATTGAAGGTGCGCTGACATGTTCGGTTTCGGCACATCGCAGGCAATCAAGCGGCAGGGGCCACGGGGCAGCTACGACCAGTGGCTGCTGGTCGCGCTGGTCGGTCTGGCCAGCGTCGGCGTGGTGATGGTGACCTCCAGCTCGATCGCGGTGGCCGACAGCAGCAAGGACGGTGCGTTCTATTTCCTCAAGAAGGATCTGTTTTTCCTCGCGCTGGGCGTGTTGGCAGCCGGTGTGGCGATGCGCACCGAACTGAAGCTGGTCGAGAAGCGCGCGTTTCCGTTGCTGGGGCTGGCGGTGGTCCTGCTGCTGGCGGTGTTCGTGCCGCACCTGGGCATGCGCATCAACGGCGCGCACCGCTGGCTGAACCTGGTGGTGACCAGCTTCCAGCCGGTGGAGGCGGTGAAGCTGATCCTGGTGGTGTATCTCGCCAGCTACCTGGTACGCCACCGCGACAGCATCGAGACGAAATTCCTCGGCCTGATCAAGCCGATCGCGGTGGCCGGCATCATCGTGCTGCTGTTGCTGGCGCAGCCCGACTTCGGCTCGGCCACACTGGTGATCTCGGTGACCATCGCGATGGTCTGGCTGGGCGGCGCGCGGCCGATCTACCTGTTCGTGATGGGCCTGCCGCTGATGCCGCTGCTGGTGATCGCGGCGACCGGCGAGAGCTACCGCGTGAAGCGCCTCACCTCGTTCATGAATCCCTGGGAGCATCCGTTCACCGACGGCTTCCAGCTCACCCAGTCGCTGATGGCGATCGGCCGTGGCGAATGGACCGGCGTGGGCCTGGGCTCCAGCGTATTGAAGTTGTCCTACCTGCCCGAGGCGCACACCGACTTCATCTTCGCGGTGATCGGCGAGGAGCTGGGCCTGGTCGGCGTGGTGCTGGTGATGGGCCTGTTCGCGCTGGCGGTAGGACGTGGTCTGTACCTCGGCCTCAAGGGCGTCGAGGTGGGCCAGCGCTTCGCCGGCTACATCGCGTTCGGCATCTCGCTGATGCTGGCGATGCAGGCGATCGTTTCGGTGGGCGTGAACCTCGGCGCGCTGCCCACCAAGGGCCTCACCCTGCCGCTGATCAGCTACGGCGGCTCGTCGATGGTGCTGACCTGCGCGATGGCCGGCGTGCTGCTGCGCGCCACCTGGGAGATCAACCGCGCGCTGGATGCGCGGCAGATGGCCAAGCGCATGCCGGAGGCGGTGGCGGCTCCCGACGTGAACGACGCGGCGCGCCCGCGTGAGGCGGCGGTGGCATGACCGCGGCGCAGCGTCCCGTGCTGATCATGGCCGGTGGCACCGGCGGCCACATCTTCCCCGGCCTTGCCGTGGCCGAGACGCTGCGCGCGCAAGGCGTGCCGGTGGCGTGGCTGGGTGCCGTGGGTGGCATGGAGACCAGGGTGGTGCCGGCGCATGGCATCGAGCTGCACGAGATCCGTGTCGGCGGCCTGCGCGGCAAGGGCTGGAAGACACGATTCGCGGCGCCGCTGATGCTGGCGCGCGCGCTGCTGTCCGCGTTTGCCGTATTGCGCAGGCTGAAGCCGCGCAGCGTGCTGTCGATGGGCGGCTACGTGGCCGGTCCGGGGGGGCTGGCTGCGCGCCTGCTGCATCGGCCGTTGCTGGTGCATGAGCAGAACCGCGTGGCCGGTTTCACCAACCGCAAGCTCGCCGTGCATGCGCAGCGCGTGCTGGCGGGCTTTGCCGGTGCGCTGCCGGATGCGGAATGGGTGGGCAACCCGGTGCGCGGCGCGATCGCCATGCTGGCGCTGCCGGCGCAGCGCTTCGCGGGTCGCACGGGGCGTGCCCGGCTGCTGGTGCTGGGCGGCAGCCTCGGCGCGCGCGCGCTGAACCTTGCGCTGCCGCAGGCGTTGGCATTGCTGCCGCCGGAGCGGCGCCCAGAGGTGCTGCACCAGTGCGGCAACCGTGGCATCGACGAGGCGCGCGAGGCGTACGCGAAGACTGGCGTCGAGGCACAGGTGGTGCCGTTCATCGAGGACATGGCGGGCACCTACGGCTGGGCCGATCTCGCGGTCTGCCGTGCCGGCGCGCTGACCCTGGCCGAACTCACCGCAGCCGGACTGGGTGCGGTGCTGGTGCCGTTCCCGCACGCGGTGGACGACCACCAGACCCGCAACGCCGAGGCGCTGGTCGCTGCCGGCGCCGCCGAACTGATACAGGAACGTGATTTGAACGTGGAACAACTTGCGCAGCGTCTGGACGCGCTGCTGGCCGACCGCGCGCGGCTGCTCGCCATGGCCGAGGCCGCCCGCACGCTGGCCAAGCCCGATGCGGCAGCGGTGATCGCACGCGCCTGTCTGGAGGTGGCCGCATGACGCCGCGCAGGCTGCTCGCGCACGAAGACCTGATGACCACGTTCCGCCGTGTGCACTTCATCGGCATCGGCGGCGTGGGCATGAGCGGCATCGCCGAGGTGCTGCACAACCTCGGCTACGCGGTGTCGGGTTCGGACAAGGCGAACTCGCCCACCGCGCAGCGCCTCGCCCGGCTGGGGCTGGTGGTGCACGAGGGGCACGATGCTGCGAACGTGGGCGACGCCGACGTGGTGGTGACCTCCAGCGCGATCCGGCCGGACAACCCGGAACTCGTCGCCGCGCGCGCCGCGCGCATCCCGGTGATTCCGCGCGCGGAGATGCTGGGCGAGCTGATGCGCTTCCGCCGCGGCATCGCGATCGCCGGCACGCACGGCAAGACCACGACCACCAGCCTGGTCGCCAGCGTGCTGGCCGAAGCGAACTACGACCCCACCTTCGTGATCGGCGGCCAGCTCAACGCGGCCGGCGCCAACGCGCGGCTGGGCACGGGCCAGTACCTGGTGGCCGAGGCCGATGAATCGGACGGCTCCTTCCTGCTGCTGTCGCCGGTGATCGCGGCGGTCACCAACATCGATGCCGATCATCTGGAGAACTACCACGGCGACTTCGCCGAGGTGAAGAAGGCCTTTGCCGATTTCCTGCATCGCCTGCCGTTCTACGGCTTGGCTGTGCTGTGTGTGGACGACGCCGAGGTGGCCGAACTGGCGAAGACCACCACGCGTCGCGTGATGACCTATGGCATCGCCACCGCGGATGCCGACGTGCGCGCATCCAACGTGGTACAGCGCGGTTTCGAGATGCATTTCGACCTACACCTGCCCGGCCGCGCCGAGGCGTTGCCGGTGACGCTGAACCTGCCGGGCCGGCACAACGTGCTCAACGCGCTGGCTGCGGCCAGTATCGGCTGGCAGCTGGGCGTAGGCGCCGAGGCGATCGCGCACGCGCTGGCGAACTTCCAGGGCGTGGGCCGGCGCTTCCACCGCCGCGGCGAACTGGCGCTGGACCGGGGCAGCGTGCTGCTGGTGGACGACTACGGCCACCATCCCAGCGAACTGGCCGCGGTGTTCGCCGCGGCGCGCGGCGGCTGGCCGGAGCGGCGTCTGGTGGTCGGCTTCCAGCCCCACCGCTACAGCCGCACGCGCGACCTGCTGGACGACTTCGCGAACGTGCTGGCCGAAGCCGACGTGCTGGTGTTGACGGACGTCTATCCGGCCGGCGAGGCGCCGATCGCCGGCGCCGACGGCCGGGCGCTGGCGCGTGCGGTACGTGCGCGCGGCAAGGTCGATCCCGTGTTGGTCGAGCATCCGCGCGAACTCAAGGACACCCTGCCGGCGCTGCTGCGCGACGGCGACCTGCTGCTCCTGCTCGGCGCCGGCGACATCGGCGCCGCGGCGGTGGAGCTGGCGCAGCTGGGCCAACTGAAGACGAAGGGAGGCGCCTGATGGCCGCCACGACGCATTCTGCATCGCGCATAGCGAACCCCTCGGACTTCGGCCGTGTCGCCGTGGTGATGGGCGGCAGCTCGGCCGAGCGCGAGGTGTCGCTGGACTCCGGCCGCAACGTGTTGGCCGCGCTCAAGGCGCGCGGCATCGACGCGCACGCGATCGACGGTATCCCGGCGCTGCTCGACGCACTGCGCGCCGGCCATTTCGCGCGCGTGTTCAACATCCTGCACGGCCAGCACGGCGGCGGCGAAGACGGCGTGCTGCAGGGCGCGCTGGAGTCGCTCAACGTGCCGTACACCGGCTCGGGCGTGCTCGGCTCGGCGCTGTCGATGGACAAGACGCGCTCCAAGCGCGTGTGGCAGTCGCTGGGCCTGCCCACGCCGAAGTTCGTGGCGCTGCCGCGCGGCGGCGATGCCGCGGCGGTGCATGCGGCGGCGCGCGAGATCGGCTTCCCGCTGATCGTGAAGCCGGCCTGCGAAGGTTCCAGCGTCGGCGTCACCCGCGTGTTCGAGGAGGCGCAGCTGGACAGCGCCGTCGAGCTGGCGGCGAAGTACCCCGGCGACCTGCTGATGGAGACCCTGATCGAGGGCGACGAGCTGACCGTCGGCATCCTCGGCCGCGAGGTGCTGCCGTCCATCCACATCGTGCCGAAGGGCGCGTTCTACGACTACAACGCGAAGTACGTCGCCGAAGACACCCAGTACCTGTGCCCGGGGCTGCAAGGCGCGGCCGAGGCGGAACTGCGCGCGCTGGCGCTGGGCGCATTCGATGCGCTGGGCTGCGCCGGCTGGGGCCGCGTCGACGTGATGCGCGACCGCCAGGGCCGCAACTGGCTGCTGGAAGCGAATACCGCGCCGGGCATGACCTCGCACTCGCTGGTACCCAAGGCTGCCCGCGCCGCCGGCGTCGATTACGAGACGCTGTGCTGGCGCGTGCTCGAAACGAGCTTCCGGGGGGATGCATGAGGGGAAGCGCCCGCCTCGTCGCCTGGTGCCTGGTCGCCGCCCTGCTGGCGCTGCCCATCGTGGGCGTGCTGAACGGCTGGTTCGCGGCCAACCGCTGGCCGGTGACCCAGCTCACGGTGCAGGGCGAGTTCCGGCACGTGGGCATGGAGGAGATCCGTGCCGCCGTGCTGCCGCGGCTGGGCAAGGGCTTCTTCGCGCTGAATCTCGACAGCGTGCAGCAGGCCGTCGCGGCGCTGCCGTGGGTGGAGTCGGTAGAGGCGCGCAAGCGCTGGCCGGACACCTTGCAGCTGCGCGTGATCGAGCGCCAGCCGTTCGCGCGCTGGAACGACAAGCAGCTGATCAGCCGGCAGGGCAAGGTGTTCGAGGCGCCGATCAGCACGGCCGACGCCGCCACGCTGCCCGATCTCGAGGGGCCGGACGACCACCTCGCCGAGGTGGTGAGCTTCTACGCCGACGTGCGCAAGGCGTTCGTCGGCACCCATCTGGTGATCAACGGCGTGGCGCTCACCGCGCGCGGCAGCTGGAGCGTCACCACGGCGACCGGCGCACACATCGTGGTCGGCGACCGCGACCTCGCCGGTACACGGCTGCGCCGCTTCCTCGACGTCTATCCGCAGCTGATGGCCGGCCACGACGAGGGTTTCGTCTACGCCGACCTGCGCTACACCAACGGGTTCGCCGTGCGCTGGCCGCAGCAGGCGCCCGCCACCGCCAAGTCAGGAGCCGTGCGCCGCTCATGAGGACGCCATGCATATGAAGACGCGCAACGACAAGCAGCTGGTGGTCGGCCTCGACATCGGCACTTCCAAGGTGACCGCGATCGTGGGCGAGTACGAGCCGGGCGAGCCGATCACCGTGATCGGCATCGGTACCCATGTGTCGCGCGGCATGCGCAAGGGCATGGTGGTGGACATCGAATCCACCGTGCACTCGATCCAGCGCGCCGTGGAAGAGGCCGAGCTGATGGCCGGCTGCGACATCCGCTCGGTATGTGCCTCGATCTCCGGCAGCCACCTGGAAACCCGCAACTCGCACGGCAACGCGGCGATCCGCGACCGCGAGGTGACCCCCGGCGATCTGGAGCAGGTGCTGGAAGCGGCCAGCGCGGTGGCGATCCCGGCCGACCACAAGGTGCTCTACAAGGAGCCGCAGGAATACCGCATCGACGGCCAGGACGGCATCCGCGCACCGGTCGGCATGAGCGGCGTGCGGCTGGAGGCGAACGTGCACCTGGTCACCGGCGCGGCGGCGGCGGTGCAGAACATCACCAAGTCGATCCAGCGCTGCGGTCTGTCGGTGGACGAGCTGGTGCCATCGGCGCTGGCCAGTGCGAAGGCGGTGCTCACCGACGACGAGCGTGAACTGGGTGTGTGCCTGGTCGACATCGGCGCCGGCACCACCGACATCGCGATCTACACCCAGGGCTCGATCCGCTACACCGCCTCGCTGCCGATCGGCGGCGACCAGGTCACCGGCGACATCGCTTACGGCGTGCACACGCCGACCGCGCACGCCGAGGAGATCAAGATCAAGTATGCCTGCGCGCAGACCGGGCTGGCGCACGCCGAGGAAACCATTCAGGTGCCCAGCGTGGGCGACCGCCCGCCGCGCCGTCTGGCGCGGCAGGCGCTGGCGCAGAGCGTGCAGGCGCGCTACGAGGAAATCTTCGAGATGGTGCAGGACCGGTTGCGCAGCTCCGGCTACGACAGCCTGGTGGCGGCCGGCGTGGTGCTCACCGGTGGCGCCTCGAAGATGGAAGGCGCGCTGGAGCTGGCCGAGGAGATCTTCCACAAGATGGTGCGCCTCGGCGTGCCGCAGGAAATCAGCGGCCTGGGTGAAGTGATCAGCAGCCCGCTGCATTCCACCGGCGTGGGCCTGCTGTTGCACGGCTCGCGCCACAACGCCCCGGTACGGGGCGGCAGTCCGGCGCTAGGCAATGTCGGCGGCCTGCTCGGCAAATGGCGCAGCTGGCTCACGAAGAACTTCTAGCAGGGCGCCTTGCGAGATGCGAGACGCCCGGCAAACCCATGGATGGGGTTGCCCGTGATCAGGCATTCGAATGCCTGATCACGGGAGGCAGTCCGGACATGCGCCGGACTGGCCGACTCGGACGACTGCCAGGACGGCAGTCGCCCGGGCAACGGAATACGGCGGCGCAGGAGGCGCAGCCACGGGCGGCGGGATGTCCGCCCACCACCACGGAGCGACAGGAGTCGCCACCCGCGGTTACAACGACAACAACTCTGGAGGACGGGAAATGTTCGAGCTGATCGAGAAACTTGCACCAAACGCAATCATCAAGGTCGTCGGCGTGGGCGGCGGCGGCGGCAATGCCGTGGCGCACATGATCAACGCCAACATCGAAGGCGTGGAATTCATCGTCGCCAACACCGATGCGCAGGCGATGACCAGCTGCAACTCGCGTACCCATCTGCAGCTGGGCTCCAACGTCACCAAGGGCCTGGGCGCCGGCGCCAATCCCGAAGTGGGCCGCCAAGCCGCATTGGAGGACCGCGAGCGTATCGAGGCGATGCTGGAAGGCGCCGACATGGTGTTCATCACCGCCGGCATGGGCGGCGGCACCGGCACCGGCGCCGCGCCGGTGGTGGCCCAGCTGGCCAAGGAAAAGGGCATCCTCACCGTGGCGGTGGTCACCAAGCCGTTCCCGTTCGAGGGTCGGCGCCGCATGCAGGTGGCGATGAAGGGCATCGAGGACCTCAGCCAGCACGTCGATTCGCTGATCACCGTGCCGAACGAGAAGCTGCTCAGCGTGCTGGGCCGCGAAGTCACCCTGATCAACGCGTTCAAGGCCGCCAACAACGTCCTGCAGGGCGCGGTGCAGGGCATCGCCGACCTGATCACCGCACCGGGCCTGATCAACGTCGACTTCGCCGACGTGCGCACGGTGATGAGCGAGATGGGCCAGGCCATGATGGGCACCGGTACCGCCAGCGGCGACGATCGCGCCCAGGCCGCCGCCGAGGAGGCGATCAAGAACCCGCTGCTGGAAGACGTCAACCTCAACGGCGCCTGCGGCATCCTGGTCAACGTCACCGCCGGCCCCAACCTCACCATGCGCGAGTTCGACGAGATCGGCCGCATCGTCCACGACTTCGCCAGCGAGGACGCCACCGTGGTGATCGGCACCTCGCTCGATCCGGAGCTGAAGGACGAGGTACGCGTCACCGTGGTCGCTACTGGCCTCAACCGCGCGCCCGCCTCGCGGAACGTGCGCATGGTGGAACAGAAGCAGGTGGAGATGCGCCAGCGTCCGCGTCCGGTGGTGCTGCGTACCGGCACCGGCAACGAGGTGGTCGACTATGCGCAGCCCGAGGTGGCGATCAGCACCAATCCGCGCAGCGAGGCGCCGGCCAGGAGTCAGGACAATGGCCTGGAGTACCTGGACATTCCAGCCTTCTTGCGCCGCCAGGCCGACTGAGATGGCCTGCTGAAGTGGCTGGCGCCTGAATCGGGCGCACCATGCTTGTTAAGAGGAGTTGAACAAAACGCCTGTCGAACTGGTCATTGCAGAAACATGAAGGGTGGATTCGAGCCTGTTGCCGTGGCGAGGTGCCGCGGCTGTCAGCGAACGGCCGTTTGGCGCGTTCGAGCCTGGAATCCGCAAGACGATGCGTCAGGGATGGCGCATGATCCGCTGTATCAGGGTGAGAGCCCGGTTTGGCTGATCCGTTACCCCGGTGCCGGAATCCCGTCCCGGCCCGGGGTATCGTGTTGCCCCGCACGCTGGTCGCGCGGAAAGCATGTTTTTGGCGTGTGCCTTCCGGGATGAAGGTCGCATGAAGGTCCGACCAGACTGTACGGTACGGTTTGCTATTGCAGCTGGTTAAAACTGTGTTAGCATCCGACCCCTGATTGGCTGCTACTTGGCAGGTACCAACGACAATGATCAAGCAGCGCACGCTCAAGAACATCATCCGCGCCACCGGCGTGGGTCTGCACACCGGTGACAAGGTGTACATGACCCTGCGTCCCGCAGCTCCCAACACCGGCATCGTGTTCCGCCGCACGGATCTCAATCCGCCGGTGGATATCCGCGCGCGCCAGGACAACGTCGGCGACACCCGGCTTTCCACCACGCTGATGAACGGCGAGGTGCGCGTCGCCACGGTCGAGCACCTGCTGTCGGCGATGGCCGGCCTCGGTATCGACAATGCCTACGTGGACCTGTCGGCGCCGGAGGTTCCCATCATGGATGGCAGCGCCGGCCCGTTCGTGTTCCTGCTGCAATCGGCCGGCATCGAAGAACAGAACGTGGCCAAGCGCTTCATCCGGATCAAGAAGCCGGTGAAGGTGCAGGAAGGCGACAAGTGGGCCAGCTTCGAGCCGTTCGAGGGCTTCAAGGTCGGCTTCTCGATCGAGTTCAACCATCCGATCATTTCCAAGCGCACCTCGCGGGCGGAGATCGACTTCTCCACCACCTCGTTCGTGAAGGAAGTGAGCCGCGCGCGCACTTTCGGCTTCATGCGCGACATCGAGATGCTGCGCGAACACAACCTCGCGCTGGGTGGCTCGATGGACAACGCCGTGGTGCTGGACGACTACCGCGTGCTCAACGAGGATGGCCTGCGCTACGAGGATGAGTTCGTCAAGCACAAGATCCTCGATGCCATCGGCGACCTTTATCTCCTGGGCCACAGCCTGATCGGCGCCTACCATGCGCACAAGTCCGGCCACGAGCTCAACAACAAGCTGCTGCGTACCCTGATGGCCGATGCTTCGGCCTGGGAAGAAGTCAGCTACCAGGACGATCCGGCCACCTCGCCGATCTCCTACGCCCATCCCGCCCAGGCAATCTGATCGCACCGAGGCTTGGTGATACAGACAAGCGAAGGCCGTCGCATCCGTCGATGGGGCGGCCTTTTCGTTGCGCGGCTCAACGTGTGGGGTCGTCAGGCTTGGTCAGTGCGGCCAGTCGACCGAACAGCGCCTGCCATTCGGGGTCCGTAGCCGCCGCCGCAGCAGCGCGCAGATGGGCCGCAGCCGCGGGTGACAGTACGCGTACGCGTTCGGGTTCCACCTCGATCCGTGGCAGCGGGCTTACCTTGATCCCGACGCTCTCGGCGCGGATGTCGAGTCCGCGTGCGGTCGCGAGAATCTGTGCCTGCAGCAGGCGCAGGCGCGTGGCCCATGCGGGCGTGCTGGCGAGAAACAGCAGCCGCCCGCCGCGCAGGTTGGCGAAACGTACCTCGTCGCGCAGCGGCATCGGCAGGGTCTGGCGCAGCGCGCGATCCAGCGCGTCCAGCGCGGCAGCCCGGCTGGACAATGTGGCGAAGGACCCGCAGGCGCCGAGTGCTTGCGGGCCGCGGGAACGCGAGGCGGCGCGGGACATGGGCGGGCGGCTCCGGGGCGGGGCGATGCACCGATGATACCTGCCGCGGGCTGCGCCCGCCGCTCTTGAATCCGTGCTTCGCCGTCGCCATGCCGGAAAGCGCCGGGACCTTCGCCATGGGTGCCGTCCGGGCCCGTGTAGTAACATGCCCGTTTGGGTTGCGCCCAGGCGTGGCCTTCTGCCCCTGTCATCCGGAAGATCGATGCTCAATCGTGCCCTCACCAGCATTTTCGGCAGCCGCAACGAGCGTGTGCTGCGCCAGTTGTCGCGGATCGTGGTACGCATCAATGCGCTGGAACCCGAATTCGAGAAGCTGAGCGACGAGGCGTTGCGCGGCAAGACCGCGGAGTTCAAGCAGCGTGTCACCGGTGGCGAGTCGCTGGACAAGCTGCTGCCGGAGGCCTTCGCGGTGGTGCGCGAGGGCGCCAAGCGCGTACTGGGCATGCGCCACTACGACGTGCAGCTGATCGGCGGCATGGTGCTGCACCAGGGCAAGATCGCCGAGATGCGCACCGGCGAGGGCAAGACCCTGGTGGCCACGCTGCCGGTGTACCTCAACGCGCTGGAAGGCAAGGGCGTGCACGTGGTCACCGTGAACGACTATCTCGCCCGCCGCGACGCGGCGCAGATGGGCAAGCTGTATGGTTTCCTCGGCCTGACCACCGACGTGGTGTGGCCGGGCATGGACCACGCTGACAAGCACAAGGCCTATGCCGCCGACATCACCTACGGCACCAACAACGAGTTCGGCTTCGACTACCTGCGCGACAACATGGCGCTCAGCAAGGAACAGCGCTACCAGCGCGGCCTGCACTACGCCATCGTCGACGAAGTGGACTCGATCCTAATCGACGAGGCGCGCACCCCGCTGATCATCTCCGGGCCGGCCGAGGATTCGCCGCAGCTGTACATCGCGGTGAACAAGATCGTGCCGCGCATGATCCGCCAGCAGGAGGAAGAAGGCGCCGGCGACTACTGGGTCGACGAGAAGCAGAAGCAGGTGCACCTGTCCGAGGACGGCATGCAGCATGCCGACGAGCTGCTGCGCGAGACCGGCGTGATCAGCGAGGACAGCGGTCTCTACGACTCCAAGAACCTCGCCGTGGTGCATCACCTCAACGCCGCCCTGCGTGCCAACGCTATCTACCAGCGCGACGTGGACTACATCGTGCGCGACGGCGAGGTCATCATCGTCGACGAGTTCACCGGCCGCACCCTGCCGGGCCGGCGCTGGTCCGACGGCCTGCACCAGGCGGTGGAGGCGAAGGAAGGCGTGCCGATCCAACGCGAGAACCAGACGCTGGCCACGGTGACGTTCCAGAACCTGTTCCGCATGTACAAGAAGCTGTCCGGCATGACCGGCACGGCCGATACCGAGGCGTTCGAGTTCCAGAGCATCTATGGCCTGGAGGTGGTGGTGATCCCCACCCACAAGCCGATGATCCGCAAGGACAACGCCGACCTGGTGTTTCTCGGCCAGCAGGCCAAGTACAACTCGGTGATCGAGGACATCAAGGACTGCCACAAGCGCGGCCAGCCAGTGCTGGTGGGCACCACCTCGATCGAGGTGTCCGAGCTGCTGTCCGAACAGTTGCGCAAGGCCAAGGTCGCGCACGAAGTGCTGAACGCCAAACAGCACGAGCGCGAAGCGCACATCGTTGCCCAGGCCGGCGCGCCGGGACAGGTGACGATCGCCACCAACATGGCCGGTCGCGGCACCGACATCGTGCTCGGCGGCAGCCTGGAGGCGGCGCTGGCCGCGCTGCCGGCGGAGGCCAGCGAGGTCGACCGCGCCCGCGTCAAGGCCGACTGGAAGAAACTGCACGAGCAGGTGCTGGCCGCCGGTGGCCTGCACATCATCGGCACCGAGCGGCACGAGTCGCGCCGCATCGACAACCAGCTGCGCGGCCGTTCCGGCCGCCAGGGCGATCCGGGCTCCTCGCGCTTTTACCTGTCGCTGGAGGACAACCTGTTGCGCATCTTCGGCGGCGAGGGCCTGATCCGCTGGATGAAGCGCTTCGGCATGAAGGAAGACGACGCACTCGAAGACAAGATGATCAGCCGCCAGATCGAGAAGGCGCAGCGCAAGGTCGAACAGCACAACTTCGACATCCGCAAGCACCTGCTCGAATTCGACGACGTCGCCAACGACCAGCGCAAGGTGATCTACCGCCAGCGCGACGAGCTGCTGGAAGGCGAGGACGTTTCCGCCACCGTGGCCGACATCCGCAGCGACGTGGTCGAGAGCATCGTGCGCGACCACGTGCCGCTGGACAGCATCGACGAGCAGTGGGACATCCCGGGCCTCGACCGCGAGCTGGAAGGCAAGTTGGGCCTGGCGCTGGACCTGCCGCACTGGCTGGAGCAGCAGTCGGAAATCGATGCGGCGATGATCCTCGAACACGTGCGTGGGGGAGTGGACGAGCTGTTCCAGGCCAAGGAGGCGCAGATCGGCGCCGAGACCATACGCCAGCTCGAAAAGCACATCATGCTCACCGTGGTCGACAACGCATGGAAGGAGCACCTGGCGAACATGGACTACCTGCGCCAGGGCATCTACCTGGTGGGCTATGCCCAGCAGGATCCCAAGCAGGCGTTCAAGCGCGAGTCGTTCCGCCTGTTCTCCGACATGCTCGACCGCATCAAGTCCGAGGTGGTGCAGATGCTGGCGCGCATCCGCATCCGCAGCGAGGAGGAAGTCGCCGCGATGGAGGCCGAGCAGCGGCGCCTTGCCGAGCGCCTGCAGCGGCAGATGCTGGCCAGCGGCGGCGGCGCGCCCGATGCGGCGCTGGATGCCGATCCTGCCAGCGTGGCCGCTGGTGCCATGCACCTGCAGCAGCCCGACACGCCGCGCGTGGGCCGCAATGAACCCTGTCCCTGCGGCTCGGGCAAGAAGTACAAGCACTGCCACGGGCAGCTGAGCTGATGAAAAACCCCGCCGAGGCGGGGTTTTTCATGATGCATGCCTGCATGGGGTGTCTTGCGGGGGTGGGGGCTTCAGGTTTGTCCGGCGGAAACCAGAAGCCCGCGCTGTTTGTGTCAGGGAAAGCACTTCCTGTGCTTTCCCTGACTCGCCCCGGTTGGCCGGTGGCCAACCGGGGCTCTGCTGCGCGGCCGCCGCCGCGCAGCGTGTGATCCATCCATGGATCGGGGGACTGACAGGCCGCCGCAGGTGGCCTCGGCCTGGTCAGTCCCCGCCGCCAGGCGGCCGCTTGCGGTGCGGCTCGGCGTTCACGGCGATGTAGCGCGGCTCTTCGCTGTCCAGCTGCAGCGCGGTGAGCTGGCCACCCCATACGCAGCCCGTGTCGATCGCGTAGACGCCGAGGCCGGCGAAGCGGCCCAGTGCGGACCAGTGGCCGCAGACGATGCGCGTCTCGCGCCGGCGCATGCCAGGCACTTCGAACCAGGGATACAGCCCGGGCCGCTGGGTGCCGGGTTCGCCTTTGCCCTCGAAGTCGATGCGGCCGTTGACGTCGCAGTAGCGCATGCGGGTGAGCAGGTTGATCGTGGCGCGGTGGCGGTCCAGTCCCTGCAGGCGGCTCGACCAGCTGGCCGGGCGGTTGCCGAACAGGTTCCTGAGGATACGCGGGTGGCGCGGGCTGGAGAGCTCGCGCTCCACTTCCTGCGCGGCCTTCTGCGCTTGGCGCAGCGTCCACGAGGGGGCGAGGCCCGCGTGGACCATGGTCCAGCCGAGCGGCTCGTCGTGGTGCAGCAGCTTCTGCGAGCGCAGCCATTCGAACAGTACCGGTGCGTCCCCGGCGAACAGCACTTCGCGCAGCTCCGGATTCACCTTGGCCTGGGCCTCGGGTTTGCGCAGCGAGATCGCCAGCAGGCTGAGGTCGTGGTTGCCCAGGGTGATGACGCACTGTTCGCGCAGGCCGTGGATCAGCCGCAGCGTGTCCAGCGACTGGCCGCCGCGGTTCACCAGGTCGCCGCAGAACCACAGCCGGTCCGCCGCCGGGTCGAAGCGCAGCTTGTCCAGCAGACGCTGCAATTCCGGATAGCAGCCCTGCACGTCTCCGATTGCGTAGGTGGCCATCAGTGGAGCGTGCGTGGTATGGACAGGGTGAACGACGGGATCGGCGCCTCGAAGTGGGTGCCGTCGTCGGCCAGCATCTGGTAGCTGCCGCCCATGGTGCCCACCGGGGTCTCCAGCACCGCGCCGGAGGTGTATTCGTAGTCGTCGCCCGGGCGCATCCACGGCTGCTCGCCCACCACGCCGTCGCCACGCACTTCCTCCACCTTGCCGTTCGCGTCGGTGATCACCCAGTGCCGGGTCAATAGCTGTGCGGGCACGCTGCCTGCATTGCGCAGCGTGATGGTGTAGGCGAACACGTAGCGGTTGTCGCCGGGGCGGGACTGGTCTGGGACGAAACGGGTGCTGACCTGCACGTCGATCGTGTAGGGATTGTTTGCGCTCATGCGGCGATTGTAAGGCCAGTCGCCGATGAACGGTCGCCCACGCGGCGGCGGCGCGGATGGATTCAGCGCGCGGCCAGCCGCTTGGCCAGCCGCTTGGCCAGCCGCACGAAATCCTCCGGTGCCAGCGTCTCCGCGCGGACCCTGGGATCGACGTCGGCGCTGCGGATCGCGTCGGCATCGAGCAGCTGCCGCAGCGCGTTGCCCAGCGTCTTGCGGCGCTGGCCGAAGGCGGCCTTCACCACGGCGTGCAGCAACTCGGGGTCGGCGTCGTGGCGCTCGTGTGGCGCCAGAGGAATGAGCCGCACCACCGCGGAATCCACCTTGGGTGGCGGTCGGAATGCCTGCGGAGGCACCTCGAACAGCGGCACCACGCGGCAGGCCAGTTGCAGCATCACCGACAGCCGGCCGTACACCTTGCTGCCGGGTTCGGCGGCCATGCGCTCCACCACCTCCTTCTGCAGCATGAAGTGCATGTCCTCGATCGCCGCCGCGTATTCGACGCAGTGGAACAGGATGGGGCTGGAGATGTAGTAGGGCAGGTTGCCGGCGATGCGCAGGCGCGCCACGCCATGGCGGTGTGCCAATGCGGCGAAATCCACCTTGAGCACGTCGGCGTGGATCACCGCGAGTTCGCCCACGCCGGCTGCACGGTCCTTTAGCGCGGGGATCAGGTCGGTGTCCAGTTCGATGGCGGTGAGTGAACGCGCGACCGCCAGCAGGGGCATGGTGAGTGCTCCTTCGCCCGGGCCGATTTCCACCAGGAAATCGCCGGTGCGCGGCGCGATCGCGCGCACGATGTCGTCGATGTAGCGACGGTCGTGCAGGAAGTGCTGGCCGAAGCTTTTCTTGGGGCGGGCGGGGGCGTGGTTCATGGGATTTATCGCGAGGTTGGCCCCTCACCCCTTGCCCTCTCCCCGGAGGGGAGAGGGAGAGTAGGTGGCGCTGCGCGCAACGAGGCTCATGGCCATGTTCGCGGCGGCGATCAGGCTGGCGGGATCGGCGCGGCCGCTGCCGGCGAGATCCAGCGCAGTGCCGTGGTCGACCGAGGTGCGGATGAAAGGCAGGCCCAGGGTGAGATTGACGGTGCGGTCGAAGGCTTCGCTCTTGAGTACCGGCAAGGCCTGGTCGTGGTACATCGCCAGCACCGCGTCGTAGCGAGTGCGCTGCGCGGGCACGAAGGCGGTGTCGGCGGGCAGCGGACCGAGCAGTTGCATGCCTTCGGCGCGCAGGTCGTCCAGCAGCGGGATGATGGTGTCCAGTTCCTCACGGCCCAGGTGGCCGCCCTCGCCGGCGTGCGGGTTCAGCCCCAGCACGGCGATGCGCGGCGCGGCGATGCCGAACTTCGCGCGCAGTTCCGCATGCACGATGCGCAGCGTGCGCGCCAGCGTGGCGCGGGTGATCGCGGCGGGCACGGCGGCCAGCGGCAGGTGGGTGGTGGCCAGCGCCACGCGCAGTTCGGGGCTGGCCAGCATCATCACCACATCGGCGCGGGCACGCTCGGCGAAGAATTCGGTGTGGCCACTGAAGCGGATGCCGGCCTCGTTGATCGAGGCCTTCTGCAGCGGCGCGGTGACCACGGCGGCATAGCGGCCGGCCATGCAGCCGTCGGCGGCCTCGGCCAGGGTGGCGAGCACGTGCTGCGCGTTGCGCGGGTCGGGCTGGCCGGGGCGTTCGGTGGCACCCAGCGGCACATGGTGCACGCGCAGGCTGCCGGGGTCGCGCCGTTCGCATGGCGCCCCGTCATCGTCGATGACGGCAATGCGTAGATTGCAGCGCGCGGCGGCGCGCTCGAGCAGTGCGCGGTCGGTGATCGCCACCAGATCGGCCGCCAGTGGCGTGGCGGCCAGTCGCGCGACCAGTTCCGGGCCGACCCCGGCCGGCTCACCAGCAGTGACGGCGAGCCGTGGGAGCGCCATGCGGGAGGCTCTTAGGAGGCTTTCCCGGCGTCGGCCGGCGTATTGGTGTCGTCGCGCAGGGCGGGCACCAGCACGCTGATGTACGCGTTTGCGCGCAGGTCGCGCAGGAAGTCGTCGTAGGCCTGCTCGGCCTTGCGGTTGCCGATCGCCTGGCGCGCCTGGTCGCGTTCCATCTGGGTGGTGAGGTCGCTCTGGCGGGTGCCCAGCAACTGCAGGATGTCCCAGCCGTTGCCGGTCTGGAACGGCTGCGAGACCTGGTTCTCCTTCAGCTGGCCGAGCTGCTGCGCGATGGCGCCGCCCCAGGCCTGTTGCGCGAACCAGCCCATGTCGCCGCCGAGATTGGCCGTGGTGTCGTCCTTGGAGTTGTCCTTGGCCAGCTTGGCGAAGTCCGCATGCTTGTTGACGATCTGGTCGTACAGCTCCTGCGCCTTCTGCTGGGCCTGCTCAGGCGTCATCAGCTCGCTCGGCTTGAGCAGGATCTGCCGCGCGTGGTACTCGGTGACGATCTGCTTGGACGGCGCGCGCTGCCCGACCAGCTTGATGATGTGGAAGCCGGTGGGACCGCGCAGTGCGGGGCTGACGTCGCCGGGCTTCATGTTGGCCACGGTGTCGGCGAAGGCAGGCGGAATCTCGTCCATGCGGCGCCAGCCGAGGTCGCCGCCGTCCAGCGCATCGGGCGCATCGGAGTAGCGGATCGCCGCGGCGTTGAAATCCATGCCGCCCTTGATCGCGTTGATCGCCTGCTCGGCCTTGGTCGCGGCGGCCTGGATCGCGGCGGCATCGGCGCCACCCGGGATGCTGATCTGGATGTGCGCCAGATGCACTTCGCCGGCCTTGTAGCTGGGGCTGGCGAGCAGGTTGTCGATCTCGCTGTCGGTGACCGAAACCGAGTCGTGCACCACGCTCTGGTGAAGTTGCTGCACAGTGAGCTGATCGGCCAGCTGCTGGCGGAAGGAGGCGAAGTCCTGGCCGGTGCGCTCGACTTCGGTACGCAGCTGGTCGGGGCTCATCTTGTTCTGCTGGGCCACCTGGGCCACGGCCTGGTCGACGTCTGAATCGGAGACATGGACGCCCTGGTCATCGGCCTTCTGCAGCTGCAGCCGCATCAGGATCAGCCGGTCCAGCACCTGCTTCTGCAGCACGTCCAGCGGTGGCAGCTGGCCGGGCTGGCTGGCGTACTGCTGCTGGATCGAGCGCACCGCGTTGTCGAGCTCGCTTTGCAGGATCACGTCCTCGTTCACCACCGCCACGATGCGGTCCAGCGACTGAACCTGGCCAGCGGGCGCGGCATTGGTGCTGGCATTGGGCAGCAATTGGGCCTGTGCGGGGAATGCGAGCACAAGAACGGGCAGGAACAGGGCGAGAAGTCGCTTCATCAGGGAGTAGCCGAAAGATGGATACAGCGGATTATTGATAGCCGAGGATATCACGGCGCAGCAGGGGGTCGATCTGGCCGCCGGTGGATCCCATGCCCTTGAAGACGACTTCGAACATCACCGCGTTGTCGCGCAGGTTGGTCTGGCCGGGCGTCGTAATAGGCACGACGCCGTAGTAGCTTTGGTTCACGTAACTGCGGTCGATCAGGCGCAGGGTGACGCAACAACTGTCGTACTCCACGCCTGCCAGTGCTTCGATAGTGCCTTTCAGCGGATTGACCACACCCTTGATCGGTTCCGCATACGTCCATGCACCGATCAGACGCCAGCGCTCCGAGAGCGGATAGACCGCCGAAACGCTGTATTGTTCCATCAGGCCGTTGCGGTAGCGGTAGGCGAAGTTGATTACTCCGTCCAGGCCCAGCCGGCCTTGCACCTGGAACATGGCCATGTCGTTGTGGTCGGTGTTCGGGTTCCACTGGTAGGAACTGCTGAGCTTCCAGCGGTCGTTCAACTGCAGGTCCAACTGGGCCACATAGGCCGAGCCGGACCAATCGGTGGCCGGCGATACCGTGTTCGTGCCGTTCGGCATCTGCACCAGCTGCGGAGTGAAGTAGCGGATCTGGCCGAAACTCGCCGACAACTGCTCCACGCCACTGTTGTCGAGCAGGCGAGTGGTGATCGCGGCGGTGAGGTTGTTCGCGTTCATCTGGCGATCGGCGCCAGAGAACTGGTTGGTGGAGAACAGCTGCCAGTAGTCGAACGTCATCAGGCTGCTGTCGAACAACGGTATGTTGTCCTGGTTGCGGTAGGGCACGTACAGGTAGTAAAGCCTCGGTTCCAGTGTCTGCGTGTAGTCGTTGCCGAACAGCGAGATGTTGCGGTCGAACACCAGTCCGCTGTCCACGCTCACGATGGGCAGCGAGCGGCTGGGCGATTGCTGGGTGAATGGCGACGGGGTGCCGCTGCCGAGCAGGCCGTAGTAACCGTAGTTCTGGTAGCCGCTGCTGAGCTGGTAGTCGGTGTAACGCCATTCCACGCGGGGACGCACGAACCAGCTCGGCGCACCGAAATCGGCTTCGATCCATGGCTGGATATCCTCGCGGCTGCCCTCCACGAAGCCCGGCTTGCGGAACGCCACGAACTGGTTGGTCATGCCAAATTCCAGCCAGCGGTTCAACGGCAGGTTCACGTTGAAATTGACGAATGGCAATTGTCGATAGGGCATCCAGGCGTCGGTGAGGAACGGGTCCATGTTCTGGTAGGCGTAACCACCCACCGAGGCGTTCCACCACTTGCCGCCGCCGGCGATCTGGGCAGAGGATCCAAGCAGGTACACCGGCGGACCTCCCAGCTCGTTGCCGAAGTCGTACAGGAAGTTGTTGTCCGAGCTGCGGTCGATCGTGGTGGAGAAGTTCCAGCTCCCCCAGAGGTGGGTGGTGTCGGTGAAATGGACCTTGTAGCGCCGCGTGCCGGCGGTGTTGGCGGTGGTGTCGGGATCGGTGGCACCATGGTCTTGCGGCATGTACTGCACGTCCAGCAGGCCGCTGCTGCCCGGCACCATGTAGCGGAACTCGCCGTCCAGCAGGACGCCGCGTGCGCTGTAGATGCGCGGGTCCAGCGTGGCGTCGTAGTTCGGCGCCAGGTTCAGGTAGAACGGCGTGCTGAGCATGTAGCCCGAGCGGCTGCTGTGGCCGAACGTCGGTTCCAGGAAGCCGGTCATGCGCCGGTTGTCCACCGGGAAACTGAACCAGGGCAGGTAGAGCAGGGACACGTTGCCGATGCGGAAGGTGGCGTTGCGCGCCACGCCGCGGCCGGTGTCCTCGTTGATGGTGATCGACTTGCCACGGAACTCCCACAGGTGGTGGCCCAGGTCGCAGGTGGAGTAGGTGGCCTGGGTGTAGCGCCTGTGGTCGGCGTCAAACATCTGCGCCTGCTTGGCTACGCCGTTGCCGCGCGAGCTCAGCATCTGGTAGCGGACGTTGTCGGCGATGCCGGTGCTGGCGTCGTCGTTGCCGCGCACATGCGTGGCGGCCATCAGCTGCGCGTAGTCCTGGGAGCGCACGTTGCCGCGTGCGTCGTAGTCGGTGGTGTCGTCGTTGTAGTCAACCGTGTCCGCCTGCAGCCGTTGATCGGCCCGGTCCATGCGCACGTCGCCGGAGAGGTGGTAGACGGTCTGGTTGGAACTGTCCACGTGCTTTGCCCACACGTAGGTGTTGCTGGTGTCGCGCAAGCTGCTGTCGCGGCTCAGCGTGGGGTCGTAGAACGCCAGCATCGCGTTGGGTCGGCACATGGCGTAGTTGTATGGCCGGGGCGGGCACACGAAGGTGCCCAGCGGGCAGACCTGCTCGCTGCCGTCCAGCGAGGTCTTGCGATGCTGTCCGGTGCTGCCGGCCACAGCGTCGACCGGGCCGCCGACCAGGGCAAGGGCGGCGGCAACCGCCAGCAGGCGTCGGGAAGGGAGCGTGCGCGTCACTATGGAAATCCGGCGGCCGTGAGGCTCGTAAAGCTAGCAGAAAGACTCCAGATCAGGCAGACGCAAGAGCCACAATACGTAAGAGGATCCAGTCATGAACGAACCCGGCATGGTCAGGAGCGAAGCGGAGTGGCGTGCCGGGCTCAGCCCCGAGCAGTACGCGGTGTGCCGCTGCTCGGTCACCGAGCCACCGTTCAGCGGCAAGTGGTACCACCATCATGCCGCCGGTACCTATGTCTGCGCGGCCTGCCGCAGCGTGCTGTTCGGCTCGGACAGCAAGTACGATTCCGGCTTCGGCTGGCCCAGCTTCTGGCAGCCGCTGATTCCTGCCGCGGCGGCCAGCCGCGACGATGACAGCCACGGCATGCGCCGCATCGAGGTGCGCTGCGCGCATTGCGACTCGCACCTGGGTCACGTATTCCCCGATGGTCCCAAGCCCACCGGGCTGCGCTACTGCATCAATTCACTGGCGCTGGATTTCGTGCCGGCGTAGGAGCGGCTTCAGCCGCGACCAGTGTTGCGGAAGGTCGCGGCTGAAGCCGCTCCTACTCCATCAATGCCTCGACGTGCGCTGCCGCGCTGGACGCCAGCGCAGCGAGGTCGTAGCCGCCCTCCAGCGTGGACACCACCCGGCCGGCCGCGTGCTGGTTGGCCACCTCGACCAGCCTGGCAGTGATCCAGGCATAGTCCTCGCTGCCCAGGCACAGGTCGGCCAGGGGATCGTTCTGGTGGGCATCGAAGCCGGCCGAGACTAGCAGCAGCTGCGGCCTGAAGGCGCGGATGCGCGGCAGCAGGTCGCCTTCCCACAGTTCGCGAAACAGGTAGGGGCCGTCGCCGGCCGAAAGCGGCCGGTTGAAGATGTTGCCCGCACCGCGGTCGTCCGGGCTGCCGGTACCCGGATACAGGGGCATCTGGTGGCTGGAGGCGAACAGCACGCGCGGTTCGCGCCAGAAGATGTCCTGGGTGCCGTTGCCGTGGTGCACGTCGAAGTCGGCGATCGCCACGCGCTTCAGGCCATGCGCCGCCAGCGCATGCGCCGCGGCCACCGCCACGTTGTTGAACAGGCAGAAACCCATGGCCTGTTCACGCGTGGCGTGATGGCCGGGCGGCCGCACTGCGCAGAAGGCGCGGCGCACATGGCCGTCGCCGAGCACCGCATCCACCGCCGCCGCCACGGCACCGGCGGCGCGCAGCGCGGCCTCGGCGGAGCCGGGCGACAGCACGGTGTCCTCGTCCAGCCGCCGCATCTCGCCGACCGGCACGGCGGCAAGCATGTTTTCGACATGGGCGACGGTGTGCACGCGCAGCAGTTGCTCGCGACTGGCGCGCGGCGCTTCCACACGGTCCAGCGTGGCGTAGCGGTCATGGTCCAGCGCGCGCAGCACGGCGGCGAGGCGTGCCGCCGATTCGGGATGGCCGGGGCCGTTGTCGTGCCGAAGACAGGCCGGATGGGTGTACAGCCGCAGCATGGGATGCCCTGATCAGTTCAGCGCAGGCATCATGATGCCCGGAAGGCGGCTTCAGCCGGCGGCGGGCTTGCGCCGCCGCTCGTGCTGCCAGAGCACCTCGCCGTGGCCGCCGGCGCGCGCCAGCACGCGGCACAGCACGAACAGCAGGTCGGAGAGGCGGTTGAGGTAGCGCTGCGTCTGCGGCCGCACCTCGGGCTCCGCATGGCGCAGCGTGATGACCTCGCGCTCGGCGCGGCGGCACACGGTGCGCGCCAGATGGCAGCAGGACGCCGCCATGCCGCCGCCGGGCAGGATGAAATCCTTCAGCGGCGGCAGCGGTTCGTTGAAGGTGTCCAGCACGTCTTCCAGCCGGGTGACATCGGCGTCCTCGATCATCGCCATGCCGGGGATGCACAGCTCGCCGCCCAGGTCGAACAGCTCGTGCTGCACCTGGGTCAGCGCTTCGCGCACCGCTTCGTCCACGCCCGCGCAGGCCAGCACCATGCCGATCGCGCTGTTGAGCTCGTCCACGGTGCCGTAGGCGGCTACGCGCGGCGAGTCCTTCGGCACGCGCGAGCCGTCACCGAGGCCGGTCGAGCCGTCATCCCCAGTGCGGGTGTAGATCTTGGAGAGGCGGTTGCCCACGTCCAGGTTCAGTGCTGGGTCTGGCCGCCGCGCTGCGAGGCGCGCGACAGCTGGGTCGCCAGCGCGTGCAGCACCGCACCCAGCGCCACATAGGCGGCGGTGCCGGTCAGGAACGGCAGGTACCAGTCGCCGAGGTTGGCGAACCACGCGGCGAAGCTGCGCGGTGCCGGCACACTGGCGCTGATCCAGTAGAAGCTGCCGTTGGAGATCAGGTAGCACAGGCCTTCGGCGACCAGCAGCGCGGCGACCGCGAGGCCCAGCGTGGCGAGGCTCAGGCCCTGCTGGCGCTTCGCCAGCCAGCTGCCGCCCAGCCACAGCACGCCGTAGGACGGCAGCAGGAACCAGTAGGCGGGCGACACGCAGTAATGGCTCCAGAAGTCGATGCCCTGGCCGGTGATCACCAGGTAATCCATCAGCACCGCCTCGGCCATCAGCAGCGGAAAGGCCCAGCGACCCTGGCCACGCAGCCAGAAGCCGGCGAGGAAGAACACGCCCCACGAGGCATCCCACAGCGCGTGGTGCAGCAGCGAGGGATGAATGCGGGTGACGCCCATCACCAGGGCCAGACCCAGGAAGATGGCCAGGCGTCGGGTCGTTGTCGTTGCCATGTGTGCTCCGTACGGTTCAGCTGGATTCAGACGCCCAGTTTAGCCCAACGTGACGGGCCCGATGCGTCGACGTCACGCTGGCGCGTATCATCCGGCGCATGAATTCCCCTGCACCCCCTGCCCATGCCGGCGTGCTGATCGTCGGCGGCGGCCTGGTCGGCGCCAGTCTTGCCATCGCGCTGGACGCCGCCGGCATCGCCGCCACCCTGGTCGAGGCCGCCGCACCGCGTATCGACGCCCAGCCCAGCTACGACGAGCGCAACCTCGCGCTGGCCCGCGCCACCGTCAACGGCCTGACCGCGATCGGCGTGTGGCCGCATGCGGCCGCGCAGGCCACGCCGATCCGGCATATCCACGTCAGCCGCGCCGGCGAATTCGGCAGCACACGCATCGATGCGGCGAAGCATGGCGTCGACGCGCTGGGCTGGACCCTGCCCGCGCGCGAGCTGGGCGCGGCCTTGCTGCGTCGGCTGGACGCCTGCACCCGGCTGACCCGCTTCGCACCCGCGAGGCTCGAGTCGCTGGAAGCCCTGGCCGATGGCTGGCGCGCCCGTATCCACACCGCCGAGGGCGAGCGAGTGGTGGAAGCCGCGCTGGTGGTGGGTGCGGACGGCACCGAGTCCTTCGTGCGCGGCCAGCTCGGCATCGGTGCCGAGCGCCACGACTACGAACAGACCCTGTTCGTCGCCACGGTGACGCCGGAACGCGGACACGCTGGCCGCGCCTGGGAGCGCTTCTCCGATCAGGGCCCGGTGGCCTTGCTTCCGCTGGCCGAGCGTCGCTGCGGGCTGGTGCTCACCGTGCCCGCGGAAGAGGCCGACGAAGTCGCCGCGCTGGACGATGCCGGCTTCGTCGCGCTGGCGCAGCAGCGTTTCGGCTGGCGGCTGGGCCGTCTTTCGCGGCCCGGCAAGCGCCATCCCTACGCCATCCATCGCGTAGCCGCGCAACGGCTCGCCGGCCCGCGTGCGGTGCTGGTGGGCAACGCGGCGCAGACCGTGCACCCGATCGGCGCGCAGGGCTTCAACCTTGGCCTGCGCGACGCGTTGACGCTCGCCGAACTGGTAGCTGTCGCGGAGGATCCAGGTGCGACCGAATTGTTGGAACGCTACGCCGCGCGCCGCGCCCCCGATCGCGAAGGCACCATGACGATGAGCCACAGCCTGGTGCGCCTCGCCTGTCTCGAACAACCGATGCTTGCACCGCTGCGCTCGCTGGCCTTGCTCGCCCACGACCGCCTGTCGCCGCTGCAACGCAAGCTGGCACGGCACGGCATGGGCTTCCGTGGCGAACCGCCACGCGCAGTGCTGGAGCGCCTGCCATGAGCGGTTCGCGCCACGCGCTGCGCCGCGGCCCCGCGCTGGACGTCGCCGTGGTCGGCGGCGGCATGGTGGGCGCGGCGGCGGCACTGGCGCTGGCCCGGGCCGGCTTCGCCACCGCCTTGCTGGAGGCACGCGCGCCGCAACCATGGCATGCCGTCGACGAGGTGGACCTGCGCGTGGTGGGGTTGGCGCCTTCGTCTGTCGCCTTGCTGCATGACTTGGGTGTCTGGACGTCCATACGGGAATCGCGTTCCGGCCCCTACGCGCACATGCATGTGTGGGATGGCGAAAACGGCGCAGCCCTCGATTTCGATGCCGTCGACGAGGGGCGCGATCTGCTCGGCCATATCGTCGAGAACAATCTGGTGCAGTGGGCGCTGTGGCAGGCGCTGGAAGCTGCCGGCGTGCGCCGGCTTTGTCCGGCTGAAGTGCGCGGGCTGGATGTGCGGGAGGATCGCGTGACACTGGACCTGGCCGATGGCGAAAGCCTGTCCGCGCGCCTCGTGGTGGCCGCCGACGGTGCGGCCTCGCCACTGCGCGCAATGGCCGGCATCGCTGTCCATGGCCGCGACTACGCGCAGCGCGCAGTGGTGGCGCACGTGGTTACCGAGCGGCCGCACGAGCGGACGGCGTGGCAGCGTTTCCTGCCTGATGGCCCATTGGCGTTGCTGCCGCTGGCCGATGGCCGCAGCTCCATCGTCTGGTCGCTGCCCGAGGCCGAAGCGCAGCGCGTGCTGGCGCTGGACGACGCGGCCTTCATGCGTGAGCTTGGCACCGCCAGCGATTTCCGGCTGGGGCGCATCGTGTCCACCACGAAGCGTGCCGCCTTCCCGCTCAGGCTGCAGCTGGCCGAAACCTACCAGGCCGAACGCCTCGTGCTGCTGGGCGATGCCGCGCATGCGGTGCATCCCCTGGCCGGGCAAGGTGTGAACCTTGGATTGCGCGACGTGACCGAGTTGCGCGACGTGCTGGTCGCCGCGCGCGATGCAGGCCGCGATTTTGCCGCCGCCCATGTGCTGCGCCGCTACGCGCGCCGTCGTCGCAGCGCCGACACGCTGGACGCACGCGGTTTCGATGCGCTGGCACGCATCTACGCCTGGCAGGCGCCACCACTGGTCGCAGCGCGCGGCCTCGGCGTGCGCTTGCTCGACAAGCTCGCGCCACTCAAGCGGCGCCTCGCGGAGCACGCATCCGGGCTTTGAATCTCGTTCCCCTGCCAGGCAGGGGAGCATCCATCGGGAGGGTCAGTCATGCGCATCGTTCGATTCTGCAGTGCCGTGTTGCTTTCGGCGTTCGCCTTCGCCGCCCAGGCGAAGATGGTGCATCGTCCGGTCGAATGGACGCTGGGCGGCACGCGCTTCCACAGCGTGCTGGTGTACGACGACGCGAGCAGCGCGAAGCGCCCGGGCCTGGTGATGGTGCCGAACTGGTTCGGCGTGAACGACGAGGCGATCAAGAAGGCCGAGATGATCGCGGGCAAGGACTACGTGATCCTGCTTACCGACATGTACGGCGCCAACGTGCGTCCGCAGCTGGACAACGCCGACCAGGCACAGGCGGCCGTCAAGCCGCTGTACGCAAGCCGTGCGTTGATGCGGTCACGCATCAACGCAGCGTTGGCACAGCTCAAGGCGCAGGCGAAGGATGCGCCGATCGACACCGCGAGACTCGCCGCGATCGGCTTCTGCTTTGGCGGCGCGGCGGTGCTCGACCTCGCCCGCAGTGGTGCGGATGTCGCGGCCGTGGTGTCCTTCCATGGCGACCTGTCCACTGACGATGCATCGATGGCGAAGCACATCAAGGCCCGCGTGCTGGCGATGAACGGCGCCGACGACACGTGGACGATGAAGGATGCCGACAAGTTCATGGATGAGATGCGCCAGAGCCCGGCCGACTGGCAATTCGTGGTGCTGGGCCACGCGGTGCATTGCTTCACCGAGGTGGGTGAGAACTCGCCGGGCTGCAAGTACGACGCAAAGGTGGCCGCACGCTCCTACGCGTTGATGCATGCGTGGTTGCGGGAGGCGTTTGCGGGACGCGATTGATCGCGCACGATTTCCCCTCTCCCACTTGCGGACGCGGGGAAGGGCCATGGATGGCCCTGCTTTGAGGAGCGAGGAAGAGGGGTAGGGGTACAGGGTTCTTTGCTCTTCACTCGTGAGTTTCAAAGCGATTTCGCACCGCTGTCGCGGCGCGAGTTACTTCTCCTTTGCTTGTCCAAAGGAGAGGTAACCAAGAGGAAACGACACCCCGGTTGGCGCTTGCCGTCCATCCATGGACGGCAAGTCCGTGAGTCGGGTCCGGGCTTTTCGAGCGGGCTCCTGCCCGCGCGAAAAGGCGAGCCCATCCATGGGCTCGCCCGCTACGCGGCCTATTCGTCCCCCCTCACCGCCGCCCAGGGGCCCCGGAAGAGAGCAGGCGCGCATCGTGCGCGCCAGAAGCAACAGCAGATCGCCGCGCATTGCGCGGCGATCTTTTCGAGAAGTGGCGTATTGACAGGCGCTCGAAACTGTCTTGGAGCAGTGTGGTCAAGCGGGCTGACCGTGTTGCCGCGAGGGCTCAGCGTCCGCTGACGCGCTCCGCCGCAAACTCATCCGGCGGCACCACCGGTGCATCCGGACGTGCGTGGGCCTCCAGCTCGGCCGCTTCCACCGACGGCGTGCGCCAGCCCGACTTCACGCCCCATAGGTAGAACACGAAGCCGATCACCGCGACCACCACCAGATCCCAGCCGTAGGGCAGGTAGCCCTTGCCGCCGAAGGTGGTGCTGCCGGCCCAGGAGACGAGGGCGATCGAGGGCAGGTAGGCGACCAGCCACCAGGCGCCTTTCATCTGGCGGCCGAAGTCGTGCCAGCCGGACTTGGCCTGGTAGTAGAAGTAGATCGGCAGCGCGACGACCATCAGCAGGATGATCTCGCCGGTCAGCGGCCACTTGGCCCAGTACAGCAGCTCGGTGGACATCACGAAGGCGATGCCGGCGACCACCGGCAGGCCGGCGAGGCGCAGCGGGCGGTGCAGGCCGGGCGCGGTGCGGCGCAGCGTCATCACGCTGACCGGGCCGGTGAGGTAGGAGATGATCGTGGCCACCGAGATCACCGCGGCCAGCGTGCCCCAGCCGCGGAAGAAGAACAGGAACAGGAAGGACACCGCGAGGTTCACCCACATCGCCGGGCGCGGCACGCCCCACTTCGGGTGGACGTGGCCGAGGATCTTCGGCAGCGTGCCGTTGCGCTCCATGCCGTAGAGCATGCGCGCGGTGGTGGCGGTATAGGTCATGCCGGTACCGCTGGGGCTGATCACCGCGTCGACGAACAGCAGCGTGGCCAGCCATTGCAGGCCGAGGATGATCGCGAGGTCGGCGAACGGCGAGCTGAAGTTGATGCCGTGCCAGCCCACGTTGGCCAGCATCTCGCGTGGCACCGCGCCGATGAAGGACACCTGCAGCAGCACGTAGATCGCCGTGGCCAGCACGATCGAGCAGACGATCGCGAACGGGATGCTCTTGCCGGGGTTGTGCGCCTCGCCGGCGAGGTTCACCGGGCTCTGGAAGCCGTTGAAGCTGAACACGATGCCGGCGATCGCCACCGCCGTGAGCACCGACGCGAAGTCGATCGCATGCACCTCGCCGTGGATGCCGACGCTGAAGTTCTCGGGATGGAAGCCGCTGGCGATCAGCAGCACCGCGGTGAGCGCGGGGATCACCAGCTTGAACAGCGTGATCGCGGTGTTCGAGCGCGCGAACAGCTTCACGCTCCAGAAGTTCAGCAGGAAGTACGCGATCACCAGCGCGGCGGCGATGGCGAGGCCGGCCGCGCTCAGCTCGCCGTGGCCGCCTGGCGCCTGGTGGTAGAGGTCCTTCGCCCACGCCCATTTCCACGAGGACATGTACTGCGCCGAGGCTTCCGCTTCCACCGAGATCACCGAGACGATCGCGATCCAGTTGGCCCATGCCGCGATGAAGCCCACCAGCGAACCGTGCGAGTAGTGCCCGTAGCGCACCATGCCGCCGGATTCGGGGAACATCGCACCCAGTTCCGCATAGGTCAGCGCGATGAACAGGATGATCACCGCGCCGATCACCCAGGCCCAGATCGCGCCGGGACCGGCGATCTGCGCCGAGCGCCAGGCGCCGAACAGCCAGCCGGAACCGATGATCGAGCCCAGGCCGGTAAGCATCAGGGCGAACGGGCCGACGTCGCGGCGGATCGGAGATTGAGACATGCAGGTCCCCAGGTCAGTAGAACGACGGGCCGCCTCTCTGGGCGACACAAGGAGTTGATGATGACAGACCGATCAAGGGACTGTCAGCCCGCTTGAAGTCGCGATCCGTGGCGCAGCGCAACACCCAGGTCGTTGAATCGATGATCGAAGCGGCCTGTCGGCCATCCAAAGCCGATCTGCCGCCCGGCCGAGCCACGTGCCCCAGGATTCTGCACATGACGTGGTGCCAGAGCGCATCGGATCGTCGTTGAATCGTTGATCGTCCGCGTTTAGCATCGGCCCCTACCGGGGGCAAGGAGTACGTCATCATGCATCGTCATTGCACGATCCTGGCATGGTCCGTCCTGATGGGCGTTGCGATCACTGCGCACGCCACCGCAGGCAAACCGGTTCCCGACGAGCTTCGGCAACGCGCTGCCAATGGCGATGTCGCCGCACAGGTGGCACTGGGACATGCCCTGCTGGACGACGGCAAACCGGAAGACCGGGCAGCGGCCAACGACTGGTTTCGCAAGGCCGCCGAGCAAGGCAGTGCGGATGGTGCATGGATGTTCGGGTCGGGCTACATGGCGAGCAATCCGCTGACCCGGAAGACGAATTTCGCCACGGCCATCGAGTGGATGAAGAAGAGTGTCCAGATCGACCACAACGCCGATCACATGGCTGCGTTGGCCTTCGCCTGCATGATCGCCGGCAACGCGCAGGAGGGGATGGCCTGGGCTCAAAAAGCCGCCGGCGGCGGCTCCCCCAAAGGCATGCAGATGCTGGCGATGGCATATGCGTTCGGCCAGATGGGCGCGCAGAAGGATCCGGCGGCCGCCAGGCACTGGCTGCTGCTGGCGGCGCGGAAGGGCGATCCTGAATCCGAAGCCATGCTCGGCCAATTTTATCTGACCAATCTGCTGGGTCACGTCGATACCAAGGCAGGCATCGACTGGATGCAGAAGGCGGCCGCCGCGGGCAACGCGAAAGCGGCGGGCACGTTGGCCACGCTGTACCTCACTGGCAAAATGAATGTGCCAAAGGACCCGGCGCGGGCCATGCCGCTGGCTCGCCAGGCGCTGGCGGCCAATGACAAATTGGGCCACTACGCGATGGGCATCGCCTACGCAAACGGCAGCGGCGTAGCCAAGGATCCGCGGCAAGCGTGGTATCAGCTCGCCATCGCCAGCCGCATGGACGCAAACCACCAGCTCGAGGGTGCCGCCGACTATATGTCCCAAGTGGCCACGCAGCTTTCACCCGGGCAACTGCAGACGCTCGAGGCGAAAGTGGATGCCGAAATGGCGTCACGCCAAAAAAACACGCAATCAAAGGCGCCGTAGCCGACGCCGCCGCGCTGCGAGGCAGGTCCGCCGTCGTTCTCGGCGCCTGCTCCCGTGCAGGGAGAAGACAGGTGCATCATCGGAGTGCGATCGGCATTCGATGGCGTTCACGGCAAGCCGCCGCGCGAAGTCGGAACGGTCACGGGATGCGTCGAAGCGCATGCCGCGGACGTGCAAGGCGAGCCGTGAACCGGCGAGCGGGAGGTGGCGATAGCAGCCTTGCGCGCCTCAGCACTCGATGACGTTCACCGCGAGGCCGCCGCGGCTGGTTTCCTTGTACTTGTCCTTCATGTCGCGGCCGGTGTCGCGCATGGTCTTGATGACCTTGTCGAGCGAGACGCGGTGCTTGCCGTCGCTCTTCAGCGCCATGCGGCTGGCGTTGATCGCCTTCACCGAGCCCATTGCGTTGCGCTCGATGCAGGGAATCTGCACCAGGCCGCCGATCGGGTCGCAGGTGAGGCCGAGGTTGTGCTCCATGCCGATCTCGGCGGCGTTCTCCACCTGGTGGATGCTGCCGCCCAGCGCGGCGGTGAGGCCGCCGGCGGCCATCGAGCAGGCCACGCCGACCTCGCCCTGGCAGCCCACTTCGGCGCCGGAGATCGAGGCGTTTTCCTTGTACAGGATGCCGATCGCGGCGGCAGTGAGCAGGTAGTCGAGGATGCCGTTCTCGTCGGCCTTGGGGCAGAAGCGCAGGTAGTAGTGGCCCACGGCGGGCACGATGCCGGCGGCACCATTGGTGGGTGCGGTGACCACGCGGCCGCCTGCGGCATTCTCCTCGTTCACCGCCAGCGCGTAGAGGTTGACCCAGTCGAGGATGGTCAACGGATCCTTCAGCGCGGCCTCGGGCTGGTTGCGCAGCTCCTCGGCCATCGCCGGCGCGCGGCGCGCCACGTGCAGGCCACCGGGCAGGGTACCGGGCGAGCGCAGGCCGCGCGTGACGCAGTCCTGCATCGCTTTCCAGATGGTCAGCAGGCCGGCGCGGGTTTCCGCCGCGGGTCGCCACACGGCTTCGTTCGCCAGCATCAGCTGGGCGATGGTCAGGTGATGTTTCTCGCACAGCGCCAGCAGCTGGTCGCCGGTGGAGAACGGGTAGGGCTGCTCGGTGGTGTCGGCGACGATGCGGTCTTCCGCGGCCTCGTCCTGGTTCACCACGAAACCGCCGCCGACCGAGTAGTAGTCGCGCGTGGCCAGCTCGTTGCCGTCGGCGTCGTAGGCGCTGAAGCGCATGCCGTTGGTGTGGAACGGCAGCTTCTGGCGCTTGTTGAACACCAGGTCGGCTTTTTCGTCGAAGGCGATCTCGTGCCTGCCGAGCAGGCGGATGCGGCCGCTGCCGCGGATGCGTTCGAGGATGCCGGGAATCGCGTCGGCGTCGACCGTGTCCGGATGCTGGCCTTCGAAGCCCAGCAGCACGGCCTTGTCGGTGCCGTGGCCGCGGCCGGTCATCGCCAGCGAGCCGTACAGCTCGGCACGCACGCGCGCCACGCGGTCCAGCACGCCCTTTTCCTCCAGCCAGCGTTCGGCGAAGCGCGCCGCGGCGCGCATCGGGCCCACCGTGTGCGAGGAGGACGGCCCGATGCCGATCTTGAACAGGTCGAATACGCTGACGGCCATGGTGCGCTGCGAGTGGGAAAGGGATAACCGCTATTCTACGCGGGCACCTTCCGTTTGGCAGTCCGTCCGCACCCGCATGTCCGATCTCGTCCTCTACCAGCGCGACTACTGCCACCTGTGCGACTTGGCGCTGGCGGTGCTGGCCGATGCACAGGTGCCGGAGTTCGACAGCGTGTGGGTGGACGATGCGCCGGAGCTGGAAGCGCGCTACGGCACGCGCGTGCCTGTGCTGCGTGACGCGCGCGACGGCCGCGAACTGGACTGGCCGTTCGATGCTGCGGCGGTGCGCGCCTTTCTCCTCGAAGCCCGGTAGGAGCGGCCGTAGGAGCGGCTTCAGCCGCGACTCTGCCACCGTGAGGCAATCGCGGCTGAAGCCGCTCCTACGGGTGCCGGCGGCATCGCGCACGGGCGGCGCTCTGCCGGAGAATCATTTCGCCGCCAGCACCAGGTGCGCGTGCACCTTCACGTCGGCGCCGATCACCGAGGTGTCGGCGTAGTCACCGCCGCCCACGCCGAAGTCCAGCCGCTTGAGCGTGCCGTTCACGTCGAGGATGGCGTTCTTCCCTTGCGGCTTGAAGTCCACCGCGAGGCTCACCGGCCTGGTGATGCCGCGCAGGGTGAGCTTGCCATCGGCGATCACCTTGCCACCCGCCTGGCGGAAGCCGGTGGTGACGAAGTGCGCGGTGGGGTACTGCGCCACGTCGAAGAAATCCTTGCCCGGCAGTGCACCCTGCTGGTCCTTGTCGCTCACCGCGACGCTGGCCATGGTCACGTCGACATCGAACTTCGACCGCGCGAGCTGGGCGGGGTCGTAGCTGATTGCGGCATGCCACTGCTTGAAGCTGCCGTCGAAGCTGGCGCCCTGGAAGCTTCCGGTGAAGCCCAGCACGCTGGCGGGCTGCATGGTGTAGTCGGCGGCCAGCGCGGCGCCGGGCAGGGTGAGCGCCAGCAACAGGCCGGCGCCGAGGCGATGGATCTTCTTCATGAGCGTTCTCCTGCTTGCGTCTTGTCGTTGCGCAGCCTGCCGAACGGCAGCATGCGCCGTAGCACGTCGTCCCCATCGAACACATGGTGCTTCAGCGCGGCGCCCACGTGCGCCACCAGCACCAGCACCAGGAACCAGAACAGGTATTCGTGCACCGCATGCGAGAAATGGCGCAGCGCGTCGTTCTTCGCAGCAAGGCCCGGCAGGTTGAACAGCTTGAACCATTGCAGCGGCTTGCCGGTCACCGAGTTGTACCACCAGCCGCTCAGGGGCAGCGCCAGCGCCAGCAGGTACAGCACGACATGAGTGGCACGCGCGGCGACCAGTTGCCAGCGTGGTGCCGGCTCCTCGCGCGGGCGGCCGTCGGGCCAGCGCCAGGCCAGGCGCAGCAGCATCAGCGCCAGCACGGTGAGGCCGATCGACTTGTGCAGCGCCAGCCAGTTGATCTTCTGCATCGGGTTGCTGGCCAGGTCCATGCACAGGCCGAACACGCCATTGCCGAGAATGGCCAGCGCCACGATCCAGTGGAAGGATTTGGCAATCGCGCCCCAGTGGTTGACGTCGCTGCGCAGTTTCATGGAGAGCCTTTGGTGGTGGAGGCGCTGGTGGGGGCATGATCGTCGCGGATCGCTTCCAGTTCCATCCACACGGATACGCGGTGGCCGATGGAGTCGGGGAAGGCCGTGATGCCGAAGTCGGTGCGGTCGAGGCTGGCGGTGGCCGAAAAGCCGGCGACGGTATGCAGGCCGTACAGCGTGCGGGCCACGCGGTTGAGGCGGAACGGGATGGCCAGCGGGCGGCTCACGCCGTGCAGGGTGAGCGTGCCGTGCAGCACGCCGTGGCTGGAGTCGGTGCGTTCGACTGAACGGCTGACGAAATGCGCTTCGCGATATTGCGCGCAATCCAGCAGGGCGTGTCCGCAGACCGCCGCATTCCAGCCGGCGTCGCCCATGTCCACGCCAGCCAGGTCGATGTCGAGCTCCGTGCCTGCGTGGCTCAGGTCGTCCGGATCCAGGCGCAGCCAGCCGCGGGCGATGTGCAGCCGCCCGAACGGCCGCGAGTAGCCGTTGTGGTCGATGCTGAAGACGATCTGGCTGTGCACGGTGTCATAGCGATACTCGTGCGTGCCGGCGAACGCGGCCATGGCCGGTACAGCCAGCAACAGCGACAACCAGCGTGTGGGATGCGCACGGGGCATGCGGCGAAGTCTGGATGATTGCCGATCCGGGTGCCAGCATCGGGGCTGAAACGCAGTGTTCGTGCCGGGAGGCCGATGCCGTCGTCACGGCGATGCGGGCGCGCTCGCGCGGGCATCACGGTTTTGGCATGATGGAACCGAGGTGCAGGGGATACACCATGTTCGCTTCACTCGTGCTGGGGGCTGTCCTGTCCGCTGCCGCGCCCGCCACCGGTGGCGCGGGACGTGCGGACGTCGCGATGCCGGTCGTCGCCCCGGCCGCGGCCACCGGACTGCTGCCCACGCCGCAGTTCAGGCATTTCGACATGGGCGATGGCCTGCCCAGTTCGGCCATCAACGCGGTGGTGCAGGACCAGGATGGCTTCATGTGGTTCGGCGGCTCCGGCGGGCTGGTGCGCTACGACGGCGTGGAGTTCAAGACCTGGGCCTATGTGCCGGGCGAGGCGAATGCGCTGTCGTCCAACGACATCACCCAGCTGGTGTGCGCGACCGACGGCAAGCTGTGGATAGCCACCGGCGACGCCGGGCTGGACCGGTTCGATCCGGCCACGGGCCGTTTCGAGCACTGGCGGCACGACCCGAAGAACCCGGCGAGCCTGTCCAGCGACGTGGTGACCTCGCTGGCGCGAGACAGTGACGGCAGCCTGTGGGTGGGTACCCGCAATGGTCTGGACCATCTGTCGCCGGATGGCAGCCGGCTGGAGCATGTGCTTTATCTGCAGGCCATCGTCGGCGGCAGCAGCAACAGGCAGAAGGACAGGGACAAGATGGTTGGTGCGCTGAAGGTCGACAGCGATGGCACGCTGTGGATCGGCACCTGGTCCGGCCTGCTGTTGAAGCGAGTGCCGGATGGCAGCATCCATCAGGTCGAGGTGGTGCACGGCGAGGACAAGCCCGATCAGATCTGGCGCATCAACGGCAGCGGCAAGGACCTGCGCATCGGCACGCGGCTCGGCCTGCTGCACCTCGACAGTGACGGCGTGGCGCGGCCGATGTTCTCCGCGGCGGAGATGGCGCCGGAGTACGTCTTCGACAGCGCGCGTGATCGTTCCGGCCGCCTGTGGATGGTGACGCTGCACGGCGTGGTCATGGTCGACCCGCGCACTGGCATCCATCGCTTCCACAGCCAGCCGCTGGTGCTGGGCGGCCTGCCCGGCGAATGGACCTGGCGCGTCATCACGGACCGCGAAGGCGGATTGTGGTTCACGTTCTACGATGGCGGCATTGCGTATCTGGCGCCGGGCTGGGAGGAGTTTTCGCGCTATACGCACATCCCCGACGATCCCGACAGCCTGCGCGACACGCTGGCCTCGGTGGTGACGCCCAGCGCGGACGGCAAACTCTGGGTCGGCGAGCGCGGCAAGATCGACAAGCTGGATCCGGCTACCGGCAAGGTCGAACACGTGCTCGACGGCCTGAAGACCGAAGTGATCGCGATGGCCGAGGACGGCCGCAGCCTGTGGTTCACCGTGCGCGGTTCGCTGCATTGCTACCAGGACGGAAAGGATACGGTCATAGACGGGGACCACAAGCAGTTCGCCCGGCCCGAGATCCTGGTGAAGGGGAGCGATGGCGCGATCTACGTCACCGTGGCAAAGGATGGCCTGGTCCGGGTCGACACGAAAACGCTGCAGATCACCCCGGTACCGATGCCGGTCGATGCGAAGGACGTCGACATCCGGCCGTCGGGTCTGGACGTGCAGGACGGCAAGCTCCTGTACGCGAACCATGAGGGATTGATGCGCTGGAATCCTGCCACCCGGCGCATGGAATTCGTCCCCGGAGTGCCGCGGGGCGAGGACATCCTCTCCTTCACGCAGATCGGGGCGACGTTCTGGTTGCTGCGCGACGACGGGCTGGAGCACTACCACTGGCAGGATGGCCGCGCCGTCCGTGACCGCGTGGTGGGGGCCGCGCAAGGGTGGACCAGTCCGGTGGTGCTGGGCATGGAAACGGATCGCACGGGGCGCCTGTGGATCTTCAGCCAGACCGGGCTGTGGAGCTATGACCCGGTCGCCGGCAAGTTCAAGCGCTACGGGGTGCAGGACGGGCTGATCAACAGCGAATTCATCAATGGCGCCGTGCAGCTGACGCCTGACGGCCCGTTCTATGCACCTACGCAAGGTGGCGTGATCGGCTTCAACCCGCTGCGACTTCACGGCAAGGCGATGGCTCCCCTCCTGGCCGTGGTCGGCATCGACGTGCGCGACAACCGGGGCGTACATGCCTTGCCCACCAGCCAGCAGAATGTCGCGCTGGCCTGGGAGGATCGCGACCTGCGCGTCAGCGTCCGGGCGCTTTCCTACATCAATCCGCTGGCGAACCGCTACCGCTTCCGCATGGACGGCATGGACGACGGATGGGTGGATACCGGTGACCGCGGCGACCGCGAATTCGTCGGATTGCGTGCCGGCGACTACACCCTGCATGCGGAGGCGGCCGGCGCCGGTGGAGCGTGGGGCCAGCTGGCGACGCCGTTGCGCATCCATGTGCAGGCGCCGCCGTGGCTGCGCTGGTGGGCCTGGCTGCTGTACGTGCTGGCGCTGGTGGCGGTGGTGGGCTGGATCATGCGATCGTGGCGGCGACGGCTGGCGCAGCGCCACCGCATCGAGCTGATCGAGCAGCGGCGCGCGCTGGCCGAGCAGGCCAGCGCGGCGAAGACGCAGTTCCTGGCCACGCTCAGCCACGAGATCCGCACGCCGATGACCGGCGTGATGGGCATGGCCGAGCTGCTCCTGAATACGCCGCTCGACAGTCGGCAGCAGGACTACACCAAGGCCATGCAGCGCTCCGGCGGCATGCTGCTGAAGCTGCTCAACGATGCGCTGGACCTGGTGCGCATCGATGCTGGCCGGCTGGAGCTGGAGCCGGCGCCATTCGATCCGCGCCAGCTGGTGGAGGACGTGGCGCAACTGGAGCAGGGCCTGGCCTGGAGCAAGGGGCTGCGTTTCGTGGTGGAGATTGCCGACGAGTTGCCCGCGCAGGCGGTGGGCGATGCGGTACGCATCAAGCAGGTGTTGTTGAACCTCGCCAACAACGCGTTGAAGTTCACCGAGCACGGCAGTGTCACGTTGCGCGCCACACACGGCGGCGACAGCCTGTTGTTCAGCGTCAGCGACACCGGTCCGGGCATTCCCGAAGGCAGCCAGGCGCGCCTGTTCCAGCGCTTCGAACAGGAGGAAAGCCCGCAGCGCCGCGCCGGCAGTGGCCTGGGCCTGGCGATCTGCCGCGAGCTGGTGGAGATGATGGGCGGCAGCATCGAGCTGCAGTCACGCCTCGGCCATGGCAGCACCTTCCTGGTGCGCCTGCCGCTGATCGAGGTGGGCCACGCATCGAACGAGCAGGTTTCGCCGCCGCCAGGTGGCGAACGCGGCCTTCGGCTGCTGCTGGTGGAGGACGATCCCATCGTGGCGGCCGTCATCACGGGCCTGCTGCAGCAACAGGGCCACACGGCCTGCCACGTGGCGAACGGTCTGCTGGCGCTGGCCGAGCTGGAGCGGAACCCCTGCGACGCCGTGCTGCTGGACCTGGACCTGCCGGGAGTGGACGGCTTCCAGGTGGCGCGGCTGATTCGCCAGCGCGAGACGGGCAAGCGTACGCCGATCGTGGCCGTGACCGCACGCTCGGGCGGCGCGGACGAGGCACAGGCGCGCGCGGCCGGCATGGACGGGTTCCTGCGCAAGCCGCTGAGCGGCGAGCAGCTGGCGGCAATGCTGGCGCAGGTGCTGCGGGGGGCGGACGAGCGGGCCGACGTCGCGGCAGACTGAGTGCCGCAGTGTGCAGCGTTACATGTCGTTCTTGTGCAGTTCGAAGCCGCGGCGCTGATACTCGCGCCAGCGCAGGCGCGAACCGTCGCGCTCGGCCGGGTCGGCGGCCACCACTTCCAGCACGCGTTCGCAGCGGCCGTCGGGACAGCTCTCGCGCAGGTTGATCAGCAGCGGCCGGTCGGGCGTGTCCACGCCGGGCGGCACGATCAGCACGGCAGTGTCCGCGTCGTCGTCGTCGCCGGCCAGCTGGTGCGGGATGAACGCATCCTCGTCGAATGCCCACAGCCATTCATCGAGCGCTTCGGCCTGTGCGTGGTCGCGCGCGAGGATCAGGGTGGATTGCTGTGCCGTGAACGCACGCTTCGCCAGTTCACACACCAGCAGCAGCGGCTGCTCGCGGAAGCGTGGCTTGTCGATCAGGTAGAAATCGGCGCGTGGCATGGCGACAGCCTTTCGGTGTGCGTCGTTCCGGCCTGCGCCGGAACGACGGCGTTGTCATGGCGTGATCCCAGTCAGCCGGCGCGATCGATCAGCCACTGCGCCAGCAGTGCCACCGGTCGGCCGGTGGCCAGGCCCTTGCGGCCTTCGTCCCATGCCGTGCCGGCGATGTCCATGTGCGCCCAGCGCTGGCCTTCGGCAAAGCGCGACAGGAAGCAGGCGGCAGTGATCGCGCCGGCGCTCTTGCCGCCGATGTTGGCGACGTCGGCGAAACCGGAGTCGAGCTGCACCTGGTAGTCGTCCCACAGCGGCATGCGCCAGGCGCGGTCCAGCGTATGCTCGCCCGCGGCGAGCAGTTCGGCGGCGAGGTCGTCGTGCTTGCTGAACAGGCCGCTGGCGTGCTTGCCCAGCGCGATCACGCAGGCGCCGGTGAGCGTGGCGGCGTCGACCATCGCCTGCGGCTGGAAGGTGCGTGCGGTGTAGGTCAGCGCGTCGCACAGGATCAGGCGACCCTCGGCGTCGGTGTTGAGCACCTCGATGGTCTGGCCGGACAGGCTGGTGAGCACGTCGCCCGGACGGTAGCTGTCGCCATCGGGCATGTTCTCGGCCGAAGGCACCACGCAGACCAGGTTGAGCCTGAGGCCCATCTTCACCGCGGCGACGAAGGCGCCGAGCACGCCGGCCGCGCCGCCCATGTCGAACTTCATCTCCTCCATGCCGGGACCGGGCTTCAGGCTGATGCCGCCGGTGTCGAAGGTGATGCCCTTGCCGACGAAGGCGTAGGGCGCTTCACCCTCGGCACCGCCGCGGTACTGCAGCGCGATCAGCTTCGGCTTGTTCGCCGAACCGCGGCCCACCGCGAGCAGCGAGCCGAAACCCAGCTTTTCCATCTCGACGTGGTCGAGCACCGTGCAGCTCACCTGCCCATGCGCCTCGGCAAAGGCCTCGGCCTGGCCGGCGATGTAGGCAGGGGTGCAGATGTTCGGCGGCAGGTTGGCCAGTTCGCGCGCGAAGCGCACGCCCTCGGCGATAGCGCCGGCTTGCTCCAGGCCAGCCTGCGCCTCGATGCCGGCGGCGAAGGCCAGCGCGGCCAGTTCCGGCTGCGTGCTCTTCTCGCGCGGCTTGAAGGTGGCGGTGTAACGGTAGGCGGCGTGGTCGGCGGCCAGCGCCGCGGTGCGCACGCGCCAGGCGGCGTCGCAGCCGGGCACATCCACCTCGGCGAGGTACGACACCGCTTCGGTGAGCGGCAGCTTGCCCAGCGCGCGTGCAGCCTCGATGGCCACCTTCTGGTAACGGGCTGCGTCGAAACCCTTCTGCGCACCCAGGCCCACCACCAGCACGCGCTTCGCCGTGATGCCGGCCGGTGCGTAGATCAGGGTGGTGCTGCCGGCCTTGCCGCTGATGTCGCCGCTTTCCACCTGGCGCTTGATCGCACCGCCGATGGCGCCGTCCACGCGGGCAGCCGCACTGGTCAGTACGCCCTGTTCGTACACGCCCACCAGCACGCAGGCGGTGTCGGCGGCTTCGGGGGCGACGGTGGCGAGGCTGAACTGGAGGGTCATGGGACATTCCTGCGTGGGCGCGTCGGGCTGCGAACCGGCTAAACTGGCGGTTCGCCGGCCGGATCGGCGTTGACGGTAGCCCACAAGTTTATCGCATGCTGAGCATTCTCGACCGCTATTTCCTGCGCGAGCTGGCGCAGACCGTGGCCGCCACCGTGGTGGTGCTGGTGGTGATCGTGGCCGGTACCGCGTTCGCCGGTGTATTGCAGCAGGTGGCCAAGGGCAGCTTCCCGGCCAGCGTGATGTTCCAGGTGCTGGGCCTGCGCACGCTGCAGCAGCTCACCAGCATGCTGCCACTGGCTTGCATGATCGGCGTGCTGATGGGGCTGGGGCGGATGTACCGCGAGAGCGAGATGCATGTGCTGATGTCGTCAGGCATGGGCCCGCGTGGGCTGGTGCGGCCGACCTCGATCCTCGCCGTGGTGCTGGTGCTGCTCACCGCGGTGGTGTCGCTGTGGCTGGGTCCGCGGGCCTCGGCCACCAGCGACAACCTGGTGGCCGTGGCGAACCGCTCGGTGATCGCCGCCGGCCTCGACGCCGGGCGCTTCACCGAACTGCCGGGCAAGGGCGGCATCATCTTCACCGATGCGCTGAGCCAGGACGGCACCAAGCTCGGGCGCAGCTTCGTGTCCACCCAGCGTCCCAGCAAGGGCGGCCCCGACCACGTCAAGGTGGTCACCGCCAGCAACGGCGAGTTGTACCAGGAGAGCAACGGCTCCAACCGCTTCATCGCGTTCCACACCGGCTGGCAGTACGACATCCCGCTGGGTGCGGACAACTGGCGGCGCATGCAGTACGAGCGCAATGACAGCTCGCTTTCCACCGTGACCGACAGCGACGACAACGAGGACCCGGCCGAGAGCATGACCACGCTGCAACTGCTGCATGCCACCACACCGGATGCGCGCGCCGAGTTGGCCTGGCGCACCAATGCCCCGGCGTTGACCCTGGTGATGCTGATGCTGGCCCTCCCCCTGTCGCGGCAGAGTCCGCGCGAGCCGCGCTATGGCCGCCTGATGCTGGCGATGGCCACCTTCTACCTCTACTACCTGCTGCTGGCGCTGGGGCGCGCGCAGATCGACAAAGGACACTGGCATCACCAGACCGCACTCTGGCTGTTGCACGTGGTGATGATCGCCCTCGCCGGCTGGCTGTGGTGGAAGCAATATGCACCGCGCAAATCCGGCGACAACAAGCCGCGCAACGACAAGGCGCTGCCCGCATGAGCCTCAGCCTCAAGCGCGTGGACAAGCTGGTGGCGCTCAGTGTGCTCGGTTCGGTGATCGGCGTGTGGCTGGTGCTCACTGGCTTTGATGCGGTGACGCAGTTCGTGCGCCAGCTCGCCAACATCGGCAAGAACGGCTACACGCTGACCGACGCGGCGGTATACGTGCTGGTGACCACGCCGCGCCGCGCCTATGAAATGTTCGGCAACGGGGCGCTGATCGGCAGCCTGCTGGGTCTGGGCGGACTGGCCGCCACCAGCGAGCTCACCGCCCTGCGCGCCTCCGGCATGTCGCGGCTGCGCATCGCTGTGTCGGCCACCGGCGTGATCGCCGCGCTGATCGTGGGCGTGGTGATCCTGGGCGAGACCGTCGCACCGTGGGGCGACCAGCTCGGCAATGCCATGCAGTTGCGCCTGAAGGCCAACAACATCGGCAGTACCGGCAGCGGCATGTGGGCACGCGACGGCGACCACATCATCAACGCGCGTGGCGGCGCCGTGGCGATCCGCAGCGGCGACCACGACACCGTGCAGTTGATCGACGTGCGCGTGTTCACCCTCACCAAGGACGGCCAGCTCAGCCGCTTCGACTGGGCCAAGACCGCCGACCACAACGGCCACACCTGGGTTCTGCACGACGTGCGCAGCACCACGCTGGACGACACCGGCGTGCACAGCCGCGCCGCGGCCAGCGAACAGTGGAATTCCAGCCTCAACCCGCAGGTACTGGCGCAGTCGGCGATCCAGCCGCAATACCTGTCGATGCGCGACCTGCGCCGCAACATGCGCTACCTGGAAGCCAACGGCGAACGCCCCGGCGTCTACGCGGTGGAGTTCTGGACGCGCGCGCTGTACGCGCTCAACGTGCTGGTGCTGGTGCTGTGCGCGATGCCGTTCGCGTTCGGCACGATGCGTTCCGGCGGCCTGGGCAAGCGCATTTTCATCGGCATGCTGCTGGCGATCACCTGGTACTTCCTGCAGAAGGCGATAGTGAACTTCGGCACCGTCTACGGCATACCGCCGCTGATCGCCAACCTGCTGCCCGCGACCTTGCTGGCGCTGGCGGCGTGGCTGCATTTCCGCAAGCATGCCTGATCAAGAGCAGGCCTGACCAACGAGGAGCGCCCGCGATGAACCTGGTCGACCTGCGCAGCGATACCGTCACTCGCCCCACGCCGGCGATGCGTGCCGCGATGCTGGACGCCGAGGTGGGCGACGACGTCTACGGCGAGGATCCCACCGTCAACGCGTTGCAGCGGCGGCTGGCCGGGGATCTCGGGTTCGAGGACGCGCTGTTCGTGCCCAGCGGCACGCAGAGCAACCTGCTGGCGCTGATGAGCCATTGCGAGCGCGGCGACGAATACCTGGTCGGCGCCGATGCGCACACCTACAAGTTCGAGGGTGGTGGTGCGGCGGTGCTGGGCTCGATCCAACCCCAGCCCATCGTGCAGGCCGAAGACGGCAGCTTGCCGCTGGAACGTATTGCCGCGGCGATCAAGCCGGTCGACCCGCATTTCGCGCGTACCCGCCTGCTGGCGCTGGAAAACACCTGGCACGGCCGCGTGTTGCCGCTGGATTACCTGCACGCCGCGCACGATTTCGCCCGCGAGCGCGGGCTGGCGCTGCACCTGGACGGGGCGCGCCTGTACAACGCGGCCGTGGCGGACGGCGTCGGCGCGCGCGCCATCGCGCAGCATTTCGACAGCGTGTCGATCTGCCTGTCCAAGGGCCTCGGTGCGCCGGTGGGTTCGGTGTTGGTGGGGTCCGCACCGCTGATCGAGAAGGCGCGGCGCTGGCGCAAGGTCGCCGGTGGCGGCTGGCGCCAGGCCGGCATGCTTGCGGCCGCGTGCCTGCACGCGCTGGACCATCATGTGTCGCGGCTGGCCGACGATCATCGCCGTGCGGCGTATCTTGCCGGCTGCCTGCGTGAAATCGCTGGCGTGAACCTGCTCGGCCAGCACACCAACATGGTGTTCGTCGACGTTCCCGCCGACCGCCTGCAGGCACTGGATGTCCATCTGCGCGCAGCCGGCGTCCGCATCAGCATCGGCTACCTGCCCACCTTGCGGCTGGTGACGCATCTGGACGTGGACGATGCGGGCATCGAGCGGGTGGTGCGCGCGTTCCGCGATTTCTTCGGCAAAACCTGACACGGTTCCGCTGCCTCCGCGCCGTCCGGCCTGCGGCGCCGGTTTGCTAGGATGCGTGCGATGATTTCCAGCGCGCTCGACATCCTCCACAGCGTTTTCGGCTACCCCGCTTTCCGCGGCCAGCAGCAGGCCATCGTCGAGCACGTGGCCGAAGGCGGCGACGCGCTGGTGCTGATGCCCACCGGCGGCGGCAAGTCGCTGTGCTACCAGATTCCGGCGCTGCTGCGGCAGGGCACCGGCATCGTGGTGTCGCCGCTGATCGCGCTGATGCAGGACCAGGTGGATGCGCTGCGCACGGCGGGCGTGGCGGCGGCGTACCTCAATTCCAGCCTCGATGCGCAGGCGCAGCGCGAGGTGGAGCGGCAATTGCTGGCGGGCGAGCTGAACCTGCTCTACGTGGCGCCGGAGCGCCTGCTCACCGGGCGTTTCCTCGGTCTGCTCGAACAGACGGAAATCGCGCTGTTCGCCATCGACGAGGCGCACTGCGTGTCGCAGTGGGGCCACGACTTCCGCCCCGAGTACCGCGAACTCACCATCCTGCACGAGCGCTTTCCGCAGGTGCCGCGCATTGCGCTCACCGCCACCGCCGACCCGCGTACGCGCGAGGAGATCGTGGAGCGCCTCGCGCTGGGCAATGCGCGCCAGTTCGTCTCCAGCTTCGACCGGCCGAACATCGGCTACCGCGTGATGCTGAAGCACAACCCGCGCACGCAGCTGATGCAGTTCCTCGACGGCCATCGCGGCGAGGCCGGCATCGTCTACGCGCTCAGCCGCAAGAAGGTGGACGACACCGCCGCGTGGCTGGCCGAGGCCGGCATCGAGGCCTTGCCGTACCACGCCGGCCTCGACGCGGCCACGCGCGCGAGGAACCAGCAGCGCTTCCTGCGCGAGGACGCCGTGGTGATGGTGGCCACGGTCGCGTTCGGCATGGGCATCGACAAGCCCGACGTGCGTTTCGTGGCGCACCTCGACCTGCCGCGCAGCATGGAAGGCTATTACCAGGAGACCGGCCGCGGCGGCCGCGACGGCCTGCCCGCCGAGGCATGGATGATCTACGGCCTCGCCGACGTGGTGACGATGAGCCAGATGATCGCGCAGTCCGAATCGGCGGACGAGCGCAAGCGCATCGAGCGGCAGAAGCTGGAATCGCTGCTGGCCTACGCCGAGGCCACGCGCTGCCGGCGCGAATTGCTGCTGGGCGCGTTCGGCGAGGACTACCACGGCCCCTGCGGCCATTGCGACAACTGCGTCGAGCCGCCGAAGACTTGGGACGCCACGGTGCCTGCGCAGAAAGCGTTGTCGGCGGTGTACCGCAGCGGCCAGCGCTTCGGTGCCGGCCACGTCATCGACATCCTGCGCGGCATCGACAACGAGCGGATGAGCCAGCTCGACCACGACAAGCTCAGCACCTTCGGCATCGGCGCCGACATGGACGAGAAGGGTTGGCGCTCGGTGTTCCGCCAGTTGCTCGCCGCCGGCCTGCTCGCCACCGATGCGGAAGGCTACGGCACGCTTCGGCTCACCGCGGCCAGCCGCGACGTGCTGCTGGGCAAGCGGGAGGTGCACCTGCGCGAGGATGCCAAACCGGTACGTTCCGCGCGCCGTCGGCGCGACAGCCAGCTGGTCACCGGTGCCAACCTCGGCATCGAGGCCTACGAGCAGCCGCTGTGGGATGCGCTGCGCGCGTTGCGCACCCAGCTCGCGCGTCAGCAGGGCGTGCCGCCCTACGTGGTGTTCCATGACGCCACGCTGCTGGCGATGCTGCGCGCGATGCCCGCGAACGAGGACGAACTGGCCCAGGTCAGCGGCGTGGGCGCGGCCAAGCTGCAGCGTTACGGGCGCGATTTCCTCGCGGTGATCAACGCGGCCGAGTGAGTTGCGGCGGCGGCGCGCTTGTGCCCGTCGCCGGATCTGCTTACAACGGAAGTCGTTGCGCGCCTGCCAAGGACTCTCCATGCACGAAGCCCCGCTCATCGCCACCCTCGTCAGCGGCATCGTGCTGGCCTTCGTGTTCGCCGCGCTGGCGCATCGGCTGAAGTTGCCCGCGCTGGCCGGCTACCTGCTGGCCGGCGTGGTGGTGGGGCCCTTCACGCCGGGCTACGTGGCGGACGGCCACATCGCGCACGAGCTGGCCGAGGTCGGCGTGGTCCTGCTGATGTTCGGCGTGGGCCTGCACTTCTCGCTGAAGGACTTGCTGTCGGTGAAGTCCATCGCGATCCCCGGCGCACTGGGGCAGATGGCGGTGGCCACCGTGCTGGGCGTGTTGCTGGGCTGGGCGCTGGGCTGGCCGTTCGCACAGGGCTTCGTATTCGGCCTGGCGCTGTCGGTGGCCAGCACCGTGGTGCTGCTGCGTGCGATGGAAGAGCGCCGGCTGATGGAGACCGAGCGTGGCCGCATCGCGGTGGGCTGGCTGATCGTCGAGGACCTGGCGATGGTGCTGGCGCTGGTGCTGCTGCCCGCGGTGGGTGGCGCGCTGGCCGCGGGGCAGGGTATCTCGTTCGCCGCGCTGGCCGGCACCGTAGGCCTGGCGATCGGCAAGGTGGCGCTGTTCGTGGCGCTGATGCTGCTGGTTGGCAAGCGGCTGATCCCGTGGATCCTGGCGCGGGTGGCGATCAGCGGTTCGCGCGAACTGTTCCGCCTCGCGGTGCTGGCGATCGCGCTGGGCGTGGCGTTCGGCGTGGCCGGGGTGTTCGGCGTGTCGTTCGAGCTGGGCGCGTTCTTCGCCGGCATGATGATGGGCGAGTCGAAGCTGGCGCATGACGCGGCGGAGGAAACATTGCCGTTGCGCGACGCCTTCGCGGTGCTGTTCTTCGTCTCGATCGGCATGCTGTTCAACTACCGCGTGGTGCTCACCGAGCCGCTGGTGGTGCTGGCGGCGCTGGCGATCATCGTGCTGGGCAAGTCGCTGGCGGCACTGCTCATCGTGCTGGCCTCGCGGCGGCCGCTGCGCACCGCGCTCACCATCGCGGTGAGCCTGGCGCAGATCGGCGAGTTCTCCTTCATCCTGATCGGCGTGGGCGTGGCCCAGCAGATGGTGTCGAAGGAAGCGCAGGACGTGCTGCTGGCCGCGGCGATCGTGTCGATCCTGCTCAATCCGCTGCTGTTCAAGCTGTTCGACCGTGCCAAGCCGTGGCTGGACGCGCGCGAGGCGAGGCAGGCCGCCGCGGATGCCGTGGTCGCCTTGCCCGACGAGCCGTCGCCCGAGCGGGCCGATGACCTGGCCGGCCACGTGGTGGTGGTGGGTTATGGCCGGGTGGGGCACCTGCTGTGCGACGAGCTGCTGCGCCAGGGCAGCACCCTGCTGGTGATGGAAATGGAGGCCGAGCGCGTCGACGAGCTGCGTGCGCAGGGCATCCGCACGGTGTCCGGCCATGCCGCGCGCGACGAAGCGCTGGCCGCCGCCAATCTCGGTGCCGCCAGGGCGCTGCTGGTGACCGCACCGGATGCGTTCGAGGCCGGCGAGATCGTGCGCGTGGCGCGCCAGCTCAATCCACGCTTGCCGATCTACGTCCGCGCCGGTTCGGGCGCCGCCGCCGTCCATCTGCGCGATCAGGGCGCCAACCTGGTGGTGTCGGGCGAGCACGAGATGGCGCGCGGCATGCTCGATCGCTTGGCCGTGGACGGAGCTGGGGCGACGCCGGCAACGGCTGCCTGAGCCGGGGCGGTTCAGCCGACCAGCAGCCAGTCCCCGTCGTTGACGCAAGCCTGCGCCAGTCGTGCCGGCGGTCCTGCCAGATAACGCCAATGCTCCAGCGTCAGCGGCAGGCGGGCACGCGGGCAGCTCGCGTGCAAGTACGCCAGCGCAGCAGTCGCGTCGTCATGCCGTGCCAGTTCGCAATCCTCCAGCAGGCTGCGCCAGCGTCGTCCGTGCCGCACGATGCGGAACAGGCCGAACTTCGAGGGAGTGACGTACTGCGCCGGCATGGCCGCGGTCCTTGGAGGGGATGCGTGCAGTCTGGTCCGCATGCGTGGCTCGCCGATGATCCGCGGGTGGCGGCGCGATGACAGGGCGAGCGCCGTGAAACCTCCTTCGTCGGGCGCCTGAATTCGAAATTGGTGCGTTCTTTGCATGAGATATGGCTTGGGGCCGCCCTCAAGTGGAAGCAGCCGGCTCAAGCCTTGCAGGAGGTGCTCTCCAGAGCACAGATTTGATCGTGCGAAGCGATAAGCTCGGCCACATGAGGAGGCTTGGCCGATACCTGGTCGGACAGTTTCTTTTCCATGATCGGGCGGGTTGGCCGCGATGCATTGTCCGATGCCGTGCCCGGGGTCGTTCAGGGACTGGCAAGCTTCGCAATCCGGTTCTATGCTTCCTAGGGCACAGATGTCTGACAACGAGTTTGCGCAACTTTTACAGTGGGACGGTGTGATCTAGTCTTTGGCTTGGGATCAGGGATCGAGTCTGGGGGCGCCATGCGTGTTGGGTCATGGGTGGGGGCCATGTTGCGGCAGGCTTTGGTGGCCATTGTCTACCTGGCTGCGCTGTTCCTGTTTCGCGCGGTGTCCATCCAGCACTGGTTCATCCTGACCGGTTTCCACCTTGCGGCATTGCTGCTCGTGCCGTACCGCTACTGGCCGGCGCTCTTCATCGCGGACACGGCCTACCTGGCCTATGTCAGCTACGACCATCTTGACCAATTCGGCCTGTCCTGGGCCGTGCTCAACACGATTCCGTCGCTCGCCTACGAGGCTCCCGTGGTGTGGTGGTTCCGCGAGCGCTGGCAGCTGTTTCCGACCCGTGGAACGGTCAACATGCCGATCTTCGTGCTGTGTGTGTTGATCATCGCCATCATTTCGACGGCTGAAACCATCGTGGAACTGCAGTTTGCAACGCTTCCACCCGGCTACGTCATCCACTACAGCGAAGCGACTGCTCGCCTGATGCTCGGCAATTTCATGGGCGTGCTCACGGTGGCGCCGGTTACGCTGGTGGTCTACCAGAGTCTTGTGACCGGGAATCTTCAGTGGCGGCGCTGGTTCCGAACGCTGCTGGAAAGCCGTTTCCTGGCGGAGAGTGCGCTGGGAGTGTTCCCGCTCATCGCGTTCCTGGTATGGCTGGGCACACACAACCCCCAGGTTCGTACCATGGTGCAGATGGCCATGTTCCTGCCGGTCGTCTTCATGGCCTTCCGTTATGGTTGGCAGGGAGCGGCGGTAGCCGGCACCCTGGCCAGCCTGGGTGTCGTGACGTTGATGCCCGCCACCGACGATCCCGTCACCATGCAGGCCGAGACCCTGGTGGCCATGGCCGTTTCGACCATGCTGCTGGTGGGCGCGCGCATGAGCACCCTGACCCGGCGGGTCGAACAGGAACGCTTCGATTCGCGCATGGCCATGGCCCTGGCGCATCGCAATGTGGCCTTGGGCGAGGCTCAGCTGCAGATCACGGCGCAGGCTCTGGAACAGTTTCGCAGTCTGTCCCATGATGTTTTCAGCCTAATGCTTCGAAGGGAGCGCCAGGTGCTGCATGCGGTGGACGACACGGGTTATCGCCGGCACGTCGAGAGCGCCCAGGAACAGCTTTTCCTGCTGACCGACAGTCTGGATCCCTCCATGCTGCGCGAGCGCGGCCTGCCGGGAGCCTTGGCCCAGGGAGCCCTGGCCCGGATTCTCCATGAGGCAGGCATCAAATATTGGTGCGACCTGCGCGGGACGCTGGGTGTCCTTCCGCAGAGCATGAACCTGGCCGTTTACCGCGTGGTATGCGAGGCCATCGCGGAGGCCTGCCTGAAGCACGAGCCGTCGGATGTCCTGGTGAAAGTCCGTTGCGGCGCCCGGGGCCGTGCCTGGGTGGTGGTGGCGATCGAGGCCCGGTGGGACCTGGCGCGATCACGGCACGTGGACTGGATGGCCTTGCGGCAGCGCCTCCGGATCAGCACCACGGGACTGGGGCGCAAGGCCATCGAGGACCGTGCCGCCACCTTTGACGGTCAGGCGCGCGAACGTGCCATCCGCGACGGTTGGCGGCTGCTGGTCTCGTTCCTGGAGCCAAACCATCCCCGCGTCTGACGCGGGGATGGTTGCGCGCCTCACTGGCCGGTAATTCCCTTCATGCTGCAGTCGATCGGGTCCGTGCAGGGCTGGGCGGCTGCGGCGTTGAGGCGCATGGTGCCATCGTTCAGCGGCGTGGCCGTCACCGTCGTGGTGCCGTCGTTGTAGACCGTGGCGGCAGCGGCGACGGGAGTGGCGCTCGTGGACGCGCTGGCCGGCTGGCTGGGTGTGACGACCTGCTGGGCATAGCGCCCGATCGGCAGCGTGATGAACTGGCCGCCGGCGGTGCCGACGCTGCCGAGCACGTTGCCATTGATATCGTTGACCTGGATGTATTCGACGCCACCCATGGCAAACACGTACACATGGAAGTTCGGATTGGTGCTGACGTCACTTGCGTTCGGCCATGACTGACCGAGACCGGTGGCTGGCGTGGCTGCCAAAGCGGCCCCGGTGGCGACGGCGATCGATGCTGCGAAAACTGCACGAGTCAACAAGCGCATGATGTTCCCCTTGATTGGTGTGAGGGCAATGCCTGCCCGGCCGAAAATCTACCATCCCCGAAAACAGGCAACCGCAAAACGAAGAGGGCATCCGTGCTTGCCGTCACGCTTCGGCGAAGATTTTCCCTTGTGGCTGGTCTGCGCCGTGTGCGCCGGACCGCGCATGGCAGAAAGGGCAGCGACCTTGTGAGTCGCTGCCCTTTGGCGTACTGCGTCTATTCGATGGTGGCCGGGGACGGAATCGAACCGCCTACACGGGGATTTTCAATCCCCTTTTTTGTATCCAGGGCTGTCCAATGATGGTCACTATAGGGGACTTATAAGACATAAATCATTGTTTTATCGTTCATGCCTGTCTATCCTAATCCAAGGCTAGCCAGAGACAAACGGTCACCAAACGGTCACCAGAATGGCAAGGGGATAAGGCATGGGCATTAGTTCCGATCTATTGACCGTACGCGGCATCGCTGCGATGAAGCCCGGCGAATCAGCTGCTGATCCGGCAGCCCGGGGAGCTGGTCGCCTGGAGGTTCGCAAGCTCGCCAGCGGCGAGCTCACCTGGTATTACCGATACACCGCGCCCGGTGGTGATCGTGTGCGCCTGCCTTTGGGGGCAGGCCTGCCGCTGGCTGATGCACGTAAGGCGGCCGCCGACCTCTCCAAGCGCTACCAGAGCGGAGAGCGTGACTTGCGCGGTGCACTGGAGGATGAACAGAGGCGGGCGGAGCAGGCGAGGCGTGCAGCAGAAAAGGCTGCTGCAGCGCAGCTGGAGCGTGCCGGAGCGACGCTTGGGTCGCTGCTGGCGGCATACGCTGAACACCTTAAGGCGGCGGGTAAGCCGTCATGGCGTGAGGTGGAGACGTCTGTAGAGCGGAACATCACCAAGCCCTATCCAAAGATCGCGGCGCTTCTTGCCGATGAAGTGACGGTCGACGATGTGATGCCGGTTTTTCATCGGCTAGCCAAGGCAGGGAAGTTGCGTGCGGCGGAGAAGCTGCGTGCTCACCTGCGCGCTACCTATACAGCGGCACGGCGTGCCCGCAACGACGCGACCATGCATGCTTTCAGCGGATTCAGGATCACCAGCAATCCATTGGTGGACCTTGAGGTGACACGCCCCAAGGAGGCCGTGGAGAAGGCCATCCATGCCGCCAAGGAACGCAAGTGGGCCTTGACCGAAGAGCAATTGCGTCATTACTGGCGGCGCATCTGCGCGCTTCCGGAGCCGGACAGCGCGCTACTGCGCTTCCACCTGTTGACCGGTGGACAGCGTGTTGAGCAATTAGGCCGATTGACCAAGCACGATTACGACCCTGACCGCCAGACCGTCACGCTGCTGGATACGAAGGGGCGACGCAAAGTGGCTTATGAGCATGTCGTGCCGTTGATCCCGGACGCAGTGAAGGCGATGGTAGCCATGCGTGGAGATTTGGGTGACTGCCTTTTCACTATCACCCAAGGTGCGCAGCCGGCGGGCTACCACAACGTCTGGGAGCGCGTGCAGGCAGTGGCTTCGGCAATGGTGGCGGAAGGTGAGATTGACCGTGAATTCTCTCCGGGCACTATCCGCAAGACCGTGGAAACCCGGCTACAGGCTGCAGGCGGTTCACGTGAAATGCGCGGACATCTGTTGTCGCATGGCCTCGGAGGCGTGCAGGCGCGACACTATGAGGCGCACGAATACGACGAGGAAAAACGGCAGGCTTTACTCGGACTCCGTCGATCACTCGACCCGCAGGCGAAGAAGATTGCATCGAAGGGCAAGGTTGGCACCGTGACCGCGATCAAACACCGGCGCGGCGCGAAGTGACGGCTTGTGTTCATTTTGAAGTGTAGCTTTTAGGCTACTATGTCGAACATAGAGATTCGTCAATACCAGACTGCGGACGGGCACATCCCGTTTGCCGAGTGGCTGGCCGCGTTGCGCGACCGCCGCGCCAATCAAGCCATCGCGGCTCGCATCCTGCGGATGCAGGCCGGCAACCGGGGAGATTGGAAAGCGGTCGGGGGCGGTGTGTTCGAGTTGCGCATAGATACTGGCTCCGGATATCGCGTGTATTGCGGACAGGATGGCGCAACGCTGGTGCTGCTGTTGTGCGCGGGCGACAAGCGCACTCAACCGAAGGACATTGAACGTGCCCATGACTACTGGAAAGACTACCAAGCACGCCGCTAGTGTTGCTTTCGACGCGGCAAGCCTGCTGGCGCCCGACGATCTGCCCGGCTTTCTTGCCGAGGTCATGCATGATGGCGACACGCACGCGCTACCGCTGGCGCTACGCACGGCTGCCGACGTGCTGGGTATGACCGAATTGGCACGGCGCACTGGCCTTAGCCGCGAATCGTTGTACCGCACGCTTTCGGACAAGGGCAATCCACGTCTGGACACGCTGTCCGCGATCCTGTCCGCGTTCGGTCTGCGCTTGTCTGTAGCGCCGGCAGCGGCGAAGCCGAAGACACGCCGCGCTTCGCATGCGGCACACGCAGCATGAAAACCGACCGTTACAACCCGGTTCCTTTTGACGTGGGTGCCACGCACAAAAGGTGGATGAAGCGTCCGGGTTATGCGGCGGCCTATGAGGCACTCGCCGATGGGTTCGCCGCATTGGGCGAACTGCTGCGTGCGCGCCAGCATGCAGGCATGACACAGGCCGACGTAGCCGAGAGCATGGGTGTTGCACAAAGCGTGGCGCAATGACATGACTGGCTAGGTTGCGATAATTCTTCGTGGCCTGTCGGTAGTCCTCAGTATCGAGGTGCTTTCCATGCTTCTTGCTCATCGAAGTGTTCTAGCACCTCTGCCCTGAGGGGGAGGTGCGCACACCAAGCGGGCATGGACCGGCACATCGAAGCATCCAGCGCTGACACTCGAGAACGTTGCTTATAAGCTGTACTGTCGCCTGATGTGGTCTGCTGCGAGCGCGAGTGAAAACAGCCATGAATCGTGGCCCCTCACGATTCAGCTTCATTCTTTTCCGAATTCACGCCGGACAGGTTATGAATATCCCAGCTGCCAAATTGACCGACATCACGTTCCATCTGATGGTCGAGTCGTCTCCCAGCGCCGTACTCCTTGTCAACAATGACGGTCGGATCGCCTACGTCAATCGGCAGAGCGAAATACTCTTTGGCTACAGTGGGCCAGAGCTGATTGGCCAGTTCGTTGAAATGCTGATACCTGAGCGGTATCGCGCGGGGCATCCGGCGTTACGCACCGGTTATGGCAAGGCCCCCACGCTGCGAGCGATGGGGGCGGGAAGAGAACTTTTTGCATTGCACAAGGACGGCTCCGAGTTCCCTGTCGAAATCGGACTGAACCCCCTGGTTCTCGTCGATGGCATCTGGGTGCTGGCGACTGTCGTGGATATCAGCGAGCGCAAGCACAGCGAAGACCGGTTTCGCCAGGTGGTCCAATCGGCCCCCAATGCGATGCTGCTCATCGACCGCAAGGGGCTCATTACGCTCGCGAACCGGCAGGCCGCCGTCCTCTTTGGCTATACGGAACATGAGTTGGTGGGGGCGCAGATGGAAATGCTGATCCCAGAACGATTCCGACCACAGCATGGCGGCCTGCGCGACGGTTTCTTTGCCCACCCGCAGACGCGCTACATGGGTTCAGGGCAGGATCTGGTTGGACTGCGTAAGGACGGTACCGAAATGCCCATCGAGGTGGGCTTGAACCCCATCCATACTAAAGACGATCTGATGGTCCTCGCTTCGATCGTGGACATTTCCGAACGCAAGGCCCAGGAAGAGTTGAGGGCAAAAAAGGAAGCGGCGGAAGCGGCTTACAGGGCCAAGGGCGAGTTGCTGGCGATCGCAAGCCATGACCTCAAAAATCCCCTGTCGTCCATTGCCGGACTTGCCCAGATCATGCTCGACATGAAAATGGGCGAGCCGGGGGCCTCAGAACAGGACATCGAGTTCCTGAAGAGCATTCACGAGGCTTCCAGCCACATGTTCGAGGTGGTCAAGGGCATTCTGAACAATGAAGGGCTTGAGCAACAAGGGCTGACGATCACCGGGAAAAACGTCGACCTCAGTGCGCTAGCCACCGACCTTGCGCAATTTGCATGCCCCTCGGCGGCGCGAAAGAGCATTGAACTGGTCGCCGTGATTACCCCTAACATCGGCTTCCTAGGGGACAAAACCCGCTTGCGTGAAGCCTTCGACAACTACATCAGCAATGCCATCAAGTATTCCCCGTCGGGTAAAACCATTACGGTATCGCTCACTTTTAGCGCCGATGGCCGTTGGATCGAGTTTGGGGTGCGTGATCAGGGACCCGGGCTCACTGACGAGGACAAGTCCAAGCTGTTCGGCAAGTTCAAGAAGCTAAGCGCCCGACCCACTGGCGGGGAATCCTCCACCGGTTTGGGCTTGTCGATCGTGAAGGCCATCATCGAGCTGCATGGCGGCCACGTCGGCTGCGACAGCACGCCAGGGCAAGGCGCGTATTTCTGGGCCCAACTGCCCGTGCTGGCAGCGGGTCCCCCGGCTATTCCTGTGGCCTGACGACCGTCGTTACGCGGTCCACTTCGTCCAGCGTGGTCAGACCCTGCAGAACCTTCAATATCCCGTCGTAACGCATGGACGTGAAGCCATGCCGCACGGCCTCCCGCGTGATCTCCGTGATGGAGGCACGCCTGGTGATCATGTCGCGTATATCATCGGTCATCACGAAGATTTCATGGATCGCTATTCGGCCGGCATACCCCGAATTCCTGCAGGCTTCGCATCCACGCCCGCGATAAAAATGTACTTCTTCGTTGTTCCAATCCTTAAATAGGGCGTTGAGCAGTTCCGACGACGGTGCATATTTCTCTTTGCAGTGCTTGCAGATCCTTCGCACCAACCGTTGCGCCATCACCCCGATGACAGACGGAGCCACCATGTACGGATCCAGGCCGATATCCATCAGACGGGTGATCGCCTGGAACGAGTTGTTGGTGTGCAGGGTGGTCATGACCAGATGCCCCGTCAGAGCCGCCTGGGAAGCGATGTGAGCCGTCTCCAGATCACGGATCTCACCAACCAGCACCACCTCGGGATCTTGTCGCAGAATGGCTCGCAGCGCCTTGGCGAAATCCAGCTCGACAGCCGAGTTCACCTGAATCTGCGATAGCCCATCGATGCGCAGTTCGACGGGATCCTCCACCGTGACGATATTGACGTCAGGCGTGTTCAAGCTGGACAGGGCCGAATAGAGTGTCGTCGTCTTGCCTGATCCGGTAGGACCCGTGACATACAGAACGCCATGCGGAACCTTGATCAAATCATCCAGCAGTTTACGGTTGCGCCTCGAGAGACCCAGTTCGTCCAGTGACTTCACTATCTGATCTGACGAGCCGATGGCACGAAGCACCGCCTTTTCGCCAAACGTTGTCGGCACTGTCGATAACCGGAAATCGTAGCTCCGGTCTTTCAATTCGAGAGTGACACGGCCATCCTGCGGTTTGCGCTTTTCGACGACATTGAGACTGGACAGCACCTTCAGGCGCACAAGGACGGGCTCTTTCAAGGCCTGGCTGAGGGTCAATAGGGTTCGCAATTGGCCATCGATACGAAACCGGACCGCGAGGAATTTGGCCGTCGGTTGTATGTGGATATCGCTGGCGTTGTTTTTTATGCAGTAGAGCAGCAAACCCCGCACCAGATTCACCACGCCGGCGGAGGATGCGAACAGCTTCAATTGTTCTGGAGTGATCTCATCCGGACGCTTGACTTGATCCGATAGTTCATCGCACATCCGTTGCAGTTCGCCCGCATTCCCATACTGGATCTCAATGCAGTTCGCAATTTCCTGAGGGAAGGCGAACACAGGGCTAACCGGGCCGCCGACTAGTTTGGCAAGCGATGCTATCGCTGCCGCATCCTCCGGATGTGGCGTGGCGTAGGTCAGTACATTGCCCAGGTAGTAGATGGGTACGCACTGCAGTTTGAGGGCCATGTCGCGAACAATCCGGTCCAGTGCCTCCGGCTGGAACAGGGTTTTCGCCAGCGGCACATAGGCCTTGCCAATACTCGTGCCGTACAGGTGCCCCAGAAGTTCACGGTCCTCTGGCAGGGAAAGCGAGCTGTAGAGGCCCGAGGCAATCTCAAAATCCCTGCTACCGTAACGCTGCGGCAGCTCCTCGATTTCCGATTCATGGATGACGCCATGCTCCGCCAAACCTTGAACGAAGTCGGACCTAGCCATGAGGGTCTCGCTTCTTTCTGTTCTTGATGAGATCCTGAATCTCAGACTGTTTGACAGGAGCCTGCGGCTTCTCTCTGGCCTCGGCTTCGATTTCCCGCAGCATTCGCTGCAGCTCGAACCGATCATCCAACTCATCCTGTACTGGCTTGTCGCTCATGTGGGCGCGGCCTATAAGGTCAGGTGCTCTTTCCACACCTCGGAAAGCAGCTCCCGCATTTCCGCCGGGGGCGTGTCCTTCCGGATGTAGTGCGATGCGCCCTCGTCAAGGCTGCCCTGGATCGTGGCGAGATCCGACATGGACGTCAGCATGACGACCACGGCATGAGGGTCGAATGCGATGATTTCGCGCAAGGCCGCCCGACCATCCTTGCCCGGCATATTGATGTCGAGAAGCACCACGTCCGGGCGAGCCTCCTTGTAAAAGGTCACCGCCTGTTCGCCATTCTCTGCCTCGGCGACAACCTCGCAATTCAAGGGGATGAGGACGGCCTTCAGGAGTTGCCGTACGTGCTTCGCGTCATCCGCCAGCAGAACCCTTGCTTTCCTTGATTCAGACATCAATGCACCTGACGGTCATTGGGCAAGATTCGAATGGATACTGCATCGCTGGAGCCAATTCATCAAGGGGAATGAGCATGTCGAGCAGTATCACGTGGTTTTGAGATTCGGAGGGCTATCGTACGCTTCGCCATTGACGAATGTGCAAGGTGGCCTATAACGTCTCAACCACGCACAAGGCATGGGTCTTTCATGTTGCGCCCCTCTCCACGGTCCACCCGTGCAACTCTTGGGCGGCGACGCTCATGGGGGTTTACGTTGCTTGAGCTGATGATGGTCGTCGCCATCGTGGCTATTCTGGCGACCTTGGCGGTCAGCACCTATCGGGTTTACATACTGAAAGCCGAAGCGGTGCAGGCGCTGGTGAATTACGGCCATCTGCGAACCGTCATCTCCGTGAAGACATACGCGGACCAGATGACGAACCTGCAGGAAAACAGCGCACCAGGTGCGGTGCCGCCCGCCCTGATCGGTTCCATGGCAGCGCAGGAATTCAACGGCCCGGATGGCGTGACCTTTCAACTCATCCGCGCACCGGCAGGCACCTTTGCTTCCTATCCGTCGGAAGACACCTACGCACTCGTTGCCACCGCCAACAATCCAGCCGCTGTTCTTCGACTGCGTGTACTCCGTACCGTGCTGCCGCAGGCGGACGGTGACAAGATCTGGGTGCTGGCCTCCGCTGACGCGAGTAGCGCACAACTGATTTACCCTGTCGAAGTCGGACCGGGAGGCGCCTTGCAGGACGCCGTAGGCACGAGTGACGAAGGCTCGACGGTTAGCGACACATCTGCCATAAGCGGCGGGTCTACGAGCGTCTCGGCAGGCTCCAACTCTGGTGCAACCACCGGGTCAACCGGCACATCGACTGGCTCCGTAGGCACCGGTGGCACATCGACAGGCTCCAATTCCAGCCCTGCCGGCGCAACCTCGAGCGCAAGCAGCGGTACTTCCCTCGGTAGCGGTACGTCAGGGAGTGGCAGCCAAACAGCCAACACGAACAATCCAACGTCGCCTGCAGCTGGAAGCTCTACCATCACCGGCAGCGGTGCGATCAACGGCAATACTTGGACCGCCTCCGCACAGATATGTCCCGCCAGTACGAGCGGCGGCCCGCTGACCGGCCAGACCAACACATCCGTGATCTTCCAGGTGGTTACCCAGTACGCCAGTTTCCAGGTAAACCAGGCGATCAGTCCTACGACCGGCTGTACGAGTTACAGCTATGGGGGGTTGCCGCTTAGCTCCGATGCTCAGATAAGCGTCGTACAAGTTGTGGACTATAACCCGCCCAACAGCGGTGGCACCTCCACGCTCTGGGATGGCGCTAAGCCCACATTGACCATAACGCCATGACCGATTCGATCCAAAGTGAATGGGACAAACTGGTGAAACAGAGCCGAAAGGCTCCTGGCCAGCCCCCTGTAGAGCCGATACCCAAGCCGCCTGGCAAACGGCGCGGCAAATGGGGACTGCCGGTGTTGTTCATTTTTAGCTTGGCGGCACTTGTGCTGCATTTTCAGGGAACACTCGATCCGTGGCCCGCTAAACCTACACAGGATGAGATCGAGAACGGGCAAAAGGCCTCGTTGCTAGTGGTATCAAAAGCTATCCATGATTACGCTGCATTCCATGGAAAATACCCTCAACGGATTGCCGAAGTGCTGCCCCTCACCCTCAATGTCGACTATCGGTTGACGCCTGATGGTTTTGAACTGAAGACGCTCAGTGCCGATGGCGTGCCCATCGTACTTCGAGGGAAATAAGATTGGACTGTTGCCGGTTTCACGGACACCGAGTTTAGGTGTGATGATGAAGCCGGAGGTGGTTCATGGCGACAAGACGGACATTCAGTGGTGAGCTCAAGCGCGAGGCTGTGCGGCTGGTCAAGGAGCGCGGCGTAACGGTTGCCCAGGCGGCACGCGATCTGGATCTGCGCGAGAACGTGCTGCGCAAATGGGTGCGGAAGCTGAGGGGCGATCCGGAGCATGCGTTCTCCGATCAAGGCCAGACCTGATTAGCGACGACGCTCAGCCAGCCATCGCGTGATGTGAGACATGCGCGGCGCAGCCTTGGAGCCATGTTACGAGGCGGAGAGACGTCATGGCCATGCACCTGCTGACCGTCAGCAAGACCAATATGTCGGCGCTGGAGCTAGCGGCATCTGGGCGTGTGCTACGACACCGCGTGGAAGCTCAAGCACAAGATCATGCAGGTCATGACCGAGCGCGAGGAACCGCGCCAGCTCGCGGGTTTCGTGCAGGTCGACGACGCCTATCTCGGCGGCGAGCGCAACGGCGGCAAGCCGGGGCGCGGCTCGGAGAACAAACAACCGTTCGTGGTGGCCGTGGCTACGGATGAAACACTGGAGCATCCCACCTTTGCCGTCATCGAGCCCGTGCGCAGTTTCGACAACGCCTCGCTCACCGACTGAGCCCAACGCCGTCTGGCACCCGACGCCGAGGTCTTCAGCGACGGACTGGGCTGTTTCCGCTGCGTCATCGAGTTGGATCATGCGCACACCGTGCTGGAGACCGAAGGCGGTCGCGCCGCGACCGAGGTCAAGGGCGCGCGCTGGGTCAACGTGGTGCTCGGCAACGTCAAACGGGCGATCAGCGGCTGCTACCACGCCATGCGTCAGGCCAAGTACGCCCGGCGCTATCTGGCCGAGGCCGCCTACCGCTTCAACCGTCGGTTTCGTCTTGCCGACCTGCTGCCGCGACTGGCGCGGGCCATGACCCTGTGCAAGCCTTGGCCTGAGCCGAAATTGCGCGCCGTCGACAACTTTCATGGCTGAGCGTCGTCGCTAATCAGGAGGCCGGATGGATGCATTGCAGGCTGGTGCGGGGTCTGCGCTCGCAGCTCTTGCATAGGCGTCTGCGTGCTTCTCCAGTCAAGCGAAGGAACGTTCCACTACCCAGCGCCGTGGCATGACCTTGAAGGTGTGCAACCCGCTGCGCTTGCGATCCGCACCGTGACGTGTTCGCCCAGACCTCCCTTACACCTTGGACGAAGGGTTGCTCCACATGGCCGCTGTCGACCAGTACGCCTTGGCCTTGCGGCGCTCGAACGCCTGCAAGGTGCCCCTGCGATCCGTCACCTCCGCCGTGGTCGTGGGCGATGGCGTGCTACAAGCTGCGCCCCTGTCTCGCGCGGGCCGTGCCAACCCGATTTTTGCGTGCCTGCTCCAGCAGGCTCACGCCGCCCTTGTCCTCTTCGCTCCAGATCTGGAAGTGCACATGCACCGTGCGCCACTTTTTCATGGGCCCTTGAACAGGCTTCAGGTGCGCTGCACCTGCACGCCAGCTGCGCGGCTGGCGACTTGGAGGCTCGGGACGATTGCCGTCATCACTTGGCCTGCTACATTGCGCGCTTCGTCGGTGAGTTTGCGATGACGGTCACCACAAGGTACAGCGGTACCTGATGCACCAGACGATGGAGCAGGAGTCACGCGCTGCGGATGCTTGCCCCTCGATCAATCACCATGCAACCGGGAAACAATCAAGTGATGCGCAAGCGCCAACGTTCGATGTTCCGCCGACTGGGATTGTCCTGCCTGCTGATCTGGCCGCTGTTCGCGATGGCGGCCACGGCGAATAATGCTGCGCCGACGCCGCCGATGGGCTGGAACAGCTGGAATCACTTCGGCGCCAAGGTCACTGCGGACGATGTGCGTCATGCCGCCGACGAACTGGTCGCCAGCGGCATGGCTGCGGCCGGTTATCGCTACGTCATCATCGACGATGGCTGGCAGGGTAGTCGCGACGCGAACGGCGTGCTGCATCCCAACGCCAAGTTTCCCGATATGAAGGCATTGGCCGACTACGTGCATGGCAAGGGGCTGAAGTTCGGTATCTACTCTTCGCCAGGCGAACACACCTGTGGTGGTTTCACCGGCAGCTACGGCCACGAGGCACAGGACGCCAAGACGTTCGCCGGGTGGGGGGTCGACTACCTGAAGTACGACCTGTGCAGCTTCCGCACGCGCCTGAAGGGCAAGTCACTGGCCGATCAGACCGCGATGATGCAGGCGGCCTACCGCAAGATGCATGAAGCCCTTGAGGCCACCGGCCGACCGGTGGTCTATGCACTGTGCAGCTACGGATGGGGCCGCGTGTGGGAGTGGGGTGCCGAGGTGGGCGCCAACCTGTGGCGCAGCACCATCGACATCGAGCCGGGCTACCAGAGCATGATGTTCAACGCACAGGCCCAGCAAGGACTGGAGCGCTGGGCCGGCCCCGGTCACTGGAATGATCCGGACATGCTGGAGATCGGCAACCAAGGCATGGATAACCCCGACATGGAACGCACCCACATGAGCTTGTGGGCACTGCTGGCCGCGCCGCTGATCGCAGGCAACGACCTTGCCGCCATGAGCGGCGACACTCGATCGGTGTTGACCAATCCCGAGGTGCTGGCAGTAGACCAGGATTCGCGTGGCGCGCAGGGTCGACGTGTGTGGCAGGAGGGGCCAGTGCAGTTGTGGGCAAAACCGCTGGCCGACGGCACATTGGCGGTGGGCCTGGTCAACACGTTGGACCATCCGCTGGATGCCACGTTGGACTTCAAGGCACTTGGCTTGGCCGGTGCGGTACCGGCGCGCGATCTGTGGCAGCGGCGCGATCTCGGCCTGATCGATGCCACGCATACCTTCGACGTGCCAGCCTTCGGCGTGGTGCTGCTGAAAATGGGGAAATCCGCTACGCACTAAACGCGGGCTACGTGGCTCACCCTTACCACGTAGCTCTTAACCGTCACCGATCTTGCCGGTTCGGGTGCAGCCTGCGCTTGCCGCAATGCGCCAGGCGGTCCTCTTTCGATGCGTATTCTGGACGCAGGCCAGACTGCCTGGAAAGCCGCCCAGGCTGGCGATGTTGATGCCGCGTGCAGCCCCCCGGAAAGAATGGCGGGCGAACACCAACCTGCCGCACGAACAAAAAAACGCCCCGGCAGAGCCGGAGCGCGGGGAAAAGCTCAATCTGAGAGGGGTTAGTCTCTGTTCGCCCGATCCGGGTGCGCCACCGTCAATGGTGATACAAGGGGCGAAGAGGACGTCACTTACCAGTCGTATTTGACGCTGAGCTGGCCGTAGCGCGGTGCTTCAATGCCCACCGGCAACTTGTAGCTGGTGTTCGGCGAAGCCGTCGATCCATAGCCGTCGCTGTAAGCCGTCACAGCCTGCTCATTGAACACGTTGAAGATCTGCAGCTGGATGGTCAGGTGTTTGCCAGCCCATGCCGGGATGTAGTTCAGCGCCAAGTTGAGCTGGTGGGTCCACGGCGTGTTGCCCGCATCCCCCGGACGCGACGGCTGGCCATCGCACCACTGGTACCCGCCATAGCCGATCGGGTCGGTCTGGTTCGGGCCGTAGAGGCCCGAACAGCTGAACGGCGCGCCCGACTGGATGATGTACATGCCGCTGAGCAGCCATTCCGGCGTGATCGCATAGGTGCCGTAGCCCTTCAGCGTGTGCTTGTGCATGTTCGGCAGGTCGCCGTTGGCGTACTCCATCACCTCGGGATAGTCCCAGGCCACGGAGATCGAGCCGGACTGGTGGCCGCCGGACGCGGCCGAAGCGTTGGAGATCTGGCCGGCCGCCGAGTTGGCCGGGCCTTCCGTGGTGCCGTAGCTGCGGGCGAACACGTAGTCGATCTTGGCCATCCACTTGCCGTCCCACGGATGCTCCAGCGACTCTTCCAGGCTGTAGTAGTGGCGGAACGCTGCCGGGAAGCCGACCAGGCCGTCGTTGGGGTTGCCCACGGCGGTGGCCGGGTTCCAGGTGTAGGTGCCGTACTTGGTGCAGGTGGGGTTGAGCGCGCCGTTGTCCGCCAAACAGTAGCGCAGGGTGTTGCTGCGGCCCGGGTTGACCAGCACATCCGTCTCCGCGGGGTAGATCAGCGGATTCATGTCGGCATTGGCGGGCAGCTGGATCGCGCCGGTGTCGTCCACGATGTCGTTCATCTTCGACCAGGTCGCCTGCGAGGTCCACACCAGCGACTGGCCGAACGCATTGAACAGTTTCTGGAAGCCCAGTACGTACTCGTCCTGGTACATCGGCTTCAGGTTGGTCGCGGCGATGACCTTGGGGTCCTTCGCGATGCCGGTTTCGCCGTCAGGCGAGTACGCCGTACTCGTCGGGATCTGGGTCAGGCCCTGCGGGATGCCGTTCGCATCGATGGATGTATAGGTATAGAACTGCTCGAGGTAGGCATTGTCGCCCGCCATGCGCGTCCCCAGGCCCGAGGGCAGGGCGAGGTAGTAGCGTCCCGCATTGCCGTACAGCTTGGCGCTGCTGTCGCCGAAGATGTCCCAGCTGAAGCCGATGCGCGGCGCCCACTGCGGCTTGGTCATCCGGATATAGGGCTGCATGTCCGGGTTGTAGTTGGTGAACTGGTCGTTGCGCAGGCCGAGGTTCAACATCAGGTTCGGCGTGACCTGCCAGTTGTCCTCGATGTACTGCGCCTTCTGCTCCACCGTGAACGAGGCCGTGCCGCCGTAGGTCAACTTGCCGACGTAGTAGCCCTGCGGGTTGCTGGTGGATACCACGCTGGGGACGCATACGCCTTGGCCGTTGCAAGCCAAGGTCGGCGAGGTAAGGTTCCCCTGCTTGCCATAACCCCAGAAGTAACCCGGGCCGGCGGTCACGGTACCGTCGTCGACGTCCGTGCTGCGCTGGTTGTCGATGCCGAACTTCAGGTCGTGGCTGCCCAGCTTCCAGTCCAGGTCGAGGCGGAAGTTGTTCGAGGTCGACTGGTGACCCGGGGAAGGCGTGGTGGTGGGATTGAGGTTGTAGTTGCCGTAGCCCGGGGCTGCCGGGTTCTGGCCGCCGATGGCACCCTGGCCACCCATGCCCGCCAGCGCCGGATCGAAACCGGGGTAAGGCAGCGACTGGTCGAAGTAGGTGCTCTTCATCTTGCCGCCCAGCACGCTCAGCGTGAGGTTGTCGGTGATGTACGAGGTGTACTTCAGGATGCCGATGTCGAACTTGCTCGAGTACAGCGGGTTGTTGACTTTCTCGTAACTGCCCACCGTGTTGGTGTTGTAGTTGTAGCTGTAAAGATTGTTCGCGGTGTCCTCGACCTTGCTCGAGGCATAGGTGGCCTCCAGCGTATTGCTGTCGTTGATGTTCCAGTCCAGCTTGCCGTAGAACTTCGGCGAAGACTGGCCATGCGAGTTCCAGGTCGTTTGGCCTGTCGAAGAGGCCAGGCCGGCGCTCGTGCTGTTGGCCTGCTCGGTCTCGGCGGTGAGGTAGAAGAACAGCGTGTCCTTGATCAGCGGGCCCGACACGTAGGCGTCGTAGACCTGGGACCAGGACTCGTTCTGCGAGCGCGGTTGCCGGAGGTCGCCATACTGCTGGCCCGTCTGGCTCGGCAGCGCGTTCGGGTTGGAATAGTAGTAGTTGACGTAACTGCTCTGCGCCCAGCTCGGCGCAAAGGTGGCGTAGACGCCGGCGTGGAATTCGTTGCCGCCGCGCTGGCCCACCTGGCTGATCACGCCGCCGGTGGAGCGGCCGTATTCGGCGCCGTAGCCGGAGGTGATGGTCTGCTGCTCGGCGATGGCGAAGTACGGCAGCGCGATGCCGCCCGCGTTGCCCACCGGGTCGGTGGTGTTGAAGCCGTTGATGTAGTACGCGTTCTCCACCACCGAATCGCCGCCAAAGGAGATCAGCGGGGTGCCGGCCGGGCCACTGCCGAGGCCGGCGTTACCTTGGGCCACGCCGGGCGCCAGCAGCGCGATGGATTCGGCATTCATCGCCAACGGCAAGGTCTTCAGATCCCTCGCGGTGATCACCGAGGTCTGGCGGGTGGAGGACACGTCGATCGCCGGGATCGAGTTGGCCGTGACCGTGACGCTGGAGAGGTTCTTCACGTTCTTGCCGGCTTCCGCAGCCGAGAACGGCACTTGGGCGCCACCGCTCACGCTTACCTGCACGTGGTCGTGCGAGGCGATCACGGCACCGTTCTGCACCAGCGACACAGTGTAGTCGCCTACCGGCAGGTTACCGGCACTGAAGTGGCCGGTGCTGTCGACCGGTACTTCACGGGTGAGCCCGGTCTGATTGTTGAGGACCCGGACCGTTTCGCCAGCGGATACCGGCGCGGTACCAAACACGGAGCCAGTCGTCGCCTGGGCGAATGCCTGCCCGGACAAGCCGGCCCCCATCGCGATGGCGGTGGCCAATACGGTGCGGCGGATGTACCGCGATGGTGCTTGCTGCTTGCTATTCATGTGATGTCTCCCCCCACAGCGAGAACTGTTGTCTGGTTCGATTGCGATGGTCGGATCGCTATCCGATCAAACGCACCTCCCCGGCGTTAAAAAAGCCAGACCGGTGGATTCAGTCCCCCGATCTTTCAGATCGCCCGGGAGCATTCGCCTTGTTGCAAGGCGCCCCTAGATGCTCCTCAGGCAAATCGAATCTATAAAATATCGAAAGTAAAAGTGAAATAATAAAATAGTATAAAAGTATAGTAGGGTTTCAACTGTTGCACTTTGCCTTTCGATTCATGCGGTGCCGACTGGCATCGAGGGTGCGTCTGCCGAAGCTGCAGACGCCGCCCTCTGGGAGCCCATGTGCGGGACGGCCGCAACGCCGGCAGCCCGCGTCAGCATGGAAACTGGCCGGGCACCGACACCGGTGTCGACAGAAGGAACAGGAGGAATGGCCGGTTTCGGCTTGCTGCTGGGTGGCAACAAGCGGTACCAAAGCAAGCAATTCGTGCACGCCACGCCCTGGTACCACCGGCGCGCCTCTTCCATCGACAGGTTGCCGCCAACACGGCACGAACGAAAACGCGAATGGCCTGCTGAAACCGTACTTTCCGAAAGGAAACGAACTCAACGCTCACCGGCCAGGCAACCGGCAAACCGTGGCACTTGCTCTGAACACTCGACCTAGAAAGATCTTGGGCTATCACCCGGGAACTGAAAGAGGCCTTGGACTTGGTGGGAGTGCGCGTCCTTGATCACATCGTGATCGGTGAGACGTGCGTCAGCCTGGCCAGTCGCGGTTTCATTTGACCTTCCAGTTGCGCACTGGAGTGGGCGGCCGCTCTAGCGGCTCGCTCCCTTGGCGGGGCTCAGACGGCGTTCAAGCTTGTCGACATAGGCCGCCAGCGTGGTACCGCACGCGAGGCACCCGTCACGAAGCTGGGAACCAGACGAATGGCCCCGCGCTCGGCCATCGATACGTACGACTGCGACCGCCCAAGTTTCTTGCCTGGCTCGGATTGGAGAAGGTCGGCGTCCTCGCGCATCTCAAGCAATGTCGCCAGGACGGCTTTGTACTCCGGGCGATGCAAGCTTTTGGGTGCTGCTAGCACCTTGGGCCGTGACTTCTTGAGCTTGGGCATCGGGCCACCTCATCGCAACGAGGGGGAACCTAAAACGCAAATTCTTATAAGCTGACATTTGATAGCAAATTTTTTGATGTTCTGGATGCGCGCAGGTGCACCCGACAGAGATGGATGGAGGCCATGCTCGACACGAGCGCGGATCAGCGCGGCAACAGGACTCAGCCAGTATGTGCGTTCGGTACGACGGATCACGCCAAGGGGACGTTGTTCCAGTCATCTGTCGATTGAAAAATCCTTCAACCGCATATCACCCGCGTGAGTCAGGGAAAGCCTTGACTCGCGTCTGGGTGCTTCCGCCTTGAAGCACCGATTGGGATGGACTCGCATGATCCCTGAGAAGCATGACGTCGTGACCTGCGTCCTCGTCGTGACGGCAGCCCTGCTGTTGGGCTTTATCCGCTGCAGCGGCTGCCTCACGAAATCGGACTGATCCATCCACCCCTGCGACAGACACCGAAGGCCCGGCAACCCCGGGCCTTCGGCGTTTATGCCGCCTCATCCACGAGGAAATTCACATGCACCTGGTCGAAACGATGGCCTATGCCGGCGAGACGCCGTGGCATGGCCTGGGCAAGAAGCTGTCACCGCAACAGCCCATCGAGGTCTGGAAGGCCAACGCGGGCATGGACTGGCAGATCGAGGCCTCCGAAGTCCGCTACATCACCGGCAACAACGCCGTCGGCGTCATCAATGCCTTCCCGGAACAGAAGGTGCTCTATCGCTCCGACACCAAGGCCCCGCTGGCGGTGGTCAGCAAGCGCTTCCAGGTCGTCCAGCCGGGCGAGATCCTGGAGTTCTACCGCGACCTCACCGCCATCGGCGGTTTCGAGCTGGAAACGGCGGGCGTGCTCCGCGAGGGCCGCAAGTTCTGGGCGCTGGCGCGTACCGGGCAGAGCGTCAGCCTGAAAGGTCGTGACCGGGTGGAAGGCTACCTGCTGCTCGCTACGGCCTGCGATGGCTCGCTGGCGACGACGGCGCAGTTCACCAGCGTCCGTGTCGTGTGCAACAACACCTTGCAGATTGCACTGGGGAATGCCAGCGGGGCCATCAAGGTGCCGCACCGCAGCCAGTTCGATCCGGAGGCGGTGAAGCGCCAGCTCGGCATCACGGTGGCGTCGTGGGACGGCTTCGTGGCGCGCATGAAGGCGCTGGTGGATCGTCCGCTCGATCCGGATTCGGTCGAAGGCCTTCTACGCCGTGTGCTGACCTACGCCGGGCAGGACGGCAAGGTATCCGTGGTTAACGAGCAGGCCGTGGCCAATGTCCGGGCCTTGTACGAAGGCGGTGGCCGCGGTGCCTTGATGGCGTCCAGCCGCGGTACGGCGTGGGGCTTGTTGAACGGTGTCACCGAGTTCATCGACCACCATCGCCGGGCACGCAGCGACGATCACCGTCGCGATGCCGCGTGGTTCGGGCAGGGTGCCCAGATCAAGCAGCGAGCGTGGGATGAAGTGATGAAGCTGGTCGCCTGAAGGGAGGTACGCCATGGGACTCGACATGTACCTGGAGGCGAAGCTCCACCTGCCGCCCTACGACAAGGCGCTTGATCCCGTTCGTCAGGCTATAGGGCGTGCCATTGGTTATACCCCGCCCTCGGAGAAGCCCGACAACGACGCCACCCTGATGGAGATCACGGGCGTGACCGTGCGGGTGGGCTACTGGCGGAAGTTCGATCCTCTGCACCAGTGGTTCGTGAGCAACGTGCAGGAAGGCCACGACGACTGCCGGCCCGCTTACGTATCGCCGGAGGTCTTGAGCGAGTTGGAAGAGCAGCTCGATCAGGTCAACGACGATCCGGAGAGCGCCGGCGAGCACTTTGTCAGCGAGGACGACGAGCCGATGACGGAAGGTGACATCGACACCACCCTGCGCATCGTGGTGCAGGCGAAGCAGTTGCAGGAACGGGGTTGGGATATCTACTACCGTGCGAGCTGGTAGCTGGTACGCCACATCACGCGCGCCAAGGACGGCGAAACCTGCCGGCGCCATCCCTCTGCCTTGTTGATGGTGCCAAACGCCGCTACTGCGGCCTACGTCGAACGGGCGATGCAGGGCTCTTGGGCGGAGCCTTCCGCTTCATCAACGCTGCTGCCGGCTTCATGCCCGCGGCAATGCGTCGGTCAAGTTCCACGATGACGGCGGGCCAGTCGGCGCCGTAAACCAAGGCGAGATCGCGCACCACCAGAAGATCCAGGCCGCGCACACCCTTTTCCAGCTCTGAGATACCCGCCTGTGTCAGACCGACATGGGCGGATGCTTCGGCCTGGGTCAGGCCCGAGGCCAGTCTCAGTTCCCGCAGCAATTGGGCGGCGACCGCGTGCTCTGGGCGATGGACGGAGGTGGGCTTGGGTCGGGGCTTCGAGGTCGGCTTGGCCATGACGGCCAAGGTAGGAGAAGCACGTAAGTATTCGTATTTACTTTCAATATTTGCATTTCGTATACTTCGGGCGAGATGCCAAACACATCACAAAGGGGAATCCATGAAACGACTCACAGGCTTGGTACTGCTCGTATCCGCCGCGCTGCTTGGCGGGTGTGGCGGGGAAAAACTGGATGCACGGCAGTTGGATTGGAGCAATGGACTTGCCTACAAGCACGGTGACACCGAGCCCTTTACCGGGACGGTGGCCTTCAATGATGAGCTTCCCAACAACGCGATCGCCTTCTGGCGCGCCCACGCCATGCCGACCACGCACATGCAGGCACAGGATGCACTCACCGGTTGCACCGAGACGTTCGTCAAAGGGCTGGCTGAGGGCGATGTGCACTGCGAGGGGGTGACCGGCAAACAGGCGTTGACCTTCCGTATCAAGAATGAGGCGGTGGAGGGTGAGGCGGAGATCGATTACCCCAATTCTGGGGATCGAGCCCTTGAGCTAAATTTCTCTGCCGGTGTTCTCGATGGTCGCCAACGCATATGGTCTTCTCACGGCGAGAAGATCATGGATGCAACCTACGCCAATAACGCACCGGTTGATGGCCAGGTCTACGGTGGAGACGGATCGGTTGTCCATTACAAGGACGGCAAGTTGAATGGGCCAGCCGTGTACTTTGATCGCTACAACAAGGGGCCGCAGTCAGAGGGCCAATACGTCGATGGTGCACGCGATGGGGAGTGGCAGGATGCCAATTCAAGCGGTAACCGAATTTTCCAGGCGATCATCACCAGTCAGCCAACGCCTGCGCTTCCCGACAACTACCGATGGGGTGTCTACAGCCTGAAGTCCCACTGGGATCACGGCTCGCCAAGGGGGGAAGTGCAGGGGTTCGACAAGGACGGCCAGCTCATTTTTGACTGGACGTTGACGGACAAGGGGCTTGAGGGCGACTACATGGATATCCCCGAGGGTTCAAGCCAACCGAGAAAGCTGGTCTATAAAGACAATCGCCTCGTCTCCGGGATGGCTTCGCCCTGACCGCTTCAGTCGCTAAGACAGAGTCCATGGCACCGTCTTCAACGACGACGCCCCGATCAATCCCGAGGCAAGCTCCTCAGCCTCGGGCGCTCGTGCAGGCTCCGGCAACTACGCAGGAACCTGGCGTATTTCATCGCCTGGTCAGTCTGCTTCGTCATCACGTTGATGGCATGACGTACTGACGTCACCTCCATGTTCGTGCCGCTGCATGCAGCGGCTTCCTGCATCACCTCTTCCAGCCCGGCCTTGCGCCGGGCTTTTTATTTCCCGGGAGCGATCCTCATGAAGAAACAGCAAGCCTTGCGCCTGGTGGACACCAAGCGCCTCGATCGCAAGCAATGGCTGGATGTCCGGCAAGGAGGCATTGGCAGTTCCGATGCCGCTGCCGCCGTGGGCCTGTGCCCGTACAAGAGCCAGCTTGAACTGTGGATGGAGAAGACCGGCCGGACGCCACCGGCCGAGGATCAGCCCGGCCAGGACGACCCCCGCTACTGGGGCACCTTGCTGGAGCCGATGGTGGCCACGGCGTACCAGGAGCGCACGGGGCACAAGGTGCGCAAGCTCAACGCCGTGCTCCAGCACCCGGCATTCCCCTACATGCTGGCGAACATCGACCGGGAAATCGTCGGCGTGCCCGGTGTGCAGGTGCTGGAGTGCAAGACGGCCGGCGAGTTCGGTGCGCGCCTGTGGAAAGACGGTGTCCCCGAATACGTCCAACTGCAGGTTCAGCACCAACTGGCGGTCACCGGCAAGGCTGCCGCCGACGTGGCCGTACTCCTTTGCGGTCAGCAACTGGAGATCCACCGGGTCGAACGGGACGACGAAGTGATCGCCCGCTTGGTCGTGTTGGAAACCCGGTTCTGGGAGTACGTGGAGAAGGACATCGAGCCACCGGCCGATGGCAGCGCATCGGCGGCCAAGGCCTTGCGGAAATTGTATCGCGGTAACGACACCCGTCTGGACTTCACGGGCGACGAAGACCTCAGCCGCGCCTTCGATGCACTGGCAACGCTCAGGGACGAACTGGAAGTGATGGAAGACGAGGCCGAATCGCTCAAGCAGGTGATCCAGCAAGCCATGGGGGATGCCAGCAAGGCGGTCTTCGCCCATGGTGAAGTGACCTTCAAGCGGGCCAGGGACAGCACCCTGCTGGATACGAAGCGACTGATGGCCGAATGCCCGGATATCGCCGCCATGTATGCCGTGACCCGTCCCGGTGCACGCCGGTTCGTGCTGTCGCGGACTTCCGATAACGATGCGAGGACAACGACATGCTGAAAGGCCTGGTGATTACCCCGCCCGTGATCGGGCGGATTTCCATTGGCCGGGTGGTCGAGCGCAACGGCAAGCGCCTGCCCGAGAAGGACGACCAGTTCACCCTGACCAGCCAGGTACAGGGATGCGACGGCTGGCTGCTGCATCCGTTGGACGAGAAGCTGCGCAAGGAGGCAGAAGGACAGAAGCTGCGCGCGATCCCCGTGCGGTTGCTGTTCAACGATCCCGCACTCAACTTGCGCGCGGACTACTCGCTGTTCGACCGCACGACCGGGCGACCGGTGTGTGTGGGCAACGGTGAGACCTGCCGCCGCATGAGTAAGGAAGGGGTGGCGAACCTGCCGTGTCCGGGGCCGGGTGCCTGCGCGTTCGCGCAAGGGGCGTGCAAGGCCTACGCCCGGCTCAATGTGGTGGTAGGCGACGGTGACGAAGACGCGCTGGGCAGCTTCGTGCTGCGCACCACGTCGTACAACACCATCCGCACCCTGGCAGCTCGGCTGGCCTATTTCAGCGCGTCGTCGGGTGGATTGCTGGCCTGCCTGCCACTGGAACTGAAACTGCGTGGCAAGTCCACCACGATGAGCTACGGGACGCCGATCTACTACGTGGACCTCGTGGTGCGTTCGGGTTTGACACTGGAGCAAGCCGTCACCCAGGCGCGGGAATTGGACGAGCAACGGCGGGCGAGTGGATTCAACCAGGTAGCCTTGGATAAGGCGGCTAACGATGGCTTCGCGAACGGGGCGTTCGAGGAACTGGAAGAGGACGTACCTGCGGTGGTCGAGGAGTTCTATCCCGTGGCCACCCAGGAGGCGGCTGTGGACACGCCAGAGGCGCCGCCAAGCAGCTTGCGAGGAAAGCTCAAGGGCAAGGTTGAACGATTGGTGTCTGCGTAAAGGGAGGGGAGCTTCGGCTCCCTTCCCGCGCCATGCGTTTGTTTTTCTTTGAAAAGACAGTGGATATGCGTCCCGTGACAGAGCAGGCTCGTACGTAGAACGGGCCATGACCACAACGTCTATGCCCGGGGATGGATACGTCGAGGGAGAGGCGTTGCCAAAACGTTGAATTTTTCCCCGAAGCCGTAGAGCGATCCGATGAATATTTTGCGTGGGCACTGGGGAAACCCGGTCGCTCCGGTCAGATGACTGCCCGGACCGCTTCACTACAAAAGGTACGAGAAATGGCACAGCGCAGCACAAAAAAAACCGTCCGACAGGAGTCGGCGACGGACATGCGGACCAAAGATTTGGATCTGCGCAAAAAGTCCCGAAAAAAAGAAATGAAACCAGTGGATCTGGATCAGCCGATCACGATCAAGTTGAAAGAATTCCTGAAACTGACCGGCATCGCGCGCAGCACGGCGTTCGAGATGTGGAACCCGCGCAGCAAGCGGTACGACGAAGCGATGCCGGTCGGCTTCAGGCTTTCCGACTCGAAGAACGCGCCGCGTTTCTTCTTCTACTGGGACGTGGTCGAGTGGTTGCAATACCGCGCGGAGCTGTGGCGTTCCAGGCATGCCGGCAAGCGTGGGGTACTGGCAGCATGAACGCGAACGGTGTAGCCAGCATGGCGCCGGTGAAGGCGGCTAATTCGAGTTTGGAAAAATTCCAACTCGCGCTTCAGTCGGTCGAGCCCAGCAAGCGCCAGCGCCGCGAGGAAGCGCTGGCGGAGGCCTTCGACACCATCAAACAGCACGTCGAGCGCAAGGTCCCGTGGAAAACGATCGTTGCGAAGTTCAACGAGGCGTACGCACTCGGGATGCATCCAGCACGTCTGCGCAAGGAGTTCGACGAAGAGCGCAAGCGGCGCGAGGACGTTTACGGCATTGCCGGATTCGACCATGGAAGCCATGGGGAAGGTGGGGCGACGAAACAGGTCGATGAGGAGATCAGCGCATGAATATGCTGGCGATCCCAACGATGCAGTCGTACCACTGGGAGTTCCCGGTCGAGGCCCTTCCGGAGCTTGCGCGTGCCGCGTGCCAGGAATTGTCCTGGAGGGTCAAGGTGGCCCTCTCGATGACGGGGAGTTGCATGATTCCGGCACTGGCGCTCGCTGTGCAGGACAAGGCCGTAGTGAAGTTGCCGAATGGTAAGCGCTGCCCGCTCATGGTGTACTCGTGGACTAGCGCGGAAAGCGGGTCAGGCAAGACGCCGGTGGACAATGCGATCTTCGAGCCATTCCGCGAGCATGATCGCGAGGCAACGCTGGCATTCGAAGAAGCTCGTGTCGCATATCAGGCGCAAATGCGTGCCTGGCATGCCGAGGACAAAGCATTGCAGAAGAAGCTCCGCATTCGCATCGAGCGTGGTGGTTCTGCCGAAGATGTTCGACGCGAACTTCAAGAGCACGCCAGTCGCATGCCCTCCAAGCCGCGATTGCGTCAGGTTCTGTACCAGAACGTGAGCGAAGCAGGGCTGTATGAGGCCTTGGCGGGTCAAGGCGAATCGGTGGCCATCGTGTGTGATGAGGCGAGTGACATCATGAAGAGTGAGGTGATGGTCAATGCGGCCCTTCAAAACTCGATCTGGAGTGGCGCTGACAGCTTGCCGGTGAATCGTGCCTATGGGCGGTACATCCAGATCAGCCAGCCTCGTATGACGTTGAGCTTGATGATGCAGCCGGACATGTTCGAGAAGCTGGTGAGCAAGAAAGGTGACGCGCTGCGTGCGAGTGGATATTTCGCGCGCTTCCTCTTTGCCAGGCCGATGTCGACGAAGGGATATCGCCAGCTTGGTTACGCGGAGGACGGTTACGAGCCGGTGCATCTGGCTGCGCTGCATGAGCGTTTCAGGGTACTGCTGCGTCAACGTGATGAACGTTACGCGAGCGGTGATGTCGAGCCCCAGGTACTCGAGCTGTCGGGCGAAGCCAAGAGCCTGTGGCTTGATCTCCACAATGCGAACGAGACCGCCATGCTTCCCGGCGGCTACCTGGAGACGGTCAGCGATTTCGGCTCCAAGGTGATGGAGAACCTGGGGCGTATCGCCGCCATCCTGCACTTGTTCGAGGGGCAAACTGGGCTGATCTCGCGCGACACGCTTCAGCGTGCATCAGTGATCATGAATTGGTACATGGGTCAATTCATGACATTCTTCGGCCCTGGGAGCCGTCGTTCGCAGGTGCAATGTGATGCGGACGAGCTCGTCGCTTACCTGTACCGTGAATGGTGGAGCCGTAACTTGCCGGCTCCTCGTCGTGATGCCGGTCGTCGAAGCAGTTTGGGGCGTACTCGCTTCGAAGCGGCACTCCTCTTGTTGCAGAGCCAGGGCGTGGTGACTGTCAGCATGGCGAGGCGCAAGCGCTGGATCCAATGGATTCAATATGCGAACTACGGTGAGTCATTGAGCACCATGTAGTCGCCAGCTAGCCTTGGAGGCCGCCCTGTTCAGGCAGGGCGGCCTTTTTTTCAGCGACTTTCCTCGAATGACGCGCGCATGTGTGCCATATGGCGCATCTGCGCATGCATTTCGCCCAAGAGAGAGGATCATCAAGGGCCGGCGGCGGCCCTGACGGCGGCGTGGGTAGGAGGGTGATGCTTGCAGCACTCGGTACGTCGCTTCCGGTCGGCCGTGTACTTGGCTTTGTCTTCCGTCGACATCTGGCTGATCCTTTCCTGCCCCAGGTGGCGCTCCGGTTCACGCTTGATGCCGCGTTCCCAGTGGCTACGATGATCCACGCGCGTGGCATGGCCGTGCTCGGCCAGTGCCTCGTTCTGGAGGTCGGCGATCATCTTGCGTGTGGCAATCAGCTCGTCTCGTACCTGTAGCGGTGTACGTCCGCCACTGTCCTTTCTCCGGCCGCCCTGGCTTGGATCCTTGGCGTTGTACCGCATGAACTCCTGCGCTGGCGCGCGTTCGATCCCATCAGGAAGGCGATCGGACACCTGCAGATGCATGTGGGGGTGTACCGCGCTCGCCAGGGACGAGTTGGGGGCATGAATGGCGTACTGATAGGGTTTGTTCCCGGCAAGATTCTGTACCAGCTTGTCCACAAGCGCGTGTTGCTGAGATGCGTCCAGTTCACTGGGAAGCGCTACAACGTGCTCGCGGTAAACGGCGCCGTTGGCCCGCTCGTGTCGATCAGCCGTTTGCCAGTAGCGTTTGGGATTGTCCTCACACCAGGCAGGCAGGTTGCCGAACTCCGTCCAGACGACTTCGTCGCGATCACTGTGATTGCCTTGGCGTGTGATGTAGTTGAATCGATCAACTGCCGTACCTTTCTTTCCGCTCTTGATGCGGTAGTGGAACATGGCCATGTAACTACCCTTTCTATGGGGTGCATAAAAAAAACCGACGAAAGAATTTCGTCGGTCGCTTGTAAAGAGTGTTTTTGTCCGTTTATAGGTGGAAAAGGTATGTGCACGTAGCCTTTTCCACCTATATGTCACTGGGCTTTTATGGAGTGATCATGGATCAGTTCCATCTGACAAATGACTATCTCTCCATACAGTAGGTAGAACTATGTAAAGTAATACATGGAAGCTAAGTGATATAAATGTAAAGTGTTAGAGAATTCGATGGATAGAAGTCATGGCTTTTCATGCTGATGCAGTGTTGCGAGTGCGAAGGAAATTGGCAAAAGCCATAGCTGTTTGTTTAAGGCAGTATCGATCAAATTCAAATATTGACTTAGTGATGACATCAATGTTGTAGGACTGCAAGATTCTTACGTAGGCATTGAGGCGTGATGATTGAAAATCCATCCATGCATTGTTGGATTCTGATTTGCCCATAAACGCAAAGAGATACTGAGCGTATCTTTGGTAGTAAAGATCGAAGACGCCCTGTGGAATGGCGAGTTTTTTATTGTAAAGCCCATCTTCCATAAGTCGTTGAGGTGAGTTTCCCGGTTGCTTGCCTCTTCCGGGCCAGTCAGGCTCGTAGGGAGTTCCAGTCTCTCGTTGGTATCGATAAGAACATAAGGCAGCAATGATGTTGTGCAGGGACAGGAGCTTGGCGTTTGGGTCATCGATTTCATAATTGCGCCATAAGTACTCGATGAGAATCTTCTTTGCACGAATTGCATCTTCAATGACTTGCATATCCTTGTAGGAGCTGGTTTCCGTCGCCAGCATGACAATGTCTAGGAATTGTTTGCGGAAGATGCTGACAAAATCTGGTGTTTCGTAGACGGATACGAATGGAGTGTGGGGCTCGATAAGGAAGCTGGACTGTGCATTCAGGGTCTCGCAGAATGCGGCGAGCTCGGCAGTGATCGAGGGAATGGGCTTAAGTATTCGAAAGGATTTGGATTCAGTGTTGTGGTGCAGGGCGAAGTGGATGAAGCCTAGGCTGCGCAGGTAGGTATAGACGATTTCATGGAGAGGGATGGATGCTTCGTTGCATTTCTCTGGTTTGTATTTGTTGGCTTTTTTTGCCAGGTGCTTATACGCACTGGTCAAGCCAATGTTGTTACCTATGTGTTCGGACAGGAAGGCGACGGAATGATAGGTTCCGACCTCGATGCAGTGCATGATGCTCTTGGCATCTTTCAGTATAAGGTTAATCTTTAGGAGCTTTTCTTCATCAATTTCAAGGGCTAGCTTTTCGAGCAGTGAATGGATTAGGGCGGTGGCTTCTTTATCGTGCGCTAGTGATGAAGTCGTAGCGAACTCCATCGTTGCAGGATTATTAAGACCCGGCGGATTGATGATCTTGAAGAGATTTCGTTTTTTGCCAGTGGATGGATTCTTCATCTTGCTGGTCAAAAAGAGGAGTTTGATGGTCTTGAGTGCTGCGACCGGAAGCTGGTCGGTAGAGCTTTTGCATTTAATGCCGGCTACCGCTTCGATAAATCCAAGGGTCTGTTCAAGCGATTCGAAACTCGGTGTTTCTTTACATGGATATTTGTCGTCCCAATAAAGATCTTCTTGGAGTTCACTGAAGGTGGCTATTTCATCCAGTCGGCAACTTCCGGTGAACTCAAAACGCAGTGGGTCCTTGGGTTTTTCTCTACGGTGGCTCATGGTGAATAGGATCTTGGTGCGGATCAGAGTTGCTAGATCTTGTAGTGCACGCTTCGTGTGCATAAAGAAGCCCCACAGGAACACCTGTAGGGCCTTCTGATTGACACGAGGTGGCTCGCCTTACTTCTTGGAGGAGGCTTTCTTGGTTGCCTTGACGGGGTACTTGCGAGCGGGCGCGGCCTTGGCGGCACCCTGGATGAGCAAGCTCTCTGCCGTCACACCCTTCTTCTTCAGGGCAGCAACGAACCACAAAGGGCGCTTGCCGCGACCTGACCAGGTCTGTGCCGCGTTTTCCGGGTTGCGATACTTCGGGGCGACAGCCGACTTCGCGCTTTTCGTGCCTTTACCGCCCCGCCGCGGATACACCTCATCCAGCGTCAGGCCGGCGCTTGCCAACAGGTTGTCGATCTTCGTGCGGGTGTCCCTGATATGGCTCTGACGGGAGGCAGCCATCTGCGCTTCGGCACTTTTGATGAGTGCTTGCAGCTCGGAGGGGGAAAGGGCGTCGAGATTGATGGCCATGGTTGTTCCTTGAAGGATAATTGGGACGCATGTTGGGATGGATGTGCCGCGTATTCAATGTACAACACTGTCTGGTGGTTGGAGTTGCTGGCGCTGCTCGGTGAATTGTGGAACCTTTCTACATCCTTTTTTTCCTGCACGGCGTCGAGCACGAAGTCGGTACGGGCCAAGGACGACAACTTTCAGTCCCCGATGTGGCAGGCCCCTCGTTAGTTCCTCGATCCTATCGACACAGAGATTGAGACGTGTCCTGGCGTTGGCTTTACATTGGATGATGATTGTAATATGATGATCATCATCCAATGAACGAGGCAACTGCCATGAACCAAAACGTAATCGAAGGTTCGGTCCTGATCACGGGCGCGTCCGCCGGCATCGGCGCGACGTATGCACAGCGTTTCGCGGCACGGGGACACGATCTGGTGCTGGTCGCCAGGGATGTGGCGCGGCTGGAAGAGATCGCCGCGGGATTGGCCAAGGAGTACGGCGTGCAAGTCGAGGTGCTCCCCGCTGATCTCACCAACCGTGAGCAGTTGGCGCGGGTGGAACGGCGCCTGCAGGCGGACGACCGCATCGGCGCGCTGGTCAACAATGCCGGCATGGGCGCACCCGAACGATTCGTCGGCTCTGATGTCGAGACACTCGACCGGGTGGTGCAGTTGAACATCACCGCCGTCATGCGGTTGGCCGGTGCTGTGCTACCGGCATTCAAGGCGCGCGGCAGGGGTACCTTGATCAACATCGCCTCGGTGCTGGCGCTGGCGCCCGAGCTTTTCAGCGGCGTCTACAGCGGCACCAAGGCTTTCGTGCTCAACTTCAGCCAGTCGCTGCAGCAGGAACTGGCCGGCAGCGGGGTGCACGTGCAGGCGGTACTGCCTGGTGCGACCCTGACCGAGATCTGGGCGCGCGCCGGCAAAAAGATCGAGGAGCTTCCCACACACATGGTGATGCCGGTCGATGCGATGGTGGACGCGGCCTTGGCTGGTCTGGACCGCGGCGAGTCGATCACCATCCCGCCGCTGCACGACGAGACCCAGTGGCAGGCGTTGCAGGCGGCGCGCGTCGCCATGTTGCCGAACCTTTCCACCGACCGGCCCGCGGTCCGCTATCTCGCCGCCGTCTGAACGCTACTCATTGAGAACATGCCCGGCGCCCGGCGCCGGGTGCTGGAGTCGTCATGCAAGAGCATGTATCCGCGCCTTCCGCGAAGCCGCGGCGGCGCAAGCGCTTCGTCGTACCCGGGTTGATGCTGGTTGCCGCGCTGATGCTGGCCTGGATCGGCTACTGGTGGTTCCACGGGCGTTATTTCCAGAGCACCGACGATGCGTACGTGGGCGGCAACGTCACCGTGATTTCGCCGCGGGTTTCCGGCTACGTGTCGAAAATCTGCGTCAAGGACAACGCTTACGTGCATGCTGGCGATGCGCTGGTGGAACTCGACCCGGCGGACTTCGCCGCACGCCGGCGTGCCGCCGATGCCAAGGTCGACGCCGCGAAGGCGGCGTTGGAGCGCCTGGACGCGCAGGTGCAGCTCACCCATGCGGACATCGCCGAGGCGACGGCCGAACAACAAGCCAGCCAGGCCACGCTCACTTTTGCGGCGCAGGACGCTGCGCGCTACGCGCAACTGGCCAGCAGTTCGGCCGGCACGGTACAGGCGGCGCAACAGGCGCGTTCACGTCATGCGCAGGCCGAGGCGCAGTTCCACGCGGCTGCTAGTGCACTGCTGGCGCGCCAGCGCCAGCTCGCCGTGGTCGAGGCACAGGTCGTGGAGGCCCGGGCGATCCTGTCGCAGGCACGGGCCGAAGCACACGAGGCAGCACTCGATGCCGGCTACACAGTGATCCGTGCACCGATCGACGGCTACGTCGGCGACCGCTCGGCCCACGTGGGCACTTTTGTCGGTGCGGGCACCCAGCTCATGTCGCTGGTGCCGGCCCGCGGCCTGTGGGTCGACGCAAACTTCAAGGAGGACCAGCTTGCGCGCATGCGTCGCGGGCAGGCGGTGAGCATCGTTGCCGACGTGGACTCAGGCGAGAAGATCAGCGGTCATGTGGTCAGCCTATCGCCGGCCTCGGGTTCGGTGTTCAGTCTGATCCCCGCGCAGAACGCCACCGGCAACTTCACCAAGATCGTGCAACGCGTGCCGGTGCGTATCGCGCTTGATGGCCGGTTCGCCGACGTGGGCGTGTTGCGGCCGGGACTGTCGGTCACCGCGACGGTCGACACGCAGGTGCAGGAGCGCTAGTCGTGAACGCCGCCGCACCTGCGTCGAATCCCCCGCATCCTTCGATCTTGCCGTTCACGGTGATGTGCGTGGGCATGTTCATCGCATTGCTCGACATCCAGATTGTTGCCGCGTCGCTGCAGGACATCGGCGGCGGCCTGTCGGCGGGGCAGGACCAGATCGGCTGGTTGCAGACCGCCTACCTGATCGCCGAGATCATCGTCATTCCCATGTCCGGCTGGCTTACCCGCGTGTTTTCCACCCGCTGGCTGTTCGTGTCGTCAGCACTGGGATTTACCGCGGCCAGCGCGCTATGTGGCATGGCTTGGAACATCGAGAGCATGATCGCGTTTCGCGCCCTGCAGGGCATGCTGGGCGCGTCGATGATCCCCACTGTCTTCACCTCCACCTTCCATTTCTTCCCGGGCAAGCGCCAGCCGCTGGCGGCAGCAGTGATCGGCACCATCGCATCGGTGGCGCCGGCACTAGGCCCGATGATCGGCGGCTGGATCACCGACACCCTGTCCTGGCACTGGCTGTTCTACATCAATCTTGTGCCTGGCCTGCTGGTGGCTGCCGGCGCTGCGGCCTGGGTCGACATCGACCGTCCAGAACGGGGCCTACTGAAAGACGCCGATTATCTCGGTATCGGGCTGATGGCCATTTTCCTCGGCAACCTGGAATACGTGCTGGAAGAGGGCGCGCGCTGGAACTGGCTCGACGACGCCGGCATCCGCCATTCGACCTGGGCAGCCGTCGTGGCAGGCGTGCTGTTCGTGTGGCGCAGCCTGGCCTACGCGCATCCGATCGTGGAACTGCGCGCGCTGAGCAATCGCAATTTTCTGATCGGTTGCGTACTGTCCTTCATCACCGGCATGGGGATCTTCGGCACTATCTACCTGATCCCGCTGTTCCTGGGCTATGTGCGCGAACTGTCGGCCTGGCAGACCGGCGTGGTCCTGAGCGCCACCGGCCTGGGCTCGCTGCTGGGTGTGCCGTGCTACATCGCGCTGGCGCGGCGGGGTGTGGATACACGCTGGCTGATGGCGTTCGGCCTGGCGATGTTCGGCCTGTCCATGCTCAGCTTCAGCCGCATCACCCACGATTGGGGTGGCGACCAGTTGTTCTGGCCACAGATCATCCGCGGCTTTCCGCAAGTGTTCGCGGTGGCACCTGCCGTCACGCTGGGGCTGGGCAGCCTGCCGATGGAACGGCTCAAGTACGCCAGCGGACTGTTCAACATGATGCGCAATCTGGGCGGCGCGGTCGGCATCGCGATCTGCGGGGCTATTCTCAACGACCGCACCAATCTGCATTTCGAGCGCATCGCCAGCTCGCTCAATGCGACACATGCGCCCCTGGGCGTGACCATCGCAGGCATGCAGGCGCGCCTGCAGCAGACGCTGGGCGACGGTACGCGCGCCACGGTGGCCAGCTTGGCGGAGCTGCGCCAGCTCGTCTATCGCGAGGCCTCGACCATGGCCTACGCGGACGCTTTCCTCGTGATGCTGGTGGCATTCGCCATCGCCATCGCCCTGGTACCGCTGTTGCGCAAGGTGGCGCCGCAGGGAGCCAGCGGCGCAGCTGGACATTGAGTCATGCGAACTTCGACGATCAACCACAACATTCATATCGCCAGGCGCATGCGTGTGTCATGGATCTTGCCGATGGTGCTCGCCATGTCCGGCTGCATGGTCGGGCCGGACTACACGCGGCCGCACATCGCCTTGCCCGAGCATTACGTCGGTACCGCGGCCCTTGCCGGAAGCCCGGCACAGACCAGGCTGGATGATTGGTGGAAGAGCTTCCGCGACCCGGTGCTGGACAGCATCGTCGGCCACGCCATGAGGCAGAACCTGGACATCCGATCCGCGGAAGCGCGGGTTGCGCAGGCGCGCGCGGTAGCACACGAAGCCGGCTCGGACCTGTATCCACAAGGCAGCCTCGACGGTGACGTGGCGCGGCAGCGCCAGTCGTTGCTGAGTCCCGAGGGGCGTGTGGCCAGCCAGTTCCCCGGCTACGCCCGCGACCAGACCCTGCAGCAGCTCGACGCCGGTGCGAGCTGGGAGACGGGTCTTGCCGGCGGCCTGCATCGTCGCGCCCGCGCCTACCGCGATGAAGCACAGGCTGCCGAGGCCGCGCGGATGGGCGTGCGCATCTCCGTGGTGGCCGAGGCAGCGGATGCCTATTTCCGGATACGCGAGGCGCAGTCCAGCGTGTCCTTGATGGACGCGCAGATCGATGCGGATCGCCGCCTGTTGCAACTGACCGGCGCACGGATCGCCGCGGGCGTGGCGACCGATCGCGACGAAGACGACGCACGCGCCGTGCTCGAGGCAGACAAGGCGGAGATGGCCGGGCTGCAGGATCAATGGCGGCAGCAGAGCTACCGGCTCGATGTGCTGATGGGCGACGCACCCGGTACGGACCGCTTCGACCTGCATGCATCCACGGATGCGACATGGACTGTTCCAGGCATTCCAGCCGATATTCGACCGGCGGAGCTGATGCGGCGGCGCCCCGACGTGATCGCGGCCGAGCGCCAGTTGGCCGCGCGAACCGAGAACATCGGCGTAGCGCTGTCCCAGTATTACCCCTCGTTGTCGCTCGGCGGTCTGCTCGGTTTCGAACGGCTGGGCACCGGCAGCCTGTTCGAGAGCACGGCCTTCCAGCCGGCGCTGTTGGCCGGGATCCATTGGCGCCTGTTCGATTTCGGCAAGGTCGACGCCGAAGTGGCCACTGCACGCGGCGGTCGGGCCGAAGCCTTGTCGAACTACCGGCAGACGGTGCTGCACGCGAGCGAAGACGTGGAGGACGCGCTCTCCACCCTCGCCAGGGTCGATGCACAAGGGCGCCGCCGGCAACAAGTGGTCGATGCTGATGCACGATCCAGGGCTTCGATCGGGCGAAGCTTTCGGGCTGGCGCTTCGAGCATGGTCGAGGTACTGCAGCAGGAACGCACGCTACTGGTTGCCAGGCGCGTGCAGGCCGTCCTGCGCACCGACCGTGCGCGTGCCACTATCGAAGTCTTCCGCGCACTGGGCGGTGGTTGGTCGCCGGCGAAGCGGCATGGTACTTCAGCATCGCTGGCGACAGCAGCCTCGCCATGATCCCGTAGGGCTCCGGAAGTGCACGCGAGTTCGTGATATGATGCATGGCATATAAAGGCAGGAGAAACGCCATGCGTTACAACGCCGAACACAAGCAGCAGACTCGCGACAAGGTGCTCACTGTGGCGGCGCGCGCTATCCGTGAGCAGGGGCCGGAGCGCGTCAGCGTGGCCGCTGTCATGGGCGAGGCCGGACTGACGCACGGCGGCTTCTATGCGCACTTTGCCTCCAAGGAGGCATTGGTCGCTGCCAGCATCGAGCACATGTTCGAACAGATGAGCGAACGCATCGACGATGTGACCAACGGCAAGGACGCGCGGACAGCACTTCACGATTACATCGATTTCTATCTCTCCGAGCGCCATGCCCAGGCACGCGGCCGCGGCTGCCCGATAGCGGCGCTGGGATCGGATCTCCCACGACTGGACGACGCGACGAGGAAGGCTTTCGCCGATGGCATGGGGATTCAGCACCGGCGCCTGCTGGGCCTCTTCAAATCGCTGGACGTTGCGGATCCTGACGACTCCGCCCGCTCGTTGCGTTCGGAATTGCTGGGAGCGCTGCTCGCCGCGCGCCTGGTCGGCGCTGGCGAACGCAAGGCGATACTGGAAGCGTCGCGCCGATCACTCAAGAGACGTTTTCGCCTGGAGCTGCAGACATGAGCGACATGAGAACGCTTTCATGTCTGCAATAGCTTTGGGGCAGAATGGTGCATGCCGCGTACCTGGCATCGGCATCTTGCTGGATTTCGATCTGGTGGCGGTCGACGTAAGGCAGGCAGTTTTTCTCTGACATGCCTAGCGACCACGCCTATAACCCCATCGATATGATCCATGGCAGTCATGCAGGAACCTTGCTGGACTCCGCCTATGATTGCGCCGTACATTCTGCATCCGCGGCCACTTCGATAATGCTCGTTATCGAGGGTAGGTCGACAAGGCGCGCCGAGTTGGTCCCCATCGCCTGGAAGAACAAGTCGCTGGCATCGTAGTTCCGGCTGTGCAAGCTCGGCGCCGGCAAGTCTCCCAACCCAAAGGTCTCGTCGTCGCGTGCACTCGTGGAGCAGCGGGTTTCGGCAGCCCCATGAAGCCGCTTTGAGCGGCTCACATAGTTAAAGCCCCCGGCTTTGCCGGGGGATACTTGCCTTGTCTGCACATCACTTATGGCCTGTCGCGCCTGTGGCTTATACCGCGAGTGCGGGCGACCCGGTATGGAGCGCCGTCATCATGTAGTCGGTGAACGCCCGTACCTTGGTCGAGGGGTGGGGGCCGCCGGGAAAGACGGCATGGACATCGACAGGCTCCAGCGTGTAGTCGGTCAACAGGGCCACCAGCGCACCTGACCGCAGTTCCGTGCCGCACATGGCGGCGGAAGCCCGGGCGATGCCAAGGCCGGCGAGCGTACTGGCGTGGAGTCCGGGGCCCGAGTCCGTGCAGATGCGGCCAGTCACATCGACCGAAATGACCGTGTTGCGCCGCTTGAAGGTCCAGCTCTCGCGGCCCAGCCCATTCGGGCCGAAGATGCAGTCGTGTTTCGCGAGTTCGGCAGGGCTGCGGGGTACGCCGCGCGTCTCCAGATACGCCGGCGCGGCGACGACGAACTTCGGCAGCGTCGCCAGCCTGCGCGCGCCGAAAGTGGAGTCCGCCAGCTTGCCGAGTCGAATCGCGACATCCACCCCTTCCGCGATGAGATCCTGGTAGGCGTCGGATACGCGCAACTCCACCCGCAACAGCGGATGGCGCGCGAGGAATCCAGGCAAGCGCGGGATCACTTCCCGCATGCCGAAAACCACGGGCAGCGCCACGCGGAGCGTGCCGCGCAGCGAGTCGACACCCCGTGCGGCATCCTCGGCCTCGTCCAGGTCGGCGAGAACGTCGCGTGCCCTTTCAAGGAACTTCTCGCCTGCCGCCGTCAAGGTGAGCCGCCTCGTCGTGCGCAGCAGCAGTTTCACGCCCAGCCGCGCCTCCAGCTCTCCAATGATGCGCGATACCGAGGGCTGGGACAGGTTCATGTCGTGGGCGGCACGGGTGAAGCTGCCGCTCTCGCCCACACGCACAAAGACGGTCAGTGCCTGGAGTCGATCATTCATTTGATAAATGGATAAATGTTGTCCAATCCTGAGCATACCCTTGGATTAATGGATGGACCACAATCGCTCCGTCATCCACTCGGGAACTGCGCGCCATGCCTCTTCAAGATCGTCTGGACGCCTTCAAGGCGGATTTCGAAGGCGGAAAGCTCGCTTACAAACCCGGCCCGGATGTGCTCGACGTCATACACCGCTCCACGGCGGAGCTGATCGCTACGGGCCAGGCGCTCAACGCCAAGAAGGCGGGTGACAAGGCACCGGAATTCACACTCAAGGATGCCGACAGCCATGGGGTTTCCTCCGCGGAGCTTCTGGCGAAGGGCCCGCTGGTCGTATCGTTCTATCGGGGTGCCTGGTGTCCCTACTGCAATCTGGAACTGCAGGCCCTTCAGATGGCATGGCCGCAGATCGAGGCTCGTGGTGCCCGCCTCGTCGCCATCTCGCCGCAGACGGCGTCCAACAGCCGCAAGTCCCAGCGCGAGCATCATTTGACCTTTCCCATCCTGAGCGATGAGAAGAGCCGCATCGCCGCGGCCTTCGGGTTGCGGTTCTCGCTGCCGGACTACCTCGTCGAACTCTACAAGGGCTTCAAGAACGATCTGCCGACGGTCAACGACGATCCGGCCTGGGTATTGCCGATGCCCGCGCGGTACGTCATCGGCACCGATGGCATCATTGCCTATGCGGAGGTCAATCCGGACTACACCCAGCGTCCCGATCCGGCGGAACTCCTCCCGGTGCTCGACAAACTGCGGGCGGCTTCCGTGGCCTGAGTGACGGCGATCTTCGCGGTTTCGACTACGGACGGAGACATCCATGATCCGCTTCTATTTCCATCCCACACCCAATCCGGCGAAGGTCGCGCTCTTTTTCGAAGAAGCGCGGCTGCCGAACGAGGTGATCCCGGTCGACACCAGCAAGGGCGAGCAGCACCTTCCGGCCTTTCGCGCGATCAACCCCAACGGCAAGGTGCCTGCCATCGTCGATACGGAAGGGCCGGGCGGCAAGGAGACACGTGTCTTCGACTCCACGGCGATCCTGCTTTATCTCGCCGGGAAGACCGGCCAGTTCCTCGGCGCGCCGGAAGATCGGCCCGAGCTGCTGTCCTGGCTGCTGTTCCTCGCCTCAGGACTCGGGCCGTTCTCGGGGCAGGCCGTGCATTTCCAGTTTGCCGCGCCGGAAGGCCTCGACTATGCGGTGAACCGCTATCGGCGCGAGGCCGAGCGTCATTACCAGGTACTCGACGAGCATCTCGAAGGGCGGACTTATATCGTCGGCAACACGTACACGATTGCCGATATGTCGGCCTGGGGCTGGCTGGATCGGGCCTCGCGGGTACGCAAGGGCGCCGAGGATGCGCTTGGCCCGTATCCGAACCTCAAGCGTCTCTTCGAGACGGTCGATGCACGGCCGGCGGCGGCACGCGCACGCGATGTCGGCAAGGACCATCCGTTCAAGAAAACCAACGACGAAGAGTCCCGGCGTGCGCTCTTTCCGTCCAATTACCCACCGGCGGCGTGAGCCGACCCAGGCGATCGTGGAGACGAGCATGACGGATTCCATCGGCTATGTGCCGCCGAAGGTCTGGACTTGGACCCAGCCGAGCGGTGGCGCCTTCGCGAATATCAATCGGCCGATAGCCGGCCCGACGCACGACAAGGAGCTGCCGATCGGCCGGCATCCGCTGCAGCTCTATTCGCTGGGCACGCCGAACGGCGTGAAGGTCACCATCCTGCTGGAAGAACTGTTGGCCCTCGGCCACTTCGGCGCCGAGTACGACGCCTGGTTGATCAAGATCGGCGAAGGCGATCAGTTCGGCAGCGGCTTTGTGGCGATCAATCCAAACTCGAAGATTCCGGCGTTGCTGGATCTTAGCGGGCCGGAGCCGATACGTGTATTCGAGTCAGGTTCGATTCTGCTGTATCTCGCGGAGAAGTTCGGTGCCTTCCTGCCGAAGGACGTCGCGGGCCGGACCGAGGTGTTGAACTGGCTGTTCTGGCAGATGGGCAGTGCGCCGTACCTGGGCGGTGGCTTCGGTCATTTCTACGCCTATGCCCCGACCAAGATCGAATACGCGATCGACCGCTTTGCCATGGAGGTGAAGCGGCAACTCGACGTGCTCGACCGGCGCCTGGCCGAGAGCGAATACCTAGCCGGCAATGACTACACCATCGCCGACATCGCGGTGTTCCCCTGGTACGGCGGACTGGTGATGGGATGGCAGTACGGCGCGGCCGAGTTCCTGTCGGTGCAGGGCTACAGGAACGTCCAACGCTGGGCCGACGCGATTTTCGCGCGACCCGCCGTCAAGCGTGGACGGATGGTCAACCGCACGAGCGGCGAGCCGTCGGAGCAGCTTCGGGAGCGCCACGATGCCAGCGACTTCGACGACAAGACCCAGGACAAGCTTGCGGGAGCGTCATCATGAACCTCGAAGGCAAGCGCATCCTCATCACGGGCGGATCGAGCGGCATCGGCCTCGCGCTCGCGAGGTTTTTTCTTGCCAAGGGGGCGAGAGTCGCCATCAGCGGTCGACGTGCCGACGCGCTTGCGAAGGCGGTCGAAGCGCTTCGCCAGGCGAGCCCGTCCGTCTGGGGCATCGCCGCCGACGTGGCGACGCCCGATGGCCGTGCGGCGACACTCAAGCAGGCCCTCGACACGCTCGACGGGCTGGACATCCTGGTGAACAACGCCGGAGGCGTCAGGGCAGGGCGCCTGGAGAACACACCCGAAGCCGAGCTGCAGGCCATGATCGACGTCGATCTCGTCGCACCGATCCTGCTGACCCGCGCGGCGCTGCCGGCACTGCGTACCAGCGGCGATGCCATGGTCGTGAACGTCGCCTCCGGCATCGCGTTGATCGGCGCACCGTTCTACGCGACCTATGCCGCCACCAAGGCCGGTCTTGCCCGCTTTGGCGAGGCGCTGCGGCGCGAACTCAAGGGCGAAGGCATCCACGTGTTGACCGCGTATCCCGGCGCGACCGACACGCCGATGATGCAGTCGAACCGCGCCGGTCCCGAACTCGGCTTCTCGCGGGAGCCGGCCACCACCGTCGCCGACGCCATCGTCGAGGGGATCGAGACGGGGGCGTTCGAGGTGATCCGGGGCGGCGAGGCGAGGGCGCAGATGATTGCCCTCAATCGTGACCATCCGGCCGCCGTCGACGAACGCTTCCTGGGTCTGAAGCTGGCGCTGGAGGACGCAGTGAAGGATCACTCGGCGCTCTGAATGTAGAACAGCGGTAAATACGCCTGTTTTCAGCAGGGGCTGGGTAGCCGGACAAGTGTCATTTATTCGGTTCCATGTGTCGGTTCCATGTGCAACCAGACCATTTCCTGGAGCGATCTGTCGGCATGAGCATCAAAGCGATTCTTCGGAAGTTTGCCGTAGCCCCTCTTCCTCTCCCGGCGGACTGGTATGCCATTCCGCTCCGACTGATTGTAGGCGCCGGATTTGTTGAGCACGGTTACGCCAAGCTGGCGAGAGGCCCGGAGGTATTCATCGCCATTCTTCATGCGATCGGTGTACCGCTCCCGCACCTGTTGGGTTGGGCAACCATCGTTGTCGAGGTGGTCGGCGGTCTGTCGATTCTCGCCGGAGCGTTCGTGCCGGTTGCAACTGGGCCCATGATCGCCGTGCTTCTGGTGGCGACCTTTACCGTGCACCTGCCCAACGGATTCAGCTCGATCAAGCTCCTGTCCTACGATGCAGCCGGTGCGCATTTCGGCCAGCCCGGTTATGAGACGGACCTGTTGTATATCGCGGGCCTTCTTGCGTTGTGCGTGGGTGGCGCGGGCCCCATCTCACTGGATCGCTGGCTGAAGAGACGCCACTTTGCTTCCTGTGGCCATTGAGTGCCGGTGTCCTCTCCGAGTTCGCGGCATGAAAGCCATATACGACGAGGCTATCCAGATCACCCATGACTCCAGGTACGGACTGCATACCTGCGTCTTCGGAATCGATCTGGAACGGGTACGCCGCGTGGCTTCCCGGATTCGTGTCGGCCGTGTCCTGACCAACGGCATGACGGATGATCCGCAAGTACCTACGAGAACAAGGACATCAAGGCCCTGGCCAAGGTGGCGGCCGGCGCCTCGCCATAGCCCCATCATGGCCATTTTGATCGTGACGGCATGACCACCCAGGCACGGACCGATGCGGGCGATGATCGGGCACGACGGGGCTCAGGCGCCGGGCGGCATCGTGCAGGCGATTCGTCTGCTGCGAACCCTTTCCCCGCCACCGGGCGGTTTCCTCGCGCAGCGGATTCTCTGTGCCTATCGGCTCTCCACTGTGTTTCGAGCGCAAGCGGCGCGCCCCGTCCGCCCCGTCGGCCAAATCGCGGCACGGACAGGATGGGTGCGACCTCGGTTGACCCGAAAGGAGAAAGCATCAAGGCCAGCATCGACACCTTCGCAGGTCAGAACGGCAGCCGCGACACCGGCGTGGCGGGGAAGAAAGTCGGCAAGGTAACTTCCAGCCTGACCGTGGCGAACCATTCCTCAAGGCATTTGGCGAGGTATCCCGCCCGTGACCGCAGGCACTGCAGTCGTGCTCCATGATGATCGTTCCCGGGCCGAGCCCCGCAGCCACGTGTTAGCCGACGCTGCCGGCGCGCCAGCCGACCATCGGCGCAGGGTATGGATGGCCGCTGCGCAAGTGGGCGACCGCGTTGCCTACGAGCGCGTGTTGGCGGATTCCGTCGTGCTGATCCGCCACGTGGCGCGAAGACGCGGTATACCGGCCGATTCGCTCGATGACGTGGTGCAGGAGACCCTGCTCACCGTCCACCGGGTACGCCATACCTACGATCCATCGCGCTCCTACGATGCCTGGCTGGCCGCCATCGCCGGCCGGCGCGCGGTCGACGCGCTGCGCCGGCACGGTCGCCGCCGCCGCGAGGTCCATGACGAAATCGCCCTCAACCAGCAAGCCGACCCGGACGATGCGAGCACCGCCAGCGAACAAATGCAGCAGGCGCGCCGCCTGCGCGCGGCCATCGCGGAGCTGCCACCGCGACAACGCGAAGCAGTGGAGCGCCTGGGCCTCGAAGAACAGTCCTTGGCGGATGCTGCGGCCCATACCGGCCACAACACTGGCGCGCTGAAGGTGAGCCTGCACCGGGCGCTGAAAGCGTTGCGTGCGCGCTTGCATGGAGAATCCTAGAACCGTGTCGGCCGATCCACGCCAGCAAAGCCTGATCGTGTCGCTCGGCGCCGGGCTGACACCGGTGCGACGCCTGCGGTCGCCATGGCTCCGCATGCTCGTATGGGCGCTTTTGGTGGCCGTGATCGCGGCATTGCTGCTGTGGCACTCCGGCGCCACCGCGATGCTGCGGCGCTGGGCGGGTGCACCCGACCTGGCCTGGGCCACCGTTGGCGCTGTCCTCACGGCGGTCGGTGCCGCGTGGGCCGCCCTCGCACTCGCCGTGCCAGGGCGTTCGCGCGCATGGGCGTGGTTGCCGTTGCCCGGCGCCTTGCTGTGGATCGGCGCCAGCGGCTTGGGCTGCCTACAGCCCTGGCTGGCTCCCGGTACGACCATCGCCAGCGCGTATCAGTCCACGGTTCACTGCCTGACGTTCATCGTCGTTATCTCGATCCCGCTGTCGGCGTTGCTGCTGTGGTTGCTGCGACGTGCTTGTCCGCTACGCCCGGCACTCACCGCCTGCCTGCTGGGATTGGCGAGCGCCGCAGCCTCGGCGGCCCTGCTAGCCATCTTTCATCCTTTCGAGTCGACGGTTTCCGATCTCCTCGTCCACGGGTTGGCCGTCACCATCGTGGTGGCGATAAATGCGGCATGGGGCAACCGGCTGTTGTTACGACACCGGATGTAACCGCGGGTGTTCCGGTAGCGAAAAGAGGGGTGGAAACGGATCGGCCGCTTCCACCCTTTTCTTTCCATCACGGAGACACGTCCATGAACAGCACCACCCTCCTCAAGAGCAGCCTGGCCTGCGCGCTGACGCTCGGCATGGCGTCGCTGGCATCCACCGCTTTCGCCGGGCAGCGCGACGCGATGATGAAGATGACCCCGCCGCAAAAGACGGATGCGATGATGGCAAAGAACCATTACACCCCCTGTTACGGCATCAATGCGGCCTACAAGAACGACTGCGTGTCACCAGGGCATTCCTGCGCGGGGCAGGACTCCAAGGCTAACGATCCGAGCGCTTTCGTCGCGGTGCCGGCGGGGCTGTGCACCAAGATCGCGGGCGGTAGCCTGAAGGCCGCGTGAGCATCGCCCCGTGACGTATCCCACTGCCACGGGGATGCAACCGATGCCGGCGCGTGCCGGCATCGGTCTGCGCGCACCGCACGTCGCCCGCGTGCTGGCCGAACGGCCGCCGATCGCGTGGCTGGAAACCCACAGCGAAAACCTGTTCGCCGCGGGCGGCAGCTTCCACCACGCACTGGAACGCATTCGCGCCGATTATCCCTTGAGCCTGCACGGCGTCGGGTTGTCGCTGGGTTCGGCGGACGAACTGGATCGCGCGCATCTTCGGCGCTTGCGCGAAATCGTCGATCGTTACCAGCCCGCGCTGGTGTCCGAACACCTGTGCTGGGGCGCGCTCGGCGGCCGGCACAGCAACGACCTCTTGCCGTTGCCGTTCACCGAGGAGGCGCTGGAGCTCATAGTGTCGCGGATCGGGCAGGTGCAGGACGCGCTCGGCCGCGACATCCTGGTCGAGAACATTTCGACGTATTTGCGCTTCGAAGGCGGCGACTACGCCGAATGGGATTTCGTCGCCGCAGCGGTGCGGCTCAGCGGCTGCGGTCTGCTGTGCGACGTCAACAACATCTACGTCAACAGCATCAACCATGGCTTCGATCCGCATGTATATCTGCGTGCGCTTCCACGCGCGGCCGTGAAGGAGATGCACCTGGCCGGTTTCACCCGCAAGGACAACCTGCCGGTTCCGTTGCTGATCGACTCGCACAGCCGGCGCGTGGATGTGCAGGTCTGGGCGCTGTACGCCGACGCCGTCGACCTGTTCGGGCCGGTGCCGACCCTGATCGAATGGGATCAGGACATTCCCGAACTGGACGTGCTGCTGGACGAAGCTGCACGCGCCGAGGAGGTGCTCGATGCACGCCGTGCCCGCGCTGCCTGAGTGGCAGCGGCAATTCCTCGACGCGTTGTACGACGCCGACGCGCCCGGTCCGCGCGCAGTAATCCTCGGCAACGGGCTGGAACCGGATGCGCGCCTGCGCATCTACCGCCACAGCAGCGAGGCGATCCACACGGGCGCACTGCGCATCACGTATCCCGCGGTGCTGGCGCTGGTGGGCGAGGACTATTTCGATCAGGCCGTGCGCGGCTATCGCGGTGCGCATCCTTCGCCGTCGGGCAATCTGCAGGCGTTCGGCACACGCTTTGCCGAGTATCTGGAAACGCTGCCGGATATGGACGCGCTCGCGTACTTGCCTGACGTCGCGCGGCTGGAATGGTTGCGGCAGGAAAGCGCACTGGCGGCCGATGCCGAACCCACGGCTCCAGACACTTTCACGAATGGGTTGGCGCATGCCGGCGAATCGCTGCGGATCGGTCTGCATCCGAGCGTCCGACTATGGGCGAGTGTGCACCCGATCCTGACGATCTGGCGTTATGCGATCCAGCCGACTTCCGAACGGCTCGTGCTGGATGGCGAAGGCGAATACGTGGTGTTGTGGCGCGAAGACAGCGAGGTCGCGATGGCGGGGGTCGACCCCGCGAGCTTCACCTGCATCGCGTCACTCGCCAGCGGCGATACGCTCGATGCGGCACACGCGGCGGCGCAGGCGCGCGATCCCGCCTTCGACCTTGCGGCCTGCCTTGCCAGCCTTTGCCGGCAAAACCTGATTAGTGCCATCGATCCATTCGACGAATCCTGCGAGGAACCCGCGCCATGTCGATGATTAACTGCATCAACGACTGCTATACCCGCACCGCCGACGGGCTCGCTCGCTGGTTGGGCCCGGTCACCCTGCTAAGCATGCGCCTTTGGGTCGCATGGGCGTTCTGGCAGGCCGGACTGGTCAAGATCGCCGATCCAGAGGGCACGCGTTACCTGTTCGAGAGCATGTACCACGTACCCTTGCTGCCACCGGATTTCGCGGCAGGGCTTGGCACCTGGATCGAGCTGATCGTGCCGTGGTTCGTGGGCCTCGGCCTGTTTGGACGTCCGTTCGCGTTGTTCCTGTTCGTCTACAACATCATTGCCTTCACGTCGTTCCCGGCGTTGTGGCCACACGGTTTCTGGCACAGCCTGTTCAACACCACGGACTTCGCTGACCACAAGGTCTGGGGCCTGATGCTGATGGCCGTGATCGCTTGGGGCCCGGGCGCGCTGTCGGTGGACAAGTTGATCGGAATCACGTGGCGGCGCTGGCGCGGAGCGAGTGGCGCCCTGCAATTAGGATGAGTTTACCGGTTCGCACATCGATCACCGCGAGGGCAGGCACGAGTGCAGCGAGTTGGCGCCGCGGCTCCGCAGCGGGTGATGCAGGGCGCCCTATAGAAGGCGTTTGACTGGATGAAGGTCCATATGCCGACACGTCGAACTGCCGGGTGAGTCGGGTTTTCCGCTGCAATCCTCCCAGCGCTCGTTCCATGGCGTGGGTCGTTTACCGGGTCGCGAGACAACTGCTTATCGGTCCGGCCAGCACATGCGACGCACGCACCGTTTGCCTTGAGTACGGCCACGCGGGATCGAAGGACATCAGCGGTTACTGTTTGCGAGCTGGATCAATAAGCCCGCAACCCTGCGATCAGTGTCACAAAGTGCACAACGTGTTTGCAGGCATGTAACCCGATAGAACTTCTCGTCGAAGTAGGCGTAGGTCGATGCGCACGGCCGTTGGCAACACCCTGCCGCGACAACACCTGTTGCCGCCGTCACCCACGCTCAATTCGAGGAAGAACCATGAAAAAGGCAGTCTACGGAGCAGCGCTGCTTGCGCTGCTGGTAACCGGCGCCGTCAATGCACAGACCGGCCCCCGCTGGAACGATGGCGACTTCATCGTCACCTCGTCGAACACGTCCAACAATGAGTTGCTCGTCTACAATCCCCAAGGTGCTCTGGTCGAACAGTCCAGGACTGGCGGTTCCGGTGGCGTTACCGGCAATGCAGGAGGTATCGCCCAGAGCCGCGACCTCCTGGCCGTCGTCAATTTCGGATCCGGCGATGTTTCGGTCTTCAAGAAAGGCGACGGCCGCGTTCCGCTGCAGTTGCAGAAGATCGTTCCCGCCCTGAACAATCCGGTGAGCGTCGCCTTCGGCCGGCATCATCTCTACATTCTCACCACGACCTACATCGAGTCGCACCTGATCGGCCCGTACGGCATAAGCTCCACCCCCGATGGCAAAACCAGGCTCGCCATCGCCGACGGCTCCGCGGCCCAGGTGGGCGTCCTGGACGGACAACTGGTCATCTCCGAAAAAAGCAATGCCATCGAGACGGTCGACCTGAACTACCAGGGCGCCATATCGGGCTCGCCCCAGGTGGTGGCCAACATCCCTGCCAACGTCAACGCACCGTTCGGCCTGGCCACGCGCGGCGACGATGCCTACGTGACCATCGCGCACGCCAACGAGATCAGTCTCGTGCGCCATAACGCCGTGCTGACGGTCACGGGCTCCGGCACGCAAATGGCGCCGTGCTGGGCCGCCCTCGATGGTCCCTTCCTCTTCACAGCCAACTCGCCCAGCCGCTCCGTTTCCCGCTATGCGGTCTACGGCCAGAAGATCATTCAGGACGCGGCCGTCGTGGCGACCTTCAACGGTGATCCGACGGATATCGCCTATGGCGACGGCCTTGCGGCGGTAGTCGACGCCAACGGCTCCGTCTCGCACGTGTCCATTTTCGGCGTGGACGGCGACGGCGACTTCAACCTGAAAAGCAGCGTCACCCTCAACAATGCCGCCACCAACGGTATCGCGATCATGCACAACGACTACCGCTTCAACTGAGCAGCTGCCTATCCGTACCGGGGAGCGAAGACGCTCCCCGGTACGCCACTTTCCCTCAGCACCCCATTTGGGACGAGTACCTCGCTCGGCCCATAGGCTTGCGGACTGACGACGGATCCCGGATGCGCATCTCGCCACTGCAGGGCGCGGGCGCAGGATACGGGCCGCGCATCGGAACGAACGTGTGGGTCATGCTAACTAAGAGATGACATACATGAAGCCGGTCTTGTTGTTCGCTTGTTTTATGCTGTCTTGCCCTCGCGGAAGGTGATGCGGACGAAATGCCAATTCAGCCATGCGCACGCCAGGAGAAAGGCGGCGGTGATGAAGAACACGTACCTCAAGCCGATATGCGCGCCGATGGATCTCTCGGCCATTGCTTCTGGCACCTGTCTCTCGTGAACTGCGCCGATGGCAGATAGCCGAGAGCCTCATCATCGCGGTGGAAGAGTGTTGCTCAATAGGCAGCTAGATTGATTTGACCTCACCGCCGTCCATGCGAAGCGAGGCTCCAGTCATCCAACGTGCACCGGGCGACACCAGGAACGCCATCAGTTCGGCAATCTCCTCCGGCTTGCCATAACGGGCGATGCCGGCTTCGCGCGGAAAATGCTCGGTCGCTTCGGCCACACTCATGTCATGCAACGGCGCCCAGTGCTCCAGATACGAGCGTCGACGCCCCGTCATCACGGGGCCGGGCAACACGCTATTGACCTGCACTCCATCACCGATGCCGCGATCGGAAAACGCCTTGGCCAACGCGGTGATCGCCGCGTTGATGGTGCCGACAGCAGCATACGGCGCCTTGGGAAAGATCGCCGAATTGCCCGAGGTGAACACCACCGATCCGTTGGCTTGCCTGAGCGCGGGCCACGCTTCGATGGTCAACCGCCGGGCACCGTGTAGCTTGAGCGCCATGCCGGCATCCCACTGTTCGTCTGTCATCTCGAACAGATCGATTTGCGGCACGGCTCCGGCGATGTTGACCAGTGCATCGATGCGGCCGAATGCGGAGAGCGTCTTCTCGACGACGATTTTCGCGGCAGTTTTTTCCGCGAGGTCGAGATCCAGCACCAAGGCTTTCGCGCCTTCCGCCTCGACCATCCCCGCCGTCTCCAGCAGATGATCGCGATTCCTGGCGACCAGCACCAGCGAACCGAAATCCTTGGCCAGGCGCACCGCCGTGGCACGACCGATGCCCTGACTTGCACCGGTGACTATGGCCGTTGAGTGGGACATGTTCTTCTCCGTATCCGACTGCTATTGACAGATCTCAGGTCGCGAAAAACTCGCGGATGGCTTGCGCAATCTCTTTTGCGTGCGTCTCCAGGGCGAAGTGTCCCGTATCGAAGAAGCGCACCTGGGCATCGGGTATGTCGCGCTTGAATGCTTCCGCACCCGGCGGCAGGAAGAATGGATCGTTCTTGCCCCACACCGCCAGGAAGCGTGGGCGATGTTTGCGGAAATACGCCTGGAAGGCGGGATAAAGCGCTACGTTGCTTTGATAGTCGAGGAACAGATCCAGCTGGACCTCGTGCGCGCCTTCGCGTGCAAGGTAGTGATTGTCGAGCGCGATGCCGTCGGGCGACACGAGGGATTCATCCGTCACACCGTGCGTGTATTGCCAGCGGGTGGTTTCCGGCGCGAGGAAAGCGCGTAACGCTTCACGGTTATCCGCCGAGGGCTTTTCCCAGTACGCGCGTATCGGATTCCAGCCATCGCTCAACCCTTCCACATAGGCATTGCCGTTTTGCGAAATGATTCCGGCGATACGCTCCGGATGTTTCGCAGCAAGGCGAAAACCGGTCGGCGCGCCGTAGTCGAAGACGTAAACCACGAAGCGATCGAAGCCCACCACGTCCGTAAAACGGTCGATCACGCTGGCAATATGGTCGAACGTGTACGCGAACGCTTCGCGCGATGGCATGTCTGACTGGCCGAACCCCGGCAGATCGGGCGCGACCATATGGAAGCGATCGCCAAGCAGCGGCATCAGGTCGCGGAACATGTGGCTGGAACTCGGAAAGCCGTGCAGCAGCAGGAGCTTGGGCTTATCGGGCGAGCCGGTCTCGCGGTAGTGGATCTTGAAGCCATCCACGTCGACGCTTCGGTAAGTGGTATGTGTCATGAGCGTTCTCCAACACGTCTGGCCATCGTGCGATAACCGTCCTGAAGTGATCGTTGCAGGAACCTGGAAAGCGACCGGCTAGAACCCGAGGTCACTCAGCCCAGAATGACCATCCGGCCGCCGACCCAGCGGCCAGTGGAAACGGCGGTCCGCTTCGCGAATGGGAGCGTCGTTGATGCAGGCGAAGCGCTTTCGCATCAGGCCGTCCTCGTCAAACTCCCAGTTCTCGTTTCCATACGACCGGAACCAGTGGTCGCTGTCGTCGTGCCATTCGTAAGCGAAGCGGACAGCCATGCGGTTCTCGCGGAAACCCCATAGTTCCTTGATGAGCCGGTAGTCCAATTCGCGCTGCCATTTTCTGGTCAGGAACGCGACGATCGCTGCGCGGCCATTCACGAACTCGGCGCGATTGCGCCACTGGCTGTCGACGGTATAGGCCAAGGCCACCTTGGCGGGGTCACGGCTGTTCCAGCCATCCTCGGCGAGGCGCACTTTCTCGATGGCCGTTTCAAGCGTGAACGGCGGAAAGGGAGGTCTGGCGGTGTCCATCATGTTTCTCCAAGGGTTCTGGGCCCGGCACGTCGAACTGTATTTCCGGTTCTAGTGGGGCCTGGCATGCCTCAGGCGAGTTCCTTTGCGAGGACGACGGGGAAATCGATGTCGGTCCTGGCAACTTCGTTGAGGTAGTTGGTGAACGTGTTCTCCGCGACCAGCGCGATGATTTCCACGATCTGCGCATCACTGAACCCTGCGGCACGCACGGCCGCGATGTCGGTGTCTTCGACGTGACCGCGCAGGGAAGCCACCTTCGAGGCGAACCCGACTGCGGCGCCGGCCTTGGCGTCTCCCGATGCGCCCCGGCGATTAAGGGTCATTTCTTCGGGGCTGATCTTGGCCAGGTTCAGTCCCAGATAACTGTGGGCAGACAGGCAATAGTCGCAGCCGTTGACCTGGGCGACCGCCAACGCGATGCGTTCGCGCGTCTTGACATCCAACGTTCTGGACAATGCAGCTTGGAAGCCGGCGAATGCGCCAAGCGCGACTGGACTGGTACCGATCAGCCGAAACAGGTTGGGTACAACGCCCAGTTGCTTATGCACAGCATCGAGAATCGGCCTGGATGCTTCCGGGGCGGAATCGACGGTCGGAATGGGGAGGCGAGACATGGCGAACTCCTTCGTGGAAGGCCGGTACGGCCTTGGGCGAAGGAGATACTGCGTCTTTCCGTTTGATAGGATAATCTGGCAACATTGGAAATGTTCTTTCCAGAAAATGGAATAGTCTGTGGATCGTCTTGAAGCCATGTCGATGCTCGTCGCCGTTGCGGACAAAGGCAGCTTTTCTGCGGCGGCGCGAGCTTTGAAGATCCCTCTGGCCACATTCAGTCGCAGGATTTCCGATCTCGAAGCGCATCTGGGAACGCGGCTTCTCTTTCGCACGACACGCAAACTTGCGTTGACCGATGCCGGCCAGGCTTATGTGCTGGCCGCGCGGCGCATCCTTGACGAAGTGGAGAGCGCCGAGCGCGAGGCGGCAGGCGAATTCAGCACACCCAAAGGCGAGCTGGTGGTGACCGCCCCGGTCTTCTTCGGCCGTCTGCATTTGCTGCCGGTGGTGACCGACTTCCTTGCCATGTATCCGGAGATCAACCTTCGCCTCATACTGACCGATCGCAACATCGATCTCATCGACGATCACGTGGACATGGCGGTGCGCATCGGCAAATTGCCGGACAGCTCCATGGTGGCCACCCAAGTGGGCGTGATGAGAACCGTCACCTGCGCGAGTCCTGCGCTGCTTGCAGCTCACGGTGCCCCACGGCAGCCGGACGACCTGTTGAAATATCCGTGCGTGGCGGCCATCACCCCCATGCCCGTACCGTACTGGCGATTTCGTTTGCCAGGGTCACGGACGACACATGAGGTTTCCATTCTTCCTCGGCTCGCAGTGACAACACCCGAGGCGGCGGTACTGGCAGCCATCCGAGGAGCAGGTGTCACTCGCTTGCTGCATTACCAAGTGGCTGATGCACTGCGGGATGGCGAGCTGCAGATCGTGTTGGAAAGCTACGAGCCTGAGCTGGTACCTGTCCATCTTCTCCATGCAGCTCGGGGTCAGATGCCGCTCAAGTTGCGAAGCTTCATCGATTTCGCCGTGCCGCGATTGCGGGAAGCGCTGATTCATCTTTCGCGTGCCCCGCAATGCGTGAACTGAAGGTCTGGATGGCGCTTGTCGGATGCTGCAAGGTTTCTCGATTTGAGCCCACCACCATCCAAATAGTTGATCCAACTACTTGTTTAGTACCCAACCCATGGTTCGAATGCCATACATCTAGGCAAGCACGGAAATCGTGCGTTGGGAAAGCGGTTGTCCAGCGCGATTCCCAAGGCTGGGCAGGCCGTCAAACGGGTTCGAGTGATCGCGATCTGCTGGCGCGCGCAAGCTTGGTATAGCAGCGTCTCAATCCAACGTCTTTCAAATCCACATCGCCCTGTTGAGCAGAGCGTTCTCTGCTCCTTTCGCATGCTTTACGTCCGGAAGCCACATCCTCATGGAGTCTTGGTGATGTTCAACAACGCATGGGTGGGTTACGCCTGTTCTTCCCTTGTCGAATGCCTGATTGTGTTCGCCATCCTGTTCCTCGCGGGTTTCCTATGGTCGTGGGGTCTGCGCCGGTACGTAGCCCATCGCCTGAAGGACGACATCCATGAATGATGCCTTCCCGGACGACGAATGGAGCGGCGACCTCATGGAGTTCACGTCGTGCTGCTCCCAATGCCGATCGACGCACGTCGAACCACGCAACCTGGCAAGACACTACGGCGGAGCGATTGGCGCCATCGTGGGAACGACTGGTGGCGTCGCTGCCGCCGTAGCGAGTGCAGAGGCCGGTGTCCTGGGTGGCCCCATCGGAGTGCTGCTTGGCGCAGCAGTTGGCGTGGTCATCGACGGCATTGTCGGCGGGGCCACGGACTGTGCGGCCGGTTCGCGTCTGGGTGAAACCATCGACCGGAGCATCCTGCACAACCACCGCTGTCGTACCTGCGGGCATACCTTTGGCGACACGTCCCGCTGAGCCTGGCTCCCCTGCTGCGGTTCACCCCCTACCTTTCCCTCTCATGGCGACATACGCCCCGGGCCCGGCAGAAGCCGGGCCCGGGGCGTTATGCCGTCTCATCCAAGGAATCTGTCATGCCAACGCCTTCACCTTCGGCATCGTCGTCTGCCGATCCTTCCCTCGACGTCCGGAATCATGTAATGACCCAGCAAATTCCGTCGAGTTCCGGCAGCCAAGACTGCCAGATGTTCTCCTTTTAAATGACGGCCGCTTAGGGAGGGCTATGTCCCGACGTCGATCAGAATTTGATGGCTAGTTCACCGCCGACGACTATCGCATTAGGATAGTGCGTCTTACTGTAGACGCCTGGGTCCATTAGGTATTGGACGTCGGGTGTGATGAACAGCCAAGGCGTCAGCTGGATGTGGTACGAGAGATCAATGTACTTCTCCGCATCGTAGTATCTGACGTCCGGTCGTCGCTGACGTTCGGCGGCGAGGATGCGGCCGTTGATGTCGGACTTGGCCCAGCCCAGGCTGAGGATGTCGTCCGGCCGGCTGGCGAAGGGGCCGAGGAAAACGAAGCCGGCAGAGTTGTAGCTCTGGATCTGCTCATTGCTCCGGCCGGCCTCGGTGAGGTTGAGGAACAGCACCAGGCCGCGTTTCGCGTCTGGGCCGATACCGTAGACCATCTGATCGATGGCCAGCCAGCCGTTGGTGCGGCCCTTGCGCTGGATGCTCGTGTCCACCACGTCCGGGGCATCGCTGGTGTCGTAGTAGCCGCCGATCTTGTAGTGGCCGACCAGCCCCTGCTCGCCGAGCTTCGCGTCCCAGCCCAGTTCGCTCAGGTAGATGTTACCGGTGGCGCCGCCGGTGCCGAGGTGGAAGCCGTAGGCGTTGTTGACGTAATCGCGCGGGATTACCTTGAAGGCACCGACCTTGAGGTAGACGTCCGGCAGGATGAAGCCGGTGACGCGCGCACCCATCTGCGCGCCGGGCGGGTTCTGGATGCCGGAGGAATCGGCCGCCAGCGAGTTCGGGTGGCCGCAGAAGCCCTGGTTGAGCAGGCCGCACAGGATCGGGCTGTAGTCGAACTCAGCCGCCGCCGGGAAGTAGCCGACTTGGTAGCTGAGCCGGCCTTTGAGCAGCGACTGCCGGAAGCTCAGGTTGGCCAGGCGGAAGTTCTCGCCTTCGCCGTAGTTGCTGTCGATGATGACCTTGGTGCCAGCCCAGTTGGAGGCGTTGGAACCGAAGCGGTCGGAGACGGCGAAAGTGAAGTTGCCACCCGGGATGCCCATCAGCTTGTCGAGGTTGAGCGTAGTGCCTGCGACGACTTGGTAGGTGGTTGCAGTGCCGCGCTTCTTGCCGCCGTGGGTGATCGAGGAGGTCTGCGACTGGAGGTTGCCGAAGAAGTTGTAGCCGTCGTTCGACAGCTGGGTGCGTTCGCCACCCCAGTCGCCGAGGAAGCCGGTATCGTGCAGCCAATCGGTCGGCGTTTCCACCGGCGAGGTGGCGGTGTTAGGGTCCTGCGTTTGGGTTTGTGCATGTGCGTTTGCGGTCACGTAGCACGCCAGCACGATCAGGCAGGCGGCCGTGATACGGCCGCGCGTGCCGGTGGTTTTTCCCGTGGCCTTGCTGTGTCCCATGGCTGGATTCCTCCCCTCGTTGTCGTGGCTTGGCTGCGGGTGTCTTGCCTGCAGCATTTACTACGAGCCATCCAAGAACGCGGGCAAAACCCTCCCGCCAGCACCCCCGGCCTTTGCCGCAGTGCTGCTTGCTTCCCGCCTGGACAGCCCTATTCCCTGGCTTTTCTTCAGGCCGGCGCGGCGCTGTTTCTGCGACGCGTCGACCGTGTTTCGTCACTCCCGGCGCTACCAGCTTTCCGGCATCGGCGTATTGTTGGCGAGCGCTTGGCGCGCCTTGCGTTCGTAATAGCCCCACAATAGCCGCAGCAGCCGCGGGTTGAAGGTGCCGCGAGCGCAGTCGGCGGCTTCCTCCGGCTTCAGCGGCAGCGCGCCACCGAGGATTTCCGCCTCGACCTGCTTGCGCGCGTTCTCCTCGAAGAAAGTGCTGCGGAAGAACGCGATCTCGGCCGACTCGCCCACCACCACGCTGCCGTGGCCGCGCTGCTGTACTGCCACGTTCTTGCCCAGCGCCGCCGATAACGAGGCGGCCTGAGCGTCGTTCACCACCAGCCGGGGGTCGTCCCAGACCGGCACGCCGGTGTGCAGGAAGGCGCCGTGCAGGAACACCGGCACGATCGGCCGCCCGGCGATGCCGAGCAGGGTCGAGTGCTGCGCGTGCAGGTGGGTGACGCTCATGATTTCCGGGCGGTCGCGGTGGATCTGCGTGTGGATGCGCCACTCCAGCGGGATCTCACCGCCGGGGTGTTCGAGGATCTCGCCGTGAATGTCGAACACGAACACGTCTTCGGGCCTGATCGCGCCCTTCTCCGAACCCGCGCCGGGGCTGAGCAGAATGCGATCGGTGTCGGGCACACGGATCGAGACGTGGCCGAACATGCCAATGGAGCCTTGCAGGTTCAGCATCATGCACATCGTGGCGGTCTTGCCGCGCAGCTCGGCTTCGGTCTCGATCGGTTCGGCGGCGGTGGGGCTGGCTTGCATGGGTCAGTTCCTCGAAATCGGGGGGAGCGTGTCGCCGCCGGCCGGCTGCGCGCGCGTCTCGCCGAGGCGCAGTTCGCGGAATCGGCGGTGGCAGAGGTAGAGCAGCAGAGCCGCGCCGATCGCGCCGATTGCCAGCGGCGCCAGCGGGGCCAGGAAGAGTTGCGGCAGAGGCGTCCTGCGCGCGATCAGCCAGCCGCCGACGATCGGTCCGCCGGTGGAGGCGAAGCGGCCGACCGCGCTGGCCCAGCCGGCGCCCTTGGAGCGGATGCTGGTGGGATAGATCATGCCGGTGACCGCGTTCATGCCGAGCTGGCTGCCGAGCACGCAGGCGCCGGTGAGGAACACCATGCCGGTCAGCGCCATGTGCGACAGGCCGGGCGTGCCAATGGCCGCGACCACCGGGCCGCCGATGGCGAAGTAGGCCATGATCGGCACGATGCCCCAGCGGTCGATCAGCCTGCTGATCAGTAGCCCGCCGACGATGCCGCCGACGTAGTACGCCGCCTGTGTCACCGCGGTCTGGTCGATGCTGAGGCCGCTGGCGCGGAACAGCGTCGGCATCCAGCTGTTGACGAAGAAGTTGACGATCAGCGCAGCCGAGAACAGCAGCCAGACCAGCAGGGTGATACCGCCGAGTCCGTCAGCGAACAGCAGGTTCGGCTTGAAGTCGTGCGTGCCCTGGCGCGGCGCAGCGGCGACGAAGCGAGTGTGCTTGTCGATACGCAGGTCGGGGCGCAGCTGCGCAGCCCACTTCGTGGCGCTCGGACTGACCTCGCCGTCCCTCGCCACCAGGAACTTGATCGACTCCGGCAGCAGGAAATACAGCACCACCGCCAGCAGCAGCGGTCCGATGCCGCCGACCACGAAGAATACCTGCCAGCCGAAGTGCGCTTGCAGCGTGATCGCCACCACCGAGGGCAGGATGCCGCCGACCGCCAGTCCCATGAACATCACGATGATCAGCGTGGCGCGCAGCCGCCGGGGTGCGAACTCCGCGTTCAGCGCCACCGTGTTCGGCAGCAGACCACCCAAGCCGATGCCGAGGATGAAGCGGCACAGCAACATGACCTGCAGGTCCGGCGCGACCGCCATCAGCAGGCTGAATACGCCGTAGACCAGCGTGGAGACAAGGATCGCCACGCGCCGCCCGAAGCGGTCGCCGACGTAGCCGAGCAGCGGGCCGCTCACCGCCATGCCGATCAGCCCGGCGCTGAACACCGGGCCGAGCTTGGAAGGTGCGAGATGCCAGCTGTGGATCAGCTCCGGCGCGGCGTAGGACATGGCGGCAAGGTCAAAGCCATCCGCACATTGCACCAGCAGCGACAGCGCGACGATGCGGACCACCAGCGCGCCGATCTTCTGGCTGTCGACCAGGGAATCGATGTCGATGACCTGGCCGGACCCGGCCATGGCGGCTCCGTGCAGGTGGCCGGACCCGGCGGGGGCGGCGAGGATCGTGTCCACGGTCACGCGTCCTCGCCCAGGAAGGTACGTACGTTTTCCGCGAGGATTGCGCGGGCCACGTCGTCGGGCAGGCCGGCGGCCTTCACCGTGGCGACCGGATCGTCGTCGCCGAGGCCAAAGGGATAGTCGCTGCCCAGCAGTACGTGGTCGTCGCCGAGCTTGTCCACCACGAAGCGCAGGCTTGCCGCGTCGAAGGTCAGCGCATCGACGTAGAGCCGGCGTGCGTAGTCGCTGGGCGGGCAATCGATGTGCTCGCGCATCTCACTGCGCACGGCGAAACCCCTGTCCACCCGGCCCAGCACCAGCGGGAAGGCACCGCCGCCGTGGGCGAAGCCGATGCGCAGGTCGGGCAGCTTCTCCAGCACGCCGCCGCAGATCAGCCGCGTCGCCGCCAGCCCGGTTTCCAGCGGATTGCCGACGATGTTCGGCAGGTAGTATTGGCGCATCCGCTCGATGCCGATCAGGGGCTGCATCGGATGCACGAACACGGCCATGTCGAGGTCGCGGCAAGCCTCGAAGAACGGGAACAGCGTCGTGTCGTCCAGTTCGCGGCCGGCGGGGAAGGTGCCGATCTGCACCGCGCGCATCGCCAGCGACTCGCGCAGGTGGCGCAACTCGGCGATGGCGAGCTCGATGTCCTGCAGGGGTACCGTGCCCATGCCGGCGAAGCGCGACGGATGCTTTGCGACCACTTCGGCGATGTGATCGTTGAGATAGCGTGCCACCGCGTGCCCGCCCTGTGGGGGCGCCCAGTAGCAGCTCAGCATCGGGATTGGCGAGAGCACCTGCATGCCAATGCCGGTGCGGTCCATGTCGAGCATGCGGCGTTCGGGCGACCAGAAGCGCTCGTCCAGCTTCATGACGACGGTCTCGCCCATCATCAGCGTGGCGTTGCCGTCGTCGTCCGGTGGCAGCAGGCGCGGCCAGCGGCCGGAGCCGAACGCGGCCGCCCAGTCGGGCAGCATGCCCGGCGGCGAGATCAGGTGGGTGTGGAAATCGACGTGCATCTGTTTTCGTCCGCCTGTGGCTGATGGCGCGCTCAGCGCCGCATGTGTTGCGCGAGGAAAGCCAGCGAGCGGCCGCGCGCCAGCAGCGCGGGAAACGGCTGGTAGTAGCGCCGGTCGTTGCAGCTGAAGCCGTGCTCGGTGCCGGGATACAGGTACATCTCGATCTCCGGATGGGCGGCGCGGATCGTCTCGACGTCGGCCAGCGGGATGTACTCGTCGTGCTCGGCGAAGTGCAGCAGCACGGGCACGCGCGGCCGCTCGCCCGCATGCCCGGCGATCTGCGCGCCGTAGTAGCCCACCGCGCAGGCCAGCCCCTGCAGCCGTGCCGCCGCCAGGAAGGCCAGCGAGCCGCCCCAGCAGTAGCCGAGCGCGGCGACCGGGCCGGACGGCGCCGCCGCGTCGATCGCGGCCTGCACGTCCAGCATGGTCTGGTCTAGGTCGAGCCTGGCGCGCAGTTCGCGGCCCTTCTGGATACCGGCCTCGTCATAGCCCAGCTCCACGCCACGTTCGACGCGGTCGAAGATCGCCGGCGCGATGGTGTGGAAGCCGTCGCGTGCATATTGGTCGGCCATCGCACGGATGTGCGGGTTCACGCCGAAGAATTCCTGCACCATCACCATCGCGCCGATGGTGGTGCCGGTCGGCTCCGCGACATAGGCGGAAAGGCGGTGGCCGTCGCTGGCGGTGATCTCGATGTGCTTGCCCATGGGTCGTTTCCTCGATGCTCCGGTCAGGCTTCGGCCAGGCCGGAGATGCCGACGCTCTCGTCGAAGCCGCTGGAGACGCGCTTGCCGATCAGGTCGCGCAGCGTCTCCGAGGTGCCGCCGCCCAGCGTGCCGTAGCGCGCGCCGCGGTACAGGCGCGAGACCACGCTGTCGTCGGTGAAACCGAAGCCGCCGTGGATCTGCAGCGCCTCGCTGGTGACGGCGAGCGACATCTCGTTGCAGCGGATCTTCGCCATCGCGGCCAGCAGTGCGTCGGGGAACGGGTTGGCCGAGAGGCAGGCGCGGTAGAGCATCCAGCGCGCCGACTCGATGCCGATGAACATGTCGGCCAGCTTCCAGCGCATGCCCTGGAAATCGCCGATGGAACGACCGAAGGCCTTGCGCTTGCGCGCATAGCCGACGGCCTCATCGAACGCGCCCTCGGCCAGGCCCAGCGAGATGCTCGGGTTGAGGCAGCGCTGCGTGTTGAACGCGCTGAGCAGCGACTTCAGGCCGGACTCGCGCACCACCAGGTGGTCCAGCGGCAGCTCGCAGTCGGTGAAGCTCACCTCGTGCAGGTTCTCGCCGCCCAGCGTGTGCACCTTGGCGGTAAGCGCCAGCCCCGGCGTGTCCTTCTCGACCAGCACGCAGCCGATGCCGTCCAGGCCCGGCCTGCCGTCGACGCGGGTGAACACCACGAACAGACCGGCCTCCTCGGCGCGGCTGATCAGCGACTTGATGCCGTTGAGGATCACCTTGTCGCCGCACACCGTCGCGTTGGTGGTGTAGCTGGCGACGTCGGTGCCGGCGTGCGGCTCGGTCATGCAGATCGACAGCACGCAGTCGCCGGCGCACACCGCGGGCAGGTACTGCCGCTTGATGTGCTCGGGCGCGAAGGTGGAGATCACGCGGGTCTGCGTGCCCACTTCACCGAGCACGGCCATCGCGGTGATGTAGCAGCCCTTGGCGATTTCCTCCAGCACCAGCGCGGTGTCGAACACGCCAAGCTCGGAGCCACCGTAAGGCTTCGCCACGGCCATGCCGAGCACGCCGATGCCGGCCAGCTGGCGCATGTTTTCCCACGGGAAGGAACCGTCCAGCAGTTCCTTGCCGCGCGCCTTGAACTCGCCCTGCACCAGTTCGCGCACCTGGCCAACGCGGCGGCGCTGTTCCTTGCTCAGGCGGATGCCGGCCAACGCGTCCGTAAGACATTGGGTGATGAGGTCAGACATCGCTGGCTAGCACTCCGTTCACAAGATCCTCGATGCGGGTGAAGACGCGCGCGCCGGCGCCGCGCAGCGCTTCGGTCTTCGACTTCACGGTGCCGCGGCCGCCCTGCACCAGCGCGCCGGCATGGCCCATCGTCACGCCCTCCGGCGCGGAGGCGCCGGCGAGCAGCACGAACACCGGCTTGGCGAAGCCGAGCTGCCGGATCGCCTCGGCCAGTTCCTCTTCCTCGCTGCCGCCGATCTCGCCGAGGATCAGCAGGGCGCGCGTGTCCGCGTCGCGGTGGAAGTAGGGCAGCAGCTCGGCGAAGCGCGAGCCTTTCACCGAGTCGCCGCCGACGCCGATCCAGGTGGACTGGCCAATGCCGCGGCTGCCCAGGCGGAAGCAGGTCTCGTAGGACAGCGTGCCGCTCTTGGACATCACGCCGAGCGGTCCGGACACCAGCGACACGTCGGGGATGAAGCCGAGCTTGAGCTTGTTCGGGATGGCGAGGCCGGGAGTGGACGGGCCGATCCAGTGCGCCCCGTGTTCCCTCACGCGATGGCAGGCGACGATGGCGTCGCGCACTGGCATACCTTCGGACGGCGAGACGATCAGCTTGATGCCGGCTTCCAGCGCCTCGGTGACCGCCTTCAGCACGTCCATCGGCGGCACCAGCGTTATGCTAGCCTGCGCGCCGGTCACCGCGACGGCGTCGGCGCAGTGGTCGAACAGCGGGATGGCCGACTCGGCGCGCCGTACGCTAGCGCCAGCGATGCCGCCGACGATGTTTGTGCCGTACTGCTTCATCAGTTCGGCGTGGCGGCTGCCCATGCGGCCGGTTGCGCCCTGCACGATCACCTTCATGTCGGGATGGAGCGCGAAGCCGCTCATGCCACTACCCCCGCCCGCGCCACAGCAAGCCGCAGGGCCTTGTCCAGATCCGTCTCCACGGTGATCGCGCGGCCCGACTGCGCGATACGCCGCGTGGCCGCTTCCAGGTTATTGCCGATCAGGCGTGCCACCACGGGAACCTTGACCTCGGGTACCGCGTCCAGCGCTTCCAGCAGCAGCCGCGCGAACTCGTCCAGGTCGGTGATGCCGGCGAAGATGTTGACCAGCACGACCGCGATGTCACCGCCGCGCGCGAACTGCTTCAGTACCTCGATCAGTCGTGTCGGCACGCCGCGCAACAGGCCGGTACGCACGTCGCAGAAGTTGTACGGGTGCAGGCCGGCCTGCAGCATCTCGTCGATCAGCATCATGCTCAGACCTGCGCCGGTGGTGAGCAGGCCGACTTGGCCGCGCGAGTCGATCTCCACGTAGTCAAAGCCCTGTTCAAGCTTGAACACCGCCTCGCGGTAGACCGAGGGACGCGACAGCACCACGCGCTCCAGCTCGGGATGGCGCTCGAGCGCGTTCTCGTCCAGCGAGAGCTTCATGTCACCAGCGACCCAGCTGCCATCGGCGCGCACGAACAGCGGATTGACTTCGAGCAGCGTGGCATCGAAGTGCAGGAACACGCGTGCCAGCGCGGCCACCGCCTCGCCGATCGGCGCGCGCAGCTCGGGCGGCAGTTGCACGACTAGTGGTGTGGCCGCCGCGACGAGCGAGGCCTCGTCGGGCATTGCCAGCGCGGTCAGCATGGCATCGCCATGCTGCGCGTGCGCTTCCACGTCCACACCACCCTGCGCCGAGAGCAGAACGCGCACGCCGCGCTGCGCGGCATCGACCATGAAGCCGAGATAGACCTCGTACGCGAAGGCGATTTTCTCCTCCACGCGGAAGCCGGCGACTTTGTGGCCCCTGATGGCGGCATCGGCGTGCTGGTGGACGAAGGCGGCGATGTCTTCCTTGGACGAGGCGAAGCCGATGCCGCCGGCTTTACCGCGCCCACCCACGTCGACCTGCGACTTCACCACCCAGGCACCGCCGCCAGGGAAGTGCGCGCCGTCGGCGGAGCGCGAATCGACGAAAACGCCGGCGGGAACGGGAATGCCCTGTTCGCGGGCGAGTTCCTTGGCGTCATGCTCAAGTAGAAGCACGTGTGTTGCATCCTCATGGGGGGCGTCACGATGCGGACCACGCACGCGCTATGCGCCATGCCACCGCGGTTCCGGACGTTAAGGGATGGTGTGTGCGGCGCAAATGGACAATTTGGCATCCGGCCATGAGTGATGCTAATTGCCGCTGCGACGCGCCTGCTTGTGCCAAAGCGCATGCAGGTACCGGAGGGGCACGCGCCGATGCGGAAATGCGGCGGTGCACATTGACCGGTTTGCGCATGACGGACCAAGCTCAGCGGGTCATTTGCCGGTTTGCAGCAGAACGACCATGCGTCCCTTGCCTCCGCTCAATCCTCTACTGGCCTTCGAGGCGGCATCACGCCACCTGAATTTCACCAAGGCGGCGCAAGAGCTCAACGTGACGCAGGGTGCGGTGAGTCACCAGATCGCGGTGCTGGAGGACTACTTCGGCACGCGACTGTTCGAGCGGCACAGCAATCGCATCGACCTCACGCCCAATGCGATTCTGTACGCCAAGGCGCTGCACGCGGCGTTCGAGGACATCCGCCGCGCCACCGTGAGCTACCACGCCACTGCGTCGCCGCGAACCACGCTCACCATCAAGGGCTACCCGCTGCTGCTGAGCCGCTGGCTGATGCCGCGGCTACCCGCCTTCAGCCGGCAGTTCCCGCTCATCGATGTGCGGTTGATCTCGATCTCCGGCGCGAGCTTCGCCGACTTCGGCCAGCAGGACATCGACGTCGAGGTGCGCTACGGCTGGGGTCACTGGCGTGGCCTGAGTAGCCACCTGCTGTTCGCCGACCAATTGGTGCCGGTGTGCACGCCTGCGCTGGCGGAACAGCTCAAACTGCGCGACCCGCAGGACCTGGTGGGCAAAGCGCTGCTGCAGACCCATGCGCGCTCCAACGACTGGCCGGACTGGTTCCGCTGTGCCGGCATCACCAGCGCAGCGACGCTGCGCAGGGTGAAGTCGTTCGAGGACTTGAGCATCGTGCACCGCTTTGCGCTCGAAAGTGGCGGCGTCGCCATCATGCAGCGCGCCTACGTGGAGGAGGACATTCGCGAAGGGCGTCTCGTCGTGGTGTGCGAACCGGTGCTGCAGCGCGATCTCGGCTACTACCTGGTCAATCCGTCGAACAACGACCAGGACCCGAAGGTGCGCGCCTTCATCGACTGGCTGCGCGGGGATACCGGGCTGAGCGATGAGGTGTCGAAGGAAGCGGTCGCCGCCTGAGCGGCGTGAGCAGGTGGCAAGTCTTACAACGGACGGGCCGCAGACGCGATGCCGATGCCTGTTCGTGTGTTCTAGGATACGGACGGGGTCTAGCGCTGGCCGGCGCGCTCGATCAGCCGGTGTGCCAGTTTCGCGTGCGGCGCGTCGATCATTTGGCCCTCCAAGGCGAGCGCGCCCGCTTCGGGATGTTCGGCGAACGCCGCCACGATGGCGCGCGCCCGCGCCAGCTCCGCCTCGGAGGGATCGAACGCCGCATTGATGACGTCGAGCTGCGATGGATGGATCGCCAGCATGCCAGCGAAGCCGTCACGCGCGGCGCGCGCCGCGGCGCTGGCGAGGCCGTCGCAATCCTTGATGTCGGTGTACACCGTCTCGATCGCAGGCACGCCGGCGGCATGTGCGCCGAACAGCGCCAGCGTGCGGACTATCTGATACGGAGCGGTGAAGCCGCCGGCCTCGCGCGTGGCGGTGGCGCCGATGGCGGCCGACAGGTCTTCCGCGCCCCAGGTCAGCGCGAGCAGTCGCGATGCAATGTCCCGATAGGAACCGAGCGCAAAAACGGCGGTGGGCGTTTCGGTGGCGATCGGAAGCAATGGCAGTCGATCTAGTTGAGTATTGGATAGCAACTCGTCAAGCCATTCGATGGAGGCCCGACCCTCGGCCTTGGGAAGCACCAGCGCATCCGGCGCACAGCTACCCAGCGCGGCGAGGTCCGCTTCCGCCATGCCGTCGGACAGCGTGTTGATGCGTACGAACACGGGCTTCGCGCGCGCACCATTGGCGAGGAATGCCGCTACCGCCTCACGCGCAGCGGGCTTGCGCGTGGGCGCCACCGAATCCTCCAGGTCGAGGATCACGGCGTCGGCCGCCGAGTGCATCGCCTTGGCCATGCGCTCGGGTCGGTCGCCGGGCACGAACAGCAACGAGCGCAGCCTCATGCGTCGGGTGCCCTGTGCAGCAATGCCGAGCGCAGGCATTCGCACACCATCTCGTCGTGCTGGTTGAGCAGATGGTGGCTGAACACCACGATGCCGGCGTCCGGCCGCGAACGGCTCGCGCGCATTTCCACAACGCGGGTCTCGGCGTGCAGTGTGTCACCGATGAACACCGGCCTGGGTGTGCGTACTTGGTCGTAACCGAGGTTGGCAAGCAGGGTGCCCAGCGTGGTGTCGGCCACGGTGAGGCCGATCAGCAGGCCGAAGCTGAAAGTGCTGTTGACCACGATCCGCCCGAACTCGCTGGCGCGCGCGTACTCGGCGTCCAAGTGCAGCGGCTGCGGGTTGTGGGTGAGGGTGGAGAACAGCAGGTTGTCGGTTTCCGTCACGGTGCGGCGGATCGCGTGCACGATCCGCTCGCCGACCTCGTAGTGCCCGAAATAGCGGCCGCCCATGCGTGTCTCAGCCGAGGTGGCGGCGAAGGAAGTCGACGCTGCGCGATTGCGCCAGCGCGTAGGCGGTGGGATCGAACATCGGCCGTTCCTCGCAGCCGAAGCCGTGCGCCGCGCCTTCGTAGATGAAGGTCTCCACGCCGGGCTGCGCTGCGCGGATCGCCTCGACATCACTCAACGGGATCGAGTGGTCCTTCTCGCCGAAGTGCATCTGCACCGGGCAGTGGGGTCGCTCGTCCTTGTCGGCGGCGAGGCCGCCGCCGTACCACGCCACGGCGGCATCAAAGCGCGTGCTGCGCGTGGCACCCCACCACGCCACGCGGCCGCCCCAGCAGTAGCCGATGACGCCGACCTTGCGCGCACCGAACACCTCGCGCGCGGCGAGGAGGTCGGCCAGTGTGGCGGCTTGCGGGATGCGCGCGCGCAGTTCGATGCCGTGCTGCAGATCATCGGTGCCGTAGCCCAGGTCCACATCGCGCTCGGCGCGGTCGAGCAGGGCAGGGGCGATCACCGCGAATCCTTCGGTCGCTAGTTGTGCGCAGGCGTAACGCATGTGGCGGTTGACGCCGAAGACCTCCTGCCCAACGACAAGGCAATGTGCCGCATTTTCTGGGCCGTCCCGATAGGCGGAGAGTTCGAATCCGTCCGCCGCCCGGATCTTGATCCAGTTTCCCACAGCTCTCTCCCGATCATCACCGACATGGCGTGGTATTAGCTCGCCGTGCCATCAAGTGCTGCAAGGGTAGGAGCCTGGCCATGAGACCGGCAACGGAAGAAATCCAATCTGCGTATGAGCGTAGGTCATGGTAGGTTGGACGAAGATGGAACCGAAACGGTGAAGCCGTCGCTGTGCACGGAAAGTGCGTGGCGACGGACCTCGCACCTTCCTGCCGGCAAACAGCCCCGAGCTTTCGGATTGCGTTGCCATGGACAGTATGCGTCAGTGCGCGATCGGGCTTGCTAATCGGACAAGCAATGCGCCATGTACTGTAGTTCGGGTCGAGATAGATCGGGAAACGCGCGATCTTGGGTTGGTAGTTGATCGAACATACCTCGCGTTCGGCCAGTTTGGCCTTGAACAAGGTGGCCATCAACGTCAAGTCTGGCTGTTACAACGGGGCGATTTGCTGGGCCAGTTTGTCGATCGCCTAAACAATGCCGTGTAGGCGCAACGATTTGAGTGTGGCGATGATGGCGTCATACGACATGGCGCAGCTTCTGCAGATGGTCATGATGTGCCTTGTTGAGACCGGCTCGATCTGCACGCTGTCCCAGTCGGGCTGGCCAACTGGGCGGTTGGAGCGCAGCAGGTCGGAGACTAGGGTTTCCTCGACGGCAGCGGCATTCGCATCTGTGCGCAGGTAATCGGCCTTGGGCACCCCAGTCGTCCGTCGACATCGGCAGGACGTCGTTATTTCTCATTGACTGTCATGCTTTCCTGATACTTCGACAGACCGTACAGGGCGAAGCCGTACATCACCACAGCAACGATGACTTTGAACATTGCTGGACTCTTCTCTTAGTGGATGGGTAATGGACGTGTTCGATGTAGGTGTGTTTGGTTCAGCGAGCTGAGTCTGCGCGCTTTGCCTTTGTGAAACGCCACCAAAGTCGTTTGGTCCCTTTTATATGTGTGGGCGTAGCGTCGCGAACCACAGGATGATGGCGAGGGGCAACGCCAGTGCAGCCCATGAGATCACCTTCCATGCGAGATGCTCGCCGAGTAGTGCAGAGATCAGTCCGGCCACAATGATCAGCGCCAAAAGGCATGGCGCCCTCCATACCTTCCGGAACGTGCGAGTATGCGATGTCACGGGCGAAGCTCCTTAACTTCTTCACGCGCTTGGGTTCCAGCATGCAAGGCCACCAGATGGGCCAGTCGTTCCGACTGCGATCGTCGGCGTGCGAGCCAGAGATAGAGCCCGCTGACGAGGACGATGATCGTGACGAGATCCAGTAACGCCCACAGGATCTTGAGCGGCAGGCCCCCGTAGTTGCCGAAGTGCAGTGGGCGCGACAGTTCCAGCGCCTTCAGGTACCACGGCAGCTCCACGGTGCCGGCAAACGCCCCGGTCCGTGCGTCCACCAGCGCGGGCGTGATCAGCTCGAAGGTCGCGGGCGTGGTGCCGCGCACGTAGAACACATAGTCCTGGGGCGTGGTGCCGAACGTCGTCCCCGGATAGGCGACGTAACGGATGGTCTTGCCCGGCATCAACCGTTTGACGGTATCCAGTGCACTTTGCGGCGAAACCATCTCGGCCGGGGTCGGCACGGGTTTGCCTTGATAAGGGGCCAGCAACTTGGGCAGGGTCGTGAGTTCCCACAGGCCGGTCAGGGGTGTCGACAGCGTGTTCAACAACCCCGTCACGCCCACGACCGTGATCCAGCCCAGCGCGACGATACCCAACAGATTATGCAGGTCCAGCCACTTCAGCCGGGTGCTGCGTTCCCGGCGCACCGTGCCGAAGTCGAGCTTTTTCATGAAGGGGCCATACAGCACGACACCCGTGACGATGGCCGCCAGGAACAGCAGTGCCATGAACGCTAGGAACAACTGCCCCGGCAAGCCGACGAATAGGGCCATATGCAAGGTCAGCAGGGCCCCCATGAAGGCGTCGAGCCCCCGTATCCGCGCCTTCGATGGCAGCGGCGCGAGCGTATCGTCGACGGCGGTGGCCGTATGCGCATCAAGCACCAGCACATGGTGGCTGTGCGGTCCCGGCGTGGGCGCGACCAGGCTCACGTAGACCTTGGGTTCATCGTCGTCGGCAAAGAGCGAGGCAATACGGTCATGCGGGTAGTGCTGCAGGGCCTTGGCGGCAAAGGTGTCCAGGCTCAAGGTCGGTGCGTCGGGCGGCGAGGTGGATAGGGCAGCGGCGTCGTTCCAGTCGGTGATGTCGTCATGGAAGATCAGCGGTAGGCCGGTGATGCACAGCTCGAGCAGGAACAGCGTGCAGATCAGGCTGCTCCACTTGTGCATCAGGTACCAGCGACGCAGGTGATGGGATTTCATTCCATGGACTCCCAGTGGTGGGTAGGTGCGGCTGCCCAGGTCGTGGGCAGGGCGAAAGCCCCTGGGTGTGCGGGCGTGGGCACACTTGGGAAGCGCGATGCGGTGGGGGCGAGACGTGCGTGCATGAGGGCCGTTGATTGAAACCGGGTGGGAACGAGGTTCTTACGAGGCGAATGGGTGTGCGCCGGGGATGGGTAGAGTACTTTATGCGGATGATAATCACTCGCAATAAAAATGATTCTCTTCTAGACTTCGGCGCAGGGCATCTGCAAAAGGGTGGATGTTCTGTGCGAAGGAAGCGAGCCCGTGCTGTTGCATATCCCTCAGGTACTGACGGCGGACGAGGTGTCCGACTTTCGTGCGCGGCTGGCGGCGGCCGGGTGGGCGGACGGTCGCCTTACGGCCGGCTATCAATCCGCGCGGGCCAAGCACAACCTCCAATTGCCGGAAAGCGACCCGGTTGCGCAGGAACTCGGTGCGCAGGTGCGTGCGGCGCTCAACCGAAGTGCTCTTTTCCTCGCCGCGGCGCTGCCCCGTCGCGTCTTTCCGCCACTGTTCAATGGCTACCGGGCGGGCGACGGATTCGGCAACCACGTCGACAACGCTGTGCGTTACGACCGAAGCGGCCCCTCCATCGAGGAAAACGGCCAACCGGTACGCACCGACTTGTCGGCCACCCTGTTCTTGTCGTCCCCCGAGGACTACGACGGCGGCGAACTCCTCATCGAGGAGCTGCTGGAGACTCGGCAGGTCAAGCTGCCGGCGGGCGACCTGGTGCTTTATCCGGCGACCAGTGTGCATCGGGTTCAACCGATCACACGCGGTGCGCGCATGGCCTCGTTCTTCTGGATCCAGAGCCTGGTGCGGGACGTTAGCCAACGCAGCCTGCTGTTCAACCTCGACATGTCGATCCAGAAGCTGGAGCGCGATCATGCCGGTGACCCCACCCTCGTCGAGTTGGTCGGCACGTACCACAACCTGTTGCGCTTCTGGACGGACGTCTGAAGCGCGCTGCCTGTTCGTCATGGCCATGCGCTGACCCCGCCACGTGCAGCGCGTAGGCGTTCGCGCGTCGAGGGATCGGGCAGCGGCGGCAACGCTTTCGCGAAAGCGCGCAGTTCCGCGTGGACGGATGACGCCAGCATCGTCGCCAGTTCGGCGATAAAACGGGGCGGTGCTTCCGCCGCGGCCTGGCGCAACCAATGCAGCGCTTGGTCGGTATGGCCCTGTTCCGCAAGCGCGGAGGCATGGCTGCACTGGCCACGATAGTCGCCGCCTTCGGCGGACTTCTGGTACCAGTCGAAGGCGGCGTATCGGTCCATCGGCGTGCCCCAGCCGCGCTCGTAGTACAGGCCGAGGAAATTCATCGCGCGGGCATGGCCGCGGTTGGCCGCCATCCGGAACCAGGTGAAGGCCGTCGCGCGATCCTGTGTGACGCCGCGGCCATGCGCCAGCAACTGGGCGTAGTTGTACATCGCCCAATCGCAATCGAGGCCGGCAGCATACAGATACCAGTACGCCGCCTGCGGATAGTTCACGACCGTGCCGAAGCCGTATTCGTGGCAGCGGCCGATCATGTTCATGGCCATCGGTACGCCCACATCGGCGGCGGCGTGGAACCAGCGCAGAGCCTCGACGCTGTCCAGCCGCGTGCCAATACCGTTGATAAGCAACTGGCCAAGCGCCAGTTGGGCGTGAGGGTCGCCCAACTGTGCTTGACGACGAAGATGTGCCACTGCCGAGGCTGGATCGCGCGGCAGGAGTTGCTTGACGTCCGCGTAAGGGTCCATGTCGGACATGCCCGTACCGTCAGAACTTCAGGTCGACCGTCGCCATGTAGGTGCGACCCGGCGCCGGCAGCGCGTACCAGTAGAAGTCCTTGGAGTAGTAGTGGCGGTTGAACAGGTTCTGCACATTGGCTTGCAGCGCAATGTGAGTGCTGATCTGCCACTTCGCCATCGTGTCGAAACGCCAGTAGCTGTCGATGTATTCGTTGGGCGGTCCGGCGTAACCGATCTGCTCGCCACGGAAGTAGGCGCCGGCACCGACCGTAACCGCCGGTACGACGCGGTAGGTGGACCACAGGCTGAACGTGTTGACCGGCGTATTGGGAACTTGCTGGCCGACTTCGTCGTAGATGCCGCCCTTGACGATCCTGGCGTCGACGTGGGAGTAGCCGGCGATGATGTTCCAGTTGTCGGTGATCGAGCCGTTGGCGCTTAGCTCCACGCCCTTGGAGCGCGTCTCGCCGATCTGTTCAGTGACATCCGGCGTCACGTAGATCACGGCGTTGGTATGGTTCTCCACGAACACGTCGCCGCTCAACAGCAGGTGGCTGTCGAACAAGTTCCACTTGGTGCCCAGTTCCAGCGAGCGCGTTTTTTCCGGCTTGGGCGGCGTGCTCTTCAGTACTTCGTCCTGGCCGGCATTGCTTTCGGCCTGGTTCTCGGGGATGAGCGAGGTGCTGGTGGTGAGGTAGATGGTGCCGTTGCTGGCCGGCTTGTACATCACGCTGGCCTGGTAGCTGGCGAACGACTCCCGGAACGAACTGGCCTCCAGCGCATTGATGAGTGGATTGGCCAGGTCGCTCGATTCGGTGTGGTAGCGATCCCAGCGCACGCCCACGTTGGCCTTCCATTGCGGGCTGAAGGTGATCGTGTCGAAGGCGTACGGCGCCCAGTCCGTGGTCTTGAAATCTGCAATGGAGTAGGTCGCGGGCGTGATCGTGCCTTGCCACGGGTCGTGCGGATTGGGCGAATACAGGCTGGTGCAGTCGTAACTGGCGACGAGGGCTGGGTCGCCGCAATCACCGCTGGCGGAAAAGCCCTGCAGGCCCGCGGAAGACACGACGTTGTAGCCGTCGTAGGGACCCTCACCGAAGAGGCGCTGGCGTTCGTTGGCGGCATCGAGGCCGACATCCACATCGTGATGGATCGACCCGGTGTCGAAATGCCCGAACAAGTCGACGTTGCCGGCAAGGCTGCGAGTTTCGTCGTGGTTGCCGATCGGCAGGCGGTACACGTCGCCGCCGGATACCACCGGCAGGGTCAGTACGTAATTGTTGATGGAGTCGGTGTAGCGAAGCTGGCTGCGCAGCGACCACGCTTCGCTGAAATCGTGTTCGAAGCGAATCGTGCCGGCATTGACGTCGTTGTGGCGGAAGTCGCGATCGGTCAGGCCGTAGTAGTTCTTCGGGTTGATGCCCAGCGTTTCCGTCAATGGGCGGCCGGTGACGCTGTAATCCACCGGGATACCGTAGTCGGGCGTGCTGTTGTCCTCGAAGTGGTACCAGCTCAGGATCAGGCGCGTCGGCGTATTCAGGCCGAACGTGATCGTGGGCGCAAAGCCCACCTTGTCTGTCCGCACCGCGCTGTCGCGGCCCGGCACACCACCGCCCATCGTCATGACGTTCAAACGCGCGGCGATCGTGTCGGTCAGCGCTAGGTTGCCATCCAGCGTGGAGCGGTATTGGCCGGCGCTGCCGTAGGTGCCGCTGACTTCCACGGAGTCCTTCGCCTGGGCCGTCTTGGTCACCATGTTGATGCTGCCGCCACCTGCCGCACGACCCGCGATGGACGAATCGGGACCCTTGACCACTTCCACCTGATCGAGGTCGAAGATGTCGCGCGTCTGCACGCCGATGTCCTGCAGGCCATCAACGTAGAGGTTGCCGGTGGAGTTGAAGCCGCGGATGGAGGGCAGGTCACCCGTCGGTGTACCGCCTTCGCCGGCGGCAAAGGTGATGCCGGGCACGTTGCGCAACGCATCCTGTAGCGACGTCGCGGCTGTTTCCTGCATTACCGACTGCGGCAGGACGGTGACCGACATGGGCGTGTCCAGGAGCGGCGCGGTGAATTTCGGCGAAGAGGGCTCCAGGCTCTCGCCCTCGACGTTGACCGCGCCCAGCTTCGTGACGTTGCCCTTCTTGGAAGGCACCGAGGCCTTGGAGGGCGCCGGAGGGCTAGCTGGCGGTGAAGGGGGCTGCGTGTCTTGTGCCCAGGCATGGGTACTGCCAAGCACGAGGGCTGCCCCCAAGGCCTTCAGCAGTGGTCCGCCCAGCGGTTTGCCCGAGGCCGGCATAGCCGTTTCGTTCGTCTCGTTTCGATGCATCGGATATCCCCTTCGTGAGCCGTGTAAGAGCTGTGGAAGGTCCGCCCCAGGCAAGGGATGCGCCGTTTCCGAGAAGGTGAAGAAGCTAGTGAGAATCAATCTCAAATGCAAGTGGGGGTGCGGCCATGCTCGGCACCGCCACCCACATCTGGCGTTGCTTGCTCGATAGCCGGCGCATGATCGAGATCAGGGTGAATCGGCTTCCGTACCGTAATGCCCAGTCGGCGTCCCCAGCTCTCGCCGTTCCATCCGATTTGCCCGTTGCCGTTTACAGACGCAACCTGATCCGGTCAGAGGAGGTGGCTGGCAGGACGAGAAACTTGGTCTTCGCTGTCTGGTGCAGGGTTCCTACCTGACTTCAGGAGGCCTTTTTGATCTTGTCCAAAACGAAGTAGTCGGGGTACTCACGTTTCGCCAGGATCATGGCCTCTCGCCGATTGCTGGCCCGGATCGCGGCGACGAATCCGGGCGCATTCGGATCGACCGAGTCGACGGCCAGCGAACAACCTGCTCCGAGGTATTCCGCGTAGTCGTCTTCTCGTCCCTTGTAGATGATGGTGACGAAATAAGTGGCTTTAGCCACGTGACTATCCTGCTTGCTTGGGCCGCCGGAGGCTAAAACGCATGCACGTCAGGTCATGGATGCGAAGTACCTCGACGAGATGCGCTGCCCTGCAGACACGAGCAGGGGCAGCGCTTTAGGATCGTTTACGGCGCGTAGCGCAGGGTCAGATACCAGGTACGGCCCAATTGGTTGTAGTAGTAGGCCGTCTCGTAGTTGTGGTCGAAGACGTTGGCGAGTTTGGCCTCGACCTGCCAGCCGGGCGCGAAGGTAAAGCTGGCGCGCAGATCGGTAGTGGCATAGCCGCCCAGGCGGTACTGGTTGGCCGCGTCGTCGTAGCGCTTGCCGGAAGCGAAGAACGTGGCGCCGAGGTTGAAGGCGCCGAACTTGCGATCCACGTCCACGCGTGCGGTCTGGCCCGCGCGGCGCGGCAGCCAGTTGCCGTGGTTGGCGTCGTCGCTGTTGTCCTTCGGCTGCAACCAGGTGAGCGCGGTGTTCACCCGCCAGTCGTCGACGTTGAAGCCGAACTGGCCTTCCACGCCGCGGATCAACGCACTGCTGACGTTCTCCGGGACGTACTCCTCGTTCAGCGTGATGAGGTCGCTGATCCGCGTTTGGTAGGCATCGATGCCCCAGTGCCAGTTGTCGAATTGTTGGGTAAGACTCAGCTCCGCCGAGTGGGAGGATTCCGGCTTGAGGTTGGGATTGGCCGTCGGCACGCCGTAGTACGGCGGGTAGTACATGTCGTCGAAGGTCGGCGCATGGAAGGCGCTGCCGTAGCTGGCTGACAGCAGCAGGCCGTGGTCGAAATGGTAGCCCCATGCCACCGCGCCGGTATTGTGGCCACCGAACGAATCGTTGTTGTCGTGGCGCCCGGAGACCTGTACCTCGTTCCGGCCGAACGTGCCCTGGTACTGCGCGAAGGTGCCGGTGTCGCCGCGCGTTGTGGTAATGAAGTCCGTGTCGCTGTCGATATGCTGCTGCAGGTAATCCACACCCACGCTCAGCAGCTGGTTCGGCGCCAGCGTAATGTCGTTTTGCCACGAGGCCTGGTTCTGGCGCGAGTTGAAGTAGCCCGTCGGCGTGCGCGGGTAATACTCGCCGTAGTAGACGCCCTGGTAGAAGGTCGACGAGTCGTCGCGGGTCTGGCCGGCGCTCAGCGTCACCTTCAAGAGGTCCAGCGGCGAGAACCTCAGCCGCGTGCCGGCGACGTGCTGTTCTTCCTGGTTGCTGTCGCCGCCGTAGGGGCTGCCGCCGAAGTAGTTGTCGCTCCTGCTGCGCAGCCAGTCGAAGGCGAGTTCCGTGCCGTTGTCCCAGCGGTAGCCGAAGTTGGCCAGGCCGTTGTAGTTGCGGTACGGGTCGTTGCGGGGATCGTCCGCGAAGCAGGCCACGCCGAGTTCCGCCGCGCCCATGCGGCAGGAGGGAATGCCGCTGGTGTATTCGCCGCCGAGGCTGGCGTTGTACCAGTAGTGGCCGTCGCCGCCCGAAAGGCCGGCCTGGCTGTCGATGAAGCTGTGGCTGCCGGTCGTCACGCTCAGCGACGGCGCGATATTGCCGTTGTCCGAGCCGTGGCGGGTGAAGATCTGGATCACGCCGCCGACGGCGTCGGCGCCATACAGGCTCGAACGCGGGCCGCGCACGATTTCGATGTGGTCGATGGCGTTGACCGGGATCTGCTCCAGCGCAGCGGCGCCCGACGACACGCTGCCGATGCGGATGCCGTCGACCAGCACCAGCGTGTGCGTGGAGTTGGTGCCCCGCATGAACAGCGAAACGGGTTGGCCGATGCCGCCGGTCTGCGTGATCGAGACGCCCGGCAGGCCGGTGAGCAGGTCGACCAGGGAGGCGGGCTGCAGGCGCTTGATGTCTTCGCGCGTGATGACGGTGACGGACGACAGCGTGTCGTCGGTCGGCTCCGGGGTGCGCGTGGCGGTGACGACCACGGTTTGCAGGCTCGTCATTGATTCAGGGGTGTCGGCGAAAGCAGCCGGCGTCAGCAGCGCTCCGGCAAGTGCCGCAGCCAGTGTGCGGTATTTCAGCGTCGTGTGATGCATGGTCGTGTTCCCGCCGCGCGTCCCCGCACGGCTTAAGTGGATAAGCCGGCAGTCACGAAGGTTGGGGGAATGAGAAGCGCGGGCTGGTACGCAACGGGCAGCTGGCGCCCCCAAGCCTCGCCCACCGCGGGTACCGGAGTCATGCTTCAGGCCGGTCTCCGGGCTCGCGGCTGGCATGGATTCATGCCTTGAACGATGCCTTCCCATGCACGAGGCACAGTGGCGTGTGATCGTTCGGAACGCGCTTACCGTTGCGGGGGCAGCGCCGGCCTTGCTGCGCGAGCAGCGCACCGGCTTGTCGTTTCACTCCCAGGACCAATGACTGGCCGAGGGAACACCTGAAGTTAGAAAACTGTAATGGCAATGCCGACGCATGGCAATCGCGTGCGGATTGCCGAGGCCGACGCCTACAGTACCAAGGCGACCAGCACGGCCATCTCGACCAGTTCGGTCAACGCTCCGCAGGTATCGCCGGTCATCCCGCCCAGGCGGTGCATGACCGACCAGCGCCAGAAGCTGAAGGTCGCGGCGGCGGCCACCAAGGCGCGTACGCCGTGGAAGCCAAAACCGAGGGAGAGGAGGGCGGTCAGCAGCAGGACGGCAAGGCAGGCTCCACGTGGCGCACCGGCAAGCCCGCTGCCCATGCCTCCGCTGCGCACGTACGGCGTGCTCATGAAGGCCAGCGTCAATGCTCCCCGTCCAAGGAGCGGGGCGAGCCATAAGGCGGCGACCGGCTCCGGACGTGCGGCCAGTGCCGCGAATTTGAGCAGCAGGACCACCCCGATGGCCGTCACGCCCATCGGACCGCTGCGCGGGTCTTTCATGATGTCCAGCGTGCGTGCACGGTCGCCCAGTCCCCCCACCCACGCATCGGTGCTGTCGGCCAGGCCGTCCAGATGGAGCCCTCCCGTGATGCCGACCCAGACCAGGAGCAGCAGCGCCGCCGCCAGCAGGGGCGGCTCGCGGGACAGCAGCCAGGCCAGCCCCGAGAGGATCGCACCGATCAGCAAGCCTACGACGGGATACCACGGCAACTGCACGGGAGGTCCGGACGTCCCCGCCCATGTGCGGGGAGGCACCGGCAAGCGGGTGAGGAAGGCGATCGCGGCAAGCAGTCCGCGCATCAGGCGCTGACCCGTATCACAGCTGAGCGTGGCCAGCGCAGCGCGTGCAGCGATGCGTGGGCTACATCGATGCCGGCCATGTCGCCGAAATCCCGGTCTTCGGCCACGCAGCGCAGCAGGCGGATCGCACCGCCATGGGTGACCACAAGCACGCGTTGCGTCGTGGCGGCGACGGCCACCTCGTCCAGCGCCGCGCACAATCGGGCGCGAAAGGTGGCGAAGGGCTCGCCGCCCGGCGGTGGCGCGTTCACCGGATCGACCCAGAAACGCGCCAGGGCGTCGCCCTGCTCCTGCGCGAGGGTCTCGATCGGAACGCCCTGCCATTCGCCGAAGTGGTATTCGACCAATCGCGGATCGATGCGCAGGGGCAGACTACGCTCGCTGGCTAATGCCTCGGCAAATGCGGCGCAACGGCGCATGGACGAAGCCACGATCGCGTCCCAGGGATGTCCGACGACGGCTGTCCGCAATTGGTGCCAACCCAGCTCGCTCAGCGGGTCGTCCAATTGGCCGCGATAGCTACGCTGGCCGGTATCGCCATGGCGCAACAGCTCGATGCCGGGAAGGGCCATGCTCATGCGTTGCTCACCTGGGCCTGTGCAAAGGTCGCCATGCGGTTGTGCAGTTCGCAGGCCAGCCGCAACAAGGGCACGGCGCTCGCCGCACCGCTGGCTTCGCCGAGGCGAAGGCCGAGGTCGAGCAAGGGATCAGCCTGGAGCGCTTCGAGCAGGCGTGCATGGCCACGTTCGCGGGAGCGGTGGGCGAAGAACATCCAGTCGCGGCAGGCGGGCTGGATGCGCACGGCCGCCAGTGCCGCCGCCGTGGTGATGAAGCCGTCGACCAGCACGGGCAGGCCGCGTTGCGCCGCGGCGACGTAGGCGCCGGCCAGGGCCGCGATCTCGAAGCCGCCGACGCGCGCCAGCCATGCCAGCGGATCGTTGCCGGCCGGATAGCGGGCCAAGGCGCGCCCGATCACCTCCGCCTTGTGCCGGATGCCCGCGTCGTCGAGGCCGGTGCCGGCGCCGGCGAGGCGGTCCGGCGTTTCGTCCAGCAGCGCGCAAGCCAGGGCTGCGGCGGACGTGGTATTGGCAATGCCCATCTCGCCGCCGATGAACAACGCCGCTCCGGCTTCGCGCGCGGCATCCACGCTGTCTGCGCCGACGCGCAGGGCGGCCGCCAGCTGCCCGTCGTCCATCGCGGGGCCTTCGCAGAAGTTGCGCGTCTGGGCGGCGACGATGGCGCGGCGCACGCCGGGCAGCTCGCCCGGGTCGTTGACGGTGCCGAGGTTCACGACCTCCAGCCGCGCCCCCAGCGCGCGGGCCAGCACGCTGATGGCGGCCCCGCCGTTGGCGAAGTTGCGCACCATCTCGCCGGTCACCACCTGCGGGAAAGCCGACACGCCCTCGGCGGCGATGCCATGGTCGCCGGCGAACACGCTGATCCACACCTGCGCCACGGCAGGCGTCGCGCTGCGCTGCATCCCGGCCAGGCGTATCGCCAGCGTCTCCAGCATGCCGAGCGAGCCGGGTGGCTTGGTGAGCTGCGACTGGTGCTCGCGCGCCACCCGCATGCTTTCTTCGTCGATCGCCGCGCAGGCGGCCGTCAGCCAGTCATGGCTCATGCAAGATTCCCCTTGATTACCAGCGGCAGGCCTGCCGCAACGAACAACACGCGTTCACAACGCTCGGCCAGCGCCTGGTGCAGGCGGCCGGCTTCGTCCACGAAACGACGGGTCAACGCGCCCATCGGCACGATGCCCAGGCCGACCTCGTTGCTGACCAGGAGCACCTGGCCTTGCAGCGTCGGCAAGACCTCGAGCAGGGCATCGCGCTCCTGCGCGAAGCGGCCCTCGTCGTCGTGTCTCAGCAGGTTGCTCAGCCACAGCGTGAGGCAGTCGACCAGCAGGCAGCGATCGGCGCGTGCGTGCCGGCGCAACGCGGCGGCCAGCGCCAGCGGTTCCTCCACGCTTTGCCAATGGGCCGGGCGGCTGGCCCGATGGTGGGCGATGCGGGCGGCCATTTCCTCGTCGTTCGCCTGCGCGGTCGCGATGTAGGTCACCTCGCCTCCGCTGGCCGCGGCCAGGCGTTCGGCCAGGGCGCTCTTGCCCGAACGGGCGCCTCCGAGGATCAGGTTGCGCATGGGCGCTCTCCGTTCATGACCAGCAGTCGTCGAAGCGTATCGATGTCCAGGTGCCATTCCACCGCGTCGGCGAGGCGGTCGATGGAGGCCTCGCGCTCTTGTCGTATGTCGAAGGGGACAGGATCGCGCAGTCCCGCCCACGCCAGCAGTGCCGACAGCGCCTGGGGCTCGTCGAACAGCCCGTGCAGATAGGTACCGAGGATCCGGTCGTCGGCAGAGTGGGCGCCGTCCGGGCGTCCATCGCTCAGGAGGCAGGCCGGGCGATCCAGGGCTGCTCCCTGGCTGACGCCGCAGTGGATTTCGTAGCCGCGGACAGGGGTATCGCCCAGCGTAAGCGTTCCGGCTGCCTGGCGCAGGACCTTGGCGGGCGCGAGGGTGGTCTCCATGTCCAGCCAGCCCAGGCCATCGCTGGAACCGGGCAGGCCCTCGATGCCCTGCGGGTCATGCACGGCGCGCCCCAGCATCTGGAATCCGCCGCAGATGCCGATCAGCCTGCCGCCATAGCGCAGGTGCCTCGCGATGGCGGATTCCCAACCCTGGTCCCGCAGCCACTGGAGGTCGGCCCGGGTGGTCTTGGAACCCGGCAGCACGATGAGGTCGCAGGCGGGAGGCTGTTGTCCGGGCCCCACGAACAGGCACGCCACATCGGGATGGTTGCGCAGCGCGTCGAGGTCGGTGTGGTTGCTGATGTGCGGCAATGCCGGCACGGCCACGCGCAGGCCGGCACCCGCAGAATCGCGCTCATCCCCATCGCGCGGCAGGGCGTCTTCCGCTTCCAGGCTGAGGCCGTGGAGGTAGGGCAACACACCCAGCACCGGCTTGCCGGTCTCCTGCTGCAGCCAGTCGAGGCCGGGTTGCAGCAAAGCCATGTCGCCACGGAAGCGGTTGATGATGAAACCCGCCACCCGCGCCCGCTCGCTGGCCGAAAGCAGGGCCAAGGTGCCCACCAGGTGGGCGAATACGCCGCCGCGGTCGATGTCCGCGATCAGGATCACCGGGCAGTCCACCGCTTCGGCATAGCCCATGTTGGCGATGTCGCGCTCGCGCAGGTTGATCTCCGCGGGGCTGCCCGCGCCTTCGACGACGACGGCTTCGAAGCGTTCGCACAGCCGCCGGTGCGAGGCGAGCACCGCCTGCATCGCGACCTGCTTGTAGTCGTGGTAGCGGTGCGCCTCCATCGCGCCGACGGCATGCCCGTGCACGATCACCTGGGCGCCGACATCGCTTTGCGGCTTGAGCAGCACCGGGTTGAAATCCGTGTGCGGCGGCACACCTGCCGCCTGTGCCTGCACCGCCTGCGCACGGCCGATCTCGCCGCCGTCGGCCGTGACCGCCGCATTGAGCGCCATGTTCTGCGGCTTGAACGGTGCCACCGCCACGCCTTGTCGGTGCAGCCAGCGGCACAGTCCGGTCACCAGGGCGCTCTTGCCGGCGTCGGACGTGCAGCCCTGCACCATCAGCACGCGGGCGTTCATCGCAGCGCCTCCCGCAACGCCGTCTCCAGCCGCAGGCTGGCGGTCTGGTCCGGCGGAAGGCCGAAGCGCAGGCTGGGTGGCTGGTCGAAGAGGCGCGTGAGGATGCCTTTGGCCGCCAGCGCGCGATGGATGGCCGCCGCGCCGGGGTGCATGCACCACTGGAAGAAGGCGCAGCCGCCGGAGGGCACAAGGCCCACCCTGCGCAACAGGACGGAGAGTCGCTCGCTGGCGATCTGCAGCCTTTCACGTGCCTGGGCCTGCCAGCCGGCATCGGCCAGCGCCAGCCCGACGATATGCCGGCTGGGGCCCGCCAGCGTCCAGGGCCCCAGTCTTTCGCGCAGCGCCTCCAGCAGTTCCGGCGCGGCGCAGACGAAGCCGGCGCGCGCGCCGGCCAGGCCGAAGAACTTGCCGGCGGAGCGCAGCACCACCAGGCCGGGCCGTGCCGCATCCGCACACAGGCTGTCTTGCGGCGTGGCGTCCATGAAGGCTTCGTCCACGATCAACCAGCCGCCGCGGGCGGCCAGCGTCGCGTGCAGCTCGCGCAGGCGTTGGGGTTCGAACCGCTGGCCGGTCGGATTGTTGGGATGGATCAGCACCACTACGTCGTAGTCGTCCGGTGCAGCCAGCAGCGCGGCGCCATCGCGCCGTTCGATGCGATGGCCCGCGCGCTCCCAGGCGTGGGCATGCTCGGCGTAGCCCGGCGTGATCACTGCCACGCGCGAAGGCGTTCGCAGCAGCGGCAGTGCCTGGATGGCCGCCTGCGAGCCGGCCACCGGCAGGACGTGCGGCGCGCCGTAGCAGGCGCGGGCGGCATTGGCCACGCCGTCGTCGTCATCGGGCAGGCGGCGCCACGCGTCTGTAGGTATCGACGGTACCGGCCAGCCGAAAGGGCTGATGCCGGTAGAGAGATCCAGCCAGTCGCCGAGGGCGATGCCGTGCTCGCGTACCGCGCGGTGCAGCCGGCCTCCGTGTTCAAGCATGGAGGCCCCCACGCCAAAGCCACCCCAGCAGCACGGCGACCGCCAACCAAGTGGCGACACCCCGGCGCACCAGACGCACGGCCCGCCGGATCGCGCCCGCGTCGGGAGGAGTGCCCGTGCCGAGCACCGGACGGTCTTCCCACACGCCGTGATAGGGCGCCGCGCCTCCCAGCGTCACGCCCAGAGCACCCGCGCCAGCCGCCATCACCGGGCCAGCGTTGGGGCTGTCCCACGCGGGTGCCTGGGTGCGCCAGCAATGCAGTGCCTGGGCGACATGGCCCCACACGGCATAAGTGACGGCGGTTAAGCGGGCAGGGAGGTAATTGAGCACGTCGTCGATGCGGGCGGCGGCCCAGCCGAAACGCTCATAGTGCGCCGTGCGGTAGCCCCACATCGCATCCAGGGTGTTCGCCAGCCGGTACAGCACCGCCCCTGGCGCGCCGAGCACGGCGAACCAGAACAATGCACCGAAGACAGCGTCGTTGCCGTTCTCGAGCACCGACTCGGTGGCCGCGGCAGCCACCTGCCCCTCATCCAGTGCAGCCGTGTCGCGACTGACCATGCGGCCGACGGCGGCGCGGGCGTGGTCGAGTTCGTCGTTCTCCAAGGCACGGGCTACGGGCAGTGCGTGCGCACCCAGGCTTTGCAGGCCCACAACGAGATAGAGCACGGCTGCGTTGAAGGCGAAATCGAGCCAGGGCGATGCCGCCGCCAGGACCATCGACAGCCATGCGGCCAAGGCGACCGGCGGCCATACCGCCAGCGACCAAGCGAGTGCGCCGGCAAGGCGCCGGTCGCGATGGAGGCGCTTTTCGATCCAGTCGGCCACGCGTCCGAACGCCACCAGCGGATGCATGCGGCGCGGTTCACCCAGCACGGCATCGAGCAGCAGCGCGGCGACCATCGCCATGGCGACCGGCATGCCTGGCAGCCTCAGAGCTCGATGCCTTTCTGGGCCATGACCCCGGCCTGGAAAGCGTGCTTGATCAGGCGCATCTCGGTCGCCGTATCGGCCGCTTCCAGCAGCGCATCGGGCGCCGCGCGCCCGGTGACGACCACGTGCTGGTGCGCAGGGCGTGCCGCCAGTGCGGCGAGTACGTCTTCGACCGCCACGTAGCGCTTGACCAGCGCGATGTTCAGCTCGTCCAGCAGCACAAAGGCGTAGCTGGCATCGGACAGCATGCGGGCCGCTTCGCGCCAGGCCGCTGCGGCTGCCGCAATGTCGCGTGCCTGGTCCTGCGTCTCCCAGGTGAATCCCTCGCCCATCACGCGGTAGTCGAGCAGGTCGCCGCCCGCGCGGCGGAAGAAGGCCTCCTCGCCGGTGGAGAACGTGCCCTTGATGAATTGCACCACCCCGCAGCGCATGCCGTGGCCGAGCGAGCGCGCCAGCATGCCGAAGCCCGAAGAGCTCTTGCCCTTGCCGTTGCCGGTGTTCACCACCAGCACGCCGCGGTCGATGGTGGCGCGCGCCACCTTGCGGTCGACCAGCGCCTTCTTGCGCTGCATGCGCTCGCGGTGGCGTTCTTCCGGCGTGCCGGGCACGGGTGCGCTCATGCCCGCGCGGCCTCGCCGCCATGGAGCCGCCTGGCCAGCGCCCGGACGGCCACGTGGGCCAGCAGGCCGGCCACGACGTAACCCAGCGTGACGCGCACGAACATCGGTCCCCAGCGCCACACGCCCGCGAGGTAGCCCGTCAGGTCGGGATGCGGAAAGCGCCCGCCCAGCCAGTAGAACGAGCCATTGGAGATCGCGAAGCACACCGACGCGCTGACCAGTGCCACTCCGAGGGCTCCGAGCAGCGACCACGCGCCGCCGTCGAGCCGGTCGGCATAAAGCCGACCGCCATACCAGAGTGCAGCATAGGCCGGCAGCAGGAAGGCGTAGGCCACGGTCACGCAGAAATTGCTTACCCCGGCGAAGGTGATCACGGCCCAGTCGATCAGCACCGCCAGCAGGAGGCAGGCCACGAACGCCAGATGCCTGCGCAGGTACAGGCCGCCCAGGAAGAACACGGCCATGGAGGCGTCGGGCAGGTGCAGCGCGTCGCCCATATGGCTCACGCGGGTGGCTAGCATCAGCGCCGCGAGCACGGCGGCGACGCAGACGAAGCCGGTACGGGACAGCGGTTTCATGAATGCACTCCTCTATGGACAGGCCCGCCGCCCGTCAGTGGTGCTCCGAGGCCGGTCTCCGGGCTCGCATGCGCAGTCTGGCGACTGTTCCGACCACGCCTTCCCATGCACTGGGCACAGTGGCGGATGTGGTGCGGGTGGCCCAGCGGGGCCACGACATGCCTACCGTTGCGGGGGCAGCTCCGGATGGGACGCCTGGGCGTCATGCCGGATTCCCGTTTCAACCTCCGGCCCCATGCCGGGGGTCACCTCAGACGGGCATTATCATACACAGCGCAGTCGCCGCCCACTGGCGGCGGCACCCGCCACCACCGGAAGTTCCGCACCATGAACCGTTACAGCGATGCCGACATCGCCGCCGTCTACCGGGTGATCGAACAGCGTCGCGACATGCGCCACTTCCTGTCCGATCCGCTGGATCCGGCCCTGCTCGAACGCCTGCTGCGCGCTGCCCACCTGGGCCCGAGCGTCGGCTTCATGCAGCCCTGGCGGTTCATCCGTATCACCGACCGGGCGGTACGTCACCAGGTCCATGGACTGGTCGAGAAAGAACGACGCCTGACCGCCCAGGCCCTCGGCGAACGCGAGGACCAGTTCATGCGGCTGAAGGTGGAGGGGGTGCTGGAATGCGGCGAGCTTCTGGTGGTCGCCCTGATGGATCGGCGCGACGGCCACGTGTTCGGGCGGCGCACCATGCCGGAGATGGACCTGGCATCGGTCGCCTGCGCCATCCAGAACCTCTGGCTGGCAGCCCGGGCCGAAGGCATCGGCATGGGCTGGGTGTCATTGTTCGACCCGGAGGCGCTGGGCGCGTTGCTGAGGCTCCCCTCCGGCGCTGCGCCTGTCGCCGTGCTGTGCGTCGGCCACGTGCGCGAGTTCTACGACGAACCCATGCTCCAGAAGGAACGATGGGCGGAACGACAGCCGCTTGACGCGCTGGTTTTCGAAAACCGGTGGCGTCATGACGGGGATGGCGCGTTGTCGCCGGCAAACGCCATCGTCGACAAGCGCGACGGACACGGTTGATCCGCTCAAACAGTCACACAGAGCATGTTTCCCGCAGCTTGTTTCAAGCGTGTCGCATGTGAAGGTGCGCGCACCGTTCGTCTTGAACGTAGCGAAGCGGAGTCGAAGGACGCTGGATGAAACCATTTGCGGGCCGGGTCAACAGCAACGCGTTGACCAGACCCCGCGGCTGTTGCCGCACGCATCCAGCATCAGCCTATATCGGCTTTCCAGCGGGCCAGACTGCAGGCGTGCATCGAACGTGGCGTAATGCAGGCTGTCCACCCGCAATGGCGCCGGAGGCGCTTCGACCTCGCCCACGCGCTGCCGCACGATTTCCGCCGACACCCGTCGCCGGTACAGGCCCAGGGTGATGTGCGGCACGTAGGCCGCTTGCCGGACCTCGCGCGATTCACTTCCAAGCACCTCGCGCCACGCCGCCAACCGGCCTTGCGGATCGCCCACGGTAACGAAAGCGGCACTGGCGAAACTGTCCGGCGCGGTCAGCGGCAGCGCGAAAGATGTTCCGCAAGTTCGATGCAATGCAAGGATTTGTGCTTGGAACTGTGCCTGCGAAAAATCATCGTCCCAGATGCGCGACGGCTGCTCAAAGCCACAGACAAACACCGTGAGGTGCGGCTGCCGCTGTGCCATGGGGTGGAGAAGATCCGCCAACCGGCGTTGCACTGATGCGATGTAATCTAGCAACGCCGGATCGTCCACGGGAACGGCCCAGACCCCATAACACAAGCGTCCACGACGCCATTCTGGGTAATCGCGCAGATCGGTAACTGTAGTTTCGGCAGGGCTATGCAAGACATCTGAAAAGAGCATCGTTTAGCCGTTTAGAGACTTGGTGGAGGCTTCGGCGCCATGTGCAGTCTGGGAATGGAGTACTGGCTGGCGCAGTGTTAGGAGCCGTTGCCCATACCCCGATGGTCATATGGCGAACAATGAAGATCGAACGTTTACTGTTGCCCATGATGAAGCCTTGCGCCTGATTTCACTCGGCCCAGAGCGGTGGACAGAGGTAGAGCAAGAACTTGAGGCCCTGGCCGCACGCACGGTATCGATTCGACTGCAGGCCTACGCTGGATCAGTAAGCTGAAAAAGACGAGTCGGTACGGTGCCCCGGTCATCGCCCCGCACCAGCCGGTAGACAAACCCCCGCAAGGTGGTCACCGCGACGCGCTGGGGGCCTATTTGGGGGCATGACTCCGATTGCGATTTCCGGAACCGTTGCGGCACAACGCCTGCGGGGAATTGTTTGATAGCCGGACGACCCTGGATCGATTTCCATAGAGCTACCTGGCGTGCACTCTCCGACAGGCCAAGGGGAGCAAAGGACATGCGCGTCATCAAAGCGTGGGCCGCCCGGCATCCGGTCGCCAGCAAGCTCGCCATGTGGTTTGGCAGCATGCTCGTCATCTATGACGGCTACTGGGCCATTGCGATCTGGAACTATCTACTGGCGTAGGGGGCAAACACCCAGTCGCTTGGCCCAAGCTTCTGCCGAACGGTCACCATACGGTCACCAGCGGCAGAAAAAGAAAAGGCCTTGCGGCCTTTTGCTGTCCAACTTATTGAAATCATTGGTGGCCGGGGACGGAATCGAACCGCCGACACGGGGATTTTCAATCCCCTGCTCTACCAACTGAGCTACCCGGCCATGAACTTCGCCAGCAGGTCGAGCGTTGCGCTCGTTGGCGTGGCGTAGAGCCGTGCATTAGACCCAATGCACGGCTTGCCGTCAAGACTCGGGGCCGGGCGGGGTGAAGCCGGCGGCCCGGTCGACCTCGCCGCCGAACAGGTATTTCTCCATCTGCTCGGCGAGGTATTTGCGTGCCTTCGGATCGAGCGGGTTGATCCGGTTTTCGTTGATCAGCATGGTCTGGTGGGCCAGCCACTGTTGCCATGCGGGCTTGGAGATTTCGTCGTAGATGCGCTGGCCCAGCGGACCGGGCCAGGGCGCGAAGTCGAGGCCCTCGGCGTCGATGCCGAGCTTGGCGCAGTGGATGATGCGGCTCATGCGATGGGTCCTTCGAGTTGCTCCAGCAGCTTGCGCACGGGTGCGGGCAGGCCGAGCGCAGCCAGCTCGTCGACACCACACCAGCGCAGGCCGGGATTATCGGCGATGCCGTGCGGTGCTGTCGCGCCGTCGAACAGCAGTGGCTCGATGCGCAGCTTGTAGTGGCTGAACACGTGGGTGAATGGTGCAAGCGATTGTGCGTCGTCGATGCGTGCGTGTTGCCGCGCGCGACGCCATGCCTCGTCGTGGCCGCCAGCCTCGGGCAGGCTCCACAGGCCGGACCATACGCCTTGCGGGCCGCGCCGTTCCAGCAGCACGCGGCCGCGCGCGTCGCGCAGGACCAGCATCACGGTTTCGCGCACGGGTATCGTCTTCGCGGGTTTCGCGCCGGGCAGCACGGCGGTGAGGCCGTCGCGTCGGGCGACGCAGTCTGCGGCGAGCGGGCAGGCCGCACAGCATGGCCGGGTGCGTGTGCACACGGTGGCACCCAGATCCATGATCGCCTGCGTGTAGTCGGCCGTGCGTGCGGCCGGCGTGTGTGTGTCGGCGTGCTGCCAGAGCTGCTTCTCCACCGCGCGTTCGCCCGGATAGCCGTGGATGCCGTGATAGCGCGCCAGCACGCGCTTCACGTTGCCGTCGAGGATGGGGAAGCGCAGGCCGTGCGCCTGGGCGAGGATGGCGCCCGCGGTGGAGCGGCCGATGCCGGGCAGCGCGGCGAGCGCGTCGAAGTCGCGCGGCAGCTCGCCGTCGTGATGCTCCACGCAGAGCTGCGCGGCGCGATGCAGGAAACGCGCGCGGCGGTAGTAGCCCAGGCCAGACCACAACGCCAGCACCTGATCCTCGGGTGCGGCTGCCAGCGCGCGCAGGCCGGGAAGGGCGGCGACGAAGCGCTCGAAGTAACCGGCCACGGTAGTGACCTGGGTCTGTTGCAGCATGATTTCCGACAGCCACACGCGATAGGCGTCGCGCGGGTGTTGCCAGGGCAGGTCGTGGCGGCCATGGCGATCGAACCAGGCCAGCAGGGCGGCGGCGAACGGCTTCACTTCGATTTGCCGGTGGCGTTCTTCGACTTGGCCGGTGCGGCAGCGGGTTTGGCCGTAGTGCCGGCCGTGGCGGGGGCATCGTTGCCGGCCTGCACGCTCAGGCCTTCGATGCTGAGGCTGCCGATCTGCAGTTTTGCCATCTGCAGCGTTCCGCCGCCGGGCGGCACGCTGGGCTGCGGTCCGCTCTGCTGGTCGACCGGCGCGTCCAGCGTGCTCCACCAATGCGCCAGCGCCAGTGGCGGCAGATGCAGGTCGGCGTGGTTGTCCGGGCCATCCAGCTTGAGGTGCAGCAGCAACGGATCGGTCTGGTCCGCGGGAGTAAGCGTCAGCATGATGTCGTAGCTGCCGGCATCGGCCTGGTCGAGCTTGCCGCCGAGCCGCGCGACCGCGTCCGCCGCGCCATGCCAGTGGGCGTTGCCACTCAGGGTGAGCGTGGTGCCGCTGCCTTGCGACAGGTGCAGCTGGATGCCATTGAGTTGCAGCATGCTGCCCTGCATGTGCGGGGTGGCAGTGAGCCGCAACTGCAACGGAGCCCCCGCGGCCGTGACGGCCGACATGCTGAGCGGAAACGCCTGGTCGGGCGCGAGCGTGCCCGCCGTGAGCGTCACGTTGTTGAGCAGCAACTGGTCGCCGCGCACCACGCTGCCGTGCTCGATGCTGATGCCGGCATCGATGCGCGGGATGACGGGGGCGGCGTTCTCCGGTTGCGGCGGCAGGGTGTCGAGCCAGTCCTGCAGCGCATCCAGATCCACCCGCGGTGCGTCGACCTCCATCTGCGCGATCGCGGTGGGACCGCCGAGCAGCGTGTGCCAGGGCAGTACCAGCTGGCCACGCGAGGCCAGCAGGATCGGGGTGTCCGCTCCTTCGGCATTGAGTGTGATGCCATGCAGGTCCAGTGCCGGGCGCGGGAACAGGGTGGGGCTGGCGGGGCTGTCCAGGTTCAGCACGAGGCCGGCCTGGTGCGCCTGGCTCTGCAGCATCGCGGTGAAGCGATCGGGCTGCAGCAGGTAGAGCACGACCGCCATGGCCAGCAGCGCGGCGAGCGCCAGCGCCGCCAGGCCGATCAGCAGCCGTCGCAGTCCGGGCGTCATGTCAGCTCCGCACCGGGCCGGGCTCAGTCATGGCCCGAAGCCGGCAGCAGGCCGTCGACGAAGGCAGTGGCGTCGAACGTGCGCAGGTCGGTGGCGGTTTCGCCCAGGCCCACGAAGCGGATCGGCAGACCGAACTCCCGCGCCAGCGCGAACACCACGCCGCCCTTGGCGGTGCCGTCGAGCTTGGTGACCACCAGGCCGGTGACGCCGACGATCTGGCGGAACTGGCGCACCTGGTTCACCGCGTTCTGGCCGGTGGTGCCGTCGATCACCATCAGCACCTCGTGCGGTGCCTCGGGGTCGAGCTTCTTCAGCACGCGGGCGATCTTGCCCAGCTCATCCATCAGGCCGCCCTGGGTATGCAGGCGGCCGGCGGTGTCGGCGACGAGCACGTTGGCGCCACGCGAGCGCGCGGCCTGCAGCGCGTCGAAGATCACGCTGGCGGCGTCGGCGTCCTGGCCCTGCGAGATCACCGGCACGGCGTTGCGCTCGCCCCAGGTCTTGAGCTGCTCGACGGCGGCGGCGCGGAAGGTGTCGCCGGCAGCCAGCAGCACGCTGCGACCCTCGTCGCGCCACCTGCGCGCGAGCTTGCCGATGGTGGTGGTCTTGCCCACGCCGTTGATGCCCACGGTAAGCACCACGAAGGGCTTGTGGCCGACGACGTCCAGCGGCTGCTCCACCGGCTTCAGCAGGGCGATCAGCGCCTCGCGCAGCGCGTTGCGCAGCGCCGCGGCGTCGGCGAATTCGCGCTTGTGCATGCGCGTGCGCAGGTCTTCCACCAGTGCCGTGCTGGCTTCTACACCCACGTCGGCGGTGATCAGGGTGGTTTCCAGTTCGTCGAGCAGGTCGTCGTCGAGCTTGGGATGGCGCTGGAACAGCGCACCCAGACCACGCCCCAGCGTGCTGCCGGCCAGACGTTCGCGCCAGCCGCGCCTGGCCGGGGCCGTTTCGGTTGCCCCGGTGGTGGCGGCCGCTGGCGTAGCGGCTTCGACGGGCGCCACGACTGGCGCTGCGGCAGGCGCAGTTGTTTCCAGCGGCGTGTCCATGGCCGGTGCTTCGGCGGGAGCCGCGGGCGAAGTGTCGGCAGGCTTCTTCTTCCAGAACTTGAGCATTGCTGGGACGATTCAAAGACAATGGGCGGCATGCTAACACCCTCACCCGTACCGGCCGCTGAGCCGCGGCAGGCCGCATGAACGGCCGTCCCGGACGCATCCGCATCATCGGCGGCAGCCTGCGCAATTCGCGGCTGGAGGTGCCCGAGCAGCCCGGCCTGCGACCCACGCCGGAGCGGGTGCGCGAGACCCTGTTCAACTGGCTGGCGCCGATGATCGAAGGGGCGCGGGTGCTGGATCTTTGCGCCGGCACGGGTGCACTGGGTATCGAGGCGTTGTCGCGCGGCGCGGCCGGCGCCTGCTTCGTCGAGCCCGATGCGCGGGCGGCGCAGGCCCTGCGCGACAACCTTGCCCGACTCAAGGCCGCGGGTGGCGAGGTGGCGGCGCTCGACGCGCAGGGTTTCCTGCGTGGCACGGAACGGCCGTTCGACCTGGTCTTCCTCGACCCCCCGTTCGCGCTGGACCTGTGGGGTGCGCTGGCGCAGCGCCTGGAGCAGGCAGGCTGGCTGGCCGAGCGGGCGTGGATCTACCTGGAGTCGCCGCGCGGGGTGACGCCGGCCGTGCCGGCAAACTGGTCGCTGCATCGCGAGGGGGGGGCTGGCGAGGTGCGCTTCGCGCTCTATCGGCGTGCGCTTCCGTTAAGCTAAGGGAAGTTTCCACAGCGCCACCGGCTCGTGAACAAACCTTCCGGCAATCCCCGCCTGGCCGTGTACCCGGGCACCTTCGATCCGATCACCAACGGCCATGCGGACCTGGTGGCGCGCGCCGCGCCGCTGTTCGATCGCGTGGTGGTGGCAGTGGCCGAAAGCTCCAGCAAGGGGCCAGGCTTCAGCCTCAACGAACGCATCGCGCTGGCGCGTCTCGCGCTGGCCGACCTGCGCAACGTCGAGGTACGCGGCTTCGACAGCCTGCTGGCCGGCTTCGTGGCCGAGATCGGCGCAGGCGTGATCATCCGCGGCCTGCGCGCGGTGTCGGACTTCGAGTACGAGTTCCAGCTGGCCAGCATGAACCGGCACCTGATTCCGCAGGCGGAGACGCTGTTTCTCACGCCGGCGGAGCAATACAGCTTCATTTCCTCGTCGCTGGTGCGCGAGATCGGCCGTCTCGGCGGCGATATCTCCGGTTTCGTGCATCCGGCGGTGCAACAGGCCATGCGTCAGCGCTGGCACAAGGGCCGCAGCGGCGGCCTCCCCAAGCAACCTGAAAAAGAAGGTGACCACCATGCGTAAGTTCGTTCTCATCGCCGCCATCGCGCTGACCGCCGGCCTCGTCCTGGGCGGCTGCTCGCAGGGCTCGGACCAGGATCAGCAGGCCGCGCAGCAGGCCCAGGCGATCACCAAGCCCACCAGCATCACCGACGCCAAGGGCTGGAACGCCTACCTCGGCCAGCTGGTGCAGAAGAACCTGCAGGGCATGGCCGCGCAGCAGCCGTACGCCTACCTGGTGACCCCGGGCCAGACCGACGACGACAAGGCGCAGAACGACCGCCAGCTGCAGAACGTGCAGGATGCGGTGGCCCGCGGCGTGCTGCCGGGCAACCTGATGGCCTTCGCCGGCCCGGTCTCGGCGACCACCGCCGAACTGGTCGTGGCCGCGTTCAAGGATGCCAAGCCCGGCACGTTCAAGGGCGTGATCGTCGTGTTCATCGGCGACAAGGCCGACGAGCAGCGCGTCACCGACGTGATCAATCCCACCGGCGCCACGTTCCGCTTCGTGCAGATGTGATCGAACGGCGGGGCGGGGAGCGAAGGGCGCAAGGCCCGGCTTCCCGCCCCGCAGCGTGAACCGATGTCCCTGAAGATCCTCGACACCTGCGTCAACTGCGACGTCTGCGAACCGGTCTGCCCGAACAAGGCGATCTCGCTGGGCGAGGAGTACTACGTGATCGACCCGGCGCTGTGCACCGAGTGCGTGGGCCACCACGACGAGCCGCAGTGCGTGGAGGTGTGCCCGGTCGAATGCATCATCGTCGACCCCGAACACACCGAGTCGCGCGAAGCACTCGAGCTCAGGTACCGCCAGCTGATGAGCCCAAGCAGCGCTGCTTGACGGGCCCAGGCGATGGCGCTGGATTTAGCAAAGGAGTTCGCCGCATGAAATTCCAGATGCACGGCCGCGTGCTGTTGCTGAGCCTGCTGCTGACCGGCAGTGCGGCCTACGGCGCCGATGGCACGCCGAAGGCCGCGCCGGCCACCGCCACGCCGCCGCCGGCTGCGCAGCGTCCTGGCCATGCCGGCATCGCCAGTGCGAATTTCCTCGCCACCGACGCCGGCTTCGAGGTGCTGGCCAAGGGCGGCAACGCGTTCGACGCGGCAGTGGCGGTGGCTTCCACGCTGTCGGTGGTGGAGCCGGAGAGCTCGGGCATCGGCGGCGGTTTCATGGCCACGCTGCACATCGCCAAGGGTAATCGCAACGTCTTCATCGATGCGCGCGAGATGGCGCCGATGGCGGTGAACCCGAAGGATTACCTCAACCCCGACGGCACGCCGAACCGCGACACGGCGCTGAAGGGGCCGCTCTCGGCCGGCATTCCCGGCGAACCAGCCGGCCTGGCGCTGCTGGCGAAGCGCTACGGCAGGCTGCCGCTCAGCGAGTCGCTGGCGCCGGCGATCCGCATCGCCCGCGACGGCTTCAAGCCCGATCCGCGCCTGCTGGCTTCGATCAGGGACGAGCAGAAGAACCTCGAGCGCTGGCCCGCCTCCGCGGCCAAGTTCCTGCCCGGTGGCAAGCCGCCGGTGGCGGGCGAGACCTGGCGCGACCCGGATCAGGCACGTACCTGGGAGTTGATCGCCGAGAAGGGCGCCGCCGGTTTCTATCGCGGCGAAGTGGCACAGAAGCTGGTGGATGCGGTGCACGCCGCCGGTGGCAACTGGACGCTGCAGGACCTGGCGAACTACCGCGCCAAGGAACGCACGCCGATCACCATCGACTACCGGGGCTACCAGATCGTCACCGCGCCGCCGCCGTCCTCCGGCGGCGTGGCGATCGCCGAGATCCTCAACATCCTGCGCGGCTACGACCTCGCTGCGATGGACCAGGCGCATCGCGTGCACACCATCGTCGAGGCGATGCGCCGCGCATTCCGCGACCACAACGACTACCTCGGCGATCCCGATTTCGTGAAGATGCCGCTGGACATGCTGCTGTCGCCGTACTACGCCGACGGCCTGCGCCAGAGCATCCTGCCCGACCAGGCCACGCCGTCGTCCATGCTGCCGCACGGGCCTGCGCATGACCCGGGCATGCACACCACGCATTTCTCGATCATCGACAAGGACGGCAACATGGTGGGGATCACCTCCACCGTGAACTACATCCTCGGCTCCACCTTCGTCGCCAGGGGCACCGGCGTGCTGCTCAACGACGAGATGGACGACTTCGCGCTGGTGCCGGACAAACCCAACGTCTACGGCCTGCTCGGCAGCAAGGCGAACGCGCCGGCGGGCGGCAAGCGCATGCTGTCCTCGATGTCGCCCAGCATCGTGATCGGCAAGGACCGCAGCGCGGTGATCGGCTCGCCCGGCGGCTCCACCATCATCACCCAGGTGCTGGAAGGCATCCTGCACTTCATCGACGGCCAGAGCGCGCAGCAGATCGTGGCGGACAAGCGCTACCACCACCAGTTCCTGCCCGACGTGGTCGACGTGGAGGATGGCGCGTTCGACGCCGCCACCAGCGCCACGCTGCAGAAGATGGGTTACACGCTCAAGTCGCGCGAAGGCTGGGGTTTCATGAATGTGGTCACCTGGGATCACCGCGACAACAAGCTCGACGCCGCCAGCGATCCGCGCCGGCCGTCAGGGCTGGGCAAGGTGGAGTGATCTTGCGGCAACGCCGGGCGGCCGACACGGCCGCCCTTGTAGGAGCGCACCCTGTGCGCGAATGCTTTTGGCTTCGATCAAGCACCAAGGCCATCGCGCACAGGGTGTGCTCCTACTCGGCTCGCTGTCGCCCCGGCTTCTTCGACCCGCGCGTGACGCGATAAGGTACGTGTCATGGAATTCTTCTCGCTTCTTGGCAACTCCCAGCGGCTCGATGGCGGCGCCATGTTCGGCAATGCGCCCAAGGCGATGTGGTCGCGCTGGATCGCGCCGGACGAACAGAACCGCATCCCGCTGGCCTGCCGCTGCCTGCTGGTGAAGGGACTCACGGTGAACGGCGTGCCCGGCCGCAACGTGCTGTTCGAGACCGGCATCGGCGCCTTCTTCGAGCCCGCCCTGCGCGAGCGCTACGGCGTGGTGGAGGATCGCCACGTGCTGCTCGACTCGCTGGCAGCGGCGGGGCTGGCGCACGGGGACATCCACGCCGTGGTGCTGTCGCACCTGCACTTCGACCATGCCGGCGGCCTGCTGGCGGCATGGGAGCAGGACCAGCCACCACGGCTGCTGTTTCCCCATGCCACTTATATCGCGGGCAGCGCGCACTGGCAGCGTGCGTTGAAGCCGCATCCGCGCGACCGCGCCTCGTTCATCCCCGAGCTGCCGCAGCTGCTCATGGACAGCGGCCGACTGGAGCTGGTCGAGGGTGTGCACTCGAAGGCGCTGGGCGAGGCGGTGCGCTTCAGCTATTCGGATGGCCATACGCCGGGCCTGATGCTGGCCGAGGTGGGCGGCGTGGTGTTCTGCGCCGACCTGATTCCCGGCCGCGCCTGGGTGCACCTGCCGATCACCATGGGGTATGACCGCTACCCGGAGAAGCTGATCGACGAGAAGCGCGCCTTCCTTGACGACAAGCTGACGCGTGGCGTGCGACTGTTCTTCACCCATGACCACGCCTGCGCCGTGGCGCGCGTGCAGCGCGACGAGAGAGGCCGCTACGGCTGCGCGGACGAGTTGCCTGAACTGCACGGGAGCTCCGGCTGATGTCCATCGACCGCATCACCAACCTGCGCGGCCCGCTGGCCGTTGCGGCCGGCTTGGTGTTGCTGGTGCTGGGCATCGCATCGGGTGTGTGGACCGAGCGCAGCCTGGAAGACTACCGGGTGGTGCTGGAACTGCATGGTGGCGCGGTGGTCAATCTCGGCCGCAGCATGGACATGCAGGCCGACCTGCAAGGCCGGATGGTGCGCCTCAGCGGCACGCCGCGGGTGGTGGAGGCGCCCTACGATCCCGACTTCAACCAGCAGGCGGGCACGCCGGTGCTGGTGCGTCAGGTGCAAATGTTCCAGTGGCGCGAACTGCGCCTGGGCAGCAACGTGACCTATGAGCTGGACTGGGCGGATACGCCGCAGGACTCCAGCCGGTTCGCGCAACCGAAAGGCCATGCCAATCCGGGACCATTCCCGATCGCCGGTAAGCGCTTCGATGCAGGCAGCGTGGCGCTGGGAGGCTACAAGCTGGGCGTCGCGCTTGTACATGCCCTGCCAGGCAGCGAACCCGTCGCGCCCGACATGAAGACGTTGCCGGCGAACCTCGCGGCCAGCTTTTCCCTGCATGACAACGCACTGGTGACCAGTGCCAGGCCGGGCGATCCGCATCTCGGCGACCTGCGGGTGAGCTGGAGTGCGGTACCGCTGCAGGAAGTGACGGTGATCGCGCGCGTCGACGGCGATCATCTCGTGGCGGTGCCGAACGCAGCCGATGGCAAGGGTTACGAGGTGAACGTGGGTGACAGTGCGCTGCTGGACATGCGTCCCGACATGGCGGCGCAACCGGCGCTGACCTGGCCGCGGCGCATTCTCGCCGTGTTGCTGGCGGCGCTGGGTGCAGGTTTGCTGCTGCGCTGGCGCGACGCGACGCGCGTCGACCCGCTGGCGGCGCTGGGAGGCGGCCTGCTCGCGGTGGGCGTGTTCGCCGCCATGCCGTGGCTGGGCAGCAGTACGGTGACCGCCATCACCTGGCTCGTCGTCGCGCTGGTCGGCCTGGTGCTGCTGGTGTGGCGTCGTCGCGCGCCGCGCCACTGAACCGCTGATCGCCGTCGGCAAGATGTCAGGATCGTGCCAGCTGCAGGCCCGCGGCGGCGGCGATGCTGCACACCCGCGTCCACGGAGACTTTCCATGCCCTTGCGTTTGCTGATCGGTGCCGCCCTGGTGCTGGGCCTGATCCTGCCGGTTGCCCGTGCGGCGCAGCCCTCGCACGGCATCGCCCACAGCCGGTGGAACGCGCCGCAAAAGCCGTTCCGCATCTACGGCAACACCTGGTACGTGGGGCCGTACGGCCTCTCCTCGATCCTGGTGGATACCGGACAGGGACTGGCGCTGTTCGACGGCGACCTGCCCGAATCCGCTGTGCAGATCGAGGCGCATATCCGCGAACTCGGCTTCCGGGTGCGCGACGTGAAATGGATCCTCAATTCGCATGCCCATAGTGACCATGCCGGCGGCATCGTCGCGTTGCAGGCTGCCAGCGGCGCACAGATATTCGCGAGCGTTGCCGGTGCGCACGAACTGGAACTCGGCGGTGCCGACCCCGGCGACCCGCAATACGGCTCGGCTCCCCGGTACGTGCCCTTGAAGAACGTGCGCGTGGTACGCGACGGCGAGACCCTGCAACTCGGCCATGTGGCCGTCACGGCGCACTACACCCCCGGCCACACGCCGGGCAGCACCTCGTGGACCTGGCAATCCTGCTCGGGCCAGCGCTGCCTGCACGTGGCCTACGCCGACAGCCTCAGCGCCATCGCCGCGCCGGCTTACCGCTTCATCGACCATCCCGCCTACGTGGCCAGCTTCCGCAAGGCCATCGCCACCGTGGCGGCACTCCCTTGCGACATCCTGCTTACCCCGCACCCGGATGCCAGCGGCTTCTGGGAGAAAGTGGCGCAACGCAAGTCGCCGACGGATGTGGCCCCATTGGTCGACCCCCGATCCTGCCGCGACTATGCCGCCGACGCTGCGAAAAACCTGGACGCGCGGCTGGCGAAGGAGCCTGCAACGAAAGAGTGAGCCGCAAGCTCGTTGCCTCAGCATCCAGATACGGCGCGGTGTGGCCGTGCCGTGTATCGCGTAGGCGGGAGTTGCTCCCAGGCCCTCGAGACATCACTGCTTGTAATCCCGGCGTATTGAACCAGGCCATTTCTCTTGGTTACTTCTCTTGACTCCGGGCATACTGCCCTCCGCCCTTCGGGCCGGCTTCGCCGTTCGCCACCGCTCCTGCGGTGGCGTGGGCCAGCAAAGAGAAGTGACTCGGGCGCCGGCAGGCGTCCGAAAGCCCGCCGCAGGCGAGCCAAGGTGCGGAAGCGAAAGGTCGTCGCGAGCACCCGCCCCTCACCCCAGCCCTCTCCCCTCCGGGGAGAGGGGGCGAAGCCGATGTACCGCGAAACGTTCAACCGGTGGACGTGTGCTCCAACAGCCACAACCCCGCGAACAACTTCGGATCGATCGAATACCCCTCGGCAGCGCGCGCAAACAGCCACGCGCCTGCCTCAAGGCGCGGCACCGCGTGCACCACGATGTTCTCGCTGTCATCACCCCCGCCCGCGCCCACCTTCACCAGGTCGAACGCGCGCACATAGGCGATCATCTCGGTGCTCATACCGGCCGAGGACGGTCCCTGATGCAGGAAGGCCACGCGGCCGCAGCGCCAGCCGGTTTCCTCCTCCAGCTCGCGCCGCGCGGCCAGCAGCATGCCCTCGTCCTCCTGTCCGGCGAGATCGCCGATCAGGCCGGCCGGCATCTCGATGGTGCGCGCCTGGATCGCCACGCGGTACTGCTCCACGAACAGCACGCGGTCATCCGGCGTCACCGCGATCACGATCGCCGCGCCGCCGGGATTGTTGCGTTCGGCATACTCCCAGCGCCCGCGCCTGCGCAGGCTCAGCCAGCGGCCCTGGTACAGGGTTTCCTCCGGCGCGCCGGCATCGGGGGGCAGGGGCTGGTCGTGGGGATTCATCGGCATCGCGTCGCGTGGATAACCCCGGCATGGTGCCGTGGCGACGGCAGGCCCACAAGGGATGCGGGCCGGCCCCGCTTTTCGAATTCAGATGCCGGGGTGAAGCCTGTGCTGAACGGGTCAGGGCATCCCGGGCGCGGCGAGGTTCAGAACGTGCGCTGCACCGAGTAGTCCGCCAGCGTGGCCAGCGCGTCGCGGTACGGCGATGCGGGCAGCAGGGACAAGGCCTCGTGCGCGGCCGTGGCGTGGGCGACGGCGCGCTCGCGGGTACGCTCCAGCGCGCCCGAGTCGCGGATCGAGGCGACGATGCGGTCCAGCGAATCCAGCCCGCCGTGCTCGATCGCGTGGCGCAGCGAGGCGGCCTGTTCCGGCGTGGCGTTCTGCAGCGCGTAGATCAGCGGCAGCGTGGGCTTGCCCTCGGCGAGGTCGTCGCCGATGTTCTTGCCCAGGGTGTCGGCGTCGCTGGTGTAGTCCAGCAGGTCGTCGGCGATCTGGAAGGCGTAGCCCAGCTCCATGCCGTAACGGCGCAGCGCCGTCACCTGTTCCGCGGGCAGGCCGCCGAGCAGGCCGCCCAGTTCGGTGGCGGCGGCGAACAGCACCGCGGTCTTGCGTTCGATCACCGCGAGGTAGGCGGCCTCGTCCACGTCGGCGTTGCCGATGTTGAGCAGCTGCAGCACCTCGCCCTCGGCGATGGTGTTGGTGGTATCGGCGAGGATGCGCATCACGCGCATGTCGTCCAGTTCCACCATCAGCTGGAACGAGCGCGAGTAGAGGAAGTCGCCCACCAGCACGCTGGCGGCGTTGCCCCACAGCGCGTTGGCGGTCTGGCGGCCGCGGCGCAGGCCGGACTCGTCCACCACGTCGTCGTGCAGCAGGGTGGAGGTGTGGATGAACTCGATCACCGCGGCCAGCTTGACGTGCTGCTCGCCGCGATAGCCTGCCGCGCGCGCGGCCAGAGCATGCAGCATCGGCCGCAGCCGCTTGCCGCCGCCGGCGATGATGTGGTCGGCGATCTGGTTGATCAGCACCACGTCGGAAGCCAGCCGCGTGCGGATCAGCTGGTCGATGCGCCGCATGTCGGCGTCGGCGAGCGCGCGCACGGCGGCGAAGTCGGCGGGGCGGTTGGCGTCGGCGGGGATCGAGTTCATGGGTTATCGCGGTCCGGGTCGGATGATTATAGAGGCAGCTCGCCGCAAACCAGCGACAGGGATGCCCCGGGGTGATTGCAAGCCGCACTGGCCGGCCCAATGATGGGGCGGCGGCCCTCGTTGCCACCGCGGGAATCCGATCCGATGGCTCACGAAATCATTGCGCTGATCGCCCAGTACGGCCTGTTGCTGGTGTTCCTGAACGTGCTGGCGGCGCAGGCGGGTGTGCCGGTGCCGGCGGTGCCCACCCTGGTCGTGGCCGGCGCGCTGGCGGCGGGCGATCGCCTGCCGCTGGCCGGCATCGTGGCGGCGGCGCTGGTCGGCAGCCTGCTCGGCGACCTGGCCTGGTACCTGGCGGGACGGCGCTACGGCGCGGGAGTGATGCGCACGCTCTGCCGCATCTCGTTGTCGCCGGATTCCTGCGTGAAGCAGTCGGAGCTGCGCTTCCAGCGCTGGCGCGGCCGGGTGCTGCTGGTCGCCAAGTTCGTGCCGGGCCTGTCGATGCTGGCGCCGCCGCTGGTCGGCGCGATGGGCCTGCCGCCGCGGAGCTTCGTGCTGCTCGACGGCCTGGGCGCGCTGCTCTGGGCGGGCGTGGCGATCGCGCTCGGCTACGCCTTCGCAGGCGAGGTCGACCGCGTGTTGGATGCCGTCGCCAATGCCGGCACGGTGGCGGTCGAGGTGGCGGCGGCACTGCTCGCGGCCTACGTGCTCGTCAAGTGGTGGCGGCGCGAGCGCCTGCTGCGTTCGCTGCGGATGGCCCGCATCGGCGTCGAGGAACTCGGTCGTGCGATCGCGGCGGGCCGCGCGCCCGTGGTGATCGACGTGCGTTCGGCGGTGGCCCGGCAGCTGGACGACCGGATCATCCCCGACGCCCTGCTCACCGATGTCGACGGCGTCGTGCAGGCCGTCGTCGCGATCCCGCTCGATCGCGAGCTGGTGGTGTATTGCAATTGCCCGAACGAGGTCTCCGCCGCCCATGCGGCGCAGGCATTGATGACGCGCGGCTATCGCCGCGTGCGGCCGCTGCGGGGCGGGCTGGATGCCTGGGATGCGGCCGGTTACGCGGTGCAGCGGCTGGTGCCGGTGCAGGTGGCTGGCGCGGACGACCCCGCGACTACGACGGTCTGAACGCACGATTCCCGACGGCGGAAAATTTACGCGTTCTATACGCGCCGGCTGCGGATCGCTACCCCTTTCATATGCGGCACTGCTTACAGTGCGCGGCGTCGTTTCCATGAGTCGACGCCGATGGATCTGGTCTACCTGCTGTTCCTGTTCGTGCTGAGCGCGGCGGTGCTCGGCTTCCTGCTGGTCTGCGACCGGCTGCGCCCGCGCAAGTAGCGCGCGCCGTTCCCTCTGCCTCATCACTCGCATCGCATTGCGGGAGTGTCTGCATGCATTTCGCCTATGCCATCGCCGCCGTCATCGCGGTGCTGCTGATCGCCTACCTGTGCGTGGCCCTGCTCAAGCCGGAGTGGTTTGAATGACTGCCAACGATCTCATCCAGATCGGCCTGTACCTGGTCGTCCTGTTGCTGCTGCTCAAGCCGATGGGCAGCTACATGACGCAGGTGTTCGCCGATGCACCGAACCGCGTGACGCGCATCGGCGGCGGCATCGAACGCCTGACGTACCGCCTCTGCGGCATCCGCAGCGACGAGGACATGGGCTGGAAGCGCTACGCGCTGGCCATGCTGCTGTTCAACGTGCTCGGCCTGCTGTTCGTGTACCTGCTGCAGCGGGTGCAGCAGTGGCTGCCATTGAACCCGCAGCACTTCGGCAACGTGGCGCCGGATTCGGCGATGAACACCGCGATCAGCTTCGCCACCAACACCAACTGGCAGGGCTACAGCGGCGAGTCGACTATGAGCTACCTGACCCAGATGCTGGGGCTGGCGGTGCAGAACTTCCTTTCGGCGGCGACCGGCATCGCGGTACTGGTGGCGGTGGTGCGCGGTTTCGTGCGGCGCGGCGCTGGTGCGCTCGGCAACTTCTGGGTCGACCTGACCCGCGCCACGCTGTACGTGCTGTTGCCGATCTCGCTGGTGATCGCGCTGCTGCTGGCCTCGCAGGGCGTGGTGCAGAACTTCAGGCCATACGTGGACGTGCCGGTGGTGCAGACCAGCACCTATGCCCAGCCGGTGACCGATGCGGCCGGCAATCCCGTCAAGGATGCTTCCGGCAACCCCGAAACCAGACCCGCGCAGCTCACCACCCAGACCCTGCCCATGGGGCCGGCGGCCTCGCAGGTGGCGATCAAGATGCTCGGCACCAACGGTGGCGGTTTCTTCAACGCGAACTCGGCGCATCCCTACGAAAACCCCACGCCGCTGTCGAACTTCATCGAGATGCTGGCGATCTTCCTGATCCCCGGCGGCCTGTGCGTGATGTTCGGCCAGATGGTCGGCGACCGGCGACAGGGCTGGGCGATCCTTGCCGCGATGCTGGTGATCTTCGTTCCGCTGACGGTGGGCCTGGTCGCCGCCGAGCAGGCCGGCAACCCGGCACTGCATGGCCTGGTGGCGCAGCACCTGGTGGATCAGCACGCCTCGGCGCTGCAGGCCGGCGGCAACATGGAGGGCAAGGAGACCCGCTTCGGCATCGCCGCCAGCGGCCTGTTCGCCGCGATCACCACGGCCGCCTCCTGCGGTGCGGTGAACGCGATGCACGATTCGCTCACCCCGCTGGGCGGCCTGGTGCCGATGTGGCTGATGCAGCTGGGCGAGGTGATCTTCGGCGGCGTCGGTTCGGGCCTGTACAGCATGCTGGCCTTCGCCGTGGTGGCGGTGTTCATCGCCGGCCTGATGGTGGGCCGTACGCCGGAATATCTCGGCAAGAAGATCGAGGCCTACGAGATGAAGATGGCCAGCCTCGCGGTGCTGTTGCCCTGCGCGCTGGTGGTGATCTGCACGGCGGTCGCGGTGATGCTGCCGGCGGGCGTGGCGGGCATCGCCAACCCCGGCGCGCACGGCTTCAGCGAGATCCTCTACGCGGTCAGCTCGGCCTCGAACAACAACGGCAGCGCCTTCGCCGGACTCTCCGCGAACACGCCGTTCTGGAACGTGCTGCTGGGTGTGTGCATGTTCCTGGCGCGCTATCCGCTGGCGATCGCGATGCTGGCGCTGGCCGGGGCGCTGGCCGCCAAGCGGCACGTGCCGGAATCCGCCGGCACGCTGCCCACGCATACGCCGCTGTTCGTCACGCTGCTGGCCTGCGTGGTGATCGTGGTGGGTGCGCTGACCTTCCTTCCGGCGTTGGCGCTGGGCCCGATTGCCGAATTCCTGATGTCCGCCACGAGGCACTGATCCATGACTTCGACGACTCACGCAGTCCGTAGCCTCGACCGCGAACTGGTCCTCCATGCCGTCGCGGACTCGTTCCGCAAGCTGTCGCCGCGGCTGCAGTTCAAGAACCCGGTGATGTTCGTGGTGTTCGTGTGCAGCGTGCTGACCACACTGTTGTGGGTTCAGGCGCTGGCCGGCCATGGCGAGGCGCCCACCGGCTTCATCTTCTGGGTCGGCGCGTGGCTGTGGTTCACCCTGCTGTTCGCCAATTTCGCCGAGGCGCTGGCGGAAGGGCGCGGCAAGGCGCAGGCTGCCGCACTGCGCAGCTCGCGCAAGGACGTGATCGCGAAGAAGCTGGCCGGTCCCGATCGCAATGCGGCGATCACCTTCGTGCCATCCAGCGAACTGCGCAGCGGCCACCATGTGCTGGTGGAGGCGGGCGAGCAGATCCCAGGCGATGGCGAGGTGGTGGTCGGCGCGGCCAGCGTGGACGAGAGCGCGATCACCGGCGAATCCGCGCCGGTGATCCGCGAGTCCGGCGGCGACCGCAGCGCGGTCACCGGCGGCACCCGCGTGCTGTCGGACTGGCTGGTGGTGCGCATCACCAGCAATCCGGGCGAGAGCTTCCTCGACCGCATGATCGCAATGGTGGAAGGCGCCTCGCGGCGCAAGACGCCGAACGAGATCGCGCTGACCATCCTGCTGGCGAAGTTCACCCTGATCTTCCTGCTCGCCTGCGCCACCCTGCTGCCGTATTCGATCTACAGCGTGCAGGCCACCGGCGCCGGCCACCCGATCACGCTGACCGTGCTGGTGGCCCTGCTGGTCTGCCTGATTCCCACCACGATCGGCGCGCTGTTGTCGGCGATCGGCATCGCGGGCATGGACCGGATGATCCGCGCCAACGTGATCGCCACCTCCGGCCGCGCGGTGGAAGCCGCCGGCGACGTCGACGTGCTGCTGCTCGACAAGACCGGCACGATCACCCTGGGCAACCGCCAGGCGGTGGCTTTCCATCCGGCGCCGGGCATCGAGGAGAAGGCGCTCGCGGATGCCGCCCAGCTTGCCTCGCTGGCCGACGAAACGCCGGAAGGCCGCAGCGTGGTGGTGCTGGCCAAGCAGCGGTTCGACCTGCGCGAACGCCAGCTGGAGGAAGGCCATGCGGTGTTCGTACCGTTTACCGCGCAGACCCGCATGAGCGGCGTGGACGTGGACGGCCGCGCTATCCGCAAGGGCGCGCTCGATGCGGTGGAGAAATACCTCGAATCGATCGGCAGCCACCTGCCGGCGCGCGTGAAGCAGATGGCCGAGGAGATCGCGCGCCGCGGCGCCACGCCGCTGATCGTGGCCGAGGGCTTCGGCGTGCTGGGCGTGATCGAGCTGAAGGACATCGTCAAGGGCGGCATCAAGGAGCGCTTCGCCGAGATGCGCCGGATGGGCATCAAGACCGTCATGATCACCGGCGACAATCCGCTCACCGCCGCGGCCATCGCGGCCGAGGCCGGCGTCGACGACTTCCTCGCCGAGGCCACGCCGGAGGCCAAGCTCAAGCTGATCCGCAGCATCCAGGCCGAGAATCGCCTGGTCGCGATGTGCGGCGACGGCACCAATGACGCGCCGGCGCTGGCGCAGGCCGACGTGGCGGTGGCGATGAACACCGGCACCCAGGCGGCCAAGGAAGCCGGCAACATGGTCGACCTGGATTCCAACCCGACCAAGCTGATCGAGGTGGTGGAGATCGGCAAGCAGATGCTGATCACCCGCGGCTCGCTGACCACCTTCTCGATCGCCAACGACATCGCCAAGTATTTCGCGATCATCCCGGCCGCGTTCGCCACTACTTACCCGGCGCTGGACACGCTCAACGTGATGCACCTGGCCACGCCGCGCAGCGCGATCCTGTCGGCGGTGATCTTCAACGCGCTAATCATCATCTTCCTGATCCCGCTGGCGCTGAAGGGCGTGAAGTACCGCGCGCTGGGCGCCGGCGCGCTGCTGCGGCGCAACCTGCTGGTCTACGGCCTCGGCGGCGTCATCGTGCCGTTCGTCGGCATCAAGCTGATCGACATGCTGCTGGTCCTGTGCGGACTGGCCTGATTTCTTCTGCTCGTCATTCCGGCGAAAGCCGGAGGCGCTTCACAACAGCAAAGCTGGTCATCCAGTTGCTTTGTTGTACCGGGGAGCCTGGATCCCGGCCTTCGCCGGGATGACGGCTCCACTTCATGGAGACCCATCATGCAAACGCTGAAACTTTCGGTATCGCTGCCCGACGACGCGTATCCGGACATGGAGCTGCGCGTATCGACCAACGACACCGAATACGACGTGGTGATCGCCATGCCGACGTGCGTGCCGGCTGGAGTCAACGCAACCAGTGCCGCTGCGACGAACCGCGAAGAAAACGAATACGTACTGGGCGGCTACGCCGGCATCTGACACGACGGCCGCGTTGCGGCGGCCGCGACTTCGACCACTGCCGAAAGCGGCCGTTGCGGGCCGATGCAACAAGGAAAGGTATGTCACACAAGAAGATCCTCCCGCTGGCACTGCTGCTGGCACTGCTGCCGGCAGGGCGTGCGCTGGCCGCTACGGCCGTGGCGGCTGCACCGCCGGTTGTCGATCCGCAGAGCGCGGCGGTGACGCCAGCGCCGCCATTGGCGGAAAGCGGCAGCTGTTCCGCCAGCTTCCTGTCGCGCCTAGCCGCGGCGTACCGTGAGGACGCGCAGCCGGCCGACCCGAATGCGCCGGCGCCGAAGCGCCGCGCCACGGACGCGCCGCTGGATTCCCCGCCGTTCCCGTCTTCCGAATGGCAGCTGGGTGGCGTACCCGCGCCCATCGGCGTGCCTGACACCAACTCCACCTATCCGCTGGAGAAGGCGCTGGGCTGCACCAGGCTGGGCCAGTGGATGCAGCGCAACCGCATCGAGATGTTCGGCTGGGTCACGCCTTCGGCGAACCTGAGCACGTCGGGCTTCAGCAACTACCCGCTTTCCTACAACACGCGCCCGAATCGCGCGGAGTTCGACCAGTGGGTGTTCAACCTCACCCGTGTCGAGGACACCGTGCAGACCGATCATGTCGACTGGGGCTTCGACATCTCCAACCTGTACGGCTACGACTACCACTACACCACCATGAAGGGCGTCTTCAGCAACCAGCTGCTGAACAACCCCGCGCCGGGCCAGCCGCTCAACGGCAGGATCTACGGTGAAGACCCGATGCTGTTCTACGGCGACATCTACATCCCGTGGGTGGCGCAGGGCATGGTGGTGCGCATCGGCCGTTACCTGTCGCTGCCGGACATCGAAGCGCAGTTCTCGCCGCAGAACTACCTGATGACGCATTCCATCCTCTACACGGTGGACCCGTACACGCAGATGGGCGTCATGACCACCACGCGGCTCGACCCGCAATGGACGTTGCAGCTGGGCGTGAACGCCAGCAACGACACGGCGCCGTGGAATGCCTCGGCGCGTCCCACCTTGCAGGCCTGCGTGCGCTGGGTGTCCGCCAGCGACAACGACATGCTCTACCCCTGCGTCAACAGCCTCAACCGTTCCGACTACAACTACAACAATGTGCAGATGTTCGTGATGACCTGGGGCCATCGCTTCAACCAGCGCGTGCACATCCTCACCGAGGCCTATCGCATGTATGGCCGCAACATCCCAGGCTTCGGCCCGGGCGGCACGCCGGGCGTGGCGGGCTCCTCGCCGCTGCCTGGCGAGGCCGGCGCGTTCGGCGTGGTCAATTACCTGAACATCGAGATCGATCCCAGCAACATGCTGTCGATCCGCAACGAGTTCTACGACGACGAGAAGGGCCAGCGCACCGGCTATGCCACGCGCTACAGCAGCCACACAATCGGCCTCACGCACTGGGTCACGCAGGATCTGGAGATCCAGCCGGAGCTGCGCTACGAGCATTCCTACGACGCGAATGCCTACGACGGCGGCAGGAAGGACTACCAGGCCGTCGCCCTCCTCGACGCGATCATCCACTACTGAGGTGCCGACCATGGGCAGGATGTTGCGCAATGCCGCGATGCTGCTGTTGCTGATGACGGTGATCACCGGCATCGCCTATCCGCTGCTGGTCACCGGGCTGGCGCAGGCGGTCTTCCCGGCGCAGGCCAACGGCAGTCTGGTGTCGAAGGATGGCCGGCCGGTCGGTTCCACGCTGATCGGCCAGGCGTTCACCGCGCCGAAATACTTCTGGGGGCGGCCGTCGGCCACCACGCCGCAGGCCTACAACGGCACGGGTTCCAATGGCTCCAATCTCGGACCGACCAATCCGGCGCTGACCGACGCGGCGAAACAGCGCGTCGCCGCGTTGCAGGCGGCCGATCCCGGCAACCGTGCGCCGATTCCGGTGGACCTGGTCACCGCCTCCGGCAGCGGTCTCGACCCGGACATCTCGCCGGCGGCGGCGCAGTACCAGCTGGCCCGCGTGGCCCGCGCACGCGGCCTGCCGCTGGCCGAAGTGCAGGCGCTGGTGGCGCGCCACACGCGGGGCCACCAGCTCGGCGTGCTGGGCGAGCCCCGGGTGAACGTGCTGGAACTCAACCTGGCGCTGGACGCGCTGCCGGCGCACTGAGCTAACGTAAGCGCATGACCGACGCCTCCCGCGACGCCCGCGCCGATGCCTTGCTCGATGCCGTCAACGGCGACCGGCAGCGGCGGCTGAAGATCTTCCTCGGCGCCGCGCCGGGCGTGGGCAAGACCTGGGCGATGCTGTCGGCCGCGCGCGAGCTGAAGAAGCAGGGCGTGGACGTGGTGGCGGGGCTGGTGGAGACCCACGGCCGGGTGGAGACGGCAGCGCTGCTTGAGGGGCTGGAGGTGTTGCCGCGGCGGCGCGTGAACTACCGCGACCGCGAGTTCGAGGAATTCGACCTCGACGCCGCGCTGGCGCGCAAGCCGGCAGTGCTGCTGGTGGACGAACTGGCGCACACCAATCTCCCAGGTGGCCGCCACGAGCGGCGCTGGCAGGACATCGCCGAACTGCTCGACGCCGGCATCGAGGTCTATACCGCGCTCAACGTGCAGCACCTGGAAAGCCTCAACGACCAGGTGCAGCGCATCACCGGCGTCACCGTGCGCGAGCGCGTGCCCGATGCCTTCCTCGACCGCGCGCGCGACATCGTGCTGGTGGACCTGCCGCCGCGCGAGCTGATCCAGCGGCTCAGGCAGGGCAAGGTCTACGTGCCGGAAACCGCGGCGGCGGCGCTGGATGCGTTCTTCTCGCCCACCAACCTCGCCGCGCTGCGCGAGCTGTCGGTGGACACCGTGGCCGGCCATGTCGAGAGCGACCTGCGCGGCAGCATGCTGGCGCGCGGCGCGGCGATGCCGGTGCGCCGCCGCGTGCTGGCGGCGATCGACGGCCACGCGCAGAGCGAATACCTGGTGCGCGTGGCGCGACGCATTGCCGAACGGCGCGGCGCACCCTGGAGCGTGGTGTTCGTGGACCGGGGCGCGCAACTGGACGCCACGCGGCGCGAACAGCTGGAGAGCGCATTGCGGCTTGCGCGGCGCCTGGGCGGCGACACGGTGGTGCTGCGCGGGCACAGCATCGCCGACGAGCTGCTGGCGCACGCCGACCGCGAAGGCGTGGGCCAGATCATCCTCGGACGCACCCGCGAACGCCTGTTCGCGCGCATGGTGGGCCGTTCGCTCACCCAGCAGCTGTTGCGCCGCGGCGCACATCTGGAGCTCACCATCATCGCCACCCCGGCCGAGCGCGCGGCTGCGCGCCGGCGCCTGCGGCTGGTGCCGCCGGGCGGCCTCGGCCGGCGCGGCGAATACGTCTATGGCACTCTGGCCACGCTGGGTGCGCTGGTGCTGGCCCTCCTCGGCCAGCACTACCTGTCGGTGGCCAACCTGTCGCTGATCTTCCTCACCGCGGTGCTGGTGGTGGCGGTGCGCACGCGCATGGCGGTGGCGGTCTACACCGCCCTGCTTTGCTTCGTCTGCTACAACTTCTTCTTCGCCCCGCCGATCTATTCGCTGGAGATCTCCAGCCCCGACGACGTGCTCGCGGTGTGCCTGTTCCTGCTCGCCGCCCTGGTGTGCAGCCGGCTGGCCTCCCGGCTGGCGCAGCAGGTGGAGTCGTTGCGCGCCGCGCACGTGCAGGCGCGCGCGCTGCTGCTGCTGGGCCAGCGGCTGGCCGCGAGCACCGATGCCGCCGGCATCCGCACGGTGGGCGCCGCGGCCTTGGCGCAGGCGCTGCCGTGCGAGACTGCGCTGCTGGCTCGCGACCCCTCCGGCATATTGCAGCCGATGGCTGCAGAGCCGCATGACCTGCATCTGCTGCCGCAGGACCTGGCCGCCGCCGATTGGTGCGAGCGCCATGCCACGCCCGCCGGCCGCTATACCGATACCTTGAACGCCGCGCCGTGCTGGTTGCTGCCGCTGGGCAGCGAGGAGCAGCGGCTGGGCGTGGCCGCGCTGCGCTTTCCGAGCGACGCGGGCGAACCCGACCCGGACCGCCGCAGCCTGGCGCTGGCGATGGTGCAGGACATCGGCCAGGCGCTGGCCCGTGCGCGGCTGGCGGAAGAACTGGAGGGTGCGCGCGTGCAGGGCGAGACGGAACGCCTGCGCAGCGCGCTGCTTTCCTCGGTCTCGCACGACCTGCGTTCGCCGCTGTCTTCGATGATCGGTGCCGCTGGCACCCTGGTCGATTACGAAAACAGGCTGCCGCCCACCGAGCGCCGCGAACTGCTGGAGGCGATCCTGGGTGAGGGCCAGCGGCTGGACCGCTACATCCAGAACCTGCTGGACATGACCCGGCTCGGCCACGGCACGCTCAAGCTCAACCGTGACTGGGTGGACGTGGCCGAGATCGTGGCCGCTGCGGTGACCCGGCTGCGCAAGCTGTTTCCCGCGGTGCGGGTGGACACCGCGCTGCCGCACGACACCGTGCTGCTCTATGTGCACCCCGCGCTGATCGAGCAGGCACTGTTCAACATCCTGGAGAATGCCGCGCGCTTCTCGCCGCCGGAACAGCCGGTGACGGTGACCGCCCGCATCGAGAGCGGGCACCTGCTGCTGGACGTGGGCGACCGCGGCCCGGGCATACCGGAGGAGGAGCGCGCACGCATCTTTGACATGTTCTACTCGGTGTCGCGCGGTGACCGCGCCGCGCAGGGCACGGGACTGGGGCTGGCGATCTGCCGCGGCATGATCGGCGCGCATGGCGGCAGCGTGGAGGCCTTGCCGCATGAAGGCGGCGGCACCACCATCCGCATCGCCCTGCCGCTGCCTCAGGAGCTTGGATGACAGAAGCCATTCGGGCTGCAAAGCCCGCCATGCGGTGCATATTCCCGCCGATTCTTGCCCCATGGAATTACCATGGGACGGCGAATCGTCGAAAATCTGCCCTCGCATGGCGGGCTTTTCGCCTCGAGTGTTTCTGCCACCCAAGCTCCTAGTCCCTGCCAGTCCCGCATGAACGCATCTCCCCGCATCCTGGTGATCGACGACGAGGCGCAGATCCGCCGCTTCCTCGACATCGGCCTGCGCGCCGAGGGCTACCAGGTGCTGCTCGCCGCCACCGCTGCCGAGGGCCTGGCGCAGGCCGCCACCGGTAGCCCGGACCTGGTGATCCTCGACCTCGGGCTGCCCGACCGCGACGGCCACGAGGTGCTGGCCGAGCTGCGCCAGTGGAGCCGGGCGCCGGTGCTGATGCTGTCGGTGCGCGATGCCGAGACCGAGAAGGTGCGCGCGCTGGACGCCGGCGCCAACGATTACGTGACCAAGCCCTTCGGTATCCAGGAACTGATGGCGCGGCTGCGCGCGCTGTTGCGCCAGCGTCCGGTCGGCGAGCCCGAGGCGCCGCCGCGCTGGGACGACGGCCGGCTCAGCGTGGACCTGCTGCGCCGCGAAGTGCGGCTGGACGGCGCCGAACTCGCACTGACCCGCAAGGAGTACGCCGTGCTGGCATTGTTGCTGCGCCACGCCGGCCGCGTGGTCACCCAGCCGCAGCTGCTGCGCGAGGTATGGGGACCCAGCCACGTGGGCGACAGCCAGTACCTGCGCATCGTGATCGGCAAGCTGCGCCAGAAGCTGGGCGACGACCCGGCCCAGCCGCACTGGCTGAAGACCGAGCCGGGGGTCGGCTACCGCTTCCTTGGCTGATGATCGCGCCGCAAGGCGGGCATGAGAGCCTGTTCAAAGTCTCCGCGAGGCTCGTGCCGGGTAGGAGCGCACCCTGTGCGCGAATGCTCTGGCGCCGGATCGAAGCCAAAAGCATTCGCGCACAGGGTGCGCTCCTACACCGCGGAATCGGTGCTTGCGTTGCATGGTCGCCATGCGGCAGCGCGCGACTCGGCCCGACAAGGCAACGCAAGTTGCGTGGGGGCTTTGAACAGGCTTCGAGAAGCGACTCATGCACTCTGGTGCCGCAGCGGCACCCGCTCGCGCGCCGCGGCATCGGTCGCGTCCAGGCATTCACCGAACAGCTGCATCGCTTCGTGCAACTGCGCCTTGGACAGGCCGCAGTAGCCGAGGATGAGGCCGGGCACGGCCGGCGGTGTCCGGTAGTGCGGTGCGATGCAATACAGGCCCAGTCCGCGCTCATGGGCATCGGCGATCAACGCATCGACTTGCTCGTGGCTGTAGTCGGGCAGCCAGGCGGTGACATGCATGCCGGCGTGCGCGTCCGTGATCTGCACGCGCTCGCCGGCATATTGCTGCAAGCCGGCGATCAGCTCCCGTCGCCGCGCGTTCAACTCCCGGGTCATGTAGCGCAGATGGCGCTCGAAGCCGCCATCCTCCATGAAGTGCGCGAGTGCCGCCTGCTCGATCGCCGGGTTGCCGCGATCACACAGGTACTTGGCGTTGATGAAGTCGTCGCACAGTGCCTCCGGCAACACCATGTAGCCGAGGCGCAGCGCACCGAACATCACCTTGGAGAAGGTGCCGACATAGATCACCCGGTCGTCGCCGTCGAGTGAGTGCAGGGCCGGCAATGGCGGTGCGTCGTAACGCAGTTCGCCATCGTAATCGTCTTCCATGACCCAGCAGCCCCTGGTCCGCGCATAACGCAACAGCTCCTGCCGGCGCGACAGGGAAAGCGCCGGGCCCGCAGGGAACTGGTGGGACGGAGTGACCATCACCAGCCGTGGGGCCTGCGCCGGCAGGGCGCTGCAGACCAGGCCTTCATGGTCCGTGGGAATGGCCTGCAGCGATGCGCCATGGGCACCGAATTGCTGCCAGGCGCCGAAATAATGCGGCTCCTCGATGGCCACCTCGTCGCCTTCGTCCAGCAGCACGCGCGCTGTCAGGGTGATGGCCTGCTGGGAGCCACTGACGACCAGCACCCGATCCGGCGAGGTCCGGATTCCGCGGCGCCGGGCCAGGTAGTCGCAGATCTGTTCGCGCAGTACCGGCAGTCCCTGGTTGCTGGCGTATTCAAGCCGGGTGCGCGTGGCGGCCCAGGCGAGTTCACGTCCCCAGATGGCGCCCAACGTGGGATTGACCTGCGGGCGCCCGTACTGCATGTCCAGGCGCCGATCGCGATGTTGCGTCGAGATCGACCAGTCGGTCAGTTGCCGCGCACGTTTCGCATAACGCGTGAGTGGCGCGGTGGAGCGGGTTGGCGCCTGCTGTTGCGGCATGGGTTCGGCACGCGAAGTGCTCACGTAGCTGCCGGAACCCACGCGGCCGACGATGTAGCCCTCGGCCCGCAGCTGCTCGTAGGCGGTCAACACCGTGATGCGGGAAAGCTTCAATTCCTCGGCCAGCACGCGGGTCGGGGGCAGGCGGGCACCGGCGGCCAGACGGCCGCTGAGAATGGCCGACTTCATGGCGCGGGTGAGCTGGCTGTAATGCGGGCCGTGTCCATCGAGCTCGAGAAACATGTCGCCTCCTGATTGGTTATGGATATTTCCCTGGAATTGGTCATGCGTACGACGCTGCTCCACTTAATCAGGACGTTTGACGGGCAGAAAATTGAAATGGCGACAGTCTTCCCGGGAAAGAGGCGGCTCAATTCCGTTTCGTTTCCATCATTTGGATGCCGCGTCATGTGCCACAGGGCATGGTCTGGCTTTGCGCGAGATGCAGGCGGGCCTGCGCGGCCTGGCGGCATTGGTCATGTCGTTTTTTTGTCGATTGGTTCTGTAAGGGCCTCAAATGTTTATTTAGTGTGACCGGATGGCCGGTTCAAAGGAGTGCCTGATTTGCCGTATTGGATCGCCGCCGGATGCGGGCGGGGCGAGTCGGGCGTATTGGCTGGCCAGGTTCCGCGCCATGCAAGTTGCACTTGACGAGATAACGGGGACTGGAAGATGCGCATGAGGTTCTATCCGGAAGAGCTGAAGGACGAAGCCATCCGGTTGGTAGTCAAGCATCGGCTCACCACGAGTGAGGCAGCTCTGAAGCTGGGTCTGCGCAGTGAAGTCGTTCGGGTCTGGGTACGCCGGTTCCGCTGCGGAAAGGCCCGTCTCAATGACATCGATCAGCTGCGCGCCCACGTGAAAAAGCTCGCGATGGAGCGCGACACGCTGGCCAGTATCGCTGTCCGGCTTCTGGAGAAAACGAGTTGATTCATGCGTATTCGGCATGCGAGTGCCGAGGCGCGTAATTGCCCGGATGCAGGGGCTGTTTGTTGCTGCTTGTACAGGTGTTTCGAATCACGGGGAATAAACCTTTTTGGACCGTCGGCCCGAGAGGCCAAGGCCTTTGTTCACGGCATATGCTGGGGAGTCGTTTAATGAATATCGCGAAATTCCGTAATTCATCGTTGCATGGTGCGCGCCTGCGTCGCACGGCACTGGCTTTGGCCATTGCCGCCGGTGCCGGCATGACCGGCCAGGCGCTGGCGCAGGCCACCACCGGTTCGATCTTCGGCACCGCGCCCGTATCGACGGGCGAGACGGTCCGCATCGTCAACAACCAGACTGGCCTGACTCGCGAAGTGGCGGTGGACAGCACGGGCCGCTTCGGCGCCAACCAGCTGCCGGTGGGCAATTACACCGTGTCACTGATGCAGGGCGGCAACGTGGTCGCTTCGCACGACCATGTGCAGGTGAGCGTGAGTGGCGGCGCCCAGGTGCCGTTCACCGCCGCCGAAGCCGGCCAGAACGTGCAGAACCTCTCCAGCGTGACGGTAACGGCGAACTCGGTGCCGGCGATCGACGTGTCCTCGACCCGCCAGACCTCGGTGATCACTTCGCAGGACCTGAAGGTGCTGCCGGTGGCGCGCGATGCCGAGGCCATCGCCATGCTGGCGCCCGGTGTCTCCGGCGGCAATGCCGTGCTGGGCACCGGCCCGGCCGGCACCCCGCTGCTTTCCTTCGGCGGCAACTCGGTGATGGAGAACTCGTACTACATCAACGGCTTCAACACCACCGACCCGGTGGGCAACACCGGCGGCATCGCCCTGCCGTATTTCGCCATCGCCGAGCAGCAGACCATCACTTCCGGCTACGGCGCCGAATACGGCCGCTCCACCGGCGGCGTGATCAGCCAGGTGGGCCAGCGCGGCGGCAACGACTTCCATGCCGGCGTCTACGTCACGATGCAGCCGGGCTGGGCGGAAAACAGCTACGACAACACCTACTACGGCAATGCGCTCTCCACCACGCCGAACAAGGAATGGGGCAATCTCTACCAGTACAAGCGGCAGAACAGCGACTGGAGCACGCTCTACGACGCCTATCTGTCCGGTCCGCTGATCAAGGACAAGCTGTTCTTCTACATCACGGGTGAAGCCGAACACGATCACCACGACAGTGTGACCGGGCTGAACCTGCCCAGCACGAACGCCTTCTACCGGTCGACGGGTTCCACGCTGCCCAAGTTCTACGGCAAGCTGGACTGGAACATCAACGACAACAACACCCTCGAATACACCTACGTCAATACCAAGAACGAAACCCAGTTCGACAACCTGTACAACTGGAATTACGCCACGCGCAGCACCGGCGGCTTCAACGCCGTCAACAATCCGATCAATTCGGACAAGTTCAAGGTCAACATCCTCAAGTACACCTCGTACATCACCGACAACCTCACGCTGAGCGTGCTGGCCGGCAAGATGAAGAGCACGTACTTCGACCAGTTCGAGCCTTATGCGGGCTTCGATCCGGACATGCCGGGCCTTGCCTCCATCGCGAACGTGAACCCCAACGTTCCGGGGTACACCAACGTCAACAACAACATCTATGCCATCAGCGCGGGTTCGCCGGGACACAAGTCGACGACGAACAACTTCCGCCTGGACCTGGACTGGAAGCTGGGCGACCACGATCTGCGCTTCGGCATCGACAACCAGCGCAGCGAGGATATCGACGACGGCACGATCACCCCGGGGCCGGGGTACTATTGGAATTTCTATAACCCGGTTGCGCCGATCAGCGCGCAGTACCAGGAGTGCAACAACCTCGGTCAGTGCATCTACAACCCGCGGAACTTCGCAGGTGGCGCCAGCGGCTACTACGCCGCCAAGGTGTTCTACGGCGGCACCTCCTCGTTCGTGGTGCAGCAGAAGGCGCAGTACATCGAGGACAACTGGCAGGTCACGCCGAACCTGCTGCTGAACCTCGGCCTGCGCAACGACCAGTTCACCAACTACAACGGTGCCATGGTCCCCTACATCCGCCAGACCAAGCCGCAGTGGGCGCCGCGCCTCGGCTTCAGCTGGGACATCTTCGGCGACAGCAGCGCCAAGCTGTACGGCAATGCGGGCCGCTACTACCTCGCCATCCCGTCGGGCATGGGTACGCGCATGGCGGGCGCCAACAACTACAGCTACGAGTACTACACCTACGGTTCGATCAATGCGGAAGGCATCCCGCAAACCATCGCGCAGATACCCACCACGGCCACGCCGTATTCCGCCGATGGCGAGTATGGCCAGCCCAAGGATCCGCGTACCGCCTCCTCGGCCGACCTGAAGCCGATGTACCAGGACGAATACGTGCTGGGCTTCCAGAAGGCGCTGCATGCCTTTGGCCAGTCGCTGGTGTGGACCAGCCAGGCCACCTACTCGAAGATGAATAATGTCATCGACGACACGAGCGCTTTCTGCAGCACGGCAGGCACCGGCTACGCCGTCACCACGCAGCCCACTGCATGCGCCAGCGGCTATAGCTTCCTGCCGCCGGATGCCGACCCGTCCACCTGGACCGACGACTACCTGGTCAATCCGGGGCGCAGCAACGTGATGCGCTACCAGAAGACCGACGGCAGCTACGGCACCTTCGTCTGGAATCCGCATACGGCCCAGAGCGCCGCCGGGGCGGTCGTCGGCTTCCCCGCCGCCTTCCGCAAGTACTACAGCCTGGAGGAGTCGCTGGAGCGTCCGTGGGACGGCAAGTGGATGGCCAAGATCGACTACGTGTTCTCCAAGAGCTACGGCACCACGGAAGGTCCGACCGAGTCGTCCACCCACCAGGTCAGCTCGTCGTCGGGCGCGGCGGGCGGCTACAACTCGGGCGGCCTCACCGAGGCGTGGGATTACCCCGAGCTGATGCAGTACGCCAACGGCGAACTGCCCAATTCGCATCGCCACACGTTCAAGGCCTACGGCACCTACGCCATCACGCCGGAATGGCTGGTCAGCGGCACCTACATCATCCAGTCGGGCGCGCCGATCACTTGCCTGGGCTATTTCGGCCCGGGGCAGACCAATCCGATCGGCTATGGCGAGGCCTACCACTGGTGCGGCGGCCATGCGGCACCTCCGGGAGAGATGGGCCACACACCATGGACGCACCAGCTCAACCTGTCGGTGAACTACGTCCCGGCATGGGCCGGCAAGCACCTGACCCTTCAGTTGCAGCTCCACAACGTGTTCAACGAGCAGAACGTCACCGCCTACAGCGACTTCTACGGCGCGACGAATGTCGCGGGTGGCGCGGATCCCACGTACAAGGAACCGTGGGGCGTCGAGGATCCCCGTTACGCGGAATTCAGTGTGAAGTACGACTGGTAAGCAACGCGACTCTCCTCCCCGGGCCATCGCGAGTCGATGGTGCGGGGAAGGAGATCAGGCAAACGAAAAGGCCACCGGTTGTCCGGTGGCCTTTTCGTTTCGTCGCACCCGCCGTTGGCTGCAGCCAGCCGAAACGCGGCGTACGGCATGTCGTGGCGGTGCGGCCGGGTTCGCGCGCCCGCACCGCGCTCGCCGTATCGGATACTCCGCGCCTGGTCTGGTGGGGTGCGAGGCCAGCCGGGAAGTGAGGAGGGTCGGACGGCACCAGCCGCAGCGAACGCGGTATTCTCGGCGCAGGGCTTTGTCGGCAATCGCTGGTGTGGCCGGCGACGGCGAGTCGGAGGAGGCGGTCATGAGGCTCTTCAGGCGTCTGCTTGTCTGTGTGCTGATGTCGTTCTGCACGGAAGCCATCGGTGGCGCTGCGGCCCTGTCTCCAGGAGCGCCGGTGCCGGAGTTCGCCGGGATCGCCGGCTGGCTCAATTCGCCGCCACTGAGCATGGCCAGCCTGCACGGCAAGGTAGTGCTGGTCGATTTCTGGGCCTATTCCTGTATCAACTGCATTCGGGCCTTGCCGCATGTCGAGCATCTGTACCAGGCCTACAAGGACAAAGGCCTGGTGGTGGTCGGCGTGCATACGCCGGAGTTCGACTTCGAGGCGAATCCGGCGAATGTGCAGGCCGCGGTACAGCGGCTGGGCATCACTTATCCAGTGGCGATGGACAGTCATGGCGACACCTGGAACGCCTGGCACAACCAGTTCTGGCCGGCCGAGTACCTGATCGACCAGAACGGCCGGCTGCTTGGACATCATTACGGCGAAGGTGCTTATGACGCCATGGAGAACGCCGTGCGTGCGCTGCTGGGGCTTGGTCCGCTGCCTGCCGGTACCGGCGGAACAGGCCAGGTTGCCGCTGCCGACGACACTCCGGAGCTGCATTTGGGCAGCGCGACCCAGTCGGGGCTGGACAGTTCCGAAGCCAGTGGCGGAAGCAACGGCGTGCATCACTTCAGTGCGCCGGTTCAGCCTGCCGCCAATAACTACGCCTTGAATGGCGTATGGCAAATCACGGATGAATATGCCCAGCTGGCAGGTAGACAGGGCGAGATCAGGTTGCGCTTCAAGGCGGCGAAGGTCTACGTGGTGGCCAGTGCCGTGCAGCCGGTCACGCTGCAGGTGATGGTCGATGGCAAGCCGCAGCCTGCCGTCACCGTGCATGGCAGCCAGCTCTACACCCTGTACGACGGCGCAGCCGACGGTGAACACGTGCTGGTGCTGCATGTCCCGCAGAAGGGTCTGCAGGTCTACAGCTTCACCTTCGGCTGAACGGGGCGCCGCGGACACGGCGGCAACTGATCCGCACCCATGGCATGGAATGGGTGATCTGGCCATCGAGTCGACCCTGGATGCGCCGCGGCACGACGCCGGCTGGCGTTCCGCATCTGCCCGGGACTACAGCGTCCGCCGGCCGCTGCGGATGCTTTCGGGTCCCGGCAAGGTATGATGGCCGACACTTCAACCCCGGCCGCAATCCAACCTCAAGTGCGGCCGGCTCAACCAGGAAGCGAATCCATGGCACGCGGCATCAACAAGGTCATTCTGGTCGGCAACCTCGGCAACGATCCGGAAGTGCGCTACACCGGCAGCGGTACCGCAATCGCCACGTTGAGCGTGGCCACTTCCGAGAGCTGGACCGACAAGCAGAGCGGCGAGCGCCAGGAGCGCACCGAATGGCACCGCGTGAAGATGTTCGGCAAGTTGGCCGAGATCGCCGGCGAATACCTGAAGAAGGGCCGGCAGGTCTACATCGAAGGCTCGCTGCGTACCGAGAAGTACACCGACAAGAGTGGCGTGGAGAAGTACTCCACCGACATCGTGGCCAGCGACATGCAGATGCTCGGTGGTCCCGGCGGTGGCGAAGGCGGCGCGAGTGGCGGCGGCTTCCAGCGCGAGCGCCCGCAAGGTGGTCAGCGCCAGCAGGGCGGCGGCGGCAACTACGGCGGCGGTTACGGCAACCAGTCGCGTGGCGGCGGCGCACCGGCGCCGTCGGCGCCCGCTAGCGGCGGCGGCTTCGAGGACGACGACATTCCGTTCTAGGACACGCTTATCCATAAGTGGTGAAGAAAAGATTGAGAAAGCCCGCCGCCACGGCGGGCTTTCTCGTGTTGGCGGCTGCACCTGGTGCGCGAGCTGCACGGCGCCCCTACACTCCCCAAAGGGGCTGCCGGCACATGGCCGGTGCGGAGAACATGCACATGGCCACTTCCCTGGATATCGCCCAACTGGCGGGAGTCTCGCAGTCCACGGTTTCGCGTGCGCTGCGGGGCGACCCGATGGTCAACGAGCGGACCCGTGACCGGGTGCGGGAGATCGCCCGTCGGCTCGACTACACGGTCGACAAGAACGCCTCCAACCTGCGCACGCAGCAGACCCGTACGCTGGCCCTGCTGTTCTTCGAGGATCCCACACCCGACGAGTCGAACATCAATCCGTTCTTCATGGCGATGCAGGGCTGGATCGCCCGCGTCTGCTCCGAGCGCGGCTACGACCTGCTGGTTTCTTTCCAGCAGATGTCGCGCAACTGGCATGCCGAGTACACCGGCAGCCACAAGGCGGATGGCCTGATCCTGCTCGGCTACGGCGATTTCCTGGCCTATCGCAGCAAGCTCGACGCCCTGGTCGAGTCGGGTACCCGGTTCGTGCGCTGGGGCTCCATGCTGCCGGACCAGCCCGGCATCACCATCGGCAGCGACAACCAGCTGGGCGGGCGCATGGTGACCGAGCACCTCGTGGCCCAGGGGCGTCGTCGCGTGGCCTTTCTCGGCGCGCCCGAGCATTCGCCGGAAGTCATGGAGCGCTACCGCGGCTACGAGGCGGCCTTGCGCACGGCCGGCATCGCGATCGACCCGGCGCTGCGCATCGATGCGGTGACGACCGAGCAGTCCGGCCATGACGCCGTGCTCGCGCTGCTCGACCAGGGGCGGCAATTCGACGCCGTGTTCGGTGCCAGCGATCTGATCGCGATCGGTGCCATGCACGCCCTGGCGGAGCGCGGCCTGAAGGTGTCCGACGACATTGCCGTGGCCGGCTTCGACGACATCGCCATGGCCGGCAACGTCAGCCCGTCGCTGACGACGGTGGCGCAGGACACACGTCGCGCCGGCCGGCTGCTGGTGGAGGCCTTGATCAACCTGATCGAAGGCAAGCCGGTGCAGAGTACCCGCCTGCCCACGCATCTGGTGGTGCGGCATTCCAGCGTGGCGATGCAGCCTGCCAACACCTGAGCCGCCGCGGACGGCGGCCTAGCGCAGTTCCACCACCACCAGCCCCTGCGGTGGAATCGTCACGCTGAACTTGCCGTCGTGCACCGGTACGTATTCGGCTGGCGCCATGCGTGCAGCCTGCCGGAGCGCCTTGATCTGCTCCAGGCTGGGATAGTCGGGGCGTCCCATCGCGTCGAATGCCGGGATGACGTCGCCATGCCCGGTGTCGAGCCGCCACAGCGTGGCCTGGGCGGCGCCGGCGAGGTGGGCGACGTCCACCTCGAAGCGTTCCGCGGGTCCTGCGGGTGCGCCGCGCACGTAGCTGGTCGTGGTGCTCACCGGCGGCGCATAGTTCCACAGTGCCAGCACGATGCTGCCGTCCTTGCGGCGCGTGGCGAGCACCGGGCCGTCGCCGGCCGGCAGGCGGGTATGGCCGAGCCTGTGCAGCATGGCGAAGGCATTGAACGCCGGCTTCGGGATCCCGCGTTCGGCGATCAGGCCGTAGCCGCCGTAGAACGGCGTCTTCACCACGCCCTGTTCCTCGAACACGTCCGAGAAGGTCCAGAAGCTCATGCTGTCGACGAAGCCGGCGCAGTCGTGGATGACCCGCGCGAGGTACGGGCCCATGTAGACCGAGTCGGTGATGTCGGGCCGGGTGAAGGCCGAGGCGTTGAATTCGCTGAGGATGAACGGCAGCTTCGGGTAGGGCGAGTCCGCGATCTGCCGGTGCACCTTCTGCACGTCGGGGCAGACGTTGCCGTAGGCGTGGGTGCTGACGAAGTCCACCGGCACGTGCTGGGCGTGCACGTGCTGCAGGAAGGCCGGGATCCAGGCGACCGCGGAGGTGGACGGCCCGCCGACGCGCAGCCGCGGGCTGACCGCTTTCAGCGCCCGCGCGGTGTGGTCGTAGAGCTTGAAGTAGCTGGCCTGCGCCGGCTTGCCGTTCCAGAACGCGATGTCGGGCTCGTTCCAGACCTCGAAGTACCAGCTCGACACCTCGTCGATGCCGTAGCGATCCACCAGGTGTTGCGCGAACGCCTTGATCAGGCCGTCCCACAGCGCGTAGTTCTTCGGCGGCGAGGCATGCAGCTGGTAGAAGAACACCTTGGTGGCGTCGGGGTGGCTGTCGAGGTCGGGCGGCATGAAGCTCAGCTCGACATAGGGCTTGACGCCGCGCGCCAGCAGGCCGTCGTAGATCTGGTCGACGTAGGAAAAGTTGTAGACGGGCCGCCCCTGTTTGTCGAGCTCGAACACCCCGACTTCGCCGTCGAGGATGCCGTGGGCACGCACGTAGGTGAAACCGGTGGCCTGCTTCACCATCGTCAGGTCACGCCGGTAGTCGTCGCGCAGGGCGAGCACGGCGTGGCCGGAGCCGAACATCTGTTCCCAGAAATGCGGGAAGTCCGTGCCCCGGGCCTGCGCGTCGACCGTGACCTTGACGATGGGCGTGGTGTCCGGCGCGGAGGGCGGCATGGCGCCGGCAGCCAGCGGCCATGCCAGCAGGCCGGCGAGGACGCGGCTGGCGAAACGGTAGTTGGCTTTGCCGGTCATCTTGCTTCCCTGGTCGAATCTGCCGGATGCGCCGCGCGCGTTCAGAACTTGAGGCTGAATCCCGCGTACAGGGTGCGCCCGAAGTACTGCAGCGTGCTGGTCTCGGCCGGATTGCCGAAGTAGGTGCGCGTCGGCTGGTCGGTGAGGTTGAGGACCTGGAACAGGGCGCTCAGGTGTTTGTTGAAGTTGTAGGCCGCCTGGTAGTCGACCACCTTCTCGGCGGCGAAATACACGGTCTGGAAGGTGAACGACACCTGCGCGGCGGAAACGAACGGCGAGCGGTAGCTCGCGGCCAGCCGGGTGGAGAACTTGCCGTTGTCGTAGAACAGCGCGGCGCTGGCCACGTCCCTGGACAGCCCGGGCAGCCCCTGCTGCTGGGGGAAGCCGCCGAGGTCGGATTCCACCTTGGTGCCGCTCTGCGTGTAGGCGTAGTTCAGGCTCACGCCCAGGCCGGACCAGATGCCGGGCAGGAAATGCGTCTTCATGAATTGCAGTTCGAGGCCACGCACGTAGCCGCCCTTGGTGTTGTTGTAGGCGGTCTGGAACTCGCCGTCGATATAGGGCTGGCCGGTCTGCGGGTCGATCGGCACGGTGTAGCCGTGGGCGGCGAAATCGTAGTTCGGGTCGGTGATCGTCTGCACGAACGAATTGATGTGCTTGTAGAACGCGTCCGCCGCGAACACGCCGCTGGAATCGGGGAAGTAGTGCTCGAACACAAGGTCGTACTGGGTCGCGTACATCGGGTCGAGCAGGGGATTGGTGCCGCTCGACAGGTTGTAGGTGCCGTTGAGGATGTAGGAGGCGACGCCGGACTTGAGCAGGTCGATCGGCGGGCGCGACATCACCTTCGCCACCGCGAAGCGGAGCTGGTTGTGGTCGTCGAGGTGCAGGTTGAGGTTCAGCGACGGCAGGTAGTTGGTGTAGCTCTGTCCCGGGTCGACGCGGATGTAGTCGGTGCTGATCACGCCGAGCCCGTCGGCGATCGGCTCGCCGGTGCCGTTGCCGACTTGCTGCAGGCCCGGGCTGTACTGCGAGGTGTGCACCACGCGCAGGCCCACGTTGCCGGTCAGTTCGCGGTCGAACACGGTGGTGTCGATGTCGGCCTGCAGGAAGGCGTCGCGGATCTTCACGTTGACCGCGCCGCTCTGGGTCTCGGTCCAGTTCTGCGACCAGTCCTTCTGCGGGTTGGGCACGATGCCGTTGGCGGCCAGGATCGCTGCCGTGTCCAGCGCCAGGAAGCATGGGAATCCGGCGAACCCGCTGCCCTTCCAGCAGGTCTTGACCGCATCCGAGCTGTTCAGGGTCAGCGGCGGCTGGTTGGGCGTCGACAGCCAGTACTGGCCCCAGGCGGATCCGTACAGCCACACCGAGCGATCGGCGGTGTAGGTCTGGTTGTTGAGGTAGATGCCGCCTTCGAGGGCGTAGAACACCGGATTGTTGAGCAGCTCGTAGCGCACCGTGGTGCGGAACGCCTCCCGCTGGTCGTGGTAGCTGGTCGGGTAGACGTCGTAGCTCGACAGCGCCATCTGGCCAAGGTTGGTGTACATGCCCGGGTTGGCCACCGAGAACTCGCCCACGTTGAGCCCGTGCAGCGCGTACGTGACGGACTGGTCGGCGATCAGCGGCAGACCGGAACCCAGGCCGTTGTAAGGGTCGGCGGTCACGTCCGAACCCAGCGAGTAGCTTTGCGCATGCGAGGTCGAAAGGTCCGCCGTCACGGTCCACGGGCCGTCTTTCCACTCGGCGTTCAGGCCGCCGGAAAACACGTTGGCGGAGGTGGACTGGTTGTTCGCCGTGGTCGCGACGGAAAACGCCTGCAGGCCGGGGATGCCGAAATAGCCGCCCGGGATGCTGCTTGCCGTGCCGCCGATCAGCGCGCCGTTCGGCGCGATCACCGGATCGGTGATGACGGCGCCGCCATTGGTGAACAGTTGCGCGCGCATGCCGTACTGGACCGACTCATCGTCGTAGCGCGAGAAGAAACCGCTGCCGGTCAGCTTGAAATGATCGTCCGGCTGCCACACCACGGTGGCCATGTAGCCGTGGCGCCGCTCCGCGCCGCCGTCCTGGTTGATCTGCATGCCGGTGTTGACGTAGGTGGACTTGCCGTCGAGCAGCACCGGCGTCGTCGAGTAGGATTCGTTGACGTACTGCTCGGCGACATGCGGCTGGGACAGGTCGGCGAAGCCCAGGCCGACGCCGAGCGTGTTGTCCAGGAACTTGCCCTGCCAGGCGGCGCTCACGCGGAATGCCCGCGGGTTGTCGCCATAGACGTCGTTCGCTCGCGGGTCGTAGCTGCCGCGGGCATCCAGGTTGAAGGTCTGCTGCTTGCTGCTGTCCAGCGGATTGGCCGTCTGCATCGCGATCGTGCCGCCCACGCCGCCCTCGATGAGGTCGGCCTGCGAGGACTTGTACACGGCCACCTGGTTGATCAGCTCGGAAGGGTAGTCATCGAACTGGATGTAGTTGCTGCCGCTGGTCGAAGGCTGCACGCGGCCGTCCAGCGTGGTCTGGACGAAGTTGCCGGTCAGGCCGCGCAGGTTGATCTGCGACGCTTCGCCGCCGATGCGTTGCGCCGCCACGCCGGGCAGCTGGGTCAGCGAGTCGGCGATCGACTGGTCCGGCAGGCCGCCGATGTCGGCGGCGGTGACGACATTCTCGATCTTGTCCGAAAAGCGCTGGATATCGATCGAGGTCTCCATGCTGCGGCTGAACCCCGTCACGGTGACCGTGCTCAGGGTCTTGGCGAGCTTTTCTTCCTTGCCGGGTTTCTTTCCGCTGGTCTGGCCGCTTTTGTCGCCGGCGTCTTTTCCGGCGGTCGGGCTGCCGTTCTGGGCATTGCCCTGCACGCTGGCGCCGTTGGCCTCGGTGTCCTGTGCGGGGTTCGATGCGTATGCCTCGCAGCACAGACCCATGCCCGCCGATACCATCGCCAATACAAGCATATTGCGCTTGAAACTCATGACAGCACGCCCTCCCGTTTCGCCATGGCGCATTTCAAATGGATGTCTGTTTGATTGGCCGATGCCTCCCGTTCCACACGAAAGACATGCCCCGCAGGCCAGATCGGAAGGATGCTAGAGCGGCGTTTTCGCGGCAGACAACTTCCGCATACGTATGCGACGAATGAATACGATTGTGAAAAACCGGCGGCGGCAATGCCGGCGCGCCACCGCGAGGGCGATGCGGAAGGCGCAGTTCAAAACCGGGCGGTATCCGGTGCTTGCGTCACGGCCTCTTCGATCTTGCGCGGCAATAAACGCGTCGGCGCATGGCGATCAATGATCTGGGAAGGCCGGATGCGGATTCGTGGTGTCATGCAGCATCGCGTACGCCGCGGGGATGCGCCGTTCCGGTTTGCCTGCGCGATGCGCACCCGGTTGCGCGGGACCGGTTCCCGCGATGAATACGTTTGCGACGCCTGCGCATGCGCCCGCGGGTCGCGTAGGCTTGCCGCTCCCGACATTGCCTTGAGTCGCGCATGCGTCGCCACGCGTGCCCCCCGGACCGGAGACACCGCATGAACGACGCCCCCTGGTGGCGCGGCGCAGTCATCTACCAGATCTATCCACGCAGCTTCCAGGACAGCAACGGCGACGGCATCGGCGACCTGCCGGGCATCACCGAAAGGCTGGACTATGTCGCCAGCCTCGGCGTGGATGCGATCTGGATCTCGCCTTTCTTCAAGTCGCCGATGGCCGACTACGGCTACGACATCGCCGATTTCCGCGACGTCGATCCGGTGTTCGGCACGCTGGCCGATTTCGACCGCCTGCTGCACAAGGCGCACGCGCTGGGCCTCAAGGTGATGATCGACCAGGTGCCCAGCCATACCTCCAGCGAGCACTCCTGGTTCGAGGAAAGCCGCCGCAGCCGCGACAACCCGAAAGCCGACTGGTACGTATGGGCCGACGCGAAGGAAGACGGCACGCCGCCCAACAACTGGCTGTCGATCTTCGGCGGTTCCGCCTGGCAATGGGAGCCGCGCCGCAAGCAGTACTACCTGCACAACTTCCTGGCCGCGCAGCCCGACCTCAACTTCCATCATCCCGACGTGCCCGCAGCCGCACTGGAGCATCTGCGCTTCTGGCTGGATCGCGGCGTGGACGGCTTCCGCCTCGACTCGATCAATTTCTGTTTCCATGACCGCCTGCTGCGCGACAACCCGGCCAAGCCCGGTGACCAGCGGGTCGGGCGCGGCTTCTCGCCGGACAGTCCCTACGCGTACCAGTGCCACCTTTTCAACAACACCCGGCCGGAGAACCTGGCCTTCCTGGCCCGCCTGCGCGGGCTGCTGGACGAGTATCCGGATCGCGTCGCGCTGGGCGAGGTCTCGTCCGAGGACTCGCTGGCCACCATGGCCGAGTACACCGGCGACGGGCGCCTGCACACGAGCTACAGCTTCGAGCTGCTGGGCGATGAGCACTCCGCCAGCCACATCCGCGGCACGGTGGAGATACTGGAGCGCCGGATGCCGCACGGCTGGCCATGCTGGGCGATCTCCAACCACGACTGCATGCGGGTGCGCTCGCGCTGGGCCGCGCCGGACGCGCCCGACCACGCTGCCAGCCTGTTCAGCGCGCTGGCCTGCAGCCTGCGCGGCTCGGTGTGCGTCTACCAGGGCGAGGAACTGGCGCTGCCCGAGGCCGAGCTGCCCTACGAGGCCTTGCGCGATCCCTATGGCATCGCCTTCTGGCCCGATTCGAAGGGCCGCGACGGCTGTCGCACGCCGATGCCGTGGCGTGACGAGGGGCAGGGCGGTTTCACCACGGGCGCGCCCTGGCTGCCGCTGGACGATCGCCATCGTCGTCTGAATGTCGCCGCGCAGGAAGCCGATCCGGTGTCGCCGCTGCACCGCTTTCGCCGTTTCCTGCAGTGGCGCAGGCAACGGCCGGCGTTGAAGTGGGGAGACATCCGCTTCCTCGACACGCCGGAGCCGTTGCTGGCCGTCATGCGCAGCTGCCGCGAGGAGACGATCCTGGCCGTGTTCAACCTGGGCGGCGATGCCGCGACACTGCCATGGCCGGCCGGAGAGGCTCGCGTCTGTGGCGATCACGGACTCCCGGGCGGACGCATCGAGAACGGGCGGATCGTGCTGCCCGGCTACGGCGCGCTGTTCGCCGAAATCGACGCGCCGCTGCCGATACATCACGCTGGCGAGGCCGTGGAGGCCGCCGGCACCTGAGCCGAACGCAGGTCAAAGTCTGGACGAGGGGAAAACCATGCAAGTTGCAACGCGACCTTTCAGCATCCTCCTTGCCGTGCTGCTGCTCGGCGTGGTGGCGCCGAGCTTCGTCACGCCGGCCGCGGATGCCCCGCCGCCGGGCGTCCCCGCCGGGAAGATCGTGCGGCTCGACCGCTTCCCCTCGCAATACGTGGCGCCACACGACGTCGACGTGTGGCTGCCGCCGGACTATCCGAAGCAGGCGCCGTATGCCGTGCTGTACATGCTCGATGGCCAGAACCTGTTCGGCGAACGCGAGGCCGGCAAGATGCAGAGCTGGCACGCGGCGGCCACCGCGGCGCAGCTGATCGCCGCGGGCAAGACGCGCCCGTTCATCATCGTTGGCATCGCCAACGCGCAGTCGCTGCGGATGAGCGAATACTTCCCGCAGCAGCCGTGGGAATCGCTGACGCCCGCGCAGCGGCGGACGCTGTTCGCGCAGCAGCTGGGCGGTTTCCAGATACTGCCGGTGGCGCCGTATTCCGACGCCTTCCTGAAGTTCGTGACACAGGAACTCAAGCCGGCGATCGACCAGCGCTTCGCCGTGGACGCCAAACCGGAAGCGACCTTCGTGATGGGTTCCAGCATGGGCGGCCTGATGGCCTGGTACGCGCTGGCCGAATACCCCGGCACGTTCGGTGGCGCCGCGTGCCTGTCCACGCACTGGCCCGGGCCGTACCTTTCGCTGGATGCGAAGACCGACGACCCTGCGCCGGACGCCTTCGTGGATTACATCCAGCGCCATTTCCCCGCACCGGACCGGCACAGGATCTACTTCGACCACGGCACCAGGACGCTCGACGCGTACTACGGCCCGATCCAGGCACGCGTCGACCGGTTGCTGCAGGCGAAGGGCTGGCGCGGCAGCCACTTCGAGAGCCGGGTGTTCGAAGGCGCCGAGCACAGCGAGAAATCCTGGGCGGCGCGGCTGGCGATCCCGTTGACGTTCCTGCTGGCGCCGGCATCTAAATAAGGGCGAGAAAAAGCGTCGTTCTTTGGCTGTGCCGTACGGGATGCCTGGATATTTCTGATGATCACGTCCACCCAAGGCAACCTGCTTGAGACCCGAGCCGAGGCGCTGGTCAACAGCGTCAATACCGTGGGTGTGATGGGCAAGGGCATCGTGCTGATGTTCAAGGAGCGGTTGCCGAAAACCTCCGTCGCTACGCCACCGCCTGCAAGGTCAAGGAAGTGCGCGTCGGCAGGATGTTCGTCACCGAAGTGAACGAACTGGATGGCCCACGCTGGATCGTCAACTTTCCGACCAAACAGCACTGGCGAGGCGCTTCTAAGATCGAATGGATCACCGAAGGGCTGCAGGATCTGCGCCGCTTCCTAATCGAGAACAAGGTCAAATCCATTGCCATCCCGCCGCTGGGCGCGGGCAACGGCGGATTGGACTGGGCCGCGGTTCGCCTACAGATCGAGGAGGCGTTGGCGGGTCTTGATACCGAAATTCTCGTGTTCGAGCCGACCAGGGGATACCAGAACATCGCCAAGCGCGCCGGTGTGGAGAAGCTGACTCCGGCGCGAGCCCTGATTGCCGAGCTGGTGAGCTGTTACTGGGTGCTGGGCATGGAGTGCAGTTTGCCGGGGATCCAGAAGCTGGCGTGGTTCCTTGAGCGGAACATCGAGAGCGCGGGTCCGACACCGCTGGATCTACGCTTCACGCCGCACGAGTACAGCCCCTACGCCGAGCGCCTACGGCATCTACTGGAAGGGCTGGATGGTAGCTACCTGCACTGCGACAAGCGCATCGGCGATGCCGGCCCGCTGGATGTGATTTGGTTTGACGACGAACGTAAAACCTTCGTCCAGACCTACCTCAAGAGCGAAGCCAACGCCATGTCGGCAGCGGCACTCTGGCGTCCTGATCGTTTAGCCGCTAAACGCGGCATCACCATTACTCGCGCTGGGGCTTCGTCTTGGCGCGTGCGCCTTTGCTTTCAGCCGGCGGCAGCCGGCCCGCTCCGCCGGAGAGCGGGCTTTTTCTTTAGGTTATAAAGACATCTCCGTACCTCACCGCAGCTCTCGCTATGCGCCTGACTGGATTGCAACCGCTGTACCGCAGCATGCGTGCGCAGAACATGGGACGTGCCAAGTTTCGCTACCAGCACAACCATCTCACCTTCGAGTGCCTGTTCTTTGCCGATCTCGAACCGTTCGAGCTGGTGCTGGGATGCCTGGGCGAAGGCTTCACCATCTTCGTGGAAGTGCACCAGGGTTTCGCGATCAGAACCTTCATCGAACCACCCGAAGCGTTCTTCGCGTTGCGCAGAGCGCTGTTTCAACAGGCTGGCAACGATCACCGCCTCAACCCCGCCGAGTTCTTCGCCGAGTTCAACCGGCATATCCCTGATCACACCACACCCGCGCACACGCCTTCGGCCGACGACGTGGTGCGTTATTACCCCCACATCGAGCACGCCGACAAGCGCTATTTCTGCGGCTGGCTGGACAACAACAAGCAAGGCAATCGCGTGTCACCGGAGAACCTGGCCAAGACACGCCGCTTACAGGGTCAGCGTGCCCACGATTTCTCGCTACGCCGCAACCAGAGCACCCGTTGGACGCACAAGCGAGAGGATGCCGTCGCGTTCTTCGTGCCGCCCGAGTAAGGCCGGCGGTAGCCGGCCCGCTCCGCAGGACAAGACACCGTTGAGCGCCCCGGCGCGAATAAGGGAAGTGATGTTGGCCAACATTTTCAAATGTAGGCCTACATCACCTGTCTTGCCCGCACTTCGCGCACGGTATCGCCGCCGCTGGGAACCGCATTTGCGCCGCGCCCCGAGCCGCATGTCCCCGATAGCGTGCCGGCATCGCCCGGCATGTCACCGGCATAGGCACGGCATCCCGCCGCACCCGGCTACGATGCGCGGGTGACCCTGATCGAGAGAGGAAGCACGCCATGCAGAACCATCGCGAAGGCCGCTGCGGCACACCACTGGTGATGTGCGGACAGCTCACGCTTCGACCCGAGGTCGAGGCCGTCGAGCCGGTACTGGAAACCCAGGGCTATGCCGCCGTGCCGAGCTGGCGACACGATGGCCGATGGGAGCTGTGGACGCGCGAGGGCAACATCACAAGCGGGCCCAGCGAGACCTTCGCTTCACGCGGGGATGCGCTCACCGCCGGCCGCCTCTGGCGCGACGCCCGATAGCTGCCCCGATCGGTCGGTGTTCAGGGCCTGAACAGCGCTGCGCAGAGCAAAGAAGAACGCCCGCACAGGGCGGGCGTTCCGATTCATGACGCAACTTCCGGCTGGTTCGAATCAGGGAGAACGTTTCGTAGAGAGGTACGTCTCTCCATCTTGCAGTGCATCCGTGACCATAGCTCGGTCGCCTTTGCCTGAATATGGCTCGAAAGCTTTTAGCTTGGTGACACTCGATTTAATACCAATCATCAACACGTCCTTTGCGTCATCGCTATTATTTTTGTCCAAAAGCGAAGCAACTGCTATGTTGTTTTCCAAGCTACTAGCCTCACACGCAAGCTGCGCACCCAGTGCGCTAGTCGGCTGCACCTTAACCTCATGCTCCTTCCAATGCAGACCAGCAAAAAAGGCTGCGCCAGAAAGAGCAACAATTAGCAAAATAACATAAAAAATCTGCGCTTTTTTCATGATTAAATCCACTATTTGCACGATGCCACACATTGTTTTAGGTGCCGCCCAGCGACGTAATCCGCAGCCGACCACATCGCCCCAACATTAACTCTACACATCACTGGTCCGTTGGGATCATCCGGGTTGGGGATGTCGGTTGCGCATTCGTTCAACTGATCGATTTCGAATTCAGCAGTCGCGTCTTTTTCACGGCTATACGCCGCTACACATGCCGCAGGTGTCAGAGGCTCTGGAAATCCTTCCGGAGTACGCGGCAACTCCAACTCCGCCCACGGCGGCGGCAAGAACGGCCCCATCGGCGGAGGTACGCCCGGAGGCGAAAGCCCCGACGGGTCGACATACATCAGCGGGTTGTTCAAGCCGTAGACGTACAGATCAATGCCGCCGTTAAAGCCGGAAGGATCGGGCTGATCGAAGCCACCACGAGCCGAGTCGAAGTACCGCGCCCCGTTGTACATCAACCCCGTTTCCACATCGTAGTACTGTCCGGGGAAGCGCAGGTTGTAGGTATAGCCGGTCGTTGAAGTCGGGTCCAGCTCCCCCCACGGGTTGCCCGCGTACGCCCACTGCCAGACCGTGGTGCCGCTG